>NZ_JBIRGJ010000011.1:0-336714 GCF_044327915.1 Streptomyces afghaniensis
CCGTGCATCGTGAACGCCTGGTTGAACTGCTCGTTCGACATGATCTGCAGACCGGGCCGGGCGAGCTCGGCGCGCATGAACAGCGCCATCACGCCGCCGATGACGAAGAACGCGAACGACGTGGCCAGGTACAGCGTGCCGATCGTCTTGTGATCCGTGGTGGTCAGCCACTTCAGGTGCCTCATGCCCCGCCTGTGTCCGACCCCCGCCCGGACGTCACACTTCATGGACGCGACGAGCATCACGAGAATCGGGTGTGACGATCGGGAAGGTGCCGGACACGAACGGGACATGAGCAACGACGAGATCTTCGCCGCTGCCTATCGCGAGCACTACTGGGCGGTCAGCCGCTATGTCGCGCGGCGACTGGACGGGCGGGCCGGCGAGGTGGAGGAAGTGGTGGCGGAGGTGTTCACGGTCGCCTGGCGGCGCCGGGCCGATCTGCCCTCCTCCCCGCTGCCCTGGCTGTACGGCGTGGCACGCAACTGCCTGGCCAACGCGGTGCGCGGCCACGGACGCCGCCGTCGGCTCGTCGACCGGCTCGGCAACGACGACACCGCGCACGGACGGCACGTCGCGGCAGGCCCCGAGGCCGACACGCCCGGCGCCTGGGTGCACGAGGCACTGGCCCGGCTCTCCGCGGCCGACCAGGAGGTGCTGCGCCTGACGGCCTGGGAGGAACTCGGCATCGACGAGGTCGCGATCGCCCTCGGCTGCGGCAGGCGGGCCGCCGCGATGCGGCTGCACCGGGCCCGCCGCCGCCTCAGAGCCGAGATCGACGGGATGCGTCCCACGGACGGGGCGGGCATGGCGGGGACGGGACGCTCACTGGGCGAGGGGGAACGACGATGACCGACGTCCTCTCCACGCCCCGCGTCGCAGCGGAAGACGACCCACCGCCGGCACGCCTCGCCAACGCATCGGACACGCGCCCTCTGCCCGCCGCCCACGTGAACGCCTCTAAGGAACACGGCCATGGCTGACGAACTCGAACTGCTGCGCGGTGCCAACCCGGTGCCGTCCGACGGCCCCCACTTCGGCGACGGCCCCCTGGACCACGGCGCCGAGCGCCGGCTGGAGCGGCTGCTGCGTGAGCGGCCCTCCCGGCGTCTGCGGGACCGGCTGCTGCCCGGCTCCGGCCGGCCCCGGCTGGCCTGGGGGCTCGTCGCCACGGCCGTTGTCGCCGCCCTGGCGCTGACCCTCGTACTGAGCGGCCCGAACTCCACACCGGCGGCCGCCGCACCCCGACCGCTGGTCGTGCAGACCGGATCCGCACCCCTGCCCCTGGACCGGCTGGCCGAGCGCGCCGAACAGGCCGCCGCCGACGGCTCGCCCCGTCTGCGCAAGGGCACGCACGTGCAGTCCTGGAGCATGGGCATGTCGGACGACAAGCCCCCGATCACCGTGCCCGAGGAGCGCATCGTGCGCTGGAAGTCCGACGGCAGTCACACGGAGCTCGTCGTCGCGACCGATCCGCGACACCCGGGTCGCCCCGTCCTCTCCGGCGCGGGCGGCGAGCCGCACCTCGTCGACGACGGGCACGTCCTCAGCGACCAGACCTATCCGCCGAGCTGGAGCGACGCCCCGCCCCAGTCCCCGCCGCCGCACGACCCAGCCCGGTTGCGCGCCTATCTGACGGAGGCTCAGTACACGGACACTCCGCTGACCACGCCCCAACTGCTGGACGCCGTCGCGGTGCTGCTCGACCACTGGACCCTCGGTGCCCGGGAGACCGCGGCCCTCGCCCGTCTCCTTGCCGGCACCGAGGGGCTGCGGCCCGTCGGTCAGGTGACCGACCGCCTCGGGCGACGCGGTCAGGCGTACGTGTACGACGGCCCCGGCGCCCACCACATGCTGATCATGGACCCGGTCACCGGCGCCGTCCTCGGCCTGGAGACCACCTTCTCCATCGCCGAACCCGAGTACGGCGTCAAGAAGGGCGACGTCATGTCGTACAGCGCCTGGATGCGCTGATCACGCCCGCACAGCAGCGCGGCGACGGTCATCGTCCTAGCGGGTGGCGAGGAACTCGAGCGTGTCGATCACGCGGTTCGAGAAGCCCCACTCGTTGTCGTACCAGGCGACCACCTTGACGTGGCGGCCGTCGACGCGGGTGAGGGCCGAGTCGAAGATCGACGAGGCGGGATTGCCCGTGATGTCGGACGACACGAGCGGGTCCTCCGAGTACTCGAGGATGCCGGCGAGCGGCCCCTGCGCCGCGGTGCGGTACGCCGCCAGCACGTCGTCGCGCGTCACGTCGCGGGCGACGGTCGTGTTGAGTTCGACGATCGAGCCCACCGGCACCGGCACGCGGATCGAGTCGCCCGACAGCTTGCCTTCGAGGTTCGGCAGCACCAGGCCGATCGCCTTGGCGGCGCCGGTCGTCGTCGGCACGATGTTGACGCCGGCGGCCCGGGCGCGACGGGCGTCGCGGTGCGGACCGTCCTGCAGGTTCTGCTCCTGCGTGTAGGCGTGCACCGTCGTCATGAACCCGTGCTCGATACCGGCGAGTTCATCGAGGACCGCGGCCAGCGGCGCGAGCGCGTTGGTGGTGCAGGAGGCGTTCGAGACGATCGTGTGCAGGTCAGGGTCGTAGGCGTCGGTGTTGACCCCGAACGCGAGCGTGACGTCGGCACCGTCCGACGGCGCGCTGACGAGGACCTTCTTCGCGCCCGCGTCGAGGTGGGCCCGCGCGGCCTTGGCCGAGGTGAAGCGGCCGGTGGCCTCCAGGACGATGTCGACGCCGAGTTCGGCCCACGGCAGCTGCGCCGGTTCGCGCTCGGCCAGCACCGTGATCCGGCGGCCGTCGACGACGAGGGTGCCCCCGTCGGCGGTCACCGGGCGCCCGAGCCGGCCGGCCGTGCTGTCGTAGGCGAGCAGCCGGGCGAGAGTTGCGGGCTCCGTCAGATCGTTGACGGCAACGACCTCGAGGGCGCTGTCGCGCTCCAGCAGTGCGCGCAGCACATTGCGTCCGATGCGGCCGAATCCATTGATGGCGATGCGAGTCATGAGTGATGTCCCTTCCCTTCGAGACCAGGCTCGCCCGCGGCCGGAGCACAGGACAGTGGCGGGATCGCCACGGTTCAAAAGGATCGCGCCACACAGGGATCCCGCCACGCCCGCCACCCGGTGCCGGGCGGGTCACTCGCCCCGGGTGAAGGTGCGCCGGTACTCGCTCGGTGTGGTGCCGAGGATGCGCTGGAAGTGCAGGCGCAGGTTCGCGCCGGTGCCGAGCCCGACGTCGGTGGCGATCTGTTCGACGCCGCGCTGCGAACGCTCCAGCAGTTCGCGGGCCAGGTCGATGCGGGCGCGCATCACCCACTGCATCGGCGTGTAGCCGGTCTCCTCGACGAAGCGCCGGGAGAACGTGCGCGGCGAGACCCCCGCCTGCTGCGCCAGTATGTCGAGGGTGAGGGGCTCGCCGAGCCGGTGCAGCGCCCACTCGCGGGTGGCGGCGAACCGCTCGCCGAGCGGCTCGGGGACGCTGCGCGGCACGTACTGGGCCTGGCCGCCGCTGCGGTAGGGGGCCGCGACCAGACGCCGGGCCGCGTGGTTGGACGCGGCCACTCCGAGGTCGCCGCGCAGGATGTGCAGGCACAGGTCGATGCCGGAGGCGGCGCCGGCCGAGGTGAGCACGCTGCCCTCGTCGACGAAGAGCACGTTCTCGTCGACCTTGACGAGCGGATGCCTGGCCATGAGGGCCCGCGTGTAGTGCCAGTGCGTCGTGGCACGCCTGCCGTCGAGCAGGCCCGTGGCGGCGAGCGCGAAGGCACCCGTCGAGATGGCGGCGAGCCGCGCGCCCCGGTCGTGGGCGGCGATCAGTGCCTCGGTGACGGCCCGCGGCGGGTCGTCGCGGTCCGGGAACCGGTAGCCGGGGACGAAGACGATGTCGGCCCACGCCAGCGCGTCGAGGCCGTGGGCGACGTAGTACGCGAGGCCGTCGCCGCCGGTCACGAGGCCGGGTGTCGCCCCGCACACCCGCACCTCGTACGGCATGCTCGCGCGGGTCGTGAAGACCTGCGCGGGAATTCCGACATCGAGCGGTTTCGCACCCTCGAGCACGAGGACGGCGACGCGATGCAGGCGGGAGGCTGGCACAGGAAGAGGTTACGTCGATCTCCTCCTGCTCTTACTCGTCCCAGGCCTGGACCAGGGTCTGCTCGGTGATCTTGCCGTCCCGCAGCGACAGCATGGACTCGGACAGGACACGCACACCGTCCGCGTACTCGCAACTCTCGCTGTAGGCGGCCTCGTCGCCCTGGATGACGCACCGCTCCAGCTTGTGCGTCATGTCGCGGCTGTAGACGTCCTCCAGCATCCGGCTGATCTCGTCCCGGCCGTGCAGGACCTTGGGATGGCTGGGCTGGGTCGTGTGGTCGACGATGCGGAACTCCGCGTCGTCCGCGTAGAGCGAGAGCAGCAGGTCCGGGCTCTGTTCCACACCCTGGCGCAGTGTCTCTCTGTCGAAGGCCGGCTCTGCCGCGGTTCCCATGATGACCTCCTTCGAAGGGCCGCGACCCGTCGGAAGCGGGCCGCGAGGGGCCTCTCCTGTCGAGGCTCCTCCCGTCCGGCGGGCTCGGCAAACGGAGCCGGACCACTGGGCTGCGAGGGGTGAGCGGAACCGTCCGCCCGTGTCCATCGCCCGCCGTCTCAGTCCTCCGACGCCAGGAACTGCGTCGCGGCCAGCTCGGCGTAGAGCGGGTCGGCGGTCACGAGCTCACGGTGCGTGCCGACCGCCCGGACCCGGCCCGCGTCCATCACCACGATCCGGTCGGCCATCGTCACCGTGGACAGCCGGTGTGCCACCACCAGGACCGTGGTCGTACGGGCCACGTCCGCGACGGTGTCGCGCAGCGCCGCCTCGTTGACCGCGTCCAGCTGCGAGGTCGCCTCGTCGAGCAGGAGCAGCCGGGGGTGGCGCAGCAGCGCCCGGGCGATGGCGACACGCTGGCGCTCGCCGCCCGACAGCTTGGTGCCACGATGCCCGACGAGCGTGTCGAGGCCGGCGGGCAGCCGGGAGACCAGACCGTCGAGACGGGTCGTCTTCAGCACTCGCGCGAGGGCGTCGTCGTCCGCCTCCGGATTGCCCAGCAGCAGGTTGTCCCGCAGAGAGCCCGACAGGACCGGCGCGTCCTGCTCCACGTAGCCGATCGCGGCGCGCAGTTGGGTCAGCTCCCAGTCGGCGAGGTCGCGTCCGTCGAGCGTGATCACCCCGGAGTCCGGCTCGTAGAAGCGCTCGATCAGCGAGAAGACGGTGGTCTTGCCGGCGCCGGACGGGCCCACGAACGCCGTCATGCCCTGCGCGGGCACGGCGAAGGTCACGCCGTGGTGGACGTACGGCAGATCGTCGGCGTAGCGGAAGCGGACGTCGTCGAAGGCGAGGGCGGCGGGCCGTGCGCCGGGGGAGGGGAGCGGGGCGGCCGCGGCCGTCGGCTCGGCGGGCAGTCGCAGCGCCTCCTGGATGCGGGTGAGGGCCGCGGCGCCCGTCTGGTACTGCGTGACGGCGCCGACGACCTGCTGTATCGGCGACATCAGGTAGAAGACGAACAGCAGGAACGCGACCAGCGTGCCCACGTCGATCGCACCGGTCGCCACGCGCGCGCCGCCCACCGCGAGCACCGTGATGAAGGCGATCTGCATGGCGAGCCCCGCCGTGTTGCCCGCGGCCGCCGACCACTTGGCGGCCCGCACGCTCTGCCGCCACGACTCCTGCGCCGCCTCGTGCAGCGTGCGTTCCTCCCGGTGCTCGGCACCGGACGCCTTCACGGTGCGCAGGGCGCCGAGGATCCGCTCCAGCGAGGCACCCATGACCCCCACCGCGTCCTGCGCCTGCCGGCTCGCCTTGTTGATACGCGGCACGATCACGCCGAGGATCACACCCGCGCCCACGATCACGGCCAGGGTGACGCCCAGCAGCACGGGTTCCACGAGGCCCATCATCACTACCGTCGCGACGAGCGTGAGTCCGCCCGTGCCCAGCCCGACCAGCGAGTCGGTGGTGACCGCGCGCAGCAGGGTGGTGTCCGAGGTGATGCGGGCCATCAGGTCGCCCGGTTCGCTGCGGTCCACGGCCGTGATCCGCAGCCTCAGCAGATACGACGACAGGGCGCGCCGCGCGCCGAGCACCACCGACTCGGCGGTGCGCTGCAACACGTACGAACCCAGCGCGCCGACCGCCGCGTTGGTCACGACCAGGGCCGACATCGCCAGCAGCGCGCCGGTGATCGCCCGGTCGTGCGCCAGATCGTCGATCAGGCCCCGCGCCACCAGCGGCAGCATCAGCCCGGTCGCCCCGGTGACCAGCGAGAGCACGGCCCCGGCGAACAGGGACCGGCGGTGCGGCCGTACGTAGTCGAGGAGCAGCCGCCAGGCAGGCGTGCCGATGTCGGTCTCTGCGATGCTCACGTCGCTCCTTGGGCGTCGGGCGGAGCTGTCAGATTACGGGGGCCGCCGGGTGCGGTGCCCGGCGTTTTCGGGCAGCGTGTGAGCTGGTGATACGGCACGGCGGGTGGCCGATCCTCATCCCTTACTGATCAGTCGCGCGTAGGGTCGGGAAGGAAGGCATCCGGGCCGACGAAGGAGTCAGCAATGGCGCAGGAAGTACGCGGTGTGATCGCACCCGGCAAGGACGAGCCGGTACGGATCGAGACCATCGTCGTGCCCGATCCCGGCCCGGGGGAGGCGGTCGTGCGCGTCCAGGCCTGCGGGGTGTGCCACACCGATCTGCACTACAAGCAGGGCGGCATCAGCGACGACTTCCCCTTCCTGCTCGGCCACGAGGCCGCGGGCGTGGTCGAGGCGGTCGGCGACGGCGTCACCGACGTCGAGCCCGGTGACTTCGTGATCCTCAACTGGCGTGCCGTGTGCGGGAAGTGCCGGGCCTGTCTGCGCGGGCGGCCCTGGTACTGCTTCGACACCCACAACGCCGGGCAGAAGATGACCCTCACCGACGGTACCGAGCTGTCCCCGGCCCTCGGCATCGGTGCCTTCGCCGAGAAGACCCTCGTCGCTGCCGGGCAGTGCACCAAGGTCGATCCGGCCGTCGCCCCGCAGGTGGCCGGGCTGCTCGGCTGCGGCGTCATGGCCGGCATCGGCGCCGCGATCAACACCGGAAACGTCGGCCGTGGCGACACGGTCGCCGTCATCGGCTGCGGAGGCGTCGGCGACGCCGCCATCGCCGGCTCACGCCTCGCCGGAGCGGCGAAGATCATCGCCGTCGACATCGACGACCGCAAACTCGCCACCGCACGGACCATGGGTGCCACCCACACCGTCAACTCGCGCGAGACCGACCCGGTCGAGGCGATCCGCGAACTCACCAGCGGCTTCGGCGCCGACGTCGTCATCGAGGCCGTCGGCCGACCCGAGACGTACAAGCAGGCCTTCTACGCCCGCGACCTCGCCGGCACGGTCGTCCTGGTCGGCGTGCCCACCCCCGAGATGAAACTCGAACTGCCGCTGCTGGACGTGTTCGGCCGGGGCGGGGCGCTGAAGTCGTCGTGGTACGGCGACTGCCTGCCCTCCCGCGACTTCCCCATGCTGATCGACCTGCACCTGCAAGGGCGCCTGGACCTCGGGGCGTTCGTCACCGAGACCATCCAGCTCGACGAGGTGGAGAAGGCGTTCGAGCGGATGCACCACGGCGACGTGCTGCGCTCGGTGGTGGTGCTGTGATGGCCCCGCGCGTCGAACACCTCGTCACCTCAGGGCAGTTCAGCCTCGACGGCGGCACCTGGGACGTCGACAACAACGTCTGGATCGTCGGCGACGACCACGAGGCGATCGTCATCGACGCCGCCCACGACGCCGACGCCATCGCCGAGGCCGTCGGAGACCGCCGGCTCACGGCCATCGTGTGCACCCACGCCCACAACGACCACATCGACGCCGCCCCCGCCCTCGCCGAGCGCACCGGAGCCACCATCTGGCTGCACCACGACGACCTGCCGCTGTGGAAGCAGACCCACCCGGACCGCGAGCCCGACGCCTGGCTGGTCGACGGCCAGGTGATCGAGGCCGGCGGCGCCGACCTGCGGGTCCTGCACACCCCGGGGCACGCGCCCGGAGCCGTGTGCCTGTACGACCCCGGGCTCGCCACCGTGTTCACCGGCGACACCCTCTTCCAGGGCGGCCCCGGCGCCACCGGCCGGTCCTTCTCGCACTTCCCGACGATCATCGACTCGATCCGCGACCGCCTCCTCACGCTGCCGCCCGGGACGAAGGTCCTCACCGGCCACGGGGACTCCACGACCATCGGCGCGGAGGCCCCGCACCTTCAGGAGTGGATCACCCGCGGCCACTGACCGCGTGTCGCCCGCAAAAGGCGACAGAAGATGTCCGGCTTACCCGTCACCCTGGAGGAGACGAGCAGCCACGGTCACGGGAGGTCGGACATGTCAGCTCCACTGAAGGGCAAGGTCGCACTGGTCGCCGGTGCGACCCGGGGCGCCGGACGGGGCATGGCGGTGGAGCTCGGCGCGGCAGGCGCGACCGTCTACGTCACCGGCCGCACCACCCGCGCCCGCCGCTCGGAGTACGACCGGCCCGAGACCATCGAGGACACCGCCGACCTGGTCACCGAGGCCGGCGGGCAGGGCATCGCCGTACCCGCCGACCACCTCGACCCGACGCAGGTCCGGGCCCTGGTGGACCGGATCGCCGACGAGCAGGGCCGCCTGGACGTCCTGGTCAACGACATCTGGGGCGGCGAGAAGCTCTTCGAGTGGGAGAGCCCGCTCTGGGAGCACGACCTCGACAACGGCCTGCGCCTGCTCAGGCTCGCCGTCGAGACACACGCGATCACCAGCCACCACGCCCTGCCCCTGCTGCTGCGCAACCCCGGCGGCCTGGTCGTCGAGGTCACCGACGGCACCGCCGAGTACAACGGTGAGAACTACCGGGTGAACTTCTTCTACGACCTCGCCAAGTCCGCCGTCCTGCGCATGGCCTTCGCCCTCGGCCACGAACTCGGCCCGCGCGGCGCCACCGCCGTCGCCCTCACCCCCGGCTGGCTGCGCTCGGAGATGATGCTCGACGCCTTCGGGGTACGGGAGGACAACTGGCGCGACGCCCTGGAGCGCGTCCCCCACTTCGCCATCTCGGAGACGCCGCGCTACGTGGGCCGGGCCGTGGTCGCGCTCGCCGCCGACCCCGACGTGGCGCGCTGGAACGGCCGCTCCCTCTCCAGCGGCGGCCTCGCCCAGGAGTACGGCTTCACCGACCTCGACGGCAGCCGCCCGGACGCCTGGCGCTACCTCGTCGAGGTGCAGGACGCGGGCAAGCCGGCCGACACGACCGGCTACCGCTGAGACGCCGCCCTGCCGCACCTGGCGGCCTCCGGCCGCGGCGCCGTCGTCTCCATCGGCTCGGTCAACGGCCTCCAGGACTTCGGCAACCACGCCTGCAGCGCCGCGAAGGCCGGCCTCGTCTCCCTGACCCGCACCCTCGCCGGGCACGCCGCGGCACGCGGCGTCCGCGTCAACCTCGTGGCACCGGGGACCGTGCGCACCACCGCCTGGGAGGGCCGCGACGAGTCAACATGGGCTTCCACCACGCACTGCGGCCATAGCCGGGTCCGCTGAGCGGTGAGGTATGTCACCGTTTCGTCGCAGGCTGGAACACCGCACAACCGAACCCCCCGTATGCCCGTCTAGCTGGCAGGGATCGCAGACCGTGTGACCACTTCCGAAAGGGCATGACCAACCATGGGGGACGTACGCAGACGGGGCGCCGTCGCACTCGGGATCACCGCACTGGTGGCACCGCTCACACTCGCACTCGGTGCCAGTCCGGCCGCGGCCGCGAGCTGCACCACCAAGACCGGCCCGTACCAGAAGCAGGTCGAGAAGTTCCTGGGCCGCCCGGTCGACGGCAAGCAGTCCGCCGCCGACTGCAAGGCGATCCAGGCCTTCCAGACCAAGCACGGCATCTCCCCGAACGCCGGCTACGCCGGGCCCGTCACCTGGGGCGTGATGGACCTGATGCAGAAGCAGAAGGCCGTCGGGAAGAACCCCAACAAGGACGGCAAGTGCCCGGTGAACAAGGGCCGGATCGCCTGTGTGAACCTGAGCCTCCAGCTGAGCTGGATCCAGGACGGCAAGAAGCTCGTCTACGGGCCCGTCCCGGTCCGCACCGGCCGCGACGGCTACGAGACCCGCACCGGCCTGAAGAAGATCTACTGGCGCAACATCGACCACGTCTCGTCCATCTACGACGTGCCGATGCCCTACGCCCAGTTCTTCGACGGCGGCCAGGCCTTCCACTCGGTCGGCGTCAGCATGTGGAACCCGCCGGGCTCGCACGGCTGCGTCAACATGACCAAGGCCGACGCCAAGAAGTACTGGTCGCTGCTGAAGAAGAACGACGACGTCTTCGTGTACGGCCGCAAGCCGGGCACCTGATCCAGGCACCCGGCTCGGACCCGCCCCTTACAGCGGCGCGTCCCCGAAGTCCGGGATCTCCAGCCGTACCCCGCCCTGCCGTGCGGACTCGTGCGCGATGATGCCCGGCAGGGTGTAGCGGGCGGCCACCCACGCGTTCACCGACGGCAGGGTGCGCGTGTTGACGGCGGTCACGAAGTCGTCCACCAGGAAGTGGTGGCTGCCCTCGTGGCCGTTGTGAAGGTTGTCGAACTCCCTCGGCAGCCGCGCACGGTCGTGCACGGGAGCCGACCCGGAGGTGAACGCGGCCCGCAGCTCGGGCGCGATGTGCTGGAGCGACGGGTCGTCGGGCGCCATGGTGGGCTTGGGCTCCAGCAGTTCGCTGATGTCCTTCACCCCCTGCTTGTCCTGCCACAGGGCGACCGTGGCGAGCTGCTCCATGCTCGCCTCGGTGCCGAAGAAGCGGAAACGCGACTCCCGTATGTGCGACGGGTAGCCGACCCGCCGGAACTCGTTGGTACGGAACGAGCCGCCGCCCGCGACCTCGAACAGCGCGGTGGCGTTGGAGAAGTCGTTGCCGAACTGGCTGATCTCCTTGTCGAAGACGCCGTCGCCGCGGTCGTCGACGACACCGATCGCCGACACGCTGACCGCGTGTGTCCGCCAGGCACCCAGCACCCCGCCGACCGCGTGCGTCGGGTACAGCAGCGGGGGATAGCTGGCGGTGGCCTTCCAGTTCTCGCCGCCGCTGTACTGGTAGGCCTCGTAGAAGCCCAGGTCCATGTCGTGGACGTAGTCGCCCTCGGCGTAGAAGAGCCGTCCGAAGGCGCCCTCGGCGATCTGGTTGCGGGCGTGGACCGTCGCCGGGTTGTACTCGCTGGTCTCGCCCATCATGTACGTCAGCCCGGTGGCCTTGACCGCGTCGATGATCGCCGCGATCTCCTCCGTGCTGATCGCCATGGGGACGGCCGAGTACACGTGCTTGCCGGCGTTCAGGCCCTGGAGCACCAGCGGACCGTGCGTCCAGCGCTGCGTGAAGATCGCGACGGCGTCGACGTCCTCCGATTCCAGCATGGCCTGGTACGACGGGAAGGTGCCGGCGAGGCCCTGCGCGGCGGCGAGTTGTTCGGCCCTCTCGGGCAGCAGGTCGGTGACGTGGACGGCGCTGACGCCGGGGTGGGCCTGGAACAGCGTGGCGAACTGGCCCGAGAACTGTCCGGCGCCGACGATGCCGATGGAGAACGTCATGTAAGGCGTGCCCTTCACTGGTCGGGGATCACTGCGAGAGGATCAGGTTGATCTGTTCGTTGGTCTGGTCGAGGCTGCTGACCGGCTTGCCGTTGCCGTAGATGTCCTCCATCGCCGGCGACATGAGCGCCGTCATGTCCGCCGAGTAACTGGCGATCGGGTACGAGAAGGTCCGGAAGTTCTTCTTGTCGGCCACGGGCCTCGTGAACGACGAGACGTCGATGCCCTTCTTCCGGTACGCGGCGACGGCGGCCTCGGTCCCGGCCTTCGTCGCGGGGAGGACGACGCCGTAACCGCCCACGACCTTCTGGCACTTGTCCGAGGCCAGATACGCCACCCACTTCTTGGCGCCCGCCTTGTTCTTGGAGGCCTTGGTGACGGAGTCGGCGAGGCCGTTCATCATCGTGGCGCGCTTGCCGGTCGGGCCGACCGGCGTCAGGGCGGTCTTGATGTCCCGGCCCTTGAAGCCCGCGTACGTGGAGATCATCCAGGCCCCGTCGAAGGCTGTGGCGGCCTTGCCCGCCGCGACCTGGGTGTTCGCCTGGTTGGACTGGACGTTGTAGTCGGACAGCGGCGGCATGTAGCCCTTCTTCGCCAGACCGAAGTACCACTGGACGACCGACTGGAAGGTCTTGCTGTCGTACTGGTACTTCGTGCCCCAGCGGGGCTTGTCCAGGTAGCTCCACCCCGCGGAGGCGGCGAAGTTGCTCCACTGGGTCTGGCCGTCGCCGAACCCGCCGCCGTTGCTGGCCATGCCGTACACCTTGACGTTGTTCTTGTCGAAGCCCGGCTCGTCGCCCCGCTTGCCGTTCCTGTCGATCGTGAGGTGGGCGATCGCCTTCTCGAAGGTGCCGCCGTCCTCGGGGTTCCAGGCGAGGTTGTTCAGCTGCTCGGCGGTGAGCCCTGCTTCCTTCGTCATCTTCGAGTTGTAGAACAGCGCGACGGTGTCCCAGTCCTTCGGGGCGCCGTAGCGGTGGCCGTCCTTCCCGATCCAGTTGGCGGCGAGGCCGGGCTGGTAGTCGGAGTTCTCGATGCCGAGGTCGTCGAGCGGTTCGAGGACCTTCAGGTCGACGTACTGGCCGAAGTTCTGGATGTGGTCGGTGAACACGTCCGGCTGGGTGCCGGCGATGAATCCGGCGGTGAGCTTGGTCCAGTAGTCGCTCCAGCCCAACTGGGTGATCTTGACGTTCAGTCCGGGGTTCTCCTTCTCGAACCCCTTGGCGCAGGCCTGGTAGGCGGGCAGCTGGTTGGCGTCCCACAGCCAGTACGTGACCGTGTTCGCGGAGGACCCGGCGGCCCCTCCCTGCGCGCATCCGCTGACCAGGGACAGCGCCAGCGCTCCGGACGCCGCGACGAGCGTACGCAGACGAATTCGCATCACAGTCCCCTTACTTGATCCCGGTGAAGCCGATGGAGCTGACGATGCGGCGCGCGAAGCAGGCGAACAGCACCAGCATCGGCAGCGCGGCGATCAGCGTCGCCGCCATGAGCCCGGACCAGTCGACGCCGGTCGCCGGGGTCTGCGCCCGGAAGATCGCCAGCGCCACGGTCAGCACCCGCGAGCTGTCGCTGTAGGAGACCATCAGCGGCCAGAAGTAGTCGTTCCAGGAGGTGATGTACGTCAGCACGCCCAGCGTGACGATCGGCGTGGACGCCATCGGCAGCACCACCCGGAAGAAGATCTTGACCTTCCCGGCGCCGTCCAGCAGCGCGGCTTCCTCCACCTCCCGGGGGATGTTCATGAAGAACTGCCGCAGGAAGAACACCGCGAAGGGCGCCATGAACATGGTGGGCAGCGCGATACCGAGGAGCGTGTCCACCAGGTGCAGCTGCTTGATGAGCACGAAGTTCGGCAGCAGTGTGAAGATGGTGGGCACCATCATCCCGGCCAGGAACAGGCCGAACACCTTGTCCCTCCCGCGCCAGCGCAGCCGTGAGAAGGCGTACGCCGCCATCGCGGAGAAGAAGAGCTGGCAGCCGGTGATCAGGGTCGAGACCAGCACGGAGTTGAGCAGGTAGCGCCAGAAGTCGAGCCCGCCGCCGGCACCGCCCTGTTTGACGGCCTCCTCGGCCGACTGCATGCCCAGGGCGCGTTCGAAGCCGCTCGTGGTGAGATCCACGGGCAGGGGGTTGGTCGGGTCGGCGTTGAGACCCGCGTTGGTGGACAGCGCGGTGCGCAGGATCCAGTAGAACGGCAGCAGGGTGATGAGGACGATCAGCCCCATCACGGTCCAGGCGGCGGCCCGCCCGAAGGGGAACCTGCGCCGGACCGGTCGCAGGGTCGTCGACGTCGTTGTCGTCACGGCAGCCATACCGGTATCTCCCTTTCCTCAGCCGAGGTCGGTCCGGCCGGCCCGGGTGAGCCGGTACTGGAGGACGGTGATCGCGCTCAGCACGACCAGCAGGGCGACGGACATGGCCGAGGCGTAGCCGAACTGGAAGCGCCCGAAGGCGGAGCCGTAGATGTAGTACTGGAGCACGTTGGTCGCGTTCGCCGGACCGCCCGCGGTGGTCACGGCCACGGTGTCGAACACCTGGAACGACCCGATCACCGTCATGATCAGCACGACCGCGAGCACCGGCCGCAGCAGCGGCATGGTGATCCGCCAGAACATCCGCCACTCGCTCGCGCCGTCCACCCGGGCCGCCTCGTACATGTCGCCCGGGATCGCCTGGAGACCGGCGAACAGCAGCAGCGCGGTGTACCCGACGTGCCGCCACACGTTGATGAGCGCGATCGTCGGGATCGCCCAGGTCTCGTCGGCGAGGAACGGGATGCGGTCGGCGCCGAGAGCGCTGATGATCTCGTTGCCGATGCCGAGCTGGGTGTCGAGGATCCAGAGCCAGACCAGACCCGCGACGACGTTCGACATCAGGTACGGCGTGAGCACGATGCCGCGCAGCATGGCCGACTGGGTCAGCCGCTGGAGGAGGACGGCGATGGCGAGCGCCGCGACCGTCTGCACGCCGATGTTGATGACGACGTACTCGACGGTGACCCACAGGGAGTCCCAGAAGATGGGGTCGTTGACCATGCGGACGTAGTTGTCCAGGCCCACCCACTCGGCCGGCGTCAGCAGGTTGAAGCGGGTGAAGCTCAGGTAGATGCCCCGGAGCGTCGGCCAGAGCAGGAAGACCACGAAGCCGAGCAGCGCAGGCGCGATGAAGAGCGCGGCCAGCCGTCCGTCACCCCGGTTCTCGCCCGTCTCGGTCCGTCGTGGCCTGGGCTTGCTGTGGGCCTCCGCCGCGCCGCCCACGGGCAGACGTGACGGAGGGCTGCTGGAGGCGATGGTCATCGGGAGACTCCCTCGCTGCGGCGGCTCGTCCTCTGGCGGGACTTACTTTTGGCGCGAAACAATTGCCGCGTCAAGAGGGGTGCAAACATCTTTTCGCAG
The DNA here is from genome assembly GCF_044327915.1 of Streptomyces afghaniensis. Classification (NCBI taxonomy): domain Bacteria; kingdom Bacillati; phylum Actinomycetota; class Actinomycetes; order Kitasatosporales; family Streptomycetaceae; genus Streptomyces; species Streptomyces afghaniensis. The sequence continues at coordinate 15,023 of NZ_JBIRGJ010000011.1, forward strand.
GAACCATCATCGCCTTAGAGTGGTCATGTTGGTTTCAGTGCGAAAGAAAAGGGCGAGGGGAGTCGCACCGACATGACCGCAGGCATCGCCAGCTGGCCGCCGCTGAGCCCGGGCGAGCGCTCGGTGGCGATCGAGGTGCTCGTGCACGGCCCGCTGTCGCGCACCGAGCTCGCCCGCAGGCTGGGACTGTCGGCCGGCAGCCTCACCCGGCTCACCAAACCGCTGATCGAGTCCGGCCTGCTGGTCGAGGTGGCCGAGGCGGGCGTGCCGGCGGAGGCGCGCCAGGGCCGCCCTTCCACACCGCTGGACGTCGTCGCCGACTCCTGGTCCTTCCTCGGCTTCAAGATCACCGGGGACATGGTCTACGGTGTCGTCACCACGCTCAGAAGTGACATCGTCGCCCGCCACGACCGTCCGCTCACCACCCATGACCCCGCCGAAGTCGCCGACGTGCTCGGGGAGATGACCGCCGAGCTGCTCCGCGACCACCCCCGGCTCGCCGGGATCGGCATCGGAGTCGGCGGTTTCGTCCAGGACCGCGCCGTCGTCGGCGAGTCCCCCTTCCTGCTGTGGCGGGACGTCCCCCTGGCCGATCTTGTCGAGGAGCGCACCGGGCTGCCCGTGGTCGTCGAGAACGACGTCGCCGCCCTGGTCGAGTCCGAGACCTGGTTCGGCGCCGGACGCGGCCTGGACCGCTTCGTCGTCCTCACCATCGGCGCCGGAATCGGCTACGGACTCGTCCTGGGCGGCAAGCGGGTGGCCTACGCCGAGGAGGACCGCGGCTTCGGCCGGCACTGGATCGTCGATCCCAACGGCCCGCTCACCCCGGACGGCCGGCGCGGCAGCGCCGTCTCGCTGCTGACCATCCCCAACATCCGCTACCAGGTCCAGGCCGCCACCGGCCGCGACCGGACCTACGAGGAGATCCTCGCGGCGGCCGCCGCCGGGGACCCGATGCCCGCCCGGGTCGTCGACGAGGCGGCCCGGGCGCTGGGCACGCTCGTCGCGCAGATCTCCAACTTCGTGATGCCGCAGAAGATCCTGCTCGCGGGGGAGGGGTTCGGGCTCATGGACGTGGCCGGCAAGACGGTCGAGGACACGGTCCGCGACAACCGGCACCCCCTGGCCGCCCCGGTCGAGCTGGAGACGAAGGTGTCCGATTTTCACGACTGGGCGCGGGGCGCGGCCGTCCTGGCCATCAAGGTGCTGGTGCTGGGATCGGCCGAAGTGTGAACAGGCTCACGTTTACTGGGAGATGGACGTGATCAGCAACACTGTCCGGAATGACCGTTTAACTCACGATTACTCACATCGTCTTCACCTGCGGCGACGTATGCTTCACAGCATGTCCACCACTGTTGAATCCTCTTCCCAGCGCACGGCTGACGAGGTCAACGAGGAGATCCGGGCCCTGTGGCGCCGGTCGGGCGGGACACTGAGCGTCGAGCAGCGCGAGGAGTACCAGCGGCTCGTCCTGGAGTGGGCCGCCGCGGCCCCGCAGTCCGCGCCCGCGGCCTGAGCGTCAGCCAGGTCCGCTGACGCATCGGACCCTCGTCCCGGGGCACCCCTGATCCAATGGGTGCCCTACTCGCACTTTCCTCGGCCGTCGTCTACGGCATCGTCGACTTCGCAGGCGGCCTGCTGTCCCGGCACATCCATCACGCCGCCGTCACCTTCTTCGGCCAGCTCGGCGGGCTGCTGCTCGCCTGCGCCGCCGCGCTCCTCATCCCCGCCGACGTCGTCCACACCGCCGACCTGCTGTGGGGCGCGCTGTCCGGCGTCGGCAGCGGCGTCGCCATGCGGTTCCTCAACCGGGGCCTGAGCCGCGGCGCGATGAGCGTCGTGGTGCCCGTGAGCGCCGTCACCGGTGTCGCGCTGTCGGTGCTGTGCGGGGTGCTCGTCCTCGGTGACCGTCCGGGGGCCGTGGCCTGGCTGGGCATCGCCGTGACCGTCCCCGCGCTGTGGTTCGTCTCCGGCGGCGGCGGAGGCGGCGCGGGCAAGGGGACGGCGGACGGACTGCTCGCCAGCGCGGGCGTCGCTGTGCAGTACCTCGCCCTGGGCCAGGCCGGCTCCGCGAGCGGGTTGTGGCCCGTCGCCGCGGGCCGTGTCGCCGCGGTGCTCGTCCTCCTGCCGGACGCCGCCCGCCACGCCCGCCGGCTGAAGCTGCCGCCGGGCCGCTGTGTCCAGGCCCTCCTCATCGGGGCCGGCGCGGCCCTCGGCCTCGTGCTGTATCTGCTCGCCGCACAGCGCCAGTTGCTGGCCATCGCCGTCGTCCTCGCGTCCCTCTACCCCGCCCTGCCCGTCGTCCTCGGCCTCGCCCTCCTGCACGAGCGGATCAGCCGGCGCCAGGCGCTGGGGCTGCTGGGAGCGGGGGTGGCGACGGTACTGCTCACGCTGGGGTGAGGCAGAGCCGTCCCGGCCCCGGCGTGCTCACGCGCCACCCTCGCCCTGCGGCCGCGAGTGGAACCGGAAGCCGACGCCGACCCCGTCCCGCAGCGCCGCCTCATAGGCGGCCCAGGAGAGCGCGAGATCCTGCCAGGGCAGACCGACCGGGGTGTAGACGGTCACCTGCCCGGCATCGGTGCGCGCCGGGACGGTCCCGTCGACGACCCGGCCCAGGACGGCCGCGGCATCCTCCCGGCGCAGGCCCGCACTGCCCAGCGCACCGGCCGTCATGGCCAGGTCGAGGTCGTCCACGATGACTCGCGCATGCCGCAACAGCCCGGCATCCAGTTCCACCTTGCCCGGTTCGTCCGCTCCCAGTGAGGTGATGTGCGCGCCCGGCCGGACATCCGGACGGTGCAGCAGCGGGCGGCGGGACCAGGTCGCGGTGACGACGCTGTCACAGGTGCGGGCGACCTCCCGCGCACTGCCGACGACTTCGCATGCGAGTCCGGCCCGTTGCCAGACCCCGGCCATCCGGCGGGCCCGTCCGTCGTCGACATCGTGGATGACGAGCCGCTCGACCGTGCGCAACCGGGTCAGCCCGCGCAGCGTCATGTCGGCCTGGGCCCCGGCCCCGACGATCCCCACGGTGCGAGCTCCGGCCGGGCTGAGCAGGTCAGTGGCCAGCGCCGCCGACAGCCCGGTCCGCCACGCGGTCACGAAGGCGGAGTCCAGCAGCGCGAGCAACTCCCCGGTCTCCAGGTCGTGGAGACAGACGACGCCGGAGATCGCCGGATCGGAGCCGGGGAACTTGGCGTTCACCTTGACCGTGTAGGCCGGGACGTCCGGCAGTAGCCCCGGAAGGAGTACGGCGATGCTCCCGGCGGACGTCGGCAGGCTCTGGCGCACACGCTGCGGGGCCGTCCGAATGCCGGGGGCCGCGACAAAGCCCTGGCGCAGAGCTCGGAGCGCGTCCTGCGGGGTGACCACCCGCTGAAGCTCGGTGGCGCCGAGCAGTACGGTCATGGGGCGTCCTCACCCGGGCCGGGCGGCGTCATCCCCAAGTGGCCGAGTAGTACTGCCGGTACGCCTTGCGGTCCTGCTCCGCGCGGATCCACCTCGTCGCCACCAGGGCGACGAGGCTGCCCGCGATGACCAGCAGGCCGGGGCCCACGTTGCGCGGGTCGGTCAGGCGGGTCAGCAGGCCCGACACGTCCTCGCCCGTCACCGGCGCCGACGAGCCGGGCGAGGCGGCGCCCTGCGAGGCCGACGGCGCGGGGGAGGCGCCGGTGCCGGCACCGGCCTGCTTGGCCACGATCAGCTTGACGCCCAGTTCGGTCAGCGCCTTCGTCACCGGCTGGAAGAACGTCGTACCGCCCGCCCTGCAGTCCCCGCTGCCGCCCGACGTCACACCGAGCGCGACGCCGTCGGCGAACATCGGGCCGCCGCTGTCGCCGGGTTCGGCGCACACGTTCGTCTCGATGAGGCCGGTGACCGTGCCCTCGGGGTAGTTGACCGTCGCGTTCAGCGCGGTCACCTCCCCCTCGCGCAGCCCGCTGGTGCTGCCGCTGCGGAAGATCTTCTGACCGACCTCCGCGTCGGCGACGCCCGTGATCCGCACACCCTTGCCGTCACCGACCGCCACGACGTCCGCACCCTCGCCCGCGCGGCCGCTGTCGTACTTCACCAGGGAGTAGTCGTCACCGGGGAAGCTCCCCTTGAGCGACGAGCCGACCTGCTCCCGGCCCCGGTCGTCGGCGAACCAGACGGAACCGTCGGGCCCGCAGTGCCCGGCCGTGAGGATGTAGTCGGTCGTCCCGTCGGTCACGTTGAAGCCCGCCGAACAGCGCCCGGCGGTCGACAGGATCGGCTGCGCGCCGTTGACCCGCGTCGTGAACGTGCCCTCGGTGCGCTCCATGCGCACGAAGCCGCCGATGCCCTCCGCGACGTCGGTCAGCCGGGACCAGTCGGAGGCGGAGACGGTGCTGTCGCCCCGGACCACCACCTCGTTGCTCTTGTAGTCCAGTGCCCAGGCGGTACCGGGCACCCGGGGCGCCGAACGCAGCGTCGCCGTGGCGGACTTGAGGTCGCTCATGCTGTGGCGCACCATCTTCGCCCGCGCACCGGCGCGCTCGACCTCGTCGGCCGCCTTCTCGTCCGTGACCGCGACGACCGGCCGCCCGGCGGAGTCGACCCAGCTGCCCGCCGTACGGGAGGTGCCGAGCCGGGACACGAGGTCCGTTCCCATGCTCGTGGCCGGCCGCGCGGAGTACGGGACGCCGATCGATGGGTCGGGGGGCTCGCTCGCCACGGCGTTTGTGACCATCGCTCCTCCGAGAAGGAGTCCGCCGACGGCCGCCAGCCGTGTCACTCGCCGGACGACCCGTCGTCGTGCGTGCCTCATGCATGGCTCCCGAACCCGAACATCACGGTGTGAACACCGCGGGGCACTCCTTGAGTTGAGTGCCCTCTTCCCATACGGGGCGCAGCCGCGCCGTGTTCACCGCACGCGTGATCTCTTCACCGCCGGCCGGCGGCGGGAACGGTCGGATCCAGGTCCGCCGGGGCGGTGAGCAGGGCCCGGCTGCGCGCGTCGCCCCACACCGAGCCCGGATCGACGTAGGGCCGCAGCAGAGCGGTGAGCGCGGACTCCCCGCGTCCGTTCAGCTCGTCGGAGGCGATCTTGCGGGCGATCCCGGCGAGGAAGTCCGCCACCTGCACGCGCGCGTCCTCGCGCGCGACGACCAGCCGCATCCCGGCCAGGCCGACCCCCGACTGCCGGGCCGTCTCCTCGATCCAGGCGATGCGGTCCGGCGTCAGCATGTTCTGCCGGTCGTGCACCAGACGGACCGGCCGCCCGCCGCCGCTCCACAGCGCGGCCGTCCGGACGATCGCCGGCAGCAGCGGGTTGAGCACCGGGATCAGGGGCGGCCCGTCCAGGAACGCCGCCCGATAGGACACCGCGCGGGCCCGGGTCGCGGCCAGCCGCTCCATGACCCCCGTGACGTCCGTGTCCGGACGGCCCCGCCGCAGGGTGTCGACCGTGCCGTAGAAGACCTCCACGGGGGCGCCCGGCTCGCCGTTGTTGCGCACCCGCAGCAGCTGGTTGGCCGCCTCGAGGAACGCCCGCCAGCCGTCCTCGCCGAAGGTCCGGCGGCCCCCGCGGAACAGGGCGAGGGCCGCGCCCGGGTCGCCCAGCAGCAGACCGGCGGCCCGGTCCACCACGAAGAAGGACTTCTCCATGAGATGCACCCGCGCCCGCCCGTGGATCGGCCCGTCCGGCGCGAGCAGCCACTCCAGCACCGCGCGGTGCTTCTCCCGCAGCAGGTGGTTCGCCTTGTACTCCTCGGCCGGCGAGCGGATCCGGTCCCGGATCTCCCGCACGGCCGCGGCCGCCGTCGCCACCGACAGCGACACGCTGGCGTGCGCGAACACGTCGGTGTTCCCGCCGGTGAGGTTCTCGCCGTCCGACCCGGACTCGTCGCAGGCGATCTCCAGGAGCGGGTCTTCGGCCCGTCCCCGCTCCCCGTCCTCACGATTCCCGCTCACTGCACAGCCCCCTATCGTGTGCCCATGACCAGGATCCCGCACGAGACGTCCGGTGAACCGAATCCCCTGCAAGCCCTCACGCTCGACCAGCTGCGCCGCCGCACGAGCATGAAGTGGCGCGCCTATCCCGAGGACGTGTTGCCGGTCTGGGTGGCGGAGATGGACGTGCCGCTCGCCGAGCCCGTCGTGCGCGCCGTCACCGACGCGCTCCACCTCGGCGACACCGGCTACCCCGCCGGTACGGATTACGCGCAGGCGCTGGCCGCCTTCGCCGAGAAGCGCTGGAACTGGGACGGGCTCGCCGTGGAGCGCACCGCGATCGTGCCCGACGTCATGCTGGGCGTCGTCGAGATGCTCAAGCTGGTCACCGGACCCGGCGACGCGGTGGTCGTGAACCCGCCGGTGTACCCGCCGTTCTACCACTTCGTCGAGCACATGGACCGGCGCGTGCTGGAGGCCCCGCTCGGGGCGGACGGGCGCATCGACCTCGGCGTCCTGGAGGAGACCTTCCGGCGGGCGGTGGCGGGCGGAGCACGGGCCGCCCACCTGCTGTGCAGCCCCCACAACCCGACCGGCACCGTGCACACCGCCGAGGAACTGTCCGCCGTCGCCGCACTCGCCGAGCGGCACGGCGTCCGCGTCGTCGCCGACGAGATCCACGCGCCGCTCGTGGTCGGCGGCACCGGCTTCGTGCCGTACCTCAGCGTGCCGGGCGCCGAACGCGGGCTGTCGCTGATGTCGGCATCGAAGGCGTGGAACCTGGCCGGGCTCAAGGCCGCCCTCGCGATCGCCGGGCCCGGGGCCGGTGCCGACCTGGCCCGGATGCCCGAGGAGGTCGGGCACGGCCCGAGCCACGTCGGCGTCATCGCCCACACGGCCGCCCTGCGTGACGGTGTCACCTGGCTGGACGCCCTGCTGTCCGGCCTCGAAGCCAACCGGCGGCTGCTCGCGGACCTACTGGCCGAGCACCTGCCCGAGATCCGCTACCGCCCGGGCGACGCCACCTACCTCGCCTGGCTCGACTGCCGCGCCCTCGACCTCGGCGACGACCCGGCGGACGCCTTCCTGCACCGCGGCCGGGTGGCCCTCAACTCCGGACTCCCCTTCGGCACGGGTGGTGCCGGACACGTCCGCTTCAACCTGGCGACCTCGCCCGAGGTGATCGGGGAGGCGGTACGGAGAATGGCCGCCGCAGGGCTCACCCCTGGGACGCCTCGGCCTTCGTGAACCCCTCCGGCGTGGGGAGCAGCAACTGCGTGGCCGCGAGTTTTCGGTACAGGGCGTCCCGGGCGAGCAGTTCCTCGTGGGTGCCGGTCGCGCGCACCCGGCCGGAGTCCATGACGACGATGCGGTCGGCCATGGCGACGGTGGACAACCGGTGGGCGATGACCAGCACGGTCGTCTCGCGGGCGACCTCCACCACCACGTCACGCAGAGCGAGTTCGTTGGTGGCGTCGAGTTGGGACGTCGCCTCGTCGAGGAGCAGCAGCCGGGGCTTGCGCAGCAGCGCGCGGGCGATCGCCACGCGCTGGCGCTCGCCTCCGGACAGCCGTGTTCCCCGGTGGCCCACCGGCGTGTCGAGCCCCGCGGGCAGCGCATGTACGAACGCGTCCAGGCGGGTGCGGACGAGCACGTCGTGCACGTCCTCCTCGGTGGCCTCCGGGGCGGCAAGGAGGAGGTTGTCGCGCAGGGTGCCGGACAGGGCGGGGGCGTCCTGTTCGATGTAGCCGATGGACGCCCGCAGTTCGGGCAGTGGAAGCGTGAGGATGTCCCGGCCGTCGACGAGCACTCTCCCGGACGTCGGCTCATAGAACCGTTCGAGAAGGGCGAAGACAGTCGACTTCCCCGTGCCCGAGGGGCCGACCAGGGCGGTCATGCCGCCGGGAGCCTCGAAGTCCACGCCGCGGTGGACGTCGGGGAGCTCCGGACGGTAGCGGAAGACCACCTTGTCGAAGACGACGGTGGCCGGGCGTCCGGCCGGAGAACGACGGCGTGTCCGCGTCGGTCGCGGCGGGGCGTCGTCGGTCTCCAGCAGCTCGACTTCCCTCAGCCGCGCCACGGCCGCGGCGCCGATGTGGAACTGCGTGGCGGCCTGGATGAGCTGGGAGACCGGTTCCATCAGGTAGAAGAGGAAAAGAAGGAAGGCGACGAGGGTCGAGACCTCGATGGCCCCGGAAGCCACGCGGGCACCGCCGACCCCGAGGACGGACAGGAAGGACAACTGGACGGACAGTCCGGCCGCGGTGCCCATGACCGCCTGCCATTTGGCGGCCTGGACGCCCCGGTGCCAGGCGTCCTCGGCCGCTCGGCGGACTCTGGCCGTCTCCCGTTCCTCGGCACCGGACGCCTTCACGGTGCGGATGGCCCCCAGGGTGCGTTCCAGGAGGGCGCCCATGGCGCCCACCGCCGCCTGGGCATGAGCGGTGGCACGGGAGATGCGCGGCAGGACCCCGCTGATCACCGCACCGACGAGTACGACGACCGCCAGAGTCGTCCACAGGAGCACAGGATCGAGCGTAGCCATCATGACCACGACCCCGATGAGGGTGAGGACGCCGGTGACCGCCGAGACGACCGACTGCGTGGTGACCTGCCGCAGCAGCGTGGTGTCCGAGGTGACCCGCGACAGCAGGTCGCCGGGCTCGGTCCGTTCCAGCTCGCGCACCTTGAGGCGGATCAACCGGGTGGTCAGTCTGCTGCGGGCGTTCAGCACCACGGACTCGGCGGCGTGCGCGAGGACGTACTGGCTCAGTGCCTTCAGCACCGCGCCGAGCAGGACCAGCCCCGACAGCAGCGTCAGCGCTCCGGCGACCGCGTCATGTCGTCCGAGGTCCTGGATCAAGGCCCTGGCCGCGAGCGGCTGGCCGACGGCCGCCGCGGCTCCCGCGAGACCCAGGAGCCCGCCGAGCACGATGCGCCACCGGTACGGACCGATGTGTTCGAGCAGTGCCCTGCCGGACCGCAGGAGCGACACCGGAGGCGCCGGCGGCGTGCTGGAGCCCGCGCCCTCCTCATCACCTGCCGGTCGTGTACGCATACAGCCCAGTCCCCTCAGACGTCGGCCCCGGCACGCGCCGCGCCGACCCTTTCCCGAACGGCGGGGAAGACCTCCCGCGCGAGGCGCTCCAGATTGCGCAGTGCGTCATCGGTCCCCGGCGCCGCCTCGACCTGACACATGACTCGCGTACAACCCGAGGCGCGGATGTGGTGGGTCAGCCGCTCCACACAGAGATCGACGGAGCCTACGGGCTGCGTGGCGAGGAGCCTGTCGGCGAGTGCCGAGAAATTCCCGGCGGTCACCGGCGGCGGAGCGGCGAGAGCGGAGCCGGTCGTCCGTCCTGGCTGGTTGTTCAGAGAGAGGATGAACCGCGCCCGGTCTCGCATCAGGGTCCGGGTCCGCTCCTCCGACTCCGTCACCTGGGTGAAGACGGCGAAGGCGTGCGCGGGGCCCGGCTCCCGTCGTCCGGCCTCCCTCGCCGTGCGGTCGTACCAGTCGACCATCTCCGCCTTCGCCTCGGCGTTCTTGTCGAAGAACAGCATCAGGGGCAGTCCTCGGCGCGCCGCCATCTCGATGGACGCCGGGGACCCGGCCGCCACGTACACGGGCGGACGGGGCCGGGTCCGTACGGAGGGCGAGGGGCGCAGGCGTGGGCCGGTTCGGTGGTCGGGTGCCGTCGGCACCTCGCCAGCGAGGGCGGCGAGCAGACGGTCCAGCGGTTCGGCCAGTCCCGCCCGCCACGCTTGTGGATCGGCCCCCAGCGCCTCGTACTCGGCCCCGGGCACACCGCGGCCCACTCCGAGAACGAACCGGCCCGCGGAGAGGTGGTCCAGCAGAGCGGTCTGTTCGGCCACATGGACGGGTGAGTGCAGGGGAAGCACCGTGATCGCCGTGCCCACCCGGATGGTGCGCGTCCTGCCCAGCAGAAAGGCCGCCAGGGCGAGCGGCGCGGGATTCACCGCGGAGTCGAGGAAGTGGTGCTCGGTCACCCACACGTCGTCCAGTGCCAGGGACTCCGCCTGCTGTGCCACCGCGAGGGCGCGGGTGAGGACGTCGTGGTCCGTCTGGCCCCGGTGCCGGTCGGTGGTGAGCAGCACGCCGAACCTCAGGGGTTCTTGTTCCATCACGTGTCCCTCCGGCGGTCTTCGCGGACCGGTACGCGGATGAGCGTCCGGAACAGTTGGATGTCCTCGCCCTCACCGACAGGCCGGCGGTTCACCTCGACCCATGCGTGGGCACGGAAGGGCCGGGTCCGCACCCCGGTGCACCAGTCCGGCCAGGCCCCCCTCAGCCGGCACAGCAGGACGGTGGCCACTGCACGCTGCAGGCACCCCTGGCCGGCGCAGGCCCGGCTGACGGACACCACGGCCTGGCGACTTCGCAGTGCCTCCGCCTCGGTGGCGGGGCGCGCGCCATGGGTCAGGGCACGCAGCAAACGGCGCAGTCTTCCGGGGGACAGCCTGATCAGGAGCCAGGCGGCGGCCACCGCTGCCCTGGCCGCAATTGCCGAGCGCAGGGTGATGCGGGTCCGCTGCTCCGGTACGACGGGGAAGGTCATGTGGTCACCAGCCGGGCCTGGGCGAGTTGTTCCAGGAGCACGCCGACGTCCGCCGCGATCCGTGTGGCGTCCTGCGGGAAACGCGTGGTCAGTTCGTCGACGATGTCCTGTACGTCCTTGCCCTGTCGCAGCAGCCGTACCATGGTCGCGCCGGTGTCGTTGAGCATCCAGTAGCGGCCGGTGGTCTCCTGCAGCAGGACCATGCCGTCGTCGGTCTCGGTCGCGGACACGTCGGGGGCGAGGGACCAGGTCATCGGGTTCCTTCCGGACTGTGCTGACGCGTGCGGGCCGACTCGAGCGAGCGCAGCCATGACTCGCAGGCCAGGGTGAAGACCATCGGGATGAACGTTCGGGACGTGGGGTGGGGAGCCAGGATCACGGCACGCACGGCGGCCTCGTCCACGAGCCCCAGGCGTGCCAGAAGCATGCCGTCGGCGAGTTCGAGGAGTTCACGCTTGTGCCGCCGGACTCCCGCGTACACCTCGGCGCTGAACTCGCCCTTGGTAGTACGGTCCAGGATGGGGTCGGGGACGGTCCCGCGCAGGGCGGCGGCGAGTACCGGCTTGGTGTGCCGGGGACTGGAGCGGTCCAGGAGACGTACCGCGAGCGCCGCCTCCACCACCTGGTCGTCGAGGTACGGGGCGTGGTAGGTCACCCCGGCCCGTGAGGTGAGCCGGTCCGTGAGACGCACGCCCACACCACACTGCCGGACGGCCTGGAGGACCTCGTGCTGTGCGGGACACGGCGAATGCGGTGCGGTTCCCCGCTCGGCGGCGTCGTGCAGCAGCGCGCGAGCCGTGTCGGCCGCGGCCGGGGTCACCCACGCGGGAAGCTTCGGGTGATGGCCCCATCCGCTCAGGGGCTGACGAGGTCCTTGGACGGGTTGTGTCAGGGAGACGGCGGCCTCGGAGAGCCAACGGCCGTAGGTGGGGGCGCGCAGCAGATTGCGGACCATCGTGGGCAGGGGCCAGCGGTACATGCTGCGGGCCGCCCGAAGATGCTCCAGGGAACGGAGCGGGCTGGTGCGCACGAGGGAGTGGTAGAAGGAGGGCGCGGGGTTGAAGAGTTCGTCCCCTCCGTGACCGGCCAAGTGCGTCCGGACACCGCGTGTCGCAAGGTGCCGGGACACGTGGGCGGCCACGGCTTTCGCCCGGGTCCAGGCATAGGGTGCCTCGAGATCATCATCGAGAGCGAGCTGGTCGGCGAACGAGTACGGCACCTCGGATCGGGGCAGGACGACGGCCTCGTGGGCCGTCGGCAGAGCTCCGGCGGCGTACCGCGCCCACACGGCATCGTCGTTCGCGGGATCTTCGGCCTCTCTCCGTACGGTCACGAGCCTGTGGCATCGCTCCTCACGGGCCGACAGAAAGGCGAGGCTCGTCGAGTCGATGCCGCCCGACAGGTCACAGCCGAGCGTGGTACCGGTCCGGACGCGGGCGGCCACGGCGTCCCGTAGCGCGGTCTGCACCCGCCGGGCGCCCTGGGCGACCGGGTTCTCGGGTACGGGCGGGACCCACCACCGGACCGTGCGGTGGCCGCCGTCCGGCAGGAGCAGGACGTACCGCCCGGGTCCGGGACACGCGACGTCACGCCATACCGCGCGCTCGCTCAACGGCCAGGGCTGCTGCGCCATGAGGTGGCACAGCAGAGACTGTTCGTCGATGTCCCGGCCGGTCAGATCCGCCAGGGTGTCCGGCCGGTCGGCGACCAATGTGATGCCGTCGACCGTGGTGTGGAACACCTCGCGGATACCTGAGAGGGAGCCCTGGACACGGACCCGGCCGTCGATGGAGGCGACCGCGTGATAACTGCCCGGCACCGATCTGAGCAGCGGATCGAGCCCCGTCACGTCCCGGACGTGGTCGAGGCGCCGGCCGAGGTCCACGGCCTCCGCCGTCATACAGCCGAGCAGGGCGAGACGACGGCTTCCTTGGGACACCGTCAGGATGTCTTCGTTCGTCCAGGAGCCCACGATCCACGGGCGGCCCGAGGCATGCGAGAGGATCCGCTGCTCCGGGGCACCCCGGACGAGCCCGCCGACGACAGCGGCGCTCAGCGGGTGGTCGGGAAGTACTAGGAACCGCACCGGGCCTCCACTGGGTCCGCGCACTGACGGGGGACGTCACGGAAGTGCCGGGCAGTCTTTCCACCGCCCGGCACCACGGGCACCCGCAGCGGTCACCGACGGCGACCGGAGGGAGCCTTCACCCGGGGTGTCAGCACCCCAGGAACCAGCACTGGTTGAAGTCGTCCCAGCCCCAGGTACCCCGGCTGAGCGTGAGCTCCGTGAAGTCACCGACCTCGACCAGCGCGGGCGGCTCGTAGATCTGCTCGTCGTTCATGTCCTTGCACCTTCTCCCGTATCTCGGTTGCGGGTGGTTCCGCCCCGGTGTGCCACGCGTACCAGGACGGCGAGTTCAACGTAGATGTCCTGGGGTCCCGGGCGCCTGAGCGGTTCGTCCCGACGAGGTCCTGCGTTGGTCCTGGGACATGGACAGCCGTGTGCCGAGCCCAGCAGCATGAGGGGCGGTTCTCCCGGGTGGCTTCTGTCCGTGACGACGCAGGTGGGGAAGGTGGATGCCCTGTGCAGCCCAGATACGACGGTCAGTACGGCAGGAGGCGTGTGCTGCGCGGCGGCCTCGGGCTCGTCGGTGCCGCCGGACTCGGCCTGTCCGCTCAGGCCGGGTCCGCCCGGGCCGCGAACGGCCGCCCCGACGAGCCGCGGCTCCCCCCGGTTCCCGGGATGCTCGGGGACCGCGTGGCCAACGAGTTCTGGTACGAGTTCGACGAGGCGACGTACTTCCAGCAGACCCCGCAGCTGAAGGAGGCGTACGCGGCGCTGGCCGAGCACGTGGGTGGGAACCCGCTGACCGGCGTGCGCGACCTCTGGGTGAGGACCGCGGACGCGCCCGGGTATCCGGAGAGCTTCGCGGCATCACTGCGCCCGGTCCGGGAGGCGCTGAAGGTGGTGTCGCGGACGCAGGTGGACGTGTTCCACCGGTTCTACGCCGGGTCCCCCAAGGGGATCCTCGCAGCCATGTCGTACTTCGCCCAGGGGGTGCTGTTCGACCCACGCAGGGCGCCGGTGCAGTCGGAGGTGCACACCATGAACGGCGACCCGCCCCTCGCCTATCACACCTGGCACGCCTACCAGTACGCGAGCGTACTGCTGGGCGCCGACCGCCGCTTCTGGGCCGCGATGATTCCCGTGAACGGCTTCGCCTGGGGGCTGCAGTTGATCGCGAAGCCCGACACCCGGAAGGTGAATCCGCCGCAGCCACGGACCACTGTCCGACAGGTGGCCGAGTCCTGGCTGCCCCTCGACGTGCGTCAGGTCGACGCACGCCTGCTGACGTACCATCACGCGGTGCGTCGTTCCTCCTGATCGAGCTGTTCCGGCTCCCTCTCAGCGGGCCGACGCGGCGGGCGGGCGAGGGAACGACTGAAAGTCCCGGTCGAGTCGGCGGATGCTCCGCGGCAGCCAGGTCTCCGCCAGAGCCCGCACCGTCCGGTGCGGCAGCGGGGGGTTGATCTCGTCCATGGCCGGCAGCGCGGTGTTCTGGAGGGCCCAGGTGAAAGCGAGCGGGGACGCCATGGCGCGCCAGCGATCCGTGTCGATGTCGAGGACCATCATCGCGCGCATGAAGAGATACCAGGTGTGGTACGCCTCCGGTGCCTCTCCGGGAGCGGCGTCCATGGTGTGCACCCGCAGCCCCGGGCGTTCCCGGGGGTCGAACAGGGTTCCCTGACCGAAGTGGGAGAAGGCCGTGAGCAAGCCGTGACGCTTCGGGTAGTACTGGTCGAATACGCCGAGTTGGACCCGGGACAGTATGCCCAGCGCACGCTGCACGGGGGCCATGAACGCGGCGTAGTTGCCGGGGTAGCCCGGCTCCGCGTACATGGTGGTCCAAGCCTCGCGCAGCGTCACCGGAAGGTTGCCGCCGAAGTGGCCGTTGATCTCCGCATAGGCGGCCCTGACGTCGGCTGACTGGTCGTAGAGCGTGGCCTGGTTGAATCGGTACCAGAGTTCGTTCGCCCGCCGGTCACCGGACATCCCCGGTACGTCCGGGAATTCCCCGGAGGCGCTGGCGTGGGCGGAGGCGCTCTCCTGGGCGGAGGCACGGCCCGCTCCGAGTACGGCCAGACCGGTGAGCCCCGTCACGCCGAGGCCCGTCCGGAGCACCTGTCGGCGGCTGCGCTGCCTGTCGTTCATCCTCGTCCCCTGTTGGTCGGCGGACCGTTCCGGACGGATCCGCGGGTCTTCAGTGACGCGCTGTGACTGGGCTCAGACACCCATTCCCGCCTTCCGTGCCTGGGCAGCAGCCATCTCCCGGTCGTGCACCTGAAGCTTCGCGAAGATGTGGGTCACATGGTTGCGGACGGTTTTTTCGGCCACATACAGCGCTCGGGCGATGGCCCGGTTTCCGTATCCTCTGGCGAGGAGGTCGAGGATTTCCGCTTCCCGGGTGGTGAGCTGCGGGAAGACGGAATGTCCGGGGATACGGCGAACGGCCGAGAAAATAGTTTCCATGCGTGCTGCGAGGGGAGAGCCGAAGGCCACCCCTCCGCCCGCCACGAGACGGATGGCGGGCATCAATTCCTCCCAGGGCGCGGTCTTCCCCATGAACCCGTGCGCGCCGGCGCTCATCGCACGGATCACGGCCTCGTCCGATTCCGCTGCGGAGAGGACAAGAACGCGGGTGGGACGGCCTGGTGAAGCTTTGTCGATCGCCTGGATGAATTCCGTTTCCGAGATGTCGGAGGGGGACAGATCCACCAGGACCACGTCGGGGCTGGGGCCGGCACCTCTCCGGATCTGACGTAACGCTTCCTCTCCCGTCGCCGCCTCGCCGACCAGCTCCATGTCGTGTGCTTCTTCCAGCCTGATCCGCAATCCGGTCCGGAACAGGGGGTGTTCATCCACCAGAAAAACGCCCATCTTCGACGCGCGCTCGGCGACGGCTGTCATCCTTGTGTGCGACAGCATTCCGACACCCGGTAGGTTACGCGCACGTACGAACTGCCGCCCGTTGCCGCTGTCCCCTGGTCCGCTCATAACCTGATGGTAAGTCACCCCTTCCATGCGCAGAGCCCTGATTTTCGGACAGAGGGAAAAAGGATTCTCCGGATTCCGCTTCCGGGTGCCGGCGGGCTTGTGCCGGTTCTTTGCATAATCGGTTGGGTGGTATTTTCCGTGGCCGGTGAAATACGCCGCAGGATCGGCTCCGTCAGGCGGACTGAACGCCTCCCGTTCCGTTTCGTGAGATCCAGGTCACGGCGTCACCGCCGTCGCAGCCGCTCCGGCGGACGTCGCCGTTCAGCCCGGCGCCGGTAAAGAGGCTGGTGACCCCCGACTCGTCCGACGGGACGGGCGGTGACGGACGGGACATCAGGGCCGTCGAATCGTCAACGACCATGGGTCTGTCCGCTTTGTGAGGCTGCCGCGACGAGGACGTCCTGGCCGTACGGGAGGGGGACCCGGCGAGCCCTGGGCCGCTCCGCACCACCTCGGCCCGCGGCGGAGGTCACGCAGGCGCGAGCGGGCCGGCGCGGTGGGCACCACCCAGCGCGGCGCGGACCCGCTTGGTGGTGACCGGCCCTCGGCCCGGAGCGCCACGTCCATGATCCGCTGGTGGCCCTCGGCCCGGCGCGCCATGTCTATGATCCGCTGGTGGCCCGCGGGCAGCAACGCCTCGTTCATGCCGCGCTCGCGCTGCGGCACCAGTAGCACCGCGCGGTCCGCGACCTGCACCGCGGCCTCGAACGGCGTCGCATCCCGCTCGTCTTCGGCGTGCAGCTGCTCGGCCGGCCGGAACGATTCATCCCAGCCTCGTGACCAGTAACTTCAGATGGTGGATCTTCACTGATACCCGGGGGCGCGCCGCCCGGGACGCGCTCGTAGACTGCCCGCCATGGACGACAGTGCGCTGGACGACCTGGGCGCGGGCAAGTACCTGCTGATCACCAGCTACCGCAGGAACGGTACGCCGGTCGCCACCCCCGTCTGGGTGGTGCGTGACGGGAACGCGCTCGGCGCCTGGACGCCTGCCGACTCCTGGAAGGTGAAGCGGATCCGCAACCGCCCCGACGTCCTGGTCGGCCCCTGCGACCTGCGCGGCAACCCCACCGGCGAGCAGGTGCCCGCCACGGCGGAGATCGGCGACGCGGCCACCACCGCCCGCTACCGGCAGCTGATCGCCCGCAAGTACGGCCTCGTCGGCCGGCTCACCCTGCTCGGCAGCCGGCTGCGCCGGGGCGTGGACGGCACCGTGGGTATTCGCCTCACCCTCACGCGCTGACCTCATCCTCACGCGCTGACCTCATCCTCGGCAAGCGCTTTCGACGTCGGGGGAGTGGACGGCCCGTCCCCGGGACAGATCACCTGGCATGAGCCGAAATCCCGTCCTGCGCGCAGCCGTCGTCGGCACGGGCCACCGGGCCCAGCTGTTCACCCGGGGCCTCGCCGAACGCCCCGGCCACCTCGTGGCCGCGCTGTGCGACCCCAGCCCGACCCGAATGGCCTTCCACAACCGGCTGCTTGCCGAGGCCGGCGCACCGGCGGCCACCGAGTGGGCGCCCGACCGCTTCACCGATCTGCTCGCCGAGGAGGGCATCGACGAGGTCGTCGTCACCACCGTCGACGCCGAGCACGACCGCTACATCGTCCCGGCTCTGAAGGCGGGTTGCCGGGTCGTCACCGAGAAGCCGATGACCGTCGACGCCGAGCGCTGCGCCCGCATCCTCGACACCGTCCGCCAGACCGGCAACTCCCTGACCGTCGCCTTCAACTACCGCTTCAACCCCGTGCACGAGAAGGTCCGCGCCCTGCTCGCCGACGGCGCGATCGGCGAGGTGCTCTCCGTCCACTTCGAATGGCTGCTCGACGTGCGGCACGGCGCCGACTACTTCCGCCGCTGGCACCGCGAGAAGCACCACAGCGGCGGCCTGATGGTGCACAAGTCCTCGCACCACTTCGACCTGGTGAACTGGTGGCTCGCCGACGAGCCCCGGGAGGCCTTCGGCTACGGGCGGCTCGGCTTCTACGGCCGCGAGGCGGGTCAACGGCACGGACTGCGCCGGGAGTACGACCGCGCCCACGGCACCGACCGGGCCGCCGACGACCCCTTCGCCCTGGACCTCGCGGCCAACGACACCCTGCGCGCCCTCTACCTGGACGCCGAACGCGACGACGGCTACCTGCGCGACCGGAACGTCTTCGACGGGCCGATCACCATCGAGGACGACATGTCCGTCCTCGTGCGTTACGCGCGCGGCGCGGCGATGACGTACCACCTGACCGCCTACTCCCCGTGGGAGGGCTACCGGGTGATGTTCAACGGCAGCGCGGGCCGGCTGGAACTGGAGGTCGAGGAGAGCCGCTGGCAGCCGCCCCTGACGCGGGTCACCTCGGCCGCGGGTGCCCTGCACGGGGACACGGCGGCGGAGCACGCGGGCGGCGCCCGCCTCACCCTGCGCCCGTTGTGGCGGCCCCCGGCGGACGTGCCGCTCGCGGTCGCCCACGAGGCCCACGGAGGCGGCGACCCGCGCATGCTCGACGCGCTGTTCGGCCCCGCCGACCCCGCCCGCCCGGCCGACACCGGGGCGGCGGCCCACCCGACGGCCACCGAACGCGACGGGGCACTCGCCCTGGCGGTCGGTCTCGCCGCCAACCGCAGCTTCGAGACGGGGCGGCCCGTGCGCACCGCCGAACTGCTCCCCGGGCTCCGGTGACCGGACCGTCCGTCAGGTCCAGGCCCGGTACGGCTCGTCGATCAGCTGGAAGACCGGCTCACCCCGCACCGGGTCCTTGGCGGTCGACAGCCGCACCCGGTCCCCGCTGTGGATGCCGATGGGCGGGCCCATGACCCGGCCGCGTACGACGAAGCCCTCGGCCATCTCGACCAGGGACACGTTGCGGGCCGCCGGGGTGTTGCGGTGCACCATCGTGGAGTGGCGGACGGTGCCCACGCCCTCGCTGCGCTCCGTCCGCAGCTCGCTGCCGCGGCAGACCGGACACAGCACCCGGTGGTACATGGCGGTGCCGCACCAGGTGCAGCGCTGGAAGAGGATGGCCTCGGTGTCCGGGCCCCTCGGGTCGAGCAGACCCGTCGGGGAGCCGGCTGCCTGCTGAGTGACGGTTCCTGAGTGGTGGTACACGCTGGTCAACTCCCTGCACTCGGCCGGAATCCCGTGTGCGAGGTCACCCGCGCACACGCGTGCCCGGTTCGCCGTGCCACCGCGCACGCAGCACAGAGTATGGCACTCAGTGCCACTCGTAAAGGCACTCCGTTCCCTCAATGTGCGGGCCTTCAGCCGCGCCCCAGCGTCGACTCGATCTCCTGCACGACCCGCCACAAGGGCGCGTCACGCCGGGACACGACGACCACCACGTCCTCGGGCTGCTCCCCGGCCGGCGGCACCGGCGTGCCGCCGAACGCGGACTGCACGTACGCCAGCGCGTGGTCCACGGTGGCGCTCGCCTCGCCCTGCCCGTCCGAACGCAGCCAGGAGCGCAGCGCGTTGTTGTGCGCCGCGACCACCGCCGCCGCGATCACATCGGCCTGGAGGGACCCGTCCCGGCGGGCCGCGAAGCGCCGGCGCAGATACTCGGCGAGGGCGCGCTCGTAGCGCCACACCACCGACAGCTCGTAGGCGCGCAGCCCCGGAACCTTCCTGGTCAGGCGGTAGCGCTGCACGGAGAACGTCGGGTTCTCGGCGTACATCCGCAGCACGAGCCGGGCCGCGTCACACACCCGCCGCACGGGTTCCTCGTCGCCGGATCCCGCCGCCAGGAAGGCCGTCATGTCGGCCAGGCACCGCTCGTGGTCCGGGAAGACCACGTCTTCCTTGGACGGGAAGTAACGGAAGAACGAGCGCCGTCCGACCCCGGCCAGCGCCACGATGTCGTCGATGGTGGTCTGCTCGTAACCCCGCTCGAGGAACAGCTGGAAGGCAGCCGCCACCAGGGCGTCCCGCATGGGCGGCTTTCCGGTCCCGGCGTCGGCTTTCTCGGAGCTCATGAGCGGGAACGTAGCACCCGGAAGGGTACGCATGGCACTCAGTGCACTCCGCGGGAGGAACCGAGTTCCCTCTGAACCCGAGGCGCGCAAGCCGCGTATCTAGCGGCAGCCGCACATGCGGCGGCAGGACGATCCCCGAAGACGGGCACCCCCGAGCCCGGACGGAAGGAGAGCAGCGTGTCGACACCGTCCGAGCCCCGGCAACCGCACGACGGCCCGGCCCTCGAACCCATCCGCGTCCTGCGGCCCCGCCGCACCGACGCACTCGCTGAACTGATGCGGGAGTACCGAGAGGAGATCGGCTCCGCACGGGACGGCGAGCCCGGCGGTCACGACCCCGGCGGCAACGGCTCCAGGAGCTACGAGCCTCGCCGTCACGCGCCCGGCGGCTACGAGTCCGTCGTACTGCCCCGGCGGCCGGCCGGCTCCGAGGACCTGACACAGGAACTCCCGCCCCTCACCCGCGCGAACGGCGACGGCCGTGCCGGGCCCGGACCGGGACTGCGCCGCGCCGCCGTCGCGGTGGCCGTCGCCGCGGCGGCGGTGATCGGCTTCGGCGGCGCCGCCCTCCTGCTCCCCGGCACGAAGACCGACGACAACGCCGCGCCCGCTCCCCGCCCCACCGCGTCCACCTCCACCTCCAGCTCCGCCCCCGCCCCGACCCCCACACCCACGCCGCCCGCCGCCGATCCCGACGGGCCCGGCACCCTCCGCGAGGGAGCCACCGGCCCCGAGGTGACCGAGCTCCAGCAACGCCTCCTGCGCATCCCGGACGTCTACCGGGACGGCTCCACCAGTGGCAGCTACGACCCCACACTGACCGCGGCGGTCGCCCGCTTCCAGCTCTGGTACGGCATCCGCGGCGACGAAACCGGCGTCTACGGCAACGACACCCGCCTCGCCCTGGAGTCCCGCACGGCACCGGGCACCGACTGACGGCGGCCTCCGGGATGGCAGCCGCACGCCCGGCATGGTGAGGTGAATGGATGCCGGGGCGACAGCGGCCGCGAGGGTGAGGGAGTGGTGTGAGCATGGCGGGCATGGACGGGTTCATCGGGCGGCTGGACCCCGACATGTGCGTGGTCACGGCCGTCGCGGGTGGTCAACGCGCGGGGTGCCTGGTCGGATTCGCCTCGCAGTGCTCGATACAGCCCGTGCGGTTCGTGGTGTGGCTGTCCGAGGTGAACCACACCTTCCGGGTGGCCCGGGACGCCGAGGTGCTCGCGGTGCACCTGCTCGCCCGTGAACAGCGGGACCTCGCCGAGCTGTTCGGCGGGCGGACCGGCGACCGGACGGACAAGTTCGCGGGCCTGCGTCTGCGGGAGGCGTACGGCGGGGCCGTCGTGCTGGAGGACGCCCCGGCCTGGTTCGTCGGCCGGATCGTGACGCGCGCGGGCGGCGGTGACCACATCGGCTTCGTCCTCGACCCGGTCGAGTGGGGCGGAGACGAGGCGTACGACGGGCCGCTGCTGCGCCTGTCCGGCGCCCACACCATCGAGCCGGGTCACCCGGTCGACTGAACCCGCGGAACCCGGACGTCCACGACACACACGTCGTCCCGCCGCTCGTCCGGCAGCATTCGCGCGAGCAACGGCCCCAGTGCCCCGGGCCCGTCCGCCTGCGAGGCCGCCACGGCCTCGGCGAGACGGTCCATGCCCCGGTCGATGCTCTCCGGAGGGTGCTCGACCAGACCGTCGGTGAACAGGATGAGCCGGTCACCCGGTTCGAGACGGCACTCCGCCTCCTCGAAGACCGGCATCGTGGTCGCGCCGAGCAGCATGCCTCTGGGGCGGCTCAGATACCGCGCCTCGCCGTTCCGCAGCAGCAGGGGCGGGGGGTGCCCCGCCTGGGCCCAGACCAGACGGCGCGGCCCGGGGTCGTACCGGGCCAGCACCATGGTGGCCGTCGCGTGGGAATCGCGGGAGTGCAGCAGGAGCGTGTTCAGCCGGGCCAGCGCGCCGGTCAACGACGAACCCGTGATGACCATGCCCTTCGCCGTGAAACGGAGCTGGGCCATCGTGGCGACGGCGTCGACGCCGTGCCCGGCGACGTCGCCGACCACCAGCAGCGCGTCCCGGTCGGGCAGTTCCACGGCGCTGAACCAGTCGCCGCCGACGTGCACCCCCGACTGGGCGGGCAGATACGCGACCTCGACGCGCAGCCCCGCCAGGTGGACGGGCCGGTTGGCCAGCGGCAGCAGCGCGTGCTGGAGCCGGGAGGCCAGGGTCCGCTCGGCCTGGAGCACGTCGTGCTGCGTGAGGATCGCCTGCTCGCTCTCGACCAGGGCCAGCTCCGCCCGCCGCCGGGCCGTCATGTCCTGGACGACACCGTGCACCTCGACGGGCGTGCCGTGCATGTCGGTCACGGCCTCGGCCACGAGCCGCAGGTGCCGGATGCCGCCGCTCGTCCTGACCCGGAACGGCAGGTCGAACGCCCGCCCCTGCCGGACGAGTTCGCGCACGGCCCGGGTCAGCGCGGGCGCGTCCTCGGGCAGCGCGAGCTCCGGCATCCCGGTGAGCCGCACCGGGCCGAGCGCGGGGTCCCGGCCGAAGATCGCGAACACCTGCGTCGACCAGGAGGCCTCCTGCGTGGCCAGGCTCCAGTTGGCCCAGCCGAGATTGCCCAGCCGCTGGAGATCCGCCAGCCGCTGCTCCTGCCGGTCGGAGGAGCCGTGCCGGATCCAGCTGACGACCAGCGCGTCCTCCAGCCGCGCCACCCGCGCCGAGTACGTGGACAGCGCCGCGATGCTGGCCGCGACCTCCTCGTGCGCGAACGGTTCACTCTCGTACGGCTCCCCGGTGGTCAGGGTGTGCAGGCAGCCCTGCCACAGCGGCTCCTCCGTCAGGGCGGGCCGGAACTCCAGCAGCCGCCGGCCGGCCAGTGCCTCACCGGGGCGGCCCAGCAGGTCACCCGCCCGCGCGGTCGCCGCCTCCACCCGGAAGTCCTGGGTCTCGCCCGGCGCGGCCCGCACCGGGCTGAGCAGCATCGCGGCGATCGGCAGCGCGTCGAAGAGTGTCTGCACCACGTCCGTGGTGGCGTCGCCGGCCCGCTCGGGCGGTGCGTCGAAGGCGCGCAGCCGGCCGGCGCACAGCCCGGTGACGCCCCGCAGATGCGCACGGTCGCGGGGCGTGAACGACCCGGCGCGGGTGCGCAGCACACCGATGCAGACCTGGGCCGGGCCCGCCGCTCGCACGGGCAGCCAGGCGCGCGACCCCCACCGCTCGGGCGGGTCACCGATCAGCAGTTCCCGCCGCTCGTGCGAGGCGACGTCCTCCAGCCAGCACGGTTCGCCCGTCCGCAGCGCGTCCAGCGCCGCGATCCCGCTCAGCGGCGGCACCTGGCTCCACTGGGCGGCCAGCTGGTCGTCGATGCCGGCGTGCCCGATCAGTTCGAGTCCGCCGTCGGGCCTGCGGGCGTACATCATGATCGCGTCGGCCGCCATGTCGGGCGCGAGATGCTCCAGCAGACACCGGGCGAGGTCGTGCGGTGTCATCACCCGGACGAGGGCCTGCCCGAGGCGGGCCAGGGCGGCGGAGACGTCGTCCGGCGCGGATGTCTCCACCAGGGCGGCGGAGCCGGAGCCGGGGGTGTCGGCATCGAGGGGCTCGGTCGCCTCGCCGGGGCCGGGCGCCGGGGGCGCCAGGGACCCGAGCGTGATCCAGCACTCCTCGAGCAGGGTGTGACGCGCCGCCTTGGCCCGTTGGAGCAACCGCTCGTCCGCCGCGTCCGCGGAACACCCGGTCAGCGCCATCACGGCGCCCTTGGCCCGTTCGACGACAGCCGACGTCGCCGCCTGGTCGCGCAGCCGGTCCAGTTCGGCGCGCTGCCGGGCGACGATTTTGGCCAGTTCGACCAGGTCCGGTGCGGCACCGGGCTCCGCCGGTGTCACGGGCTCGCTCGTCACGGGTTGAGCATCGCACACGCGGGCCCGTTCGAAGACTGCCTTGTGCGCACGGGCAGCTCCCGCTTCCCAGGGGCCACGCGAGTCCCAGCAGCCCCCAGGTCCTCAGTCGCCGTCGCGGGGATACAGCCACAGCCGCAACAGCCGGCTGAGCCTCGGCATCACCACATAGGTCAGCACCGGCAGCAGTACCAGCGGGAACACGGCCGCCCGCAGCGGCAGCGGCCACCCGGTGGTGTGCGGCGTCACCAGCCACTGGATGAGCAGGGTGAAGGGATAGGCGCCGAGGAACGTCGTGAGGACCATCTTCCACCGGGGCGGGGCCTGCACGGTGGTGCCGGGCAGGCTGAACCACGTCTCCATCCCGGTGGTCGACTGGCGTTCGCTGCTGACCTCGGTGGCGACGTCCTCGATCCGCCGGTGCCAGTGGGCGCGCTCCTCGGACTCCAGCCAGGCGGCGAGCCGGTGCTGGTCGGACCAGCGCAGCACCGCGTGGTAGCGGTGGCCGTCCTCCGGCGTGAGCCAGGAGACGCCCTCGTTGCCCGGGAACTGTCTGGCGCAGCGGGTGATGCCGCGCGTCCACTCCTCGAACTGCTGCTCCCGGCCGGGACGTACCTGCCAGGTCAGAACCGTGGTCACCGGCTCGCCGCGCCGGACTTCGATGGTGCTCATTCCCTCACGTGTGCCACGCACGACGCGGGTCATGCCGCCGGGCTCACGGCTGGCGGTTGGCCTCCACCAGCGCCGTGGTGACCGCCCGGACGCTGCGCGCGATGTGCTGCAACTGCATGACCTCGGCCGCGTACAGCTTGATGGTGTGCTCGATGACGCCCTCGTGCAGACCGAGTCCCGGCAGGTCGGCGCGGGCGGTCTGGAGGGCGGTGCGGGCCACCCTGAGCTCCTGCTGGACCTGGATCTGGGCGTGCCGGGCGAGCAGGACGGGGTGACGGACGAACACGGGGTAGCCGGCGTAGCGCGCGGGCACCAGCTCGCGCAGCCACTTGGCCGCCGAGCGCTCCCAGTCGTAGCTGCCGGGGGTCTTGACCTGGCAGGGCCAGTCCGGGCTGATGCGCGTGGACGTCAGGGGCATGATCATCGCTTCCGGGTGTGCGGCGTCGTGAGGGTGGACGACGGGTCGGGGCGGCCCCGGCCTAGGGGATGACCGGGGCCGCCACGGACACCCGGGACGCCGAAGCGGGTAGGAGCCGGCCCCTCGGGTGCGGAACGGAACCGGGAAGGCCGGGTCGCGATCCGTGTGCAGTATTTATATATGCCATCCGGTTTTCAAGCCGCATGAAAACATTCATGCGCGCTTTGTTGTGGACTGCCGCTCAGTCCCGCAGGAAGAAATGGTGCTGGTCGGCGACCTGTTCGTACTCCTCGAGCCGGGCCTGCGTCCGTTCCGGGTCCGCGTCCGTCATGGCCTGGAGCAGCGCCGAGCACATCACGCCCGGGGCGGCGTAGGAGTCGAAGACCAGGCGCGACCCGGTCCCGAGGGCGAAGGCGACGTCGGCCTCGTCCGCGAGCGGCCCGAGCGCCAGGTCGGTGATGAGGGCGACCTTGAGTCCGGCGCCCCGCGCGACCCGGACGGCCGTCAGGGTCTCCTGGGCATGCCGGGGCATGGAGAACGCCAGCACCCAGGTGCCGCCCGCCTCGCGCGACTGGAGCAGTGCGTCGTAGGCGACGCTGCCGCCCCGTGTCACGAGCCGTACGTCCGGGTGGATCCGGCGGGCGGCGTAGGCGAAGTACTCGGCCAGTGAGACGGAGATGCGCAGGCCGAGGACCGTCAGCGGGGTCGAGGACGACAGTTTGCGGCCGATGTCGATCACCAGGTTCGGGTCGGCGAAGTCCCGCCGCAGGTTCTCCAGGTTCTCGATCTCCGCGTCGACCGCCGCCTGCAGCTCGTTGCCCCGGTTCTCCTCGGCCGGTCCGCCGCCCGCGAGGGTGCCGAGCGCGATGGACTGGAGCTTCTCCCGCAGCGCCGGGTAACCGCTGAAGCCGACCGCCGAGGCGAACCGCGTCACCGAGGGCTGGCTCACGCCGACCCGGTCGGCGAGATCCGTGATGGACAGGAACGCCGCCTCGGTGATGTTCTCGATCAGATACTGGGCGATGCGCCGCTGGCCCGGGGACAGCCGGGGCCGGTCGAAGAGCGCTCTGAGCTGGGCGGACGGGGAGACCTCCGCTTCCGGGGCGGCCTTCCCCGAGGTGATCGCGGATGCCTGTGCGCGTGCCTGCTGCGGCGATGGCACCGGTTCGCCTCCTTCGTCTCCCAGGGACGTTCAACATAGCTCACGCACCGTGGTGACCAGGGCTTCTTCGGACAGCACATGAGGTGCCCGGCAGGGGGATACCCGGACGCCGGGCGGGAACCCGCCGCGGCAGAAGATCGACACGACTTGACGAGGAGCCGACGTCATGACCGTCCCCGAGGAGAACCGGCCGAAGACGCAGACCACGGACGAGGTCCTGGAACAGCAGGACGAGAACCAGTCCCGGCCGCCGGGCGCGACCGGCCGCACGATGCGCGAGGCCCTGGAGGAGGCCGAGGTGCGGCCCGACGACTACGACGAGCGATAGCACGCTCCGGGCCACCGCAACCGAACCGACGACGCTTCCGGCAGGTGAGACCGCATGGGCGCACTGAGTGCGCTGGAGGAGACACTGGAGAACCGATGGGAGGCCCTGTGGGCACGGGTCCTCGACAAGGAGCCGGTCGAGGTCCTCGACGCCCTGCGACACGAGTGCGACGACAACGCCGTGGTGTGCCGGGCGGGCCGGGTCATGGTCCCCAACGCCTACGACGTGGAACTCGCCGACGAGGTGCACGACCAGTTGACGCGCCACGGCACCAGCGTGGGCCAGGCCCTCACCGACAGCCTGTCCCGCCACGCGGAACGCAAGGGCTACGAGTTCGCGGGCCCGCTCGCGGTACACGTCGCGAGGTGCCCCGACGTGCCCAACGGCCGTTACCGAGTGGCCAGTCGTGTCATGCAGCACGTGAGCACGGACGGCTTCTTCCACGCGACTCATTGATCCGCACCCGGCACTGGGCCGCGTTCAACGGCGATAGACCGTGATCGAGTGCCCGACATCGTCGACCGGGCGGCTGCTGCCGATCAACTCGGCCAGCCGCCCGGTCGCTTTCGCCGCCGCGGAGTCCGACACCACCAGCACCCCCCGCACGTCACCGGCCGGCACCTCGCGAGGATCACCGGCCCGGATGCCGTAGAAGGACGGCACACCGCTGCCCTTGTACACCAGCCACACCCGCTCACCCGGATACCGCTCGCACAGCCGCTGCGCGAGGCGCCCCAGGTCCTGCCCCCAGTCCACGTTGGAGTCGTGCAGGAACTCCCGCGTCCTGCCCGGCCCGCCGAACGCCTCGTTGGAGTACGGCAGGTAGTAGGGGTACGTCCGCAGCGAACTGACCGCGACGAACGTCACCAGCACCCCCGCCCCGACGGGGACCCACCGCCGCCGCACGACGAGGACGCACCCCGCCGCCACCGCGAGAAACAGCGGAAGGAAGACGGCGTACCGCGTGCCGAAGTCCCGCGCCCCCTGCATGGCCGCCGCCAGCAGCACCAGGGACGGAGCCAGCACATAGGGCGCGGCCGGACGCAGGCGGCCCACCGCGACCACGACGACCGCCCCGGCGACCCACAGCGCGAGCATCCCGAGAGGTGTCTTCACCAGCAGCGCGGCCGGCAGGTAGTACCAGAGCGAGCCCGAGTACAGCCGGCCGAACAGAAACCCCTGCCACGGCCGGTTCTCCAGCCCGAACTGGAGCCGCATCCCGTCCTGGTACGCCTCCGGGAACGGCAGGAGCCGGACCAGCAGCCCGCGCAGCCCGTGCACGACGGGAACGTGCTGCTCCGGAGTCCAGCGCAGCCGCGGATCGACCATCAGGTACGTGACCCACACGACCGCGATCGCCACCAGAGCCACCACACCCGCCCCGACGGCCGCGGGCATGAGGCGCCGGCCTGCTCCGGACGCGTGCCACACCGAGACGGCGGCCAGAGCCATGAGCACCGGCAGGGCCGGGAGCGTGCTCATCTTCGTGGCCAGGGCCGCCCCCAGCGCCACACCGGCGAGCGGCACGTACAGCTGGGGCCCGCGGCGCGCCCGCCACAGCAGCCACGCGGACGTCAGCGCGAACCCGGCGGCCGGCACGTCGAGCGTGGCGAGCGAGCCGTGGGCGATGACGTCGGGGGAGAAGCAGTACAGGGCGAGCGCGGCCAACGCCCCTGCTCTCCCGGCCAGTTCACGGGCGAAGGCGAAGACGACCAGCCCGAACAGCAGCGTCAGCGCGATCAGGGGGAGGCGGGCCCACAGCATCAGCCGCCACGGGTCGTTGCCCGTCCCGTAGAGCAAGTGCCGCCCCACCGCGCCCTGGTCCCCGGTGAACGACGGGTCGACGCGCGGATCCGCGAGGGCCACCCCGGCGCCGATGAGGAGTTTGCCGAGCGGGGGGTGCTCCGGGTTGTGGCGCAGCCGGTGCTCGTGCGTGTACTCGGCGGCCGCGCCCACGTACACCGGTTCGTCGATCGTCGGGGTCTGCCGCACGGCGGTGGTGACCATCGCGAAGGCCATCGCCGCGAGCAGCCCGGCCGCCAGGAGCGACAGCGGCCGCGGGACGGCGGGAGCGGTCCAGAGGTCCCTCATGGACCCACTCTGCACCAGCCCCCGCCGCTCGGGGTGTCACCGCTTCACGAGTCGCACCGACAGACCGTCAGCGGTGTGCACGGGCACGGCCCGCAGCGTCGTCGAGTCCAGCTCGACGCGGTCGAACCGGCCGCGCAGCGCCGCAGCCGACAGGACCGGGACGGTGGTGCCCGCGACCGGCGGCCGCTCGGCGTCGAGCCGCAGCGCCAGCACGCTGCCCCGGCCGAGCAGCACGCGCCGGCTCACCGTGAGCGCCGGGCCGTGGTTCCCGCGCAGTTCCAGCTCCAGCGCCGACTCACCCTCCTGGACGTACGAGCCGCGCACCCGGAGGACCTTGTCCGCGCGCAGTGTGCCGCCCGTGACCCGGACGTCGCCCTGCCCCAGGGCGTTGGGGGACGCGGCGACCAGCGTGCCGTCCTCGACGACGGTCCCGCCGTGGTACCGGTTGTGGCCGGTCAGCGTGAGCGTGCCGGTGCCGCGCTTGGTCAGCCCGCCGTCGCCCTCGATGTCGTTGCGCCAGCTGTCCGCCGCGTGGAAGCCACCGGCCGCCGCGTCCAGCGTCACCGTGACGTCGGTGTCGAAGGCGCCGTACCCGTCCGCCGCCGCGAACAGGTTCAGCCGGCCCCACTGCTCGAAGCCGTCCAGCAGGACGTACCCGGAGGGCAGCGCGGTCGTGCGCAGCACCTCGCGACGCTGGGCCGCGCTCAGGTACGGCAGCCGTGTCTCCAGCAGGACCTCCGCGCCCTTCGGCACGGTGAGCGGGTCCTTGCGGCCGCGGCGGGGCAGGACGTACGTCAACCGGTGCCCGACGGCACGGGCGTTGGCCTCGCGGTCGGCGTAGGCGTCGCCGGCGTCCGAGTGGGCGTATGCGTACAGCGTGTCCGGCGTCGTGCCGGTCTTCTCGGTGAAGTAGGCGAGGGCCTGGGCGCGTGCCGCCGCCTTGAGCTCCGCGTTCGCCGGGTCGGCCAGCGTCGCCGCGGTCAGGGCGGTCGCCATGATCCGGCCGCCGATGACGTCGACGGTGGAGTGCATGCCCGACATGATCCGGGTGTGGCTCAGCTCGAACGCCCGCGTCACCAGCTCCTGGAAACGCTCGGGCACCGCGTACGCGTAGGCCAGACCGGCCAGATGGAAGGCGTTGGTGTGGCCGCTCGGGAACCCGCCGTCCTCCTGCGGGGTCTCGGAGCGCTGGCGCAGCAGCTGCGGGGCGACGACCACGTCCGAGTCGTACACCGGGTAGCCGAGGGCGTCCTTCTTCCCGGTGTCCACGACCTCGCTGTCCTCGTTCATCCGCCACGGACGCGGGTACTGGAAGGCGAACTTGGCCGGGTTGCCCGAGGCGAACGGCCCGCGCACGGTGTCGACCAGCTTGGCCACCTTGCCGAGGTCCGAGTCGTAGGAGCCCGCGCCGAGCGCTGATCCGGCGGGGGCGTCGGCGGGCAGGGTGTCGTTGATCTTCCCCGCGGGCGTGCCGTCCGGAGCGGTGGTGATGGACGTGACCGCCTTGGCACCCGACCTGTACAGGCCGGCGAGCGGGCCCAGGCCGCCGATCATGGCGTAGCTCTGGTGCTGGCGGTCGTAGAGGAAGGCCTCCTTCGCCTGCGCCGCGGTACGGGACGTCGTGATCCGGGCGCAGTAGCGCATGTTGGCGCGCAGCACCTCGCGGTCCAGGACGCGGCCGGTGTCCCAGGCGCCGCCCGTCTTCCACACCTTTGCCATGCCGCCGAGGATCCGGACGACGGCGTTGGTCTCCGGGGTCTGGTTCGCGACGACGTTCGACTTGTAGTCGTCGACGAACGCGGCGGGGCCCGTGGCGGCTTTCGCGTCGGCGGCGGCGAGCCACGTGGCGAAGGCCGGTGCGGCGAGCAGGCCCGCCGAGGCACCGAGGGAGGTCCTGAGGAAGCCCCGCCGGTCGACGGTGGCGGGGGAGCGGTGCCCGGCTGATGACGGCATGGGTGCGCCTCTCTGGAGTTCAGCGAAGAAGGTGTCGTGCCGTTGCGCGACGGTGCTTCGGCCGTGTGCGGCCGGAAAGGTGGTGCGGCGTGTGCGACTTCTGGTGCCTGTGACGGCTTCTGTGGCACCTGGTACTCACGAGTGAAGATCTACTGCCGTGCTGTGACCCTTCGGAGAGGGTCCGGCCACCAGCCGGTGTCCGGCACGTGAACGGGACCCGCCCGGCTCACAGCAGCGAACGGGCCAGCGCCACCGCGCCCTCGACCGGCGGCACCCGCAGCGGCTGCGGCCGGGCCCCGGGCAGGGACTCGGCGAGCGCGGAGGTGAACGCCTCGTACAGCGCGGGCTGGGCGAGGACCGTGCCGCCCGCCACCACCACGTCGTCCACCGGGACCCCGCGCGCGGCGAGCCGTACGACGAGCCCGGCGAGCGCCCGCCCGCCGTCGGCGATCACCGCCCGGGCGAGCGGCGAGCCCGCCTCCGCCGCGTCGAACACGGCGGGGGACCGGCGGCCCCACTCGGCGGAGACGTCCGTGGCGGCCTCCAGCGCGGCGCCGAGCGCGGGCACCTCGGCCACCCCGAACGCGGCGACCAGCCCGGTCGCCAGCGCGTCGGGCTCCTCGCCCCGGTCGTGCGCGGCCCAGACGGCACGCGCGGCCTCACGGACGAGGCCGGCCGCGCCGCCCTCGTCCCCGAGCACCGCGCCCCAGCCGCCGACCTGGACCGCGGCGCCGTCGGGCAGCCGCCCCACCGCGACCGAACCGGTACCGGCGACCAGTCCGACGCCCTTGTCCAGCCCCGCGGCGGGAACGAGCAGTTCGGCATCGCCCACGACGAGCGCGGGCACCCCCAGCCGCTCCTGAAGGGCGGCGCGGATGCCCGCGCACTGGCGTGGGGTCTCGCAGGCGTGACCGCCCACGGCGAGAGCGGACGGTCGTACGTGAGGAGGCAGGGCGTCGGCGACCAGAGCGGCCAGCCAGTCGGCGGCGGCGCCGGGGTCGTGCGGCCGCCATCCCGAACTGCTGCGGACATGGTCGACGACGTCCTCGTCGCCCGCGAAGGCGCGCAGATGTGTCTTGGTGCCGCCCACGTCGATACCGACCGCGTAAGGCGTGGAGTCCTGCACGGGTCCTCTTTCGTCGTTGCGCGGTCACGACGACGGCAGGCGAACCGCCCGTCGGACCACGGCAGTTGAAGAGGTAGGGAAGCCCCGGGACGGGCTTCTGCGGAACACGGCAGGCGAGTACCGTGAAGTTCGTTAGGAAGTTAACTAACGAAGTAGGGTGCGCGTCAAGAGGCACGGAATCCCGATGCCGCGCGACCCCTGCCGCCGCCTTTCACGGCCGCAGCACGACCTGGGGAGACCATGCACCTGAGCGAGAGTGCCCGTGTGGTGTTCGACGTACTGGCCGGGACGGGCACGGCCACCCGCCCCCAGCTGGCGGCCGGTGCGGGCCTTTCCAAGCCGACCGTCTCCTCCGCCGTGGCCGAGCTCGAAGCCGTCGAGCTCGCCGCCCACTCCGGCAGGGCCTCCGGCGGCACCGGCCGCAGTGCCGCGATCTACCGTCTCGGCCCGGCTGCCGGCGCCGTGCTCGCGGTCGACCTGGGACCCGCCGTGACTCGGGTGCGCGGCTGCGCCCTGGACGGCACCCTGCTCGCCGAGGGCACAGGCTCCCGCCGGGACGCGGCCGACACTGTCCGCAAGGTCCTCGACGCCCTGCCCCCCGGGGCCCCGCTGCGGGCCGTCGTCGTCGCCGTCGGTGACGTCCCCACACGGGACCGCGCCGGGGAGCGCCCCGCGACCGCCAAGGCCGGCCCCGTCTTCGACGCCATGGCCGTCGCCCTGCCCGAGGGTGTCCCCGTCCACCTGGAGAACAACGTCAACTGCGCCGCCCTCGCCGAGCTCCACGAGGGCGCCGCCGTCGGCCGCGACACCTTCGGCTACCTGCGCATCGGCGTCGGCATCGGTCTCGCCGTCGTCATCGGCGGCCGGGTGCTGCGCGGCGCGAACGGCGCCGCCGGTGAGGTGGCCCGGCTGCCCTACCCCTGGGACGACGACCGCGCCCCGCACCACGAGGGCTTGGAGCAGCGCATGGGCTCGCGCACCCTGCTGCGCAGGGCGGCCGAGGCCTGGCAGGACGGCGACGGTACCCGCCCGCGCACCGCCGAGCGGCTCCTCGCCCTCGCCGGGCAGGGGCATGCCACGGCCGGTGCCGTGGTCGCCTCGCACGCCGCCGACGTGGGCCGGCTCGCCGCCGCCGTCGCCGCCGTACTGGACCCCGGGCTGATCGTCCTGGGCGGCGGTACCGGAGCGGATCCGCAGCTCCTGCCCGGGGTACGGGCCGAGCTGGCCCGGCTGAGCTGGCCCACCGAGGTGGTCAGCAGCGTGGTGGGTGACACCGGCACGGTGGCGGGCGCCAGCAGGCTCGCGGTCGCCCATGGAATTCAAACCGTGACCGGAGCTGTGCGGGCGAAGCATTGACGGCTGCGCCATCGGTCTGCCAATGTCCGGACAAGCGCTTTCTGAGTCGGCCGGGACGCCGACTCCGGGTGAGCCTCCCGCACGTACGAGAAGTACGGCAGCCGCACGAGGGCGTGCTTGTGCGACGCCGGCCGTCATGGCCGGGGACCCCACCCGTCGAGGCGTCGCGGCCGGGCGAGGCCGTGCCCCCCGGAAAGCGAACTTTTCCCGCAAAACTGCACCCGTGCCGCCTCGGCTGGCGCCGTGCTTCCTCCGCTACGACGAAAAGGGATCGAAGATGACCAGTGTGGGTGTGCGGCGCTCCCGCCGACTCGGCCGCGGCGGCATACGCCGCGTGGTTCCCCTCGCTGCCGTGGCCACGGCAGGTGCCCTTCTGCTCTCCGCCTGCGGGTCGGGAGAATCCGGCTCGGGCGGGACCTCCAAGTCGCTGACGTTCTGGATCTCCACGGTTCCGGGGCAGGACGCGGGCTGGAAGAAGATGGTGACGCAGTACAAGAAGGAAACCGGCGTCAAGGTCAACCTCGTCAACATCCCCTACGACGGCTACGACGCGAAGCTGCGCAACGCCGCGCAGGCGAACTCCCTGCCCGACGTGGCGGCCGTGCCGAAGCTCGACCCGATCTGGGCGAACAAGCTGATCGACCTCGGCCCCATCGCCAACAACAAGAACAACAAGATCAACAAGAACTTCGTCGCCAAGGACTCGTCCGGGAAGGTGCTGTCCATCCCCTCGGACATCACCGCGTCCGGTCTGTACATCAACAAGTCGCTGTTCAAGAAGGCAGGCGTCTCCTTCCCGACCTCGCCCGAGAAGACCTGGACGTGGACGGAATTCCTCAAGGCGGCGGACCAGGTCCGGGAGAAGACGGGCGCCAAGTACTCCCTCACCTTCGACCAGTCGCCGTCCCGGCTCCGTGCCATGGTGTACGAGCTCGGCGGGAAGTACGTCCACGCGGACTCCTCCGGAAAGTTCTCGGTGGACGCCGCGACCAGGAAGGCCGTGAAGCGCTTCGTCGCCATGAACGACGACAAGACCATGCCGAAGTCGGTGTGGACCAGCGGCGCCGACCCGTCCGCCATGTTCCAGAGCGGTGACGTGGTCGCCTACTGGTCCGGCGTGTGGCAGGTGCCCGCCTTCGCGGAGAGCATCAAGAAGTTCGAGTGGGCGAGCGTCCCGACTCCCGCCGAGCCGGTGCAGGCCAGCGACGTCAACAGCGGCGGCATGATGGTCGGGTTCAACAACAACGGAGCCGCGGCCACCGCCACGGAGAAGTTCATGTCCTGGCTGTACGAGCCGGCCCACTACCAGGCGCTGTGCGAGGCGTCCGGGTTCCTGCCCGTCGAGACCGGTCTGAATCCGAAGTACCCCTTCAAGTCCGAGGCGGCGCAGGCGGCGTTCAAGCTGTACAACGAGTCGATCCCGCTGTACGCCCCGATCTCCGGCTACTTCAACACCGCGCAGACGAACTGGGTGCTGAAGGGCAAGAGCCTCACCGAGGACCCGACCAAGACGGAGCTCGGCAAGGCGATCAACGGCCAGCAGTCGGCCGACAAGGCGCTGGACAACATCGTGGCCGGCTACAACCAGCAGGTCGGCGGCTGAGCGCAGGCCGGCGGGCCCGGGCGGCGGGTCGAGACACCGCCGCCCGGCCCCGGGCCCCACGCGACGCCGGGCTCATGGCCTGAGCCCACAGGAACCCATTCCACCAGCACGGAGTCAGGAAGATGACCAAACGCGCCCCGGACGTGTCCGCGAGCCCGCCCAGGAGACGCAGTAAGTACACCCTTGCGCCGCTCGTCCTCATCGCGGCCAACGCCGTGCTCTTCGCGCTGTTCTTCATCTGGCCGGCGGTGATCGGGCTCGTCTACTCCTTCACGAACTACACCGGCGTGGGGGCGTTCCAGTTCGTCGGACTGGACAACTACAGCAACCTGTTCGGGGACTCCACCTTCTTCGACGCGCTGACCCGGACGCTGCTGTACACCGTGCTCTTCGTGCCGCTGAACTTCGTGTTCTCGCTGCTCATCGCCAACGTGCTGGTGAGCAAGCACGCCAAGGGCGTGTCGGTCGCCCGCGTCTTCTTCTTCATCCCGTGGCTGCTGTCGCCCATCGTCGTGGGTGTCCTGTGGCGGTGGCTGTTCGGTGAGAACTTCGGACTGGTCAACTACCTCATCGAGAAGTTCGGCGGAAGTGCCGTGCCGTGGCAGTCGAACGCGGACCTGTCGCTGCTGGTGGTGGTCGTGGCGGCATCCTGGGCCTGGACGGGCTTCTCGATGCTGCTGTTCATCGCGGCGATCAAGAACGTGCCGGTGTCGTACTACGAGGCGGCATCGCTCGACGGCGCCGGTCCGTGGCGCCAGTTCGTCAGCATCACACTGCCGAGCATCGCGCCCACGTCCTTCATCGTCATCCTGCTCAACACGATCCACGCGATGAAGGAATATCCGCTGTTCGCCTCCCTCAACAACGGCGGACCCGGGACGTCGAACAACCTGCTTGTCCAGTACATCTACCAGACCGGCTTCAAATCGGGCCAGATCGGCTACGCGAGCGCCGCGTCGTTCGTGCTCATGCTCATCCTGATGGCCGTCGCGATCATCCAGCTGGTCGTCAACCGGCGGGTGGAGAACCGATGACAACCACAGACATGCCACGCAAGGCCGACGCCGGGCCCGGACGGGCGGTTCCCAACAAGCGGGTGCGCGGCGCGGCGAGCGGTGGGCTTCGGCGCGCGGTGCCCGCGACGACACTGCTGTGGGTCCTGGCGGCCATCTACGGGTTTCCGGTGCTGTGGTTCGTCCTCAGCTCCTTCAAACCGGCGGGAGACCTGTTCTCCTCGCTGTCGCTGTTCCCGGACGACCCCAGCCTGTCGGGCTACGAGGCAGCGTGGGAGGGCGCCAACTTCTCCGGTTACTTCATCAACACGACCATCGTGTGTGTGATCGCGACGATCCTCACGGTGGGAGTCAGCTGCTGCACTGGCTACGCGCTGGCCAAGTACGACAACAAGTGGCTCAAGGTCTTCTTCGTCGGCATCCTGGCCACCACGATGCTGCCGTCCGAGGTCATGCTCGCCCCGCAGTTCCTCGTGGTCCGCGACCTCGGCCTCTACAACTCGCTCGCCGGCATCATCCTCCCGGCCGTGCTCACCGCGACCGGGTGCTTCATGTTCCGCCAGTTCTTCCTGACGGTCCCCGACGAGCTCATCGAGGCCGCCCGCATCGACGGGGCGCGTGAGCTGTCGATCTTCCTGCGGATCATGGTGCCGATCTCCCGGCCCATCATGCTGACGCTCGCCATCCTGTCGTTCCAGTGGCGGTGGAACGACTACATCTGGCCGCTGCTGATGCTCAACGACCCCAGCAAGTTCACCGTGCAGATCGGCATCCAGAGCCTCGTGGGCGCGCAGAACATCAACTGGTCGGTGGTGCTCGGCGGATCGGTCATCTCCATGATCCCTCTGATCGTCGTCTTCCTGGTGTTCCAGCGTTACGTCATGAACGCCGACATCAACGCCGGACTGAAGGACTGACCGACCCGTGTACCTCCCTCACCAGCGCGGCCCGTTGCACGACCTCCCCGACACCCCGGAGGCGTACGACGCCGTCCTCGCCGACGTCACCGAGCAGGCCCTGGCCCGCATGACGCCGGAGGGCAACCTCGAGCACCCGGACTGCGTCGACGACATCGGCGACACGTCCCTCGGCGTCACCTCGCTGCTGGCCCTCGCCTGGCAGCGGGGCAAGGACCCGCGGCTGCCCGACGTGGTACGCCGCAGCCTCGCCTTCCACCTGGACGAGCGGGTCTACACCGAGGACAACCCGGGCTACCCCAACCTCCGGGTGCGCGACTCGGGCCTGCCGTACGCCCGTTACACCCTGGCGGCGGGAGCCCACCCCATCGGTGACTGGCCGAGCACCGTGTGGGCGCTGCTCCAGGCCGTCAACGTCCTGGACGCGGCGGAGGGCCTCGTCGACGACGCACAGCGCGCCCGGCTCCTCGAAGTGGCGCACGGCTACTGGCGCTGGCTCACGGAGGCGACGTTCTTCAACCCGCAGGAGGCCGGCAACCAGGCGATCGGCTGCGTCGTCGGCGGCCTGATGCTGGCCCGGCACCTGCCGCCCGCCCAGGGCGACCCGGTGCGCCGCGAAGCCCTGCGGCTGTACGAGGACGAGATCCGCGCCCACCGCGTCCGTGACCGCGGCGCGCTCCTGCCGCCCGAGCACGGCGGTGCCTACGACAACAACTACGGCCCGATCTCCCTGTCCTTCCTCGCCCAGGCCCACCGGGTCAGCAGGGAGGAGGTCTTCGCCGAGGACGGCGACGCGCTCGCCCGCTACATCGACGCCCGGCTGACGAACGGCGGCTTCGACAACGGCGGTCCGCGCTACAGCGAGCAGCACTCCGCCTTCGAGTCGGTGCTGGGCCTGCGCTACTTCAGCGCCCGCATCGGCTCCGACCTGGGCCGCTACCGGGGCGACAGCCGCTGGGCCCGGCACGCGGTCAAGGCGGACGGCGGCGTCGACGGCCACTTCGCGTGGATGCTGGTCTGGCAGATCCAGGACACCACGCCCTGGCACCGCACCCCGTCCACGGCTCCGGCCCGGCACCAACTGCGCGCGGGCACGGTGTCGGTGGCCTTCGACGACCGGATGACGCCCGCACTGGTCGAGGCCGCGGGCACCTACTACCTGCCGGCCGCCGTCAACCGCCAGCACGGCTTCGGCCCGGTGACCGACGGCTTCCTGCTGACCCGCCCGATGGGCGAGGTCCGCGTCCGGGACGTGACCGCCGGCGGACTGGCGGCGAAGCTGGTCACCAAGCCGGTCGTCGGCCGTGACCACGTCCTGCGGCACGTCCGGTCCCTGTACGTCACCGACGGCACGAGCCTGTGGACCACGGTCGCGGTGGAACGGCTCCCGGGCGTGCCGTACCTGCTCGCCGGCCTGCCGTACGCCGCCGACGACGGCGACCGGGTGCGCAGGACCGCCGAGCCCCGGGTGACGTCGGCGGGCACTCTGCGGCTGACCCACCCGGGCCCGGACGACCCGCACCACTTCGACGCCCGCACGGACACCACCCAGGAGCAGGCCGCCTTCGCCCTGGCCCTCGACCCGCGCGGCTACGGCAACCCCGACGAGGGCTGGCGCCACCTGGTCGACTCGACCGCCCTGGAGGCCGGACCGGCCCCCGGCGCACCCGAGGACCTGCACGTCTTCGCGGTCCGCTACGGCCCGGGCGACGACGAGTTCACACCGGCGTTCGCGCGTGAGGGCACGGCTCTCGTGGTCCGCACCGAGGCGTTCACGGCGGTGATCGGCGAGGTGGCGGGCGACGCGAACGCCGAACCGGAGCTGACGCTGTCCTGCGGAACGGACGCCTGAGAGCGGTTCATTCGGAAGGTCACCGGACGGACGAGGCGGGCCTCCTACGCGTCGGGGGCGGGGTGCGCGACGTCCGGTGCCTGAGCCGCCAGTTCGCTGAGGGGCTCCCCGCTGAGCCGGCACACCTTCCACTCCTCCAGGAGTTCCACCCCGAGCGACTTGTAGAAGTCGATCGTCGGTGTGTTCCAGGCCAGGACCCACCACTCGAAGCGGTCGTAGCCGTTGCGCCGGCAGGTCGCGGCCAGGGCGGCGAGGAGGG
This sequence comes from Streptomyces afghaniensis, assembly GCF_044327915.1. Lineage (NCBI taxonomy): Bacteria > Bacillati > Actinomycetota > Actinomycetes > Kitasatosporales > Streptomycetaceae > Streptomyces > Streptomyces afghaniensis. The sequence continues at coordinate 53,184 of NZ_JBIRGJ010000011.1, forward strand.
CCTTCCCGTGTCCCGCGCCGCGCGCCGACGCCCGTACGTAGAGGTCTTCCAGGTGCATGCCGCGCGTGCCCGTCCAGGTCGAGAAGCGCGGGAACCACAGGGCGTAGCCCACGGCCTCACCCGTGCCGTCGTTCTCGGCGATCAGCGCGTGGGCGGCCGGGTGCTCACCGAACAGCGCCTCCCGCAGCTGCTCCTCGGTGGCCCTGGCCTGCTCGGCGGCCCGTTCGTAGGCGGCGAGTTCGCGGATCATGGCCCGGATCTCGGGGACGTCGTTCACAGTGGCGGACCTGATCATGCGACCGATCATGCCTCATCGCGACGCGGCCGGGAATCGGTTTCCAGGCACAGGCAACTCCGGGACGCTGCCCGCCTCTCGGACGGCCAGGGGAGGCCGTGCGCGGTGTTCACGCCCGCACGTGCGGCAGTGCCGACTCCGGCACCACCAGGTCGGCCCGCTCCCGCGTCGTGGCGACCAGTTCGGCGTTGCGCTGGTCCGAGCGCAGAACCCAGGCCACGGCCTCCCGGTGGCCCTTGCCGAACTCCTCGTGCCGGGCGACCAGTCGCCGCAACCGCTCCGGCTCGGGGAGTTCGCAGAACCACACCTCGTCGAGCTCGGGGCGGACCCGGGCCCAGGCGCCGGTCTCCAGCAGCAGGTAGTTCCCCTCGGTCACCACGAGCCGGGCCGCCGGCGGTACCGGGATCGCCCCCGCGACCGGCTGCTCCAGGACACGTTCGAAGCCGGGCGCGTACACGATCTCCTGCGTCTCCTCCCGCAGCCGTCGCAGCAGCGCCGCGTACCCGGCCGCGTCGAACGTGTCGGGCGCGCCCTTGCGGTCGCGGCGGCCGAGCCGCTCCAGTTCGGCGTCGGCGAGATGGAAACCGTCCATGGGGACGTGCGCCACCCACGGGTCCCCGGATCCGTTCAGTTCCCGCACCAGCCGCTCGGCGAGCGTCGACTTGCCCGCACCGGGGCTGCCGGCGATACCGAGGAGCGCGCGCCGGCCGCCCTGGGGCAGGGTTCGGGCGCGGCGGACGAGGTCGTCGAAGGTGAGCGGCACACAGCAGAGTCTGTCACCCGCCGGAGTGTGGCGTGCGCCACTCACTGGACATCGCCGGCCGGGGAACCGGACCTGTATGACGCAGCTCGGTCTCCCCGAAGACATCCACGCCTGCCTCTTCGACCTCGACGGCGTCGTCACCAAGACGGCCGTCGTGCACGCGGCCGCCTGGAAGGAGATGTTCGACGCCTTCCTGCGCGAGCGCGACGGCGCGGACTTCCGGCCGTTCGACGCGGGGTCCGACTACGACGAGTACGTCGACGGCCGGCCACGCGCCTACGGCGTGCGCACCTTCCTCGCGTCCCGCGGCATCGACCTGCCCGACGGCGACCCCGACGACCCACCCGGCGCGCAGACCGTGCACGGGCTCGGCAACCGCAAGAACGAGCTGGTCCTGGAGAAGATCCGCACCGACGGCGTCGAGGCCTACGACGGCACCCTGCGCTACCTGGAGGCGGTCAGCGCCCACGGACTGAGCACCGCGATCGTCTCCTCCAGCGCCAACTGCCGGGACGTGCTGCGCTCGATCGGCGCCGAGCACTTCTTCGACGTACGCATCGACGGCGTGGTCGCCGCCGAGCGCAAGCTGCCCGGCAAGCCGCACCCCGACACGTTCCTGGCCGCCGCCGAGGACCTCGGCATCGCACCGGCCGAGGCCGCCGTCTTCGAGGACGCCCTGGCCGGCATGGACGCGGGCCGCGCGGGCCGGTTCGGGTACGTCGTCGGCGTCGACCGGGTGGGACAGACCGACGCGCTGTACGCGCACGGCGCCGACGTCGTGGTGCAGGACCTCGCCGAACTGGGGGGCACGGAGTGATCGCACAGCGGGCGTACAACGTAGAACCCTGGACGGTGCGCGAGACGGAGCTCAACCTCGACGTCCTGGCACAGAGCGAGTCCGTGTTCGCCCTGTCCAACGGCCACGTCGGCTGGCGCGGCAACCTCGACGAGGGCGAACCGCACGGCCTGCCCGGCTCCTACCTCAACGGCGTCCACGAACTGCACCCGCTGCCCTACGCCGAGGCCGGCTACGGCTACCCCGAGTCCGGCCAGACGTCCATCAACGTCACCAACGGCAAGGTGCTGCGCCTCCTGGTCGACGACGAGCCGTTCGACCTGCGCTACGGGCGGCTCGTCACCCACGAGCGGACCCTGGACCTGCGGCGCGGCGTGCTGGAACGGGTCTGCGAGTGGACCTCCCCGGCCGGCTCGACGGTCCGGGTGCGCTCCACGCGGCTGGTGTCCCTGACCCAGCGGGCGATCGCCGCCGTGGCGTACGAGGTGGAGCCCGTCGACAGCCGTACCCGCGTGGTCGTCCAGTCGGAGCTCGTCGCCAACGAGAGCCTGCCCGAGCCGGACGGCGACCCGCGCGCCGCACGGGCGCTGAAGTCGCCGCTGGAACCGGAGGAGGACCTCGCCTCGGGCAGCAGGCTGCGCCTGGTCCACCGCACCCGGCGCAGCGGCCTCAGGGTCGCCGTGGCCGCCGACCACCTCGTCACCGGCCCGGAACGGACCACCACCAGCAGCGAGAGCAACGTGGACGTGGCCCGGCTGACCATCACCTCGGTCCTGGAGCCGGGGGAGCGGCTGCGGGTGGAGAAACTCGTGGCGCACGGCTGGTCCAGCGCGCGCTCCCGGCCCGCGATGAGCGACCAGGTCGAGGCGGCCCTCGCGGCGGCCGCGCAGAGCGGCTGGTGGGGGCTCCTGAAGGACCAGCGGGCCTACCTCGACGACTTCTGGGCGCGCGCCGACGTCGAGGTCGACGGCGACGAGGAGATCCAGCAGGCCGTCCGCTTCGCCCTCTTCCACGTCCTCCAGGCCGGCGCCCGCGCCGAACAGCGCGCCATCCCCGCCAAGGGGCTCACCGGCTCCGGCTACGACGGCCACGCCTTCTGGGACACCGAGGCGTTCGTGCTGCCGCTGCTGACCTACACCGCGCCGGCCGCGGCCGCCGAGGCCCTGCGCTGGCGCCTCGACACCCTGCCCGCCGCCCGGGAGCGCGCGGCCCAGCTCGGCCTGCGCGGCGCCGCGTTCCCCTGGCGCACCATCGAGGGCTCGGAGGGCTCCGCGTACTGGCCGGCCGGCACGGCCGCCTTCCACGTCGGCGCCGACATCGCGGACGCCGTGGTGCGGTACGTGGCGGCCACCGGCGACGAGGAGTTCGAGCGCGAGACCGGCGTGGAGCTGCTGGTGGAGACCGCCCGCCTGTGGCGCTCCCTCGGCCACCACGACGACCGGGGCGTCTTCCACATCGACGGCGTCACCGGGCCGGACGAGTACAGCGCGATCGCCGACGACAACACGTACACCAACCTCATGGCCCGGGCGAACCTGCTGGCCGCCGCCGACGCCTGCAAACGCCACCCCGACGAGGCGGCCCGGCTCGGCGCCGACGAGGAGGAGCGGGCCGCCTGGCGGGACGCCGCCGAGGCCGTGCACGTCCCCTACAACGACGAACTCCGGGTGCACGAACAGCACGCCGGCTTCACCCGCTACCAGCGCTGGGATTTCGACCGCACGGGCCCGGACCAGTACCCGCTGATGCTGCACTTCCCGTACTTCGACCTGTACCGCAAGCAGGTGATCAAGCAGGCGGACCTGGTCCTGGCGATGTACACCTGCGGCAGCTTCTTCGAGGAGGCCTTCGACAACCAGGCCGAGGAGCAGATCGCCCGCAACTTCGCGTACTACGAGCCGCTGACCGTACGGGACTCCTCGCTGTCGGCCTCCGTCCAGGCCGTCATGGCCGCCCGGACCGGCCATCTGGACCTGGCCTGCGCCTACACGGCCGAGGCCGCGCTGATGGACCTCGGGGACCTGGAGCACAACACCCGCGACGGACTGCACATCGCCTCGCTGGCCGGTACCTGGATGGCGCTGGTCGCCGGGTTCGGCGGTATGCGGTGCGCCGACGGTGGCCTGCGGTTCGCGCCGCGCCTGCCCGAGAGGTACAGCCGGCTGGCCTTCTCGGTCGGGTTCCTCGGCCGGTGCCTGCGGGTGGAGCTGACCGCCGGCCAGGTCACGTACACCCTGCGCTCGGGCCCGCCCCTGACGATCCGCCATCACGGCGCCGAGGTGACGGTGCGTGAGGACGTCCCCGTCACTCGCCCGGTCCCCCCGGCGCCCCGGCGTCCGGCCCCGAATCAGCCACCGCACCGCGCCCCGAACACCCGCTGACCTCCAGATCGAGTCAGGCACTTGGCCGAATTCCGGTCTGCACGTCCCCACCCCGCGGGTTAGCTTGACCATGTTTTCCGATCATCGAACCTCCGCCTCCGGCCCGCGGGCCGGAGGCGGTCATCAGCGGCCCTACGCGCGTAGTAGGGGTAAGGGGTGGACGATGTCCGACGGCGCGAACGCCATTCTCGTTCGCAGACGAAGACGCACGCAGACGGCCGCGTCGGGTGCCCGCCGTACAAGCCGCGTCGACGGACCGCTCGCCGCGGTGGCCGCTGTCTTCGCCGTCGCGCAACTCGTCCTCGTCCGGCCCGTCCTCGGCCTCGGCTGGGACGAGATCGTCTACGTCAGCCAGGTCACCTCCCACACCCCGGCGGCCTTCTTCAGCGCCCCGCGCTCCCGGGGCGTCTCCCTGCTCGTGGCGCCGATCGCGTCCTGGTCGTCGTCCACGCCGCTGCTGCGCGTCTACCTCGCCCTGCTGTCCGGCCTCGCCCTCTACCTGGCCCTGCGCGCCTGGCGCGGCCTGTTCCCGACCCGGGTCCTGGTCGTGGGCGGCGCCCTCTTCGCCTCCCTGTGGGTGACCCTCTTCTACGGTCCGCAGGCCATGCCCAACTACTGGGTCGCGATCGGCGCCCTGATCAGCGTGGGCTGCTTCCTGCGGGCCCGGGCCAACCCCTCCGCCCGGGCGGCCCTGTGGGGCGTCGCCGCGGGCGCCGCCCTCATGGCGTGGATGCGGCCCACCGACGCGGTCTGGGTGACCGTGCCACTGCTCGTCCTCACCCTGGTGCGCCGCCACTGGCGGCTCCTCCTCGTGCTCGTGGCAGGCCTCGCGGCCGGCGCCGTCGAATGGGTGATCGAGGCCTACGTCGGCCACGGCGGTGTCGGGCAGCGGCTCTCGGACGCCTCCCGCATCCAGGGCGGACTGGGCTGGCAGATCGCGGTCGACGACCAGCTGCGCAGCCTGGGCGGGCGGGCCCTGTGCCGGCCGTGCACCGTGCCGATGCCCAACCCCCTGGTCACCCTCTGGTGGTTCACCCTGCCCGTCCTCGCCGGCCTCGGCCTGCTCGTCGCGGCCCGGGCCCGGCGTCTGGGACGGACCCTGATCCCGCTGGCCTGCGCCGCCACGGCCGCACTGCCGTACCTGTTCATGATCGGCTACGCGGCGCCCCGCTTCCTCCAGCCGGCCTACGCGCTGCTCGCCATCCCGGTCGCCGACGCGCTGTGGCACCTGGTCAGGACGCCGGGCCGGAAGTGGCGGCCAGTGGCCGCAACACTGGTCGCGCTCGGCCTGGCCGGGCATCTGGCGGCGCAGATCGCCGTCCTGGACGGTGTCGTCTCCCGCAACACCGAGAGCCGCCGCGACTGGGACCGCACCGCCGGAGCGCTGCACCGCCTCGGCGTCCGCCCGCCCTGCCTGCTCACCGGCCACGAGGCCATCCCGATCGGCTACTACACCGGCTGCTCCTCGGGCGCGACCTCGGGCCACAACGAGAACACCACGGTGGCGGACATCCTGCGCACCGCGGACCGCCTCCCGGTCGCCCACATCACACCGGCCGGCGGCACCCCGCCCCGCTACGCCCGATCCTGGCCCGTCCACCGGATCTCGGACCTGGACATCCGCGTCGCACCGCCCGCACAGCGCGGCAGCGGCCGCTGAGGCGTCAACTCGCGTTTCCCGCACGCCTGGTCCAGGTAGGAGTCGGTGGACGACGGTCACGGACGAGGGGGGAACGCCATGGCGGGGATCGACCACGAGGGCCGGCTGGGGGAGGAGTTCTTCACGCCGGGCTCCTCGTCCTTCACCGAGTTCCTGGCGGCCCACCGCCCCGAACTGCTGGGCACCCGCCGGATCCTCCCGGACGGCGTCCGTGCCGAGGGCGCTCCGCACGGCACGACCGTGCTGGCCCTCACCTACGGCGACGGCGTGCTGATCGCGGGCGACCGGCGGGCGACGATGGGCAATCTGATCGCCCAGCGGGACCTGGAGAAGGTGCACCCCGCCGACGACCACACGGCCGTGGCCTTCGCCGGCTCCGTCGGGCTCGCGCTCGACCTGGTGAAGCTCTACCAGGTCGAGCTGACGCACTTCGAGAAGGTCGAGGGCATCCCCATGACCCTCGCCGCGAAGGCGACCCGGCTGGCCACGATGATCCGGGGCAACCTGGGCCAGGCCATGCAGGGCCTCGCCGTCGTCCCGCTGCTCGCCGGCTACGACCCCGCGGCTCCCGAGGGCGGCCGCGGCCGCATCTTCGGCTTCGACGTCGCCGGCGGCCGCTACGAGAAGTTCGGCTTCCACGCCGAGGGCTCCGGCTCGCCGTACGCCCGGGGCGCGCTGAAGAAACTGTTCCGCCCCGGCATGTCCCGGCGCGAGGCGGCCCTGGCCGCGCTCCAGGCGCTGTACGACGCGGCCGACGACGACTCCGCGACCGGCGGCCCGGACCTCACCCGCCGTATCTATCCCGTCGTGTCCGTCATCACCGAGGACGGCTTCGAACGGCTGCCGGAGGCGGAGACGGCGGAGCTCAGCCGCGAGATGGTCGAACAGCGCCGCGGTCGGCCGGACGGACCGAACGCCGCGGTCTGACGCCCGGCTGCGGGGGGCCGGGCTCGACGCGGTCTTCGGTCCCGCGGAATTTTCGGTTCCATGGGCAAGACCTGTCGCGGGCTTTACTGCACATGTGTTGCAGGTACCGGAGGATGGCGCGAGGCTGTTCACCGCAGCCGTCCGTCCGACAGAAAGACCTTCCCCCCGATGACGGCCGCCCCTGAGTCCACTCCGTCCCTCCCCGCCCCGGCTGGTGCCCAGCGCACGGTCCGGCACCGCGTCCGTACCTCCATGACGCGGCGGGAGTGGACCAGGGCCGGGGGGATGGCCGCGGTCATCGTGGCCCTGCACGTGATCGGCTGGTTCACCCTCGTCGCGATCGTCGCCCCCGAGCACCGCGCCATCGGCACGCAGACCTTCGGCGTCGGCATCGGCGTCACCGCGTACACGCTCGGCATGCGGCACGCCTTCGACGCCGACCACATCGCCGCCATCGACAACACCACCCGCAAGCTGATGGGCGAGGGGCAGCGGCCGCTGTCGGTCGGCTTCTGGTTCTCCCTCGGCCACTCCAGCGTCGTCTTCGCCCTGGCCTTCCTGCTCACCCTCGGCGTGAAGACCCTGGCCGGGCCGGTCCGCGACGACGGCTCCTCGCTGCACGACGTCACCGGCCTGATCGGCACGACCGTCTCCGGGACGTTCCTCTACCTCATCGCAGGCGTCAACCTCGTCATCCTCGCCGGCATCTGGAAGGTGTTCCGCGGCATGCGCTCGGGCCACTACGACGAGGCCGCCCTGGAGGAGCAGCTCGACAACCGCGGCTTGCTGAACCGGCTCCTGGGCCGTGTCATGAAGTCGGTCTCCAAGCCCGGGCACATGTACCCGCTGGGCCTCCTCTTCGGCCTCGGCTTCGACACCGCCACCGAGATCGCCCTGCTCGTGCTGGCCGGCTCCGGCGCCGCGTCCGGCCTGCCCTGGTACGCGATCCTGTGCCTGCCCGTCCTGTTCGCCGCCGGGATGTGCCTCCTCGACACCATCGACGGCTCGTTCATGAACTTCGCCTACGGCTGGGCCTTCTCCAAGCCGGTCCGCAAGGTCTACTACAACCTCACGATCACCGGCCTGTCCGTCGCCGTGGCCCTGCTCATCGGGACCGTCGAACTCCTCGGTCTGCTCGTGGCGCGGCTCGGCCTGCACGGCCCCTTCTGGAAATGGATCTCCGGCCTCGACCTCAACGTCCTGGGGTACGTCGTCGTAGCGCTGTTCGTCGCCACCTGGGTCGTCGCGCTGCTGGTGTGGAGGCTCGGGCGCATCGAGGAGAAGTGGACGGGGGGCCTGGCCCGGACGGGGCGGGAAGGTTAGAGCCCGCGTAACGGGAAACGCGGAACGGGCACATGAGACGAACGAGTCGACGCAGCGCGACAGGGAGGCAGAAGTGATGGGCACGGAACCGATGCGCCCCGAGCCGATGGCGGACGACGCGTACCAGCCCACCGGGAGCAACGAGGAGCAGGAGGACGCCGCGCCTCTGGACCTCCAGGACGCCGTCGACGAACGGACCTACGACGACACCCTCGACGAGGGCTACTCCCCGCCGGAGAAGCCGCTCGGCGTCACCAAGCGCGGCACGACCGCCGCCGAGCAGCACGAGGGCGAGACCCTCGACGACCGGCTCTCCCAGGAGGTCCCCGACGTGTCCGCCGAGCCCGTCGGCGACGGCGTGGGCGACACCCCCGACAGCGACGGCGAGCCGGTCGACCCCGAGGCCGGCACCAACCGTGCGGGCCGCCTGGTCGCCCCGGACGAGGGCGCCCACCCCGACACGACGAAGGAGACCGTCGCGACGGACATCGGCATCGACGGGGGCGCGGCCGGTGCCGAGGAGGCGGCGGTGCACGTGGTCGAGGACGACAGCGCCCTGCCGGAGGACGACGACAGGGTGTGACCCCCGGCCGGGGGGGGGCTACGGCAGCAGCTTCTCCAGCGCGGCCGGGCCCTCCGCGGCCAGCTTGCGCCTGGCCCATTCCAGGGTGTGCGGGGTGAGGTCCTTGCCCGAGGCGAGGACGAGGTCCTCCGGCGACACGTCGGTGCCGGTGCGGGCGTGGAGCAGGCGGTCCGGGGTGGCGCGGTCCTCGGGCGGCCGGGACGCGGCGGGCTGTGAAGTCGACATGTTCTCTGCTCCTAGGGTCCGGATCGCTGGTGCGGCCCCGGTGCTGAAAAACGGGTCCGAGACCACCATTCAACGTGAGAGCCCGGAGTGCATCCGGAGAGCCCCGCACCAGGCACCGGAACCGGAGCCCGGCCCCGCCGCCGGCCGTCGTCAGGACCCGCCCCGCGGACGCGGCGCCAGCACGAGCATCGTGACGTCGTCCCGCACATCTGGGCAGTACCGGACGAGGTCGGTCCACACCCGCTCGGCCAGCTCGGCCGGATCCTCGTCGGCGAGGCCCGGCAGCCGGTCGGCCAGGGGATAGAAGACCCCGCCCGCGTCCCTGGCCTCGGTGACACCGTCGGACGCGAGGAACAGCCGGTCACCGGCCCGCAGGGGTACCGAGACGACCTTCGGCGCAGCGGTCTCGGCGAGACCCAGCCCCAGCGGCGTGCACGGCTCGACGTCCAGCTCGACGACCTGCCCGTCCCGCAACAGCAAGGGCCCGGACTGCCCGCACGCCACGATCCGCACCACACCCGCGTCGGGGGAGAAGTCCAGCAGCACGGCCGTCGCGAACAGCTCGGCATGCGGCTCACCCGCGGAGTCCACCGCCAGCCTCCGGTCGAGCCGGGCCGCCACCGCCTCCGGATCCGGCTGGTCCAGCACCGCCTCCCGGAACGCCCCCAGCAGCGACGCGACCGTCGCCACCGCCGACAGCCCGTGCCCCTGCACATCGCCCATGACCGCCCGTACGCCGTAGGGTCCCGCGCGTACGTCGAAGAAGTCGCCCCCGACCAGCGTCCCGCTCTGGGCCGCCCGGTACAGCCCCGCGCACCGCACCGGCCCGACCCGCTCCGGCAGCGGCGGCACCACGGCCCGCTGCGCGGCCTCGGCGACGGCCCGCTCGGTGACCAGCTGCGCGTCGCGCCTGCTGCGCACGTACGACAGCAGCACGCTCAGCACCGCGACGAAGCACACGGTCAGCACATCGGTGCTGCCGGGATCGTTCAGACGGAAGACCGGGACCGTCAGCACGACCACCGCCAGCGCACCGAGCACCGCCGTCACGACCGGCCCGTGTGCCAGCACGGCCAGCGGCGGGATCGCACCCAGCAGGAAGCCGATGTCGAGCGGCTCCGGACTGATCAGCTCAGCCGTGCAGACGCCCGCCAGGAGCACGGACGGCAGCACCCGCGCCCACACCGGCGGCGGTGCGCCGCGCAGCCAGCCCCGCCGGCCCCGGTCCCGGCCCCTGTCACGACGCGGCAGCCGGGCGCGCACACTGCTCACACCACCACGCTGCTACGCCCCACCGGGCGCCGCACTCCGGGTCGGGGATCGCGGCGACCGGTCCCGTCGTGCGGTCGTCGGGAGCGGCGACGGCACCGTCGCGGAACAGCCCGTCCGTCAGGGCGGAAATCCCTTGCTGAAACCGCCACTTGAGGACATCGTTGATCGCTTGACCGGCTCTTCCTGGAGGAATTTCCGTGACCGATGTGGTCATCCGAGCGCTCGACGCGAGCGACGCCGATCTCTTCGACACCCTGCCCGATCCGCTGGGCGCCCGTGAGGGCCACCGGCAGACCCGGCACCGCCCCGACTGGAAGCGGGTGGCCCTGCGCGACGGCAGGGTCGTGGCCCGCGGTGCCTGGTGGGGCGGCCCCGACGACACCGAGCCCGTCAACCTCAACTGGTTCGACGTGGCGGAGGGCGAGGAGGAAGCGGGCGCGGCACTCCTGCGCTCCGCCCCCTGGCAGGTGGAACTGGAACTGAATCTGCCCGCGGGCTGGCGCGACGACCCGGCCCTGCACGCCGCCGCCGAGACCCGGGTCACCGCCGCGCGGAAGGCCGGCTACGACCTCCTGGTGGAACGCCTGCTGTACCGGTGGACGCCCGACCGCGGCCTGCCCGAGCGGCCCGGGCGCCTGGTGTTCCGCGCCGAACCGGACGACGCCGTGTTCTTCGACGCGCTGCGCCGCATCCACTCCGCCACGCTGGACGCCCACGCGCTGAAAGCCGTCGAGCAGGGCGGCCTCGACCAGGCGGCCCAGGAGGAACTCGACTTCTTCCGCTGGTGCCCGTCGCCCCGCGAGTGGTGGCAGGTCGCCGCCACACCGCAGGGCGAACCGGTCGGCATCCACATCCCGGCCCACAACCCGTCGGGCCCGTGCATCGGCTTCATCGGAGTCCTGCCCGAACAGCGGGGCCGCGGCTACGCCTACGACCTGCTGGCCGAGTGCACCCACTTCCTGGCGGAGCGGGGCGCCGAGTTCGTCGCGGCCGCCACGGACCGGGGCAACTTCCCCATGGCCGCGAACTTCACCAAGGCCGGTTTCCCGGTGGTCAGGGAACGCCTCAACTTCGAACCGGCATAGGAACCCGGCCGTGTTCCAGCGGCCCGCCCGGCGCTGTGGACTAACGCGCGCCGCCGTTCAGCAGGTCGTCGGCCGCCGCCAGGATCTCCGTGACCCGCAGGCCGAACGCCGCGTCGCACGCGTGCGGACGGCCCGTCCGGGCGGTGGCGAGCAGGGCGTCCGCGGCGCGCATCAGCGCGGGGACCGCTCCGTCGGAGCCCTCCGGCAGGACCGCGACCCCGGCCTCCCCGAGAAGCTCCACGGTGGCACCGGACGCGGCGGGCGGTGCCGTCAGACTCAGGGTGAGGGTGCTCGACGCGCCGCCGGTGTGGTCGAGGACGACATGGGCCGTGTCCCCGGGGCCGTACGCGGCCGCCGTCACGCGTCGCACGTCACCGAGCACCGGCAGCAGGACGGACAGGGCGTGCGGCCCGACGTCCCACAGGGCGCCCTTCTCCCGCCGCCACGGCGTGGCGAACGGGCTCTCGCTGCTGAACACCGCCCCGAGCCACTGCGCCCGCCCCGTGAACCAGCCCGGCACCGCCGCCTGCTCGGTGATCCACGCCTCCGGCACGGGCTGGAAGCGCGTCGTGAAGAACACGACGGAGGCGACTGAGGCCTCCTCGACGGCCTCGACCACCGCCCGCCCCTGCTCCACCGTCGCCGCCAGGGGCTTGTCGAGGAGCAGGTGACACCCGGCCCGTGCCGCCCGCGCGGCGAGCCCGGCCTGCACCTCGGGAGGCAGCGCCAGGGCGACCGCGTCCACGTCCGCGAACAGCGCGTCCGCGTCGTCGTACGCCCGGACACCGTGCCGCTCCGCCAGCTCCTTCGCCGCCTCGGGACGGCGTCCCCACACCCCGGCGAAGTCGAGTTCGCGGTGCCCGCTCAGGGCGGGTGCGTGGGCCATCTGCGCCCATGGGCCGGTGCCGAGCAGTCCTATCCGCATGCCGCCGCCTCTCCACGGTGCCATGAACAGCCGGCGGCCGTTCCTCGGCCGCCCGCTCGCCGAAGAGCGTGTCATACGGAACCGGCCGCAGGGGAGGCCGGGCCCCTGCGCACCTCAGTCGCCGGGAAGCGACTGCTCAGCCCAAATGGTCTTGCCGTTGGTCATCTGACGGCATCCCCAGCCCTGGGTGAGCTGAGCGACCAGGAGCAACCCGCGTCCACCTTCGTCGAAGGTGTGGGCCCGACGCAGGTGGGGCGCGGTACTGCTGCCGTCGGACACTTCGCAGATGAGGGTGCGGTCGTAGATCAGTCTGAGCTCGATGGGAGGCCGGCCGTACCGGATGGCGTTGGTGACCAGTTCGCTGACGACCAACTCGGTGACGAACACGGCATCGCCCAGGCCCCACACGGACAGTTGCCGGCAAGCGGCCTTGCGCACCTCGGCGACTGCGGCGGGGTCCGGCGTCACCTGCCAGGTCGCCACGTGCGAGGCGTCGAGGGCCCGGGTGCGGGCCACGAGGAGCGCCACGTCATCGGAGGGGCGATCCGGGAGCAGGGTGCGCAACAGGGCATCGCACACGGCCTCCAGGTCCTGAGCCGGTCGCCGCAGCACCTCGCGCATGGCGGCGATCCCTTCGTCGATGTCACGTCCGCGAACTTCGACGAGCCCGTCCGTGAAGAGGACGAGGAGGCTGCCCTCGGCCAGTTCCAGCTCGGCCGACTCGAAGGGCAGGCCGCCCAGGCCGAGGGGAGGGCCTGCCGGAACGTCGAGGAACTCGACAGTGCCGTCAGGTGCCACGAGGGCCGGCCCGGGGTGGCCCGCGCGGGCGATCGTGCAGTGGCGCGAGACGGGGTCGTAGACGGCGTACAGACAGGTGGCGCCGATGTCGCCGTCGAGCGGGGCCGTGGTGCCGCCGCCGGAGGCATGGTTGACCAGGTCGTCGAGGTGGGTCAGCAACTCGTCGGGGGGAAGGTCGACATCGGCCAGCGTGCGTACGGCGGTGCGCAGCCGCCCCATGGTCGCCGAGGCCTGGATGCCGTGACCCACGACGTCACCGACGACCAGGGCGACCCTGGCGCCGGAGAGCGGAATGACGTCGAACCAGTCGCCGCCGACACCGGCCCGGGCGCTGGCGGGCAGATAGCGGAAGGCGACATCGAGAGCCGCCTGCTCGGGGAGACGTTGCGGCAGCAGGCTGCTCTGCAATGTGAGGGAGGTGTCGCGCTCGCGGGTGTACCGCCGGGCGTTGTCGATGCACACGGCGGCCCGAGCGGTGATCTCCTGGCCCAGCAGCAGGTCGTCCTGCTCGAAGCGCTGGGGCCGGCGATGGCGGGAGAACGTGGCCACTCCCAGGGTGAGGCCACGCGCACGCATGGGTACCGCCAGCACCGAGTGGAACCCGAACTGCCGCATGCGTTCGGCCCGCTGTGGGGCCGTCCGGTCCAGATCCTCCAGGGCGGCGGGCGTGATGTGCTCGATGAGTGGCCGTTCCGCGGCCAGGCACTCCGCCGCGGTGGAGCCCTCGGGGTAGGCCGCCACCGTCCCGAGCGTCACCACGGCTTCCGGGCAGCCCTCCAGCACCGACTGACAGGCGACCCGGCGCAGCATCACCGGACCCTGCGGAGAACCCTGCGGCGGATCCTCGCCCCCCTCGATCGCGGGCAGGAGATCGACCGTGACGAAGTCCGCGAACCGTGGGACGGCGACGTCGGCGAGTTCCTGCGCGGTCCGGGGCAGGTCGAGGGTGCTGCCGATCCGCAGGCTGGCGTCGTTGACCAGGGCCAGTCGCTGCCGCGCGAGGTGCTGCTCCGTCACGTCGTGGGCCGACAGCAGGACACCTTCGAGCCGGCCGTCGGAGTCCCGTACCGGGACGAGGGACACCGACCACACGCTCTCCCGCTCGTGGCCGGCGAGGTGCAGCGCGGCTCCGAGCTCCTGGAGGCGACCGGTCTCCAGCGCGGTTCGCATGCCTTCCTCGGTCCGTTCGCTCTCCGGGTGGAGGACGATCTCCGTCACCCGCAGGCCGCGCATCTCCTGCTCGGACAGGCCCGTCACCCGTTCCATGTCCGCGTTCGCCCACCGCAACCGCAGTCCGGTGTCGTACAGAGCCATCGTGTAGGGAGCCTGGGCGAAACTGCGCCGCACGAACGCATCGTCCTCCGGCGTCGGTGCCGGTCTGACCACCGGTGACACCAGCAGCCAGTCGTTCCCGTCGGCCTCCCGGTGATGGGCCAGCAGCCCGACGGTGAGGCGGTGGCCGTCCCGGTGCAGCAGCGTGACCGTCCCGCTCCACCTCCGCAGGCCGGTCAGCGAGTGCAGCGCGTGAGTCGGAGCGCCGTCCGCGAGAAGCGCGGCGGCCTTCTGACCGACCACCTCGGGGGCCCGGTAACCGAGCAGCCGCCGCGCCCCCTCGTTCCACTCGGTCACGACACCGAGGCCATCGACGACGACCCTGGCCGTCGCCGCACCGTCGACACGGTCTCGCGACCAGGCGCTCGGGCCGTCGCCCCAGGCGGACGCGGATCCGGTCATCACGTCATCTGCCCTCGCTCCCGCCCTGGGCCCGCTGTCCAGCATCGCCCTGAACCCGAGGTGCGCCGCACCTTCACCATTACGACACTAGACAACAAGAGTGACAGACAGGCGTGTATCGGTCCTCATGTCAGGACGGCGGCACCGACCCCGGACGGAGGGCGGCACCCATGACGGGCGACGGCGAACGGTGGCCGGACCGGGCCGAGTGGGCCGGGAAGATCTACAGCTCGGGCTGGCGCGCATCCGAGGGCGGCACACGCCAGGTGATCGAACCGGCCACGGGACACGCACTGGCCGAGATCGGCGTCGCCTCCTCCGCAGACGTCGCCCGCGCCGGCGCACGGGCCGCCCGGGCCGCCGGAGACTGGGCCGAGGCAGCTCCTTCCGACCGTATCGAGGTCCTGCTGCGCGCATCCTCCGCGCTGCGTGAACACAGCGCTGCGATCCGCGACTGGATCGTCCGCGAGTCAGCCGGCGTCCCCGCCAAGGGCGACTACGAGATCACTGCCGCCCTCGCCCAACTGACGCACGCCGTGGGACTCGCGTCCCTGCCCAGGGGCGAGGTGCTGGCCCCGCAGACGCCCGGTGGAACGAGTCTGGCGTGGCGGGTGCCCCTCGGTGTCGTCGGCGTCATCAACCCGTGGAACGCGCCGCTGCTGTTCGCGGTGCGGGTGCTGGCGCCCGCACTGGCGCTGGGCAACACCGTGCTGCTCAAGCCCGACCCCCTCACTCCGGTGTCCGGGGGCGTCCTCGTGGCGCGGCTCTTCGAGGACGCCGGACTGCCCGAGGGGGTGCTGCACGTCCTGCCGGGCGGCGCGGAGACCGGGCAGGCGGTCGCGGCGGATCCTCATGTCGCCATGGTCGCGTTCACCGGTTCCGCCGAGGCCGGACGCGTCGTGGCCCGGGTGGCGGGCGAGGGGCTGAAGCGGGTCGTTCTGGAGCTCGGCGGCAAGAACTCGCTCGTCGTGCTCGAGGACGCAGATGTGGACGCGGCCGCCTTGGCCGGAGCCGTGAGCACCTTCGGGTACCAGGGACAGGCGTGCGTCGCCGCCGGCCGCCACCTGGTCCATGCCGACCTGGTCGAGGCGTACACCGACGCGCTGATCGGGCACGCGCGGGCCCTGCGCGTCGGTGACCCCCGAGTGGAGGGCGTCAGTCTCGGCCCGATCATCAGCGAGCGGCTGGCCACCAGGATCGAGCGCATCGTCGACGAGAGCGTGGCCGGCGGGGCGCGGGTGCTCACCGGCGGCCGACGCGACGGACTCTTCTACCCACCCACCGTCCTGGACCGCGTCGAGAAGGCCATGCCCGCGTTCACCGAGGAGATCTTCGGTCCCGTCGCCCCTGTGATCGCCTTTCACAGCGAGGCGGAGGCCGTCGAGATCGCCAACGACACCGCGTACGGCCTGACGGCCGCCGTGCACTCCGGCTCCGTACCGAGGGCGACCGCTGTCGCCGAGCGACTGCGCACCGGCATGGTCCATATCAACGACGTCTCGGCCAAGGACGCCGCGAACGCCCCCTTCGGAGGCATGGGCATCTCCGGCAACGGCTCCCGCATCGGCGGCACAGCGAGTCTGGAGGAGTTCACCCAGTGGCGCTGGATGACGGCACCCGGACCGGCGTGACATCGCACGGACGGCGGCCCAGACGAAGAAAGGCAAGGAGTCCTCTCCTTGCCACTCTCAACTTATAACACGCAGGGGGTCTTGCGGCAAGGCCCCATGTCTCCCGCAAACTGTCCGGCCTAGGCCCAGGACCTGCGGAAACGGGAGCATGACGTGACCCCCCTGACCACGAGCGCGTTCGACCTTCCCGACCGCCTCTCACACAAAGCCGATCCGGCGCTGATCGCCGCGGACGAGCGGCACTTCGCCGCCGTCGCCGACTGCCTGGAGCAGTCGATCGCCGAACTGTCCGACCGTCTCGAAGCCGAGCGCAAGGCCCCCGGCGGCAAGGGACGGCAGGCGATGGACCGGGACGCCGAGATCTACCGGCTGACCGCCCGCCTGCGCGCACTGCGCCGCTTCGGACTCGACCTGTGCCTCGGGCACATGGTCGCCACCGACGGCTCCGAGCCCGTGTACGTGGGGCGGCTCGGCCTCACGGACCGCGAGGGGCGCCGCCTGCTGGTCGACTGGCGATCCCCGGCGGCCGAGCCGTTCTTCGGGGCCACCCACGCCAACCCGATGGGGCTCGCGAGCCGCCGCCGGTACCGCTGGACCGGCGGCCGGGTCAGCGACTACTGGGACGAGGTGTTCACCGCCGACGCCTTCGACGGGCACGCCGCGCTCGACGACCAGTCCGCCTTCATCGCCAGCCTCGGCACCAACCGCTCGCCCCGGATGCGGGACGTCCTCGGCACCATCCAGGCCGACCAGGACGCCATCATCCGCGCCGGTTCGCGCGGCGCCCTCGTCGTCGACGGCGGCCCGGGCACCGGAAAGACCGTCGTCGCCCTGCACCGCTCCGCCTACCTCCTCTACTCCGACCCGCGCCTCGGGCAGCACCGCCGGGGCGGCGTGCTGTTCGTCGGACCGCACCGGCCGTACCTGTCCTACGTCGCCGACGTCCTGCCCAGCCTCGGCGAGGAGGGCGTGCAGACCTGCATCCTGCGGGACCTCGTCGACGAGGGAGCGACGGCCGGGGAGGAGGCCGACCCGGAGGTGGCCCGCCTGAAGTCGTCCGCGGACATGGTGCGCGCGATCGAGATCGCCGTCCGGTTCTACGAGGAGCCGCCCACCGAGGCCATGACGGTCACGACCCACTGGTCCGACATCCGCCTGAGCGCCGCCGACTGGGCCGTGGCGTTCGAGGCCGCGGAACCCGGCACACCGCACAACGAGGCCCGCGACCAGGTCTGGGAGGAACTGCTCACGATCCTCGTGGACAAGCACGAGGGCGAGGTCTCCGAGGCTCTGCTGCGCAAGTCGCTGTCACAGGACCGGGAGTTGCTCACGGCCTTCAACCGGGCCTGGCCGATCCTGGAGGCAACCGACCTCGTCGGGGACCTCTGGTCGGTGCCGGCCTATCTGCGGATGTGCGCTCCCTGGCTCAGCCGCGACGAGGTGCGCACGCTGCAACGCGCGCAGCCCCAGGCCTGGACGGTGTCCGACCTGCCGCTGCTGGACGCGGCCCGGCAGCGGCTCGGCGACCCGGAGGCGTCCCGGCGCGCGCGCCGGAGGGAGGCCGCCGTCGCCGCCCAGCGCGAGCGCATGGCCGACGTCATCGACGACCTGCTGGAGGCCCACAGCTACGACGACGGCGAAGGCGTGCTGGTCATGCTGCACGGGCAGGACATGCGCAACTCCCTGGTCGACGAGAGCGCCCTGCCCACCGCCGACCCGGACCGGCTCGCCGGACCGTTCGTCCACATCGTCGTGGACGAGGCCCAGGAACTGACCGACGCGGAGTGGCAGATGCTGCTGCAGCGCTGCCCGTCCCGCAGTTTCACCATCGTCGGGGACCGCGCCCAGGCCAGGCACGGGTTCACGGAGTCGTGGCGGGAACGGCTGGAGCGGGTCGGGCTCGACCGGGTCGACCTGGCCTCGCTGAGCATCAACTACCGGACGCCGGAGGAGATCATGGCGGAGGCCGAGCCGGTCATCCGGGCCGCGCTGCCGGACGCCAATGTGCCGACGTCGATCCGCAGCGGCGGCGTTCCCGTCGTGCACGGATCCACGGCGGAGTTGCACTCGGTCCTCGACACCTGGCTCGCCGCCCACGCGGACGGGGTCGCCTGTGTGATCGGCGATCCCGGGTTCCGCCCGGCTTCGCCCCGGGTGCGTTCGCTGACCCCGGAGCTGTCGAAGGGGCTGGAGTTCGACCTGGTCGTCCTCGTCGACCCGCAGGATTTCGGCACCGGCATCGAGGGAGCGGTCGACCACTATGTCGCGATGACCCGGGCGACCCAGCAGCTCGTCGTCCTCACGAGCTCCTGAGACGGGCTCCGGCCGGGACCCTCCCGCAGTGGGGGCCCCGGCCGGAGGTTCCAGGACGCCCCTCAGGCGGCGAGCTCCTTGCGGATGCGGTCCAGCATGAACGCCGACGACTCCCGGGCCCGCTCCTCCCAGGCGAAGACACAGGACGTGGCGACACCGTCGAAGCCCAGCTCGCGCAGCGTGCCGAAGAAGGCGTCCCAGTCGACCTCGCCCTGGCCGATGTCGAGGTGCTGGTGGATCCGGGCCGCCGTACCCGGCGGGTTGAGGATGTAGCGCAGCCCGGACGAGCCCTTGTGGTTGAAGGAGTCCGCGATGTGCACGTGCTGGAGCTTGTCACCGGCGTAGCGCATCATCGCCGCGATGTCGGCGCCGACTTCCGAGGCCCCGGAGAGGTGGAAGGAGTGCGGGGCGCAGTACAGGTAGTTCACCCACGGCTTGTTGATCGCGCGGACGAGATCGACGGCGGGCGTGTTCTCCTCGCAGAAGTCGTCCGGGTGCGCCTCCAGGTTCAGAGCGATGCCTTCGCGCTCGAACACCGGCAGCAGCTCCTCCAGCGAGCGCCAGAAGGCGGCCTCGCTCTCGGCGGCGCGCTCCGGGCGGCCGTTGAACTCCGAGTTCATCAGCGGGCATTCGAGCTCGACGGTGATCTCGATCATCCGCTTCCAGTAGCGGACGGCGGCCTGCCGCTCGGTCTCGTCCGGCGAGGACCACTTGTACAGCGGCAGCACCGAGGACAGCCGCACACCGTGCCGGCGCAGCGACTGCTTCAGCTCGGCCACCCGGGCGTCGTCCGCACGCGGGTGCAGGAAGAACGGCATGAAGTCGGCGCGGGGCGACAACTCGATGTACTCGTAGCCGAGTTCGGCCACCGTGCGCACCATGTCGTCGATCGGCAGGGCGCGGAACATGTAGGGGTCGAGGGCGATCTTCACGCGGTCCCTCCGTAGAACGCGGGGCGGGGCTTCATGTCGACGGTGACGGTCTCGCCACCGGTCTCCAGGGACCGGACTGCGGCGTCGGTGATGACGGTGGCGGCGTAACCGTCCCAGGCGGACGGGCCGGTGGGCTCGGTGCCGGCGGCCACGGCGGCGACCCACTCGCGGAACTCGGTGTCGAAGGCCTCCGCGAACCGGTCCTTCCAGTCCTGGAGCACACCCGTGCCGTGCCGGGCGGCGGTGCGGATCCCGACGGCCGCCGGGTCGGGCAGCCGGACCAGGCCGTCCTCGCCTACGACCTCGCACTGGATGTCGTAGCCGTACTGGCAGTTGACGAAGACCTCCAGGTCGATCCGGACGCCCTCGGACGTCTCGAACACCATGATCTGCGGGTCCTTGAGATGCGGGAAGCGCTTGCTCGTGGCGCGTGGGGTGACCACCTGCGCGGAGACGATCTCGTCGTCGAGCAGCCAGCGCAGCACGTCGATCTCGTGCACGGCCGTGTCCTGGGCGGCCATGGCGGAGTGGTACGACTCCGGCACGGTCGGGTTGCGGTGGGCGCAGTGCACGATCAGCGGGGCCCCGAGCGAGCCGGTCGACAGCACCTCCTTCATCTGGCGGTATCCGGCGTCGAAGCGGCGCATGAAGCCCACCTGCACCAGGCGGCGGCCGTGCGCCCGCTCGGCCTCCACGATCCGCAGACAGTCCTCGGCGGTCGTGGCCAGCGGCTTCTCGCAGAACACCGGCTTGCCGGCCGCGATCGCGCCCAGGACGTGCTCGGCGTGGGTGGGGCCCCAGGAGGTGACCAGGACGGCGTCCACGTCGGGGGAGGCGATCAGCTCCGCGCCGGTGGGCAGCGCGGTGGCCCCCACCCGGGCCGCCACCTCGGCGGCGCGCCCGGCGTCGATGTCGGTCACGGCCGTGACGGCGGCCCCGGTGACGACCTCGGTGAGCCGCCGGATGTGGTCCTGGCCGATCATTCCGGCGCCGATGACGCCTACACGTACGGTCATGGTCGTTCCTTCGGAGGGAGGGTCAGGAGAAGCGGGTGCGGAGTTCGGCTTCGAGGGTTTCGAGCGTGCGGCCCTTGGTCTCGGGGACGTAGCGCTGGACGAAGGCGAGCGACAGCAGGCCCGCCGCCACGAAGAGGAAGAAGGTGTTGGAGATCCCGATCCCGGAGACCAGGGACGGGAAGACCAGCCCGATCACGAAGTTGGTCAGCCACAGCACCACGGCCGCGATGCCCATGCCGAAGCCGCGCATCCGCATCGGGAAGATCTCCGACAGCATCAGCCAGGTCACTGGGGAGATCGCGCCCTGCTGGAAGGCGAGGAACGTGACCGTCATGGCGAGCACCGCGAACGCCCGCGCGTCACCCGACGGCAGCACCAGGGAGAAGACGCCGATCAGCAACAGGGCGGCGGTCGTGCCGATCTGGCCGGTCATCAGCATCGGGCGGCGCGGTACCCGGCCCAGCAGCCAGATCCCGACGAAGGTGGCCAGCACCGAGATCACGCCGTTGGCGATGTTCGCCGTCAGCGCGCTGTCGGCGGCGAAACCGGCGTCGGTCAGGATCTGCGTGCCGTAGTACATGATCGTGTTGACGCCGGTGATCTGCTGCACGATCGCGATGCCGAACCCGACGAACATCAGCTTGCGCAGCCACGGCGTGCTCTTCATGTCCTGCCAGCCGCCGAGCTTGGCCTGCTCGTCCTTGACGGCGAGCGCGGACACCTCCTTCAGCTCGGCCTCGGCCCGGGCCTGGGAGCGCACCTGCCTGAGGACTTCGAGGGCCTCCCCGAAGCGGCTCTGGGAGGCCAGCCAACGGGGGCTCTCCGGCATCACCAGCATGCCGAACCAGAGCACCACCGCCGGCAGCGTCGCGATGACCAGCATCCAGCGCCACACGCCACCGGACTCGCCGCCGACCTGGGCGATGATCGCGTTGGACGTGAAGGCCAGCAGCTGACCGCTGACGATCATCAGCTCGTTGCGGGTCACGAGGGCACCGCGCCGCTCGGCGGGCGACACCTCCGCGAGATACACCGGCACGGTCACCGACGCGCCGCCGACCGCGAGACCCAGCACGAACCGCGCCACGATCATCACCTCGGTCGTGGGGGCGAGCGTGCAGCCGAGCGCGCCGACGAAGAACAGCACGGCCAGCAGCAGGATGTTGCGCCGCCTGCCGCGCGCGTCCGACAACCGGCCGCCGGTCACCGCGCCCAGTGCGGCACCCAGCAGCAGCGAGCTGGTGACCATGCCCTCGGTGACCGGGGTCAGGCCGAGGTCCTCGGTCATGTAGGGCAGGGCGCCGTTGATGACACCGGTGTCGTAGCCGAAGAGCAGACCGCCGAACGTGGCGATGATCGTGATCAGCCGCAGTCGCCGCCCGACCGCCGGGGGAGCGTCGTCCGCGACGGCGGTGGCGGGGGGCGGGACGGGGGCCGGTGTCGTGTCGTCCGTGACGTCCATGGGCCGCTCCTTACCTGTCGATGTTCGGGCGCCGGGTACCCGACAGGCCGCAGCCGGCCAGGTGTTCACGGGTGCTGACCGCGATCGGCAGCGGCACCCCGGGAGCACACGGGTACAGGTCCTGCTCGACGATCACGAACAACTCGGCGTCGAGTTTGGCGAGTTCGGCCACCACGTCGGCCGGCTTGGGCACCCCGGCCGGCGGCGACACGCACACCCCGCGCTTCACCGCCTCGCCGAAGGACAGGTCCTCGGCCGCGACCTGCGCCAGGATCTCCGGGTCCATCTGCTTGATGTGCACGTAGCCGACCCGCTCACCGAAGCGGCGGATCAGATCGAGGTTGTCCCCGCCGCCGTAGGCGACATGTCCCGTGTCCAGGCAGAGGCTGGTGTAACGGCTGTCGGACTCGTTGAGCAGCCGTTCGATCTCGGCTTGCGTCTGGATGTGGCTGTCGGCGTGCGGATGGACGACCAGCCGTACGTCGTATTCCTCCAGCAGCAGCC
The DNA here is from genome assembly GCF_044327915.1 of Streptomyces afghaniensis. NCBI lineage: Bacteria > Bacillati > Actinomycetota > Actinomycetes > Kitasatosporales > Streptomycetaceae > Streptomyces > Streptomyces afghaniensis. The sequence goes on from NZ_JBIRGJ010000011.1 coordinate 75,809, forward strand.
TGCCCAGCCGGTCGGCGGCCCGGCCGAAACTGGCCCACTGCTCGGCGGTCAGCTCGGGCGACTCGGTGAACGCACCCGTCTTCTCGTCCCGGTACATCGGCGGGATGAAGACGAGATGGTGCGCCCCCGCGGCGGCGGTCAGCGCGGCGACCTGCCGGACGTGGGCGAGCATCTCGTCCCACGCCTCGGGCCGGTGCAGAGCGCCGAACGCGGTACCGCCGGAGACCTTCAGACCCCGGGCGTCCAGTTCGGCCTTGAGCCGCTGCGGGTCGGTGGGGAGGTAGCCGTACGGGCCGAGCTCCAGCCACTCGTACCCGGCCTGGACCAGCTCGTCGAGGAAGCGGGTGTACGACACCTGGTGCTCGTCGTCGGGGAACCAGACGCCCCAGGAGTCGGGGGCGGAGCCGAGGCACAGGTTGCCGACGGTCGTACGCAGCGGGGCTGGCACCGTTGCCATGGTGAGAGTCCTTCGGGGAGAGGAAGGGTGCGGGCGGGAGGCTGACGCGCTCTACTAGCGCGCTCTAGTTCGAGTACGATGACCCCTGTCCAAATGTCATGTCAATAGGTTGTTGCCGGGAGATTGCCGAGTCCTGGTACGGGCCCCGTGCGGGACACCCGTAAGGTGGTCGGCGTCGGAGGGTGGGTTCACACGTGGATGCATCGGGCAGGCAGCGGCCCACGATGGCGGACGTCGCCGAGAAGGCGGGCGTGTCCCGCGCTCTCGTCTCGATCATCTTCCGCAACCAGGCGGGGGCCAGCCAGGAGACCCGGGAGCGGGTCCTGCGCGTCGCCGACGAGATCGGCTACCGGCCCGACAGCGCGGCCCGGCTGCTGGCCCGGGGGCGCAGCCGCACGCTCGGCGTGATGTTCACGGTGCACCAGACCTTCCACACGGACCTCATCACCGGCATCTACCCCGAGGCCGAACGGCTCGGCTACGACGTCCTGCTCTCCGGCGCCACCCACGGCCGCAGCGAGGCCAAGGCGGTCGAGGCGCTGCTCAGCCACCGCTGCGAGGCGGTGATCCTGCTCGGCCCGGACGCCGACCCCGCCTACCTCGCCGAGCTCGGACACCGGACGGTCGCCGTCTCGATCAGCCGCCGGGTGCCCCAGGCCCATGTCGACTTCGTGCACTCCGCCGAGGGCAAGGGCGTCCGGCAGGCCATGGACCACCTGGTGGAGCTGGGGCACCGCCGGATCGTGCACATCGACGGCGGACGCGGTCCCGGTTCGGCCGAGCGGCGGCGTGCCTACCGCGCCGCGATGCGCCGCCACGGACTGGAGGACCGGGCGCGGGTGATCCCCGGCGAGCACACCGAGGAGTCCGGCATCGAGACCGGCCGGCTGCTGCTGGCCGAACGTGACGGCGGGCAGCCGCTGCCGACGGCGGTCCTCGCCGGCAACGACCGCTGCGCGATGGGGCTGCTGATGGCCCTGACCCGGGCGGGCGTCGAAATCCCGCGCGACCTCTCCGTCGTCGGCTACGACGACAGCCACCTCTCCCACCTGATGCCGATCGGCCTGACCACCGTCCGCCAGGACGCCGTCCTCATGGCCGAGCACGCGGTCCGCTTCGCCGTCGAACGGCTGGAGAACGGGGAATTGCCGCCGAGGGAGGCGGTGCTGGACCCCAAGCTGGTGGTGCGGGGGACGAGCGGGCCTGCCCCGGCGGAGGGTTCCCAGGGCGTGTCCGCCTAGCGCGTGCCCTTCTTGGCGAACTCGGCGACGCTGTCGACGTTGTCCTTCGTGACGAAGGCCGGTCCGGTGAGGACGGGAGCGGTGCTGCCGCCGCTGAAGTTGCCGTTCGTCCTGTACAGCCACAGCCCGTCGACGGCGAGGTAGCCCTGGAGGTAGGGCTGCTGGTCGACGGCGAACTGGATGTCCCCGCCCTGGATGGCGGCGACGAGGTCCTTGTTGAGGTCGAAGGTGGCGACCTTGGCCTTGCTGCCGGCGTCCTTGACCGACTGTACCGCCGTCATGGCGATCGGGGCGCCCAGCGTGACCACCTGGTCGATGCTGGAGTCCTTCTGGAGCTTGGCCGTCAGGGTCGACTTCACGGAGGGCATGTCGGTGCCGTTGACGTAGAGGTTCTCCGTCGTGCCCTTGAAGCCCTTCTTCAGGCCGGCGCAGCGCGCCTCCAGCGCGACCTGGCCCTGCTCCTGGATCACGCAGACGGCGTGCTTGGCGCCCTGCTGGTTGAGGCGCTCGCCGAAGGCCTGGCCGGCGATGTTCTCGTCCTGGCCGAAGTACTCGAGCATGCCGAGTTCCTTCCAGTTGTCCAGGCCGGAGTTGAAGCCGACGACCGGGATGCCGGCCGCCTTGGCCTTGGCCACGACGGCCTTCATGGCGTCGGGCTTGGCGGCGGTGAGCGCGATGCCGTCGACCTTCTGGTCGATGGCGTTCTGCACCAGGTTGGCCTGGTTTCCGGCGACGGGGTCGCTGGAGTAGACGAGCTTGATGTTGTCCTTCGCGGCAGCCGCCTGGGCACCCTTGCGGATCAGGTCCCAGAAGGTGTCGCCGGGCGCCGCGTGGGTGACCATGGCGACGGTCATCCGCGGGGTGGTGGCCTTGCCCGCGGCGGCGTCGGTGCCGCCGGACTCGGACTTCTTCCCGCCGGTGCCGCTGGAGCAGCCGGCGGCGAGCAGGGCGCCCATGAGGACGGCGGTGGTCAGGGCGGCGGATCTGTGGTGTCTGCGCATGTCGGGTGCACCTCGGTGTGCTGGGGAGAGCGGGCCGTGCCCGCTCCGGGGAGGCAACTGGAGCGCGTCACTAGCGCGCTCTAGTGGCAGGTACTATGCGGGCGCCCCCGGGTGATGTCAACAGCTTTGTCAGGACGTACCAACAAACGTGGCACTCCGGCGAACAGGACGTTCCGGCAGAACGGGGCCGCCCGCACACACCGGCAGTACACGGCGTGTGCGGGCGGCCCCGCGCGGCGGACTGGTCCCTGACCGTCCGGTCGGTCCTGCTCAGCTCTCCGATCCGCTGATGTTGACCATCCATGGGACGCCGAAGCGGTCCGTGCACATGCCGAACACGTCGCCCCACATCTGCTTCTCCAGCGGCACCGACACCGAGCCGCCCTCGGAGAGCTTCGCCCAGTAGCCGCGCAGCTCGGCGTCGTCGTCGCCGCTCAGGCTCACCGAGAAGGGCTGGCCCGGCGCGGACTCCATGCCCGGCGGGTTGTCGGCGCCCATCAGGGTGAAGCCGGTGGGGGTCTCCAGCATGCCGTGCATGATCTTGTCGGCGTTCGGGGCTTCCGCCTGGCCGAAGTCGCCGTAGGTGTTGAGGGACAGGGTGCCGCCGAACACTTCCTTGTAGAACTCCAACGCCCGCCGGGCGTCGCCGTTGAAGGACAGGTACGGGTTGAGACGCGAGACCATGAAAACCTCCGGGACGGGGCCGTTGTCATGTGGACGGCGCTGAAGGCTCACGCCTCGTCGGACGACCCGTTGTTCCAGTCGTACGGGCCACCGCCGCGCCACTCGATCAGCTCGGTGTCGTCGACGGCCGTGTCGGTGGTGGGCAGACCCTCGCGGTGCAGCAGGTCCAGCACGTCGAAGAGGCTGTAGGCGACGCCCATGCGCTCGCCGTGGATGGTCACCAGCCGTCCGCCGTCCGACGCGGGCGGCTGCACGACCACAGGGGGTTGACCGTCCATAGCCCCACCATGCTCCCGAAACCGCCGGTTCGCAGCTCGACTGGCCCATCAGGGGTCCTCGTGCGGGCGCCGGGGCCCTGTGCGCCGGTGACAAGGCACGATCCGGAAACTGAGTTCTCATCAGCACCCCCTGAGGGACCCCGCGCCGTGGCCCTAGCGTCCGTGGCATGGACATGAATCTTGCGAGAAGAGGGAAGTGGCGCGGCGCCGCACTGGCGGTGCTGCTCACCGCCGGGACGCTCACGGCCGCCGTTCCGGGCGCCCGGGCCGACGGCGCGCGGACCGAGACGCCGGTCGCGTCGACGTCGCCGGTGACCGGGGTGACGGAGTCGGTGGTGCGGGTGAAGGTGCCGCTGCCGGAGTCGGCCGGGCCGCGTCCGGCCCCCTGCGACTGGCTGTCGTACCTGCGCTACCGCTCCGCCGACGGCCCGGCCGCCTCGGCCGACGCGGACCGCGTCCTCGTCGCCCAGCCCGGCATCCTGGAAGGAGCCGGGGCGTTCGACAGCGTCGCCCGCAACACCGTGGCGCGAGCCGCCGAGCAAGGCCTGCACATCGAGTTCTGGGCGCTGGACCGGCGCTCCAACTGCCTGGAGGACCGCACCGGCATCGCCTCCGGCGACCAGCACACCGCCGTCGACTACTACTACCGCGGCAAGCAGGTCGACGGCCGGACCTTCGGCGGCTACGCCCGCAACGCGGAACTGGGGTGGATGGCGAAGCTCGGGATCGAGCAGACCGTACGCGACCAGTACGACCTGCTCACCGCGGAGTTGCCCTCCCAGGCGCAGCGCAAGCGGAAGGTGCTGTGCGGCGGGCACTCGCTGGGCGGTGTGATCACCGGGTACTTCGCCGCCGCCGACTTCGACGGCGACCGCACCACCACGGCGGACGCCGGCCACAACCAGTGCGCCGGCTACTTCGCCCTCGACACCACCGTCTCCACCTCGCTCGCCGACCTCAGCGGCAGCCTGCCGGACGACACCAACCTGCCCGACATCGGCCTCGGTTACGGCGTGGTGCAGGCCGGGCTCGACACCGGGGTGCTGCCCCGCACGCTGTCCGCGCCGGTGCTGCTCAACCCCGAGACCATGACCCTGCTCGGGATCGCCGGGATGGGCGCCCTCAAGGACCCGGACGCCGAGGCCGGCCTGCCCCGGTACCTGCCCTCCAACCTCAACATCGAGGCGACCCACCGCTTCCTGTTCTCCAAGGACACCGCCGCCTTCCTCACAGGCAAGCCCGCCGTGAAGGACTTCCGGCTCACCAACGGGGCGGTGCTCGGAGCGCTGCTGGACGACAATTCCGTACCGCTGGCGTTCCTCCAGACCAGCGTCGGCTTCTTCGACGGCGGGCCGATCGCCGACAAGAGCTTCCCCGTGGCCAACGGCGGTGACCAGCAGCCCGGGCTGTACGGCACCGCGTACAAGGCCATCCCGGACCGGCCGCAGGGACCGCTGTACACCTGGCGCAACTACGACCGTGTCGGCGACCCCGACGACCCCGGCCACCGGTCGGCCGACGGCACCCCGTTCACCGCCGCCGGCGAGGAGGTCACCGACCTGCGGCAACTGGCCCGCAGCCTGGCCGAGCAGCCGCTGGACTTCACCGAGCAGTACTTCCCCACCAAGCTGGTGACGGACATCCAGCTGGCCGGCTCGCCTCAGGTCAAGAAGCTCGTCGTGCATCCCGGCGGCCTCACCGCCAACCCGGTGCTCACCGTCCTCGCCGGTGAGGGACTCCTGGCCGGCCGGGTCCCGGCCGAGCTCCACCCCGTGGTCGCCGACGGCTATCAGCACCTCGACGTCCTGACCGCCGCGCCCGTACAGAACAACGGCCGGCCCGAGATCGTCTCGAGCAGTCTCGCCGGGTTCGCGCGGTCGCCGCTGACCCTTCGCGTACGGCACACAAGGGGCCCGGGAGGAGAACCTCCCGGGCCCTTCGGTGCGCTGCCGAGGTCAGAGCCTGCCCGCGGCGAACGTGGCCGCCTGGTCGGCGTTGTCGCGGTAGCCGAGGTGCGCCCCGACGTCGCCGCCGCCGCTCTCGCAGACCGGGTCGCCCTTGGCGCAGATGTCCAGGGTGCGGCTCTGGTACGTGCCCGTGACGCTCTTGCCGAGAGCCCGGATCGGGTTGCCGAACAGCAGCACCGCGGCGACCTTCGGCTCGACCGCCGCCGGCAGCGTGGACACGATGGGGCTGCCGACCACCGCGCCCGCGCTGCTGATGCCGATCGAGTTGTCGACGACGTTCGCGCCCTGTGAATAGCCGACGAGCACGAACCGCTGATTCGGGCAGGCGGCGGCCTGGCTCTTCACATGGTCCACCAGGTCCCTGTTGCCCTGCGCGGCAGACGTCAGGGAAAGGTCCGCCGGGTAATTCACCGCATAGCTCGACAGGCTTTTACCCGTCGCTTTCTTCTGCAGCGCGGAATACACCGGGTCGCCGACGATGAAACCGAGCGTGCCCGGCTCGAAGGTGCCGCGTGCCGAGACGACTTCCACGTCGGAGCAGGCAGCGGCCGTGGCCGAGGGAGCCGAGAGGGTGGCCAGACCGGCCCCGCCGGCCAGCGAGAGCGCGGCGAGACACAAACGGATACGCATGGGGAATCCTCCGCGGGTGAGGCGCGTGGAGCGCCTGCGAAAAAGGACGGCCCGAACGTATTCGCTGTGTCTGCCGGAGTGTTATGGACGGGATTATGGAATCGCCGCAGTTTTTTGTCACCGAATGAGTACGTCGTCGATCGAGTACCGGAATTCAGTTCTGTGGTGTGCGCAGTGACTGCGCGCGCAACGCGAGAATCAGGTCGAGGCGGGTTTCCGGATCGTGCAGGGCGTCGCCGAAGAGCTTCTCCAGCTGGCGCAGGCGGTAACGGACCGTCTGCGGGTGGATGTGCAGCCGGGCGGCGACGTCCGGCACGTTGCTGCCGCTGAGCAGCCACGCCAGCAGCGTCTCGGCCAGCCGGTCGCGCTGCCCGGCCGAGACCGTGTCGAGCGGCGCGAGAACCCGCGCCTGGAGCCGTTCCAGCAGCGGCTCGTCGCCGTACAGGAGCAGCGTCGACAGATGGTCGGCGCACCGCACCACGCCCTGGCGGGGCAGGATCCCGCGTCCCATCAGCCCGAGCGCCCGGCTGGCGAGGTGCAGCGACTGCGCGGCGCCGGTGACCGCGACCGTCGGGCCGATCGCGGCGGGCCGGCCGCGCAGCGCGAGCGTGAACGCCCGGCCGCCGAAGCCGCCGGAGCCGTCCGGATCGGGCACCAGCATGCGCGGCGGCCGGGACTCCATGTCCACCAGCGCGCCCGCCGCGGCCAGCGGCCGGTCCTCGTCCCGCCGGTCCGGCGCCGCCGCGAGCGCCACGACGGCGACCGTCCGGGGCACCGGCCAGCGCGCGCCGTGCGCCAGCTCCTGCACCGCCTCGAGCGCCACCGGCCCGTCCTCCAGCAGCAGGTCGAGCAGCCGTCTGCGGCGCCGCTCCAGCTCGTCCGAGCTGCGCAGCTGGGCCTCCGCGTAGCCGGCCGCGGCCGCCTGGGCGACCTCGTGCACGGTCCGGAACGCCAGCTCGCCGAGCGCCGCCACGACCGTGGAGTCCAGGCCGAGTTCCTCCGCCGTCCGACCCATCAACCGCCAGGCGTGCAGCCCCCCGACCCGCAGCGCGGACTGCAAGGCGTCCAGGCTGCGGCCCTCCAGGGCCTCGCCGCGCCCCAGTTCGTAGTACGTCGCCGCGATCGCGCCCCCGTCGTCGCGCGGATCGGCGATGTGGTCGACGAACAGGGTCAGCGCCTGCACCACTCCGGCCCGCAGGTTCCTGCCGTACAGCCCCTCGGCGGGCCGCGCGTACTCGGGAACCTGCCGGCGGACCTCCTCCTCCACCTGGTCGGCGACGGCCGCCAGCTGGGCGCGCAGCAGCTCCGCCAGCTCGGGGGGCATCGGTGGCATACCGGGGCGGTCCGGCACGCCGTGCTGGGCAGGCACAGCCATCACGGACACTCCTTTCGACCGGAAGCGGCTCGTCCGCGGACTGTAACCGCCGAGACGAGAGGGAAGTCCTGTGTTGGACGGACGGCCCCTGCGCTCCGTTCCGTGCCCCGACGGCACCCCCGTCACTCCGGCACGCCCAGCGCATGGGCGAGCATCGGCCACGAGGCGGTGAACTCCCGCTTCCAGTAAGGCCAGTCGTGTCCTCCTCCCGAGTAGAGGTGCGTGGTGGCCCGGATGCCGAGGCGGGCGAGCGTGCCGGCGAAGCCCTGCGCCGAGGGCCACAGGGCGCTCTCCAGCACCCCGGGCAGCGGGTCGCCGCCGCTGCCGCCGCCCACTCCGCTGCCCTGCGAGACGTACAGGGCGGTGCCGCGCAGCCCGGACGCGCGGGCCCGAGGATTGAAGTCCCGCCAGGTCAAAAGGTTCAGCAGCGGATGGCCCCACAGGGACGCGGCCGGCAGGTTCTCGCGGGCGACGATGGCGTCCATGATGGCGGGCACGCCGGGTGCGGTGGTGTCGAGGATGCCGCTGTAGGAGGCCGCGGCCGTGAACGCCCCGGGGTGCCGGGCCGCGTGGGCCATCGCGCCGTAGCCTCCGGTGGAGACACCGGCGACCGCCCGTACGCCGGAGGCCCGGTAGTCCCGGGCGAGCAGCGCCGGCACCTCCTCGACCTGGAACGTCTCGTAGTCGGGGCCGCCGCGCCAGACACTGGGGATGCCGGTGGGGCCCGCGTCCGGCATCGCCACGATCAGATCGCGGCCCTCGGTGAAGGCCTCGATGTCGGTCTCCCGGGTCCAGGACGTGTAGTCGTCGTGGGCGCCGTGCAGCAGATACAGCACCGGATACGTCCGCTCCGGCCGCGCACCGAAGTCCGACGGCAGGATCAGCCGGACCGGCGCGCTGCGGCCGAGCGCGGCGGAGGGCACGGACACGTCCAGCGTGCGCGGCCCGAGCCGGGTGGCGGCCGCGGCACGGGCCGTGCCGCCCGCGGCCCCCAACAAGGCGGCGAGGCCGGCGGCGGCCGTCGCTCTGGCGACTGTGCGCCGGGACACCCCGGCAGCGGACTTCGGCGGCAGGTCGGGCATGGCGGCTCCTCGGTCGGTGATTCAGGGGGCCCGTTCGGCGAGCACCCGGCTCAGGTGGGCGGCGATCTCGTCGACGTGCGGCGGATCGAGCAGCGACAGATGGTGACCGGCCACCGGCACGACCTCCAGGCGCGGGCACACCTCGTCCCAGCCCAGCGCCTCGTCGTCCCGTTCGTACGCCGGGTCGCGCACCGTGTGGGGCGCGGGCTCGGTGGCGCGGTAGAGGACCACCGGCCCCTCGTAACCGCCGGGCCGGTGCGACTCCCCGATGCCCATGTCCAGGTAGGAGGCGCGCTGGTGCTCCAGCGCGGCGGGCGGCACATCGGCGGCCTCGCGCAGCGCCCGCAGCACGGTGTCGATGCGGTCCCGGTCGTCGTCCATGGCCACGAGCGCGTCGTACGGCAGCTCCAGCCGCACCCCGTAGGCGTCGGCGACGTGGCCGGCGAAGCCCTCGAAATGGGCCCGGATCCGGTCGGCGCGCGTCATGCCGGGCCGGGGGAGGGGGCGTACGGAGTCGAGGAGCACGACCAGCGGCACGTCCCGTCCGGCGGCGGTCAGTTGCCGCGCGGTCTCCTGGGCGACGAACCCGCCGAAGGACCAACCGCCCAGCGGGCAGGGCCCTTCGGGGTGGGCGGCGTCGATCGCCTCGGCGTAGCGCCGCGCCTTCTCCGGCACGGTCCGGGCCTCCTCGATCCGCTCCAGCCCGTACACCGGCCGGTCCTGCCCGAGCCGCTCGGCGAGCGCCCGGTAGACGGTGACCGGGCCGCCCGCGGCGTGGACCAGGAACAGCGGGGGCCGGGAACCGGTGGCGCGCAGCGGGCGCAGCGGGGTGTCCTCGCGGGGGAGGGCGTGCCGGATCCGGGCGGCGACGTCCTCGACCGTGGCGGCGGCGAACAGGTCGCGCAGGGGCACTTCGACGCCGAACTCGCGCTCCACCGCCGTGCGGACCCGGACGGCCATCAGCGAGTCCAGGCCGAGATCGGCCAGGGCGGTGCCCGGGGCGACACGGGTGGGCGGATGCCCGGTGACAACGGTGATATGGCGGGTCAGCCGCGCCAGGACCGACGACGGCTCCGCCACCCCGGCGGGAGGCTCCGCCGGTTTTGGCACCGGCTCGGTGCGGGCCCGGCCGTCCGTCCACCAGTGCCGTACGTGCCTCCACCGGGGCACCGGCAGGTCGACGACCCGGCCGGGCGGCACGGGCAGCCGCTGGCCGGCCACGTACAGGGCGCCCAGCTGCCCGGCGAACGCCGCCGCCCCGTCGGCGTCCCGGCGCAGGGTGGCCAGGGCGAGGGCATCGGGCACGGTGTCGGCGACGGCCCCGGTCAGCACCGGGTGCGGCGAGATCTCGACGAACGCCGTGTGCCCGTCGGCCGCGGCCACTGCGAGCGCCCGGTCCAGACGGACGGGCCGCCTGAGGTTGGCCGCCCAGTGGGCCGCGTCGAACACGCAGTCGCCGCGCGGGTCGTCCAGGACGGTCGAGTACACCGGGACACGCGGCCGCCGGCCCCGCACGCCGGACAGGGCCTCGGCGAGTTCCGGCAGCAGCGCGTCGACCTGGGGCGAGTGCCCGGCGCCGACGACCCGCATGGCCCGGGCCGCCCGGCCCTGCCCCTCCAGCCTGCGCACGAGCCCGGCCACCGCGGTCTCCTCGCCCGTGACGACCTTCTGCCGCGGGGAGGAATGCACGGCGACATGCACACCCGGGAAGTCCCGCTCCAGGGACTCAAGTTCGGCGTCGTCCAGATCCACCACGGCCATCGCGCCGCCGCTCAGCCCGCTCAGCAGCCGGGCCCGTACGGCGATGACACGGGCCCCGTCCGTCACGTCCAGCGCGCCCGCGCACACCGCCGCCGCGACCTCGCCCATGGAGTGGCCGACCACCGCGGCGGGCTCGACCCCGTACGAACGCCACAGCTCGGCGAGTGCCAGCTGAAGGCCGAACAGCACGGGCTGGGCGACGTCCAGGCGGTCCAGGCCGGCCCCGGAGGACAGGTGGTCGTACAGGGACAGGCCGCACTCCGGGGCGAGTTGCGGGTCGAGTTTCTCCACGGCGGCGGCGAACGCGGGTTCCTCGGCCAGCAGCCTGCGGCCCATGCCCGGCCACTGGCAGCCGTAGCCGGAGAAGACCCACACCGTGCCGCGCCCCACCCGGTCGCGGTCACCGGTCACCACCCGCGCGTCCGGGTGTCCCGCCGCCAATGCGCCCAGGGCATCGGAGAGTTCGGCGCGATCGCGGGCGACCACGGCGGCGCGTACGGGACCGCGCCCGGTGCGCCCGGCCAGTGTCCGGGCCACGTCCGCTGGGTGCGCGGTGCTCTCGCGCAGCCAGTCGGCGAGCCGGCCCGCCGTGTCGCGGACGCGCCCCGCGTCGAGGTCGGACAGCACATGCAGGCGTGCCACGGGCTCCTCGGCCGGCCGCACGGGGACCAGCCCGGGCGGCCCCTCCTCCAGCACCACATGCGCGTTGGTGCCGCCGAAGCCGAACCCGGAGACGCCGGCGAGGGCGGTTCCGCCGTAGCGGGGCCAGGGCTCCGGCTCGGTCACCACCCTCAGCCGCTCGTCGGGGAGGGACATGCCCTGCGCGCAGTGCAGGGACGGCGGGATGCTGTCGTGGTGCAGGGCCAGCACGGTCTTCACCAGGCCCGCGATGCCCGCGGCGGACTCCAGGTGCCCCAGGTTGCCCTTGACGGAACCCAGCAGCAGCGGCTGGTCCGGGTCCCGGCCCGTGCCCAGCACGGTGGCGAGCGCGCCCGCCTCGATCGGGTCGCCCAGCGGGGTGCCGGTGCCGTGCGCCTCCACGTAGTCGACCTGGGCCGTGGCGAGCCCTGCCCGCGTGTACGCGCTCTCCAGCAGCGCCTGCTGCGCGGCCGGGTTGGGCGCCATCAGACCGTTCGAGCGGCCGTCGGAGTTGACGGCCGTGGCGCGGACGACGGCCAGGACACGGTCGCCGTCCCGTTCCGCGTCGGACAGCCGCTTCAGGATCACGGCGGCGCAGCCCTCACCGCGTCCGATGCCGTCGGCCGCCGCCGAGAACGGTTTGCACCGCCCGTCCGGGGCGAGCGCGCCCGCTCTGCGGAAGGCGACGGTGACGGCCGGCGACAGCAGCAGGTTGACCCCGGCGGCGATCGCGAGGTCGCTCTCTCCCGTGCGCAGGCTGACGCACGCGTGGTGCACGGCGACCAGCGAGGACGAGCAGGCCGTGTCGACGGCCAGGCTCGGCCCCCGCGTGTCCAGGACGTAGGCGAGCCGTCCGGCGGTCACGCTCAGGGCGCCCCCGGCCGGCGCCCAGGGATCGACGGCGGCCGGATCGGCACCCGTGAGCTGCCCGTACTCGGGGGCCGACACCCCGACGAACACCCCGGTGGCGGTGCCCGCCAGGGACCCGGCCGGCACGGCGGCGTGGTCGAGCGCCTCGTGGACGACCTCCAGCAGGATCCGCTGCTGGGGGTCCATCACCGCCGCCTCGCGCGGGGTGATGCGGAAGAAGTCCGCGTCGAACCCGGCGATGTCGTCGAGATAGCCGCCGTACGGATGCGCGTCGGCGGGCGGGAAAGCGGTGAAGTCGCGCCAGCGGTCCTCCGGGACGCGCCGGATCGCGTCGACGCCCTCGCTCAGCAGCCGCCAGTAGCCGTCCGGGCCGTGCACCCCGCCGGGCAGCCGGCAGCCGACCCCGACGACGGCGACCGGCTCGGCCGTCACGCCCGGCAGCCCGGCTCGGGGCCCGGGCGCCGCCCCGGCTTCCGGGGCCCCCGAGGCTCCGGAAGCGTCCAGGGCCGCAGAGGCCTCCGAGGCTTCTGCGGCCTGCGTGCCGCACAGCCGCGCCACCAGGGCCCGACCGGTGGGCGTCTCCCACAGCAGTGTCGTCGGCAGTTCCCGCCCCGTGGCCCGGGACAGTTCGCCGGCCAGGGCGACGGCGTCCCGCGAGGACATGCCTAGGTCGGCGAGCGGCCGGTCCATCGGGACGTTCTCGGGCGAGGCGCCGTACCAGACGGCCACCCGTTCGGCGATCAGCCGGCGCAGCGCGCCCTCGTCGAGGGGCCTCATCCCGCGGCACCCGCCGCCGCGGCGGCCTGCCCGCCGTACGCGCCCTCCAGATAGCGGACCCGGGTCAGCGCCCGCGACACCTTCCCGCTGGAGGTACGCGGCACCGTGCCCGGCGGCACCAGGACGACGTCGGCGAGCCGCAGCCCGTGCCGGGCGGAGACGGCGCCGCGCACGGCCCGCACCACGGCCGGCACGTCGAGCTCGGCGAGGCGCGCGGTCCGCGCGTGCTCCGCCACGATCACCACGCGCTCGACCCCGTTGCCCGGCACGGCGAACGCCGCGAGCCGGTCCCGGCGCACCGCCGGGTCCGCTTCCTGGGCCGTCGCCTCGACGTCCTGCGGATAGTGGTTGCGGCCGTCGACGATGATCAGGTCCTTCAAGCGTCCCGTGACGACCAGCTGCCCTTCCAGGACCGTCCCCAGATCGCCCGTCCGCAGCCAGCCGCCCGGAGCGGCTTCGGCGTCCGCGAACCCGGCGCCGAACACGTCCCCCGGTCCCCGGTTCCAGTAGCCCCGGCCGACGTTCGGCCCCTGCACCCAGATCTCGCCGACCTCGCCCTCCGACAGCAGGGCCCGGCTCACCGGGTCGGCGATACGGACCCGCTGGCCCGCGGGGGTGCCACAGCCCGCCAGCAGCACGGCCCGGGGGTCGTCCGCCCGCGCCGGCAGGGCCTTCCCGGCGGCCAGGGCGTCACGGTCGAGCGCGAACCGGCCGATCGGCTCACCCGGCCGGGCCGCGCAGACGAACACGGTGGCCTCGGCCAGCCCGTACGACGGGCAGTGCGTCCCGGGCGCCAGGCCCTGCCCGGCGAACGCGGCGTGGAAACGGTCGGCCGTGCCCGGGCGGACCGGCTCACTGCCGTTGATCAGCGCCGTCACCCGGTCCAGCCGCAGCCCCTCCTTCTGGTCGTCGGAGACGGTCGCGGCGCAGTAGTCGTAGGCGAAGTTGGGCGCGGCGCTCACCGCGTTCGGATGCGCGGAGAGCAGCCGCAGCCAGCGCACCGGCTCGTGCAGGAACGCGGCCGGGTCCATCAGCACCGACAGCGCCCCTCGTGTCACGGGGGCCGCGACGCTGAGCACCAGCCCCATGTCGTGGTAGAGCGGCAGCCAGCCCACACAGGTCACCGGGCGGGCGTCGGCGCCGTAGGCGGTCAGTGCCTGGCGGGCGTTGGCGACGACGTTGCCGTGGCTGATCTCCACACCGGCCGGGGCGCGGGTCGAACCGGAGGTGTACTGCAGATAGGCGGTCGCCCCGGCGTCCGGCGGGACCGGCCGCCAGTCCCGGGCGTGGTCGTCGGGCACCTGGTCGGCCACGACGATCCGCGGTCCGTCGGGGCCGAGGAAGTCGCACACCTCGTCCCGGCAGCGGCTCGTGGTCACGACGACCGAGCAACGCGCGTCGGCCAGGACGCCCGCGAGCCGGTCCGCGTGCCCGGGCAGGCCCGGCGGATACAGCGGCACGGCGACCAGCCCGGCGGCCAGGGCCGCGAGGAAGGCGGTCACGTACTCCGTGCCCTGCGGGCACAGCAGCGCGACCCGGTCGCCCGGACCGGCCTGACCGGCGAGGCGCGCGGCCAGTGCCCGCACCCGTACGTCCAGACGGCGCCAGGTCAGGGTGCGGTGGACGCCGCGCGAGTGCGGTGCCGGGTGCTCGACGAAGGTGAAGGCCCGGCGGTCCGGGGTGTTTTCGGCCCAGTGCCGGACGTACTCCGGCAACGTCGGGCACACGGGCGCGAGCGGGGGGCGGCGGCTGTCCATCAGGCGGGGCTCCTCACGGCGCGGATCGGCCTAGGGGTCGCGAAGGGCGGGAGGGGGGCGGCTAGAGGGGGATGTTGCCGTGCCGGCGTTCCGGCATCGGCGCGCGTTTGCCGCGCAGGGCGCGCAGCGCGCGGCAGACCTGCTCCCGGGTCTCGCGCGGCGCGATGACGGCGTCGACGTAGCCGCGTTCGGCGGCGAGATAGGGCGTGCCGTGGGTGCGCTCGTACGCGGTGAGCAGGCGGGCGCGCAGCGCCTCGGGATCGTCGGCCGCGGCGAGTTCCCGCCGGTGCAGCACGCCCACGGCCCCCTCGGCGCCCATGACGGCGATCCGGGCGGTGGGCCAGGCGAGGTTCACGTCGGCGCCCAGATGCTTGGAGCCCATCACCGCGTATCCGCCGCCGTACGCCTTGCGCACCACGACCGTGACCTTGGGGACGGTCGCCTCGGCGTAGGCGTACAGCAGCTTCGCGCCGCGCCGGATGATGCCGGCCTGCTCCTGCCGTACCCCGGACAGATACCCGGGCACGTCGGCGAAGGTCAGCAGCGGGATGCCGAACGCGTCGCAGAACCGTACGAACCGGGCCGCCTTCTCGGAGGCGTCGATGTCGAGGACCCCGGCGGCGTGCAGCGGCTGGTTGGCGACGACACCCACCGAGCGGCCCTCGACCCGGGCCAGGGCGCAGATGATGTTCGGCGCGAACAGCTCCTGCACCTGGAGCAGTTCACCGTCGTCGACGACCGCGTGCAGGATCGCCCGCATGTCGTACGCCTCGCCCAGCCGGTCCGGGACGACCTCGTCGAGATCGGCGCCGGGCGGCGGATGCCCGGGAGCGTACTCCGGGGGTCGTTCCAGGTTGTTGGCCGGGAGGTACGACAGCAGGTCGCGCACGGTGTCGAGGGCGTCCTCCTCGTCGGCGGCCAGGAAGTGCGCGTTGCCGTTGACGGAGTTGCTGGTGCGGGCGCCGCCCAGTTCCTCGGCCGTGGTGCGCTCGCCGGTGACGGTTTCGATGACGTCCGGGCCGGTGACGAACATGTGCGAGGCGCCGTCCACCATCACCGTGAAGTCGGTGATCGCCGGTGAGTACGCGGCGCCGCCCGCGCACGGCCCCAGGACGACCGAGATCTGCGGGATCACCCCGGACGCCTTGACGTTGCGGCGCACCAGCTCGGCGTAGAGGGCGAGCGAGGCGACGCCCTCCTGGATGCGGGCCCCGCCGGAGTCGTTGAGGCCGATCACCGGGCAGCCGGTCTTCAGGGCCAGGTCCATCAGCGCCACGGTCTTCTCGCCGAAGGCCTCGCCCATGCTGCCGCCGAACACCGTGGAGTCCTGGGCGAACACGCACACCGGGCGGCCGTCCACCGTGCCGTACCCGGTGACCACGCCGTCACCGCAGGGGCGGCGGGCGCCGCCCTGCGCGGCGGGCCGGGCACGGACGAACAGGCCGGTCTCCGTGAAGGAGTCCTTGTCCACGAGCCGTTCGATCCGCTCCCGGGCCGAGAACTCCCCGCGTCTGCGCGGCCCGCCCGGGGCCACCGCCTGCTCGCGGCGGCGTTCCAGGCCGGCGACGCGCTCCGCTGTGCTCCCGGGCACGTGTGCCGCCGTTTCCCCCGGACCGGATGCTGTCACCTCTGTGCTCACAACCACCTCCGAAGCGGTTCTCGAATATGGCAGTGAGGTGGGGGAGTGCCGGGCGGATCGCCGTTCTGTGTGGGGGACGTGAGTCCATCGGCGCGGGCTTTCATCCCCGCGTGACAAGCGACCGCCGGTCTGCCCGGCGGAGGGACCGCCCGCCCGGCCGCGGCGGGATTCAGCTGCACGAGTGCTGAATGCGTTCTCGTTCTCCTATTGGACCTCTGGCCAACCGGCGTCCAGGCTGGAGTGGACCATCGCACGAACAGCCTCAGCGACAGCCGGAAGAGGTCACGAGCACATGCACACCCGCCGCATCGGTGATGTCGACGTCAGCGCGATCGGCCTGGGCGCGATGCCCATGTCCATCGAGGGACGACCCGACGAGGAACGCTCCCTCGCCACCGTCCACGCCGCGCTCGACGCCGGAGTGACCCTGATCGACACCGCGGACGCCTACCACCGCGGCGCCGACGAGGTCGGTCACAACGAGACCCTGATAGCCAAGGCCCTCGCCTCCCACGGTCGCGGCGGCGACGTCCTGGTCGCCACCAAGGGCGGCCACCTGCGCCCCGGTGACGGCAGCTGGACGCTGGACGGCAGCCCCCGCCACCTCAAGGAGGCCTGCGAGGCGTCCCTGCGCCGGCTGGGCGTCGAGGCCATCGGGCTCTACCAGTTCCACCGCCCCGACCCGCGCGTCCCCTATGCCGAGTCCGTCGGCGCGATCCGGGACCTGCTCGACGAGGGCAAGATCCGCATGGCCGGCATCTCCAACGCGAACCCGGAGCAGATCCGGCAGGCCCAGGAGATCCTCGGCGGCCGTCTGGTCTCCGTGCAGAACCAGTTCTCCCCGGCCTTCCGCTCCAGCGAGCCGGAGCTGGACCTGTGCGACGAACTCGGCATCGCCTTCCTGCCCTGGAGCCCTCTCGGCGGAATCTCGAAGGCCGGCGAACTCGGCTCGGGGCACGCGGCGTTCGCCCGTGTCGCCGAGGCGCGCGGCGTGAGCCCGCAGCGGGTGTGCCTGGCGTGGATGCTCGCCAAGTCGCCCGTGGTCGTCCCGATCCCGGGCGCCAGCCGCCCCGAGACCATCCGTGACTCGCTCGCCGCGACCGACCTCACCCTGACGCCGCAGGAGCTGGCGGAGCTGGACGCGGCCTGAGCAGACCACGGGCCCAACTCCCTTGACGGGCAGTCAGAGACGATCAGTTTCTCGTCAAATCCACCCCTGGTGAGAAAAAGGTGTGAATGTTTCCGCGTGGTTCGGGCATACGCAGCGAAAACAGAGAGAGGGGCGCTACGTGCTCGTACCGGACCGGAAGGCCGTCAGGGAGTTGCTGACGCGGTATGCGTCGCTGAGGATCGCTCAGGCGGAGAGGCACGTGCCGACGGCGGCACGCGAGCTTGAGGACGTCAGCTACACGCTGTGCGTGATGATGGGAACGTCCGACATCACCGACGCCATCGCCAAGGCCGACACCCTGCTGCTCACCAAGGAGCGGTCCGAGAAAGCTGACGCGGACGGGGAGAACGGGCTGACACTGGTCGGCTGAAACCTCGTCACATCACGTGAAGCCCGGCCTGACCGGGTACCGCCCCGGCGGCCTGCGAACGGGCCGCCGGGGCGTTCGTCTTCCCGTGGAACGCCGTGCGATAGGCGTACGGCGTCGTTCCCACCACCTTGCGGAACCGCTCCCGGAACGCCGTCGGCGAGCCGAACCCCGCCTGCCGCGCGATCCGTTCCACGGAGTGGTCGGTGTTCTCCAGCAGGTACTGGGCGCGCCGCACCCGCGCCCGCAGCAGCCACTGCAACGGCGTCGTGCCGGTCTGCTCCCGGAAACGGCGGCTGAACGTCCGCTCGCTCATCCCGGCACGCTCCGCCAGCGCGCTCAGCGTCACCTCGTGCGCGAGGTTGTCCTCGATCCACTCCAGCAGCGGCTCCAGCGCCGACCCCCGCGGCACCGGCGGGTGCTCGTGCACGATGAACTGGGCCTGCCCGCCCTCCCGTTCCAGCGGCATGACCGACATCCGGGCGATGTTCGCCGCGACGGCCGACCCCAGATCCCGCCGGATCATGTGCAGACACAGGTCCAGCGCGGCCGCCGCACCGGCCGAGGTGAGGATCTGTCCGTTGTCGACGTACAGCACGTCCGGTTGCACCTCGACGCGCGGGAACCGGCGGGCCAGGTCATCCGCTGCCACCCAGTGCGTGGTGGCGCGCAGCCCGTCCAGCAGCCCGGCCTCCGCCAGCACGAAGGCCCCCACGCACACGGACGCGATCCGGGTACCGGCCTCGGCGGCCTGCCGCAGCGCCGCCAGCACTCGGGCCGACGGCGGCGGCGCCTCGGGGGAACAGCCCGGCACGATGATCGTGTCGGCCTCCGCCAGCGCGTCGAGGCCCCGGTCGATGCGCAGGGTGAAACCGCCGTCCGCGCGCACCTCCGGCGTCTCGGCACACAACCGGACCCGGTAGGCCGGCCGCCCGTCCGGCATATGGGTCCAGGCGAACGTCTGCTGGGGCGCCGCCATGTCGAACGGCACCACTCGGTCGAGAACCAGGATCGCCACGGAGTGCATGACCGCCACCCTAGGCGCATTCCCGCCAGGCGCACGAACCGGGCGAAGCATCGGCCCGCGGTACAAGAGAGCAGGTCAGACAAGTTGGCGGGAATCCGTTGGAAGCTGTCGTTCCAGCCCATGGGCGATCACGTCCGGGCTCCCTAACGTGGGCCCGCCACCGTCGATCGCATCCTGGAAAGAGTCCCGGTGACCAAGATCCTGCTGTCCCTGCACGTGCTCGCAGCCATCGTCGCCATCGGTCCCGTGACCGTCGCGGCCAGCATGTTCCCGCCCGCGGCGCGCCGCGCCGTCCCCGCGGGCGGCCATGCCCCCGACGCGTCCGCGGTGAGCACGGTCGCGCTGCTGCACCGCATCTGCCGCGTCTACGCCGGCATCGGACTGACCGTCCCGCTCTTCGGGTTCGCCACCGGTGCCGCGATGGGCGTCCTGGGCAGTGGATGGCTCGTCACGTCCATCGCGCTGACCGCCGCCGCCGCGGGCATCCTGGTCGCCTTCGTCCTGCCGCGCCAGGAAGAGCTCCTTGGCCAACTGAAGGGCGAACAGGCCGTCGAGCACCGGAACACGGTGCAACTCGCCATGTTCACCGGCAT
Organism: Streptomyces afghaniensis; assembly: GCF_044327915.1. Taxonomy (NCBI): domain Bacteria; kingdom Bacillati; phylum Actinomycetota; class Actinomycetes; order Kitasatosporales; family Streptomycetaceae; genus Streptomyces; species Streptomyces afghaniensis. The sequence goes on from NZ_JBIRGJ010000011.1 coordinate 95,125, forward strand.
CTTCAACCTCCTGTGGGCGACGGTCACCGTCCTGATGATCGTCCGGCCGGGCTCCACGACAGGAGCCTGAGCCCCGGCCGCCCGCATGTCACGGATGTCCGGCCTGCGTCAAGTCCACCCCGGTAATTCACACTCCGGGTCACCGGTCCGCCTACACTCGGCTCTCTCGCCCCCGCACGGGGCCGACGAGCAGAAAGGCGCGTTGACGGGTGTTCCAGGATTCCCCCATCTACGACCGACTCATCGCGGAGTGCGGCGATGTGCCCACACAGGTTCGCCGCGAGGCCGAACGCGTGAGCAGGGAACTGGAGCTGGTCATGCGGCCCGCACAGTCCCCCGGCTACGACCGCCCGCACTCCCAGGGCACCGGATGGCAGCGTACGGCCATGCTGCCCGGGCCGCGGCAGCAGTGAACCAGGACCGGTGGACGGCCGGTCCCGGTACTCAACAGGCCGTCCGGTCCGCGCCGTTGACGTGCGACGGCTCCGCGGGGACGGGGCGGGCCAGCCACTCGGCGATGGTGCGGGCGATCGGCTGGCCCGTCTCCACCTCGACGAACCCGAACTGCCCCGACTGATTGCACTCCAGGAACCACCAGGTCCCGTCGGCGTCCTCGACGAAGTCGAAGGCCCCGTACGCCAGTTCCGCCTCCCGCAGATAGGCCCGGACGCCCGGCGCGATGCGCGACGGCACATCGGTGGGCCGCCACGGCGCGCCGGGCGCGGCGAACCGCACGTCCACCTCGTCGGGGTCCGCGTCCGCGGCGGCCGCCTTGCGGGCCGCCAGCATCCGGTCACCCACCACGGTGAGACGGATGTCGGCGCGCTTGGAGATCCGCCGCTGGAACAGCGTCGGCCCGAAGGCGACGGCGGAGAAGTCCGTGTCCGGCGCGACCCGGCTGGTCGGCACGGCCCGGGGCGGGTCCTGCGGATGCGCGCCCGACACCGGTTTGACCACCAGGTCCGGGTAGCGCTCCGAGAACTCGCGGGCGGCGCGCGGGAAGGTCGTGATCAGCGTCGCCGGCACGGGCAGGCCGCACCGCTGGGCCAGCCGCAGCTGCCAGGGCTTGTGCCGGGCCCGGCGGGCCGCGTCGGGGTGGTTCATCCAGCGCGCGTCCGAGCCCCGCAGCATGCCGTAGAGCGCCTGGGCGGCCTCCTCGGTCAGCCACGCGGACGGCTGCGCCGCCCGCCCCGCCGGGGTGCCCGGCCTGCGCACCCAGACCGACCGCAGCCCGCCGATGCTCACCAGTCGCCCCCCGGCGGACAGGTGGCCGCGGAAACGGCCGTGGACGTACTCCCCGGACAGCGCAACACCGCCGGTCAGATCGGCGGGGTCGACACGGACCACCGGAATCCCGGCCGCGTTCAGGTGCACGACCACCATGTCCGCGGTCACGTCCTCCTCGCAGGTGAGGATCAGTACCGTCATCTTCGGCGGCCCGCGGTCAGTCGTCGAAGTGCGTCTTGGAGCCGGCGGTGGACGTCGTGGTGCCGACCTCCCTCAACAGGGCGAAGTCGCAGGCGGCCACCCGGCCGTCGTGGAGCACGTTCAACTGGAGTCCGGCGTCGTACACGTACGGAATGGCAGCTTCCAACTCCACTGCCGGGCGCGCGTAGTTGAGCGCGAACGGTTGCATCGTCTCTCCCTCGTCGGTGCTGCGCCGATCGAGCCGGATCCAGGGGCACGGCCACCCGGTCCGCCGACTCGTTTCGGCTCCCAGAGACTTATACGAATCGAACGGGTGGTTGGTTTCCTTACTTTCCGTAGTCATCGGGCCGGTTGGCGGTCCGGCCGGTGTGCCGTACCGCGCTCCCGCTCGCCGAGGGAGCCGCGCACGGTGCGCAGAGCGAGCAGCAGGACCCCGATGTCGTCCAGGTACACCGGATCGGGCAGCACGTCGGCGGGCAGCACGAAATAGAGAACCGCGCCCCAGAAGACCCAGCGCGGGCCCGTGGGCAGTCCCGCGCGACGCAGCTCGCGCCGGGTCCTGACCAGTCGCACGAGGATGCCGACGGCGAAGGCGAGGACGATGGCCGCGAGAACCGCGGCCATCGTGATCACCGTTGTGGTCGTATCCACGGGCTGCCCTCCTCATGGCGTGCCGCGACACGGGGTGTCCCTTCCTGGATTCCCGTTTCCGGCGGCTGTATTGCGGCCGAGGCCCGACATATCGGCGCGTCGGCGGATTTTCCGTGCCGCCGCGGTGCGGGCGGTCATCCCGGTGGCTCACCCGAGTGGCACGGTGTGACGGGGGCGCCTAGTAATGGTCAGCGTAACGTCGCTCGTCAGACGACGGGGGGCGCAGGAGCGGCCGCACTCTTCCCCATGGAGGCGAGTATGACCACCTGCTCTTCATCACCCCGCTCGAACGAATCTGCCATAACCGACGAGCCGAACGGGTCCGCCCAGCCGTCCGCCGAGACGACCGCCGCCACCGGCACGCACCAGGTGGAGCAGACGAGCACGCAGCCCGCCGCCGGTTCGCGCGAGACCTACGGCGCTTCCGACCGGCGGGGCGACGAGCCCGGTGCCCTCGGCGCTCACCCGGCGGCCGATGCGGGCGCCCAGCCCGCCGCCCCGGGCCCGGACCAGCCCGCCACGCCGGTCTCGGCCGGGGCGGACATGAGCTCCGCCGGGCCCGCCGCGACCGGCTTGGACCGGTCGGAACGGGTGCACGAGACCGCGCAGGGTCCGGCGCAGGCTGCCGCCCCTGGCTCGGACCAGGCGGACCCGGCGACCATGCCCGCCGCCCCCGGCTCGCGCACGGCGACCGGCTGGTTTGCCACCCCCGCCCCGGTCGATGAGAGCACGCTGTCCGCTCCCTCCGGATCGAACCCGGCGGTCGAGCGGTCCGCGGCGCCGGCCCAGGACTGGACGGACCCCGCGGAGTCGCGCCCGGCCCCGCCCGCACAGGAATGGCTGGATCCCGCTGAGGCACGGCCTGTTGCTCCCGCCCCGGACCGTACGGACCAGGCACCGGCCGAGCCCGCCCGGCCCGCCGCCTCCGGCCCGGACGAGGCCGCGCGGCCTCCCGAGCCCGAGCCGGGCGACCCCGCTCAGCCCGCCGCGCCCGGCCAGGACGAGACGGACCAGCCGAGCGCGCGGCCGTTCGTCATCCGCTCCCTCGACGACAACCCGGTGGAGCTCCGGCCCGGCACCGCGCAGGGCCCCGCGGTGCCGTACGGCGACGCCGTCAGCGACCTGGTGCACGCCGCCGTGGCGGACCGGCCCCTGGAGGAGGTCGTCGCCCTCATCACCTCGCTGGAGGAGTCGCCCGACCACGCGGAGGCGAGGGTCGACGCGCTGCGCACGGCCGGAGTGGCCCGTCCCGTCGAGGACGTCTCCCGGCTGATCGCTCTGCTGACGAAGCCCCCGCGCGCCGCCGACAGCGCGGACGAGGCGATCCGGGCCGCGGCCGCCCACCGCCCGGTGGAGGAGGTGACCCGGCTGGTGACCCTCCTGCACAAGGAGCCGCAGATGCCCCACGTCCGCGAGGAGGCACTCCGAGCAGCCGCCACCCGCCGGTCCGTCGGGGAGCTGGTCGAGCTGATCGACCGCCTGGGCCTGGAACGTCTGGACCGCAACGGGCGCCTGCCGGCCGGGACGTCACGTCCGGACGAGGCGACCGGGCACCCCGAGAAGCCCGGCCGGCCGGGCAAGCGCCGTGCGGCACGCCCGGCTCCGGACGGTGAGACCCGCCGGACGCGCGACGACCCGCCTGCGGACCGGGCCCGTGCCACGGACCGGCTGGCCAGGTCCGTGTCGTGGTCGGGCTGGCTCGCGGCCCTGGCGCTGGTCCTGTGCGCGGTGGCCCACTTCCCGCTGCAACGCGGCGGAGCGTCCCTGCACCTGCACGCGTTGGCCCTCGGACTGTCGGTGCTGTGCACGGTTCTGGCCCTGCTGCTGGCGCTGCGCCCCGTCGCGGTGGTGCTGGCCGGGGCGGTGGTGGTGCCCACGGTCCTGGCCGCGGCCCAGGCGTACAGGAGCTCCTTCCCGTCGGGGTCCCTGTCCCGGGCCGCGGACCTCGCACTCGCCCCGTCATGGCTCGCCGCCACGGCCGCCGTGTGCGCGGCACTGCTGGCCCTCGTCGCGCTGGTCTTCCGTATGGTGGCGCCTCTCGCGGCCAGACAGTGGGCGCCCGCACCGGCGCCCGAGGTACGCCAGATGGCGGAGTGACGCCTACAGGCCCCGCACCGGACCGGATCCGCCTACTGCGGAGCCGGTCCGGGCGTCGTTCGCCGCCCGGTGGTCGAGCAGCCCGGCCAGCACCCGGTCGGGCGTCAGCGGGAGTTCGCGGAAGCGGACGCCGGTGGCGTGGTGGACCGCGTTGCCGATCGCTGCGGCCGTCCCGACGATGCCGATCTCCCCGATCCCCTTGCTGCCCATGGGGTTGAGACGGGGATCGTCCTCGTCCAGCCAGTGCGCCTCGATCTCGTCGACGTCGGCGTGCACCGGCACGTGGTACGACGCCAGATCCGACTCCGTGAAGTCACCGAACGCGGCGTCCATCGTGCTGCCCTCGGTCAGCGCCATGCCCAGGCCCATCGTCATGCCGCCGACGAACTGGGAGCGTGCCGTACGGGCGTTGAGGATGCGCCCAGCGGCGTACACCCCGAGCAGCCGGCCGACCCGTACCTCGCCGGTGACCGAGTCCACGGCGACCTCGGCGAAGTGCGCCCCGAAGGCGTGCCGCGCCCAGTCGCTCTCGGCGTCCGCCGCGCCCCGGGTGTCGGCGCGGGCGTCGAGGCCCTGCTCGGGCAGCGGCCCGGCGTGTTCGGCGAGCCGCCGCGCCAGCCGGGTGCAGGCCTCGTGGACGGCCCAGCCCCAGGAGGCGGTGCCGGACGAGCCGCCGGCCAGTGGCGCCGACGGGAGTTCGGTGCTGCCGACCTCGATCCGCACCCGCTCCAGCGGCGCGCCGAGGGCGTCGGCGCCGACCTGCGCGAGCACGGTCCGGGCCCCCGTACCGATGTCCGTGGCGTTGACCCGCACCAGGAACGTCCCGTCGGGCAGCGCGCGGGCCGATGACGTGGCGGGCCACACCATGACGGGATACGTCGCCGCCGCCACACCCGTCCCCAGCAGCAGGGGCCCTTCCCGGCGGGAGCCCGGGCGGGGATCGCGCCCGGCCCACCCGAAGCGGCGGGCGCCCTCGCGCAGACATTCCACCAGGTGCCTGCTGCTGAACGGCCTGCCGCTGTCGGGTTCCACGTCCGGCTCGTTGCGGACGCGCAGCTCGACCGGGTCCATGCCCAGCTCGGCGGCGAGCTCGTCCATGGCGGACTCCAGCGCGTACATGCCCGGCGCCTCGCCCGGCGCCCGCATCCACGACGGCGAGGGCACGTCCAGCGCCACGACCCGGTGCTCCGTACGACTGTGGGGCGCCGCGTACATCACCCGCGCCGGCACTGCCGCCTGCTCCACGAACTCCTTGATCCGGGAGGTATGCGTGGTGACCTCGTGCACGAGGGAGGTGAGGCGTCCGTCCGCGTCGGCGCCGAGCCGCAGCCGGTGCAGGGTGGGCGCACGATGCCCGACGACGGCGGGCAGGTACCGGCGGGGCAGCGTCACGGTGACCGCCCGCCCGGTCTGCCGCGCCGCCATCGCGGCGAGCACCACGTCGGGCCGTGGCGTGCCCTTGGATCCGAAGCCGCCGCCGACGTGCTCGGCCGTGACGACGATCCGCTCCTCAGGAACGCCGAACAGCCCGGCGAGGACGCCCTGTACGGCACCGGAGCCCTGGCTGGAGGTGTGCACGGTGAGCCGGCCGTCGTCCCAGCGGGCGGTGCTGGCGTGCGGCTCCATCGGGTGGTTGTGCAACGGCGGCACCCGGTAGGCGACATCGACGCGGGCGGCCGAGGAACCGAACGTCCCGTCCGGGTCGCCCTGTTCGCGGACGGCCGGATACCCGCCGTTGGCCTCCTCGGGTACGTACACCCCCGGGTGCGAGGCGGTGAGGGCCACGTCGTGCTCTTCGGCGGCGTAGTCGACACGGACCGCGGCGGCACCGGCCCGCGCCGCCTCCAGGGTCTCGGCCACCACCAGGGCCACGAACCAGCCGCGGTGCGGAATCCGGGGGTCCTGGAGCACGGCGAGCGTGGGATCGTCCGGCTCGGCGAGCCGCGGGGCGTTCTCGTGGGTGAGGACGGCGAGCACGCCGGGCACCGCCAGCGCGGCCGCCGTGTCGACGCCGGTCACCCGGCCCCGGGCGACGGCCGCCGGCACGGGCCAGGCCTGGGCCCGGCCGGGGTAGTGGTACTCGGCGGCGTAGCGGGCGCTGCCGCTGACCTTCTCCCGGCCCTCCCGGCGCTCGGCAGGGGCTCCCACACTGCCGGTCATGAAGTCCTCCTCGTCAGCGCCGCGCCGGCGAGCCGGGACAGCACGTCCAGGGCGATCCCCCGGGCCAGCGGCACCTTGTAGGCGTTGTCCCGCAGCGGCCGCGCCGCGGACAGTTCCAGGTCTACGGCGTGCTCGAACGCGGCGGCGGTCGGAGCCGCACCCAGCAGCGCCTCCTCCGCCCGCCGTGCCCGCCACGGCCGGTGCGCCAGCGCCCCGAACGCGAGCCCCACGCCGCCGACCACACCGTCCGACACCCGCAGCACGGCCGCGACGGACGCGAGCGCGAAGGCGTACGAAGCCCGGTCGCGGGCCTTGCGGTACGCCGACGGCAGCCCGGCCGTCGAGGCCGGCAGCACCACGCCCGTGACGAGCTCGCCGGGCCGGATCTCGGTGTCCTGCTCCGGACGGTCCCCCGGCAGCCGGTGGAAGTCCGCCGCCGCGACACTCCGGGCGCCCTCGGGGCCGTACAGCTCGACACGCGCGTCGAGAGCGGCCAGCGCCACCGCCATGTCCGACGGATGGGTGGCGATGCAGTGCTCGGAGTGCCCCAGCACCGCGTGATCACGGTGGACGCCGTCCCGCGCGCCGCAGCCGCTGCCCGGCTCGCGCTTGTTGCACGGCTTCGAGAGGTCCTGGAAGTACGGGCACCGGGTGCGCTGGAGCAGATTGCCGCCGGTCGTCGCCGCGTTGCGCAGCTGCCCCGACGCCCCCGCGAGCACCGCCTGCGACAGGGCCGGGTACCGGTCACGCACGAGGGGGTGGGCCGCGAGGTCGCTGTTGCGGACCATCGCCCCGACCCGCAGGGCTCCGTCCGGCAGCTCCTCCACCGCGTCCAGCGGCAGACGGGTGACGTCGACGAGGGCGGCGGGCCGCTCGACACCGAGCTTCATCAGATCGACGAGGTTGGTGCCGCCGCCGAGATAACGGGCGCCGGCGTGGGAGGCGTACGCGGAGGTCGCCTCCTCGACGCTCCCGGCGCGGACGTAGGCGAACTCCTTCACGGGATCACGTCCTCCACGGCCTCGGCGATCCGCGGATACGCACCGCACCGGCACAGGTTGCCGCTCAGCCGCTCCCGGATCTCCTCCCGGTCCAGTGGTACCGGCCGGCCCGAGGGCGTCGCCGCGTCGGTGACGTGCGAGGGATGGCCGGCCGCCGCCTCGGCGAGCATGCCGACCGCGGAGCAGATCTGGCCCGGGGTGCAGTAGCCGCACTGGAAGGCGTCGCGCTCCAGGAAGGCCTGTTGCAGGGGGTGGGGTTCCTCGCCGTCGCCGGACAGCCCCTCGATCGTGGTGATCTCACAGCCGTCCAGGGCGACCGCGAACAGCAGACAGCTGTTGACGCGCCGCCCGTCCACCAGGACCGTGCAGGCGCCGCACTGGCCGTGGTCGCAGCCCTTCTTGGCGCCCGTGAGGTCCAGATCCTCCCGCAGGAGGTCCAGCAGGACCCGCCGGTGGTCGACGGTGAGGGTGTGGGGTTTGCCGTTGACGCGGAGCGTCGTCTCCGAGTGGTGCTGGTCGTTGCCCATGGTGTGGAGGACCTTCCCGGACGGGCCGTACTGCCGTACGGACCGCGTATCCACCAGACCACGACTGACACGTGCGCCCCGTGAGGACGGCTCCTAGAAGATCTTCATCGACCTTCTAGCCCTCGTCCCTGGAGGGGGCCACCGGACGCTGGGACCTGCTCTTCAGGCGTTCGAACGTGCGGGTGAGCTGTTGCAGCGGCGACGCCGTGGGGGCGTCGGAGGACTGCGGCCGCACGGGAGCGGCCTCGGCGGACTCCTGGTAGGCGGCCAGGGCCTCATGGGCGCGTTCGGCCGCCTCCCGGTACAGGTCACGGGACTTCGTCATGGCCTCCAGCGCCTCCGCGTACATGGCCACCAGACCGCGCTGGCGCTCCAGCTCCTCCTCCAGGGTCAGCAGGTGCCAGTCCTCCCGCAACGCGGTGAGGGCGTCCTCGGCTCCTTCGGGCAGCGGCCTCGGCAGCGCGGCGTACCGCGTCACCGCGTCGACGAGATCGGCCGGCTCCGAGCCGTCGAGGAAGACCGCGCGGACGGAGAAGTCCTCGGCGTCGTAGCCGTCCGGCGCCGGGGTGCCGGGCAGCACCACGGCACCGCCGCGCGGCACCTGCACACCCGAATCCCGCAGGGCCCAGTTGACCCCCCGCAGCTGCTGCGGCGTGGCCCGGTGCTCCACCACCCGGTGCCGCAGCCCCGCCGGCAGCCAACGTGCCACCGGCAACCGGCCTCGCTCGTCCGTGGACATCGCCTCGTGGACGACCACATGGATGTGCCACCCGCCGGGCACCGCGTTCCTGAACAGGCGCCGCGTGTCCTTGTCGTCCTGGGGGAGCGGATTGATCTCCCGCAGGGACAGCTCCACGGCGCCGTCCCGGTCCCAGGCGACGTCCGGCTCCTCCGGCCAGAACAGCGCGGCCGGCGACGGCCAGTCGTTGTTCCACTGCCGCTCGGCCTCCGCGACCAGAATCCACTCCTGCCCGCCGTCCGGCCCGGGCGTCACGCCGATCCGGGCCCGCACGGTCACCGTCTCCTCCACCCGCCAGCGGGCCTCGAAGACCCGCTCCGCCGGGGCGGCCTCGGTCCCGGCACCGGTCCCGGCTTCGATTCCGGCTTCGGTTCCGGCCTCGGGCAACTCGAGAAAGTCGTCGATGGCCCGACTTCGCTTGCGCTGCTCCAGCGAACGCCGGAGCGCGTCTTCCGCGGCGCCTTCGGCATGGCGGCCGCGAGCCAGCCACACCGTGGCCGGAGTCATGGGACGGGCGGTGGGGGAGGTCGGCATGGGTCCAACTGTGAACGGGGGCAGGTGCGCCTGCCAGTATCGTCGCCGCAGGCCGACGGGCATAACCCGGGGTCACACACGGGGCAGCGCCCGGCGGCGCCCCGCAGCGCCAGGAGGCAGTGCCGGGTGCGCGGAGGCACGCGGCGCGCACGGGGTGTGCGCGCCGCGCGCACACCGGCGGATCACACTCGTGGCCCCACCGGCATCCGGTCCCGACAATGGTCCGCACGAGCAGGGCCCGCCCACCATCCGCATCGGGGCGGGTCCTGCTCGCCCGCATGGTCCTGCTCGCCCGCATGGTCCTGCCGATGTCGCGTGAGGGCGAGACTCTCGAGGAACTCCATGCCGATGCCTGTCGGCCAGGGCGCTGTCAGCCGTTCACGGTGTGTGATCGGCGCGGCGGAGTACCGGGCGCAGGGTTTCGATGACGCCTGGGTCGTCCACCGTGGACGGGATGGGTTCGTCGTGGCCGTCGGCGATGCCGCGCATGGTCTTGCGCAGGATCTTGCCCGAGCGGGTCTTGGGCAGGGCGGCCACGACCGCGACGTCCTTGAGGGAGGCGACGGCGCCGATGCGGTCGCGCACGAGCTGGACGAGTTCGGCCTCGACCTCACGCGGTTCGCGGTTGCTGCCGGCTTTCAGGACGACGAAGCCGCGCGGGATCTGTCCCTTGAGTTCGTCGGCGACGCCGATGACGGCGCATTCGGCGACATCGGGATGGGCGGCCAGGGCCTCTTCCATGCTGCCGGTGGACAGCCGGTGTCCGGCGACGTTGATGACGTCGTCGGTACGGCCCATGACGAAGACGTAGCCGTCGTCGTCGATGTGTCCGCTGTCGCCGGTGAGGTAGTACCCGTCGAAGGCGGAGAGGTAGGAGGCGACGTAGCGTTCGTCGTCGTTCCAGAGGGTGGGAAGCGCGCCGGGCGGCAGGGGGAGCTTCACGACGATCGCGCCGTCGACGCCCGCCGGCACCGGCTCGCCCGAGGGGTTGAGGACACGGACGTCCCAGCCCGGCAACGGGCGGGTGGGGGAACCGGGTTTGACGGGAGCGGCTTCGATGCCGACCGGGTTGGCGACGATGGGCCAGCCGGTCTCGGTCTGCCACCAGTGGTCGATCACCGGCACGCCCAGCAGGTCGCTCGCCCAGTGATACGTCCCGGGGTCGAGGCGCTCGCCGGCCAGGAAGAGATAGCGCAGGTGGGAGAGGTCATGGCCCGCGGTGAGTGCACCCTTCGGGTCTTCCTTCCTGATCGCCCGGAAGGCGGTGGGCGCCGTGAACATGGTCTTGACCCGGTACTCGGCGGCGACGCGCCAGAACTGGCCCGCGTCCGGCGTGCCGACCGGCTTGCCTTCGTAGAGGACCGTCGTGGCGCCCGCCAGCAAGGGTCCGTAGACGATGTACGAGTGCCCGACGACCCAGCCGACGTCGGAACCGGTGAACATCGTCTCGCCCGGGCCCACGTCGTAGACGGCGCCCATCGACCAGTGCAGGGCGACCGCGTAGCCGCCGCAGTCCCGCACGACTCCCTTGGGCTTTCCGGTCGTTCCGGACGTGTAGAGGATGTACAGGGGATCCGTGGCGGCGACGGGAAGGCAGTCGGCCGACGGCGCGGCGGCGACCAGGTCGGCCCAGTCGAGATCATCCGGTCCCAGCGCGGCCGGCTCCTGCGGGCGTTGCAGGATCACCCTCTTCTCCGGCTTGTGGCCGGCGAGTTCGATCGCCTGATCGAGCAGGGGCTTGTAGGCGATGACCCGTTTGCCCTCGATGCCGCAGGAGGCGGAGACGACCACCTTGGGGGCGGCGTCGTCGATGCGGAGGGCGAGTTCGTGCGGGGCGAACCCGCCGAAGACCACCGAGTGGACCGCGCCGATGCGCGCACAGGCGAGCATCGCGATGGCGGCCTCGGGGACCATCGGCATGTAGATCACCACGCGATCGCCGTGCCCCACACCCAGCTGCGCGAGCACTCCGGCGAAGGCCGCCACCTCGTCCCTCAGCTGCGCGTAGGTGTACGTGCGGCGGGTGCCGGTCACGGGGGAGTCGTGGACGAGCGCCGGCTGATCGCCCCGGCCTGCCTCCACGTGCCGGTCGAGCGCGTTGAAACAGACGTTGAGCCGCCCGTCGGGAAACCAGCGGTAGAACGGTGCGCCGGAGGAGTCCAGGGCGCGTCGCGGAGTGACATCCCAGTCGATGCCCTCCGCCGCCTTCAGCCAGAAGCTCTCCGGGTCCTCGGTACTGGCGCGGAAGACATCCTCGTACGCTCCCATCGCGCACTCCTTCGTGGCATCGGGGGACGGTGGTGGGGCTGTGTGCGGAACGGTGTCGACACAAGTACCGTATGTCGGCCGGCATGATCCGTCAGGTGCGGTTCGCCTCCGAGCCCTGTGTCAGGATCTTGAAGTCCCCCCTCAGAGCCCACGGCATCCACAAGGACGAGAGATGACGACCGATGACTGATACCGCTGCCGTCGAGGTTCTCGCCGACGTCCACCGCGGCGTCGGCCGCATCCTGCTGAACCGGCCCGAGGCGCTCAACGCCCTGACGACGGACATGGTGGCCGCCATCGACCGAGCGCTCGCCGAGTGGGAGCACACTCCGCTGTCCGCTGTGGTGCTCGCGAGTACCAGCACGAAGGCGTTCTGTGCCGGTGGAGACATCCGCACGATCCGCGAGCACAGCCTCGCCGGGGACGCCGAGGCCAGTGAGCGGTTCTTCGCCTCCGAATACCGGCTCAACGCCCGGATCGCCGAATATCCCGTGCCGGTCGTGTCGCTCATCGACGGCGTGTGCATGGGCGGCGGTCTCGGTCTGTCCGTCCACGGCGGCTTCCGCGTCGTCACCGAGGGGGCGGTGCTGGCGATGCCCGAGACCGGGATCGGGTTCTTCCCGGACGTCGGTGCCAGCTACTTTCTGCCGAGGCTGCCCGGCGCGATCGGCATGTACCTGGGGCTGACCGGGCACCGGCTCGACGCGGCCGACGCCCTGTACACGGGGCTGGCCACGCACTTCGTCCCCAGGGGCGGGCTCGACGCGGTCGCCGACGCCCTGGCCGACAACGCCGGCGACCCGGTGGACGTCGTCCTCAACCGCCTGGCCGGCCGCTCCCCGGTGGCGGAGAGCAGGCTGGCGGAGGTGCGCGGGGACCTGGACCGGGCGTTCGGCGCGGCTACCGTCGGCGAGATCGAGAAACGCCTGCGCCACCTCGACACCCCCTGGGCGGCAGCCGCCCTGGTCGCCCTGGAGTCGGCCTCGCCGCAGAGCCTGGAGATCACCCACGCCCTGCTGGCCCGGGGCAGGCAGCGCACCTTGCGCGAGTGCCTCAGCGCCGAACTCGCCCTCACGCGCACGACCATCCGCACGCCGGACTTCCTGGAGGGCGTCCGTGCGGCCCTGGTCGACAAGGACCGCGCTCCCAACTGGCAACGGGCGTCGCTCGGCGAGCGGACGCTGCCGTCTTGACGTGTCCGCAGTGATGACCCTCCGTCCTGCACCTGTTCTCCTGAACCTCGTCCCACACATCCCCCGAACCTCGGAGATCGAGCAGGATTGCCCCGGGCGCGATCGGGTACGCGAGCAGCACCGCGTCCGGGGCGGATCTTGCCCCGGGCGGGCCGCACGACCGCCGCTACCAGGGAATCTGCCATGGAGACACCCGCAAACGACCCCACGCCCACGCCCGCCCAGCGGGCTCTGGACGTCCTCACCGAGAACACTGAGGACGCGGCGGCTCTGGACGCGCTCGCCAACAGCGACGTGCTCATCCCCGTGCCCGACGACGCGAACGACGCCGACGCCGCCAACCCCTCGGCGGTGGCGCTGCCGGTGCTGGAGCAGCCGGGCGGCGAGCCGGTGGTGCCCGTGTTCACCTCCGAGGTGGAGATGGCCGGGCTGCTGCCGTTCGTCTCCCGCTACCGCCTGGTGCCGCTCGGCGCCCTGGCCGCCCAGTGGCCGGCCGACGACCTGTCGCTCACCATAGACGGCAGCTCGGAGCACCGCCTGACCCTCACCTCGGAGGGAGTACGCACCCTGCTGGCACGTCCGTAGGACGTAACCGGGCCGGGCCCGGGCCGGGCGGTCTACGCGCCCAGTGTCCGGGCCAGCGCGGCCCGCTGCAGCGGCAGTACCTCCGTGTGCAGGTCACGGCCCTTGGAGGTCAGGGCCACCCACACGCCGCGCCGGTCCTCCACGCACACCGAACGCGTCACCAGCCCGTCCTTCTCCAGCCGGGCGATGAGCCGGGACAGCGCGCTCTGGCTGAGGTGGACCCGCCCGACCAGGTTCTGCACCCGGCACTGCTCGCCCTCCCCGGGCGCCGCCGTGGCGAGGATGTCCAGGACCTCGAAGTCGGACGCGCCCAGGCCGTGCGGATGCAGCACACGGTCGATCTCGCACATCGTGCGCGCGTGCGCCGACAGGATGTCCCGCCACCGTTCCTCGAGCCGCGGACCTTCCTCGAGGCGCGCACCAGCCGTTCTCGACGCCATATGTGAACGGTAACACCGGCGCGGGGTTCAATGACCGTGCATGCAGTGCACGCGGCGCGGCCCCTCGCCGGACGCCGGGGAGCCTACGTCGACTCCCGTTTGACCAGCTCCGTCGGCAGGATCACCGCCGCCGGATCCTCGCCCCCGATCTGCGCGAGCAGCACCCGTACCATCTCGGAGCTGATGCGGTCCCACGGCTGCCGGATGGTCGTGAGCTCCGGACTGGAGGCCAGGGCGGCCGGGGAGTCGTCGAAGCCGCCGACCGCGACGTCCTGCGGCACGTGCCGCCCCGCCCGCTGGAGGGCCGCCAGCACGCCCTGCGCCATGAGGTCCGAGGCGACGAAGACCGCGTCCAGGTCCGGGGCCTGCGCCAGCAGCCGCTCGGCACCCGCCTCGCCGCTGGCCCGGGTGTAGTCGCCGGAGACGACGAGGCGCTCGTCGAACTCCAGGCCCGCCTCGGCGAGCACCTCCTTGTAGCCGGCGAGACGCTCGACACCGCCGGGCGTGTCCAGCGGGCCTGTCACCATGCCCACCCGGCGCCGCCCGAGCGACAGCAGATGGCGCACCATGTCGCGGGCGCCGTCGCGGTCGTCGGCGGCCACGTAACTCACCTTCGAGCCCAGCCCGATCGGCTTCCCGCACGCCACCAGCGGCACACCGGCCTCACGCAGCTGCTCGGCGACGGGGTCACCGGAGTGGCTGGAGACCAGCAGCACGCCGTCGACATGCCCGGCGGTGATGTACCGGGTGAGGCGGCGCCGTTCGTCCTCGGTGCCCGCCAGCATCAGCAGCAGCGGGATGTCGTGGGCGGCGAGCGCCTGGGTGCAGCCGCGCAGCAGGACGTTGAAGTTGGGGTCCTCGAAGAACCGCTCCTGCGGTTCGGTGAGCAGGAAGCCGATCGAGTCGGACCGCCCGGTGATCAGGGAACGGGCGTGCCGGTTGACGACGTAACCCGTCCTGCGGATGGCCGCGTTGACCGCTTCCTGGGCGGCCGGGCTGACGTAGTGGCCGCCGTTGAGCACGCGCGAGACCGTGCCGCGCGAGACCCCCGCCTCGCGCGCCACGTCGTGGATCGTGGGCGGCCTGCGCCTGCCCCCCGAAGCGTTCATGGTCATGACTTTACGGCTCCGGAGAGCAGGTCCAGACTCCAGAACCGCTGGATGACCAGGAAGAGAGCGACCAGCAGGAGCACCGCCAGGAACGCGCCCGTGATCACCAGGGTGTACAGCGCCGGGGTGTTGGCGCCCTGCTCCAGCAACGTGAACAGGCCGAGGGTGATCGGGAACTTCTCGTCGTCGCTGAGCATGATGTACGGCAGCAGGAAGTTGTTCCAGATCGCCACGAACTGGAAGAGGAACACCGTCACCATGCCGGGGATCATCATCGGCAGCGCGATCCGCGTGAAGATCCGCCACTCGCTCGCCCCGTCCATCCGGCCGGCCTCGACCACGTCGGCGGGCACCGCGGCGGCGGCGTAGATCCGCGCGAGGTAGACGCCGTACGGCGAGAGGATCTGAGGCAGCAGGACGGACAGGAAGGAGTCCGTGAGGTCGGCCTTCGCCAGCAGCAGGTACTGCGGGACGGCGAGGATCACCGGCGGCATCAGCACGCCCGCGAGCAGCACGTTGAAGATCGTCTCGCGGCCCCGGAACCGGTAGATCGCCAGCGCGTAGCCGCTGAACGCGGACACGCACGCCGACAGCAGGGCGCCGAGCCCGGCGTGGAGGGCGGAGTTGCCCATCCACTCCCAGTAGACGCCGTCGCGGTAGGCGCTCAGATCCCGGAAGTTGTCGGCGAAGCCGGTGCCCGGCAGGAACGTGAACGTGGAGAACAGCTCACGGCCCGACTTCGTGGCCGCGATGACCACCCAGGCCACCGGCAGCAGGCAGTAGATCGCCCCCAGGAACAGTGTGACCGTCGGGATCAGGGCGATCCGGCGACGCAGCGGCGGGCGGCCCTGGACGGTACCGGGCGTGCTGCCCGCCACCGGCTCGGTCTGGGGGACGGCAAGGGAACTCATCGAGCTGCCTCCTGCTTCTGACGACGGTTCGCGGCCCGCAGGAAGCCGAAGGACAGCAGGAGCGTGGCGGACGCGATGATCACGGCCTGCGCCGCGGCGCCGTAGACGTCACCCTCGCCGAACGCGTCCCGGTGCACGTTCATCAGCGGACTCCACGTCGTGGACACGGAGTTGGTGAGCGGCTTGAGGGTGGTCGGCTCGTTGAACACCTGGAGCGTCGCGATGATCGAGAAGAAGAAGGTCAGCACCAGCGAGGGCGCCACCATCGGGATCTTGATCCGCAGCGCGATCTGCGCCGGGGTGGCGCCGTCCAGCTTCGCCGCCTCGTACACCTCCGCCGGGATCGACTGGAGCGAGGTATAGATGACGATCATGTTGAAGCCGGTGCCGCCCCAGACCGCGATGTTCGACAGGGCCAGGTACAGCGGCCCGCCGTCCAGCAGGTCGGGCTGCGGCAGCCCCAGCTTGTCGAGCACGAAGTAGAAGGGGCTGACGTCCGGCAGGTAGAGGAAGCCCCACAGCAGCGCCGCCACCACCCCGGGGATGGCGTACGGCAGGAAGATCGCGAGCCGGGTGAAGGGGGCCAGCCGCACCTTCTCGGAGTCCAGCATCAGCGCGAACAGCAGCGCGAGACCGAGCATCACGGGGACGACGATGCAGCCGTAGCCCAGCACGCGCAGCGCGCCGTTCACCAGCTCGCTGTCGGTGAGGGCGTCGGTGTAGTTCTCCAGCCCGGCCCAGACCTCCCTGCGGGCGCCGGAGCCCAGGCCGAGGCCGGAGACCTTCACCTTGTGGAGGCTGAGCCAGATCGCGTAGCCGATCGGCAGTGCGAAGAACAGCGCGAACAGGATCGTCGCCGGAACAAGGAAGGCGTACGGGGCCCCCTTGACCCCGTACGACTGCCGGCGTGCCGTGCTTTTCACTGAGCGACCTCGAAGCCCTGCTTCTTCATGTCGGCGATGGTGTCGGCCTGCATCTCGTTCAGCGCGGCGCCGAAGTCCGACTTGTTCTTCGCGGCGGCGCCGAAGGCGTCCTTGAAGGTGGTGTAGGCGACGTTCACGTTGGGGCCCCAGGCGGACGGCGCCGTCGTCTCCGCGATGTCGGCGGCCTTGGTGTAGAAGTCGGCCTGGTGGGAGAAGTAGGCCGGCGGCTTGAGGAAGGCGCCGCTGGTCTGGGCGTTCTTGGCGGCCGGGTAGATGCCGCTCTCCTTGGCCAGCGCGTTCAGGGCGTCGCCGTCGGTGTTCAGCCAGGCGGCGAACTTCGCGGCGGCCTCCTGGTGCTTGGAATCCGTGGTGACGGCGGTGGAGGAGCCGCCCCAGCTGCCGGTGCGGTTCTCGTTCGCGGACCACTGGGGGAGCGGGGCCATGGCCCACTTGCCCTTGGTCTCGGGGGCGGCCGTGGTCAGCGTGCCCGGTGCCCACACGGCGCTGACCCAGGCGATCTGCTTGCCGGTGTTGAGCGCCTTGTTCCAGGACGGGGTGTACATCGGCTGGTTGTCGATGGCGCCCTCCTTGACCAGGCCGCCCCAGAACTTCGCGACCTTCTGCGTCGCCGCGTCGTTGATGGCGACCTTCCACTGGTCACCGGAGGTCGTCCACCACTTGGCGCCCGCCTGCTGGGCGAGGCCCGCGAAGAGGCCGGAGTCGTTGGCCGAGAAGGTGGTGAGGTCCTTGTCGGGAGCGGCCTGCTTCAGCTTGCGCGCGGTCTTCGCGAACTCGTCCCAGGTCGTCGGCACCGTCAGGCCGTACTCCTTGAACAGGTCCTCGCGGTAGTAGAACATCATCGGCCCGATGTCCTGCGGGACCGCGTAGACGGCGTCGGTTCCCAGCGTCGTCTGCTGCCAGACACCGTCGGCGAACCTGTCCTTGGCGTCGCCCACGTTCTTCGATATGTCCGCCAGGGCGTCGTTGCTGACCAGCGTGGGCAGGGCCTGGTACTCCGCCTGCACCAGGTCGGGCGCCTTGCCCGCCTTGTGCGCGGTGAGGATCTTGGTGATGAGCGTGTCGCCGGACGCCTGCTTCTTCACCGTGACGGTGATCTGGTCCTTCTTGCCCGGCCCCTTGTTCCACAGGTCCACGACCTTGTCCATGCCGGGCGTCCAGGTCCAGTACGTCAGCGAGACCGGCCCCGACTCGGTCTCGTCCCCGGATTCCGAGCCGCAGGCGGCGAGGGCGGTGGCGCCGAGCGCGAGGGCGACGGCGGATGTCACGAGGCGGCGGCGCTTCGTGTACGGCATGGATCTCTCCCCTGACCTGGGGTTCTCGCCTGTTGCGAGAACCTGCCATGCTTCTGTGAGCGTTCACAGTAGAGAAACATCCCGGACACTTGTCAATGGTTGTTGCTGTGCGGTTATGTTGGGCTCCGCACCGCGTCCTTGTGTGTGCACGTTCCCAATTGATCGATCAACCGGGAGACCATCCATGCCGGAGACCACCCCCAGGGGCCTCACCAGGCTCGCCTTCGGTGGGGACTACAACCCCGAGCAGTGGCCGGAGAGCGCATGGCAGGAGGACGTCCGGCTGATGCGGGAGGCCGGCGTCACCATGGTGAGCGTCGGGATCTTCTCCTGGGCGCTGCTGGAGCCCTCACCCGGCACTCACGACTTCGGCTGGCTCGACCGGCTCCTGGACCTGCTGCACGAGCACGGCATCCGCGTCGACCTCGGCACCCCCACCGTGGTCCCGCCCGTCTGGTTCTACCGGGCCCACCCCGACGCCCTGCCGGTCACCCGCGAGGGCGTGCGCTACGAGTTCGGCTCCCGCGCGGCGATCTGCCACAGCAACGCGGACTACCGCGCGGCCGCCGCGGCCATCACCACCAAGCTCGCCGAGCGCTACGGCGACCACCCGGCCCTGGCGATGTGGCACGTGCACAACGAGTACGGCGTCCCCGTCTCGGCCTGCTACTGCGATTCGTGCGCCGCGCACTTCCGCCGCTGGCTGACGACGACGTACGGCACGGTCGACGCGGTCAACGAGGCCTGGGGCACGGCCTTCTGGGGCCAGCGCTACACGGACTTCGACCAGATCAACCCGCCCCGGCTCACCCCCGCGGCCGTCAACCCCAGCCAGGCGCTGGACTACAAGCGGTTCGCCGACGCCACCATGCGCGAGAACTTCGTGATGGAGCGGGACATCCTGCACCGTCTCTCCCCGGGCGTCCCGGTCACCACCAACTTCATGACGGCGCTGAGCCAGTGCGACTCCGTCGACTACTGGGCCTGGGGCCGCGAGGTCGACATCGTCACCAACGACCACTACCTGATCACCGACGGCCGCCGCACCAACGTCAACCTGGCGATGGCCGCCGACCTCACCCGCTCCGTCGCGGGCGGCGCCCCCTGGCTGCTGCTGGAGCACTCCACCTCGGGCGTCAACTGGCAGCCCCGCAACCCCGCAAAGGCCCCCGGCCAGATGGCCCGCAACTCCCTCACGCACGTGGCGCGCGGCTCCGAGGGCGCCATGTTCTTCCAGTGGCGCCAGTCCCGGCGTGGCGCCGAGAAGTTCCACTCGGCGATGGTCCCGCACGGCGGCACCGACACCCGGGTGTGGCGCGAGGTCGTCGAACTCGGCTCGGCCGTCGACGCGTTGAGCGAGATCCGCGGCACCCGCACCGAGGCCGACGTGGCCGTGCTGTGGGACTGGCACTCCTGGTGGGCGCAGAGCCTCGAATGGCGCCCCAGCGTCGACCACGACGCCCGCGAGCGTGCCGACGCCTTCTACGAGGCCCTCTACGACCGCCACCTCACCGTCGACTTCGCCCACCCGGAAGCCGACTTGTCGAGGTATCCCCTTGTCGTCGTACCGGCCCTGTACCTGATGACGCAGGCGGCCGGGAAAAACCTCACGGCCTACGTCGAGAACGGCGGCACGCTGGTCGTCTCGTACTTCTCCGGCATCGTCGACGAGCACGACGCCGTCCACGAGGGCGCCTACCCGGGCCCGCTGCGGGACGTCCTCGGCCTCACCGTCGAGGAGTTCTCGCCGCTGCTGCCCGGCGAACGGGTACGCGTCAGCGGCCCCGACGGGTCCGAGCTGGGCGCCGACGTGTGGACGGAGTTCGTGGTGCCGCGCGGCGCCGAGACCGTCCTGACGTACGCCGACGGGCTGACCGCCGGGCGGCCCGCCGTCACCCGGCACCGCCTCGGCGAGGGCACCGCCTGGTACGTCTCCACCCGGCTCGGCGCCGACGGCCTGGACGCGCTGCTCGGCTGGGCGGTCGAGGACGCCCGGCTCGCCCCGCGTGCCGACCTGCCCCGCGACGTCGAAGTGGTCTGCCGCACCGGCGAGTCGGGCACCTACCTCTTCGCCGTCAACCACACCGGCTCGGACGCCAAGGTGCCGCTGGAGGCTCCCGGCACCGAGCTGCTGACCGGTGAACGCGCCGTGGGCCGGCTGCCGGTCCCGGCCGGAGCCGTCCGGGTCGTACGGCTCGACGGCTGAACCGACTCCCCTCCGCCCGTGCGAGCCGCAGGAGCCGCGGGCGGAGGGGCTCTCTCGCCCCACCTCCGGGCGAGGGCACCCCCAACCCCCACGTCGAAGGGACGACGGACGACGATGTTCCATCCCAGACGCACGCTCAGAACCCTGCTGCTCCCGCTCGCGGCGGGGCTCGCCCTCACCGCCCTGCCCGCCACCTCCGCCCACGCCGCGAGCACACTGACCAACGGCGGCTTCGAAGCCGACGGCGCGGGCGCGGCCACACCGGGCGGCTGGTCCGAGTACGGCGACACCGGCGCCTCGTTCACCGAGTCCGGCGGCCACGGCGGCAGCTACCGCCTCAGCCACTGGGCCTCCACCGCCTACAAGGTGGAGACGTACCAGTACCTGTCCGGACTCACCAACGGCAACTACAAGCTCACCGCCTGGGTGCGCTCCGGTGGCGGGCAGAAGTCCGCGTACATAGCGCTGAAGAACTGCGGCGGCGCCGAGCAGCGCACCGACCTGCCGGTCTCGGCCAGTGGGTGGATCCGGATCGTCGTTCCGGTCAATGTGACCAGCAACCAGTGCACGATCAGCGTCAACAGTGACGCGAACGCCGGCAACTGGATCAATGTCGACGATCTGACCTTCACGTCGGGCACGTCAGGTACGTCGATCAAGGGTGCCGACATCTCGTCCCTGCCCAAGAGCGAGGCCAAGGGCGGCGTCTACCGGAACAGCTCCGGCACGGCCGGCGACCCCCTGGCGATCCTCAAGTCGTCCGGCATGAACTACGCGCGCCTCAAGGTCTGGGTGAACCCGGCCGACGGCTACAACAACAAGGCACGCGTCCTCGCCACGGCCAAGCGCGTCAAGGCGCAGGGCATGAAGCTGCTGGTCGACTTCCACTACTCGGACTTCTGGGCCGACCCGGGCCGCCAGGACAAGCCCGCCGCCTGGGCCGGACACTCGTACAGTCAACTGAAAACCGACGTGTACAACCACACGTACGACGTGTTGAACGCCTTGAAGGCGCAGGGCACCACCGCCGACATGGTCCAGGTCGGCAACGAGATCAACGGCGGCATGCTGTGGAACGAGGGATCCACCTCCAACTGGACACAGCTGGCCGGTCTGCTCAACTCCGGCTACGACGCGGTCAAGGCGGTCAACTCCAGCACGACCGTCGCCCTGCACCTCGCCAAGGGCGGTGACCTGGCCGGCACCCGCTGGTGGTTCGACAGCGCGCGCTCCAACGGCGTCAAGTTCGATGCGATCGGCCTGTCCTACTACGGCTACTGGCACGGCACGCTGGCCGACTTCCAGACGACCCTCGACGACGCGGCCTCCCGCTACGGCAAGCCGGTCTTCGTCGCCGAGACCGCCTACCCGTTCCGACTGGACAGCGAGGACTCGCACGAGAACATCATCGACACCAGTGCCGAGCTGGTCCCCGGCTACCCGGCGAGCGTGGCCGGGCAGACCCGGTGGATGAACGACGTGGCGAGCATCGTGGAGGCCGTCCCGAACGGCCGTGGCCTCGGCATCTTCTACTGGGAGGCCACCTGGACCGCGGTGAACGGCAACGGCTGGGACCCGACCGACGCGTCCTCCGGCAACGCCTGGGAGAACCAGGCGCTGTTCGGGTACGACGACCGGGCACTGTCGTCGACGTCCTGGTTCCGCCACCGCTGACCCGACAGGGGAGAGGGCCCGGCCGCACAAGCGCGGTCGGGTCCTCTGCCGTTCCCGCACGCAGACCGCGTTCCGGTCCGAACTCGTCTTCCCCCTACGGCAGTTCGGTATCGGACAAGGGCGCCGAGTGCCGGGCGCGGCGGCTTCGACTGCGAGACAGTGGGCACAGGGGGTAAGAGGACCAGAGCCGCGAGGCAGGGGCACGACATGCTGAGGACTCCCAAGGACGAGACGCGCCTGCGCATCCTGGCCTGGCTGAAGGAACCCGGCCCCGCCGCACACGGCGTCACCGCGGACGCCGTCGCCGAGACGTTCTCGATACCCCACCCGGTCGCCGTCACCCACCTCCGGCTGCTCCAGGCCACCGGCATGCTGCGCACCAGCCGGTCCGCGGGCCGCGTGCACTACCACCGCGACGAGATGCGGATCGCCGAGGTCGCCCGGATGTTTGAAAAGGGCTGGTAGGCGACCCGGTACGACCAGTGCGACCCGGCACAGCGCAATCTCCCCGACGGTGAAGGACACCCGCGATGGAACGTCCCACGGCACTCGTCCCACGCCACTACGTCGCCGTGGGCCACGGCCCCGAGGACGTGGTCGCCGACCCGCGCGGCCGCGTGCTGACCGGCCTGGCGGACGGCCGCATCCTGCGCCTGGACGGCCTGGGGGACCCGGTGACGGTCCGCACCGAGGTGATCGCCGAGACCGGCGGCAGGCCGCTCGGGCTCGAACTCCTCCCGGACGGCGACCTGCTGGTGTGCGACGCCGAACGCGGACTGCTGCGCGTCGGCACCGCCGACGGCACGGTCCGTGTCCTCGCCGACTCGGTGGCGGGGGAGCGGCTGCGGTTCGCCAGCAACGTCGTGTCGCTCTCCGACGGCAGCGTGTACTTCACCGTCTCCAGCCGCCGCCACCCCCTGGACCACTGGATCGGCGACATCGTCGAACACACCGGGACGGGACGCCTGCTGCGCCTCGCCCCCGGCGCGGACACACCCGAGGTCGTGCTGGACGGCCTCCAGTTCGCCAACGGGCTCGCCACCGGAGCCGACGAGTCGTTCCTCGTCGTCGCCGAGACCGGCGCCCGCCGGCTCGTCCGCTACCGGCTCACCGGGCCCAACGCCGGCCGGAGCGAACCCTTCGCCGAGAACCTCCCGGGCATGCCCGACAACCTCTGGCGCGGCGCCCCGGACGGACCGGTCTGGGTCGCGCTCGCCGGGCCCCGCGTCCCCGCCCTCGACCTGTTCCACCGCAGCGCGCCCGCAGTCCGCCGCGCCGCCGCCCGCGTGGCCGTACGCGCTCCCTTCCGTCCCACCGGCACGATCGCCGTCCTGGCCTTCGACGACGAGGGCCGCCTCGTCCACCACCTCGCCCGCCGCCACTCCGGGTACCGGATGGTCACCAGCGTGTGCGAAGCGGGCGGACACCTCGTGCTGGGCAGCCTCTGGGAGCCGGGTGTGGCGGTCTGCGAGCCGCCCGCCCCGAAGTGACGCCGGTTCGTCGCCGGGGTTAACCTGAACCCCGGCCGCGACACCTCTCGCGGCGCGGCGGTGGGGCCCGCCGTACCCGAACCGCGGCACGGACGCCGCCAACGGTCCCTACTTGCGACGGCACGCGCCCGCACGAGCCCGGGCGCCGGCGAGTAGGAGACGCACGACCATGACGGCCCCCGAGACGGAAAGCCTCCGCATCCGGCCCGCTGCTCCGCACCCGCCCGCCTGGCGCGCCCAGGCGCCGGTCGTCGCGGTGGTGGCGCTCGGCGGGGGAGCGGGGGCCGCCGCCCGCTACGCGGCGTCCCTGTGGTGGCCCGCGCACACGGGCGGCTTCCCCTGGACGACCTTCTGGGTCAACGTCGCCGGCTGTGCCGTGATCGGCGTGTTCATGGCGGTCATCACCGAGTTCCGGGCCGCCCACCGCCTGGTCCGCCCCTTCTTCGGCACCGGCGTGCTCGGGGGTTTCACGACCTTCTCCACCTACGCCGTCGACATCCAGAAGCTGGCCGGCAGCGGCCACCTCCGCACCGGCCTGACCTACCTCGCCGCGACCCCGCTCGCGGCGCTCACGGCGGTGTGGCTCGCGGCCTGGTCGACCCGCCGTGCCCTGAAGCGGAGGCAGCCATGACCCGGCTGACCGGGGACACCCCCGCCACCGGCCGGGAACGCACCCCGGGCGAAACGGACGAGAAGGGTAAGAGGTCGTTGTGAACTGGCTGCTGGTCGTCGGGGGCGCGATGGTCGGCGCCCCCCTGCGCTACCTCACCGACCGCGCGGTGCAGTCCCGGCACGACTCCGTCTTCCCGTGGGGCACCTTCGCGGTGAACGTCACCGGCTGCCTCATCCTCGGCCTGCTCACCGGCGTGGCGGGACACGTCCAACTGCTGCTCGGCACGGGGCTGTGCGGGGCCCTGACGACCTACTCGACGTTCTCCTACGAGACGCTGCGGCTGGTGGAGACCGGAGCCCGCGGCTACGCCGTCCTCAATGTGACGGCGAGCCTGGCGGCCGGCCTCGGAGCGGCATTTGCAGGGGTGGCACTCGCGCGTCTGTGAGATCCGTTCTCGCCCGCGTGTAGTAAGACGGTCCTCTCCGTGCCCGATTCCTCCCGCACAGAACTGGATCCCATGAGCGTCATCAACGTCGGTCAGGCCGTCGTCCTCGGAGCCGTCGAGGGGGTGACCGAGTTCCTGCCCGTCTCCTCCACCGGCCATCTGAAGATCGTCGAAGGGCTCATGGGCATCCCCGTCGACGACCACGCCGTGATCGGGTTCTCGGCCGTCATCCAGGTCGGCGCGATCGCCGCGGTGCTGGTGTACTTCTTCAAGGACATCGTGCGGATCGTCTCCGCCTGGGGGAGGGGCCTGCGCGACCGTGAGGAGCGGTACCACCACGACTACAAGTTCGCCTGGTGGGTCATCTGCGCCACCGTCCCGATCGTCGCCGTCGGGCTCGCCGCCAAGCCGCTCATCCAGGGCCCGCTCGCCTCGCTGTGGGTGGTGGCCGGCTCGCTCATCGTCGGCAGCGGGGTGATGTGGGCGGCGGACCAGATGGGCCGGCACAAGCGCGGCGAGGACGACACCTCCTTCAAGGACGCCATGCTCGTCGGCAGCTCCCAGATCCTCGCCCTGCTCTTCCCGGGCTTCTCCCGCTCCGGCGCCACCATGTCCACGGCGCTGATCCTCGACCTGGACCGGGTCGCCGCCACCCGGCTCTCCTTCTTCCTCGGCATCCCCGCCCTGACCGGCGCCGGCCTCTACGAACTCAAGGACGCCCTGGGCACCGGCGTGGGCGCGGCCCCGCTCGCCGTCGGCACGATCGTGTCCTTCGTGGTGGCCTACGGCTCCATCGCCTGGCTGCTGAAGTTCGTCGCCAAGCACTCCTTCAACGCCTTCGTGATCTACCGGATCGTGGTGGGAGTGCTGCTGTTCGGCCTGCTCGGGACGGGTGTGCTCACCAGCTGACCGGTCGCGAGGGCCGGTGGGCCGGGAGTGTGAACACGGGCTTCCGGCCCCCTGAACGTTTCGTTGCGACCCCTTGACAGGCACCTCCCGCGACCCGCAGGATCGCCACCGTGAACCTGTCAGACAGCCGGACAGCCGGACAGCCCGTGCGGCGTGTCAGCGCCATGGAAGCGGTGCTGGCGCATCTGCGCGGCGCGATCGAGCGCGGCGACTACGCGATCGGCGACAAGCTTCCCTCCGAGGCGGAGCTGTGCCGCACCCTGGAGGTCTCCCGGCCCGTGCTGCGCGAGGCACTGCGGGCCCTGCAGACCATGGGCCTGACCGTCTCCAGGACCGGCAAGGGCACCTTCGTCGTCGCCAGCGCCGTCGAGGACCCCACGTTCGGCGACTACTCGGCCAGCGACCTGCTGGAGGTGCGCCGCCACGTCGAGATCCCGGTCGCCGGGTACGCGGCCCGGCGCCGCACCCCGGAGAACCTCGACCACCTGGCCCACCTCCTGGACCGGATGGAACGGGAGACGGACACCACCGCCTGGGTCGCGATGGACACGCTGTTCCACCTCGCCGTGGCCGAGGCCGCCCAGAACCCGGTCTTCCGCCGGGTCATCGAGGAGATCCGGGACGCGCTGGCCCGCCAGTCCGCCTTCCTCAACGAACTGGGCGGCCGCCGTGAGCAGTCCAACCGCGAGCACCGGGCGATCGTCGAGGCGCTGATCGACGGTTCCGAGAACGACGCGGTGGAGGCCATGGCCCACCACCTCGACCGCGTCGAGACCACCCTCACCGACATCGTGCGCCCCGCGCGCACGGACACCCCCACGGAAGGCGGACCCGAGGCGTGAGCGAGCAGTCCCTGCACGAAGGCGTGCAGAAACGTATCGGCCATGTCGATGCCGGAGACGCGGGCTACAGCAAGTCCCTGAAGTCCCGGCACGTCAACATGATCGCCATCGGCGGCGCCATCGGCACCGGCCTCTTCCTCGGCGCCGGCGGCCGCCTCGCCGACGCCGGTCCCTCCCTCTTCATCGCCTACGCGGTCTGCGGCCTGTTCGCCTTCCTCGTCGTGCGCGCCCTCGGCGAACTCGTGCTGTACCGGCCCTCCTCCGGCGCCTTCGTGTCGTACGCCCGCGAGTTCATGGGGGAGAAGGGCGCCTACACCGCCGGCTGGATGTACTTCCTCAACTGGGCGACCACCGGCATCGCCGACATCACCGCGGTGGCCACCTACACCCACTACTGGGGCATGTTCTCCGACATCCCGCAGTGGGTGATCGCGCTCATCGCGCTGGCGGTCGTGCTCACCGTGAACCTGATCTCCGTGAAGATCTTCGGCGAGCTGGAGTTCTGGTTCGCGATCGTCAAGGTCGGCGCGCTCGTCGTCTTCATGTGCATAGGCATCTTCCTGCTGGTCACCCAGCACCCCGTCGACGGCCACAGCCCCGGCCCGTCCCTCATCAGCGACAACGGCGGCGTCTTCCCGCACGGCCTGCTGCCCATGCTGCTGATCATCCAGGGCGTCGTCTTCGCCTACGCCTCCGTCGAGCTCGTCGGCGTCGCGGCCGGTGAGACCCAGAACCCCGAGAAGATCATGCCGAAGGCGATCAACTCGATCATGTGGCGGGTGGGCGTGTTCTACGTCGGCTCGGTCGTCCTGCTGTCGATGCTGCTGCCGTGGAACAAGTACACGGCGGGGGAGAGCCCCTTCGTCACGGTGCTGTCCAACATCGGCGTCCCGGCGGCCGGCGGTGTGATGAACCTCGTCGTCCTCACCGCCGCGATGTCCTCCCTCAACTCCGGCCTGTACTCCACCGGCCGCATCCTGCGCTCCATGGCCATGGCCGGGTCCGCGCCCAAGTTCACCTCCGTGATGAGCCGCAGCCAGGTCCCCTACGGCGGCATCCTGCTCACCAGCGGCATCTGCGTGCTGGGCGTCGGCCTCAACTTCGTCGTGCCCGCCGAGGCCTTCGAGATCGTGCTGAACTTCGCGGCGATCGGTATCCTCGCCACCTGGGGCATGATCATGGTCTGTCACCTCCTCTTCTGGCAGAAGACCCAGAAGGGCGAGCTGACCCGCCCGGGCTACCGGCTGCCCGGATCCCCCTGGACCGAGATCGTGACGCTGGTGTTCCTCGCCTCCGTCCTGGTCCTCATGTACGCCGACGGCGGCGCGGGACGCACCACCGTGCTGTGCCTGCCGCTGATCGTCGGGGCACTGGTCGCCGGATGGTTCGCCGTCCGCGGCCGTGTCGCGCGCAAGTCCACCACCGGAGCCGACGCGTGACAGACGCGCCGCTCCACGAGAAGCAGGCAGTGATGTACAGCAGTTCCCTCGCGGACGCACCCCTTGTCCGTGAACCCGTCCACGCCCCCGTCGCCCACCTCGTACGCGGCGGAATCGTCGAGGGCATCCACTACGGCTCCGTCGTCGTCCTCGGCGCCGACGGAGAGGTGCAGCTCCAGATCGGAGACGTCGAGGCCGCCTTCTACCCCCGCTCCGCGATCAAGCCCGTCCAGGCCGTGGCCATGGCCCGGGCCGGGCTCCCGCTCGACGGCGACCTGCTGTCGCTGACCGCGGCCAGCCACTCCGGCGAGGAACGCCACCTCGCCGGTACCCGGCGCATCCTCGAACTCGCCGGGCTCACCGAGGACCACCTGCGCAACGTCCCGGACCTTCCGTTCGACCCGGTCGTCCGGGACGCCTGGGTGCGCGAGGGCCGGCTGCCCTCCCGGCTCGCGCAGAACTGCTCCGGCAAGCACGCGGCCATGCTCTACACCTGCACCCTCAACGGCTGGCCGCTGGAGAACTACCTCGACCCCGGCCACCCGCTCCAGCAGGCCATCGCCGAAATCGTCGAGGACCTCACCGGGCAGCGCATCGCCCGGGTCACCGTCGACGGCTGCGGCGCGCCCCTGTTCTCCATCTCCCTGCACGGACTCGCCCGGGCCACCGCCCGGATCGTCACCGCCGCGCCGGGCACACCCGAGGCCCGCGTCGCCGACGCGATGCGCGAGCACGCCGAGATGGCCTCCGGCTCCGGCCGGGACGTCGCTGCGCTGATGCGGGCCGTGCCGGGGCTGTTGTCCAAGGACGGCTTCGAGGGCGTGCAGGTCGCTGCGCTGGCCGATGGACGGGCCGTTGCGGTGAAGATCGCGGACGGTGCGAACCGGGCGCGAGTGCCCGTGGCTGCCGCCGCGTTGGCCCGGGCGGGTGTCGACCCGGAGCTGCTTGCCGAGTTCGCGGGTGAGCCGCTGCTCGGGGGCGGGGAGCCGGTCGGGTGTGTGCGGCCCGTTCGCTCGCTGGAGCCCGTTGTGGGATCTGCTCACGCCTAAGGGTGTGCCGGATCCCCCCCCGTCGGCGACTGCGGGCCCCCTGTGGCTGGTCGCGCAGTTCCCCGCGCCCCTTAAGGGCGTGAATCCACCCTCACTCCTCAGAAAAGGGACCCCTCACCCTCATGAACGCCGTCACCCGCTCCGAACACGACCTGCTCGGCGACCGGGACGTTCCCGCCGAGGCCTACTGGGGTGTGCACACCCTGCGCGCCACGGAGAACTTTCCCATCACGGGCATGACCATCTCCGCCTACCCGCACCTGATCGACGCGCTGGCCGCCGTCAAGGAGGCCGCCGCCCTCGCCAACGAGGAACTCGGCCTGCTGGAGCCGGAGAAGGCCGCCGCCATCGTCGAGGCCTGCCGGGAGATCCGTGACGGCAAGCTGCACGACCAGTTCGTCGTCGACGTCGTCCAGGGCGGCGCCGGCACCTCCACCAACATGAACGCCAACGAGGTCGTGGCGAACCGGGCGCTGGAACTGCTGGGCCACGCCAAGGGCGAGTACCGGTACCTGCACCCCAACGAGGACGTCAACCTCGGCCAGTCCACCAACGACGTCTACCCCACCGCCGTCAAGATCGCCACGGTGTTCGCCGTGCGCGGGCTGCTCGACGCGATGTCCGTCCTCCAGGACGCGTTCGCCCGCAAGGCCGTCGAGTTCCGCGACGTGCTCAAGATGGGCCGTACACAGTTGCAGGACGCGGTGCCGATGACGCTGGGTCAGGAGTTCTCGGCGTACGCCGTCATGATGGACGAGGACCGGTCCCGTCTTGCCGAGGCCGTCGAGCTGATCCATGAGATCAACCTCGGCGCCACGGCGATCGGCACCGGCCTCAACGCCCCCGCCGGATACGCCGAGTCGGCTCGCCGCCACCTCGCGGCCATCACCGGCCTGCCCCTGGTGACGGCGGCCAACCTGGTCGAGGCGACCCAGGACTGCGGCGCCTTCGTCCAGATGTCCGGCGTGCTCAAGCGCATCGCCGTCAAGCTCTCCAAGAGCTGCAACGACCTCAGGCTGCTGTCCTCCGGCCCGCGCGCCGGGCTCGGCGAGATCAACCTGCCGCCGGTGCAGGCCGGTTCGTCCATCATGCCCGGCAAGGTCAACCCGGTGATCCCCGAGGTCGTCAACCAGGTCGCCTTCGAGGTGATCGGCAACGACGTCACCATCACCATGGCCGCCGAGGCCGGACAGCTCCAGCTCAACGCCTTCGAGCCGATCATCCTGCACTCCCTCTCGGAGAGCATCACGCACCTGCGCGCGGCCTGCCTCACCCTCGCTGAGCGCTGCGTGGCCGGCATCACCGCCAACACCGAGGCGCTGCGCGCGACTGTCGAGAACTCCATCGGCCTCGTCACCGCGCTCAACCCCCACATCGGCTACACGGCCGCCACCGACATCGCCAAGGAGGCCCTCGCCACCGGCCGGGGCGTGGCGGAACTCGTCCTGGAGAAGGGCCTGCTGCCCGCCGAGACACTCGCCGGCCTGCTGCGCCCGGAGGTCCTGGCCGGCAGCGGCCCGGCTCCGGCGGCCTGACGGACACGAGCACACCGGGACCGGCACGGAGGGACAATCGGATCATGACGTCGTCGACCACCTTCCAGCCGGTCCTGGAGCGCATCGCCGAAGAGGTCGAGCGGACGCCCGGCCGTGGCCGGCCCGCCGACTACATCCCGGTGCTCGCCGCCCGCGACCCGCGCAGCTTCGGCATGGCCGTCGCCGAGCCGGACGGCACGGTGTACGGCGTGGGGGACTGGCGGCAGCCCTTCTCCGCGCAGTCCATCACCAAGCTCTTCACCCTGGCCCTCGTCCTGGCCCGCGAGGGCGACGCCCTGTGGGAACACGTGGGCCGCGAGCCCTCCGGCAACCCCTTCAACTCCCTGGTCCAGCTGGAGTACGAGAACGGCATCCCGCGCAACCCGTTCATCAACGCGGGTGCCCTCGTCGTCACCGACCGGCTGCACACCCGTACCGGCGACGCGTCGGGCGAACTGCTGGCGTTCCTGCGGGCGGAGAGCGGCAACACGGACCTGACCTTCGACGAGGAGGTCGCGGCCTCCGAGAGAGCCCACGGCGACCGCAACGCCGCCCTCGGCCACTTCATGGCGTCCTACGGCAACATCGACAACCCGGTGCCGGTCCTGCTCGACCAGTATTTCCGGCAGTGCTCGATCGCGGCGTCCTGCGCCGACCTCGCCCTCGCCACCACCTTCCTCGCCCGGCACGGCATACGCGCCGACGGCACCCGCCTGCTCACCCGCAGCCAGGCCAAGCAGATCAACGCGATCATGCTGACCTGCGGCACGTACGACGCGGCGGGCGACTTCGCCTACCGCGTGGGCCTGCCCGGCAAGAGCGGCGTGGGCGGCGGCATCGTCGCGGTCGTCCCGGGCCGCTGCACGCTGTGCGTGTGGAGCCCGGGCCTGGACGAACGGGGCAACTCGGTGGCGGGCGTGGCGGCCCTGGACAGATTCACGACGCTGACGGGGCTGTCGGTGTTCTGACAGAACCTACCGGCCCGCACCTGATCACCGGCCGGTCACCCTTCGGCTTCCCACCGGAGCACTCCCCGTTGCTTTCGAGCCACCCCGCGTTGACACGCTGCCCGAGTGTTGGCCATGGCTTTCCCCGTCGATCTCCGCCGCTGCCAGATACTCGGTCTGGCCGGTACCGCATTCCTCGCGGCAGGCGGTGAGACGGCCGGAGCCCTGCCCGTACGGGACCTCCTCCACCCGGCCTCCGCGCGCGCCGCCCTCGGCCTGGTCGCGGTGTACTTCGGACTCGTCCTGCTGATCGCGGCCTGGGCGATGCTGGGCCGGCTGGTCCGAGGACCGAGACCCCCCGCGCCCCGCGCCCTGCTGCTCGTCCTCGCCGTCTGGGCCACCCCGCTGCTGCTCGCCCCGCCGCTGTTCAGCCGGGACGTGTACAGCTACCTCGCCCAAGGGGCGATGGTCGACGCGCACATGGACGTCTACGCGCACGGGCCCTCGCAGCTCGGCGGCCCGCTCGCCGGCGAGGTCGCCCCGCTCTGGCGGCACACCGGCGCCCCGTACGGCCCGGTGTTCCTCGCCGTGGCGGCGGCCCTGTCGGCGCTGACGCGCGGTGAACTGCCCGCCGGACTGTTCGGGATGCGGCTCGTCGCACTCGCCGGCGTGGCCCTCATGGCCGCCGCGCTGCCCCGCCTCGCACGCCACAGCGGCGCCGACCCGTCCGCCGCGCTGTGGCTCGGCGCCCTCAACCCGCTGGTCCTGCTGCACCTGGTCGCGGGCGCGCACAACGACGCCGTCATGCTGGGTCTGCTCGGCGTCGGCCTGGTGGCGGCGCTCGGCCGGTGGCCGGTTCTCGGCGCGGTCCTCGTCACGCTCGCCGCGCTGGTCAAGGCGCCCGCCGCGCTCGGTCTCGCCGCCGTTGTCGTCCTCCAGGTCCGTGCGGGCCGCAGCACGGCGAAGGCCGTCGTCACGACCGCCGCGGCGGCCGCGGGGACGACCGTCGCGGCCACGGCCGCGGCGGGCACCGGATACGGCTGGATCGGCGCCCTGAACACCCCCGTCTCGCCCCAGAACTGGGCCCTGACCACCCTGCTCGGCCGCGCCACCCGCGCCCTGCTGGAACACCTCGGCAGCGATCTCGCGCCCCTGGCGATCCCCGCCTGGCACACCCTGGGCGTCGTGACGGCCGGGGTGGCGATCGTCCTGATATGGCTCCGGCTGCGCCCGCGACCGCTGTACGCGCTGGGGCTGAGCCTGGCGGCGGTGGCCGCGCTCGGCCCGGCGATCCGCCCCTGGTACGCCCTGTGGGGTCTGTTCCTCATCGCCGCCGCCGCGCCCAGCACCTCCGTACGCCACCGCATGGCGGCCGTGACCGGTGTGCTGGCGCTCTGCGTCCTGCCCGGCGGCGGCCCGGCCGACACCGGGCAACTCGTGCTGGCCGTCTCCGGCGGCGCGCTCGCGGTCGTCGTACTGTGGCAGGCCCACCAGGCCGAGCTGGCACCGGCGCTGGGACGCACGGCATGACTCCGGCCCCGCCGCGCACCGACCGCGGACGACTGCTGCTCGTGCTCGCCCTCGCCACGGTGGTGACGGTCTTCACCGCGACCGTGCCCCTGCTGCGCGACTGGTTCGACCTGCGCGTCTACTACGGGAGCATCGACAGCTGGGTCCACCACGGCGGCCGGATCTACGATTACCGGGTCCCCGGCACGGTGTACGGGTTCACCTACCCGCCGTTCGCCGCCGTCGTCATGCTGCCGATGGCCCTGCTGGACCTCCACACCGCGATCGCCGCCGCCCTGCTGCTCAACCTGGCGGCCCTGGCCCTGATCCTGCGGCTGCTCGCCGGCCCGGCATGGCGGCGCCCCGGCTGGTACGGCTGGGCCCTGGCCGCCTGCGCCCTCGCCTTGTTCGAACCACTCCGCGACACCTTCAGCTTCGGCCAGGTGAACCTGCTGCTGCTGGCTCTCGTGCTCACCGACGCGGCGCTGCTCGCCACCGGACGCACACGCTGGGCGGGCATCGGCATCGGACTGGCGGCCGCGATCAAGCTCACGCCGGCGTTGTTCATCGGTCTGCTGCTGGTGGCCAGGCGGTGGCGCGCGGCGGCGGTCGCCACGGCCGTCGCCCTCGGTGCCACGGCCCTCGCGGCGTCGGTGGACCCCGACGCCTCACGCTTCTACTGGACCCAGGCACTGTGGGACACCAACCGGGTCGGGCGCCTCGGCTACGTCTCGAACCAGTCGGTGCAGGGCATCCTGGCCCGGCTGGGCGAGGCGGACCGGGCGGTGTGGGCGGCGGCGGTTGTGCTGCTCCTGGGCGTGTGGGCGCTGCGGGCCCGCCGGGCGGTCGCCGCGGGGGACTGGACTGCGGCCTTCGCCCTGACCGGCCTGGCCGCCTGTCTCGTCAGCCCGATCACCTGGGTGCACCACCTCGTGTGGCTGCTGCCGTCCTTCGCCGTGCTGATCCGTACCGGCCGCGTCCGGATCGCGGGCGCCCTGTACGCGGTGCTGTGCACCAGCGTGGTGTGGCTGTGGTTCGACGACGCGTCCGGCGTCGACGGGTTCCTGGGCAGCAACACCTACGCCTGGATCACCCTCGGCCTGCTGCTGTGGCTGCCGGTCGGTCAGCAGCCTCCGGACCGGCGGACCGGCAGCCGCAGCACCAGCACGACCGCAGCCGCGCCCAGCCCGGCGGCACCCGCGATCAGCCCCGCTTCCGTCCAGCCGGAGCCGGTCTCCCTCGGCACGGCGGACGCGACGGCGGGCGCGGTCGCTGCGTCCGGTCGGGCGGCGGCCCTCGAAACGTCGAGGGAACCCACCGGTTCGACCCGGCTGCCCGCCTCGAAGCCCCAGTCGAGCAGTGAGCGGGCCTCCTCGTACACCGCGGAGCCGCCGCCTTCCTGAGGGTTCATCACCGTCACGACGAGGGTGCGCCCGCCGCGCCGCGCCGCCGCGACGAGCGTGCTGCCCGCCTTGCTGGTGTAGCCGTTCTTGATGCCGATCAGTCCCCGGTACGGCTTCACACCGGGAGCGCCGCTCAGCAGCCGGTTGGTGTTGCGGATCGGGTACGACCAGCTTCCGCCGCCCGGGAACCTGGCCTCGACGGTGGCGCAGTACCGCGCGAAGTCGGGGTTGCGCAGGCCGACCCGGCCGAAGACCGCCAGATCGAACGCCGACGACACCTGGCCCGGCGCGTCGTAGCCGTCGGGGGAGACCACGCGCGTGTCGTGGGCGCCCAGGGCCCGGGCCTTGGCCTGCATGCGCTGAGCCGTGGCCCGCCAGCCGCCGTTGAGTTCGGCCAGGACGTGCACGGCGTCGTTGCCGGAGTTGAGGAAGACGCCCCGCCACAGGTCGGCGACCCGGTAGGTACGCCCCTCGGTGACCCCGACCATGCTGCTTCCGGCCCCGATGCCCCGGAGCTCCTCCCCGCGGACCGTGTGCCGGATTCCGGCCGGCAGCGTGGGCAGCACCGTGAGGGCGAACAGGGTCTTGAGAGTGCTGGCCGGGGGCAGTCTTCGGTGCGCGTTGTGGGCGGCGAGCACCTCGCCGGTGCGGGCGTCGGCCACCAGCCAGGACAGCGCGGAGGTCTCCGGGAGGCGCGGCGCACCGGCGCGCGGGCGGACCTGGGTGCCGGGGCGGTGCAGCAGCGAGGGGTGCCCGGCCGCCGCCCTGGGCCCGGCCGGCGGACTGGGTTCCGCCCTGCCGGAACCGGCCGCCGCGGCGGGCATCAGGGCAAGCAGCCCTGCCGCACAGAGCACACAGGTCGACGCGGTCACCCGGGAAGAGAATCCGTTGATCATATGATCAACGTAGAAACGGTTGTCCTCCGCACCGCGACGACCGGGCCGGACACCACGCGCGAGCACCCGGATGCCGCACGCGCGGCCGACCCGGTGGTACCGCACGGCGCGGCAGCAGCTACGGGACAAGGAGCTGGAGCGGGTCCTGCGGAGCGTTCTCTTACCCCTGTATCCGAGGGCCGCGTACTTTCCGGACTTCGGGCATGGAAGCGATCGTGGCCACGCCCCCGCATGGGCCGGGCAGCTGACCCGGCTGGAAGCGCGCAAGGGGTTCGTGGGCATGCTGCGCGTACTGGAGGTCAGCTGTCCCAAGCAGACCGCCGACCGGGATCTGCACCTGGCCGGTCGTGGACTCACGCTCGTCCCCTCGTACTTCGACTGGGGCGAGCCGGTCGCCTTCGCCGATCCGCAACTGCCGCGCGCTGCGCGCCGCCGCCACCGGCGCCACGACCGCCGAGATGGCCCGTGCCGCCGGCGTCTCGGCGTCCTAGGCCAGCCGGCACGCCACCGCGCTGCGCGACGCGGGGCTCATCACCACCGTCCGGCACGGCCCGGCCGTACTGCACACGCTCACGCCCGCGGGGGCGTCCCTGCTGCGGGCGGGCACGGGCGGTCCCGGCTGACGCGACAGCTCACTGCGAGGGCAGTGTCGGCTGGATGCGCCGAAGGAAGGTCGCGTTGTCCGGGGTCTCGCGCATGCGTTCCAGGAGGGTCTCCAGGGCGCCCTGCCCGTCCCGGTTCTGCAGCACGCGCCGCAGGCCGTGCACGGCCGCCAACTCGGCCGGTGGCAGCAGGAGTTCCTCACGGCGGGTGCCGGAGGGGATGATGTCGACGGCCGGGAACACGCGCCGGGACGCCGGTTCGCGGCTCAGGCGGAGCTCCATGTTGCCCGTGCTCTTCAGCTCCTCGAAGTAGAAGTCGTCGGCCCGGGAACCGGTCTCCACCAGCGCCGTCGCGAGGATCGTGAGGGAACCGCCCTCCTCGGCCGACCGGGCGGCGCCGAAGAACCGCTTGGGGCCGGTCAGCGCGGACGCGTCCACGCCCCCGGTGAGGATGCGGCCTCCGGAGGCGGCCGCGTTGTTGTGTGCCCGGCACAGCCGGGTGAGGGAGTCGAGGAGGATCACGACGTCCTCGCCGGCCTCGACGAGCCGCTTGGCGCGTTCGATCACGAGCTCGGCGAGTGCGATGTGCTGCTTGGCGCTCCGGTCGAAGGTCGAGGCGTACACCTCGCCCCGGACGCCGCGCTGCATGTCGGTGACCTCCTCGGGCCGCTCGTCGAGCAGCAGCATCATCAGCCGGCACTCGGGATGGTTGCCGGTGACGGCGGCCGCGAGCTGCTGGAGGAGGACCGTCTTGCCGGTCTTGGGCGGGGCCACGAGAAGCCCGCGCTGGCCCTTGCCGACCGGTGCGATCAGGTCGACCACCCGGCCGGCCAGTCCGGCGGCCGGGTGTTCGAGACGCAGGCGCTCATGAGGATGCAGGGGCGTCAGGTCCCGGAAGTGCCGGCGGCCGCGCAGTTCCGCGGGCGTACGGCCATCGACCCGTGCGACGTCGGTGAGACCGCGCCGGTCGCCCAGGGCGCCCTCGACGAGGTCGCCCTTGCGCAGGCCGTGACGGCGGATCAGGGCGGGGGAGACCGCGGGATCGGTGGGTGCGGGCAGGCAGTTCTCACCGCGCAGATGCCCCTTCCCGCCGGCATCGATGTCGAGGACGCCGAAGGCGGTCCGGGACTCGGACTGTTGCGGGACCGGCGGGGTGTCGAGTGTGGTGGTCATGGTGATGTGTCCTTTCACGGACGGCAGGCATGGGACATGCGAAGGGGAGGGGAGAGAGCCGCGAGGTGAGGGCCTGAGCAGGCCTCCGGCGGCGGGGAACAACACCTCGGATACGAGAGAGCACGTCGAGGTGCCGGAAATGACGGAGAGAAAAGGAAGAACCGCACCGGCGCCCACAGACAGGGGCGTGCACGAGTGCTGTTTGCAGGTTACCACCCGACGGGGCGCCGGGGGAGAGGGATACGCGTCAGCGGGTGGCCAGCAGCCCGTACAGCAGGGGGATCCGCGGCTCGGGCAGCCGCCACCAGCCGGACTCCGTACGGACCATCCGCGGCCAGCGCGGCCAGGGAAGTTCGTCGCTCTCCCGCAGTCGCCGGACGGCCAGTCCCGCATCCGTCAACGCGTTGACGACCTCGCCCATTCCATGCATCCACTCGTAACTGTCCGTGGCGCCCTCGACGGCCGGGCCGTCCGTGTAGGTGTGGGTCGCGTCCCGGTGCACGGGACCGCCGCCGCCCAGGTAGTCGTGGCGCAGGAGCAGCTCGGGACCCTCGCCCGGAGCCGGTTTCGGGCCGAGCGAGTTGAGCAGGGGATGGAACTCGACGACGTACAACCGGCCGCCGGGACGCAGGAGCCGGCCGACGACCTCCGCCCACCGGTCCAGGTCCGGCAGGTAACACAGGGCGCCCTTGCCGGTGTAGACGACGTCGAACCGCCGCCCGCCGAGGGCCTCGTCGGCGTCGTACACGTTCGCCCGGACGTACGTCACGTCCGCGCCGGCCTTCGCGGCGATGCCGGTCGCCGCCGCCACGGACGCCTCGGAGAAGTCCAGGCCGACGGCCCGGGCACCGCGCCGTGCGAAGGCGATCGTCTCCGTGCCGAGGTGACACTGGAGGTGCAGCACGTCACGGCCGGCCAGCTCGCCCAGGTCCTCCCACTCCCAGGGCGCGAACCAGCGCTCGGGGTCGGGGTCCTGGTCGAGGCCGTAGAACCGGCTGGCGAGATGGACGGGCGTGCGGGCGTCCCAGTTCGCCTGGTTGGCCCGCATCAGCCGGTCGTGATCGACGGACGTCATGAGGACATCCAACCGCCGGCGGTCCGCGAGCGGCGGCAGAACGCGGGAAACAGTCCGCCGGACGTGTCGCTCACATCGAGTGCGCCCGCGCCTCCTCGGCGATCCGCTCGAACTGCGCGCCCATCGCCGCCGCGAGCGCCTGCGCCGCCGACAACGGACGCACCATCACGGTCAGTTCGTCGATGAGACCGTTCTCGTCGACGTGGATGAAGTCGCAGCCGTCGATTTCCCGGTCGCCCACGCGGGCGGTGAAGACCAGGGCGTGGTCACGGCCGTTCACGTCGTTGATCTCGCGCACGTAGCGGAAGTCCTCGAAGACACCGGAGACGGCGCGCAGGATCGCCGCCGTGATGGGCTTGCCGGTGTACGGCTTGAACACGACCGGGCTGGTGAAGACGACGTCCGGCGCCAGCAGCGCCTCGGCGGCGTCGAGGTCGAGTGCCTCGACCGCCTCACGGAATGCACGCATCGAACCCGCCTTAGTCAATCAATTGAGTAGATGCGGAGTAGATTAATCAAGCATTGATACGGTGTCCATATGTCTCTCGAGTGAGCCGCGGCCTAGTCTGGGTCGATGTTCAGCCCCGAAGGTCCCAGCCTGCGTGAGCTCGCCGTCCAGGCGCTGTCGTCCGTCGAACGCGGCTACGACCTCCTCGCGCCGAAGTTCGACCACACCCCCTTCCGGACGCCCGACGCGGTCCTCGGCGCTGTCGAGTCGGCCTTGCGGCGGACGGGACCCTTCGACGCCGGGCTCGATCTGTGCTGCGGCACCGGCGCGGGTGTCGGTGTGCTGGCGGGGGTGTGCCGGGAGCGGGTCGTCGGTGTCGACTTCAGTGCGGGCATGCTCGACGTGGCCCGGGAACGGGTCAGGCCGACCGGGCCGCCGGTCTCCTTCGTCCGTGCGGACGCCCGCACCCTGCCCTTCGGGCCCGCCTTCGACCTGGTGGTGAGCTTCGGGGCCTTCGGGCACTTCCTGCCCCACGAGCTGCCCGGACTGTTCGGGCAGGTCCGCTCCGTCCTGCGGCCGGGCGGCTGCTTCGCGTTTCCCCTGGTCGCCCCACCCCGCCCGGGCTCGCTCGGCTACTGGACACTGCTCGGCTTCGACACGGTGATGCGGGTGCGCAACGCGCTGTGGCGGCCTGAGTTCGTCATGTACTACCGCGCGTTCCGCCTCGGGGACGTACGGCGTGAACTCACCCGGGCCGGCTTCCGGGTGGACCTCCACGCGCTGCCGGAGTTCGGGCGGCGACGGGACGGCAGCCCGCGGGTCCGCCTGGTCGTCGCCCGGACGCCGGTCTAGTCAGTCGCGCAGGAAGTTCAGCAGATCGTCGTTGAACGCCTTCTCGAAGTCGCCCACCAGACCGTGCGGGGCGCCCGGGTACACCTTCAGCGTCGCGTCCTTGACGATCTGGGCGGTCCGCTGGGCCGAGGCGCCGATCGGCACGATCTGGTCGTCGTCGCCGTGCGCCACCAGCGTCGGTACGTCGATCTGCCGCAGGTCCTCCGTGAAGTCGGTCTCCGAGAACTGCGCGACGCAGTCGTAGGCGCCCTTCAGCCCGGCCTGCATGCTCCACATCCAGAAGGCCCGCCGCACGCCCTCCGACACGGCCGCCCCGGGCCGGTTGAAGCCGTAGAAGCTCTCGCTCAGCTCCCAGTAGAACTGCGAGCGGTCCGCCGCCACGGCCGCGCGGATCCCGTCGAAGGCGTCCTTGGGGGTGCCCTCCGGATTGGCCTCCGTCCGCAGCATCAGCGGCGGCACCGCGCCCAGCAGCACTGCCTTGGCGACCCGCGCGGTCCCGTGCCGCCCGATGTAACGGGCCACCTCTCCGCCGCCGGTCGAATGGCCGACCAGGACCACGTCGGTGAGGTTCAGCGCCTCGATCAGCTCGGCCAGGTCGTCGGCGTACCGGTCCATGTGGTTGCCCTGCCACGGCTGACCCGAGCGGCCGTGCCCGCGGCGGTCGTGCGCGATCGCCCGGAACCCGTGCTCGGCGACCAGCCGCGCCTGTCCGTCCCAGGCGTCCGCGTTGAGGGGCCAGCCGTGGCTGAACACCACGGGCTGCCCCTCGCCCCAGTCCTTGTAGTAGATCTCGGTTCCGTCGGACGTGGTGAACGTGCTCATGAAGCATCCTTTCGGTGGGGTGTGATCTCGAGCTTCCTCTCGATGATCTCCGTGATCCGGGGTTCGCGCCGCCGGTACCGGTAGGAGAAGGGCCCTCGCGGGGGCGTACCCGGCCCGGGTCCTGGGCGACCCCGGCCGCTTCACGCGCCGCTCGGCGTCGGCGTCCGGCCCGGCAGTGTGAACTCGTAGACCAGGGCGTCCTGTTGGTCGTCCACCACCAGGTCGGTGATCTCCAGCGGGCGCGCGTACTGATCGTGCACGCGGCGCGTGACTCGTACCGACGGTGTGCCCGCCAGGCGGGTGATGGCGTCGCGATGGTGCAGCGTCAGGCCGGCCCGGCGCATCCAGTCGTAGGCCCGCCGCAGATGGGCGGTGGCGGTGCCGTCGGCGCGGTCGCGGTAGCGGGCCAGTTCCTCCACCTCCGCGAGCGCCACGGCGGAGAAGGACGTCACGGCATTGCGCAGCCGGCGTCCGTCGGCCGTCGCGCAACGGTAGCGGTGGATCAGGGTCGGCCGGCCCGGGGCCAGACCCAGGGCCTTGGCGTGGTCCGGCGGGGGCGGCTCCCAGGCCACGGTGGCGCGGGCGACCGTGCCCGGGGTCGCGGCCCGGGCCCCGACCGGGAAGGTGAGCGAGGCCGGGCTCTCGACCGGCGGGCCGGGCAGGGTGGCGTGGCTGCCGCGCCGGTCGGTTGCGACGAGACCGTCGCGGCGCAGCAGTTCCAGCGCCTGCCGTACGGTTTCCCGGCTGACCCCGAAGTGCCCGGCCAGCCGCCGCTCGCCCGGCAGTCGTTCCCCGGGCGGCACGGTGCCGTCGCGCAGTTCGCCGAGCAGCTCCGTGGCGAGCCGCCGGTACAGGGGCTCTCCTTCGGCCGTCGGGTGGTCGTGCGGGGTGGTGCGGGCCATGCCGCGCCTCCTGTTGGTGACGTTCGGTAGCCGTGCGGGCTCGGTGCGCCACCAGGTCTAGCATTGGTCTAAACCAGCAGGGAAGGGTGGCCGTGCGGTTCGGCCGAAACCGGCCCGCCCGCACTCGCGGTCACAGAGCGCTGTAGAGAGCGTCGACCAAGGCCGTCTTCCGCGGGTCGTCCGCGATATGGGGCCCCATACGGTTCATCACGTACCCCATCGACACCTGCGCCTCCGGGTCGGCGAGCCCGCAGGAGCCGCCGAAACCGTCATGACCGAAAGCGCGCGGGTTGGGTCCGTAGGAGCCCTTGGGGCCGCTGAGCCACAGCCCGAGCCCCGCCTCCGTCTCGCCCAGCCCGGCGCCGAGCACCAGGTCCCGGCAGCTGCCCTGTCCCTCGCGCACCCGCTCGGCGGCCTCGGGGGACAGGATGCGCTTGCCCCCGTACGAACCGCGCCCCGCGAAGACGCCGTACAGCTCGGCGACCGCACGTGCGGTGCCGTGACCGTTCGCCGCCGGTATCTCGGCGGCCCGCCAGCCGGGCGTGAGGGCCCCGGCGGCGGACACCGCGGGGTTGGTCACCGCCGCGATCGCCGCGGGCGCCAACTGGGCGAACACGGCGGCCTGTTCACTGCTCGCCGCGACCGGTGGCTGGTCCAGCTCCGCCACCCGTCCGTAGTGCTCCTCCGGCAGGCCGATGCGGAAGTCGATGCCGAGCGGCCCGGTCACCTCCCGCTCCAGGAAAGCCCCGGGCATCAGCCCCGACACCCGCCGGACGACCTCGCCGACCAGATGGCCGTAGGTCAGGGCGTGATAGCCGGACGTGGTTCCCGGTTCCCACCAGGGCTGCGTCGCCGCGAGCCGCTGGGTGGTCAGCTCCCAGTCGCAGAGCTGCTCCAGCGAGTGCGGTTCGCGCAGCCCGGCCAGTCCGGCGCGGTGGGACAGCAGGTGCCGTACGAGGACCTTCTCCTTGCCGGCCGCGGCGAACTCCGGCCAGTACGCGGCCACCGGCGCGTCGAGGTCCAGCAGCCCCCGGTCGGCCAGGATGTGCGCGCACAGTGCCACCGGTCCCTTGGTCGTGGACCACACGTTGACCAGCGTGTCCCGTTCCCACGGCCGGGTGTGTGCCGCGTCGGCCCAGCCGCCCCACAGGTCCACCACCGCCTCGCCGCCGACGGTGACGGACACCGCGGCACCCAGCTCGCCCCGCTCCCGGAAGTTCTCCTCGAACGCCCTGCGCACCGCCGCGAAACGCGCGTCGCAATGACCGCGCACCTGTGCCTCGTTCTCGGGCATGGGCCCCTCCACCACCTCGCCGGACCCGGGCCGCCGAGGTGCGGCCCGGGCGCGAAGAACGTACCGACTGGTCGGACTTGGTGGAAGCCTGCCGCCGCCGAAACGGCCGGAACAGTCGCCCGTCGGCGGCGGGATCAGATGTACGAGCGCATCCAGCGCAGCTTGGCCTGCTCCTGGAAGGGGCCGCCGCCCTCGTGGTCGTTGAAGTCGTACACCTCGATCGTCTTGTCCTCGTGGCTCCAGGCGTTGAAGGCCGCGAAGACGGTCGACGGCGGGCAGGTCTGGTCCTCCAGGGCGGCCGAGAAGAGCGCGGGGGCCCGGCCGCGGGCGGCGAAGTGGACGCCGTCGAAGTAGGAGAGCGTGTGCAGGGCCTCCTCGGTACGGCCGCGGTGCGTCTTGAGGTACAGGCCGATCTCCCGGTACGGGTGGCGGTCCGTGATCGTCGCCGCACGCGGGTAGTCGCACAGGAACGGCACGTCCGGCGCTATGCCCGCCAGGTCCGGGACCAGGCCGCCCACCGCGATCGTGATGCCGCCGCCCTGGCTGCCGCCGACGGCGACCGTGCGCGCCGGGTCGGTGAGCGGGTGCGAGCGGGCCGCCTCCACGGCACGCACGGCGTCCGTGAACACCCGGCGGTAGTAGTAGTTCTCCGGCGCGTCGATACCGCGCGTCATGAAACCCGGGAACGCGGGCGCGCCGCCCACCGGGTCCGCCGTGCCGCCGCCCCCTCCCCAGGCGCTGCCCTGCCCGCGGGTGTCCATCACGAAGTGCGCCCGGCCCGTGGACGCCCACAGCAGATGCTCGTGCGGCAGCCCGCGTCCTCCGCCGTAGCCGATGAACTCCACGACCAGCGGCAGCGGGCCGTCGGCCCCCGCCGGCAGCGTCAGCCAGCCCTTGACCGGATGGCCGCCGAACCCGGCGAACGTCACGTCGAACACCTGCACAGTGGACAGCCCCGTGTCGACCGGTTCGAAGCGGGCGTCCAGGTCGTGCTCGCGCGCCTCCTGGAGCGTCTTGGACCAGAAGGCGTCGAAGTCCTCGGGCTCGGTGGACGCGCTGCGGTACTCGCGGAGTTCGTCGAGAGGAAGGTCGAACAGGGCCATGTAGGACCGCCTTGGGTGAGGAACGGCTGCGGAGACAGTGCGGATGATCACACTACGTGTGTGATCGGAGGACCCGCCAGGGCTTTTGCCGTGCCCCGTTCACCTGCCGTGCGTCGGCTTCACCTGCCGTGCGGCGGCCGCGTCACGCGTCGCGATGCGTCCACTCCGGTTCCGTGCGGGCCCACTCCCGCTCCCACTCGGCCAGCCGGCGGCGCAGCGCGACCCGGCGTACGACGGAGTGGCCGAGGAGCACCACGAGCACCACTCCGCCCGCGGCGCACGTGCCCATGGTGAGGGTGTGCTGCCAGACCGCCGTGCCGTCCACCGGCGGGGCCACACTCCGCCCCCGGGAGTCGAGCCACACGTCCACGACCTCACCCGGCCGGGCGTCCCCGGGGACCCGCGCCGTCGCGGTGCGGGCGCCCTCGCCCGGCTCCGTCCAGCGCACGGTGGCCCGGTACGCGCGCTGCCCGTCGGCCTGCACCGACGGCAGCGAGTCGCTCCGCCTGCCGACGACCTCGGCACGGACGCGGTGACGCTCGGCCTGTTGCTCCGCCGAGACCGACCGAGCCTCGCCATGGGCCCACCAGGCGGCGGCCGCCCCCGCCAGTGGCGCGCCCACCAGTATCAGGACGGCGACCACCAGCACCGTCCACGCCTCGACGACGTCCGACCGGCGCCGCAGCGGACTGCGCCGCCAACGCCAGCCGAGCACCCGGGTTCGCATGTCGACCTCCTCGCCGTCACCGCGGCCGGAGGGCCGGACCGGCCGTGCGGTGGCGGCGCCGCC
The DNA here is from genome assembly GCF_044327915.1 of Streptomyces afghaniensis. Lineage (NCBI taxonomy): Bacteria > Bacillati > Actinomycetota > Actinomycetes > Kitasatosporales > Streptomycetaceae > Streptomyces > Streptomyces afghaniensis. The sequence goes on from NZ_JBIRGJ010000011.1 coordinate 139,022, forward strand.
GCTCCCTCCACGTCACGTCACGCGTGCGAGTGCCCACACGGGTCGGGTACCCCCTCCGACACACATCGCTCGCCCGGCGCGGCCCGGGTCGCCGCGTGCCGGAGCCCTTCGGCCGGAGTGCCCGGGCCGGTCGCGGTGAAACACCGGGGCGCCCGCCTGTGGTGAGCCGCACGCCACTCCTGTGACGCCGCCAGGGGAGGGGCAGAGCTGACGCCGGGGGAGGTGCCGCCGTCCAGATCAGCCGAACCGCTCGATCCGGATGCGGTCCACCGGCTGACCCGCCGTCACGAGCAGCCGGGAGGCGTGCTCAGCGAAGGAGTTGGAGCCGCACACATAGGCCTCCCACCCACCGGAAGGCTGCTCGGTCAGGAGTGGCGCCACATGTGCGGCAGCCATACGTCCCACCGCCACACCCTCCGGCGCGCTCCGCGTGAACACGGGCGTCGTCTCGGCGCCGAACTCGCGGGCGTAGATGAGCTCCTCGGGACTGCGCGCGGACACCAGCAGCCGCAGCGGCACGGTCAGGTTGCGCGCCCGGTGGTGCCGGACCATCGACATCAGCGGTACGACGCCGGAGCCGGCGCCGATCAGCAGCGCGGGCCGGTCGCCCGGCCAGGCGAAGAAACCGCTGACCGGGCCGCGCACCTCGACCTGGTCGCCCGGCCGGGCGACGGTGTGGAACCAGCCCGAGACCTCGCCGCCCTCGACGTGATCCAGGGTCAGCTCGACGTGCCCGGGGTCGTCCGGCGCGGACGCGATCGAGTAGTGGCGCTGGGCCACATATCCGTCCTCGGCGGTCAGCCGCACCATCAGGTGCTGGCCGGGCAGGTGCCCCGGCCAGCCGGGCACGGCGAACCGGAAGGTGGCGGCACGAGCGGTCTCGCGGCGGATCCCGGTCAGTGTGGCGGTCTGCCACACGGAGGCGGCCTGCTCGCTGACGGCGATGCGCCCGGGCACGGCGAAGCCCGTGGGAGGCACGAACGTCTCAGTCACCGGAGTACCTCTGCTCCTCCCAGGGGTTGCCCCGTTCGTGATAGCCGTTCCCCTCCCAGAAACCCGGCTCGTCGTGGTCGAGGATCCGCAGACCCGCTATCCACTTGGCGCTCTTCCAGAAGTACAGGTGCGGCACCAGCAGCCGCGCCGGGCCGCCGTGCTCCGGGGCGAGCGGCCTGCCGTCGTACTCCCACGCGATCCAGGCGCGTCCGCCGGTCAGGTCGGCGAGCGGGAGGTTCGTGGTGTAGCCGGTGTGCGAGTAGGCGACGGCATGGGTCGCCGACCCATGGGGCCGGACCACATCCCAGAACGCGTCCAGGGACACCCCCGCGAACCGCACTCCGAACTTCGACCAGCTCGTCACACAGTGGATGGCGCCCTCGTACGCCGACGGCGGCAGCCGGTGCGCCTCCTCCCAGTCCCAGGTGCGGGGCTCGGCCACCAGACCGTCGATACGGAACGTCCAGTCGGCTGGTGCGAGGTCGGGAGTGACCTCCGCGGACAGCACGGGCCAGTCGTCGCCCGCGTCGTACTGGCCGGGCGGCAGACCGGGGTCGGCCACGCGTGGGCGCCCGGTGAAGCCTCGGGTGATGTGCATGCGGTGTGCCTCCGGGCCGGGCCGACGGTGCCCCGCCGAACCGGCGTGCTCAGTGATTGCGTATTCAACCGTACGTGCGGCGCCCACCTAGCCGGGCGTGCGGGTGGCGGGCTCCTGGTCGTGGCCTGGACCAGGGCCCGCGTTGTAACGCACGAGGTAGTCGGCGAATCGCGCCAGGTCCTCGGCCGGCCAGTCCGCCAGCCGCTCACGGAAGGCCGCCCGGCGGCTCTCGGTGACCTGGGCCAGGATGCGCCGCCCGGCCTCCGTCAGATGCAGCACCAGGACGCGCTGGTCCTCCGCGTCGGGGCGGCGTTCGATCAGACCGGCGCGTTCCAGCGCGGCCACCTGGCGGCTGACGGTGGACTTGTCCAGGGCGTAGTGGGCGGCCAGGTCCGTGGCACGGCACCCGCCGCTCTCCTCCAGGTGCCCGAGCAGTGTGTACGACACCAGCGACAGCTCCGGGTGCATCCGCCCCGCCGCGGCACGGGCACGGCGGGCGAAGACCGTCATCTCCCGCTGGATCGTCTCCACGTCATCGGCAGGCTTCATCGGACCTCCCTCACCGGTCGCCCTCCGTTCTTCCATGGTTGCATAACCCAACCACCTGCCCGGTCGCCTGTCGGCGGGAGTGGCGGACCAGGTGCCGTACCGGCCGGCCGGGCCGTCGGGTACTGTTGCCGTCCGGCTCGGGACGGACCCAGCCGTAAAACCGAGGAGGTGAGACCCATTACCGCTGTGTCAGCCCGGGTGCTCTCTCCTCGACGTCGCGCGGATCGCCGGCCGTAGGCGACCGCCGGAGCGCCCTTCGAATCTCGAAAGGCTCCTGGCTTCCATGCCCTCCGTCTCTCCCGTTCCACCGTCTTCCCGTGACTCCTTCGTCGTCGCCCTGCGCACCGCGGGCTGCGTATTCGCCGAGGACGAGGCCGAGTTGATCCTCGCCACCGCCCGCACCCCGGCCGAGGCCGCCGCCATGGTCGAACGCCGCGTCGCGGGCCTGCCCCTCGAACTCGTAGTCGGCTGGGCCGAGTTCATGGGCCTGCGCATCACCGTCGGCCCGGGTGTCTTCGTGCCGCGCCGCCGCACCGAGTTCCTGGTCGAACAGGCCCTGGCCCGGGCGCCCGGCGCCGGTGTCGTCGTGGACCTGTGCTGCGGCTCGGGCGCCGTCGGCGCGGCGCTGGCCGCCGGACTCGGCAGCGTCGAACTGCACGCCGCCGACATCGATCCCGTCGCGGTGCGCTGCGCCCGTGGCAACGTCGCCGCCGCCGGCGGTCACGTCCACCAGGGGGACCTTTTCGAGGCGCTGCCCGGCGACCTGCGGGGCCGCGTCGGCATCCTCGCGGCCAACGTGCCGTACGTACCGAGCGACGAGATCGGGCTGCTGCCGCCGGAGGCCCGCGCCCACGAGCCGCTGGTCGCCCTCGACGGCGGCGCGGACGGACTCGACGTCCTGCGCCGGGTCGCGGCCGAGGCGCCCCGCTGGCTCGCGCCCGGCGGCTGTGTCCTGGTGGAGACGAGCCGCCACCAGGCACCGACCGCCCTCGACGCCTTCGAGCGCAACGGCCTGACGGCACACCTGGCCGTCTCGGAGGAGCTGTACGCCCATGTGGTGATCGGCGTCGCACCGTAACGGCCGAGCGCGCAGCCGAACGCCGCCGGCGTCAGTCCGGCGGCGTCGCCCGCGCGATGAGCAGTGCCACGTCGTCGAAGTTGTCCGGCTCGTGCAGGGTGCGCAGCAGCAGGTCGCAGACCTCCTCCAGCGGGCGGTCGGGTCCTTCGAGGAGGGACAGCAGCGTGTCGAGCCGGTCGTCGAGCGAGTCGCGCCGGGTCTCGACGAGACCGTCGGTGTAGAACACCAGCCGGTCGCCCGGCTCCAGGTCGACGGTCGTCGTGGAGAAGGCGACACCGCCCACGCCGAGCGGCACCCCGGTCGGCAGGTCGAGCAGCTCGGGAGGCCGCCCGGCCCGGACGCGCACCGGCGGCAGATGCCCGGCGTTGGCGATCCGGCACTGCCGCAGACGCGGGTCGTGGACGGCGTAGACGCAGGTGGCGATGGCCTGTTCCAGCCCAGCGGTGATCTTGTCGAGGTGTTCCAGGAGCAGGGCGGGATCGAGGTCGAGGGAGGCCAGCGTGTTGGTCGCCGTGCGCAGCCGCCCCATGGCCGCCGCCGCGGGGATGCCGCTGCCCATCACATCGCCCACGACGAGCGCGGTCTTGCAGCCCTCCAGGCCGATCACGTCGAACCAGTCGCCGCCCACCTCGCTCGTGGCCCCGGCCGGCTGGTAGCGGGAGGCGACCTCCAGCCCGCCCGTCACCGGCGGATGGCTGGGCAGCAGGCTGCGCTGGAGGGTGAGCGCGGTGTCGCGGGCGCTCTGGTACCAGCGGGCGTTGTCGATCTGCACGGCGGCCCGCGCGGCCAGCTCGCGGGCCAGCAGCAGGTCGTCCTCGTCGAACGGCAGCGGATTGCGGGTGCGCTTGAGGTCCAGGGCGCCCAGCACCTCGCCGCGTGCGATCAGCGGCACCGCCAGATATGAGTGGACCCCGGCCCGGCCCAGCAGCGCGGCCGCCTCCGGGGACCGGGCGATGCGGGCCAGGTCGCCGTCCTCGACGTGCGGCAGCATCACCGGACTGGCCGTGCGCACGCACTGGGTGACGAGCCGGTCGGGCGCGTACCGGGCTACCTGCCCCGGCGGGTCGGCCGCCTCCAGAGCCTCGGCGGAGTCGTAGCCCTGGACCGCCAGCGCGCGGATCACCGCCGCCTCGGCCGGGTCGAGGCTGGTACGCCGGCCCTGCACCACCGCGTCCAGCAGGTCGACGGCCGCGATGTCGGCGAGTTCCGGCACGGCCACGTCGGCGAGCTCACGGGCCGTGCGGTCCAGGTCGAGCGTGGTGCCGATGCGGCCGGAGGCGTCGGCGATCATGGCCAGGCGACGCCGTGCGGCCTCGGCCTCGATGCCCGCGCGGTACTGCTCGGTGACGTCGACGATCGAGACGGCCACGCCCAGCACGGTCCCGAAGGCGTTCTCCAGCCGGTACAGCGAGATCGACCAGGCGTGGTCCTGGTCCGGGTCCGCCGGGGTGCGGCCGATCGTGGACTGGTCGACGACCGGCTGCCCGGTGTCCAGCACCCGGCGCGCCGCGGACTCCAGGGCGTCGACGTCCATCCGCGGCACCACCTCGCGGACCGTCCGGCCCAGGTGCTCATCGGCCGGCACGCCGTTGAGCTCCTCCAGCGCCGGGTTGACCGAGACGTACCGCAGGTCGGTGTCCAGCACGGCCAGTCCGATCGGGGACTGGGCGATCATCCGCGTCGACAGCGCCACCTCGCGCTCCAGCCGGTGCACGGTCGACTGGTCGGCGCACAGACCGAGCGCGTAGACGTCCCCCTGGTCGTCCAGCAGCCGCATGTTGCGGAACTCCACGAGCCGCGTGGTGCCGTCCTTGCGGCGGACGGGGAAGGCCCCGGCCCAGCTCTGCCCGGTGCCCATGACGTCCGCGAACAGCTTGACCACGAGATCGAGGTGCTGCTCGTGGACCATGATCCGGGCGGCGTACTGCCCCAGCGCCTCCCGCGCCTCGTATCCGAACAGCTCCTCGGCCTGCGGGCTCCACAGCACGATGCGGCCCTCGGCGTCCAGGACCACCGAGGCCAGACTCAGGACATCGAGGAGCCCGCTCGGCCGCACCGGCGCGCGCACCGGCTCGTCGCCCTCGGCCATGGGAGACCCGGCTGCACTCATCCCACGCCCCGCCTTCGCCGATCTCGCGGCCCGCCGTCACGGTGCCGACACCCCATGTTCTACCGCCGGAGCCGTCGAACCGAGGCCCCTTCCGTCACCTTCCACCATCTCCCAACACGGAGTCGCCCGCTCCGTAAACCCGTCAGCGCGGCTGGGGCACCGCCGGTAGTGCTCGGCAGAAGGTGGTGCTTTGCTGGGGTAGGGGCGGATACGCCGCGAGAGGAGCGATCACGATGGACGAGGAGCGACCGCACCCCCACTCCGTCTCGGTGGAGATCAGCGGGTGCAGCAAGCAGGACGCCCGGATCGTGTTCGACACGCTGTGCTCCTGCTTCGAGTCCGACCGGTGCGCCGACGACGTACCCGAGGATCTGCACGAGACTCGCCCGACCGTGTGGCTCGGCACGTTCGATGTCGCCGACGAGCACGAGGGGGCGCGGCCGGCCCGGCTGTCGTCCTCCGTCGACGCCGACCTGCACGGCGGGTACTGGGCGATCGAGCAGTTCCGCATGAGGCTGGACTCGCTGTTCGACGTGCGGGACCTCAGCACGGTCTCCGGCGACCAGGAGACGGAACTGCACGTGCGCCTCGAAAGCCGGTGACCGCCCTCACGAGCTGGTGACCGCCCCTCGCGTGTCCAGCAGGCCGAGGACGGCCCGCCGGTAGTCGGCGTGTGCCCGCGGGCGGGTCCGCGAGGTGCACGCGTTCCTCCACGTCGTGGAGCCCCTCGTACGGCAGACCGAAGCGGCCCGTGGCCGGGATGCCCTCGGCCGCCGGCGGATTGCCGATGTTCGACGGGCGCGCCGTCTTCGCCCGGACCCGCGGCCTTCGCCCGCGGCGGCGGCCAGGAGCGTGCCACTGCCCGAGATCCCTGGTCATGGACCCACTGTGCCCTCCATCACCCCTTGTGCAACTAGTTGCATAAACCGTCGGTGGTCCTCTACAACTACAGACACGACACCGCGCACGGAGGGCCCGATGAGCCGTTACCCGCACCTGCTGACCCCCCTCGACCTGGGCTTCACGACCCTGCCCAACCGGGTCCTCATGGGCTCCATGCACGTAGGTCTGGAGGAGGCCGAGGGCGGGTTCGACCGCATGGCCGCCTTCTACGCGGCCCGAGCCCGCGGCGGAGTGGGTCTGATCGTCACCGGCGGCATCGCACCCAACGACGAGGGGCGCCCCTACGAGGGCGGCGCCAAGCTCACCACCGAGGCGGAGGCCGAGCAGCACCGGGTCATCACCGACGCGGTGCACCGCGAGGGCGGCCGGATCGCCATGCAGATCCTGCACTTCGGCCGGTACGCCTACCACCGGGATCTGGTCGCGCCCAGCCCGCTCCAGGCGCCGATCAGCCCCTACCCGCCCCGCGAGCTCACCGACGCCGACGTCGAGCGCACCATCGACGACTACGCCCGCGCCGCCCGCCTGGCCCGGCACGCGGGCTACGACGGCGTCGAGATCATGGGCTCCGAGGGCTACCTCATCAACGAGTTCATCGCGCGGCAGACCAACCAGCGCACCGACCGCTGGGGCGGCTCGTACGAGAACCGCATGCGCTTCCCGCTGGAGATCGTGCGCCGGGTGCGCGAGGCGGTCGGCGAGGACTTCATAGTCATCTACCGCCTCTCCATGCTCGACCTCGTCCCGGGCGGCTCCACGCTCGACGAGGTGATCACCCTCGCCAAGGCCGTCGAGGCCGCCGGCGCCACCATCATCAACACGGGCATCGGCTGGCACGAGGCCCGCATCCCCACCATCGCGACCTCCGTGCCGCGCGGCGCCTACACCTGGGTGACCAAGCGGCTGATGGGCGAGGTGTCCGTCCCGCTCGTCACCACCAACCGCATCAACACCCCGGAACTCGCCGAGGAGTTGCTCGCCGAGGGCGCGGCCGACATGGTGTCGATGGCCCGCCCGATGCTCGCCGACCCGGACTTCGTCAGCAAGGCCGCCGCCGGCCGGCCCGAGGCGATCAACACCTGCATCGGCTGCAACCAGGCCTGCCTCGACCACACCTTCAGCGGCCTGATCACCTCCTGCCTGGTCAACCCGCGCGCCTGCCACGAGACCGAGCTGGTGCTCTCCCCGACCCGGCTGCGCAAGCGCGTCGCGGTCGTCGGCGCCGGTCCGGCCGGGCTCGCCTGCGCGGTCTCCGTAGCCGAGCGCGGGCACGAGGTGACCCTGTTCGACGCGGCGAGCGAGATCGGCGGGCAGCTCAACGTCGCCCGCAAGGTCCCCGGCAAGCAGGAGTTCGACGAGACGCTGCGCTACTTCCGCACCCAGCTCGACTGGCACGGCGTCGACGTACGGCTGAACACCCCCGTCACGGCCACGGACCTCGACGGCTACGACGAGGTCGTCGTCGCCACCGGCGTCACCCCGCGCACCCCCGACATCCCCGGCGTCGACCACCCCAGCGTCCTCGGCTACCTCGACGTCCTGCGCGACGGCGCCCCCGTCGGCGACCGGGTCGCGATCCTCGGCGCGGGCGGCATCGGCTTCGACGTCGCCGAGTACCTCACGGACAGCGGCGACAAGGCGCACGAGAACCCGCAGACGTACTTCCGCCAGTGGGGCGTCGACCTCGACTACCGCGCCGCCGGCGGCCTCGCCGCGCCCGAGCGGCCCGCCCCGCCGCGCACCGTCCACCTGCTCCAGCGCAAGACCTCCAAGGTCGGCGCGGGGCTCGGCAAGACCACCGGCTGGATCCACCGCACCGAGCTCAAGCACCGCGGCGTCACCATGGTCCCGGGCGTGAGCTACGACCGGATCGACGACGCCGGACTGCACATCACCGTCGGCGAGGAGAGCACGGTCCTGGAGGTCGACACGATCGTGCTGTGCACCGGCCAGGAGCCGCGCCGCGGCCTGTACGAGGAACTGATCGCGGCCGGGCGCAGCGCCCACCTCATCGGCGGTGCCGACGTGGCCGCGGAACTGGACGCCAAGCGCGCCATCAAGCAGGGCACCGAGCTGGCGGCCGCCCTGTAGGGCGGGAACACGTCCCTAGGATGAGGCCATGTCACTCCCGCACGCGATCCTCACCGCCCTGCTCGAGAGGCCGTCGTCCGGGCTGGAGCTGACCCGCCGGTTCGACCGGTCGATCGGGTACTTCTGGTCCGCGACGCACCAGCAGATCTATCGCGAGCTGGGAAAGCTGGAGACCGACGGCCTGATCCGGGCCCTGCCCGCCGAGCAGCCGACGCGTGGGCAGAAGAAGAACTACGAGGTCCTGCCGGCGGGCCGCGCCGAACTGGCCCGCTGGACGGCCGCCTCCCAGGATCCCAAGCCGCACCGCGACGCGCTGCTGCTGCGGCTGAGGGCGGCGGCCGTGGTCGGCACCGCGGGCCTGGAGGCCGATCTGCGACGCCACCTGGAGCTGCACGAGCGGCAGCTGGCTGAGTACCAGGAGATCGAGAAGCGCGACTTCCCGCCCGGCCGGGACGGCACCGAGGACCGGCTGCGGCATCTGGTGCTCCAGGCCGGCATCGACCTGGAGACGTTCTGGACCCAGTGGCTCAGGCGCGCCCTGGCGGACTTCGCCGAACTGCCGGACGGCGAGTCGACCCGCCCGGCCTGACGGGGTGTCACGGCGGCCCGCCCGACCGGAGCGCTTCGGAAGGGCGGGCCGCCGTACGTACCGGATCAGAGCCGGTACGGCCTGTTGCGCCGGCGCAGGTACCAGGCCGTCCCGAGGAGGCCGATCCCGACGAGCGTGCCGCCCGCGACGAGCGTGACGGTGCCGTAGTCGGTGGCGCTCCCGCCGGCCCCGCCCATGACACCGCGGGACGGCGAGACCGAGGGGGACGGCGACCTCGTGGGGGAGGGAGCGGGGGAGACGACGACCGACTGGGTCCCCGCGGTGGTGCCGTCCGAGCAGATGACGATGACGGTGTACGTCCCCGCGGTGACGTTCGACCAGGCCGCGGACTGACTGGTCGACGTCCCCGACAGGGTCACCTGACGCCCTTGGGCGAAGCTGCCCTGACTGCTGGTGAGAAGCGAGGCGGTGCCCCAGCTGCCGTTGATCTGGGTGCACGCGCTGGTCGTGACCGACACCGTGGAACCCGTGGTGCTCACGGAGATGCCCGGGCCGGCGGCAGCGGGCACCGCGGCCAGGGCGAGGGGCAGGGCGGCTGCCACGGTCAGGCCGGAGCGGAGAACTGGCGATGAGCTACGCATGTCAACTGCCCTCCGGCGGCACGGTTGGCGGTACATCCCTTGCGCCGCCGAGGGTCGGGGAACGCCCGTGCTGCCTCAGGGTCAGCCAAGGCGCCCCCGGCCCCGGCCGCACGCCGGGTGCGCCCGTGCAGGTGACGGCTTCCCACGGCCGGACCATGCCCGGAGCGCGTCAGCGCCCCGGACCCGTCGTCACCGTCCGCTCCGCCGAGAAGCCTCCCCACGTGCCGTCCGGCAGCATCGCCCGGACACGGACCCGATGGGTGACACCGGCGGCCCGTCCCACGTAGAAGCTGTACGTCGCCCGGTCGCGCGGCGCGCTCCCGCCGAACACGAGGGACGTGGCCCGACGGCCGTCCAGGTGGATCTCGTACTCGGCGATCTCGCCGTCCACACGGGGCGGCACCCAGCTCAGGTCCACGTAGTAGGCCCCGTCTGCGCGGTGGCCGGTCGCCCGGAAGGCGGTCGGGGCTGTGGCGCGGCCGTCGTCCGTGCCCGGGGTGGTGAGGCGGACGGCGGGACTGGCGGGGGAGACGTTGCCGGCCGCGTCCCTGGCCCGGACGGTGAACGAATAGGACGTGCCGGGCCGCAGCCCGGTGACCACGGTCGCCGTCCGGCCCCCGCCCACGCTGTGGATCTTCGTGCCTCCCTGGTGGACGTCGTACGACACCACGTCCCGGTCATCCGTCGAGGCGGACCAGGACAGCCGGACCGCCCGGCTCCCGGCCGCGCGGCCGCGGGGCGCCGACGGGCGGGTAGGTGCGCGGTGGTCGTCCGCGACGGCCGCCGGCGTCCTCGCCCGGACCTCACGGCTGGGCGGCCCGAGCCGCCCGTCGGCGCCCCGGGCCCGCACGGTGAAGACATACACCGTTGCGGGCCGGAGCCTGGTGACATCCACCATGTGCTTTGTACCCGGCACTTCCCTGACCTTCCTGGTGCCGCGATACACCTCGTAGGCCTCGGCCCGTGCGGCCGCGTTCCACATGACATGCACGCTCGACGCGCTGCCCGCCGCTGCCGTGACTCCGGTCGGTGCTCCGGGCAGAGCGCCGCCGTCCTCTTCGCCCGAGCCGGCCGCACCACAGGAGGCGACCAGCGCGAGGGCCCCGCAGAGCGCGAGGCGGCAGAGCAGACGAGCCGGGACGGAAAGGGAAACGCCTGGCACGGCACTGCCTCCCGGGGCCGACACTCGGGAATGGTCCGGACCAATATGGCGCAGCTGACGCGACCACATCAAGAGGGGGTGAGGGGGGGGTGAGGGGGTGGTGTCGGCGGACGCGGCGGTGAGGCGACACCCCCGTCGTTCGTGACCACCCGGAAGAGTTACGTATGCTGAAGTCCTCACGGCCGAATTCCTGGCGGACACCAGGGAGTTCGGGCCTGTCGCGCGGACCGCTGTCGTCGCAGATCCCGCGCCGGCGCGGGTGGCCGGGCCGGCCTGAGTTCTCACACGGACTCAGGCCCCCGGCCCCTGTAGGAGGTTGGGGCCGTGCACCGTCCGGCCCTCCAGCGGTGGCCGGGTGATCGCACCGGGGACAGATTGGGCTGAGTGCCCGTCAGATTCCCCACGAGAGGCTCCACTATCGTGCGTGTCCAGTCGCTCACACTGGCAGCGGCCAGCGCCGCCCTGCTCGCCCCGACGACGCCCTCCGCCGCTCCGCCCCGGCCGGTGGTGTGGCGCGAGGCCCCCGTCCGCGCCGCCGACCTGCTGGCGAAGGTACGGGACTGCGCTCCGGTCTCCCGCGGCCGGTACCGCAGCGACAGCGGCCGACCCGCGAAGATCCCGGTCTGCGGCACCAAAGACGCCGTGTTCTGGAAGGCCGACATGGACATCGACTGCGACGGCCGCCCGGGACCCCGCTGCAACCGCCGCACGGACCCCCACTACTCCGGCAGCACCGCCTACGCGCAGTCGGACGGCCGCCCCCTGAGCGCCGAACGCCTCCCCTTCATCGTCGTGCCCGCCCCGAGCCGCATCTGGGACTACCGCGAGCACGGTGTGGGCGGCGGTTCCGTCGTGGCGGTCGTCCACCGCGACCGTGTGCAGTACGCGGTCGTCGGCGACACGGGTCCGCAGGACATCATCGGAGAGGCGTCCTACGCGACCGCCAAGGCCCTCGGTGTCCGCGCCGACCCGCACGGCGGCGGCACACCGTCCGGCGTCACCTACATCGTCTTCAAGGACGTCCGCGTGTCACCCATCGAGGACCACGCGGCGGCCGTGACGAAGGGGGAGCGGCTGGCGAGGCGATTCGTGGGCGAGAGCCCGGCGCTCGGCGGAGAGCCGTGGGGTCATTGACCCAGCGACGCCAAGTGCTTGACGGAGAGTCGCGGAGTCATTGCCCGAGTTCCGCCCGGTGCCGGCCGCCGACACCGAGTACTTGACGGAGCGTCAAGGGCGCCTCGGCCGCCCGGCGGCCGGTGGTCGCCGGGCACGCCGCCCTCCGGCGCGCCCGGCCCGGTCTCACACCTTCCGGTACGTGTACGCCTCCGCGGCGGCCGACTCCACTGCCGCCAGGTCGGCCCCGGCCGCCGCCGTGACGACCGCGGCGACGGCTCCCTCCACGAACGGAGCGTCCACCAGCCTCGTCTGCTCCGGGAGTTCGTCCCCCTCCGCGAGCAGCGCCTTCACGGTCAGCACCGCGCTGCCCAGGTCGGTCAGCACGGCGACACCGGCACCCTGATCGACGGACGCGGCCGCCGCGGCGATCAGTTCGGCGCTGGTGCCGAGCCCACCGCCCTCGGTACCGCCGGCCGGGGCGACGGGCACCGCCGGGCCACCGCCCGCGAGCCCCTTCGCCAGCTCGGCGACCGACGCGGCCACCTCGGCGCTGTGCGACACCAGCACGATTCCCACGAGCCGCTCGTCACTCACCGGCGGCCTCCGCGAGTCCGGCGACGAGCAGCGCCGCCGAGGTGGCACCCGGATCCTGGTGCCCGATGCTGCGCTCGCCCAGATAGCTCGCCCGGCCCTTGCGCGCCTGCAAGGGCGTCGTCGCCACGGCGCCCTCCTCCGCGGCGGCCCGGGCCGCCGTGAACGAGTCGCCCAGCGCGTCCACCGCGGGCACCAGCGCGTCGATCATGGTCTTGTCGCCCGGTGCGGCACCGCCCAGCGTCCTGACCGCGTCCACCCCGGCCCGCAACGCCTCGGCCAGCTGCTCCGGGCTGACCTCTGCGGCGTCCCCGAGCGCCTTGCCGGTACGGCGCAACAGCGTCCCGTACAGCGGCCCCGAGGCGCCGCCGACCGTCGAGATCAGCTGGCGCCCGGCCAGCGTCAGGACGCCGCCGGGCGTGCCGGGAGCCTCCTTCTCCAGGGCCGCCGTCACGGCCGTGAAGCCGCGCTGGAGGTTGCTGCCGTGGTCGGCGTCCCCGATGGGGGAGTCGAGGGCGGTGAGCCGTTCCGCCTCACGGTCGACGGACGCGGCGGTCGCCGTCATCCAACGGCGGAAGAAATCGGCGTCGAGCACTGGGTCTCCTTGCCTGGTAGGTACGTGGTGATCCTCTACCCGTCCCGCGTCACATGCCCCAGCGCAGACCCGGCGTCTTCACCGGCGCGTCCCACAGTCGCAGCATCTCCTCGTCGACCTGGCACAGGGTGAGGGAGGCGCCCGCCATGTCCAGGGAGGTGACGTAGTTGCCCACGAGAACGCGGGCGACGGGGACACCCCGGGCGGCGAGCACGCGGTGCACCTCGGCGTTGAAGCCGTACAGCTCGAGCAGCGGCGTCGCCCCCATGCCGTTGACCAGGACCAGCACGGGATTGCGCGGCCTCAGGTCCTCCACCACCGCCTCGACGGCGGCCTCGGCGATCTCGCCGGACGTCATCATCGCCCGCCGCTCCCGGCCGGGCTCGCCGTGGATGCCGATGCCCAACTCCAGTTCACCGGGCGGGAGATCGAAGGTGGGGCTGCCCTTGGCCGGCGTGCTGCACGCGCTCAGCGCGACACCGAAACTGCGGGAGTTCTCGTTGACCTGCCGGGCGATCGCCTCCACCCGCTCCAGTGGCATGCCCTCGTCGGCGGCGGCGCCCGCGATCTTCTCCACGAACAGGGTCGCGCCGGTACCGCGCCGCCCGGCGGTGTAGAGGCTGTCGGTCACCGCCACGTCGTCGTTGACCAGCACCTTCGCGACCTGAATGCCCTCGTCCTCGGCCAGCTCGGCGGCCATGTCGAAGTTGAGCACGTCACCGGTGTAGTTCTTCACGATGAACAGGACCCCGGCCCCGCTGTCCACGGCGGCGGCCGCGCGCAACATCTGGTCGGGCACCGGAGAGGTGAACACCTCGCCCGGACAGGCGGCCGACAGCATGCCGGGCCCTACGAAACCCCCGTGCAGCGGCTCGTGCCCCGAGCCACCGCCCGAGACCAGCCCCACTTTTCCGGCCACGGGAGCGTCCCGCCGCACGATCACCCGGTTCTCCACGTCCACGGTCAGCTCCGGGTGGGCAGCCGCCAGACCACGCAGCGCGTCCGCGACCACGGTCTCCGGGACGTTGATCAGCATCTTCACGGGTACCTCCTGGTGAGGCTAGCAGATGTACCTCTGACCTTCATTTTTGCAGGTCAGGATGTGTCGGGCCAGTTTTCTTCTAGGCGGTTCGGAGCGGTCCGGGGCGGGCTGTGGCGGTACGGAAGCTGACTTAATGCTGACTTTGTTGACGGGCCGTCAGTTCCCTGTCGTGGTCGGTGGCGGTCGGTCCGAGCGCTACTGCCGGAAAGTATCAACCTAGCGGCAGCGGACGTCACGGTCGCCGTGCCCTCGGGCGTGCCCGGCTGTTGATGATCGGCCTACTTGCCTCGGAGCCGTTCCAGTTACCCCTCGTGAGCCGTGGTGCGGCGTTGCAGCTCGCGCTCCGCCGGACGCTACTCGGTGCGCAGTGCCGTGGCCGTACGTGCCTTGGCGGCCCAGCCTGCCGGGATCAGCGCGCCCAGCATCGCGATCACGACGCCGCCGAGTCCCAGCAGGAGCAGTTGGAAAGGCCCGTACACATCGAGGACAAGCGACGGCAGGCTGGTGCCCACGGCACGCCCCATCACCGGCATGACGACGTGGTGCAGCGCGTACCCCGCAGGGACGCCGAGCAGCCCGCCGATCACGCCGATCACGGCCACCGAGGCGAGCACGAGGCTCAGGGTCTGCCGCGGCGACATACCGATCGCCTTGCAGACGCCCAGGTCGTGGATGCGTTCCCGGGTGTCGAGGACCACGGAGTTGAGTACGCCGAGACCGGCCACAATGATCAGCATGAGGGTGAGCAGCACCGCCATCGCGGCCATGATGAGGATGACGCCGTCCTGCCCCGACTCGGAGCCGGTCGTGGCGTCGCCCCCCAGCGGCTGTACGACCGCGGCGACCTGCTGGGCGTACTCGTCGGCGGAGACGCCGGACTTCGTCTCGACGAGGAAGGTGCTGGGCTCGGCCCTCGTGAAGTCGGCCATGTCCGCGTGGATCTCCAGCCGGCTGCCCGACGTGTCGAAGGACTCGCCCACGATCCGCAGGTTCGCGGTCTCCTTCTCGTGGGTCACCCGCACCGTGTCACCGAGCTCGGTGCTGGTCCTTTCCAGGAAGCGTGAGGGCACCACGACCTGTCCCCTGCCGGTGATCCAGTGCCCGGAGAGCATCTCGTAGCTGCCGCGGTGCGAATCGCCCTCGTAGAGGCTGGCCTGGATCGATCCTGAGACCCCGGCCACGGAGACCTCGGTCCGGGCCTTGCCGTAGTACGACTCCGTGCCCGGCTGCGACGTGATGGCGGACCGCACCTTCGCCGGGTCGGCGGCCTTGGGCTTCGTGGACGTGCCCGAGGCGCTGTTCTCCTCGGGAGGCGGATCTCCCGCGTCGCCCCCCACAGCTGGCGGCGGCGGGGGAGCGACTTCGGTCGCCTTGGTCGTCGTGACCGTGACCGCGGCACGGTTCTCGGGGTCCTGCGAGGTGCCGATCGCGTTCAGTGACGAGGTCAGCCCCACGGCGAACGTCGCCGCGACGGTGCCGAACGCCACCGCGAGCAGCATCGCGAGGGTACGTACCGGATGTGTGAAGGGGGTGGCGAGACCGTAGGTCACCGGCCGCGGCAGCGGCAGCATCCCCATCGCCCGGTGCGCCCACTGGCCGCGCCCCGTGCGCGGCGCCCGGCCGACCGCGATGGCCTCGACCGTGCGCAGCCTGCCGGCCCGCAACGCGGGAATCAGCGCCGCGAGCCCTACGACGACCAGGGCGGCGGCCGGCACGGCAACGTCCACCCACCAGGCCACCGAGAGCGAGACGCCGCCGTACACCGACTCGGTGTCGGACAACAGCGGCACGGCCAGGAGGTTGCCCAGGACGACACCCAGGGTGATGCCGACGACGGCCGGGATCAGCGCCTGGGCCAAATAGGCGCGTACGACCTCGCGCGGAGTGAAGCCGATGGCCTTGAGGATGCCGATCCTGCGCAGGCTGGTGCCGACCGCGCCACTGATGACGCTGCTGACGGTGATCACCGACATCACGATGCCGAGCGCGCCGAAAGCCATCACGAACGGGACGGTCGCCGCCGCACCCTGATCAGCGGCGCGCTTGGTGTCCAGCCAGGACTGGGTCCCGAGGAGCGCTCCGGACCCCACCGAGGCGGCGAGCTTCTTCCGGTCGGCGAGGATCTGCTGCTTCGTGCTCGCGGAGTCGAAGCGGTAGAGCATCTGACTCGAGACCGGGTTGCCCTTCGATCCCAGCGCGTCGACCTGCGCGGGGGCCGCCCAGGCGTCGGCGGTCCTGCTGGCCGACACGGCGAAGCCGACGATCGAAAGGGCCGGGGCGTCCTTGGCGTTCGACGTCTTCACGGGGGTGCCGATCCCGATGGCGGGCCCCTCGAACGACGCGTCGAGCACAATCTCGCCGGGCTTCTGCGCCCACCGGCCCGCCTTCAGATCCACCCGGTCCACGGCGCCGTCAGGACCGGACCGCCCCACCAGGGTCAGCGTCGGCAGCTGGAAGCCCGACCGGTCCACCGGGCGGACCGCCGTGGACGGGTACGGTCCCGCGCTCGCGGCGACGCCGGGCAGCTTCCCGGTCTTCGCCAGCTGCGCCGCACTCGCCCTGGCCGGATCGAACTGCGCGGTGATGTGCGAGCCATGCTGCTTCCTGAAGGCCTTGTCGAAGGGCGCGGCCGCGGCGACCATCAGCGACCCGGCGACCACGGCCGAGGCCACGGCCATCATCGTGGCCACGGCGATCACCACGGTCTGCACCCGCCGTCGGCCGACGCCGGAACGTACGACCCGGCCCAGCGCGCCGGTACCGAACAGGCTCATCGGACGGCCTGCGCGTGAGAGTCGAGGGCGACGTGACCGTCGACCAGGTGAACAGTGCGGCTCGCGCACGCCTCCGCCAGCGTCAGGTCATGTGTCACCAGCACGATGGTCTGTCCGGCGCGGTGCAGATCCATCAGCAGATCGCGGACGTCGTGGCCCGAGGCCGTGTCGAGCGCACCAGTGGGCTCGTCGGCGAGCAGCAGCGCGGGCCGGTTGACCAACGCCCGGGCTACTGCGACCCGTTGGCGTTCACCTCCGGACAACCGGCCCGGGTAGGCACGGGCATGCTTCAGGATGCCCAACATCTCCATGAGCTCACCCGCGCGGGCCGCGGCCTTGCGCCGACTGGTCCCGGTCAGCTGGGCCGGGAGCTGAATGTTGTCGGTAACGGTGAGGTCGTCGAGAAGATTGAAGAACTGAAAAACCATGCCGATGTGCTCGCGACGGAACTCGGCGAGGGCATGCTCGCTCAACTGGTCGATCCGTCGCCCGGCCACGATCACGGCGCCATCGGTCGGCTTGTCCAGGCCGGCGACAAGGTTCAGCAGCGTGGACTTGCCGCTGCCGGAAGGGCCCGTAACGGAAAGGACCTCACCCTTGGCGACGCTGAGCGTGAGCGGTCCGAGCGCCGGCGCGCCGGCGCTGTCGTAGCGCTTCGCCACACCCTCCAGTTCGATCACTTGATGCATATCAGTTGTCCGTCCTTGCGGTCGCGAGAGGCACATGCCGTTGCCGGTCCTGCGAACCTAGAGGTGCCGCGTATGGGGCGCGTCGGCCGCTGAACCAACATCAGGTCCTTCCCGCGGAGGATTCGGCCGCGGAGTCATCCCTGAGAAGTAGGCCCCCAGGGCAGTGCCCTGGCCGGACAGGCGGACGCGGGCCGGGCAGAGAGCGCAGCACAATGCACGGATGGAGACGGAAGACCGGCGTAGCCGGCATCGGCAACTCATCGACGCGCTGCGCCCGGAGGCGAAGGCCGCTCCGCTGTCCCGGCGAGCGGTGCGCGTCGATGTGGTGCTGGCGGTCGTACTGACCGTCACCGCCCTGTTCGTGGCGGTGCGCTATCCCGGCGACGGGCCGGTGAACATCAACCCCCCTGCGGTGGACGTCGGGACCGGGGTCCCGGCCCCGCCCCCGCCGCCCGACCCTGGTCAGGTGCCCATAGAGGAAGAACCCTCCTCCGCGCCCTGGGCCCTGGTCGTCCTGTCGACGCTGCCGTTGGCAGCCCGGCGCCGGTATCCGCTGACCTTGTTCGTGGTGGTGCTGGGCGCAGCACTGGCCATCGGCAGCTCTGCCTCCTGGATCACCGTCCTGGCCTGTGTCATCGGCGCATACAGCGCCGTCGTACACAGCCGTTACCGGATAACGGCGATCGGCGTCCTGGTGATCGCCGCCGCGCTGTCCGGTTTCGCTTTCCGCAACGCGGAACCCGTGCTCCCGGGATGGTCCAGCCCGGGATTCGTGCTCCTGGTGGCAGGGATGCTGGCCAGCCTCGTCCGCTTTCTGCAACTGCGGCTGGCGTCCAGCCGGGACCGGGTGACAGAACTGCAGGCCGCTCAGGAGGAGGCCACGCGCCGGGCCGTCGAGGAGGAGCGTGCCCGCATCGCCGCCGAACTGCACGACGTCGTGACCCACAATGTGAGCGTGATGGTGATCCAGGCCGGCGCGGCCCGCAAAGTGATGGACATGGCGCCCGAGCAGTCGAAGGAGGCACTGCTGGCCGTCGAGGCGGGCGGTCGGGCCGCCATGGCCGAACTCCGCCACGTGATGGGCCTGCTGGCCGCCGCGGACCACGAGAAGCCCGACGGCCTGGAGCCCCAGCCGGGGCTCGCACAGCTCGACGCGCTCGTCGCACGGGTACGCGCCGCCGGTACGCCCGTGAGCGTCGGGGTGTCGTTGCCGCCGGATCCTCTGCCACCGGGGGTGGACCTCGCGGCGTACCGCGTCGTACAGGAGGCACTGACCAACACGATCAAACATGCGCGCGGCGCGCAGGCGTCCGTCGCCATCGGCTACACCGACGCCTGTCTGGAGATCGAGATCACGGACACCGGTGGCGCCAAGGATTCCCCGCCGCTGCAGAGCAACGGCCGTGGCCACATGGGGCTGCGCGAGCGGTTGGCCGTCTACAAGGGCGAGTTGACGGCCGGACCGATGCCGACCGACGGCTACCGGGTGACGGCCCGCATCCCACGGAGCGCGGTATGACAGCGGACCGGCCACCTCTGCGCGCCGTCATCGCCGATGATCAAGCGCTCGTGCGCACCGGTTTCAAGATGATCCTGGCCGCGGACGGCATCGAAGTGACGGCCGAGGCCGCCGACGGGGCCGAGGCTGTCGCAGCGGTTCGCCGTACGCGGCCCGACGTCGTCCTCATGGACATCCGGATGCCGGAGATGGATGGCATCGAGGCCACCAGGCGCATCATCGGCGACGCCGGCCCGGCCGGAACGCGGGTCGTCATCCTCACCACGTACGACCTCGACCACTACGTCTACGCCGCGCTCACGGCCGGCGCCAGCGGCTTCCTGCTCAAGGACGTCACCCCCGAACATCTGGTCTCCGCCTTACGCCTGGTGCAGACGGGCGACGCTCTCCTCGCGCCCACGATCACTCGTAGGCTGATCGAGCGCTTCGCCCAGCACGACGAACCGCAGACCATCGCCCCGCACCGCGATCTGTCCGGCCTGACCCCGCGTGAGCTCGAGGTACTCCGCCTGCTCGCGACGGGCCTCAGTAATGCCGAACTCGCCTCCCGGCTGTTCCTCAGCCCGACCACGGTCAAGAGCCACGTCGGCCGCATCCTGTCGAAGCTGGACCTGCGCGACCGCGTCCAGGCCGTCGTCTTCGCCTACGAGACGGGGCTGATCGCCCCGGGCGAGGCGCCTAACTGATTGATTCCAAGGTCAGTGGTCGTAGCCGCTCAGCGACCGTCGGACGTAGGAGCCAAGTCTGTGACCCGTCCCTGGGGTAGCGATCTTCGCGATGGGGGTAAAACGGATGCAAAAGACCCTTCCGTGCCCGTACCGGTGAGAGGGGGGCGCGCAATGGATCCATGGCTGATCTGGTTGATCATCGCGGCCGTGCTGGCTGTGGCCGAGATCCTCACCCTGACCGCTGCGCTCGGGATGCTGAGCGCGGCCTCGTTGGTCACGGCGGGTTCCGCCGCGGTCGGACTGCCGCTGCCTTTCCAGTTCTTGGTCTTCACGGCAGTGGCCACCGTCACCCTGCTGTTCCTGCGCCCCGTCGCACTGCGCCACGTGGTCCAGCCCCAGGCGGCACGGTTCGGCGTGGACGCCTTGGTCGGCAGGGGCGCTTATGTCGTGTCCGAGGTGACGGGCCTGGGCGGCAGGGTCCGTATCGACGGTGAGGAGTGGACGGCCCGCTCCCTCGACGAGACGCTGGTGATTCCCGCCGGCAAGACCGTCGACGTCATAGAGATCAGTGGTGCAACCGCGATCGTCTACCCACGGGACTGAGAATCATGGAAACTTCCGCGTTCTTGATCGCCGGCCTGATCGTCGCGCTGTTCGCGGTTTTCACCGTGGTGCGGGCGGTCCGAATCGTTCCCCAGGCGCGTGCTCGCAACGTCGAGCGACTCGGCCGCTACCACCGCACCCTGAATCCCGGCCTCAGTCTCGTCATCCCGTACATCGACCGGGTGCATCCGGTGATCGACCTGCGGGAACAGGTCGTCTCCTTCAAGCCGCAGCCGGTCATCACCGAGGACAACCTGGTCGTCGAGATCGACACCGTCCTCTATTTCCAGGTCACCGATCCGCGGGCGGCCTTCTACGAGATCGCGAATTTCCTTCAGGCGGTCGAGCAGCTCACCGTCACCACGTTGCGCAACGTCGTGGGATCCATGGATCTGGAGAAGACGCTCACCTCGCGCGACACCATCAACAGCCAGCTCCGCGGCGTCCTGGACGAGGCCACCGGCAAGTGGGGGCTGAGGGTCAACCGGGTGGAGATCAAGGCCATCGATCCCCCGCAGTCCATCAAGGACGCGATGCAGAAGCAGATGCGAGCGGAGCGGGACAAGCGAGCCGCGATCCTCGGGGCCGAAGGGCAACGCCAGTCACAGATCCTCACCGCCGAAGGCGACAAGCAGGCCGCCGTCCTGCGCGCGGAGGGAAACCGCACCGCCGCGATCCTCCAGGCCGAGGGCCAGTCCCGGGCCATCGACGAGGTGTTCCAGGCCGTGCACCGCAACGACCCCGACCCGAAGCTGCTCGCCTGGCAGTACCTCCAGACGCTGCCCCAACTGGCGCAGGGAGCGGGCAGCACGTTCTGGGTGATCCCCAGTGAGGTCACCTCGGCACTCCAGGGTGTGTCCCGCGCTTTCAGCGAGGTGCTGCCCCCGTCGCCGGCCACCCGCGAGAAACCCACGGACGACATGGCCGCCCAGGCCGCCGACGACACGGCGCAGGCAGCACAGGCCGCTGCCGCGGCCCTCGCCGACGCGGCCAAGGCCGATCGCACCGCCCCCGAGTCCCTCCCGTCCCGGCCTCCTGGCTGACAGCGGGCGGGGCGTGGCGCGGGGCCGGCGCGGCTGGCCGCCGGGCTCTCGTCCCGAGCCGGGCTCTGCCGCGCGTTCGGGGCGTTCGGGGCGTTCGGGGAGTTCGGCGAGTCAGGACATGCTGCTCTCCGTGCCGATCAGGTCGGTGACGGCCCGTATGCCGCCTTCGGCGAGAGCGGCGCGTTGTCTGTCCGCTCCGGTTCCGTTCTGGAGAAGCCGGTGGACCAAGGCCGTCACCTGCCGGGTAGCGCCGGACGCGTCGAGTGCCGGAGCGACGTGCCGCAGGAGCTGGTACAGCACGTCCCCGGCGCGGCGAGGCCGGCCGCCCGGGCAGATCAAGGTGTCGCTCAGACCGTGCCGGGCGGCATGCCACAGAGCGATCTGGAGAAGCTCCGGCGGGCAGTCGGGCACCGGCGCCCCGGCGACCGTTTCCCTGATGGCCGTGTCCACGAGGGCGTGCGTCATGCCCGCGAGCATGACGGCGTCGTCCGCGCGCAGTTGAACGTCCAGGCAGCGCACCTCGACGGTGGGGTACCGGGCCGACAGGCGGGCCTGCCAGTACAACTGCCCGCTGTCCGAGATCACACCGGTCTCCAGCAGTTGGGTCACGCGCCGGTCGTGGTCGGCCACGTCACGGAAGAACGGGGGCACGCCGCTGACCGGCCAGCGGCCGAAGATCACGGTGCGCCAGCTGGCGAAACCGGTGTCGTGGCCGTCCCAGAGCGGGGAGTTCGCCGACATGGCCGTCAGGGTCGGCAGCCAGACCCGGATCCGGTTCAGGACCTGCACGCCGGTCTCCCGGCTGGGTACGGCCACGTGCACGTGCATGCCGTTGACCAGCTGCTCCGCCACCAGCTGGGGCGCCTGCGTGAGCATGGCCCGGTAGCGGGCCTGGTCGGTGACGGCCACCGGGTGACGATGGCGCAGCGGTGGCGTTCCGCAGGCCGCGATCCGGCAGCCGTGCGATTCGGCCGCCGCCCCGATGGCATGCCGCAGCCGCAGCAGATGTCCCCCCGCCTCCTCCAGCGTGCCGCACACCGGCGTGGCCACCTCGACCTGCGCCTGCAGCAGCTCGCACTGCACCTCCTGGTCGGCCACGAGATGCGCCAGACCCGCCGCGGCACGCACCTTGTCGGCCAGGGGTACCGGTAGCCCGGTAACCGGGTCGAGGAGCAGGTACTCCTCTTCCACACCGATCGTCGTCATCGGTCACCCTCTGTTCTGCCCCGTCACCGGGGCCGGATGTCGCGGCGTCGGCGCGACGTGCTGTCGGCTCGACGCTCACGCGTGCCCCGAGTGCCGCGGCCACGGAACGGCAAACCCTGACAAAGTGGGATGCTGCGGTGGCGCGGCGGTACCGGGTACTCGTTCCGCCGCCAGGCGTGCAGGAGGTACGGGGTGGGACTGCGCAATCACGTGGTGGTGGTGACCGGAGCATCCAGCGGGATCGGACGGGCCACGGCCGAGGCGTTCGCGCGCAGGGGCTGCGCCGTGGTGCTGGCAGCGCGACGCGAGGAGGCGCCCACGACGAGGACGGGTGCACGGCGGCTGTGGCTGCCGATGGCGCACGGCACTACGCAGGACGGCCGTCGCCGCAGCGCTGGCGGGAGCGGCCGTGGCCGCCGGGCGGCGGGCGGCTCACGGCCCGTCGGGCGCCTGAGGGGCAGCGCGCGGGCACCGTGTGGGGGCGGGCCCGCGCGCCTTGCTACAGCCCGGGCGTTCTCCGCCCGGAGCTGCGGGAAGTCGTGCCTCACCCAGTGCCTCAAGGGCCTGGGAGTACCCCCAGGGCGGCAAGGGCGGGCGCAGCGGCACCCCGCAGCGTGTCGGGCCGCGCACTCACCCCGCGAACCGCCGGTCGTTGCCGGGGACGCCGGGACCGCCCGTGGGGCAGTGCGCGGGCGGTGTACGGACCAGTACGGGCCGCCGGGGTCCACGCGCCCGTCGTGGCCGCGTGGTCCCGCCGGACCGCCTGCGCTCAGCCGTCTCGTCCCGGGCGGGCCCCGGTCGTTCTCAGGACGTCGTCCTCGCCATGCCGCCTGCCCGGGCCCCGTGCGCAGTCGCCGGAGCACGGACGTTTTCCATGACGAACCCGCTGCGCACGCGTGCCGGAACGCGGGTCAGCGGGATCCGCAGGTCCTGGTCGGGCACGCCTCCGACTCTGATCCGTCTGTGTCTGTACGGCGTCACGGCCGAGGGTTCGTGCGCTGCCACCGGGGGCGGGCGTCCTGGCCGCGGCGCCCGGCGACCGAGGCGCAGCGCGGGCACAGACGCTGTACCCGGTCCGCCGCACCGCCGGACTCCGGGAAGGTGTCCGCCCAGCTGATGTGCGGGAAGCGGACCAGCCGGGAGCGGCTGAGGGACAGGCCGCAGACGGTCTGGTTCAGCCCCGGCTCCCAGGCGTGCACCTCGCCGGACGGCAGGCGGCGCCGGCCTTCCTCCTCGTCGGTCCACTGTCCGGACGCTGCGACGGCGTACTGCTTGACGCGAGCCATGGCGTACGGTCCCGGATCAGCCGGCCGCGTGGTCGACGCGCAGCCGCACCTGCTCCTCCAGGCGCTGAAGGCTGGTCTCCAGGGCGTCGCGGACCATCGCCTCGCCGGGGTCGTGGCTCTCGTCGAAGAACGACAGGTGCACCGTCACCTCACTGGCTCCGCCGCCGATGCCGGCGACCTGGAGCCAGCCGGTGTAGCTGCCCTGGTCGCGGGTGCCCCATTCGAGCCGCATCTGGTCGCGCTGGGCACGCAGCAGGGCGGAGGTGTCCTCGTCGGTGCGGTCCTCGTGCACGGTGACCGCGGGCAGCTCCTCGGCCTCGACGTGCAGGGCCGTCGGCAGCCAGGTATCCAACTGGCCGACGTTCGCGACCTGGTCGAAGACCTGCTCGGGCTGTGCGGGCATCGTGCGTGAACGTTCGTACTCGGTCATCGCGGCACCGGCCTCGCTTCGGGTTCGTTCAGCGCACCGCGTTCCCGGCCTGCCCGGCCGTAACCATCCGGGCTCCGTCTGCCGTCGGTATCGACCGGGAGCACTTTTTGCAGAGCCTGCATCTTTGCGTACCATGCAAATATGACGGAGGGGAACCCGGCGGGCGTCGGGCTGCGTGAGCGCAAGAAGCGGGCGACCCGCGCCGCCCTGGTGGCGGCGGCGGTGCGGCTCGCGGCGGAGCACGGGGCGGAGCACGTCACCGTCGACGCGATCAGCGAGGCAGCCGGGGTGTCCGCGCGGACGTTCTTCAACTACTTCGACGCCCGTGACGACGTCTTCGTCATGATCGGCGCGGACGCCAGCGCGAGGGTCCGGCAAGCCGTACTGGCCGCGCCCGCCGAGCTGTCCCCGCTTCAGGCGCTGCGCGACGCCATGGCGTCCGAACTGGCGGAAATCGAGCAGCAGCAGGAACTGTGGCGCCTGCACTCCGAGGTGCTGCGCCGCTCACCGCATCTGCTCGCGCGCAGTCTCGGCGCCCACATGGCCGATGAACTCGCCCTGGCCGAGACGCTCGCCGAGCGCATCGGCGCCGGCTCGCCGCTCTTCTCGGAGGACCGCGCGGCGCTCGGGTCGCCGGACGACGAACGCCGGAGGCGGGCGCTGGGTCTCTACCCCCGTCTGCTCGCCGCTGTCGGCATCGCGGCGGTCCGGGTCGCCGTCGAGCACTGGTGCGTCCGGCAGGACGAACTCGCCTTCGTGGACGTCTTCCGGGAGACGTTCGAGCACCTCGCAGCGGGGCTTCCGGCTCCGTCACCGGCGGGACCGGCCGGTCCGGCGGACCGGTAGGCAGCCGGCTCATCGCTCCGGGACCCGTTTCCGTCCCGGTCCCTTTTCGTGAAAGAGATGATGTGAATTCTTCAGCGGCGCCCGTGGAGGCGTCACCGTCCGCCATGTCCAACCGGCAGATACTCCAGGCCATGTCGGGACTGATGGCGGGCATGTTCGTCGCCATCCTGGCCGGCACCGTGGTGTCCAACGCGCTGCCCCGGATCATCGCCGACCTCGGAGCCGGCCAGTCCTCCTACACCTGGGTCGTCACCGCCGAACTGCTGGCCATGACGGCGACCGTGCCCCTGTGGGGCAAGCTGTCGGACCTCTACAACAAGAAACTGCTGCTGCAGCTCTCCCTGGGTCTGTTCGTCGTCGGCTCCTTGCTGGCGGGTTTCTCCCACGACGTGGGGCTGCTCATCTTCAGCCGGGTGGCCCAGGGCATCGGCGCCGGCGGTCTCACGGCGCTCGCGCAGGTCGTCATGGCGGCGATCATCCCGCCGCGCAGGCTGGGCAAGTACGCGGGCATCTTCGGCGCCGTGTTCGCCGTGGGCACCGTCGCCGGTCCGCTGATCGGCGGCGTCCTGGTGGACACCTCGTGGCTCGGCTGGCGCTGGTGCTTCTTCATCGGTGTGCCCTTCGCCCTGCTCGCCATCGCCCTGCTCCAGCGCACGCTGCACCTGCCCACCGTCCGCCGCGAGGCGAAGATCGACTACCTGGGCGCCTTCCTCATCGTCGCGGGTGTCTGCGCGCTGCTGATCTGGGTCACGCTCGCCGGGAACGAGTTCGACTGGGCCTCGTGGCAGACCGCCGCGCTGACCGGCGGGGGAGTGGTGCTGCTGGTCCTCGCGGTACTCGTCGAGGCGAAGGTCGCCGAGCCGGTCATTCCACTCGGCATCTTCCGTAACCGGACCGTGGCGCTGACCACGGTCGCCAGCCTCTTCGTCGGTGTCGCCATGTTCGGCGGCACCGTCTTCCTGTCGCAGTACTTCCAGGTCTCCCTGGGCAAGTCCCCGACGATCGCGGGTCTGATGAGCCTGCCCATGATCCTCGGCCTGCTGGTCTCCTCCACTGTCGCGGGACAGATCATCAGTGCGACCGGCCGGTGGAAGGTGTACCTCGTCGTGGGCGCCGTCACCATGACCGTCGGTCTCGGACTGCTGTCCACGATCGGGCCGGACACCCACTTCGGTCTCCTCAGCTTCTACATGGCGGTCATGGGCATCGGGGTCGGCATGCTGATGCAGAACCTGGTGCTCGCCGCGCAGAACGACGTCCCGGCCGCCGAACTGGGCGCCGCGACCTCGGTGTTGTCCTTCTTCCGCAGCATGGGCGGCACCATCGGGACCAGTGTGCTCGGCGCGGTCCTGGCCAACCGGGTCGCCTCCGAGATGACCAAGAGCCTGAAGGACGCGGGCGGTGCCGTCGAGGGCGGAGGCCAGGCCGGGCACGGAGGAGTGCCCGACATGACCGCCCTGCCGGCGCCGATGCGGGAGATCGTGGAACACGCCTACGGCGTCGCCACGGCCGAACTCTTCCTCGTCGCCACCCCCTTCGCGGCGCTCGCACTGATCGCCGTGCTGTTCATCAAGGAGAAGCCGCTGAAGAACACCAGCGGCATGGAGCGGCTCTCCGAGGAGTCGGCGGAGGCCGGCAAGACCGCCGCGGGCGGCCGGCTCCCGCGCCTCGGCGCCGACGCCTGACGGAGCACCGGGAGCCGCCGGCAGGGGTACGTGTCCTCTGCCGGCGGCTCAGGCCACCGCAGGGGTGTAGTGGGAGGCGTCGTCGCCTTCGAGGACGTGGCTGAGGGTGCCGTCGACGCCGGCGGGGACGTCGCCCGCGATTGTCACCCGGTGCAGCAGGCGCGGCAGGTCGCCGTAGTCGTCGGGGGCGTAGTGCTGGGTGATGCGGTTGTCGAACAGGACGACGTCGCCCGGCGTCCAGGCCACCCGCACGATGTTCTCCGGGCGGGTGACGTACGACTGGAAGATGCGCAGCAGGTCACGGGAGTCGGACGGGCCGAGACCCACGATGCTCTGGGCGAAACCGCCGATGAACAGGCCCCGCTCCCCGGTCTCGGGGTGGACCCGGACGACCGGATGGACGGTGCGGTACGCGCGCGAGACGAACCGCCTGCGGTACTCGGCCGCCTTCTCGCTCTTCGGGGCCGCGTAGTCATAGGCGTTGGTGTGCACGGCCCACAGCCGGTCCGCCAGCTCGCGCAGCGGCTCGGGCAGATCCCGGTACGCGGCGGCCGAGTCGGCGATGAGGGTGTGGCCGCCGTAGGGCGGGACGACGATGCTGCGCAGCGTGGACGCCTTCGGGGGCGTACGGACGAACGTGACGTCGGTGTGCCACACGTTGGAGCGGATGCCCTCGTCGGCGTCGACGGGCAGGATCCGGGGCTGTCCTTCGACGGAGGGCACGGTGGGGTGGGCGGTGGTGAGCTCGCCGAAGAGGGAGGCGAAGCGCAGCTGGCCCGCGTCGTCGAGGTGCTGATCGCGGAAGAGGAGTGCCTTGTGCTCCAGGAGCGCGGAGCCGATCTCGGAGACGAGGGTCGGTTCGAGGTCGCCGGAGAGATCCACGCCGAGGATCTCGGCGCCGATACGGCCGCCGATCCTGCGGACGTCGAAGCCGGTGCTGGTGGTCATGTGCGGGGTCCTTTCCTGCGGATCCGTCATGCGGGGTCCGTTCAGACGGGAAGCACGAACGGAGGGTGCGCACCGTTGAGGAAGTAGTCCCCGACATCGCGGAGCCGGTGGGCCACGGGTTCGAACAGGGTGTGGGTCCGGGCATTGCGCCAGAAGCGGTCGAAGCCCAGCCGTGAGGACGCGGAGCGGGCACCGATGATGTCGAGGGCACGGGCGGTGGACTCCTGCGCGGCCCTGGACGCGGCGGCTTCGGCCATGGAGACGAGGACGGAGATCTCCGCATACTCGTCGTAGCCGAGGTCCTCACCACGGACCAGCCCGTCGTGCACTGCTTCCCGCGCCTGGTCGGCGAGGGCGGACGCGGAGCGGGTGAGCACGGTGAGTTCCCCGTACACGGTCAGCACCTGCGGGTCCTGAGGTGAGCCGACCGGCCAGTCCGGGTGCCAGAGGGACCGGCCCGTCCTGCTGTACTCACGGGCCTCGGCGAGCACTCCCTCCGCCATGCCGAGACGCAGTTGCACCGAAAGGAGCCGCCCGACCGGGGACGCCAGAGCCGTCATGGGCGACAGCACGTCCTCGTCCGCGGCCAGCGAGCCCAGGACGTCGTCGGCGGCGACCGGCACGGCGTCGAACTCCACGCTTCCGCCGGCCGCGAGCCGTTGCCCGAAGGGGTCGGCGTCGCCGTCGATCACCACTCCCGGCAGAGCGGGATCGACCACGACGGCGAGCGGCTCGCCGGTGTCGGCCCGCACCGCCCGCACGACGAGGCGGTCGGCGACCAGGACGCCGGCGACGAAGCTCTGCCGACCGGTCAGCACATACCCCTGCCCGTCCCTGACCAGCGTCAGCGCCGGTTCCTGACGTGCCAGACCACCGCCCCAGCACCACTCCTGAGCCGCGGATCGCTGCTCCAGCCGGGCGGCCAGGGCGGGCTCGGTGAAGAACCGGGTGCTCCACGACATGAAGTAGTGACAGCCGAGCAGCTGGCCTATCGCGCCGTCGGCCGCGGCGATCTCCCGGACCACCGCGTACGCCGTCAGCCAGTCCGCGCCGCCGCCCCCGAGCCCGGCCGGTACGAGGAGTGTCAGCAGTCCGGACTCGCGCAGCCGGGACACCTCGTCGAACGGGGGCTTGCCCGCCTGGTCCCTGGCAACCGCGTCCGTGGCCAAGTCGTCCGCGGTCTCGCAGGCCACGCGCAGCCAGTGAGCACTCCCGGGCCCGGTCCGGTCCGATTCCGCGTCGGAGTCGGACGGCGCAGGGGCAATGCCCATGGCAGAGGTCTCCTCAAGTCGATGGCTGAGGCACGCACTTCATCCTGTGCGGCGCCTTCGGGCCCCGTCAATACTTCCCTAGTAATTCTATAGGAAAAGTAGGGAATCTAGGAGTGCAGGGCACGGCGATACGCGGCCCATCGCGCCCGACCCGCCGCGACCAGCCGCTGCACAGGCGTGGGCGGCAGGGCCCGCGCGGCGCCCCGCGCGTAGTGGCGCTCGACATAGAACTGCCCCACACCGAGCACGCTGGTGACGGCGATGTACCAGAGGGTGGCGACCATCAGCAGCGGGATGACCTGGTACGTCTGGTTGTAGACCAACTGCGCCGAGTACAGCAGGTCGTGCACGGCCAGCACGCTGACGATGCTGGTCCCCTTCAGGGTGCCGATCAGCATGTTGCCGGCGGTCGGCACGATGGAGCGCATCGCCTGCGGCACGACGATCCGCCGCAGCGCGCGCACCTTGCCGATGCCCAGGGCCTGGGCGGCCTCCGTCTGCCCCGCGTCCACCGAGAGCATGCCGCCGCGCACCACCTCGGTGGCGTAGGCGGCCTCGTGCAGGGTCAGGCCGATGACGGCCGTGAGGGCGGGGCCGAGCAGGTTCACCGTCTTGACGGTGACGAACTGCGGACCGAACGGGATGCCGAGGCCGAGCGTCGGGTAGAGGGCGCCGATGTTGAACCAGAACAGCAGCTGCACCAGCAGCGGGGTGGACCGGAAGACCCACACGTAACCCCAACTCAGGGTGCCCAGAACCGGATTGGCCGACAGCCGCATCACGGCCAGCGGGATGCCCAGCAGGAAACCGAGCACCATCACCACCCCGGTCAGCCACAGGGTCAGCAGCAGCCCGTCGAGCACGGCGGCACTGGTGAAGTACCGGCCGACCACTTCCCACTGGAAGGCACGGTTGCGGACGACGGAGTTGCCCGCCATCGCGAAGAGCAGCAGCGCGACGGCGGCGGACAGCAGGCGGCCGAGACGCCGGCGCGGCACGATCCGCGGAAGGTCTTCGGAATTCGCACCAGTGGCCGGCGCAGACGCAGGTGCGTGGAGGGATGCGGTGAGATCGGAGGGCGGGACCATCAGAAGGCTCTCCAGGGAGGGAAGCACGGCGTGGACAGGGGACCGGAGCCCGGCCGGGGCGTCATCACGCTCGCCGCGTCCCTCAACGCGGTGCCGTCGATCGTATGGGGCCGACGCACACAGGTGTCAACCACACAGGAGCCGCCCAACTGCCGTCCGCCATCCGGGCCGTGGTTGACGGAACGTGAGTCGTCCTGCTCAAGTATTCGCATGAACGCCGAGCAGCGCCTGGTCACCCGTGGCCACATCGACTTCGGTCGGGTGTGGTCCGCGGCGTGTTGCGCCTGACCCGGCAGCGGGCCGTCTGACCGGCCCTTTCCCTCCCTCGGTGCCCCCGTCGCGGGCCGAGTCTTCTCCCTGACACGCGCTGCCGCCGCCCCACCCCGTCCGGGGCCCACACCCCGGCGTCATCACACCCGTTCTTCACCCGCATTCCCCTGCCCTGAGGCGCCGTCGTTCCCGACCGCGCCCCGGGCCGCCCCGCCGTGCCTCCCTGTCCCGGCAGCGAACTCGGCACGGCAGCAGAGGACTTGAGAAAGGCCATACCCATGCCCGTGGAGTTCCTTGGCATCGCCGCCACCAACGACGGTTCCGAAACCACCCCGCGCTCCGGCGGCGCCTTCGACAAGAAGTACACGCTCCGGCTCGCCCGGGCGCACGAGGAGCACGGCTGGGACCGGGTGCTCTTCGCCTACGGCTCCGGATCACCGGATCCGGCACCGGCCGCCGCGTTCATCGCGAGCCGGCTGGACCATCTCCAGATCCTCCTCGCCCACCGGCCCAACGTCTCGTACCCCACCTTCGCCGCCAAGACCTTCGCGACCCTCGACCAGATCAGCGAGGGCCGCCTGACCGTGCACTTCATCACCGGCGGCAACGACCACGAGCAGGGCCGAGAGGGCGACATCCTCAGCAAGGACGAGCGCTACGCCCGCACCCGCGAGTACATCCGCGTCGTCAAGAAGATCTGGACGACGCACGAGCCCTTCGACCACGAGGGTGAGCACTACCGTTTCCACGACTTCGTCAGTGACGTCTTCCCGGTCCAGCAGCCCCGCCCGAACGTGTCGTTCGGCGGCTCGTCGCCCGCCGCGTACGCCGCCGGGGGCGCCGAGGCCGACGTCTACTGCCTCTGGGGAGAACCGCTGGAGAAGACCGCCGAGCAGATCGAGGCCGTGAAGGCCGCGGCGAAGGCGGCGGGCCGCACCGACGTGCCGCGCATCCAGGTCGCCTTCCGCCCGATCATCGCCCCCACCGAGGAACTGGCCTGGGAGAAGGCCCACCGCACGGTCGGCGCCATCAGGGAGCAGGGCGCGGCAGGGCTCAAGCGGCGCCACCGTACCGACGCCCCCCAGAACGCCGGCTCGCAGCGGCTGCTCGCCATCGCCGAGGCGGGCGAGCGCTACGACCGCGCCCTGTGGACCCCGACGGCCGCCGCGACCGGCGGCGCGGGCAACTCCAACGCCCTGGTCGGCACCCCGGAGACGGTCGCCCGGGCCCTGCTCGACTACTACGACCTCGGCGTCGACATCCTCTCCGCCCGCGGTTACGACCTGCTGGGCGACGCCATCGACTTCGGCCGGTACGTGATCCCCCTCGTCCGCGAGGAGGTCGCCAAGCGTGACGCCGAGCGGGCGGCTCGCGGGACGCAGACCCTCACGGCGGTGACCGGGTGACGTCCGCACCGGAACTGACGTTCATCCACGTCCCCGTCTCCGACCCCCGTGTCGAACCGCTGCTGCGCGAACTCGGCCACGAATACTCGACCCGCTACGGCAGGGACGCGCACGCCGAGATCGCCCGTTACCCCGACGACGAGTTCACCGAACCGCACGGCGGTCTGCTCCTGTTGCTGCTCGAGCGGGGCGAGCCCGTCGCGGGCGGCGCCTTCCGCCGCTACGACCTGGCCACGGCCGAGCTGAAGCGGATCTGGACCCACTCCGCCCACCGGCGGCGTGGTCTGGCCCGGCGCGTCGTCGCCGAGCTGGAGCGCGAGGCGGCCCTGCGCGGCTACCGGCGGATCTTCCTCACCACCGGCCCGCGCCAGCCCGAGGCCCGCGCCCTGTATCTGGCCACCGGCTACACCCCGCTGTTCGACACGGAGGCCGAGCCGGAGTCCATCGGGCCGCTGCCGTTCGAGAAACACCTCCGAGAGGCCCCCCACCCGTGAAGACTCGCACGATCAGAACCCGCCCGCGCGCAACCGCCGCCCTCGCGCTGTTGCCCGCCCTGGCGCTGACGGCCTGCGGCTCCGGCGGCACCGCCGGGACCGGTCCCGTGGGCGCGCAGTCCCCCGCACCGACCTCCGACCCGGTCGCCGCCGTACGCAAGGTGGACTCCGTCGCCGCACTGCTGCCCGCCGACGTACGCCGGTCGGGCACCCTGCGAATCGGCAGTTCCATCGGGTCGCCGCCCGGGGCCTACTACCCGGACGGGCCCGGCGAGCCACCCGCGGGCCAGGACATCGACATCACCGAGGCGGTGGCGAAGGTCCTCGGTGTGAAGGCGATGCGGCAGGACGCCTCCTTCGAAACGATCCTGCCCGCCCTCGGCAGCGGCAAGTACGACGTCGGCACCGGCAACTTCGGCGTCACGGCCCAGCGCCTGAAGACCGTCGACTTCGTCACCTACATCAACGACGGCCAGGGCTTCGCGGTGAAGAAGGGCAACACCACGCTCAGGAAGAAGGTCACCGACCTGACCCAGCTGTGCGGCCTGACCATCGGCACCGGCGCCGGAACCACCTTCGAGACGACCCTCACCGCGCAGAAGCGCGTGTGCGCGAAGGCCGGCAAGAAGCCGTACGAGGTGAAGGTCTACTCGGAGACCGGGGCGACGCTCACCGCGCTCCAGCAGGGCCGCATCGACGTGATCATGTCGACCATCAACGGCCTGCGCCACCAGGCTGCCCAGCCCGCGGCGCAGACCACGTTCCTCGGCGAGTACCACCGCCTCGACGTGGGCTTCGCCTTCCGGAAGGGCTCCCCGCTCACCAGGGCGTTCCAGGCGGCCGTCGACGAGCTGATCGACGACGGCACCTACGCCCGGATCCTCGGCAAGTGGGGCACCACCGCCTCCGCGATCGACACCTCGCGGATCAACCCGCCCGAGCACAGGTGACCCATGAGCAGCGACACCATCACGGAACCGGCCACCACAGCGGCCGGCGGCCCCACCGAACCGAAGGTCGTACCCACCCGCCACTACGCCCGCTGGGCCGCCGGGGCCGCCGTGGTCGTGCTGGTCGCCCAGTTCGTCCACGGCCTGGCCACCAACCCCGTCTGGGAGTGGCACGTCTTCCGCGACTACGTCTTCTCCGAGACGATCGTCCAGGCGGTGTGGGTGACCCTCCAGCTCACCGCCTACGCCACCGTCCTCGGCTTCCTCCTCGGCACCGTGCTCGCCTTCATGCGGCTGTCGCGCAGCCCGGTGCTCTCGACCGTTGCCTGGACCTACATCTGGATCTTCCGGTCCATCCCGATGATCGTCCAGCTCGTGTTCTGGTTCAACCTCAGCGCCCTCTACCGGGAGTTGGGCGTCGGCATCCCGTTCGGGCCGGTGTTCTGGTCCGTCGACAGCAACACGCTCATCGGCACCATCGGCGCCGCCGTCATCGGGCTGACCCTGCATCAGGCCGCCTACGCCGCCGAGATCGTCCGCGGCGGCGTCATCGCTGTCGACCACGGCCAACTGGAGGCAGCCGCCGCGCTGGGCATCCCCCGGTTGCGGCAGATCCGCCGGATCGTGCTCCCGCAGGCCATGCGCGCCATCCTGCCCACCGCGGGCAACGAGATCATCGGCCTGCTCAAGGGCACCTCGGTGGTCTACGTGATGTCCATCGGCGAGCTCTTCTACCAGGTGCAGGTGATCTACGGCCGCAACGGCCGGGTGATCCCGTTGCTGCTGGTCGCCACCGCCTGGTACGTCGTACTGACCTCCCTGCTGTCGGTCGCCCAGTACTACGTGGAGCGCCGCTACGCCCGGGGCGCCGACCGCACCCCGCCGCCCACCCCGCTCCAGCGCGCCCGGCGCTTCGTGACGAAGGAGAGCACATGAGTGCCGTCATGGTCGACGTCCACGGCGTCCACAAGAACTTCGGCCCCCTTCAGGTGCTGCGCGGCGTCGACCTGAGCGTCCGCGCCGGGGAGGTCACCGTGGTCCTCGGCCCGTCCGGCTCCGGAAAATCCACGCTGCTGCGCACCATCAACCACCTGGAGAAGGTCGACCGCGGCTGGATCAGCATCGACGGCGAACTCATCGGCTACCGCCGCTCCGGCAACAAGCTGCACGAGCTCAAGGAGAAGGACGTCCTGAAGCAGCGCACCCACATCGGGTTCGTCTTCCAGAACTTCAACCTCTTCCCGCACCTGACCGTCCTGGAGAACCTCGTCGAGGCCCCCGTCTCCGCCCTGCGCCGCCCGCGCAGGGAGGCGGAGGAGACCGCCCGCCGGCTGCTGGAGCGGGTCGGGCTCGCCGACAAGGCCGGTGCCTATCCCCGGCAGTTGTCCGGCGGCCAGCAACAGAGGGTCGCCATCGCCCGCGCACTGGCCCTCGAACCCAAGGTGCTGCTCTTCGACGAACCCACCTCGGCCCTCGACCCGGAGCTGGTCGGCGAGGTCCTCGACGTCATCAAGGACCTGGCCCGCACCGGAACAACCATGATCGTCGTGACCCACGAGATCGGCTTCGCCCGCGAGGTCGCCGACACCGTGGTGTTCATGGACGGCGGCGTCGTCGTGGAGCAGGGTCCGCCCTCGGCCGTACTCGACGCCCCGCGGCACGAGCGCACCCGCGCCTTCCTCTCCAAGGTCCTCTGACCACCACCCCGTCCCGTCGCAAGGAGCACCCCCGTGACCACTCTCGTCCCCCGCCGCACCACCACCGCGGCAGCGCTCGGAATCGCCGGCGCCCTCGTCCTCGCCGCCTGCGCCAACCCCACCGACGGCGGCACGACGGAGGTCGCGGCCACACCCGGCAGCAAGACGAAGATCAACATCAGCCCCGACCAGAACCGCGTCACCACCGGCAAGGTCGACTCCATCGCCGCCGAAGTCCCGGAGCGCATCCGCAGGAGAGGCACCCTGGAACTCGTCGCCTCGTCCGGCTCCGCGGCGCCCCTGACCTTCTACGCCAGTGACAACAGGACCGTCATCGGCGTCGAGCCCGACATCGCCCACCTGGTCGCCGACGTCCTCGGTCTGAAGCCGCACCTCAACACCGTGTCGTGGGAGAACATCTTCATCGGCCTCGACAGCGCCAAGTACGACGCCGGCCTCAGCAACATCACCGTCACCGAGGAACGCAAGGAGAAGTACGACTTCGCCACCTACCGAGAGGACAACCTGGCCTTCGAGGCGAGGAAGGGCAGCGGCCTGAAGGTCACCGGGCCGAAGGACGTCGCCGGAAAGACCGTCGCCGTGGGCAGCGGCACCAACCAGGAGAAACTGCTGGTCGAGTGGTCGGCGGAGAACAAGAAGGCCGGCCGGAAGCCGGTGGACATCAAGTACTACCAGAGCGACAGCGACACCTACCTCGCCCTCCAGTCCGGCCGAATAGACCTCTACCTCGGCCCCAACCCGACCGCCGCCTACCATGCGGCCACCACCGGCAGGACGGAGGTCGTCGGCACGTACTCGGGCGCAGGCGCCCGGCTCCAGGGCCTCATCGCGGCCACCACCAAGAAGGGCAGCGGACTGGCCGAGCCGCTCGCCGACGCGCTGAACCACATCATCGACAACGGCACGTACGCGAAGGTGCTGAAGCGCTGGGGCCTGTCCGGCGAGGCCGTGACCAAATCGGAGATCAACCCGCCCGGCTTGCCGAAGACCGGAAGCTAGCCGCCCGCCGACCCCCAGTCCTGCCGAAGACCGGCAGCCGGCCCTTCACCGGCCCGCAGCCCTGGCCCCACCGACCGCTGAGGAGCACCCGACCATGTCCGGCATCCCCCTCGGGGTCCTCGACCTCGTCCCGATCCCGTCCGGCTCCACCGCCGCCGAGGCGCTGCACCACACCATCGACCTCGCGCGGCAGACCGAGCGGTTCGGCTACAGCCGTTACTGGTTCGCCGAGCACCACCTCAACCCGGGCGTGGCCGGCACCTCTCCCGCCGTGCTGCTGGCCCTGACCGCCGCCGCGACCTCCACGATCAGGATCGGCTCCGGTGCCGTACAGCTCGGCCACCGCACGGCCCTGTCCACCGTCGAGGAGTTCGGCCTGATCGACGCCCTGCACCCCGGGCGACTCGACCTGGGCCTCGGCCGCTCCGGCGGACGTCCCCCGGGACAGCCGGCGGCACCCCGCCCGACCACCACCCCCGTCGTCGACGGGCGCACCCCCAACGGCCTCAGGATCCCGCCCCGGTTCTCGCCCGAACACCTGCGGGACTCACCACGCCTCAGGCTCCAGCAGCAACTGCTGCGGCAACCGGGTGCCCGTCACCAGGACTACGGCGAACAGATCGGCGACATCCTCGCGTTGCTGCGCGGCGACTACCGCTCGGCGGACGGGCTCGAAGCACACGCCGTCCCGGGAGAAGGCGCCGACGTGCAGGTGTGGATCCTCGGCAGCAGCGGCGGGGAGAGCGCCGACGTCGCGGGCCGCAACGGCCTGCGCTTCGCCGCCAACTACCACGTCAGCCCGGCCACCGTACTGGAGGCGGCCGAGGGGTACCGGGCCGCGTTCCAGCCGTCCGACCACCTCGACAAGCCCTACGTCAGCGTCTCGGCCGACGTCGTCGTCGCCGAGGACGACGACACCGCCCGCGAACTGGCCACCGGCTACGGCCTGTGGGTCCGCAGCATCCGCACCGCCGAGGGCGCCATCCCCTTCCCGACGCCCGAAGAGGCCCGCGCCCACCACTGGACCGAGCAGGACCGGGCCCTGGTCGCCGACCGCGTCGACACCCGGTTCGTCGGCTCGCCCGGGCGCGTCGCCGACCAGCTCGAACAACTGAGGGAGGCCACCGGCGCCGACGAGCTGCTCGTCACCACCATCACCCACGGCCACGCCGACCGGGTGCGCTCGTACCGGCTCCTCGCGGAGGAATGGCAACGCCGATGAGCCGCTCGCGACCCGGCCCGGCCCCTGGCCGGCGGGGACGGGGCCGGACGCGAAGCCGCGTCACAGGGCGGCAGCGGCGCTGTGGAGGTTCTTCGCGGCCAGGGCCAGGCCCCCGGTCTGCGAGTAGGCGGCGTCCTCGTGTTCGATGTTCACCGCCATGTCCGGGTCGACCTCGGCGAGGGCGCGCAGGAACTCCGTCCAGTAGGCCACGTCGTGTCCCTCGCCGACGGCGACGAACTTCCACGCCGGGTTCTCCGGCCAGGCGTTGCACCAGAACCCGTAGCCGGTGGGAACCTTGCCGGGCGCGTCGGCGGACACGCGCGTGAACGACGTGTCCAGCACGCCGCGGATGTCCGCGCCCGGGCAGAGCGTGGCGTCCTTCGCCGCGGCGTGGAAGACGAGCGGGCCCAGCCACTTGATCGAGGCGACGACGTCCATGCCCTGCCACATCAGGTGGGAGGGGTCCATCTCGGCGCCGACGTTCGTCAGGCCGCCCTCGTCGACGAGCCGCCGCAACGTGACAGGGGAGAACACCACGTTGTGCGGGTGCATCTCGATGGCCACCCGGACGTCGTTCTCCCGGGCGAGTGCGTCGATCTCCTTCCAGAAGGCGACGGCCACGCCCCACTGGTAGTCCAGGACGTCCATGTAGACGCCGTCCCACGGGTTCACGACCCACGAGGGGTACTTGGCGTCGGGGTCGGAGCCAGGGGTGCCGGACATGGTGACGACGTGTTTGACGCCGAGCAGTCCGGCGAGCCGGATGGTGCGGCGCAGGTCGTCGGCGTGCTTGGGGCCGACGCCGGGGAGGGGGTTGAGCGGGTTGCCGTTGCAGTTGAGCCCGGTCAGTTCCATCCCGCGGTCGGCGAACGTCGCCAGGTACTCCTCGCGCGCGGTGGCCGCGGACAGCAGCAGGTCCACGGGGCAGTGCGGGGCGGGGATGAAGCCACCGGTGTTGACCTCGACCGAGGCCAGCCCGTTCTCCATCAGGATGTCCAGGGCCTCGGTGAGGGGCCGGTCGTGCAGGCAGGCGGTGTAGGCGCCGAGCTTGAGGGCCATGGTTCGTGCTCCTTCGGTACGGGATCAGGCGGCGGGCGGTACCTCGACGGCGACACCGCCGCCCCGAGAGGACTCGACGACGGCCCGGATGATCTCCATGGTCCGCAGCGCGTCGGCGAACGTGGCGCAGGCCGGCAACGGCTCGGCGACGCCCGCGACCTGGTCGAGGAAGGCCCGGGCCTGGTAGGTGAAGTGGTCGGCGTTGGCCGCGCCCACGCCCGGCGCCTCCATCGGGACACCGCCCGCGAAGTACGGCAGGTTCGGGCCCACGATGATCGTGCGGGCGCCCCGGGTACGGGCGTCGGGCTGGGCGTCGTCGAAGAGGTACTCGGCGGGCCGGTGCTGGTCGAACGCGGCTCGTCCGCCCACGCCCAGCACGTCGAAGGCCAGGCCGTTGGGCAGCCCGAATCCGGTGCGCGTCACCGAGAAGGTGCCGATGAGGCCCGAGGCGAAGCGGGCGGTGAAGGACGCGGTGTCCTCGTTCTCGACCTCCCCGAGTTCGTCGGAGACGGGCGCGGCGTTGTGCCCGACGACCGCGCCCAGCGGCAGCGGCCGTTTGGGGATCTGCGTGGTCAGGGTGGCGCCGGAGACCGAGACGAGGGGCCCGGCCACGTACTCGGCGGCGTCGATGATGTGCCAACCGACGTCACCGAGCGCACCGGAACCGGGTCCGCCCTTGAAGCGCCAGCTCAGCGGCCCCCTCGGGTCGGTGGCGTAGTCGCACCAGTAGTGGCCGCTGAACAGCGTGAGGTCGCCGAGCTCGCCGCGCAGGACGTGGTCGCGGATCGCGGCGATGCCGGGGGAACGGCGGAAGGTGTAGCCGACCGCGGTCACGACATCGGCGCCGCGCTCCAACTGGGCCATCGCCCGGGCGTCTTCGAGTGATCCGGCGAGCGGCTTCTCGCACAGGACGTGCTTGCCCGCGGCCACCAGGGCCTGCGCGATCGGGCGGTGCAGATCGTTGGCGACGACGATGCTGACGGCGTCGATCGTCGGGTCCTCGGCAACCGCCTCCCAGCTCGGGAGTGCCTTCTCGTAGCCGTAGCGGCGGGCGGCGTCCTCGCCGAGCGCGACGTTGGCGTCGGCGATCGCGGCCAGCCGGACGGGCGGCAGACCCGCGCCGAACACGGTGTTGACATTGCGATAGCCGGCGGCGTGACTGCGGCCGGCCATACCGGCTCCGATCACCGCGACGGAGAGGGGCTTGCCGGAAGGGGGCATGACGGTGCCTTTCGAAGATCTGTGGAAGGAGGTGCGGTCGGTGGCTGCGGCACATGTTTCAAGCGCTTTAAAAACGCCCATGGCGAAACGAAGTCGCCGCGGCCCGTCAGGACCAGTCGGCCAGATACTCGTCGATCTTCTGCCGCATGAAGCGGGAGGACTCCGCGGCGCGTTCCTCCCAGGCGAAGACACAGGCCGTCAGCGTGCCGTCGAAGCCGTTCGCACGCAGTGCGCCGAAGAGTTCGCCGAAGTCGACCTCGCCCTGGCCGATGTCGAGGTGCTGGTGGATGCGGGCGGGGGTGCCCGGCGGGTTGAGGATGTAGCGGTTGCCGGAGGACGCCGTGTGGTCGAAGGTGTCCGCGAGGTGCACATGGGTCAGCAGGTCACCGGCGTACTCGATGATGCCGGGGGCGTCGCCGCCGAGGTGGAACGTGTGCGGCGCGCAGTAGAGGAACGACACGTTGGGGTGGTTGATGCCCCGGATGAGGTTGATCGCGTCGTAGCCGTTCTCGATGAAGTCGTCCGGGTGGGGCTCCAGCGCGAGATGGATGCCCGCCCGTTCGAGCAGCGGCAGCAGGTCGTCCATGGACTTCCAGAACTGCGCCTCACTGCGGTCCGGATCCTCGGGGCGGCCGTTGAACTCGGAGATCATGCTGGTGACACCGAGATCGGCGGCGATCTGAATGGCCCGCCTCCAGTAGCGTACGGCGGCCTGCCGGGCGTCCTCGTCCGGTCCCGACCAGCGGAACAGGGGCAGCAGGGAGGAGATGCCGACGCCGGCGGAGTCCAGGGCCTTGCGGAACTTCGCGACCGCGCCGTCGTCGACGCGTGGGTGCCGGAAGAAGGGGATGAAGTCCTCGCGGGGCGACAGTTCCATCCACTCGTAACCCAACTCAGCCACCACGGCCGGGAGTTGGAGCAGGGGGACATGGCGGATCATGTAGGGGTCGAGGGCGATCTTCACAGGTGTCTCCGGGGAGAGGGGGACAGGGTGCGGTGTGCGGCGGTGCCGACGGTCAGCGCGTGCCCTTGGCGGCGAATCCGGCGACCGTGTCGATGTTGCTCTTGTCGACGAAGGCGGGACCGGTGAGGACGGGCGCCTCGCCGCCGCCCATGTAGTTGCCGTTGTTCCGGTAGAGCCACAGCGAGTCGACGGCGAGGTAACCCTGGAGGAAGGGTTGCTGGTCGACGGCGAACTCGATGTCGCCGTCCTTGATGGCGCCGACCAGGTCCTTGTTCAGGTCGAACGTGGCGACCCCGGCCTTGCTGCCCGCGTCGGACACCGACTGCACGGCCGTCAGCGCGAACGGCGCGCCGAGCGTGACCACCTGGTCGATGGAGGAGTCCTGCTTGAGCTTGGCCGTGATGGTGGACTTCACGGACGGCATGTCGTTGCCGTTGACGTAGAGGTTCGACACCTGGCCTTTGAAGGTCTTCTTCACTCCGGCGCAGCGGGCCTCCAGCCCGACGTGTCCCTGCACCTGGACGACGCAGACGGCCTTCTTCGCCCCGGTCGCGTTGAGCTTCTCGCCGAACGCCTCGCCCGCGACGGACTCGTCCTGGCCGAAGAACTCCAGCAGACCCTGGTCCTTCCACTCGTCCATGCCCGAGTTGAAGCCCACGACGGGGATGCCTGCGGCGCGGGCCTTGGCGACGGCCGACTTCATGGCGTCCGGCTTGGCCAGGGTGACCGCGATGCCGTCGACCTTCTGGTCGATCGCGTTCTGGACCAGGTTCGCCTGACCGCCCGCGCTCTCGTCGTTGGAGTAGACGAGCTTGATGTTGTCCTTGGCCGCGGCGGCCTCGGCGCCCTTGCGGATGATGTCCCAGAAGGTGTCGCCGGACGGTGCGTGCGTGACCATCGCGACGGTCATACGGGGCGTGTCGGCCTTGCCGGCCGCGGCGTTCACCCCGCCCTCCTCGGCCTTCCTGCCGCCGGAACCGCTGGAGCAGCCGGTGGCGAGCAGGGCGGTGGCCGTGACGGCGACGGTGGCCACGGTCCAGGCGGTTCTGCGGGAGCGGGGGAGTGGAGCGGATGTGCGGTTCATGATCGTGCACCTCGCTTTAAAGCGCTTTAAGTGCTGGTACTATCAGTGGCGTCTCAGCCGGATGTCAAGGGTGTTGCCGCGGATCGACGGGAGGTCCTGTGGAAGAGCTCGGCTCCGCCGCTCCCACGGGCGGCAACGGCGCGGCTCCACGTCCCCGGCTGGAGGACGTCGCCGCGCGTGTCGGCCTGTCCACCGCCTCCGTGTCGCTCGTGCTGCGCAACGTACCCGGGCCCAGCGAGCGCACCCGTCAGCGCGTCCTGAAGGCCGCCGCCGAGCTGGGCTACCGCCCCGACCGCACCGCCAGCGCGCTCGCCAGCAGACGCAGCCGGCTGCTCGGCGTCATGGTCGACATCCACAGCCCCTTCCACGCGGAACTGGTCGAGCATCTGCACACGGCCGCCGAGGAGATCGGCTACGACCTGGTCCTGAGCACCCTGACCCGGACCCGTGACGAGCATGCGGCCGTCGAGACGCTCCTCGCCTTCCGCTGCGAGGCGCTGATCCTGCTCGGGCCGGTGGCCCCCGCTGCCGCCCTCGCCGACCTGGACCGCAAGGCGCCGGTCATCTCCGTCGGCCGCCGGATCGCCGACGCCGCCCTCGATGTCGTGCGCAGCGCCGACGACGACGGCGTGGGCCAGATCGTCGACCACCTGGTGGGACTCGGCCACCGGTCCATCGTCCATGTGGACGGCGGCAAGGGCGTGATCGCCACCGACCGGCGCCGCGGGTACCGGAGTGCCATGCGCAGGTACGGACTCGACGAGCACATCAAGGTCATCCAGGGGGACAGCACGGAGAAGGCCGGGGAGAGGGCCGGCCGGCACCTGCTCGGCAGCGGCGACCTGCCGACCGCCGTCGTGGCGTTCAACGACCAGAGCGCCATCGGTCTCCTCACCGCCTTCCGGCGCGCCGGCGTCGACGTCCCCGGCACGGTGTCCGTCGCCGGCTACGACGACGACACACTGTCCCGGCTGGACGCCTTCGACCTGACCACCGTCAGCCAGAACGCCGAGGAACAGGCCCGGCAGGCCGTCGCAGCCGCCGTCGACCGCCTCGACGGCGGCCGTACAGAGTCCCGCCAGATCGTCCTCGCCCCGTCGTTGGTCGTGCGGGGAACCACGGCGGAGCCGCGCTGACCGGACGCTTCCGCCGCCCCGGCCTCATGCCGGAGTGCGACGGCGGATGCGGTCACCGCCTGACCGCATCGCGTGCCACGGTGATCGCGCAAGCCGCCCGGACCTCCCGGACCACGGGCCGGCACACGACTCGAAGGCCGAGGTGCTCCATTGACCGTTCTCGACGCCCGGGCGCTCAACCGTGCCACCCTCGCGCGGCAGTTGCTCCTCGACCGCGCCGACCTGCCGGTCCTCGACGCCGTCGCCCACCTGTGCGGTCTCCAGGCGCAGGAGCCGCAGGAGCCGTTCATCGGGCTCTGGTCCCGGCTGCGGGCGTTCGACCCGGCGGCGCTGTCGGGGCTGCTGACCGGGCGGCGTGTGGTGCGGACCCATCTCATGCGCCGCACCGTGCACCTCGTCACCGCCGGCGACCTCATGGCCTGGCGGGCCCGTCACGACGCGATGCTGCGCCAGCGGGTGCTCGGGACGTACCGCCGCGAGCTGGAGGGCGTGGACCTCGGCGAACTCGCGGCGGCGGGGCGGGAGGTCATGGCCGACGGCGAGCCCCGCTCCATGGGGGACCTCGCGCGCGCCGTCGCCGGCCGCTGGCCCGCAGCAGGGCCCCGGCCACTGGGCGAGATGCTGATCGCCGGCCTGCTCCCCACGGTGCAACTGCCGCCGCGCGGACTGTGGCGCACCACGGCCGGAGCGCGCTACGCCCTGGTCTCCTCCTGGCTGGGGCGGGAGATCGACCCACCGGTCGCGGACGACTCCGATCCCGTGGGGCAGACGCTGGTACGGCGTTACCTGGCCGCGTTCGGCCCCGCCGCCTCGGCCGATCTGCGCGCCTGGTGCGGACTGGCGGGACTGCCGGCCGCGGTCTCCGCCCTGCGCGGGGAACTGGTCGCCTTCCGCGACGAGCGCGGCCGGGAACTGCTGGACCTCCCGGACGCGCCGCGCCCCGACCCCGACACCCCCGCGCCGGTGCGGTTCCTGCCGGCGTTCGACAACGCGATCCTCGGCTACCACGACCGAGGCCGGATCATCGACGAAGCCCACCGCGGCCTGTCGGTCGAAGGCGCCCGCGTCGTCCTGGTCGACGGGCGGGTCGCCGCGACCTGGAGCGTCGAGACGGACACCGTCCTGGTCACCCCGCTGCGCCGCTTCTCCCGGGCCGACCGGGAATCCGTCGCGGGGGAAGGGCGAGCGCTGGCGTCCTTCCTGTCCGGCGACGAGAGCGACCGGATACGGATCGCCGCGTTCTCCGGCTGAGCGATACGCCGACAGGGGGCCCGGTCAAGGCGCACACTGGAAGGGTGCTGCCGGTGCTCACGAGGGGGTGTCGGCCGATGGGAGCCTCAGAGCGTGTGACCGTGCGGTGGTGGCGGTGGCGGCGCAACGCGCTCAAGCGGCGTATCGACGTCGTCGAAGCCTGGGTCGTGCTCGCAGGCTGGGTGCTCGCCCTGCTCGGCGGCGTGTGCGCGGGCCTGATGGCAGCGGGCGCGGTCGAGCAGGCCGTCGAACGACAGCGGGCCGA
This sequence comes from Streptomyces afghaniensis, assembly GCF_044327915.1. NCBI lineage: Bacteria > Bacillati > Actinomycetota > Actinomycetes > Kitasatosporales > Streptomycetaceae > Streptomyces > Streptomyces afghaniensis. The sequence goes on from NZ_JBIRGJ010000011.1 coordinate 183,136, forward strand.
GAGCCGTCGGGTTTCCGCGGTCGCCGTCGAGGACGCGCCGGGCCCGTCACCGGCCCGCGCGGCGAGCGACCACCGGGTGTGGGCGAAGGTGCGGTGGACCGCGCCGGACGGCTCGACGCACACGGAGCAGGCACGGGTGCCGCCCCGGACCCCCGCCGGGACGACGGTCCCCCTGTGGGTGAACAGGAGCGGTGACATCACGACCCCACCGGTGTCCTCGGGCGAGGCCTGGCTGCACACGACCGTGGGCGGCGGTCTGGCAGGAGCCCTCGCGGGCGGGACGGTGCTGGGCGCCGCCTGGCTGACGCGGTTGTTCCTGGACCGGCGGCGCATGGCTGAGTGGGACGCGGAATGGAAGCGGATCGACACCCGCCGGGGCTGGAAGACGGGCTGACCACACCCCGACAGCGACACCGCTCGGGACGCTTCCGCAGGGCGGCCGGGAAAGACGCGGGCGCGCGCCGCTGACCGACGGGGGCTGCCGTGCGCCGGGCTTTCGCGGGGCGGAGGGGGAGGACGCGCCTGTGCGCCGCTGACCGACGGGTGCTGCCGTGAGGGGCCTCCGCGTGGTGGGCGGGGAGTGGGGCTGTGTGCGGCCGTGCCGTGGGGGGTCTTGTGTGTGGCGCGTTTTCGCGTGGCGGCGGGGGAGTGCGGCTGTGCTCCCCGCTGGCTCGTGGCGCCCTTGCACGGCGGCATGGGAGCGCCGGGGTAGTCGCGCGGATGTTGCCGTGTGCCGGGCCTTCGCATCATGGCAACCGGAGGGCGGCCGAGCCGCGCGGGCCTGCGGGGTTTTTCGTACGCCGGCCTCGGTACGGCGGGGACGGGAGCACAGCCGTACCCCGTCAGCCCGCGGGGACCGGGCGCAGGCGCCCCGCAGGCGCCCCGCCAGTGGGGCGCCCCCTGCCTCAGTCGTGCGGTCCCACGCTTGTGCGCCGCGGGCGTCGAGGCGGCAGAAGGCGTCGGCTCCTGGAAACGAACCGCACCGGTCGGTGGCCCGCCCGCCCCGGGCCGGTCACGTGCGGCCGACGATGTCCTGGCCGTCGATGGTCTCGTGGGCGCCGGCGGAGCCAGGTGCCGACGCCGCGCCGGACGTGCTCCGTTTCCGGCGCAGGCGGCCGGTCAGGCCGGTGGCCACGGGCTCCGTGTAGCGCGCGGTCAGAGGGCCGACCAGGACCAGGATCAGGACGTACGCCGTGGCCAGCGGGCCCAAGGAGGGCTCGATGCCGGCCGTGACCGCGAGCCCGGCGATGACGATGGAGAACTCGCCGCGGGCCACGAGCGTGCCGCCGGCGCGCCAGCGGCCCTTGGGCCCGATCCCGGCGCGGCGCGCGGCCCAGTATCCGGTGGCGATCTTCGTCGCGGTGGTGACGGCCGCCAGGGCGAGGGCCGGCACCAGCACGGGCGGGATGCTGGCCGGGTCCGTGTGCAGGCCGAAGAAGACGAAGAACACCGCGGCGAACAGATCCCGCAACGGCGCGAGCAGGCTCGTCGCGCCCTCGGCGACCTCGCCGGACAGCGCGATGCCCACCAGGAAGGCGCCCACCGCCGCGGACACCTGGAGTTGCTGCGCGAACCCGGCGACCACCAGGGTCACGCCGAGCACCACCAGCAGCAGTTTCTCGGGGTCGTCGCTGGAGACGAAGCGGGAGACATGGCGGCCGTAGCGCACCGCGAGGACGAGCACGAGCGTGGCCACGCCCAAGGCGATGGCCAGCGTGACGGCACCCGCGGCCAGCCCCACCCCGGCCAGCAGGGCGGTGACGATCGGCAGGTAGACCGCCATGGAGAGGTCCTCGAGGACCAGGATGCTCAGGATGGCCGGGGTCTCGCGGTTGCCGAGCCGCCCCAGTTCGCCCAGGACCCTGGCGATGACGCCGGAGGAGGAGACCCAGGTGACCCCGGCCAGCACGACGGCCGCGACGGGGCCCCAGCCGAGCAACAGGGCGAGCACCGCTCCGGGCAGGGCGTTGAGGACGGCGTCGACGATCCCGGCCGGGTAGTGGGTCCTGAGGTTGGAGACGAGGTCGGTGGCCGTGTACTCCAGGCCCAGCATGAGCAGCAGCAGGATGACACCGATCTCGGCACCGATGGCGACGAAGTCCTCGCTGGCGACCAGCGGCAGCAGTCCGCCCTCGCCGAAGGCCAGCCCGGCCAGCAGATAGAGAGGGATCGGCGAGAAGCTGAAGCGCCCGGCGAGGCGGCCGAGCAGCCCGAGCCCGAGGATGAGGCAGCCGAACTCGATCAGGAACACCGCGGAGGAGTGCATGGCGGGTCACTCCCGCCCGAGTATCGCGGCGGCAGCCTCCACGCCCTCGCGGGTCCCGATGACGATGAGCGTGTCACCGCCGGCGAGCCGGAAGTCCGGCGCGGGGGAGGGGATCGCCTCGGCCCGGCGCAGCACCGCCACGATGGACGCGCCGGTGTCGGTGCGGATCCGGGACTCGCCCAGCAGCCGGCCGTTCCAGTGCGAGGTGCCGGACAGTTCGATCCGCTCGGCGACGAGCCCCAGGTCGGTCGTGGACAGCAGGTTCGGCGTGTGGTGCGCGGGCATCAGCGCGTCGATGAGCGTCGCCGCCTCCTCCGCCGTCAGACGCACCGACAGGTCGCAGGCGTCCGGGTCGTCGTCGCGGTAGGCGCTGATCGTCCGGTGGCCGTCGCGGTGGGCGACCACGGACAGGCGGCGGCTGTCCCGGGTCGTCAGGTCGTAGCGGACACCTATGCCCGGCAACGGCGTACTGCTGAGGCGTGGCGCGCTCATGTCCGTCCCCCTTTCGGCGGCGTGCGCGTTCCTGATGACTCGCCTGCGGGGGCCGCGCCCGGACGAGGCCCAGATCCCGTCTGTGGGCTCATCGTAGGCGGCCGTGCGGGACCGTACCCGTCCGGTGTGTGCTATCTGGGGTGTGCCGGGGTGGGGGATCCGGACGGGAAAGGAGTGGCCGCGGTCGCTCCCTCCACCTGCCGCACGGTGCCCGTCCCCGGCTGGGGACCCGCTCCCGCGCCGGTGGACAACTGGGACCAGGCTCCCAGCGCCAGAGCCACTGCGGCGGCGGTGGCGACGACCCGTCCCACGCGCCGGGCCTTGGCACGGCGGTCCAGGTCGCGCCAGGCCACGCGGACCCACACATCCTCCGGCTGCCACAGTTCACCGACGGCGTAGGGGGGTTGGAGCCGCAGTCCCGCCGCCCGCTCCCGCGCGGAGGGCTCCCTCGGCGCGGAGGCGCGTATGGCGTGCTCGCTGTCCGTGAGGAACCTCAGCCACACGTCGTCCGGGATCGGGGGAGTGCCGTCCGGCTCGTCGGGCGTTCCCCGTCCGCGGCCCGGCCCTTCGGTGGTCACGTCCCCGTCATCTCCCCTCCGACCTTCGGCCCGCATCATCGCGCAACGCAAGATCAAGTATGCCGCCCGGTGCGCGGGGCCGCCCCTTCGCGGGAGGTGGCCGAGGGAGTCCGAGACCGACTTGGTACGTGCCGAAGGGGCGGAAGCCTCGCGGCCTCCGCCCCCGAGTGTCAGACGACGGCGGGTGCCTCCGGCAGGACGTGGTCGCCGAGCTTGTCGGTGCTCAGGCAGAGCGAGCAGACGACGGCGTCGTGCGTCCGGCAGGCGGCCACGTCGGGCCGCTCGAACCGCTGCCGGCACACGTGGCACTCGTAGGTGCTGGCGCTGGGGTTGCCGTCCTCGTCGAGGAGCGGCTCGGCGATGCCGTCATCGGTGCGGCGCAGGTAGTACCTGCCCTTGGTGACCACGGCCATCAGCGGCGTGAGGACGAACGCGATGACGGCCGCGGCGACGGGGGAGTACGGCTGGAGCGTGTCGCCAAGGGCGTGGAAGTACATGGCGATGGACAGCCCGGAGGCGGCGACGAAGGCGACGACCCCGACCGGGTTGACGGCGTAGAGCATGCCGCGGCGGAACTCGGGGGCGTGCGGGGACAGCTTCAGTACGTACTTGTTGATGCCGATGTCGGTGGCCACGGTGACCACCCAGGCGATCGCGCAGTTCGAGTAGAAGCCCAGGATGCTGTTGAGGAAGCTGAACATGTCGGCCTCCATCAGGGCGAGCGCGAAGCCGAGGTTGACCAGGACGAAGACCATCCGGCCCGGGTAGCGCCTCGTGACCCGGGTGAAGGAGTTGGTCCAGGCGAGGGAGCCGGAGTACGCGTTCGTCACGTTGATCTTGATCTGGCTGATCACGACCAGGGCCACGGCCAGCGGGAGGACGAGCCAGGACGGCATCATCGCGTCGAAGGCGTGCTTGAACTGCTGGATCGGCTCGGGCGCGGCGGTAGGACCGACCTCGGCGATGATGTAGACCGCGAGGAACACCCCGATGGCCTGCTTCAGCGCGCCCAGCACCACCCAGCCGGGGCCGGCCATCACCACGGCCGTCCACCAACTCCGCTTGTTCGCCTCGGTCTTGGGCGGCATGAAGCGCAGGTAGTCGATCTGCTCGCCGATCTGCGCGATGAGCGAAAGACACACGCCCGCGCCCAGCAGCACGGAGGCCGTGTTGACGCCGCCGTCCCCGTCGGTGCCCGCGTAGGCGAGGAAACGGTCGACGGTCCCCGGGTCGGTGGCGACCAGGTAGACCAGCGGGCCGACCATCAGCAGCAGCCAGATCGGGGTGGTCCACACCTGGAGCTTGCTCAGCGCCGTCATGCCGTAGACGACCAGTGGGATCACCATGAGCGTGGACACCAAGTAGCCCAGCCACAGCGGCAGTCCGAGGCCCAGCTTCAGGCCCTGGGCCATGATCGAGCCTTCGAGGGCGAAGAAGATGAAGGTGAAGCTGGCGAAGATGACGCTGGTGAGCACCGACCCGAAGTAGCCGAAGCCGGAACCGCGCGTGATCAGGTCCAGGTCGATGTTGTAGCGGGCCCCGTAGTAGGCCAGCGGGAAGCCGGTCACGAAGATGACGACGGCGGCGACGGCGATGGCGAGCAGCGCGTTGCCCGTCCCGTGGGCCAGACCGATGCCGGCGCCGATGGAGAAGTCGGCCATGTAGGCGATGCCGCCGAGCGCGGTCGTCGCCACCACCATCGGGGTCCAGCGCCGGTAACTGCGCGGCGCGAAGCGGAGCGTGTAGTCCTCGAGGGTCTCCTTGACGGCCTGGTCGGCGCCCGGCGCTGCCTTCTGCGCGGGTTCCGGCTCGGTGACCTCGGCCAGTCGTGGCTCGGTACTCATGCCACGCCTCCTTGCTGCGGGTTGGGGACTGACAAGGCAGGCACGGTAGGCAGCGGTCGTTACCCCTAAATACTTCCTGCATGAAGGGAATGTTTCGGCGGCATCCAATGAGGCGCCCGGCGCTCTTTACGGCACCCCGAGCTCGAACAGCACATACCCCGCGTACGACCCGGAGGCCAGCGCGGCCGTACCGAGCACGGCGACCAGGGACGGCCGTCCGAGCCTGCGCAGGGCGAGCGCGAGCGGGACCAACAGCGGGAAGAGCGGGAGCAGATAGCGCGAGACGTTGCCGAAGTACTGCTGGGTGGTCATCACCATGAGATACGAGAGGACCGTGTAGACGACGAGCACGGCGGGCGGTCTCAGACGCAGCAGCAGCACGGTCAGCACCGGCACCATCAGCACCACGCAGACGCCGATGACGTCCTCGAAGGGCATCGCGAAGAGATAGTCGAAGTGCCCGACGGGGACGGACGTCAGCACGTGGAACGAGTGGACCCCCCAGTCGAACTTGTGGGCCCAGGCGCCGTCCTGGAGCTTGGAGTAGCCATTGACGTCGCCCAGGCGGTAGTTGACCCACGCCAGATAGCCGAAGAGGCCCAGCGGTGCGATCGCCACGGCGCCCAGTGGACGCCGGACCCCGTCCTCCCGCCGGCGAAGGGACAGCAGCGCGGCGACCGCGAGTGCGGCGACCAGCGCGGCGGCGGTGGGCCGGCAGAGCCCGGCCGCGCAGGTCAGCAGCCCGGCGGTGAGCCAGCGGCGGGACATGACGGCGTGACAGGCCCATGCGGCGAGTGCCGTGTAGAGGGACTCCGAGTAGCCCGACCACTCGGTGCCCGAACCGGGCCAGACGGCCCACAGCCCGGCCGCGACCAGCCCGGCCCGGTGACCGCCCAGCCGATGCGTCACCGCGTAGATGCCGAGGGCGGCGACGAACGACGCGACGACCGAGACCGTCATGCCGGCGCCGTACAGGCCGAGTCCCGTGCCCTCCGAGACCAGCCGCATCAGCGTCGGGTACAGCGGGAAGAACGCCGCCGAGTTGCCCTCCAGGGTGATCAGGCCCGTCGCGCCCGGGACCGGCTTCAGAGCGGGGTCGTACCCGTGCTGGGCGATCTGCTGGTACCACCAGCCGTCCCAGCTGGCCAGGACGTCCCAGGCGTGTTCGCCGCCGCCGAAACGCGGGTTCTTCTTCCGGAAGTCGCCCGCGGAGTCCAGCAGGTACATGAAGACGGCGAAGCCGGCCAGCTTCAGCGCGCCGTACGTCAGCAGCACGGGACCGTGGCGCACGGCGGCCCCGCGCAGCCGTCGGCGGAACTCCCGGGAGCCGCCCGGGACTTCGGGGGCGTCGTCGAGGCCGGACGACGGTCGACGCAGCTCGACGGTGCTCATGAGGATCCTGTCGTACGGCGAGTGGGACGGACGTCGTGGCGGACCGGGAACACCCAGGCCCGGAAGAGGAGGAAGCGCAGCAGCGTCGCGGCCAGGTTGGCGGCCACGAGCGTCACGAGTTCGACCCGGTGGCCCGCTCCGGGAGCGGCCTGGTGCAGGGCGGCCAGCGAACCGCTGGTGAGGGACAGCCCGACCAGGAAGGCAGCGAGCCCCTTCAGGTGGTGCCGCAGCGCGCCGCCGCGGCCCCGCACCCCGAAGGTGAGCCGCCGGTTGGCGGCGGTGTTGGCGACGGCACTGGCCAGCAGGGCCAGCGCGTTGGCGGCCTGCGCCCCCGTCGACGGCCGGAGGGCCGTGTAGAGCAGCAGGTAGCACAGGGTGCTGGCGACCCCGACCGCGGCGAAGCGCACCACCTGCCGGGCCAGGCCCGCCGGCAGCTCCCCGGCGAGGTCGCCGCCGCTGCGGCGCAGCGCGGACAGCGGCAGCCGGCCGCACGCCAGCGCCCGCCCGAGCCTGGCCATGCCGCGCAGGTCGGCCAGGGCCGTGGACAGGATGTGCACCCGGCTGTCCGGGTCGTCCACCCAGTCCACCGGCACCTCGTGGATCCGCAGCCCCGCGCGCTCGGCGATGACCAGCAACTCGGTGTCGAAGAACCACTCGCGGTCCTCCACCAGCGGCAGCAGCCGCTCGGCGACGTCCCGCCGCACCGCCTTGAACCCGCACTGCGCGTCGGAGAACCCCACAGCGAGCGTGCCGCGCAGCAGACCGTTGTAACAGCGGGAGATGATCTCCCGCTTCGGTCCGCGCACCACCCGGGAACCGCGCGCCAGCCGGGTGCCGATGGCGATGTCCGAGTGGCCGGAGATCAGCGGCGCGACCAGCGGCAGCAGCGCCGCGAGGTCCGTGGACAGGTCCACGTCGAGATACGCCAGCACGGGGGCGCCCGAGCGTGACCAGGCGGCGTGCAGCGCGCGCCCGCGTCCCTTCTCGGCCAGCCGGATCCAGTCCGTGCCGGGCAGCTCCGCGGCCAGCCGCGCCGCGATGCGCGGGGTCCGGTCGGTGCTGGCGTTGTCGGCGATGGTGATCCGGAAGGAGTAGGGGAAGGTCCCGGCGAGATGCGCGTGCAGGCGCCGGACGCAGGGCTCCAGGTCGTTCTCCTCGTTGAACACGGGCACGACGACGTCGAGGACGGGATCCGGGTGGTGCGCGGGCAAGGGCACCCGGCGCGGCAACGAGGACGGCTCGGTTGTCGGGCGGGCGGACAGGGCCGGCCGCCGTACGGTTCTCATGGCTGCTTCACGGTCTCTTTCTGGCGCCGCACGTACACGGGCGCCGGTTCCGGGGATGCCGAAGGCACCCGTGGCGGTGTTCGGGGCGGTGACGGGGTCAGGAGGGCTGACGCCCCTGACGGGAAGGGCCGCTCAGGCGGCTACTCGGTGGCCGATGCGGAAGGCTCCTGCGTCTCCTCCAGGGCGGACGGCGGAGCCGTCGTGGGCGTCGGGGAAGGGGGCGGCGGCGTGGGGGACGCCGAGGTGGTCCGGCTCTCGGAGGCCGTGGCGGTCGGCGTGGGGCTGATCGTCGTACTCGCGCCCCCGGGAGGCGAGCTGCCGCCGGTCGTGGTCGCCGGAGCGGACGACTCCGGCACCGTCGGAGTCGCACTGGGATCCGGCGACTCGGAGGTGGGCCCGCCGTCCAGCGAGGGGGTCGGGCTCGTCGCGGGCTGTGGCCGGTGATCGGCTGGCTGGGCCCTGGTGAGCATGCTCGGCAGCAGGGCGAGCCCGACGCTGAGCCCGGCCACCGCCACGGCGGAGCCGCCCGCCTTCCACAGGAGCCGCGACCGGCGGCGGGAGCGGATGCCGGCGTGCAGCCGCTGCCGGTGTTCGGGCTCGTAGGGGGTGTGCTGCTGGGCGTCGCGCATCAGCCGCGACAGGTCCCGCTCGAAGTCGTCCATCGCTTCTCCCTTCACCCCACAGGCCTGACGGCGTCGGACAGGATCTGGCGGAGCCGTGCGACCCCGCGTGACGCGTGGGACCGTGCCGTGCCCACCGGACAGCCCAGCGCCTGGGCGACCTGGGCCTCGGGCAGGTCCTCGTAGTAACGCAGCACCACCGCGGCCCGCTGCTTGGGAGTCAGCAGGGCCAACGCGGCCTCCAGCCGCGAGCGTTCCGCCACGGTGGACGACACATCGCCCGGATCAGCCCGGTCGGGCAGCTGCTCCACCGGGCGCTCACCCCACCAGCGCCGCTTCGCCGAGCGCGCCGCCATCCGCACCAGCACCGTACGGACGTACGCCTCCGGAGCCTGCTCAGCCACCTTCGGCCAGGCGAACCACAGCTTCACCAGCGCTTCCTGCACCAGGTCCTCGGCCCGCTGCCGGTCGCCGCCCGTCAGCAGCCGCGCGACATGGAGCAGCGCCGACCAACGGGCGGCCACGAACTCGTCGAAGCCGTCCGCCCGAACCTGCTCCATCCCCACCGTCCCGCGTCTCAGTGACCCCCTGCACCACTGGAAAGACGCTGGACCCCACGTCACGCTGCACTTGCCTGCTGTGATCCACCTCACCCTGGGCGGTGCGCGCGAAAAAGGGCCCGTGCACAGGCACGGGCCCTTCTGGTCAGCTCTGTCCGACGGTGACTCCTACGTGCGGTCACCCTTCGGCTTGCCCCGCTGGTCGGGCGTGCCGTGCGGCGGCGGGCTGAACGGCTGCGGGGACGTGGCGGGCGACACCGGAGAGCCTCCGTGCCCCTCGCCCGTCTCGGGACGCAGGGCGCCCGGATCGCCGGACGTCGGCTCCGCGCCCTCGCGCAGCTGCTCGAGGCGGGACCCCAGCAGCTCGGTCACCGGCAGCCGGTCGGCGTGCGACCGCTCGTACGCCAGCAGTTCCTCCACCTCGTCCGCGGACAGCGACCGCACACGGCTCTCCAGGCCGCCGATCGGCAGATGGTCGTAGTCCGGCAGCGGGAGGGTGTCGCGGGCGGGATCGGCCATGGTTCTCACTTCCCTGTGTACGACGTGTACGGCATGTACGGCGTGTTCACGTACGACGTGGGGTACGGAGCTGGAGTGCCGCGGGGACGGGGCTCAGCGGCCGCCCGGGCCGCCGCTGCCGAACGAGCCGCTGCTGCCCTCGTTCCAGCGGGGACGCTCCTGGGTCGCGCTCCTCCGGTCGCCCTGGTTGCCGTGCGCCTTCAGTTCGTGCGGCGTCAGACGGTCCTGGCTTCTCGGCACCTCGTCGGGCTCCCGGCGCTCACTCGTCTCACGGACCGGGCCGCCGTCGGGCAGTCGCGGCTGCTCGTCGGGCCGCGGCGTGGGCAGCTCCCGGCGCTTGACGCGCACGCCGAGGACGAAGGCCCCCAGCAGCAGGGCCACGACCACCACACCCGCCACGATCAGCCCGATGCCGAGGGCGCCACGGCCCGCGGCCATCTCCATCCATGCGCTAGTCATGGCACGCGAGTACCCCTGGTCCTCACCATGAACCGGCTCACCTGGAGGCCGAGGAGGACCGTGACGACCGCGAGGACGGCTGCGAGGACCTGGTCCGCGAGCGGTTCTCCTTGCGGACGGCGTCCAGCAGCTCCGCCTTCGACATGCGCGACCGCCCCTCGACCCCCAGCCGCTTCGCGAGGTCGTACAGGTGCTCCTTCGAGGCCCGCTCGTCGACGCCCTCGCCGCTACGGCCGCCCTGCTGCCGGGGCCGGGCCGAGCGCGGGTCCGACGGGGCCTTGCGGCCGCCCTCCTTGCGCTCCCAGTGGTCGCCGACCTTCTCGTGCGTGTGCTTCAGGGCCCCGAAGGCCACGCGGTGCGCGCGCTCGCCCTCGCCGTACTGCTCCACGGCCGAGTCGTGCGCCTTGATCCAGGTGCGCTGCGCCTCCTTGGCGGACCGCTCCAGGGTCGACGGAAGTTCCTGTCGCCCGGGCATGTGACTCACCTCCGTGCGTCGTCGTTCCCGGGCCTGCCGGGTGCCCGGCCGACAGGGCCGGAAAACCGTACGGAACCCTGGGCGGCACCGGGTTTGACCGGCATCGGCGGGGCTACCCGCGCGGTGTGACGACATCCCAGCAGGAGCTGTTCCGGTTCCTGGAGGACCGCTTCGCCTGTGCCCAGGCGTGCACCGAGTGCGCCCGGGCGTGCGCGTTGCGCGCGAGCCTCGTGGACCCCGACGGCACCGAGAACCAGGAACTCGTACGACGCAAAGGCATCATGTGCGCGGAGGTCTGCGACGCGACCTGCCGTGTGCTGTCCGAGCAGAACCAGGTGGACGAGTCGACCATCCGCGTCCAGGTGGAGTGGTGCCGGACGGTGTGCCTGGAGGCCGCACACGTCTTCGACCGGCAGGCAGGGGCGGAGGACTCGGCGGCGGCGTGCCGTGCGTGCGCGCGGGCGTGCACGGACTTCCTCGCGACGCTGAACTGAGGAGGCTTTCCGCGGGCCGGACCGGGGATGTTCCCCGTCGCCCGCCATTCCCAATTTCTGGAACACGTTCTACGGTGTGCGCCGACAGGACCGGCCTTGGGAGCCTGGAGGCGCCGTGCACCTCGAATACACGCCCGAGCAGCAGCGGCTGCGCACCGAACTGCGCGCCTACTTCGCCGAACTGGTCCCGGACCACGCGTACGCCCGGCACGGCGACCCGGCCGCCCAGAAGCGGTTCTACCGCGAGACCATCCGGCGGCTCGGCGCGGACGGCTGGCTCGGCGTGGGCTGGCCCGAGGAGTACGGCGGGCGCGGCCTGAGTGCGATCGAGCAGTTCATCTTCTTCGACGAGGCCGCCCAGGCCGGCGTCCCGCTGCCCCTCATGGCGCTGAACACCGTCGGCCCGACGATCATGCAGTACGGCACCGAGGAACAGAAGGCGTACTTCCTGCCGAGGATCCTCTCCGGCGAGATCGACTTCGCCATCGGCTACAGCGAGCCCGGCGCGGGCACCGACCTCGCGTCCCTGCGGACCCGGGCGGTGAGGGAGGGCGACGAATACGTCGTCAACGGCCAGAAGATCTGGACGACCAACGGCGACACGGCGGACTGGGTGTGGCTGGCGGTCCGTACGGATCCCGCAGCCCCGCCGCACAAGGGCATCACCATGCTCCTGGTGCCGACCACCGACCCCGGCTACTCGTGCACCCTCATCAACACCCTCGCCTCGCACGACACCACGGCCAGCTACTACGAGAACGTCCGCGTCCCCGTCTCCCACCGGGTCGGCGCCGAGAACCAGGGCTGGCGGCTGATCACCAACCAGCTCAACCACGAACGCGTGACGCTGGCCGCTCATGGCACCATGGCGATCCGCGCCCTGCACGATGTGCAGCGCTGGGCGATGGAGACCAAGCTCGCCGACGGCCGCCGAGTCGCCGACCTGCCCTGGGTACGCCGCCTCCTGGCCCGGACCCATGCCCGGCTGGACGCGCTGAAGCTGCTCAACTGGCGGATGGTCGGTGCCGTCCAGGACGGCACCCTCACCCCGCAGGACGCCTCCGCCGTCAAGGTCTACGGCTCCGAGGCCCGGCGCGACGCCTACGCCTGGCTCATGGAGATCGTCGCCGCCCCGGGCGCGCTGAAGGAGGGCTCGGCGGGCGCGGTCCTGCACGGCGAGCTGGAACGCGGCTACCGTTCGGCGGTCATCTTCACCTTCGGCGGCGGCAACAACGAGATCCAGCGGGAGATCATCTCGTGGATCGGGCTGGGGATGCCGCGGGTCCGGCGCTGACTGCGGGGCTTCGGCCCGTGTGACATCGCTCCAGACGATGCGCGTGAGTCCAGGCAACTCTTCGAAGAGGCGGGACCAGTGGATATCGCCCATACTCCAACGTGCCATTCTGCGGCGTCGGTTGGCTTTGTTGGTCCGATGGGCCGAGGCGACGAGTCGCTCGGCGACTTGATCGACGGCTCGGGTGAAGACCGGCCCCAGTCGGTTCTCGGTAAGTCGGCGGCCCATCGCGTTGCGCGTGTATCTGCCCACGCCGTTGCCGACGTCCAACACTTCCGCACACTGCGGCCACGTGAGCCCTGTCTGCCGCGCATGCGGAAACCAGGTGCACGAGTGGACGTGGCCACTGCGAAATTCGGGGAGTTGCCGCCGTCGTTGAGCAGCCGCTTCGTATATGTCTTTGCTCGATGGAAAGCCTCGAATGCGATGGGCTCGATGCGCTCGGCCATGGTCCGGCGGTCTCGGTCGGCCAGGAGGTTGTCCGCGGCTAGGAGCAGCGCTCCGTATGCCATCGCATCGGGCGGAGCGTCTCGGCTTCCTTTGAGGGTGAGAGCTGGGAGCGGTTGCGGCACTGCACGGAGTGCAGGCCGGCGGTGTTCGGGCGTTTGAGGAGCCCCGGGCGTCTCCCTTCCGGGCTGTTGAGGGGGAGGCCGCAGGTTGGGCATGTGTGTTGGTCCGCGACGGCTGGCCGGCCCGCAGAGTGGGTGGCGGCGGCGATCAGGCCGCCGACGTCATCGGTGACCATCCGCAGCGCGGCCGGATCGTGGTGCAGGCCAAGCACACCCGCGTCGGCGGGAAGGTGGGTTCATCGGTGATGTACGCCGTGAAAGGGACGGCGGGGCCGGTCCACAAGGCCGATTCTGCACGAGCTTCTCGGCGTGTCCGCGCGCTCCCGCCCGAGCCGGTTCAGGCCTGCGGCCTGACTGGCAGAGTGCCTGCCGCCAACACGTCGGGGCTCAAACGTGGCATCGCCCGGGAAGTGTTCCGCTGCTTACGACCACGGTTGCCGTTCCCGGCATCGCTGATCTGCGGCCCCCGCGGCAGTCCATGGACATCACTTTGACCGCGCGGCGCGTTACTCGGAGTCAGCACCAACGACCGGTGCGCGCATGCGGGAGGGAACTCGGAGGCCGGGGAAGACTGGGGGCCGATCACTGCTTCGCCCAGGGCGCGCGGCGGTGGGGTCGGCCGAGTGATCACAGTTTTTCGGCCTTGGGCGAGATGAGGCCGGGTGGCTGGCCCTGGCACGAAGGGAAGCGTCGAGCGCTATGGCGACGGCTGGGGCATCTGCTGGAGCGCGCCATGGCACCGGCGCCGTGATCGCCGGTTCCGACTGCGCCGGCCTCCTGAGCGGCTGCCCGAAGCTGACCGGAACCATGGAGTGTATGCGCTTGCAAGCATCCATCTCGGGAGGCGATGCTCTTGCGGGCCCGAGGTGTATGCTGCCGCATATGTTTACGGGGAAGGGCAGCGCAGGACGTGATCTGGACAGTGCACGGCTGAGGGCGTGGGAGGTGGTCCGGGACGCCAGCGCCCAGGTCGTGCGTAGTCTGTCCCGTGATCTCGAAGAGACCGCCGGGATCCCGCTGGAGTGGTACTCCGTGATCACCAGGCTGACAGAGGCCGGCGGCACCCTTCCCCAGAACGAACTGCTGCGACGCTCGCGGTTCAGTCAGAGCGGCGTCAGCAGGCTGGCCAAGAGGATGGAGGAGGAAGGGCTGGTCGAGCGCCGTCCCTCGGAGCGCGATCGACGGAACTTGGACGTCGTACTGACCGAGCACGGACAGGACGTCTACTTCAGGGTGCTGTCGGTACACCACTCCTCCGTCCAGAAGCACTTCGGCATGCGTCTCACCGACGAGGAGGCTGCCGCGTTGACCACCTTGATGCGCAAGGTGCTCGACGAGCCGGGAGCCGAGGGAGCCGAGGAAACGGCCGCCGAAAACCTTGAGCAGTTCCTGCCGTTCGGGGAAACCGTGCTTGCGGTCACGTCCGAATCGACGTCCCTGCGCGACATCGCGGCCACCCGGGAGGCCCTCGAACTTCCCCTGCTTCTCGACGCGGCCCGGCACGCGAGGCCGTCCGTCCTGAACGACCTCCGCGCACGCGTCCTGAGCATGTCGCGACTGATCGACGAGCCGGAGGAGTTCTTCCGAGCCGGCTGGGAACTGCACCGGCAGATCGCGTCCTGCTGCCAGAACGACGTCCTGCGGACGCTCTACCTCAACCTGCTCGACGCGATCGCATCGCACGTGAAACGCGTCGTGCCGACGCACAACCTCCGGCAGTACCTCTACGAGCGTCTCGCCGTCCACGCCCGCATCGTCGACGCGGTGGCTAGCGGAGAACCCGAACTGATCGAAGCGGCAGCGCGAGCCCATGACTACATCCCCTCTCGGCTGTACGAGGCGATGGCGTACGCCGACGACCGAGTCCCGCTCGACTCCTAGCGAGCGCGTCGCCCCAAGGTCACTGGTCTCCGAAGAGTTTCTCGTCACCGAGCTCAAGCATCAGCGTGACGCGCGTCGAGTCATTGAGGGCACGCGTGACGTGCCCCTTCCCCGTGGTGTCCTCCACGAGGATGATCTGTCCGGGCAGTACGATGCGCCGCTCTCCCGTGCTGACTTCCAACTCGACTCCGCCGGAGAGTGGCACGATCAGTTGGCGTCGCGGTGCGTTGTGCGGTGTCGTGGGCGGAGCCTCCTCCTCCACGCGCCGCCAGATCACATTGCGCACCGGTATCCTCTCCGACCACCAGGCGACAGACGTCGACACATCGGAACGACGGTGACCCCCCGGCATCCGGATGTCCTCGAGATGGCTCTCACCTGCGGCGTCGCTGTACACGCGGAGAATCACCGGCTGGAGAGCTCCGTCCCTGACGCCATCCTCCGTCCCCCAGCCGACACCGTCACGCTGTGCACCAAGGGGCTCAGCACCGCTTCGAGTGTTGTCCGGGCTTCCTTCTTCCATGTTTCGCTCTCCTCAATGACATCGTTTCGCCGTTCGGCGCCTGTCCACCCTGTTGCCGACAGCCGTCTCAGATGAGTGCTGCCAGCTGCCCTGCGCTCAGAACGTCGATGCGAGGGTGCTCGATGGCGTGCTCCAGTACGCGACGGAGCGCCGCCATGCGCTCTACGTCGACCCCGGTCACGAACGGATGGACGATCAGCGTGACCAACCCGCCGCGTTCCGCGGCAGCTTCGAGCAGCCCCATCCAGTCTTCGGCCACTTGACCGGGCTTCTGGGCGCCGTCGGGCCGCATCTCGTACTGCCAGAAGTCGATCATGTCCCAGGTCCACGGAACGCCCACGAGTCCGCCCGGCAGCAGCATGATCTCGGGAGTGGTGCCCGGCATGCCGGTGCCGGCGTCGATGCTGCTGTCGATCCGGTACCCGAGCTCGCTCAGCACTTCGAGCGTGCGGCCGCCGCGGTAACCGCCGGGTGCGCGGAACGCCACGGGAGTGAAGCCCGCAAGTCGCAGCGCTGCCGTGCCGTCCCACAGCAGCTGTTCACGGGCCCGGTCGTCAAGGTCTTCCGCCCAGCGTTCGTGCACCCAACCGTGCAGCCCGATCTCATGTCCCGCCGAGGCGATCCGCTCGATCACCTCGGGGTGGTGCAGCGCGTTCCATCCCTCGACGAAGAAGGTCGCCCGCAGACGTAGCTCCGCAAACAGCTTGAGGAAGGCCGGCACGCCGCGGCGGAGTCCGGGCTCGTCTGCGTCCGGGCGAGCCGCACAACCTCGGCCGACGGTGAGTGCCATGCCGAGATTGTCGACGGTCAGGCAGAGCGTGCCCCGTCGGGTAGAGACAGCTGACATGCAGGTCCTCCTTGCCCTCTTGCTGGCGATCGGGTGCCGGAAGCCCGTTTCAGGGAGATCACTGCCGCACGTCCGGCAGGTGTCCGGTCAGTGACCGCGCATGACGCCTCGGTGGCGTGCGAACGATAGCACTAGTACATGCAAGGTGGTAGCTATCGCGGCTATTGTATGCGGCCGCATGCATTGGTAGCTTCCTCACGGCGGCGCTCCATGGCGGCGTCCCCGGCCGCGTCTCGTGTGCGACGACGCCAACCCTCCAGGCGCACCAGGCCACCCCTGAGTTGCCCGGGCGGGACCACTTCTGCTTGCTGCGCAGTCCCAGTGCAGGAAAGCCACGCGCCGACGAAACCGTAAGAGCATTGCTAGGAGTCATCAGTGACGGATGAAGGAACGCGTATCCCCGGATACGTTTCGCTCGACAAAGTCGGTAATGGAGCTCCCTATGTACTCAGGGCCGGGGAGGGTGAGCACATCGCTGTCCGCAGCAGTCTCCGTACTCTGCTCACCCGCCGGGAAGACACCGAAGGCCACATGGGCCTGACGTACTGCGAAGGTGACACGGCACCGCCCACGCCTCCCCATTACCACCACGACACGACCGAGGGTGTCTACGTCCTGAGTGGGGTTCTCCGCGTCTGGCAGGACGACAGGAAAGGCAACCGCATAGTCACCGATCTCCACCCCGGTGACTTCGGGTTGCTGCCGACCGGCTGGGCCCACTCGTGGGCGTTCGCCGCCCCCAAGACCCGCTTCATCGCGTTCTACGCACCTGGTGGTTTTGAGGGAACCCTCCACTACCTCGATCCTCATGGGGCCCCCACCGCTGAACAGTTGGGTGAAACAGAGAAGCGCTTCGACGTGGTCTGGATGCCCGACTACCCCCTCATCCAGGAATCCGAGAAGACCGGCTGACAACTGGAAACGGCCGGGTAAGGGCGCTGAACTGCTAAATCTTCAGCCCCACGGAACAACGAAATCTTCGGCAGGCCCATGGTTGCCCCGTCGGGGCAACCGTGCAGCACTGCACTCTTGACCCGGGCATCGGGTCGCCCTCTTCACGAAAGCGGAACAAGCCATGTCCCTGTCGCACGCCAATGACGACGCGCGCACAAAAGCGCGGGATGCTCGTCGAGTTGTCCTGGCAACGTTCATCGGTACCACGCTCGAGTGGTACGACTTCTTCGTCTACGCGCTCTGCGCGGTTCTGGTGTTCGGTCCGCTGTACTTCCCCACCGGCGACCCGGTGGTGGGGCAGCTCGGGGCTATGGCGACGTTCACGGTGGGATTCGTGGCACGTCCGCTCGGAGGCGTCATCGCCGGTCACTTCGGTGACCGCATCGGCCGGAAACGAATGCTCGTCGTGACGCTTGTGATCATGGGAATCTCGACCGTCTGTGTGGGTCTGGTGCCGACCTACGCCCAGATCGGGGTGTGGGCTCCGGCTCTGCTGGTGGCCCTGCGCATCGTCCAGGGCCTGGCCATGGGCGGCGAGTGGGGCGGTGCCGTCTCGATGGCCATCGAGCACGCGCCGCCGAACCGAAGAGCTCTCTACGCGTCCGCGCCGGCCGTCGGTCCCGCGTTCGCACTCGTGCTGTCCAACCTCGTCCTGATCGGACTGGAGGCTGCCACCGGGGACGCCTTCACCGTCTGGGGCTGGCGGATCGCCTTCATCAGCAGCGTGGTCCTCATCGTGATCGGTCTGGTGGCCCGTCGGAAGCTGAGCGAAAGTCCTCTGTTCGAGGCGTCGGTCGCCCAGGAACCGGAGGCGGTGCCCGTGCTGGAGGTGCTGCGCTCGCACGGCGGCACGCTGCTCAAGACCCTGATCGTCGCCGGTGTGCCGGGGATCTCCACCTACATAGTCCAGACGTACTCGCTGACTTACGGCACGAGTGCCGTCGGCTACAGCCGTTCCTCGCTGCTGTGGATCGCCATGACGTGCGGTGTGGTCGCCATCCCGGCCGTGATCTATTTCGCCCGCCTCGCCGACCGCTTCGGCCTCCGGCCGGTGCTCGTGACAGGGGCCGTCATGCAGGGGCTCACGGCACTGCTCCTGTTCCCCCTGTTCGACTCCGGCAACCTCATGCTCGCCACGCTCGGGGGTGTGCTGGTGGTCACCTCCAGCTGCCTCTCCTTCAGCTGCATACCGGCGCTACTGACGGAGAACTTCCCGCCGAAGATCCGATACACGGGCATCTCGCTCGCATACCAGCTCGGTTCCATCGTGGGCGGTGGGCTCGCACCCATCATCGCCACGGCCATCTTCACCGAGAGCGGGAAGTCGTGGCTCATCGGGACTTACATGGCGGCGGCGAACGTCGTGGCTCTGGGCTGTCTGATGCTGCTGCGCAAGAGGCCGGCATGGCAGGTGAAGGCCGAAGAGAAGACCGCAAGTGCGGCGCCCGCCCAGGGCGACGGCCGCAACCTCGTGGGCGACGTACCTGCCGCCGGTGCCTGACCCTGACCAGCGCCGACACTGACCGCGCACGGCTGCGGCTGACGGACGAACTGGCGCCCGTCAGCCGCAGCGGCAGCGGCAGCGCGGAAAGCCTGCTGGCGGCTTGAGTTCGGCAGGACCAAGTACTCCTCCGTCGAGGTGCCGACGAGACCGACCGGTTCACCCCGATGCTGACTGCGATGCCGCAAAGGATGTGGAAGCACACATGGTGACCACTGAACAGAATGACTCGCCCTACGACGTGATCGTGGTCGGTGGTGGTCCGACCGGCTCTGTCGCTGCGACCGAGCTGCGGTCGTATCCGTTGTCGCCGAGCAAAATATCCGGCGCTTACATGGTCGGGACATCCCTTCACCAAGTTGCGCAAAGGAGACGTAATGGATGCCGGTCTTGTGCTTATGAGCTATCACGGTTCATGGGATGACGCTGCCTATGCCGAGAAGCGCGGCTTTGCGAGTGTGGGTTTCGTCGACTCACCCCTCATCGCCGGTGACCCGTTCGTGGCTATGGCACTGACCGCCGAACGCACATCGACCCTTCGGATCGGGACGATGCTCGCCATTCCCAGCAATCGCATCGCCTCCGCTTGTGCCACCGCCATCGCGGCGATCAATCGGCTCGCCCCCGGCCGGGCGTTCCTCGGCCTCGGCACGGGCAACACGGGCCGCGCGATCCTGGGGCTGAAGTCGCTGCCCGTCAGTCGTCTCGCGGAGTACATCGCCTCGTGCCGCGCTTTGCTCGACGGCGAGGAGGCCACCCACCGGGCGGGCGACACCTCGCAGTGGGTGCGGATGGCGCATACCCCCGAGGATCGCTACGTCCACCGCGACGATGTCCCGATCTATGTCGCAGCCGACGGCCCACGGGCGCGCGGTGTGGCATACGAGCTCGGCAACGGATGGATCATGGGACTTCAGGGCTGCAACGCGATGGTGAACGCGCCGGAGGTGCTCGGAGCGTCTCTGGCGGCGGCGAGAGCAGCGGCGGCTGCGGCCGGCAAGGGTCCCGATGACTTCTACACGTTGTGTTCGCTGGGGCTGTGCGTCCTTGAGGAGGGGGAATCCCCGATGTCGCCGCGCGCACTCGAACGGGTCGGCCCAGTCGCGATGCTGCCGTTCCATGCGTATGCCGACAACCCGGCTCTAGGTGCACACCTTCCTTCCCCGATACGCGACCGCCTGGACATCTATGAGCGCAGGGTGCTGTCCCGCCTCGACGTCCCCCGTGACCGGCTGTACCAGGAGACGCACCGGGGTCACCTTTCGCATCTGCTCCCCGGCGAGGAGGACGTGCTGACCGAGGAGATCATCCGCATGACGACCCTGACGGGCACGGCGCGCGAGATTGCCGACGTCCTGCGAGCGCTCCAAGCAGCAGAGCTTCGGAACGTCACGCTCAACCCGCCGCCGCACCTGGCGCGTGAGGCGGTCCAGGAGTACGCCGAGAAGATCGCGCCGCTGCTCGACGCAGGAGGCCGAGTTTAGTCACACCCAAGCAGCCGCAGACGGCTGCGACGAGCGCATCCACTCGCGGCGGAGCCGTTCTTGGTGCGTCGCCACCGAGCTGCCTGGCCATGATCGGCTCGGCATGGTTCACCTCGGGGGAGGGGCAGGCGATGGCCGACATGGTGGCGGCCGGACCGCTCGACCTGAGCCCGCCGGAACACGTCGTCCATCCCCTGGAACGCGTCAACGAGGCCATCAGCGGCACGGCGCGGCGCAACGGCTGGTTCAGCAACCTCATCGTGAGTCCCCTCGCGACCGCGTAGCGGCTCTGCAGAGTCCGGTCGGGGAGGCGATGTGTCGGCTCAATCCGCTGAGCGTGCGGGCCATGCCGGGGCGGCGACGCCGACGCGGCTGTCGCTGCTGGCGTCTGCGGCCGCAGGACTCCCCGGCGACCAAGCCGTGCTGCTGGCCCTGCAGCAGGCGACCGCAGGTCTGGGAGGACTCGGCGGCGTGGCACACCGTCGCGACCCCGGATCCGGAACACTGAGGCTCATGGCGGCCAGCGGGCTCGCCCCTGCGGCCACCGAGGCATGGGCCGGTCTCCCGGAGGACGGTGACAGCGCGCCTGCCCGCGCCGTCCGGGGTGTCTCCGAGGTCTGGCTGACCGGGGATGTCGCCGGGGTCGGGGCATCAGGTACGGCATCCGTGCCGCTGCCCGGCCCCGACGGGCCGGTGGGCGCGCTGTCGGTGTTCAGCGTGGCATCCGCGGCACCGGACCCCGACCAGTGGTCCCTGCTCCGGTCGGTGGCGGCATGGGCCGCCGAGCACCTGGACACACCGGCATCCGACGGCACCTACGTGCCGCACGGGCCGTTCCTCCGTACGCTGCGCGGCCTGCGCGTCGGCTTCGTGACGGTCGACGACGACTGGCGGGTCACCTTCGCCAACGAGGAGGCCGAGCGCCTGCTTGCCGCCGGACGGGTACAGCCCGGAACCGTGTTCTGGGACTTCCCCGCCACCCGCGCCCACGGCCTTGAGGCCCAGTGCCGACGGGCAGCCGCTGAGGGCCGGCCGGTCGGCTTCGACGTGCGCTGGCCGCCCGACCAGCGGCTCTACGACGTCCGGCTCGACCCCGTGCCGGGCAGCGGGCTGGCGGTCTCGTTCCTCGACGTGACCGACCGTCGGCTGGGGCAGGGCGCGGGCTCGGCGGAGGAAAGGGCGATGGCCGCGCGCACCGCCCGGATGGGCGTGCTGACCGTGGCCCTCGCCGAGGCCGTGACGTCGCAAGACGTGGTCCGGGCGGTCGCGGAGCATGTCCTGCCGGCGTTCGGCGCGGACGGACTGGTGGTGCCACCCCGTGAATCCGGCGCGCCGGGTACACGGACGAGGGAGGCCGAGGCCTCCACCTGGTTGCCGCCCTCTCCCGGCGCTGGGGCACCCGCTTCTTCGGAGACGGCAAGTGCATCTGGACCGAGCAGGACCTGCCGCCGGAATCCTGATCAGCCGTATCTCTGATGAACCGCACCAGAAACTGCTGGTCGTCCTCCATGCACGCGGATGTCCCGCTGAGCGGGCGTTGACGCGGCAAGGTTGTGGAGAGGCAGTCCTTCACCCACGGCCACCCGCGTCCCTCTTGGACACGCCCTTATGAACACAAAGACGTCGTCGCGTGCGCCCTGGGAGGTGCGGCCGACGTAGAAGTGGCCGGATCTGCCGAGCCGCAGCCGGTCGGCGGGGTGGCCGGCCGCTGTGCCGACCGCGCGGTAGTGCTCGACGAGGGGGCGGACACTTCGGATGTCCCCGCCGATGAGGCCGAGCGCCATGGGCAGGCCGAGGCGTCCGGCGCGTTCCACGCTGGAGGGGTTGCCGCTCACGCCGAGGCACAGCGGCAACTGCGGCTGCTGGGGCGGGGGCTGGACGGACAGGCCGTCCATGGCCGGGCGGAACCGCCCGCGCCAGGTGACGTGTTCGGGGTTCTCACGGATGGCGAGCAGCAGCCGCAGCTTCTCCGCGAACACGTCGTCGTAGTCCTCGAAGTCCACGCCGAACAGGCGGAACGCCTCGACGAACGCACTGCGCCCCGCGATGATCTCGGTGCGGCCGTCGCTGATCAGGTCGAGGGAGGCGAAGTCCTGGTGCAGCCGGACCGGATCGGCGGTGGACAGCACCGACACGGCCCTGTGGTGGGGTCGGTCTGCAGGTCGGACAGGGAGAGGATGCCCAGTTCCACGGTCGTCTCCGATAGGCGGACAGGGGTTGGGAAACAGCGGCCCGACCGGCGTGGTCGCGGGCCGGGCCGCTGTGAAGGGGCGGGGGGCCGGGTGGTCAGAAGGAGTGGGGCCCGAACCGGCCCCACATGATGACCGCGGCGACGATGAGCAGGATCGCGTTGAACCCGATGGCCTGCGGCTCCTTGCGGCGGGCGTGGACGCCCATGGCCAGGACCATGATCAAAGCCAGGCCGGTGGCGGCCAGCGGGGTGAGCGTGGTGGCGATGTCGAAAGCACCCGGCAGGATCAGCCCGAGGGCGCCGGCGAGTTCGGCGACGCCGATCAGACGTACCACGGGGGTCGAGACGTCACTGACCCACGGCAGCTGGGATATGAGCTTTTCGCGGGGCTGGGTGGCCTTGGTGACGCCGGCGGCCGCGAACAGCGCGGCGAGGACGCCCTGCAGGATCCACAGGAACACGTTCATCGGAGCGGAAACCTTCGTCTTCGCGGCGGGGATCGCCGCGGCGGATGTGGATTGAGCGGATCAGGATTCAACGGGGGAGAGCTGGGAGGCGTCAGCCGGTGAAGACGCGCTCGACTTCGTCGCGTTGGGTGTGCAGGTCCCAGTAGAGAGGGGCGATGTCCTCGGCCTCGCCGGTCGGGATTTCGGGAGGGCCGCCCGCGCCGATCCACACGCCGATGGCGACGTGCGCGGCCTGGATACCGGTGCCGGCCAGCTCCTTGTGCAGGTTGAGCACCCAGTTGCGCAGCGCCGCCTGGGCGGGGTTGACGTTGCCGAGCATTGGGATGGGGTCGACAGAGCCGGCGCCGTTGGTGAAGAGCAGGGTGCCCGCGCCGGCCTCACGCATCGCGGGCAGGACGGCCTGGGTGGCGGTGATGGCGCTGTGGAGCAGGAAGTCGATCCATCCCTGCACATCGGAGGGGCTGGTCTGGGACGGGGAGGTGAGGGTCATGGAGCTTATGGAGCCGTTGCCCGGAGAGGGGGAGTGCTCCAGGACGTCGATGCCGCCGAAGCGGGTGGCGGCGTCCTTGAGGGCCTGGGTCAGCGCATCGTGGTCGAGCACGTCCGCCGGGAACGCCGCGGCGGTGATGCCCTCGGCGGTGAGCCGGCCGACGAGGTCGTCGAGCTTGGCGCGGTTGCGGGCGATGAGAGCGACGTCGTAGCCGCGCGAGCCGAAGGTGCGGGCAATGGCGAGGCCCATTCCGGGGCCGGCTCCGACAATGGCGATGCTGGGCATGGTGATAGTCCTTTCGTGGGGGAAGCGTCTGGGATACGGACTGGTCAGGCGACGGTGATCGCGATCTTGCCGAGGGTGCCGCGGCCGAACGCGGCGAATGCCTCGGGGGCACGCTCCAGGTCGAATTCGGAGTTCACCGGCACCTTGAGGGCGCCGGTGGCGACCTGCCCGGCGAGGGTGGACAGGGTGCCGGCGGTCGGGTTGGACCGGAGCACGGCGGTCTGCAGCTTGCGGTCCTCCGAGGCCTCGGGGACTGGGGTGAGGGTGAGGGCGGAGGCGACGGCGCCGCCGTCGCGGGTGAGCGCAGTGAGCTCGGCCAGGTCGCCGGCGAGGTGCAGCACCGCGTCCACGCCGTCCGGGGCGATCGCCCGGACCTGTGCGGTCACGTCCTGGGTGTAGTCGATGACGGTCACCTCGGCGTCGGTCAGCGTCGAGACGAAGTCGCTTTCGGAACCCGGCTTGGCCGTGGCGATCACCCTCGCGCCCCGGGCCGCGGCCAGCTGCACGGCGATGGCACCCACGCCGCCGGTGGCACCGGAGATCAGCACCGTCCTGCCCTCCAGCGGGCCGAGCAGGGCGAGACCGTCAAAGGCGGCGGTGCCCGCCAGCCCGAGCGCGCCGGCGTCACGCACGGAGACTCCGTCGGGCCGGTGGGCGATGCCGACAGCAGTCGAAACGGCGACGTACTGCGCCATCGAACCGGTACCCAGGTACGCCTTGGCGTCCACGCCGAACACGGCGTCGCCGACCGCGAAACCCTCGACCCCCTCACCGACTGCCTCGACGGTGCCGGCGAAGTCCTTGCCGGGGATCAGCGGGAAGCGGTGCTCCATCATGCTCTGCAGGTATCCGGCCGCCGTGCCCAGGTCGAACCCGTTCACCGAGGAGGCGGCCACCTTCACCAGCACCTCACCGGCCTCCGGGCGGGGCACCTCCACCTCGGTCACCTCGGGGCTGCCGGGTACCTGCGCCAATGTCACAGCGCGCACTGATCATCAACTCCTTGGCATCGGTTCGCTCGATTCGGAAAGGGGAATCCGATTCGTGATTCGGAAAGGGCTGTCCGGTTCCGTGATGTCCACGATAACACTGAAAGTGGACGGGGCATTCCGATTCGGTAGGCTGAGTGTCATGACCCTTGGCTCCCAATCCAGCGATGACCGTGCCGCGCAGCCTCTCCGCAGCGACGCCGAGCGCAACCGCGCGCGGATACTCGCCGCCGCGCGCACGGTGTTCAGGCGTGACGGCCTGCATGCCTCCATGGCTTCCGTGGCCCGCGAGGCGGGGGTGGGCATCGCCACTCTGTTCCGCCGGTTCGCGACAAAGGAGGAACTGGTAGCCGCGGTCTTCGCCGACCGTATGGACGCCTACGTCGACGCGGTCGGCGTCGCCCTCGACGACCCCGATCCCTGGCGCGGTCTCGCGGGGTTCATCGAAACCGGCTGCGCGATGCAGGCCGCCGATTACGGCTTCGCCGACGTGCTGACCATGACCTTCCCCACAGCCAAGGCTCTGGAGGAGCGCCGAGGCCAGGCGTACGAGGGCGTCGTCCAGCTCATCGGCCGCGCCAAGGCCGCAGGACGTCTGCGGGAGGACTTCACCCCCGAGGACCTGGTGCTGGTGTACATGGCCAATGCCGGCGTCGTCAACGCCACCGGCGACACTGCTCCCGACGCCTGGAAACGCGTCGTCGCCCTGATGCTCCAGTCCTTCGAAGCCCCCGCCCGCGGCCCTCTGCCCGACTCGCCCGAGCCCCGCGCCCTCTACAGGGCCATGCTCCGGGCCAGTCAGGCGTGCTCTGCCTCGCCGGAACCCGTGAGGAAGGACTGAAAGGTCACGTGCGGCCGGATGCGCATCAGTGGCTCGGTCCGGTGGCCGGCACCGTCGGTCCGAGGCGCCCAGGCCGACAGCTAAGGCATCCATGAAGCTTACGGGATGACTGGCAGCGCAGGTACGACTGATCTTCCGGGAGGATGATGACGCCGCCCGCCGGCCTCGCGCTGCTCGGTTACCGCTTGAGCTGAGGCAGCAGCTGTCTTGCTGTGATGTCAGGGCCTCTCGCTGGGGTACCGCAGCATCGCCTGCTCGGGAGCACGGCCCGTGACGATACGGCTGGATCGGCGAAACGCATGTACGCGGCGGTGGCCGCGGAGCTCGGGATCACCGGGGAGGCGCTGCGCACGTGGGTCGGCAAGGAGAACACCGGTCAACAGGCGCCGGTCACGCGAAATGGCAGCGGGCCAGAGAGCCCAACCGAAGAGCCGGCCCAGCTGCGGGACGAGAACGCCCGGATGCTCAGGGGCGAGAAGGAGTCATCACAGTGCGGGGCAGAGTCAGCCGCTGCGGGCACGGACCGTGCGCTGAGTGCCCTGGCGTTTCTCTTCCACTTCCGTAGAGGTCATTCGTACATGCGTGGGTGCCTCCTTGTCGGGCGCGGTGCGCGTGAGGGGCGCACCCGTAGGGGGAGTTCTGGAGGTGCGCCCTTGGGGCTACGACAGCGGCTGCCGACGGCAGGTCCGCGGGAAGGAGGGCATCCCCTTCAAGTTGGCGACGACCGCGGTCGACAAGCCCGACGGGTTGGGCGCCGGGCCCTGTTCCCGGTGATCGGGGAGAAGACGCTGCGCGGCCAAGGTCCGCACCACCCTGCGCTCCTCGTACAGCTCGCACTACCGGCAGATGCTGCCTCCGCTGCTGAACACGCTGGCTTCAGGTGCAACAACACCGCCTACCGGCCGGTGATGGACGCGATGAAGCTACTACTACCGCCTGCCGCCGAGGCTGAAGAACATCGGCAGCATCCGCCTGAACCTCGAGCCATCCCCGGCTGATCGGAATGTCCGGGAGTGGCCAGGCGGCAGCCGCGTTCTCGCCGAGACGTCGATGCTCGCCCTGCACCTGCTCCAGTCCGCGCTCGTGCACGTCAACACCCTGCTGGCTCTTTGTCGGGCCGGTCAGGGCGCCGTCCTTGCCGTAGTGGAGCACGGTGTTATGAGAGCGGCCGGCTGTGTGTCAGGGCACAGCGGGCCGCGGTCGTGGGGACCGGTTGGCGAGACCGGACGTCGTGGATCAGGCGTCGGGGGCGGAGGGCGCTTCGCTCATCTCCATCAGCTTCTCCAGCAGCTCCTGCGGAAGCTGTCTGGGAAGGAACCCGAGGAACTGACGCATCGCCATGGACGACAGCAGGCGCAGTGCGTCGGCGTTGCCTTCCGAGGCGGCGGTTGCCTCCTCCTCGCTCAGTCCTGACGTCATTGCGGCGGTCAAAGCAGGACCGACGGCCGGGTGGCCGAACCAGTGGCCGATGGATGAGTCGAGGGTGAGCGGCTGGATGAGCTTGTCCCCGGGCAGCTCGAGAGTGGCGGTGGCGAGGATGTCGTGCGCGTTGTCGGCGAGCTGCACCTGGTACTGGCCGGGCGCGACGGTCCAGTCGTGGCGGGTGATGTCCCAGTAGGCGAAGGCACGGCGGTCGAGGGCGATCTCGACGGTGGTGGTCTCGCCCGGTGCGAGAGCCACCTTGGTGAAGCCGCGAAGTTCCCGCGCCGGGCTGCTGACAGGTCGCCGGGGCGCGGTCACGTAGATCTGCACCACGTGCTTGCCGAACCGGTCACCGGTGTTGGTCACCGTGACGCTGACCGTGGCGGTGTCCGGTCCATCGGCGGTGACACGGAAGTCGGTCCGGTCGAAGGTGGTGTAGCTCAGGCCGTGGCCGAACGGGTAGCGGACGGCCACGTCGGCGGTCTCGTAGTACCGATAGCCGACCATGACGCCCTCGCCGTATCGAACATGGCCCTGCTCTCCTGGGAAGTTCAGGAAGGACGGGGTGTCCGCCAGCCGACGCGGGACGGTCTCGGCCAGTCGGCCGGAAGGG
The DNA here is from genome assembly GCF_044327915.1 of Streptomyces afghaniensis. Lineage (NCBI taxonomy): Bacteria > Bacillati > Actinomycetota > Actinomycetes > Kitasatosporales > Streptomycetaceae > Streptomyces > Streptomyces afghaniensis. The sequence goes on from NZ_JBIRGJ010000011.1 coordinate 210,472, forward strand.
TTGACGCGGCCGGTGAGTACGTCGGCGACGGCACCACCGCCGGCCTGGCCCGGCAGCCACGCCTCGACCACCGCGTCCACCTCGTCATGCCAGCCCTCCATGGTGACCACTCCGCCGTTGAGCAGTACGACGACTGTGCGGCGGGCGGCCCGCGTCACGGCCCGGACCAGCCCCACCTGATCCCGCGGCAGCAGGAGGTGCTCCCTGTCGTACCCCTCGGACTCGTCTGACTCGCGCAGCCCGAGTACAAGTACGGCTGTGTCGGCCTGCGCGGCCAGCGCGACGGCCTCCTCGTGCAGTTGCGCAGCATCGGAGCGGCCGGTGGTGTCGTAGCCTCGGGCGAAGTCGACCTGGGCGTCGGGCAGCAGAGCGCACAGTTCGTCCACCGGGCTGTCGACACGCGTGGCGTTGACATGGGAGCTGCCGCCGCCCTGGTAGCGCACGGCGGCGGCGAACTCGCCGATGACGGCGACCCGGCCGGCCGGAGCCAGCGGCAGTGTCCGGTTCTCGTTCTTCAGCAGGACCAGGCAGTCGGCGGCGACCTCACGGGCCAGCCGGTGGTGCGCCTCGAAGTCCACCGGGGGCGGGCTCGCCTCGGCACGAACCCGCCCGGCCAGGGCACGGAGCCGCGCGACGGCGGTGTCTACCACGGCTTCTTCCAGCTCACCGCAGCGCACTGCCGCGGCGACCTCTGCGTCGGTGCCGCGGCTGTTGCCGGGCATCTCCAGGTCGGTGCCGGCCAGCAGCGCGGCGACGCGATCGCCCACGGCTCCCCAGTCGGAGACGACCAGGCCATCGAAGCCCCACTCCGCGCGCAGCACCTGGGTGAGCAGCCAGCAGTTCTCGGCGGCGTAGGTGCCGTTGATCTTGTTGTAGGCGCACATGACGGTCGCCGGGCGTGCCTGCTTCACGATCCGCTCGAACGCCGGGAAGTAGATCTCCCGCAGGGTGCGCTCGTCCACGTCGGCGCTGACCCGCATCCGGTCGGTCTCCTGGTTGTTGGCCGCGAAGTGCTTGACCGAGGCGCCTACGCCCTGGCTCTGTACACCTGTCACGTGTGCTGTGCCCAGTACGCCGCTGAGGAGCGGGTCTTCGGAGAAGTACTCGAAGTTGCGGCCGCACAGCGGCGAGCGCTTGATGTTGACGCCCGGGCCGAGCAGTACGTCCACACCCAGAGCCCGGGCCTCACGGCCGAGTGCCTCTCCTACCCGACCGACCAGGTCCGGATCCCAACTGGACGCCAGCGCGACCGCGGGAGGAAAGCAGGTCGCCGGCTCGCTCTCGTACAGGCTGAGGTTCTCGGCCTCCTGGCGCTGGCGGCGGACGCCGTGCGGGCCGTCGCTCAGCACGAGCGACGGGGTCCCCGCTCCTGCGGAGGACTTGGTGGACCAGAAATCCTGGCCCGACAGGAGCGCTGTCTTCTCGTCGAGGCTCGGCTCAGGGGTGCCGTCGTCGTGGCTGGTTGCCATGGTGCGCGTTTCCTTGGGGGTACGGGGCTAGGAGCCGGAGTGAAGGAGCAGGTGGTGATCCCCGGATCCGAGTCGGCCGACTTCGCTGGTGCAGCACCAGGCTTCGGGCGCGCTGAACCGTCCGGTCGTGCCCGGTGGCAGCGTGACGTCCACGGTCAAGGCTGTGCCGCTGATCGACCAGGCGACGGACGCCGTGCCGTACGGGGTGGCGATCGAGGCGCGGGCAGAGGTGAGCGTGCCTCCGGGGCGGGGGGCGATCTCGAGGGTGCGGTAGCCGGGAGCGGTGGGGCGTAGTCCGGCGACGGACTGGTAGAGCCAGGTGGCGACGGCACCGTAGGCGTAGTGGTTGAACGACAGCATCGTCCCGGCCTTCTCGGTGTCGATGGTGCCGTCGGGGCGGATGGCGTCCCACCGCTCCCACATGGTGGTGGCGCCTCGGGCGACCTGGTAGAGCCAGCCGGGGCATTCAGTGTTGAGCAGGAGTTGATACGCCTCGGCGGTGTGGCCGGTGGTGGTGAGGGCGGGCAGCACGAAGGGGGTGCCGAGGAAGCCGGTGGCGATGCGCCCGCCGTTCGCGCGCACCAGGGCGGCGAGAGCATCGCCGACCGCAGCGCGCTCGGCGTCAGGGGCGATGCCGAACTGGAGGGCGAGCGCGCAGCCGGTCTGGGTGGTGCGTGCGTGGTGGCCCCACTTGCGCCAGGCGGCCTCGGCGGTACGGCGGTGCAGGGCCGCGTACCGTTCGGCGCCGTCGGCGTGGCCCAGCTCGCGGGCCGTGTCGGCGAGCAGGCGGGCGCTGTGCGCGACGAAGGCGGTGGCGACGTAGGCGGAGTCGGTGGTGGCGCGCGCCGGGTCCTCCGGCGGCGCGGACGGGTCGAGCCAGTCGCCGAGTTGCGCGTTGGCGGTCCAGGTTCCGTCCTCGTCCAGGTGAGCGACGGTGAACTCGACCCACGCGCGCATCGCCGCATAGTGGCGGGCGAGCAGATTGCGGTGGCCGTAGGCGTCGAAGAGAGCGGCCGGTACGACGGTGGCGGCGTCGCCCCAGCCCGCGGCACTACCGGCGAACGGCAGGTCGGTCGGCAACTCGCCGAGGTCCACGTCGGGAATCACCAACGGGACGGCGCCGTCGGGGCGTTGCTCGATGGCGAGGTCGGTGAGCCAGCTGTCGAGGAAGGAACGGCTGTCGAAGGTGGCGCACGCGGTCGGGGCGAAGGCCATGATGTCGCCGGTCCAGCCGAGCCGTTCGTCGCGTTGCGGGCAGTCGGTCGGTACGGCGAGGAAGTTGCCGCGCTGGGAGCGGACGACATTGGCGTAGAGCTGGTTGACGCGTGTGTCCGAGCAGTGGAACTCGCCGATGCGATGCAGGTCGCTGGCCACGACGGCCACCTCGACCTGCTCGATGGTGACCCCTGGGGAGGCTTCGATCTCGGCGTACCGGAAGCCATGGAAGGTGAACTCCGGCTCCAGTTCGGCCGTGTCGCCGGCCAGGGTGTACTGGTCGGTGGCGCGTGCGCCGCGCAGGATGCTGGTCAGCAGGCGTCCGTCGCCGTCGAGAACTTCGGCGTGCCGGACGGTGACCGTGCTTCCCGGCGGGCCGCCGGCACGCAGCCGGAGCCAGCCGGTGATGTTCTCTCCCGCGTCGACGGCGATCGTGCCGCCGGGCAGCGTGTGCTGCTCGGGCCGGATGACCTGGACGACGCGCACGGGTGGATGGGACCGCTGGGTCAGCCCGGCGGGCAGCGGGAGCGTGGCCGCCTGCTCCCAGCCGTGGTCGTCGAAGCCGGGCAGCCGCCAGCCGTGCGGTTCCTGACGGAGGTCGCGTTCGCAGCCGTCGTACAGGTCCGCCGCCCGCAGGTCGCCGTAACCGCCCCGCCACTGGTCGTCGGTGACCACGGTGACGGTGCTGCCGTCGGCCAGGGTGACTTCGAGCTGGGCGAGCAGGGCCGAGGTGTCGCCGTAGACATTGCGGTTCTTGTGCCAGGTGAGGTGGCCTCGGTACCAGCCGTCGCCGACCGCCGCGGACAGCGCGTTCTGTCCAGGGGTGAGCAGGCCCGTGACGTCGTAGGTGGCGTACAGCAGCCGGTTGGAATAGCTGGTCCAGCCCGGTTCCAGCAGGTCGTCGGCGACGGGACGGCCGTTGATCGCGGTGCGGTGGACGCCCAGCGCGGTGACGTACAGGCGCGCGGACACCGGCTCCGCCGGGAGCTCGAACTCCCGGCGGAGCAGCGGCACCGGGCCCGGGGAGGAGCGGCCCGGGTCTGTGAGGAGATGAACGGGGCGGGCCGTCCAGTCCGTGTCGTCGAGCAGCGCGGCCTCCACCCGGGCGGGTTCGCTCCAGCCCGTCCAGCCGAGGTCGGTGCGGACGCGGACGCGCCAGTGACGGACCTCGCGGCTGCGCAGTGGCGCGGCCGGCCACAGGTGATCGACGACCACGTCGGACTCGATCTCCCCGCTGGACACCGCGTCGGCGAAGGAGCGGTCGGCCGACACCTGGATCTCGTAGGCGTGGTGCAGGACGCCGGGCCGGTCGCTCGTCAGCGACCAGGACAGGCGGGGGGCGGGATACGGGGTGGCCACGAGACCGGAGTCGTCCGCGGTGCACAGCCCGGTGACCGTCGTGGTGGCGTCCGTCGTACGGAGCGGCTCGAAACTCGGCGTCGTCATGACTGGAGGTGCCTCCGCAGAAATCGCAGCGTGGACTGGTGCAAGGTGGTGCGGTGCGGGATCGTTCCCCAGGCATGGTCCGCGCCCTCGACGATCCGGAGTTCCGCGTTGCCGTCGTAGTGGTCCAGATAGCGGCGGACGTACTCGACGGGAGCGATGTCGTCCTTGTCGCCGTGCAGGATGCAGACCGGTCCGGTGTACGCGCCGGACCGCCCGTAGACGTCGAGACCGGCGATGTCCTCGACGAGCGCGGGACTCATCCGGTGCCCATCGGCGTCGAAGTAACCCTTCTCCTCGATCTCCGCCGCGAGGCTGCGCCCCTTCAGGTAGCCCCTGCCGATCTCGAACGGTGCGACCGCGGCCGGGGACCACAGGCACAGCGCGCGGATGCCCGGTTCCTCGGCGGCGACGATACCGGCGACCACACCTCCCATGCTCATACCGATCAGGCCGATCCGCTCGGGGTCGACGAAGTCGAAGGCGCGGGCCGCTTCGAGCACCGCCCGGGTTTCGGCGATCTCGCCGGTGATGGTCACGTCGAAGAAGTCGCCGTCGCTCTCGCCGTGGCCCGAGAGGTCGAAGCGGACCGAGGCGATGCCGTTCGCCTCCAGCAGCCGGGACATCGCGACGAAGTCCGGCAGTTCCAGCCGGTTGGAGCTGAAGCCGTGGACGAACACCGCAGTGGGCCAACGGGTTTCGGCCGGCCCTTCGGGGATGTGCAGCGTGGAGCGGAGCGTCAGGCCGTGATGATGGAAGTCGTGATGGCGGATCACGCGGCTGCCTTTCGGGTCGTGTCGGGTGCGGGGATGTTCGGAGATCGGCGTACCGCTGGTGCGTCGCACCTCGTTGAACACCCTCGACGGGATGTCTGATGAGGCGGGCCCGCCCCCGGAGCCAGAGCCACGTTGCGTTACTTACTCGCGCCACTACTTACTCGTGCCACTTAAACGTGTAGGTATTCTGAGCGGGCAACGTAGCCGCAGTCGCGACCTTTGACAAGAGGCCCGTCCGAAGGGGAATCCATGGCAGGGATACCCGGCCGAAGACGCGTGACCAGCACGGATGTCGCGCGGGAGGCCGGCGTCTCCCGCGCGACGGTGAGCTACGTCCTCAACGACACACCCCACCAGAAGATCCCCGAGGCCACGCGGCGGCGTGTGTGGGACGCCGCCGCCCGGCTCGGCTACGCGCCGTCCGCCGCGGCGCGCTCGCTGCGGACGGGACGCTCGCGCATCGTGCTCGGGCTGCTGCCGGACTGGCCGATCGAGCATGTCCTCGGACGACTCGTCCAGCAGCTGACCAACGCCTTCGCCGAACACGAGCTCACCTTTGTCGTGCACTCCCCGGCTTCCTTCGCCCGGCCCCTGCGGGAGGTCTGGAAGGCCCTGACGCCCGCGGCGGTCCTGGCACTGGGCGAGTTCCCCGAGGCCGAGGCCGGCGCCATGCGAGCGGCGGGAGTCGAGGTCGTCACGGCGGTGCACGGCTCGACACGGGACCCGCACCGGCCGCCCCTCGTGGCAGAGGAACCGATCGGCGCGGCGCAGGCCCGCCACCTGGTCACCGCACACCGCCGGCTCGGCTACGCCTACCCGGACCTGGGCAGACTCGGCATCCTCGCCCGGGCGCGGCTGGACGGAGTGCGCAAGGTGTGCGCCGAACTCGGCATTCCCGAACCGGACGTTCGCACTGTCCCCGTCGGTCCGGAGGGTGCCGTGGAGGCGGTACGGGCATGGCTGGACGCCGACCCGCCGGTGACGGGGATCTGCGCCTTCAACGACGAGGTCGCCCTGGCCGTTCTGCTCGCCCTGCGGTCCCTGGGACTGCGGGCCCCGCAGGACCTGGCTGTGATCGGCGTCGACGACATTCCCGGCGCGGCGCTGGCCCAGCCGCCGCTCACCACGATCGTCCGGGACACCGACGCCGTCGCGCGGAGCCTGGCCCGCCGTGTCGTCGACGCCCTCGACGGCAGGCAGGCCGCCGCCGAACCTCTTCAGGACCCGCTCAGGGTTCAGGTCCGGGTGTCCGCCTGACCTGCTCCTCGTGGCAAACCTTCCGCCGACCTCTTGCGCAACGAAGGCGACACAGTTAATTTACCGGCCAACCGACTTAAACGTGTAAGCCACCCTGCAAGCCATGACGTTCCCTTGCCCCATGCGGGACGCAGTGGTCCTGAGGCGGACAACTACCGCCACGTACCGATTCAGTCGCCGGCCCCACACGGCGGATCCTCCCGGAACTCCCCGCATCCGGATGCCCACCAGGGCCCCCGCCCCGTCGGCCCCGCCACGAGCCACCTCAGCCGCCCCGTCCTCCGCCTCCCCCCGTCCCCCTCACCTCCCAGCCTCCCGACCCAACGGAGATCTCGATGAAGAGAGCAACCGTCCTCCACGCCTCGATCGGCGTCGTGACCACGCTCGCGCTGGCCGCCTGCAGCGCCGGCGCCGACAACACCGGCGGCAGCGGCGGTACCGGCCCGGCGAACCTGACCATCGCCCTGAACTCGGCGCCCAACAGCCTGGACCCCGCCCAGGTCGCGGTCGGGCCCTTCCTGAACTACATGGACCCGGCCTACGCCTCGCTGCTGAGCCGCAAGGCCGACGGCACCCTGGGGGCCGGGCTGGCCGACAAGTGGGGTTATGTGGGCAACGGGAACACCAAGTTCCAGCTCAGCCTGCGCAAGGGGGCGAAGTTCGCCGACGGCACGCCGGTCACCGCCGACGACGTCGTCAACTCCATCAAGTACTTCCAGAAGGGCAGCGGACCCGGCGGCGCCTACTACCGTCCCCTGACCTTCTCGGCGCCGGACAGTTCGACCGTGCTGGTCAGCAGCCCGACGCCGAACCCCGACATGGGTGCGCTGTTCACGCCCGAGTTCATGGGCGGCGCCATCATCAGCCCGGCGGGGCTGAAGGACCCGAAGAAGCTGGCCTCCACGACCTTCGGCGCCGGACCGTACGTCCTCAGCGCCCAGCAGTCGGTCTCCGGCGACCACTACGTCTACCTACCGAACAAGAACTTCTACGACCAGTCCGCCATCCATTTCAAGAAGATCACCGTCCGGGTGATGCCGAACGTCAACTCGCAGGCGCAGGCCCTGAAGTCCGGGCAGATCGACCTCATGTACGGCACCCCGGACGTGGCGCCGACCGTCGCGGGCGTCAAGTCGATCACCACGATCAAGACCCCCACCACCTGGGCCGGCCTGTACCTCCTCGACCGCGAAGGCACGGTCGTCGAGGGACTGCGCGATGTGCGGGTCCGCCAGGCGCTGAACTTCGCCCTCGACCGGGCCGCGATCACCAAGGCGGTCTACGGCGACTACGGCAAACCGATCTCCCAGCCGGCGATGCCCGGCTACGACGGCTACAGCCCCGAAGCCGAGAAGACGTACTCGTACGACCCCGCCAAGGCCAAGCAACTGCTGAAGGCAGCGGGATACCAGAAGCTGACCATCCCGGTGAACTACGGATCGTTCGACCCCCTGACGACCAAGATGCTCCAAGCCGTGCAGGACCAGCTCGCCAAGGCAGGAGTGACCCTGAAGCTGAAGGCCGCAGCCAACTTCGGTGGCTGGATCAACGACCTGCTGTCGAAGAAGTACGCGGCCACCGTGCTCTCGCCCGGCCAGGGTGGCGGTGAGAACTTCTACGCGCAGCAGCCGGGCTTCACCAAGACGGGCATCATGAACGTCTTCGGCGTGGGCGACAAGGACGTCGACGCCGCGTTCGCCCGGCTCGCCAAGTCGGACCCCCAGTCCAGTGGCGCGGCGGCGAAGGACCTCACCGAGGTGATCGTGCGCAAGGCGCTCGCCCTTCCGGTGTCCGCGACCGACACGATCGCCATGTACAACACCAAGCTGCGCGGAGTGAAGTTCGGGGTGGGCACCGCCCAGTTGACCTCGAACGTCACCTGGACCTCTCGCTGACGAGGACGGATGTTCCCCATTATTCTCCGCAGGCTGGCGCTGTCCGTCCCGCTCCTGGTGGTCGTCTCGGCGATCACCTCCCTCCTGGAGTCGTTCGTGCCGGGTGACCCGGCACGAACGGTCCTGGGTGTCAACGCGACGAAGGAGCAGTACGACGCGCTCAGAGCCGCGCTCCATCTGGACAAGCCGTTCGCCGAGCAGTACTGGCTGTACCTGCGCGACGTCCTGCACGGCGACTTCGGCAGCTCGCTGTTCAGCGGCGAATCCGTGCTGGGGACGATCGGGCAACGCCTGCCGGTCACCCTGACCCTGGTCATCGGGGCCACCGTGCTGTCGACCCTGGTCGGCGTCCCGCTCGGCGTGTACAGCGCCACCCGCGGCCGGTTCAGCCGCCGCCTGATCGACGTGGTGTCCCTGCTCGGCAGCGCCCTGCCCAACTTCTGGCTCGCGCTGATGCTCGTCTCCCTTTTCGCCGTGAAGTTCCCGATCTTTCCGGCCACCGGGTACACCCCGTTCGCCCAGTCACCGGGGCAATGGGCGACCGGTCTCGTGCTGCCCGTGGTCGCTCTCTCGATCGGGGGTGTCGCCCTGATCTCCAAGATCGCCCGCGATGCGATGCTGTCCACTCTGGGCCGGGACTACATCAGAACGCTGCGCGCCTCCGGCCTCCGGCCCGTGTCCATCGTCTGGAAGCACGCCCTGCGCAGTTGCGGGATGCCGGTGGCGACCGCGATCGGCCTCACGATGATCGCGTACATCCCCGGCACGATTCTCGTCGAGAACATTTTCACGCTGCCCGGGCTGGGGACGACGGTCGTGGACGCGACCAACCAGCACGATCTGCCGGTCGTGCAGGGCGTCGCCATCACCTTCACGGTGCTGGTGATCCTCATCAACCTTCTCGTCGACGTTCTCTACAGCCTCCTGAACCCGAAGGTGCGTGTGGCATGACCGCTGCAGCTCCGCCCGTGCGTGTGCCGTCACGGAAGTGGACCAACCCCTTCGCCGCGATCTGGCGCCGTCCGCTCACCGCGGCCGCGCTCGTCGTGGTCCTGGCGGTCACCGTCGCCGTGATCCTCGCCCCCCTGCTGGCACCGCACCCGCCGCTGGCGCAGGACCTGCTCCACGCGCGCAGCGGCCCGTCGGCCGGCCACCCGCTGGGCACCGACGACCTCGGCCGCGACGTGCTGAGCCGCTTGCTCTACGGCGGGCGGCCCGCCCTGCTGGGGGTCGCTGTCGCCGTGAGCGTCTACATGGTCCTGGGCATGTCCCTCGGCATCCTCGCCGGCTATCTGCGCGGCTGGACCGACCGGGTCATCGTGGCCGTCATGGACGTCATGCTCTCCGTCCCCGTGGTCATCCTGATGCTCGCCGTCCTGGCGATCTTCAGCCAGAGCAACATCGCCGCCATGTTCACGCTCGGCGTGCTCTCCTCCGCGGGCCTCGCCCGTGTCATCCGCAGCTCGTGCATCGCGCTGCGGGAGGAACTGTTCGTGGACGCCGCCCGAGTCTCCGGGCTCAGCTCCGCGCGGATCATGGCACGGCACATCTTCCCCGGCCTGGTGGGGCTGTTGCTGGTCCAGGTGTGCCTCTTCTCGGGGATCGCCCTCATGGTGCAGACCGGCCTCGGGTTCCTCGGCCTGGCCACCCCGGCGCCGGCTCCCAGCTGGGGCGGCATGGTCGGAGAGGCCGCGCAGGTCATGCAGCAGACGCCGTACCTGCTGCTCGTCTCCGGCGGCCTCATCGGCCTCATGTCCGTCGCCTTCGGGCTGCTCGGCGACGGGTTGCGCGACCTCGACCAGGACCGGAAGCGGGGGGCCGGCGGCGGCCGGTCGCGACGGCCGGTTCCGGTGGCGGTCGAAAAGCACCAGGCCGGGACGCCGGACACCAAGCACCCTGTCGGGACGCGCGTTCCCAAGGGCACCGCCATGACGCCGGACACACCGCAGGACCCGGGTGTGCTCGCCGTGCGCGACTACTCCATCGCCTTCGCCACCGCGCACGGGCCGCGTACCGTCGTCGACTCCGTCAGCTTCACGGTGAACTCCGGCGAGATCTTCGGTCTCGTGGGCGAGTCCGGGAGCGGAAAGACGGTGACGGGCCTGTCGTTGCTCGGGCTGCTCGCCCCGGGCGGCAGGGTGACCAGCGGCTCGGCCTGGCTGGCCGGGACCCGGATCACCGGTCTGCCGGAGCGGGAACTGCAGCGCATCCGCGGCCGTGAGATCGCTCTGGTGTCGCAGGAACCGATGGTGGCGCTCGACCCCTACTTCACCATCGGCTCGCAGTTGGGCGAGGTCATCCGCCGCACCGGCACCGTGCCGGGCGGCAAGGAGGCCGTACGGCAACGGATCCGCGAGCTGCTGACCAGCGTCCACCTGCGCGATCCGGACGACATCGCGCGCCGGCACCCGCACGAGTTGTCCGGTGGCATGCTCCAGCGGGTCGCCATCGCCATGGCGCTGGCCAGCTCGCCGAAGGTCCTGATCGCCGACGAGCCCACCACGGCACTGGACGTCACGGTGCAGGCGGGCATCCTCGATCTGCTCAGGACGCTGCGCGATGAACGCGGCATGGCGATCATCCTCATCACACACGACCTGGGCGTGGTGGCCGATACCTGCGACCGCGCGATCGTGATGGAGAAGGGCCGGATCGTGGAAGAGGGCTCGGTCGAGGACATCTTCTATCGGCCCGAGCACCCGTACACCAGGAAGCTCATCGAAAGCACCCCCAGCATCGTGGGGACGACCGAGGGCAGGATCGCGTGACCGGAACACCCGTACTCCAAATCGACGGCCTCGCGGTCCGCTACCCGTCCCGCGGCCTGCGCAAGCCCCCGACCACGGTCATCGAGAACGTGTCGTTCGAGGTCGGACAGGCCGAGACGGTCGCCCTCGTGGGCGAATCCGGCTCGGGCAAGACCACCATCGGCAGGGCCGTGCTGGGACTGACCCCGGTCAGCGGCGGGCGCGTGCTGCTCGACGGGCGGGACATCACCCGTCTCACGGGGCGTGCCCGCCGCGCCCTGTCCACCGATCTCCAGGCGATCTTCCAGAACCCGTACGGATCACTCAACCCGGCGCTGCCCGTGGGCCGGACGCTGGCCGAACCCCTGCTCGCCGGTTCTACCCGCTCACCTCGCGAGGTCCGCGCCCACATCGCCGATCTGCTCCGCCGAGTCGGCCTGCCCGAGGACGCGGCCGACCGGTACCCGGCCCAGTTCAGCGGAGGTCAGCGCCAGCGCATCGCCATCGGCCGGGCGGTGGCCCGGCAACCGAAGATCATCATCTGTGACGAGCCGACCAGCGCCCTCGACGTCACCACCCAGGCCGCCGCCCTGGACCTCCTCGCCGAGCTGCAGCACACCCTCGGCTGTGCGTACCTGTTCATCACTCACGACCTCGCCGTCGTCAAGCAGTTCGCGGCGCGGACCCTGGTGCTGCAGCACGGGCGCATCGTCGAAGAGGGGCCCAGCGTCGACGTATGCGGCAAGCCACAGCACGAGTACACCCGGCGCCTGGTGGCCGCCGCGCCCGTCCCGGACCCGGTCCTGCAGCGCCGCCGCCGTCAGCAGCGTATGGAGGCGGAAACAACCGCTTGATGATCCGGTCGGCCTGACCCCACTGGGAGAACGGGGGTTTGAGGTGGGAAGGTCATCCGCCCGCGGCTACCTCGGCCTCCCAGCGCAGCAGGTCGCCCGGCTGGCACTCGAGCACATCGCAGAGCGCGGCGAGTGTCGTAAAACGTACGGCCTTGGCACGGCCGTTCTTGAGTACCGCCAGGTTGGCGGGCGTGATCCCTACGCGGTCCGCGAGCTCGCCCACGGACATCTTCCGCTTGGCCAGCATCACGTCGATGTCGACGACGATCGGCATCAGATCACCTCGTCCAACTCCGCCTGCATCCGCGACGCTTCGACGTCGCGCGCGACGGCCTGGGCGAGCAGCATCCGCAGGACGAGCACGATGAGCGCGACCCTCAGGATGGCCACGCCCACCCCGGTCATGATGACGGTGACACCGGGGTCGGCCCGCTGGCCCGGCGCGTTGAGGGCCGTGACCCCGAACCACACGAGGGCAGCGGCCACGATCGCGCCGATCAGGATGTCCACGTAGCGGAAGGCCGCGTGGGAGAACACGGTTCCGTGTCGCACCATCGTCACCAGTCGCCATACGCAGACCACGGCGACCTGGGCCGACACCATGCCCAGGATCGTGATCACGCGCAGCTTGGTCAGCGGGAGCGACCCGTCCTCCGGGTCGCTCCCGCTGACCAACGCCCACACCATCCCTGCTTGTACGAACACGGTGCCGGCGAACACCACCACGAGCACGGCGCGCAGCGCACCCACCGTCTGCCTTCCCATACCTCACCCTTCCATCGAATCGCGATGGGAATCTATCGAATTTCAATAGATGGAGCAATGGCTGGGACGAAGGTCCCGTCGGCCGGGCTCATCAAGACGGACCGGCGGTCGGCGATGTGACACGCTCCGGATGCCGTCACCGGTTACGCGGATTGCCGCACCCGGATCAGAAGCTCGTCCCGAAGCGGCTCGGCGGGGATCTCCCTGCCGCCCAGCGTGTCGACGACGCGCCGTGCCAGGCCCCGCGCGATGGCGTCGGTGTCGCGGACGACCGTGGTCAGCGGTGGCTGGGCCAGCGACGCGCCCGGGATGTCGTCGACGCCGATCACGGCCAGGTCCTGCGGAGCGCGCAGCCCGAGGTGGCTCAGGCCGGCCAGCACAGCGAGCGCGATGTTGTCGTTGAACGCGCAGATCCCCGTCACCGGTGGGTCGGCGGCGAGCCACGCCTTCACCACTTCGGCGGCGCCCGCCGCATCGAGGGGTACCGTCCGGACGTCCGGCTCCGGGAGGTCCCATTCAGCGCAGACCTTGCGGACGCCGTCCAGTCGCGGCTGGGCCAGGACCTCCAGTCCCGGCAGGTCGGGGTAGGCGTAGCCGAGCCGGCGGCGGGGTGCCGCGAGGTGCCGTGCCTGCAGTGCGCCGATCGGCTGCTCGGACACCAGAGGAGGCCGGGGCTCACCCGGTACCGACCCGTGCATCGCCATGACCACCTCGATGCCCGCCGCCCGCATCGCCTCGGCCTCCGGCTCGGCGAACTCCTGGAGGGCCAACACCGCCGCCGGGGTCATGGCTTTCCAGATGTCCCGCAGGGGACGGGCGGGATGAGCCGACGAGTGCACCACGAAGGTCAGCCCGTGCTCGGCGAAGGCATTGGTCAACTGCTGGATGAGCCGTCCCATGACATGCTCGATCGGCCAGTCGGGCAGCAGACCGAGGACGATCTCCGAGCGTCCCGTGCGCAGCGCCCGCGCCGCCGCCGAGGGTGCGTAGCCCAGCCGGGAGGCCGCATCCCACACCCGCTGCCGTGTGGCCTCGGGGATCTTCTGATGGACGACGCCGTTGAGGACGTAACTCACCGTCGCGCGCGAGACCCCGGCCTCCCGGGCCACATCCGCGCTGGTCACCCGCCTGCCCTCGGACACCCCGGTCACCCGCCGCCCTCAGTCGCACCTCTTGTCAAAGCCCACGGCCGCGGTTAGCTTACCCGCCAGATCACTCAACTGGCACGCGTAAGTGAAACGAGTAGGCGACCGGTCACCCGCCGCCTCGCCCTGTTCGCAGCGGACCGGACGGCTCGACGCAGCCAGGCCCACCGAGCTTCCCGCCCCACCCCCGCCCCGCCCGACACCACCCCCGCCCCACCCCACTCCCGCCCCCATCGCCGACGCCCGACGAGGAGGACGTATGTCCGGCATGAAGGACACTCGGAGAAGCCCCTGGAAGACAGCGGTCCTGGCGGGCATGGCCTCCTACCTGGATTCCGGAGCCCTGGTGACGTCGGGCATGGCGATCAGCGGTTACTACGCCGCTCCGCTCCAGCTCGACACCGGAACCATCGGATCCCTGCTGGGGCTGCAGACCCTGGCGTTCGCGGCCGGTGCCCTCCTCGGCGGCCGGCTGGGCGACCGGTTCGGCCGCCGGAAGGTCTTCACCCTCTCCCTCACCCTCTACGCGGTCGGCACGCTGCTGCTCCTGGTGGCGGCGGGACCCGCTCTGCTCTACGTCGGCGTCGTGGCCACCGGCCTGGCGATCGGCGCGGATCTCCCCGTGTCGCTCGCGCTCGTCAATGAGGAGGCACCGGCCGGCAAGAAGGGCACCATGGTGGTGTTCTCCGGCATGCTCTGGCTGGCCGGCATCGTGGCCGTGCTCGGCTTGAGCTCCTTCATGGGGGTGAAGGGCCTTCTCGGCGGCCGGATCCTGTTCGCCCATCTGCTGGTCGTGGCGGTCGTCGTGCTGCTGTTGCGCCTCACCCTCAGCGAGTCGGCCGAATGGGCAGCCGCCCGGCGGGCCGCCGGCACGCACACGACGGCGCGCAGCGAGACCATCGAGTTCAGCCGCATCCGCGATCTCTTCCGGGCGCCGACCGTGTACGCCCTGCTCGCGACGGGCCTGTACTACGCCACGTGGAACCTCGGCGCGAACACCCTCGGCCAGTTCGGCACCTTCCTGTGGACCGCTCTGGCCAAGGGAGAGGTCGCCCAGTACTCCCAGCTGACCCTGATCGGACTGCCGATCGGCTTCGTCGCAGGCCTGCTGTTCATGCGGGTGGTCGACAAGCCGGCCCGGCACGCCTGGTTCGCGATCGGATCCGCGCTGATCGTCGTCGCCTGGGCGCTGCCCGCGCTGCTGGGGCCGGACAGGTTCACCCTCGTCGCCGTCATGCTCCTCTCAGGTCTCGGCAACTCCTTCGCCGGCGAGTCCGTCTACAAGGTCTGGTCACAGGAGCTCTTCCCGACCCTGCTGCGGGCCACCGCCCAGGGGGTCACGATGGCCTTCACCCGGGCCGTGGCCGGTCTGGCGGCGCTGGGCACTCCCGCCTTCGCCCTGGGCCACACCCGCTTGATGTTCGGCACGCTGTTCGGCCTGACGCTGGCCGCGGCGGTCATCGGCCTCGTCTGGGTGCCCCGCCTGCCCGCGGCTCTCCAACCCGGCTCGACTGCGCCGAAGACGCCGGGATCCGAGAGGACCGCAGAGGCAACCGCGTAATCCGCCACCTCTCGGCTCACTGCGACACCGTGACGGCGACGGCGACGGCGACCGTGGCGACGACCTGTCAGCCGCCCCCACAGGGCACCGCACGTAACCGGTGAACGCCGCGTCCACGCACCAGCCACCAGCCACCAGCCAGGAGACCCGATGGCCATGAACCCGCCGCCCTTCGACCCGGAACTCGCCGCACAACTCGGGGCGATCAATGAGTGGCTGCCGCCGACGATCACCCCGGAGATGATCCCGGCCGGGCGGGAGCCGCACATCGGCTCGCTCGCGCCTCCGACAAACGAGGAGCTTGCGTGCGAGGGTCTCTTCGAGGTCGAGGAGCGGGCCGCACCGGGGCCGCCGGGCGCGCCGGAGGTTCCGCTGCTGATCTGCCGCCCCACAGGCGTGACCGGCTCACGCCCGATCGTCTACAACATCCACGGCGGCGGCATGGTGACGGGCACCCCTCGGCTGGGGATTCCGCTCGACTGGGCCGAGGAACTGGGGCTGGTCGTGGTGTCCGTGGAATACCGGCTCGCCCCCGAGCACCCGCACCCGGCCCCGGTGGAGGACTGCTACGCGGGCCTTGTGTGGACGGCCGGGCACGCCAAGGAGATCGGCGGCGACCCGGACCGCATCATCCTGGCGGGCGGGAGCGCCGGCGGCGGACTCACCGCGGCGCTGGCGCTGCTGGCCCGCGACCGCAAGGGGCCGCGCGCGATCGGCCAGATGCTGATGTGTCCGATGCTCGACGACCGCAATGACACTCCGTCCGCCCACCAGATGGCGGGCCTGGGCGTGTGGGACCGCACCTCCAACGAGACCGGCTGGAGCGCCCTGCTGGGTGAGGCGCGCGGCACCGCCGACGTCCCGCCGTACGCCGCGCCCGCCCGCGCGGACGACCTGTCCGGTCTGCCGCCTGCGTTCATCGACGTGGGCTCGGCGGAGACGTTCCGCGACGAGGACGTCGCCTACGCGAGCCGTATCTGGCAGGCCGGCGGCATCGCCGAGCTGCATGTGTGGCCGGGAGGCTTCCACGGGTTCGACGGCCTTGTGCCCCAGGCTGCCCTGTCCGTCGACGCCCGCGCGGCCCGGCTGCGCTGGTTGCGGCGACTATTGGGCGAGTGACCGGGGGGGAACTGCACGCCCCGCGCCGACGGGGTAGCGCCTGCCGGGAGCCATCCGTCCGGCCGCGGGGCGTACGGGGCCACCCACGCCTGGGAGATGCCGAGGGGACCTCTCTCAGGGGAATCATGGCGAGAGGGAAACCGCGTTCAACCCCTCGGCCGAACATCCGCTGTCGAGCCCGTCGAGTCCCCCTCTTCGGGAAGGGGCGCAGTGGTTCGGCGCGGCACCAGCTTGGGCGAGAGTGTGACCTGGACCGACGGCTTGTTGCGGTCGGCGATCCGCTCCAGGAGGAGCCGGGAGGCGTTCTCGCCGATCTCGCGCCCGGCCTGGTCGACGCTGGTCAGGGAGATCGGACCGAGCGCGGCGAAGGTCGTGTTGTCGTAGCCGGCCACCGAGATGTCGCCGGGTACGCGGACCCCGGCTTCGGCGCAGGCTTCCAGCACCCCCATGGCCACGATGTCCGCACCGGCGAAGACGGCCGTGGGCCGGCGGGGGCGCGCGAGCAGTTCCTTGGCGCCCTGGAGCCCGCCCTGCGGCGTGTAACTGGTGGAGACGACGTCGATCTCCTCGGCCAGGCCGAGGGAGCGCATGGCACGCCGATACCCTTCCGCGCGCTGGGCGTTGGGCATCTCCGCGAGGCGCGTCGGATCGGTCTCGCGGTGCTCGATGTGGGCGATGCGACGGTGCCCGAGCTCGGCGAGGTGACCGACGACCAGAGCCGCACCTGCCATGTCGTCGTCGTTCACGGTGTCGTACGCCGCCGAGTGCCCATGGCGGCCGACGATCACGGTCGGCACGACGGAGGCCAGATGCTCCAGGTGGGAGCGAGGTGAGACGGGCGCGACCAGGATGAGGCCGTCCATGCCGCGATCGATCAGCGCCTCGGTGACCCGCGCCTCCTCCTTCTCCCCGTTGCAGCCTGGCCCCAGCAGCACCTGGTAGTCGGTGTCCGCGAGCCGGCCGGTGATGCCGTCGAGGATCTCGGGGAAGAAGGGGTTGCGGATGTCCGGCAGCATCACGCCGATGGTGTACGTCCGGCCGCGCAGGGCCCGGGCGGCGGCGAGGGGACGGTAGCCCAGTTCATCGATCGCGCGCCGTACCTTCGCCCGCATCTCCGGGCTGGCTCCGTAGGCGTTGCGCAGCACCTTGGACACCGCCGTGGTGGACACCTGTGCGTGGCGCGCGACGTCGACGATCGTGACGCGGCGAGACGATGCTGACGGCTCCTCCATCGGTCCTCCTCCGACGCCCGTGGGAAACGTTGCCGCAGAGTGTACGGGGAAGTAGCGCCGTAACGCCCCTGTCTCGCGCACAGCATCTTGACGCCACCCGGGAGGCTCCCTAGGGTCTGGCACCACCCGATGGGAAACGTTACCCACGATCCGCCCGTCACCGGGTCCTCCATGAAGCAGAAGCCGGCAGCGCGCTGACCGGTCGGCTATTGAATCGTTTCAAGGGAAGTAGGTCCGCCCGTGAAGGTCGTCCCCGCCCGCCGAGGGCGCACCGGACCGCCGTGGTGGTTCATGGCGCCGGCACTGCTGCTGTTCGCCTTCGTCGTGCTGATCCCGAGCGGGCGCGGCGTGTACTACGCCTTCACCGACTGGGACGGCCTGAACCCGGACTTCTCGTTCGTCGGCCTGGGCAACTTCGCCGACATGCTCCGCGACGCCGACGCGAGGCAGGCCGTCTGGCACACGCTACTGATCGCGGTGTCGATCACGGTCATCCAGAACGCCGTGGGGCTGGTGCTGGCCCTCGGGGTCAACACGGCCATCAAGTCCCGCAACCTGCTCCGGGTGTTCCTCTTCGCCCCGGCCGTGATCACCCCGATCGTGACCGCCTACCTGTGGCGCAACCTGCTCGGCCCGGACGGCGCCGTCAACAGCCTGCTGAGCGCCGTCGGGTTGGGGGACTGGCAGCAGGACTGGCTCGGGAATCCCGACCTCGCGCTCTGGTCCGTGGTCGGGGTGATCGTGTGGCAGTTCGCGGGCTACTCCATGGTCATCTTCCTGGCCGGGCTGCAGTCGGTGCCCAAGGAGATCCATGAGGCCGCGGCGATCGACGGTGCCGGTCCCTGGCGGCGCTTCTGGTCGGTGACCCGGCCGCTGTTGGCCCCGGCCTTCACCATCAACCTGATGCTGTCGATCATCGGCGGGATCAAACTCTTCGACCAGGTGTACGCGTTGACGGGCGGCGGGCCCGGGCACGCGACCGACACCATCTCGACCCTGATCTACAAGGACGCTTTCACGCTGGGGGAGTTCGGCTACAGCATCGCCCTCGCGGTGGTCCTCACGATCATCGTGGCGGTCGCCTCCACCGGCCAGTACTTCTTCCTGTCCCGGAACGAGAGGGCCGCGTCATGACCCGCTATCGCCCCCGTACCCTCGCGCTGGAACTCGCGATGGTCGCCGCCGCCCTGTTCATCGGCTTCCCGGTGTACGTCCTGGTCAACCTCGCCGTACGTCCCACCTCCGACACCTCCTCGCCCCTCAGCCCGACCACCTCCCCGACCCTGGACAACTTCACCCAGGCCTGGCAACAGGGCTCGCTCGGCGGAGCGTTGGCCAACAGCGTGCTGGTGACGGTGTGCAGCGTCGTCATCGTGCTGGCCGTCTCGTCCCTCGCGGCGTACCCGCTGGCCCGCATCACGGCCCGCTGGTCCCGGGCGACGTATCTGCTAGTCCTCCTCGGCCTGGTCCTGCCCTTCCAGCTCGCCTCGCTGCCGCTGTACCAGACATTGCGCGACCTCGGCCTGCTCGGCACTCCCTGGGCGCTCGTCCTCTTCTACTCCGGCCTGCAGGTGCCGTTCACCGTCTTCCTCTACGTCGGCTTCCTGCGCGCCTTGCCCCGCGACTTCGAGGACGCCGCCCTCATCGACGGCTGCACCCCGCTGCAGGGCTTCCGGTACGTGGTCCTGCCGATGCTGAAACCGATCACCGTTACGGCCCTGGTGCTCAACGCGGTCGCCGTGTGGAACGACTTCTTCACCCCGCTGCTGTACCTCAGCGGCAGTGCCCAGCAGACCATGCCGGTCGCGATCGCCGGCTTCGTCGGCCAGTACGTCACCGACTGGAACCTCATCTTCGCCGCACTGGTGATCAGCATCCTGCCCGTCCTGCTCGTCTACTTCCTGCTGCAGCGCAGCATCATCAGCGGCTTCGCGGGCGGGCTGAAGGGATGACACCCGCCACCCGCCCTCACTCCCACCGTCACTCCGCCCCGCACCGGTCCCCGAGCCCCACCGTCTCCTCAAGGGAGTCATCATGAACACACGCACACCCAAGGCGCTGGCCGCGGCGGTCACGGCCGCCGCCCTCCTGGCCGCATGCAGCGGCGGAACGAAGGCCGCCTCCGGCGGCGGGGGCTCGAAGACCCTGACCCTCGCCTCGATCGACCAGGGCTCCGTCGAGGATGTCGTCAAGGCGTTCGAGAAGGCCAACCCGGGCGTCAAGGTCCGCTACACCACCAGCGGCGCCGACCAGTACCAGCAGCAGATCCGCACCCAGCTTTCCTCCGGAACGGCACCCGACGTGATGTCGGTCTGGCCGGGCAACGGCAACCCGGGCGCGACCTATGTCCTCGCCAAGCCGGGCTACCTGCGCGACCTGTCGGATCAGCCCTGGGCCGCCAAGCTGCCCGACGCGATCAAGAGCGTGGCCCAGTACGAGGGCAAGACCTACACCGCGGTCTTCGGGCAGAACGGCATCGGCGCCGTCTACAACGAACAGGCCATGGCCAAGGCCGGGCTCACCCCGCCGGACACCTGGACGAAGCTGCTGGACTTCTGCCGGGCGGCGAAGGCGAAGGGGACGCCCGCCTTCGCGCTGGGCAACCAGGACAACTGGGTGACCCAGCTCGTCCAATACGCCCTGGTCGCCACGACCGTCTACGGCCCCGATCGCGACTTCGACCAGAAGATGCAGGCCGGACAGGCCACCTTCGCCAAGTCGCCGTGGACCACAGCGCTCGACAAGTACCTGACGATGGAGAAGACCGGCTGCTTCCAGAAGAACCCGCTGGGCACCAACTACGAGGCCAGCCAGCAGCTCGCCGCCACCGGCAAGACGCTCGGCATCATCCAGGGCAACTGGGTCATCGCCCTGCTCAAGCAGAAGAACCCCAAGGGCACCTTCACACTCAAGGCGCTGCCCGCCACCGACAACCCCGCCGAGACCCTCATACCCGCCGCAGCGGGAGCCGGTTACGGCGTCAACGCCAAGGCCAAGAACGAGGAACTGGCCCTGAAGTTCGTGAACTTCGTGATGTCGCCCCAGGGCATGAACGTTTTCAACAAGAAGCAGGGCAGCCTGCCCACCCTCCCGGACACGGGCTACCAGGTCGACCCGTCACTCACCGAACTCTCGAAGTTCATCGAAACCAACCGCACCGTGCCGTTCATGGACCAGCTCTGGCCCAACCCCAAGGTCCAGCAGACCATGCTCAGCGGTCTCCAGGAGATCTTCAGCGGCCAGTCCACGCCCAAGAAGCTCCTCGCCGAGATGGACGCCGACTACAAGGCCGGATCCTGACCAGTCGATTCACAAGGAGTTCCCATGTCCCTGGATCAGGGCATCGCAGTGAGCCGTAGACAGGTTGTCGGGGGCGTGGTCGCCTCGGGGGTGGGGTTGATGCTGCCGATCGCCGCGGCTCGGGCCGCCGAAGCCGACGACACCCATGGGCCGAAGGTCACCGGCCTGTCGGTCGACGGACGTACGGGCATCCTGCTCGGTGTCGACGACGCCGCTCCCAGGCTCGGCTGGCGGACGGTGGGCGTGGGTGCCGGCTGGACCCAGGCCGCGTACCAGGTGCGTGCCGCGCGCGGGGAGCGGGAGTTGCGCGAGGGCCGGTACCTGTGGGACTCGGGCAAGGTCCGCTCGGACGCCCAGCACGACATCGCCTGGGGCGGGCCGCCGCTGGACTCCCGCAGGCAGGTCGTCTGGCAGGTCCGGGTCTGGGGCACCGACGGCGAGGCCACACCGTGGAGCCGGCCCGCGACCTGGGAGATGGGCCTGCTCAAGCGCTCCGACTGGGGTGAGGCCCAGTGGATCGAGTACCCCGGCCGCGCCCTCGACCAGCCCCTGCCGATCCTCGCGCACGCCTTCGAGGTCGACGGGCGGCACGGCGCGACGGTCACCAAGGCACGGCTGTACGTCTCCGGTGTCGGCCTGCACCACGTACTGCTCAACGGCAGCCCCGTCACGGACGAGGTGCTCGCTCCCGGCAACTCCAACTACCAGCTCTCCACGGAGTACCGCGCCTACGACGTGACCCGTCTCGTCCGCCCCGGCGCCAACACCCTGGGCGTCGAACTCGGCCACGGCACCGCGCTGGTCACACGCTCCGTCACCAACCCCGCGACCGGCCGCACCGCCCCGTACAGCTGGTGGCAGAGCCAGTTCAAGGGAATCGGCACCCTGGTCGCCGCGGCGCCGGCCGGTGCCACCGACGTCAAGGTGAGCAGTGTGACCGGCTACCACGTCGGCGGCACCCTCAACATCGACACCGGTGACGGCGGCGAGCGGCTGGAGTCCCGCACCATCACCGCCATCGGCACCGCGGGCGCGGACGGCACCGGCATCACCTTCGAGCCGCCCCTCAAGACGGCACACGCCACCGGCGCGACCGTCACCGGCTCCGGCAACTCACTGGCGAGCACCGACCCGAGCGCGGGAGCCGCCGTAACTCCCCGTCTGATCGCACGCCTTGAGCTGACCAAGGCGGACGGCACCATACAGACCGTCGTCAGCGACCGTTCCTGGAAGGCCGCGCTCGGCCCGACGACCCTCGCCAACTGGTACTCGGGCTCCGACTACGACGCCCGCCGCGAACAGCCCGACTGGACCGCCCCCGGAGCCGACCTCGGCGAGAGTGCGAAGCGCCGCGACGGCACTCCCGTCGGCTGGGTGCGCGCCGGGATCGCCCCGCCGCCCAACCTGACCACCGAACTCGTATGGCGGGCGGGCGAACCAGTGAAGATCGTCGACAGGCTCAGGCCGGTCGGTGTGACGCAGCCCCAACCGGGCGTCTGGGTCTTCGACTTCGGCCAGAACTTCGCCGGCTGGCCCCTGCTCGAGCTCGACGGCACCGTGCCCGCGGGCACGACGATCACGATGCGGCCGGCCGAGTCCCTCACCGCCGACGGCACCGTCGACCAGGCGTCCCTCATGGGCGGCGGCGCCTCCCGCGGCACCGACCTCTTCGCCACCTACACCACGTACGGCGATCCCGACGGCGAGAGCTGGCACCCGCGGTTCCACTACTTCGGCATGCAATGGGTCCAGGTGACCGGCCTGCCGACGGGCTACACCCCCACCGAGGACACCCTCACCGGCCTCCAACTGCACGCGGACGTCCCGGTCGCGGGCGATGTGCGGACCTCCGACGACCGGATCAACCGGATCCACCGCATGGCCCGCTACTCGATCATGAGCAACACGATGTCCACGTTCACGGACTGTCCCGGCCGCGAGAAGCTGGCATACCCCGCGGACTACCTCCAGCCCTTCGCATCCCTGCACCGCACCTTCGGCTACGACGCCTACCTGCGCACGATGCAGCGCCACCTCGCGGAGGGCCAGTCCAGGTCCGGCGACAACATCGGCAATGTCGCGCTCAAGGCCCCCGTGTACGACTGGGGTTACACCGGCCGGTTCGGCGACGAGATCAACTGGGGCAACGGCATCATCCTGACACCGTGGCTGCTGTACGAGACGTATGGTGACACCCGGACGATGGCCCGCTACTACTCGCAGATGCAGGCGTTCCTGAACTACATCCGGACGCGTAAGGCGGGCACGGGTGCGAACGCCTACATCGTCGACGCCGCCCTGGCCGACTGGATCGCGGCCGAGAACACCCCCGGCCGTATCACCGGGACCTGGGGGTACTACCAGATCGCCGACCGGATGGCGAGGATGGCCGAGTTGATCGGACGCGACGGTGACGCGCACGAGTACCGCAGCCTGGCCGCCACCATCAAACAGGCCTTCAACGACGCCTTCTACAACCGCTCGCTCGGCCGCTACACCAGCGACGGTGACCAGGGCACCGCCGGTGCGACACAGGCCGCGCAGGCGCTCGCCCTCGTCGAGGGGCTGGTGCCCGAGGGCGAGCGGGAGCGGGTCCTCGACGCGCTGGCCGAACTGGTCAAGGGGTACCAACCCTTCGGCGGTGGACCGCACTTCAGCGGAGGGACGATCGGACTTGCCCCGATCGTCCGGGCCCTGATGGAGGGTGGCCGGGACGACGTGCTCTGGGACGTGCTCCAGGAGGACACCCGGCCGAGCTACGGGTACTTCATGGCGCCGACCAGGGCGAACCCCGGGGGCCTCACCACCATCCCCGAGAACTGGGACATCCGCGCCTCGAAGAACCACATGATCCTGCTGCAGATCGAGGAGTGGTTCCACAGCGGCCTGGCGGGCATCCGGCAGGCGCGTGGCGGCGCCGGCTACCGCAAGCTGGTCATCGACCCACGGGTGGTCGGCGACCTCACCCATGTGGAAGGCAGCTACCAGACGCCGCAGGGCAAGGTCGCCTCGGAGTGGACTCGCAGGAACGGCACCTTCCGCCTCAAGGTGGAGGTGCCCCCGAACACCACGGCCGAAGTGCGCGTGCCGACCTGGGGCGGCAAGCCCCGGACGGTCTCCGGCAGGGCGAAGTTCGAGCGTACCGACGGGGATCGGGCGGTGTTCAGCGTGCGGTCCGGTACGTACGTTTTCATCGCCCGTGATACGCGTCCCGTGGCGACGGATACCGCGTAGCCGCGCAGAATCGAACGGCGTCGGCACACGCGCATGGCAGCTCCACACGAGTGGATCTCCTTTTTGGTGTGCCGATGCCGTGTCGGCGGCGCCCCGTCCGGCCCGGCCCTGGCCGACGGCTACTACGTCGCGCCGACCGTCCTCACCGGCCTGACGAACGATGCCCGGTGCGCCCGCGAGGGGATCTTCGGCCCCGTCGTCACGGTCATCGAGTGGGAGTCGGGGGCGTCGATGGTGTGCGTCAGCTCGCGCCTCGGCATGTCGCCCGGCGGTGGTCGGCTCGGCCACGGGGTCACAGGTCCATGACCTTCAGATGCTACTCGCGAGCCTGCTGAGGAAGGGGGTTGAGTTCATACCCCCTATAAGCGCGACCTTCTCCAGGCGCGACCGAGCCGGTTTCGTGGGAGCCCGCACCTCGGTCACGTCCCGTACCGCAGGACTTCCCGCTTGAGCTGCCGCATAGTCCTTGTCTGCGGCTGATCCGTCGCGATGTGAAGGCGTAAGTATGTCCACTGAACATTCTGAGTCCTCCGTTCCTCCCCCCACCGGAGTCGACGAGCCCTCCTCGGCGCCCACGCGGCGCACTTTCATCGCCACCACCGCGGTCGGTGGTGCCGTCGTCGCGGGCGGTGTGATCGGGGGCACCTTGCTCGTCGATGACCAGGTGGTCGCCGCCGAAGCCCCGCCTGAGAGCCGCGTCTCTCTGACGGTCAACGGCACCCGGCGCACGGTGACGTTGGACAACCGCACCTCGCTGCTGGATCTGCTGCGCGAGCACTTCGGGCTGACCGGCTCGAAGAAGGGCTGTAACGCGGGCGCTTGCGGGGCGTGCACGGTGCTGGTCGACGGGCAGCGGGTGAATTCCTGTCTGACGCTGGCGGTGCGTCTGGAGGGTGCCGAGGTCACGACGATCGAGGGCCTGGCCAAGGGCGACGAACTGCACCCGCTGCAGCAGGCGTTCATCGATGAGGACGCTTTCCAGTGCGGTTACTGCACGCCGGGACAGATCATGTCCGGGGTCGGGTGCATCAAGGAGGGTCATACCGGTTCGCCGGAGGAGATCCGGGAGTGGATGAGCGGCAACATCTGCCGCTGCGGCTGTTACGTGAAGATCGTGCGTGCGGTCGAGCAGACCGCCGGCCGGAAGTAAGGAGCCGCTGATATGCATCCCTTCTCCTTCACGAAGGCCCAGAGCACGCGTGAGGCGCTCAACGCGGGGCGCCGGGGCGGGCGTTACATCGCCGGCGGCACCACGCTGGTCGACCTGATGCGCGAGACCGTCGAACGCCCCGAGTCCCTGGTCGACATCACCGACCTGCCGCTGCGGGAGGTCACCGTCACCGAACGCGGGGGCCTGCGCATCGGCGCCCTGGTGAGCATGGCGGAGACGGCCGCGAACCGGAAGGTGCGCACCATGTACCCGGTCGTCTCCGAGTCGCTGGAGCTGAGCGCGTCGGCGCAGCTGCGGAACATGGCGACCATCGGGGGCAACATCATGCAGCGCACCCGGTGCACGTACTTCCGGGACGTGACCGCCGACTGCAACAAGCGCCAGCCCGGCTCGGGCTGTTCCGCCCTGCGTGGCTTCAACCGCATGCACGCGATTCTGGGCACGTCCGACTCCTGCGTGGCCGCGCACCCCTCCGACGTGGCCGTGGCCTTCGCGGCGCTGGAGGCGACCGTGCATCTGCTGGGACCGGACGGCGAGCGCAGGGTGCCCTTCGCCGACTTCCTCCTTGAACCCGGCAGTACCCCGAATCGCGAACAGGCCCTTCGTAAGGGCGAGTTGATTACCGCGGTGGAGATCCCCGCTCTTCCGCGTCCGTTGATGTCGGGCTATCTGAAGGTGCGTGACCGGCAGTCCTACGAGTTCGCTCTGACGTCGGCGGCTGTGGCGCTGCATGTGCGGGGCGGGGTGATCCGTGAGGCGAAGGTCGCCGCTGGGGGAGTGGGCACGGTGCCGTGGAAGCTGCCCGCCGTCGAACGGCACCTCATCGGTGAACGCCCCTCGGACGCACTGTGGAAGGCCGCCGCCGAGAAGGCGGCCGCGGGCGCCCGTCCGCTGTCGGGCAACCGCTTCAAGGTCGAACTGCTGAAACGAACCGTCGAGCGTCAGCTGCGCATCGTAGGAGGTACCAGGTGAGTCCCCAGCCCCAGGCCGCCGTGGGTGCGCCGCTGTCCCGGGTGGACGGGCGGCTGAAGGTCACCGGCGAGGCGAAGTACGCCGCCGAGTTCGACGTCGACCGGGTGGTGCACGCCGTGATCGTGGACGCGAGCATCGGGCGCGGCCGTATCACCGGCGTCGACACCCGTGATGCCGAAGCCTCTCCGGGCGTGTTGCGGGTGATCCACCACGGCAACGCGCCGAAGCTGCCGTACCGCGACAACCCGGGATCGAACAACCTGCCCGGCCGCCGGCTGCGGGTGTTCCAGGACGACAAGGTCCTCTTCCACGGTCAGCCGGTCGCCGTCGTCATCGCCACCACCCTGGAGGCCGCGCAGCACGGCGCGAGCCTGGTGAAGGTCCGCTACGACGCCCAACAGCCCTCGACCGACCTGGCCGAGGCCGAGCCGGGCAAGCCGACCGAGTACGCGCGCGGGGACGCCGAGGCCGCTCTGCGTGACGCGCCGGTACGGATGGATCTGACGTACAGGATGGCGCGCAACCACCACAACCCGATGGAGACGCACGCCACCATCGCCCGCTGGGACGGGGGCAAGCTGACCGTATGGGACAAGACGCAGTATGTGCCCGGCACACAGCTGGAGCTGTCCACTGTGTTCGACGTGCCCCTGAAGTCCGTGCGGGTCATCAACCCCTTCGTCGGGGGTGCCTTCGGCAGCGGACTGCGCTGCTGGCCACACACGGTCGTCGCCGCGCTGGCCGCCCGTGAGATGAAACGTCCCGTCAAGGTGGCCTTGAGCCGCAGGCAGATGTACTTCGGCACCGGCTTCCGGCCCTCGTACGAGTACCGGCTGCGCCTGGGCAGTGACCGGCGGGGCCGTCTGAGGGCCACGGTCCACGAGATGGACGCCGAGACCTCCTCGTACGAGACATTCGAAGAAGCCACCATGCTCGCGGGCCAGATGTTCTACAGCACGCCCAACGTCAGCCAGGCGTACCGGAGGGTGCCCCTGGATGTGAACAGCCCGATCTGGATGCGCGGTCCGGGCTTCGCGAACGCGTCCTTCGCCATCGAGTCGGCGATGGACGAACTCGCCCACCGGCTCGGCGTCGATCCGATCGAGTTGCGTCTGCGCAACGAGCCGGCCGAGGACGAGTCGAACGGGCTGCCCTGGTCGACCCGCCGGCTGCGCGAGTGCTACACCATCGGGGCCCGGGAGTTCGGCTGGGAGCGGCGTAACTCAAAGCCCCGCTCCAGGCGTGACGGTGACTGGCTGGTGGGGCTGGGCATGGCAGCGGCCGTGTACGACCCCAACAACATGCCGGCCAAGGCCCGGGCCCGCCTGAACGCCAACGGCACGGCGGTGGTCGAGGCCGCCTCCAGCGACATGGGGCCGGGCACCTACACCTCCCAGACCCAGGTCGCCGCCGACGCGCTCGGACTCGCCATGCGCGCGGTCGACTTCCGGCTCGGCGACTCCCTCTACCCGCAGACCCCGCCGCACGGCGGCTCCATGACCATGATGTGCGTGGGCTCCGCCAACCTGGATGCCTGTAACAAGATTCGCCGGCAGGCGATCGAACTGGCCGTCGAGGACGAGGAATCGCCGCTGTACGGCGTCAACGCCGACGACGTGGTCGTGCGTAACGGGCGGCTGCACGTCAAGGGCAACCCGGCCCGCGGCGAGACCTATCAGCGGCTGCTGACCCGCAACAACCGCACCCACCTCGAAGCCGACGGCTCGTGGGCCGGGCCCCCGGATCCCGAGCGGCACTCCTACTACTCCTACGGCGCGGTCTTCACCGAAGTCGGGGTCGATGCGACCCTCGGCCTGGTGCGGGTGCGGCGGATGCTGGGCGTGTACGACTGCGGCCGCATCGTCAGCCCCAAGCTCGCCGACAGCCAGGCCCTGGGCGGCATGGTCGGCGGCATCGGGCAGGCCCTGCTGGAGCACACGGTGACCGATCATCGCGACGGCCGGATCGTCAACGCCGACCTCGCCGGTTACCTGGTCCCGGTCAACGCCGACATCCCCGAGATCAGGGCGATCTACGTGGAGGGCGAGGACATGCAGGCCGACCCGCTCGGGGTCAAGGGAGTCGGGGAGATCGTCCAGGTGGGGGTTGCGGCTGCCATTGCCAACGCCGTATTCAACGCTACCGGCCGACGGGTCCGTGAACTGCCCATCACCGCTGAGGCGTTGCTCTGAACCGGGGTGCCCCGGCCGCTGAGGAGCGGCCCGATGACCCGGGGCACCCTATGCTCGTCCGGCAGTCGGTCCCCCCGTCCGGCTGCCGGGCCTCCCACGGCCGCCGCCGCGCACCGACGCTCCCCTGCGGCGCGGCGGCGGCCCTCCAGCACACCCCCCTTCCCGGAGACCCGACCATGCTGAACATCGCGGACACACTGCACCGCTGGTGCCGCGAGGCACGCCCCTTCGCCCTGGCCACAGTCGTCGACGTGCGCGGCAGCGCGCCCCTGCCGACCGGTACGTCGGTCGCGGTGGACACGGACGGCAACGCGGTCGGCAGCATCTCCGGCGGCTGCGTCGAGGGCGCCGTCTACGAGCTGTGCCGACAGGTACTCAAGGACGGGGGCGCTCCGCAGCGCGCCTGGTTCGGCTACTCCGACGACGACGCCTTCGCCGTCGGACTGACCTGCGGCGGCGAGCTCGACGTGTTCGTCCAGCGCGTCGACTGGTCCGACGGCCCGCACCTTTCGGCGGCCCTGGGTGAGGTCGTGGAAGGCCGGCCCTCAGCCGTGGCCCAGGTCGTCGACGGGCCCGAGAGCTTTCTCGGTACCACCCTGAGCGTCCTCGGCGACGGCAGCATGACCTACGGCACCCTGGACGACGGGCCGGCGGACCGGCTGGTGGCGGACGCGGCCCGGGCCCTGCTGCGGGCGGGCCGCACCGCCCGCGCAACGGTCGGCGGCAACGGGGACGGCTGCCCCGAACCGCTGACCGTCCTCGTCCACGTCCACGCGTCCCGCCCGCGCATGCTGGTCTTCGGCGCCGTCGACTTCGCCGCCGCCCTCAGCCGGGCCGGGACCTTTCTCGGCTACCGAGTCACCGTCTGCGATGCCCGCCCCGTCTTCGCCACCCAGGCCCGCTTCCCGCACGCCGACGAGGTCGTCGTGGACTGGCCCCACCGCTACCTGGAACACACGACCGTGGACACCCGTACGGCCATCTGCGTCCTCACCCACGACGCCAAGTTCGACATCCCCCTGCTCCGCCACGCCCTCGACCTGCCCGTCGGCTACATCGGCGCGATGGGCTCCCGCCGCACCCACGACGAACGCCTGCGCCTCCTGCGCGAAGCCGGCGTCACCGAGGAACAACTGACCCGGCTGCACTCCCCGATCGGCCTCGACCTCGGCGCCCGCACCCCCGAGGAGACGGCCATCTCCATCACCGCCGAGATCATCGCCCACACCAACCAGGCCACGGGTCTGCCCTTGTCCCAGGGCACGGGGCCGATCCATCGACCGCTCGTCTCGAACCTGGCCGGCGGTCGGAGCACTCTCGACGCGGTGGCCGCACGCGCCGGCGTGGGCATCTGAGGTCAACCGGTCGGCCTGCGCCCGTCGTCGAGGCCCTGACCTGGTGACCGCCGGCGCAAAGGTGCTGGACTCATTGGGACGGACCGCGGGTGTCGGCGTTCCCGGTTTGGGGTTCGGTCTGGGTGGTGGGTGGGTTGTGACGTTCGGCAGGGGTGGCGGCCCAGCTGGCGAGGATCTTGAGCCGGTCTTCGTCGGGGGTGCCGGGCTCGGCGGTGTAGATGGTCAGGGAGTGGGCCTCGTGGGCGGAGATGGGGAGGTCCAGTGGCTGGTAGGTGAGTTCCAGTGGTCCGGCGGCAGGGTGGTGGAAGCGTTTGACGCCGCCGTGGTGGATGCGCACGTTGTGGGCGGCCCAATGGGTGCGGAATTCGGCGCTGACGGTGGACAGTTCACCGATGAGCTCGCGCAGTGCCTTGTCGTGCGGGTAGCGCCCGGCTTCGACACGCAGTATGGCGGCGGTGCTGTTCGCGGCGCGGTCCCAGTCGCCGACGAAGTCGGGTGCGCCGGGGTCGAGGAACCAGTACCGGGCGAAGTTGGGGCGGCCGCGTTCGTCAGCGGTCTCGCTGTCGAACAGCGGCGCGAACAGGGCGCGGGCGAGTGCGTTGGAAGCCACCATGTCCATGCGGCCGTTGGTGACGAATGCCGCGGACAGCGTGACGGAGTCGAGCAGCCACTGGACACGGGGCGGGATGTCCACGGCCTTGCGCCGGCGAGGCGTGCGACTGGACCGCTGGGCGGACATGGCCAGGTCGAAGAGGTAGGTGCGCTCCTCCTCGTCCAGTTGGAGCGCGCGTGCGACCGCGTCGAGGACGTCCTCGGACACACCGCTGATGTGGCCCTTCTCCAGCCGCGTGTACCACTCGGTGCTCACGCCGGCGAGAACGGCGACCTCCTCGCGCCGTAGCCCCGGGACCCGGCGTCGGCCGCTGGTGGGCAGCCCGGCCTGCTCCGGGGTGATTTTGGCGCGCCGGGTGGCAAGGAAGTCCCGGATCTCGGAGCGGTTGTCGGGTTGCTGATCCATGTCCTCCACGGTAGGCGCGAGCCGCCGGAAAGGGAGGTTGAGCTTGTACCCCCCATAAACACGACCTTCTTCGCGCGCGATGGAGCCGGTTTCGTGGCTCTCGCAGCTCGACCGTGTCCCCTTTGGAGAAGAGAGTCAATGAGCACGCGAGGAGGAACTCTCCACGCACCCACAGACCCGGGCATCGAAGGGCGCGAGCGATCGTCCGCCCGGCTTCCGCTCGTCATCTACGTGCTGGCCCTCGGCACGTTCCTGATGGGCACGACCGAGTTCGTGGTGGCCGGTCTGCTGCCGGAGATCTCGGGCGACGTACAGGTGAGCGTGGCCCGGGCCGGCCTGTTGATCACCGTGTTCGCGGTCGGAATGATCGTCGGCGCACCCCTCATGGCGATGCTGACGCTGCGGCTGCCCGCCCGGCTGACACTCGTGCTCGCCCTCGGCGTCTTCGCGGCCGGACACCTCGTCGTCGCGCTCGGTTCCAGCTTCGCGCTGCTACTCGCCGCACGGTTCCTGACCGCCCTGGCGACCGGCGCGTTCTGGGCCGTGGCCAACGTGGTCGCCACCCGCGTCGCCGGTCCCGCCGCGAGCTCCCGCGCCCTGGGCGTGGTGGGCTCCGGTGCCATGCTCGCCAATGTCGTCGGCGTGCCGCTCGGCACGTTCGCCGGGCAGCTCACGGGGTGGCGGGGACCCTTCTGGGCGCTCGCGGTCCTGGGAGCCGCCGCCATGGGGCTGATCGCCCGCTACGTTCCGCGCGACGAAGCGGGCGGACAGGCGGTGTCGGTCCGCTCCGAGCTGTCCGCGCTGCGCTCCGGCCACCTGTGGTGGGCACTGGCGGCGTGCGCGACCACCACCGGTGGCGTTCTCGGAACGTACAGTTACATCGCGCCGCTGCTCACCGACCAGGCCGGCCTCGCCGCCGGGCTCGTGCCCCTGGTGCTCGTCGGCTTCGGCGCCGGTGCCCTGGTGGGCTTCCTCGTCGGGGGCCGCCTCGGCGATGTCCGCCCGTACGCGACCACCATCACCGCGGCCGCGTCCACCACGGTCATCCTGCTGGCGATCTGCCTGCTGTCCGGCTACGCCGCTCCCACGATCGTGCTGGTCGCCCTGCTCGGGTTGTTCGGGCTCGGCGCCAACCCGGTGCTGATCTCCCTGGCCGTCCGTTTCGCGGGCCGGGCGCCCACTCTGGGCTCCGCGCTCACCGTGTCGGCGTTCAATCTCGGCACCGCGGTCGGCTCCCTGATCGCCGGGCATGCTCTCGACTCGGCCCTCGGGGCCACCGGCCCCGCCGTGGTCGGTACTGCCGTCGCCGCGCTGACCCTGATCCCGACGACCGCCATCGTGCTGACCCAGCGCCGCCGCCCGGCGCGCGACCTCCCCTAGGCAGCGCACAGCAACGAGAAGCGCAGCAAGAAGAAACACAGCAACAAGGAACAAGGAACAAGGAGATCCACACATGCGTGGAGTAGTGATGCACAAGGCCGGTGACGTCCGGGTGGAGGAGCGCGAGGACCCGAAGATCCTCGAACCCACCGACGCGATCGTCCGGCTGACCGCCACCTGCATCTGCGGGTCGGACCTGTGGCCCTACCGCGGTGTCGAGCCCGCCGATCACCAGGTCATGGGGCACGAGTACGTGGGCGTCGTGGAGGAAGTCGGCTCCGAGGTGAAGAACGTCAAGGCCGGCGACTTCGTCGTCGGGTCGTTCGTCATCTCCGACAACACCTGCGAGATCTGCCAGGCCGGGTTCCAGTCCAAGTGCGTGCACGCCGAGTTCGTCGCGCAGACGATCGGCACCCAGGCGGAGAAGGCCCGCATCCCGCACGCCGACGGCACCCTCGTCGCCACCCCTGGACAGCCCGACCCCGAGCTCATCCCCGCGCTGCTGGCCGCCTCCGACGTGCTCGGCACCGGCTGGTACGCCGCCGTCGCCGCGCAGTCCGGGCCCGGCAAGACGGTCGCGGTCGTCGGTGACGGCGCGGTCGGCCTGATGGCCGTCCTCGCGGCCAAGCAGCTGGGCGCGGAGCGGATCATCGCGATGTCCCGCCACCCCGAGCGGCAGAAGCTGGCCCGCTACTACGGCGCCACCGACATCGTCGAGGAACGCGGCGACGAGGGCATCGCGAAGATCAAGGAACTGACGAACGGGCTCGGCGCGCACTCGGTGGTCGAAGCCGTCGGCACCCAGGAGTCGTTCATGCAGGCCGTCGGCGCCACTCGCGGTGGCGGGCATCTGGGCTACGTGGGCGTGAACTACGACGTGACCATCCCCGGCATCGAACTGTTCTTCGCCGGCATCCACACCCTCGGCGGCCCCGCTCCGGTGCGCCGCTTCCTGCCCGACCTGATCCAGCTCATCTGGGACCGCGAGATCGACCCCGGCAAGGTCTTCGACCTCACCCTGCCCCTCGACCAGGCCGCCGAGGGCTACAAGGCCATGGACGAGCGCCGCGCCACCAAGGTGCTCCTCACCCTCTGACCCGCCTCACCGGCCTGCGCCGGGGTCGAGGACGCGGACGTCCCAGCCCGGCAACGGGCGGGTGGGGGAGGTGCTCCCTTTCCTGCATACGGCTCGGCGGATCACTGATCGCAGGCCGTCGCTGAGTGTCGGGCAGGCGTGTTACGACGGCCAGGTGGATGGCTGGATGCCCGGGCGCAGTGGTGGACCACGTCACGCCGGTGTCCAGACCCGGGCGAGAGTCGAGGTGGTGAGCACCTGCTCGGGGTGCCCCTGTCCTGCCAGGTGACCGTCGCGGAGCAGGAGGCAGGCGTCCGCCGAGCGGGCAGCTTCCAGGTCGTGCGTGGCCTGGACGACGGTCACTCCGTCGGCGACCAGCTCCGTCAGCAGCACCCCGATCCGCTCCCTCGCCTCGGGGTCGAGGCCTGTGGTCGGTTCGTCCAGCAGCAACAGGTCCGACTCCTGGGCGAGCCCTTGGGCGATCAGGGCGCGCTGTCTCTGCCCGCCGGACAACTCCCCGAGCTGACGCGTGGCGAGGTCGGCGATGCCCAGTCGTTCCATGGCCGAGTCCACGGTGTCGCGGTCCTGCCGGGTCAGCCGGCGCCACGGTCCGCGTTCGCCCCAGCGCCCCATCTCCACCGTCTGCCTGACCGTCAGCGGCAGTGCGTCACCGACGGCGCCACGCTGCGGGACGAACGCCGGTGGCCGGTTGCCGGCGTGATGGAGCTCGCCTGATGTGGGTTGGATCACTCCGGCCAGGACTCCGAGCAGGGTGGACTTCCCGCTTCCGTTCGGGCCGACGAGCGCCGTGGTCGCCAACGCCGGTATCTCCGCGTCAAGTTGACGGAGGACGGGACGGCCCGGGTAACCGGCGGAAAGCTTGGCGAGGCGAACGCGGGACGTCGTGGCCTCGGCTTGGGCGAAAGAGGGGGATTTCTTGAACATGATTTTCATTGTAATGTCCATCGCATGGAGTGGTTGACGGGTCCCTTCGAGGTGACCTTTGTGCAACGGGCCCTGTGGGGCGGAATGTTGGTGTCGGTGATCTGTGCGCTGGCCGGTACCTGGGTCGTGCTCAGGGGGATGGCCTTCCTGGGTGACGCCATGTCCCACGGGCTGCTGCCCGGGATCGCGCTCGCCGCGCTGCTCGGTGGCAACCTGCTGGTCGGAGCGGTGCTGAGCGCGGTGGTCATGACCGCAGGGGTCACCGCCCTCGGCCGCACCCCGAGGCTGTCCCAGGACACCGGTATCGGCCTGCTCTTCGTGGGGATGCTGTCCCTCGGCGTCATCATCGTGTCGCGCTCACAGTCCTTCGCGGTCGACCTGACCGGGTTCCTGTTCGGTGACGTCCTCGCTGTCCGTGAGCAGGACCTGGTGCTGCTGGCTGTGGCACTGCTGCTGGCACTGGTCGTCTCGGCCCTCGGCCACCGGGCGTTCCTCGCCCTGGCCTTCGACCCGCGTAAGGCCCGGACGCTCGGCCTGCGGCCCCGCCTCGCCCACGCCGTGCTGCTCGGCCTGCTGGCGCTGGCCATCGTCGCCTCCTTCCACATCGTGGGGACGCTGCTGGTGCTGGGCCTGCTCATCGCCCCGCCGGCGGCCGCGCTGCCCTGGGCGCGCAGTGTGCGAGGTGTCATGGCCCTCGCGGCGCTGCTCGGCATCACCGCCACCTTCTGCGGTCTGCTGTTGTCCTGGCACCTGAGCACCGCGGCGGGCGCGACGGTCTCGGCCCTCG
Organism: Streptomyces afghaniensis; assembly: GCF_044327915.1. Taxonomy (NCBI): domain Bacteria; kingdom Bacillati; phylum Actinomycetota; class Actinomycetes; order Kitasatosporales; family Streptomycetaceae; genus Streptomyces; species Streptomyces afghaniensis. The sequence continues at coordinate 245,379 of NZ_JBIRGJ010000011.1, forward strand.
CGGTGAGCCTGTTCTTCCTCTCCCACCTGGTATCCGGTCTCCGCCACCACCGCCGTGCGCGCCTCGTCGGCGTCCACGCCGCGGCAACCGACTGAAAGAACCCGAGGCGATTCCTTTGCTCGTCCGAAGAAACGTCATGTCCTGGGCACCTGCCGCGCTCGTGGCCGTCTCCCTGCTCACCGCGGGTTGCGCGGGCGAGAACGACGACGTGTCCACCTCGAAGACCACCGCCTCGGCATCCGCTCCGCACGGATACGTCGAAGGGGCACAGGAGAAGGCCGAGCAGCAGTCGCGGCTGCTGCTCAACGACCCGGGGACCGGCAAGACCCAGGTGCTCGACCTGATCACGGGGAAGACCCACGAGGTGTCCCGGACGACGGGCACCACCGAACTCACCACGGACGGCCGGTTCGGCTACTTCCACACCGCCGGTGCCACGCGTGTCCTCGACAGTGGCGCCTGGACGGTGGATCACGGCGACCACGTCCACTACTACCGCGCGGCCATACGCGACGTGGGCCGGCTGCCCGGAGGGCCCGGCACTCGCGTCCGCAGCGACGCCGCCGTGACCACGGTGACCGACGAGGACGGCCGCGCCAGGATCTACCGCCGGGCCGAACTGGAGAAGGGCAAGGTCGGCCCGCCCCGCACGCTCCCCGGGACACACGCGGGCGTTGTCGTGCCGTACGCGGAGCACCTGCTCAGCCTCACGGACAACGGGCAGGACGCCGCGCGGCTCGCCGTGTACGACCGCGAGGGCAAGCGCGTCGCGTCGCCGGAAGCGGAATGCGAGGAACCGCGGGGCGATGCCGTCACCAGGCGCGGAGTCGTCCTGGGCTGCGCGGACGGTGCCCTGCTCGTCCGTGAGGCCGACGGCGCGTTCACGGCCGGCAAGATCCCGTACGGCGACGACATACCCGACAAGGACCGCGCCACGGCCTTCCGGCACCGGCCGGGCAGCGACACGCTCACGGCGCCGGCCGGTGACCGGGCCGTGTGGGTCCTGGACGTCTCCGAGCGCACGTGGACACGGGTGAGGACCGGTCCGGTGGTCTCGGCCAACACGGCGGGCGAGGGTTCGGTCCTGATCGTCCTCGAGACCGACGGATCGCTCCACGGCTACGACATCTCCACCGGCAAGCAGGTCACCCGGACGAAACCGCTCCTGGCGGGCGCCTCCACCGCCGCCACCGACGGGAACGCGGGACCGGTCATCGAGGTCGACCGCAGCCGCGCCTACGTCAACGACCCCAAGGGCAGACGCGTGTACGAGATCGACTACAACGACAGCCTGCGCGTCGCGCGCACCTTCGACCTGGACATCGAGCCGGCCCTGATGGTGGAGACCGGACGATGAGGAGACACACGCGAGAGGCGCGTCGGCTGCGCACCCTCCTGGCGGCCCTGCTCACCCTCGCCCTCGCCGGCGCCGGCACCGGCTGCACGAGCGGCGACGACCGGCCCCGGGTGGTCGTGACGACCAACATCCTGGGCGACATCACCGAGGAGATCGTCGGCGACGAGGCCGACGTCACCGTGCTGATGAAGCCGAACGCCGATCCGCACTCCTTCGGCCTGTCGGCCGTGCAGGCCGCCGAACTGGAACGTGCGGACCTCGTGGTCTTCAACGGGCTGGGCCTGGAGGAGAACGTACTGCGGCACGTGGAAGCCGCCCGGGAGTCCGGCGTGGCCACCTTCGAAGCCGGCAAGGCCGTGGACCCCCTCACCTTCCAGGCACATGACGACGGAGGGCCCGAGGAGGAAGCCGGGCAGCCCGATCCGCACTTCTGGACCGACCCGGACCGCGTGCGCAAGGCCGTCGGCCTGATCGCCGACCAGGTGGTCGAGCACGTGGACGGCGTCGACGAGAAGGCGATCCGCGACAACGCCGACCGCTACGACGGCCAACTCGCCGACCTCACCACCTGGATGGAGAAGTCCTTCGGCCGCATCCCCGAACAGCGGCGTGCGCTGGTGACCAACCACCACGTCTTCGGCTACCTCGCCGAACGCTTCGGCTTCCGGGTGGTCGGCGCGGTGATCCCGAGCGGTACGACGCTGGCCTCGCCCAGCTCCTCCGACCTGCGTTCGCTCACCGAGGCCATGCGCGAGGCGGGCGTACGCACCGTCTTCGCCGACTCCTCCCAGCCCAAGCGGCTGGCCGAGGTCCTGCGCACGGAGCTGGGCAACCAGACGCGTGTCGTCGAGCTCTACTCCGAATCCCTGACCGAGAAGGGCGAGGGCGCAGGCACCTACCTGCAGATGATGCGTGCCAACACGACCGCCATGACCGATGGCCTGACCGGCGCCTGACACCGTCCACGCCCCCTCACCCGGACTCCGGCCGACCGGCCGTCCCGCAGCACCCGCATCCGACGCCGCGCCCGCGCGGCCAGAAAGGAACACCCCGGTGAACAAGTCGATTCGCAACAGAGCCTTCACGGGCACGGCCCTCGCCCTGGCGGCCTCCGCCGTCCTGACCGCCTGCGGAGGAGAGGACAGTTCCTCCACCGACACGAAGGCCAAGAACGCCCCGGGCACCAAGGCCGTCGCGGTCAAGGACCCGCTGGTCGCCACGTTCGACGGCGGCCTGTACGTCCTGGACGGCGAGAGCCTGAAGCCGGCCACCACGATCGAACTGCCGGGCTTCAACCGCCTCAACCCGGCCGGCGACGACGACCACGTCATCGTCTCCACCGACTCCGGTTTCCGCGTCCTGAACGCCGCCGAACAGACCTTCACCGGCGTCGAGTACAAGGGCGCCAAGCCCGGCCATGTCGTACGGCACGCCGGCAAGACGGTCCTGTTCACCGATGGCACCGGCGAGGTCGAGGTCTTCGACCCCGACGACCTGACGGGCGGCAAGAAGCCGCAAGGCCGCAGCTACACCTCCGCCGAGCCGCACCACGGCGTCGCCATCGAACTGAGCAACGGCGAACTCCTCAGCACCCTCGGCACCGAGGAGAAGCGCACCGGCGCCCTCGTCCTGGACAAGAACAACAAGGAGATCAAGCGCAACGAGAACTGCCCCGGCGTCCACGGCGAGGCCGCGGCCAAGGGCGAGGCCGTCGGCATCGGCTGCGAGGACGGCATCCTGATCTACAAGGACGGCAGGTTCACCAAGGTCGACGCCCCCGACGACTACGGCCGCATCGGCAACCAGAGCGGCAGCGACGCGTCGCCCGTCCTCCTGGGCGACTACAAGACCGACCCGGAGGCCGAACTGGAGCGGCCGACCCGCATCTCCCTCATCGACACCGAGACCGCGAAACTGCGACTGGTCGACCTGGACACCAGCTACTCCTTCCGCTCCCTCGGCCGCGGACCCCAGGGCGAGGCACTCGTCCTGGGCACGAACGGCAGGCTCCACGTCATCGATCCGGAGACGGGCAAGGTGGAGAAGAAGATCCCCGTCGTGGACGAGTGGCAGGAGCCGCTGGACTGGCAGCAGCCCCGGCCCACCCTCTTCGTCCGCGACCACACCGCGTACGTCTCCGAGCCGGGCAAGCGCAAGCTGCACGCCATCGACCTCGAGACGGGCGAGAAGGTCACATCCGTGACCCTGCCGAAGAGCACCAACGAGCTGTCCGGTGTCGTCACCGGCCACTGAACCTCGCCCTCACGCCGGCCAGGCCTCGTCCCACTGGTCCAGCAGGGTGCCGGCCGTGACTGCGTCGGCGTCGGCTGCCGGGTCGTGGAGCGACTGTTCCGTCCAGACCTCGTCGGTCGTCGCCGCCCGACGCAGGTGCGGCGAGGTGCTGCTGCCGTCGGCGACCTCGCAGATCAGGCTGTCGCGGTCGTGCAGCATCCGCAGCCGGATCGGCCCGGTGCCGTAGCGGATGGCGTTGGTGACCAACTGGCTGATCACCAACTCGGTGGTGAAGGCCCCCCAGGCTCCGAGCCGGCGGGTGACGTCGGCCCGGATCCCGGCGACGGCCGCGGGATCGCCCGGCACGTCCCATTCGGCGACCCGGGAGGGATCGAGCAGGTGGGTACGGGCGACGAGCAGGGCGACGTCGTCGCCGGGGCCGGCCGGAAGCAGGGTGTCGAAGACGTCCCGGCAGGTCTCCTCCGGAGTCCGGCCCGGGCGCGCCAGGGCATCGCGCAGCGCTTCCAGGCCGATGTCGACGCCCCGTTCCCGGTCCTCGATCAACCCGTCGGTGTACAGGACCAGCCTCGACCCCTCGGGCAATGTCATTCCTGTGCCAGGGCCTGGGTGAGCCTTTCGACCCGGTCGTGGAGGCGCTCCACGTAATGCTCGGACTCCGGCTTCATCAGGACGCTGCGGAGAATGCGCGCGCCCTCGGCGTCCGCGGTGACCTTCGGGTGGCGGGCGGTGAAGGCCGCGCGGTCGGCCTTGAGGGTGCTGAGGAACACCGGATCGGGGCCGGACATGCCGTCGGCCAGGACGCGGGCCGACGCCGCGTCCACGGCGGTGAGGCCGGCCGGGTCGACCTGGGGGAAGTAGGTGACGATGTCCAGCTCGGGCTGCTGGTACAGCTCGAGGGCGTCGGATGCGCCGATCAGCTCGGCCCAGCGCAGGGCCGCCCGGCGGCCTGCCCCCAGGACGCGGCCGAGACCGTCGGGCGTGGGCGGGAGGAGCTGGAAGGTGAGCCACAGGGCGGCGGCCGAGGCGCCGGCGCGGGAGCACTCCAGGCTGATCTCGCCCAGGTGGAGCTCGGTGGAGGTGAAGTAGGTGTACGGCGAGTCGTGGAGGTAGAAGCGGCCCACCTCCGGGTCGCGGAAGAGGACGGCACCGCAGCCGTAGGGCTGGAGCCCGTGCTTGTGCGGGTCGACGACGACCGAGTCGCACCGGGAGATCGCCCGCCAGGGCTCGGGGGCGAGCCCCTCGGGGCCCTCGGCGCCGGCCAGCAGGGTGAAGAAACCGCCGTAGGCGGCGTCGACGTGGAGTCGGACGCCGTAGCGCTCTTTGAGGCGCAGGGCCTCGTGGACCGGGTCCACGGCCCCCAGGCCGGTGGTTCCGGTGGTCAGCACGACCGTGCCCACCCGGCCGCCGCGCAGCAGGTCCTCCAGTGCGTCGAGGTCCATGCGTCCCCGGTCGTCCGTGGGGACCGCGTGTCCGTCCATGCCCAGCACACGGCACATGCGGCCGTGGGTGTAGTGGGCGTCGGCGCTGTAGGCGATGCCACGGCCGGGGTGGAGCTCGCGGGCGACGAAAAGGGCTTCGAGGTTGGCGATCGTGCCGCTGGTGGTGAGGTGGCCGAGGTGGGTGTCGTAGCCGAACATCGCGGCGAGCTGCGCTATGGCCTCGCGTTCCATGCGGGCGGTGGCGGGGCCGCCGTCCAGGGCGTGGTTGTTGGGGTTGATCAGCATGGCGGTGAGGTAGCCGACCATGGCCGCCGGGTGCGGAGGCTTGAGCATCTGTCCCGCGTAGCGCGGGTGGAAGAAGGGGTAGTTGTCCTTCAGCCGCCCCGTGAACTCCTCGAAGGCGGTGGCGAAGCGGTCGTCCTCGACGAGGAGGGACGGGTGCCGCTCGTAGGGCCCGAAGGTGTCGGCCCATTGCTGTATCGCGTCGTCGGCCCGGCCGAGCCAGTGCTGAAGGTCCACTGATCTCCCTCTTCCGTTCGCGGTGGTGAGTGGTGTGCGCTCACCATAGAGTTTTGTTGACCGCTCAGCAATTGATTCCTCAGTAATTGAGACAGCAGTAGGTGAAGAGGCAGTAAAGTCGGCCGGGTGAATCCCGCGAACCGAGACAACGACGAAGCCGTCCGCGCCGCCGGCGGCCCGCTCGTTCATGACTTCGGGCTGCTGATCAGGGCCGCCACCCGCCTGGAACAGCGGATCGACACCGCCCTGCGCAAGGAGTGCGAGGTCAGCCACACGATGTTCGAGGTCCTCATCCGGCTCTGCAGGAAGCCGGACGAGGCGGTCTCACAGCGCGAGCTCGCCGACGACCTCACGCTCACCAGCAGCGGCGTCACCCGCCTGGTCGACCGCATGGAGGGAGCCGGGCTGGTGCGACGCGTGCCCGCTCCGGGGGACCGCAGGAGCGTCCTGGTCGAGTCGACCGATCACGGCCGTACGGTGTTCCTCCGGGCCGCCGCCGTCCACGCGCGGGTCGTCGAGCGGTACTTCGTCGCGCCGCTGGACCCCGACGACTACGGACGGCTTACCGGCTCACTCGGCGCGATCGACAAGGCCCTGCGCGACACCTGACCTCGTCACGCGCCGGGCTCCGTCGCCGCCCGCACGTCCATCACCAGCACCGCGACGTGCAGGGACGTGCACTGCAGGCCCGACTCCAGGTCGCAGCCGAGGAGCCGTTCGATGGTGTGCAGGCGCTGGTAGTAAGCCTGCCGGGACATGCCGGCCTGTTTCGCCGCGACCGACTTGTTCCCGGCCGCCGTCAGATACGCGCGCAGTGCCGGGAGCAGGTCGCCGCCGTTGCGGTCGTCGTGCTCGATGAGACGCGTGAGCTGGCGTTCCGCGTACCGCTGGAGGCGGATGTCCTCCCGCAGCACGCCCAGGAGCTCCGGCAGCCGGACGTCGGCGGGGACGTAGAACCAGCGGTCGGGTGAGGCGGGCGTGATCGCCTCGGCCGTCTGCTCGGCCTCCTGCCACGACCGGGCGATCCCGGAGAGGTCGGTCACGCCGGGGCCGACGGCGACGACGGCTTCCGGGCCGAGCTCCTCGCGGCAGAGACGGCCGATCCGCTCGGCGACCGGCTGCCAGGCGCTGGCCTGTGCCAGGGTGAGGAGTACGCCGATCCGGCCCGGAGCCGTCTCGCCGACCAGGGCGCGGATGCCGGTCTGCGCCATCGCCTTGGCGATCCGCTCGTCGAGGTGCTCCTCGGTACCGGTGTGCGTATGGCGGATGACCACGGCGAAGAGGCGGTGGCCGAGGGTCGGCAGCCCGAGTGCCTCGGCGCGTGCGCGGGCGTCCGCGGGGGAGCGGAAACGCCGTTCGTACAGGTCCCGCAGCACCGAGCGGTGGGCCCGGCGCTCCCACCAGGCCGGCCCGGCCAGACGCGCCATGCTCAGGGCGACCGCCGCGCGCTCCACGACCAGGACGTGTTCCGGGTCGGGCTCGGGGTTCAACCGGCCCTCCAGCAGGACCAGCCGGCCCCATGGCCCCTGGTGGTCCTGCACGGGCGCGATCAGCCACCCCTCCGGGCCGCTCGGCGTGATCTTCTCCGGGGTCGGGGTGGCCCGGGAACGCCGGGACCAGGCCGACACCACCGGCTCGTACGGCCGGCCGAGCAGTTCGCACATCAGGACCCGGTGGGTGAGGTCCTCCAGCACCACGGGGGCCCCGGTGAGCTCGGCGGTGGTGTGCACCAGCTCCTCGGGGCTCGCGCCGCGCAGGGTCAGGGCAGTGAAGATGTCCTGGATGTCCCTGCCGCGGCGCAGCAGCGCTCCATGGGCGTCGAGGATGAGCGCGTGCACCGCCTGGGTGACGTCGATGAAGCGGACGCCGCGGGCCAGCTCGACCAGCGGCACTTCACGGGCACGGCAGGCCGCCACCAGCTCGTCGGGCACCTTCTGGTACCGGTAACCGAGCTCCACGATCAGGCCGGCCGCACCGACGTCGGCGAGCTGGTCGACGTAGCCACGCAGCTCGGAGGCGTCCTCCGGATAGGGCATGCCGGTCGTCAGGACCAGCTCGCCGCCCTCGAGGAAGTCGGCGGGGTTGAGCAGTTCGGTGACGTGCACCCAGCGCACCGCACGGTCCAGCTGTGACTCACCGGCCAGCACGCGCGGCATCCCCTCGGCCAGCACGGGGAGGCTCAGAACTTCCGTGATGGTCGGGAAGTGCCCGGTTGCGGGACGTCTGGGCGGCATAGGGAGTGCTTTCGTCCGAGGTATCGGGGGTCACCTTCGCACCGGCGCATCACCGTGACAAGAGGGGCAGGGCACTTTCCGTGGCCGGCCCGCGCGCCGTGACACATCGTCTCGATAAGGCCCCGAGGCGGAACAGAGTGTGGCTTGACCTGCGTATTCGTCGGGGTCGAGAGTGAACGCCATGCCCAAGGGACCCGAATCGGAGGGGTCCGCACGGTGTCCCCACCGTGCCGGGACACCACTGACACCCAGGCCGCACCCGGCGAAAGGAGCGAGCTCATGCGCATCCCGAAGCGCGTCGCCGTGATCGGTGCCGGCAGCATGGGCAGCCAGGCCATGTGGCGACTGGCCGCCCGCGGGGCCGAGGTCATCGGCTACGACCGGTACGCCCCGGGGCACGACCGTGGCGCGGCCGGCGGCGAGAGCCGCATCTTCCGCGCCGTGCACCTCGGTGATCCCGGGTACATTCCGCTGCTGGGGCTCGCCGACCGGATGTGGGACCGGCTCCAGCGCGAAACCGGCCTCTCGCTGCGACGCCGCAGCGGATGCCTGGTGATGGGAGAGACCGCATCACCGTCGATGCGCCTCCTCCTGTCCGCCAGCTCCACCCATGGGCTGGACCACGAGGTGCTTGAGCGGGAGGAACTCGCCCGCCGCTACCCGCAGCACCGCCTCCCGGACGGACACACCGCCGTCCTCGACCGCGAGGGCGCCATCATCAGACCCGAGGCGTCGGTCCAGGCCGCCGCCACCCGCGCCGAGCAGCTGGGCGCCCGGCTGCACCGCTACACCCCGGTGCGGGAGATCGCCCCCGCGGCGGGAGGCGGGGTGCACATCGTCACCGACCAGGGCACGGACCACGTCGACACCGCCGTGGTGACCGTGGGCCCCTGGATCAACACCCTGCTCCCGGACCTCCCGCGATCCGTGGACGTCCGCCGGCTGATCAGCTCCTGGCACCTGCCCACCCGCCACGACTGGTTCGCGGGCGGCGCCCCCGCCTTCGTGCGCAGCACACCGCATGACTGCTACGGACTCCCGTCGCCCGACGGCATCTCCGTCAAGCTGGGCCTCTCCCTCGCCCGTTATCTGCCGGTACCCGACCCCGAACGGGTCGACCGCACGGTCCGCCCGGAGGAACTCGCCACCTTCCGCGAGCTCATCGGCGAGCTGATGCCCGATCTGAACCCCGACCCCATCAGGCTGTCGGTCTACATGGAGGGCTACACCGAGTCCGGGAACCCGCTCGTGGGTCATCTCCCCGGCGAGGACGACATCGTCGTCATGGCCGGTTTCTCCGGCAGCGGCTTCAAGCTCGCGCCCGCCATGGGCGAGATCGCCGCCGACCTGGCACTCGACGGCACCACGGAGCACCCCGTCGGCTTCCTCGCACCGGTCGGCGCCGGCGCCGCCTGAACCCAGCAACCTCCCCTTCCACTCCGGCAAGTCCGTCTCAGGCGTGCCCGAAAAGGCGCGCAGCAGCCATAACCAGTCACCCGCAGCAAAGACAGGAGCATCGTCATGCCCATTCCCTCGCTCCAGTTCCGCCCGAAGTACGTCTCCTTCGACTGCTACGGCACGTTGATCGAGTACCCGATCACCCCCATCACGCGTGAGCTCGTCGGCGACCAGATCCCCGCCGAGCACTGGGACCAGTTCGTCAAGGAGTTCCGCGGCTACCGCTACGACCAGGTCCGCGGCGAGTACTACCCCTACGAGCAGGTGCTGCAGGACTCCTTCGAGCGGGTCTGCCGCAAGTGGGGCCTGAAGGCGGCCCCGGACGCGGGCAAGCGGTTCGCCGACGGCGTCCGCAGCTGGGGCCCGCACGCCGACGTGCCCGACCCGCTGAAGAAGATGGGCGAGAACTACAAGCTGGTCATCCTCTCCAACGCCGACGACTCCTTCCTCGTCGAGAGCGTGCCCCGGCTCGGGGCGGACTTCCACGCGGTCTTCACCGCGGAGCAGGCCGGCTACTACAAGCCCCGGTACGCCGCGTTCGAGTACATGCTCGATCAGCTCGACGCGTCCCCCGAGGACTTCGTGCACGTCTCCTCGCACACTCGCTACGACCTGATGCCGATGCACGACATGGGCTTCCGCAACCTCATCCTGCTGGACCGCGGCTACGACCCCGTGACCCACGGCTACGACTACGTGACGGTGAAGTCCCTGGACGAGCTCAACACCATGCTCGGCATCTGACCCGAAGCCACACCAGTCCCGCACGGACAAACCCCGAACGCCACCACCCCCACCCTCAGCGTTTTCCGTTCCCCCGAATCCACACCCATCACCAGGAGGCGCCCGATGGAAGCCAACCGGATAGGACGCAGAACCGTACTCCGCACCGCAGGCGCGCTGGCCGCCGCCACCGCGGTGACCGGCTGCGGCACCCTCATGGGCACCGGCGAAAGCCGCGGCTCGTCGGGCGGCGGCAAGAAGAGGCTCATCGTCAGCAACAGCGGTGGCGCCTACAACGACGCCCTGACGAAGGCGATCTACGAGCCGTTCGCCAAGGAGACCGGCATCACGGTCACCACCGTCAACTACCAGTCGGCGCAGATCATCGCCCAGGTCAAGCAGGGCCGTCCGCAGGTGGACCTGATGGACAATTCGCTGCTGATCTTCCAGAAGATGGTGGGGCAGGAGTGTCTGGAGCCCATCGACCATGACCGGCTGAAAAGTGTCAAGGGCGCCGGGATCGCGGAGCACAACCTGCCGGAGCACGCGGTCGGCAAGAACGTGTGGGCGAGCCTGATGGCCTACCGCACGGACAGCCTCAAGCGTGTCCCCAAGAGCTGGGCCGACTTCTGGAACACGGACGCCTTCAGCGGCCCGCGCTCGCTGCAGAGCGCGGAGGTGGACCTGCCGGAGCTGGAGTTCGCGCTGCTGGCCGACGGGGTGCCGCTGGACAAGCTGTACCCGCTGGATGTGGACCGGGCCTTCAAGGCGATGTCGCGGATCCGCGGTGACGTGAAGAAGTTCTGGAACACCGGAGCCCTGCCGGCGGTGCTGCTGGGCCGCAAGGAGGTCGTCGCGACCAGCCTGTGGGGCGGCCGCGCGGACGAGCTGATCAAGCAGGGCATGCCGGTCGCCTACCAGTGGAACGGCGCCCGCAGGATGACCAACGGCTGGGGCATCCCGAAGGGCGCGGACAACAGGGACGCGGCCTACAAGCTGATCGACTTCTCGCTGCGTCCCGAGGTGCAGGCGGCGTTCGCCAAGCTCTTCCCGCACGGCCCGGTCGTGCCGGCGGCGACGAAGCTGCTCTCGGACGACGTCCTGGCCACGCTGCCGACCTCGCCGAAGAACCTGAAGACCGGGTTCGACGCGGATGTGGCGTGGTGGGAGAAGAACCGTGACGCCGTCACCAAGCGCTGGCAGGAGTGGGCCGATGCCTGAGCGGACCCAGAGTCTGACCGCCGGAAAGCTGTCCGCTGACGATCTCGCCGCTGCCCTGGCCCCTCGTTCCTCCTCACCGACGGGCAAGTCGCTGTCGGTGGCGGGGCTGCGTAAGTCCTACGGCGGCACGGCGGTGGTCGATGGTGTGGACATGGAGATCGCGGCGGGTGAGTTCGTCACTTTCCTCGGCTCGTCGGGGTCCGGGAAGACGACCACGCTGATGATGCTGGCCGGGTTCACCGAGCCCGACTCCGGCACGGTCACCGTCGATGGCCGGGACATCACCAAACTCAACCCCGGTAAGCGCGACTTCGGTTTCGTCTTCCAGCAGTACCTGCTCTTCCCGCACATGACGGTCGAGGAGAATGTCGCCTTCCCGCTGCAGCTGCGCGGGGTGTCCAAGGCGGAGATCCGCCGCCGGGTCGGGGAGACCCTGGAGGCGGCCGGGCTGTCGAAGTTCGCCGGCCGCAAGCCCCGTGAGCTGTCCGGCGGTCAGCAGCAGCGTGTCGCCCTGTGCCGCGTGCTGGTCTACCGCCCGCCGATCGTGCTGATGGACGAACCGCTCGGCGCGCTGGACAAGAAGCTGCGCGACCAGATGCAGACCGAGATCAAGACCATCCAGCGCGAACTCGGCCTGACCGTCATTTATGTGACGCACGATCAGGAGGAAGCCCTGGTCCTGTCGGACCGGATCGCCATCATGAAGGACGGCCGGATCGAGCAGTTCGACACCCCTCGCGGCCTTTTCGAACGCCCCCGCACCCCCTTCGTCGCCGACTTCCTCGGCGCCGCCAACTTCCTCACCGGCAAGGTCGAGGAGACAACCCAGGACGGCTGCACCCGGGTACGGCTGGACACCGGCGGCGTGCTCACGGCCCGAGAGCACCCCTGTGCGCCCGGCCAGCGGGTCCGTGCCGCGGTCCGGCCGGGCAAGCTGCGGCTGGTCAGCGCCGAGGAAGGCTGTTGTACCGGCACGGTCGAGACGGCCGTCTACGTCGGCTCCCTGACCCGGATCACGGTCCGCCTGGACGGTGCCGACGCCGGTACTGCGCCGCTGCGGATCGAGACCGCCGCCGCTCCGCCGCGCACGGGCGAGCGGGTCTGTGTGACGGCCGATCGTGAGGACGTCAGTGTCTTCGACGCCATGGACGGGGGGTGAGCCGTGGCCGGCACCGCTGTCGCACCTGCCAAGGTGCGTGTGAAGACGTCCGAGAAGCGCGGGCACCGCTCCCGCATCGCCCTGGTCAACGCCGTCCCCGTCACGGTGTTCCTGCTGGTGCTGTTCGTCTACCCGATCATCGGGGTGCTCTCCCTGAGCCTCAAGGGCGACAGTGGCGGCTTCACCCTGCACTGGTACGCCGACGCCCTCAGCGGCGTGAACCTGTCCGTGCTGATCTCCACCCTGCGGATCTCCGCAGAGACCGCGGTCCTCAGTCTGCTGGTCGGGTTCGTCCTGGCCCACGCCATCGCCCGGATGCGGCCGGTGTTCGCCGCCCTGGCGATGCTGATCGTGGTCGTGCCGCACTTCATCAGTGCCCTGGTGCGCACCTACGGCTGGATCATCATGCTCGGTGAACACGGCCTCATCAACACCCTGTTGACCTCCGTGGACGCCCCCGGCGCGCCGTACTCGCTGCTCTACAACGAGACCGGTGTGGTCATCGGCACCACCTCCGTCATGCTCCCCTACACCGTCCTGGTCCTGCAGGGTGTGATGCGCGGTGTGGACCGCAGGCTGCTCGCCGCGGCCGCCGGTTTCGGGGCTGGACGCTTCACCATCTTCCGCCGGGTCTACCTGCCGCTGGTCGCCCCCGGTGTGGGGACGGCCGGGCTGCTGAGCTTCATCCTGTGCCTGGGCTACTACATCACCCCCGCCCTGATGGGCGGTGACAAGCAGACCGTCGTCGCGGCGCTGATCGACCAGCAGGTCATGAAGCAGGACCAGTGGAACTCCGCCGCCGCCTTCGGCGTGATCCTGCTGCTGCTCACCTTCGCCGGCCTAGGCGTGCTCGGCCTGGCCAAGCTCCGCCGCAAGAAGACCGCCGCACGAAGGAGCCGCTCATGATGGAACTGCCTCCCACCCGGGCCGGACACATCGGCCGCGGCCTCAGCGCCACCGCCATCCTGCTCTTCCTGGCCATGCCCATCGTCATCATCCTGGTCACCTCCTTCGGCGCCGACGGCATCGGCACCTTCCCGCCCAAGGAGTACAGCACCCGCTGGTACGAGCAGATGACCGCACCCGGCAGCGACTGGGCCACCTCCATCGCCCTGTCCAGCCTCATCGCCTCCCTGACGACCGTGTTCTCCCTCATCCTGGGCGTGACCGCCGCCACCGCCCTGGCCCGCGGCCGCCTGCCCCTGCACGCGGCCGTCTACGGCCTGGTCCTGGCCCCGATGCTCATCCCCCAGGTCGTCATCGCGCTCGGACTGTTCCTGTTCTTCGAACCGGTCGGCATGCTCGGCAGCCCCCTGGCCATCGCCCTCGGGCACACCGTGCTCGCCGCACCGATCGCGATCCTCATCATGATCTCGACCCTGCGCGGCATCGACGAACGCCTCGAGGACGCCGCGGCCAGCATGGGCGCCAGCCGGATGACCATCGCCCGGCGCATCACCTTCCCCCTGGCCACCCCCGGCCTGATCGCGGCAGCGGTGTTCTCCTTCATCACCAGCTTCGACGAGTTCTTCATCGCCCAGTTCATGTCGACGCCGGACACCCGCACCCTGCCGGTCCTGGTCTTCAACGCCCTGCAGTTCGACGTCGACCCGACCGTCACCGCCGTCAGCGCCGTCCTCATCGCACTCGCCATCCTCGCCCTCGCCCTGGTCGCCCTCGTCCGCAAACTCGGCGGCCACCGCAACACCCAAGGCGCCGTCCTGCCCGTCGAGCCCCTCACCTGAGCCGTGCCCCGGCACGGGCCGTGCCATCCGCTGACAGCGCCGTCGGCCGGGCCCCCGAGTGGGTGCCCGGCTGGCATCCCCCCGAAAACTTCCTCGCAGGAGACCCGCAATGAAGACGATTCCCTACTGGATAGAAACCGCCGGGGCGTTCCCGGACCGGTCCGGCAAGCCTTTGACCGAGGACACCGACCTGGTGGTCGTCGGCGCCGGCTTGACGGGTCTGTCCACCGCTCTGCACTCCGCCCGCAAGGGCGCCCGTGTCACCCTTGTCGAGAAGGGCCAGATCGGCACCGGCGCCTCGGCCCGCAACGGCGGCATGGCCAACCTGGGCTTCACCATCGGCATACGCCAGGCCATCCGCCGCTACGGCCTCGAACGGGCCCGCGAGATCTACAACTCCTACGGCGAGGCCGTGGACACCGTCGAGCGGCTCGTGAACGAGGAGTCCATCGACTGCCAGTTCCGCCGCGTCGGACGCCTGGGCGTCGCCTCCCGCCCCGCGCACTTCGAGAGCAAGAAGGCCCAACAGCGCGACCTGGCCAAGTACTTCGGACACGAGACCACCCTGATCAGCAAGTCCGAGCTGCGTTCCGAGATCGGATCCGACGCCTACCACGGCGGCCTGCTCGACCCGTTCAGCGCCGCACTGCACGTCGGCCGCTTCGTGCGCGGCATGGCCGAGGCGTGCGAGCGCACCGGTGTCGAGATCCACGAGCGCAACGCGGCCATCGGCGTGCGGCGCACCGCCGCCGGCCGTTTCGAGGTCAGCACCGAGCGCGGTGTGATCCGCGCCGGGCAGGTCATGATGGCCACCGACGCCTACACCGACAAGAACTTCCCGTGGCTGCGCCGCCAGCAGGTCTGCCTGGGCAGCTTCATCATCGTGACCGAGCCGCTCGGCGAGCAGCTCGCCCGGGACATCATCCCGAAGGCCCGCCTCATCGTCGACTCCAACAAGGTCTGCCACTACTTCCGGCTGACCCCGGACAACCGTCTGCTGTTCGGCGGCCGCGCCCGCTTCGCACCGTCCGACCCCACCTCGGACAAGAAGAGCGGAGCCGTGCTGTTCCGTGAGATGTGCGAGATCTTCCCCCAACTCTCCCGGACGAAGGTCGAGTACGTGTGGGGCGGCTCCGTCGGCTTCGCCATGGACCGCATCGTGCACGCCGGGCAGACCGAGGACGGCGTCTACTACTCCATGGGATACGCGGGCCACGGCGTGCAGATGGCCACGCACATGGGGCAGGTCATGGCCGAGGTGATGGACGGCCACCCCGAGGTCAGCCCGGTGCGCGACCTGGCCCCGCCCCGCATCCCCCTCTACAACGGCACCGCATGGTTCCTGCCCTTCGCCGGTGCCTACTACAAGACGCTGGACCGCATCCGCTGACCGTGCGGCAGCGCACCTCTACGCATACAAGGAGACCTCGAGATGACTGTTGTCCGTGACGTTCCCAAGCAGCTTTTCATCGGCGGTGGTTGGCAGGACGCGGAGTCCGGCCGCACCCTGTCCGTCGACAACCCGGCCACCGGTGAGGAACTGTGCCGGGTCGCCGACGCCTCCCCGGCCGACGGCCGGCGTGCCGTCGAGGCGGCGGTCGCCGCGCAGGCCTCCTGGGCCGCGACTCCACCCCGGGTGCGCAGCGAGATCCTGCGCCGCGCCTACGACCGCATCATCGCCCGCACCGAGGACCTGGCGCTGCTGATGACGCTGGAGATGGGCAAGCCTCTGGCGGAGGCGCGTGCCGAAGTTGCCTACGGCGCCGAGTTCTTCCGCTGGTTCTCCGAGGAGGCCGTCCGTATCGACGGCGGCATGACGACCGCCCCCGACGGCAAGAACCGCCTCCTGGTCACCCGCCAGCCGGTCGGCCCCTGCCTGCTGATCACTCCCTGGAACTTCCCGCTGGCCATGGGCACCCGCAAGATCGGCCCCGCCATCGCCGCCGGCTGCACCATGGTCCTCAAACCCGCCCCCCAGACCCCCCTGACCAGCCTCGCCCTCGCCGAGATCCTGAAGGAAGCCGGCCTGCCCGACGGCGTTCTCAACATCGTCGTCACCTCGGACGCGGCCGGTGTCGTCGAGCCGCTCCTGCGCGGCGGGCAGATCCGCAAGCTCTCCTTCACCGGCTCCACCCAGGTCGGCCGGATCCTGCTGGCCCAGTGCGCCGACACCGTCATCCGCACCTCCATGGAACTGGGCGGCAACGCCCCCCTCATCGTCTTCGACGACGCCGACCTCGACACCGCCGTCGAAGGCACCATGGTCGCCAAGATGCGCAACATGGGCGAGTCCTGCTGCGCCGCCAACCGCATCTATGTCCACACCTCTGTCGCTGAGGAGTTCGCCACCCGCCTCGCCGCCCGCATGGCAGCGCTGAAGGTCGGCGACGGCACCGAACCGGGCACCGACGTCGGCCCCCTCATCGACCAGGCCGGCCGCAGCAAGGCCCACGACGTGGTGCGCGACGCCGTCAAGCGCGGCGCCACCGTCCTGACCGGCGGCGAACTGCCCGAAGGCCCCGGCTGCTTCTACCCGCCCACCGTCCTGACCGGCATCACCCCCGACGCCGCCGTCAACGACACCGAGGTCTTCGGCCCCGTCGCCGCCCTGCTCACCTTCGAGACCGAGGACGAGGCCGTCACCGCCGCCAACAGCACCGAATTCGGCCTGGCCGCCTACCTGTTCACCCAGAACCTCGACCGCGCCCTGCGCGTCAGCGAACGCCTCGAAAGCGGCATGATCGGCCTCAACACCGGCCTCGTCTCCAACCCCGCCGCCCCCTTCGGCGGCGTCAAGCAGTCCGGCCTCGGCCGCGAAGGCGGACGCGTCGGCATCAGCGAGTTCCTCGAGTACAAGTACATCGCCGTCCCCGTCGGAGCATGACATGCCCGACCGACTCGTCGTCCTCTACCGGGGCAACCGGCCACCCGCCACCGGGCTCATCGAACGCCTCGCGGACACCGTCTACGCCACCGAGGAGGAACTGCCCTACCTCCTCCCCGGTGCCGACATCCTCCTGGCCTGGGTCACCATCACCCCGGCCATCCGCGAGGCCTGGCCCGACAACCCGGAGAAGGCACCCCGCTGGGTCCACGCGGCCTCCGCGGGTGTGGACTCCTTCCTCTTCCCCGCCCTGGTGGACGATCCGGGCGTCGTCCTCACCAACGCCCGAGGGGTGTACGACGAGCCGACCGCCGAGTATGTGCTCGGTCTGATCCTCGCCCTCGCCAAGGACTTCCCCGGGACGTGGGAGCACCAGCGGCGTCGCGAGTGGCGTCCGCGCCTCAGCGACGGCATCACCGGACGCACGGTGCTGGTCTGGGGGACGGGGCCCATCGGCCGGGCCATCGCCCGGCTGCTGGGCGCCGTCGGGATGCGGGTCTGCGGCGCCGGCCGCAAGGCCCGCACGGACGATCCCGACTTCGGCACGGTCCACGGGGCGACGACCTTGACTTCGGCCCTGGGGGAGGCGGATTACGTCGTCCTGGCCGCTCCCCTCACCAAGGGCACCCGGGGCATGGTCGACGCCTCCGTGCTGGCGGCCATGAAGCCGGGGGCACGACTGATCAACGTCGGCCGGGGCGGACTCGTCGACGAGGAGGCGCTCATCGACCACCTCGCCGCCGGCCGGCTCGCCGGCGCCGCCCTGGACGTCTTCGGCCAGGAGCCGCTGCCGGCCCGGTCGCCGCTGTGGGACATGCCCGGCGTGATGATCTCCCCGCACACGGCGGGCGAGACCACCAGCGAGCGGGAGGCACTCGTCGAGGTGTTCCTCGACAACCTCACCCGGCACATCGAGGGCCGCCCTCTGCGCAACGTCGTGGACAAGCGGCGGGGCTACGTGGTCGACGAGACGCGCCCCGTCTGAAGGGCGAGCAGCAGGCGCCCCGGCCCGTGGAATCCACGGGCCGGGGCGCCTGTTACTCGCCTTTCTCGCGTCCCAGCGCGCTGCCCGTCACCGCCAGCACGGAGAGCACCACCAGCGCGGCCGCCGGGCCGAGCACCGTCCAGGGGGCGAGTTCGGCGTACGGCTGGTTCTCCGACAGGAGCCTGCCCCACTCGGGGGTGGGCGGCTGTTCGCCCAGGCCGAGGAAGCCGAGCGAGGCCAGGACGAGGACGGCGGTGGGCAGCCGCAGCAGGGCGTTGCGCAGGAGGGCCGGCAGGACCGCGGGGAGCAGGTGACGGCGCAGCAGGTGCAGCCGTCCCGCGCCGAGCGCGACGGAGGCGGCGATGTGACCACTCGCGCGTTCCTGTTCGAGCAGAGCGGCGGTCTGGGCGGCGTACGGACTCCAGCCGACCACGCAGACCGCGATCGCCGCGCCCCACACCGAGGGCCCGGTCACGCCCGCGATCAGCAGTCCGGTGAGGACCGCCGGCAGGGTCGAGACGACCTCCGTCGGACCGGCGCTCGCTCGCGGTGCCATGCCGAGCAGGAGTCCGGTGACCGCGCTGACCGCTGTCACGGCGAGGGCGACACCGGCCGTGCGGAGCGCTCCGTGGCCCAGCCGGGCCAGCAGGTCCCGGCCCAGCGCGTCCGTGCCCAGGGGGTGTTCGAGGGACGGGGACACCAGCCGCGCCGCCGTGTCGACCTGCAAGGGGTCGCGCAGGAGGCCCGCCGTGACGAGGGCGAGCAGGGCCACCGCACACACCGCGGTGATCCAGCGCAGGGAGCGCGGCGCGACGAGCGGGGGCCGGTGCAGGGCCGGCAGGGCGCCGTCGCGCAGGGGGCGGCCGAGGAGGGCGTGACGCAGGGCCCGGATCAGGATGCCGGCGCTCACGCCGAGCAGGACCAGCGCCAGGGTCGCGGTCTGGAGCACCGGGAGGTCCTGCGCTATGGCGGCCTCCAGGGCGAGCCGGCCGAGCCCCGGGATGTTGAAGATCTGCTCCACCGTGACCGCACCGCCGACCAGGGCCACCACGGTCGGCAGCAGCTGCGGCAGCATGCCGGGCAGGGTGCGGCGCAGCGCGTTGCGGGCGATGTTGCCCGGCGGGAGCCCGACGGCGTACGCCGTGCGCGCCCACGGTTCGTGGAAGGCGGCGGGCAGCGCCTGGTCGAGCAGCCCGCCGAGCATCGCGCCCGAGGGGATGCCGAGGGCGAGCGAGGGCAGCACCATCGACTGCGGCCCCTCCCAGCCGCTGGACGGGAACCACCCCCACCCGACCCCGCACACCGTGGCCAGCACCGAGGCGAGCAGGAACTTCGGCAGCGCGGCCAGCACGGCGGCCGTGGTGCCCGTCCGGTCCTGCCGCAGCCGGCGCCGGGAGCCGAGGAACACGGTGCGGGCACACACCAGCGCGGCGACCAGGGCGGTCACCACGAGCGCACCCAGCATCAGCGTCAGGGAGACCGACAGGGCGGTCACCACCTGCGGCATGACCGGTGCGCCGGAGACCCACGAGACGCCCGCGTCCGCGCGGAGCAGGCCGCCCAGCCAGTGCGCGAGATGCGCGAACGGCCCTTCGTCCAGGCCCAACTGCTCCCGTACGGTCGCCAGTTCCGCGGCTGTCGGGTTCTGGTCGGCGGAGCGGGCGCGCAGCACCGTGCGGGCCGGGTCCGCGCCGGTCAGCCACGGCAGCAGGGCCACCGCACCGAGCAGTACGGCTCCGGCCAGCACACGGCCGGCCGCCGCCGGCCACAGGGACGGGCGGGCGGCGGGGGCGTGGGCGACGCTCATGCGCTATCCGACGTGCGTGTCGACGTCGACGAGAGAGCGCTCGCGCGGGTCGAGGAGCACGCCCTTGACACCGGTGGCGATGCCTTGCACCGCCTGCTCGTGGACCAGCGGCACCACCGCGTCGGTGCGCAGGATCGCCGCCTCCGCCCGCATGATCTTCTCCTGGCGGCGCTGCGTGTCGCGCTCCGCGGCGGCGGCCCGGATGGCCTTGTCCACCGCGGCGTCCTTCAGTCCGGCGATGTTGTAGACGCCCTCGCTGGTGAAGTCGCTCGCGAGGTAGTCGACCGCGTCACCGGTGTCGAGGAGCGTCACCCGGGAGAAGACGAGGGCGTCGTACTTCCCGGCGAGCAGGTCGGCCTCCATCTGCGTGTACTCGCGCACGTCCTGCTTCACGGTGAACCCGGCCTTCTCCAACTGCTGCTGGAGCACGGTCGCGGCCTCGGGGAGCTCGGCCCGGTTGGTGTAGGTGGCCAGACGCAGGGTCCTGCCCTTGGTCTCGGTCTTCACCTGCGCGGTGGTCGCCGCCTTGGCACGGCCGGTCACCTCCACGCGCTTGCCGGCGGCCCAGGGGACGGCGGGTCCGAACAGGCCCTGCGCCGGGTCGGCGTAGCCGCCGAAGACGGAGCCGACGAGGGAGGAGCCGTCGAGGGCCTGCCGGGCGGCCGCGCGCAGACCGGCGTCGGTGAACAGGCCGCTGCCGGTGTTGAGGATCAGGCTGTCGGTGCGCACCGAGGGCACCTCGTGCCGCGTGTCCTTGTCGAGCAGCTTCGCCTGGGCGGTGGGGATCCACTCGGCGACGTCGACCTCGCCGCTGCGCAGCGCGTTGGCGCGGGCGGTGCCGTCCGCGATCCAGCTCACGTCGATGCCGGGCGCCTTCGCCTTGCCGCCCCAGTAGCCGTCGAAGCGGTCGAGCGTCGCCTTGGTCTTGCCGCTGAGCCGGGTGATCCGGAACGGGCCGGTGCCGGTGCCGACCGGGCTGACGGCGCCGTCCTTGGCGTACGCCTTCGCCGACAGGATCGCCAGCGCGGGACTGGCCAGCCGCAGCGGCAGCACCGGGTCGGGCGACTTGGTGGTGAGGGTGACGGTGTCGGCGTCCTCGGCCTTGGCGGTGAGGGCCACGTCGCTCAGCACGCGGGGCTTGGGCTTGGCCGCGCTCGCGTGGTCGAGCGCGTTGACGACGGACTGGGCGGTGAACTCGGTGCCGTCCTGGAACTCGGCCTTGCGCAGCTCGAAGGTCCAGGTGGTGTCGTCGTCCTGCTTCCAGGACTTCGCCAGCGCGGGCTTGGCCGTGCCGTTCTTGTCCAGGGCGGTGAGGCCCTCGGCGACGGACAGCTTGCTCAGCACGGTGGCGTCGTTGCTGTACGGGGAGAGCGCCTGTACCGGCGGCACTGCCAGCGCGACCCGCAGCCGCCCGCCCGATCCCGCTCCGGCCCCCGTGCCGCCGCCGCTCTCGCTCGGGGCGAAGCAGCCGGCCAGCAGAGGGGTGAGAGTGAACGCCGCTATGAGGCCGCGGGAGGTGGTGCGCATGTCAGTCCTGTCGTGCGGGGGCCGGGCATGCCGCAGGGCCCGAAGGCTTGATCGGCGGCGACAGCATATAAGGGGAGGCTTACCAAACCGCGTACCGGGTGGGTGAAATCTCAACAACCGGACAGCGTGAGGGTGAAGACGGCGGTATCGACCGGCTGTTCGAGCTGTGCCATCGTGGGCGCCGGGCGGAGGTGAGTCGCATGACCGGCGCGGACCCCGGGCTGTTCGGACCCGGCTCGGTGACCTGGCAGCTGCACGGCGACCCGATGATGTGGATCGCCGGCGTCCGGGCGCTCTACCTGCAGGCCCTGCACCCCCGCGCGGTACGCGGCGTCATGCAGAACTCGGACTTCCGGCGTGACGCCTGGGGCCGCCTGATGCGCACCGCGAACTTCGTCGGCACGACGACCTACGGCACCACCGAGGCCGCCGAGCGGGCGGGCGCCCGCGTCCGGAAGATCCACAGCATGCTGACCGCGACCGACCCGGACACCGGTGAACGCTACGGCGTCGACGAACCCGGTCTGCTCCTCTGGGTGCACTGCGCCGAGATCGACTCCTATCTGGACGTCCTGCGCAGGTCCGGATTCCGGCTCACTGACGCCGAGGCCGACCGCTACGTCGCCGAACACCGGGAAAGCGCACGCCTGGTGGGCCTCGACCCCGGCACCGTGCCCGCCGACCGGGCCGAACTGGCGGCGTACTTCGAGAAGGTGCGCCCCGAACTGGCCGCCGGGCCCGAGGCTCGCGACGTGGACGACTTCCTGCTCCGCCCGCCGACGCATCCCCTTCTCGTACCGTTGCGCGAGGTGCTGTGGCGGCGCGTGGCACAACTGGCGTACGCCTCTCTGCCTCCGTACGCCCACGAGTTGTACGGCAGACCGGCCCCCGCACCCGCCACCGTCACCCGGCAACTGCGTCTCACCGGCCTCCTGCTGCGCCGCGTTCCCGCACGTGTGCGGTGGCAACTCCCGCCCAAACACATCCTGCGCGCCATGGCGAGGCTCGGCCCTCACGCGCGCCCGGCGCCGTACAAACTTGGACGATAGGCCGCCATACTGGGTGGGCCAGGGGAGGGGCGGGCGAACAGCTACCGGGGGGAGCGTCGCGCGAAATGGGGGAGACCAGGCTCATTCACGGCCGGTACCGGCTGCTCGACCGGATCGGGCGGGGCGGCATGGGCGAGGTGTGGCGGGCGCGGGACGAGTCCCTGGGCCGGCACGTCGCGGTCAAGTGCCTCAAACCGCTGGGCCCGAACCACGACCACGCGTTCACCCGCGTGCTGCGGGAGCGGTTCCGCCGTGAGGCCCGGGTGGCCGCCGCGCTGCAGCACCGCGGCATCACCGTCGTGCACGACTTCGGCGAGTCCGAGGGCGTCCTCTACCTCGTCATGGAGCTGCTGGACGGCCGCAACCTCAGCCAGCTCCTGGAGGACAACAAACAGCACCCGCTGCCGGTCGCGGACGTCGTGGAGATCGCCGAACAGGTCGCCGCCGCCCTCGCCTACTGCCACGAACAGGGCATCGTGCACCGTGATCTGAAGCCCGCCAACATCGTGCGGATCGGCGACGGCACGGTGAAGATCTGCGACTTCGGCATCGCCCGGCTCGGCCACGACATCGGCTTCACCTCCCGGCTGACCGGCACCGGCATAGCCATGGGCACCCCGCACTACATGTCCCCGGAGCAGATCGGGGGCACCGAGGTCGACCAGCGCAGCGACCTGTACTCGTTCGGCTGCGTGCTGTACGAGATCGCCACCGGCGTACCGCCGTTCGACCTCGACGACGCCTGGGCGATCCTCGTCGGCCACCGTGACACCCCGCCCCGCCCACCGCGCGAGCACCGCCCGGAACTGCCCGGATACCTGGAGCGGGTCATCCTGGACCTGCTCGCCAAGGAGCCCGGTGAACGCCCCGGTGACGCACGTGAGCTGGCCCGCCGGATCAGCGCGCACCGGGCCGCGCCCGCCTACGTGCCGACCGTCGTGGCGGCCCGGCCCGCTCCCGACGCGCTGGCGCCCGCGGGCCGGCTGCCGTCCTGGACGCACGGCATGACCACCGGCCACAAGGCGGCCGGCGCGGGACTGCGCACCACACCGCCGGACCCGGCGGCCGGACTGTCCGGCGAGTGGATCGCGCGGCCCGCCACCGGCCCCGTCGAGGAACCCGTCCCCGAGGAGCGGCCCGCCCCGCCCCCGGAGATCCTGACCGCCCTGGCCGGCCGGCACAACGCGGGCCTGAGCCTCGGCAGGCTCGGCCGCTGGGCGGAGGCCGGCGAGGTGCACCGGGCGGTCGCCGCCGAACGCGAGCACCTCCTCGGCCCCGACCACCCGGACACCCTCGCCAGCCGCTACGAGGTCGCCTTCACCCTCAGCCGCACCGGCCGCGCCCAGGACGCCCTGCGCGCGTACAAGCACGTCACCGAGGCCAGGATCCGCATCCTCGGCGCCGACCACCCCGACACGCTCGCGGCCCGCCAGGAGATGGCCTACGTGCTCGGCCAGCTCGGCCGCCCCTTCGACGCGCACCGGGTGTACACCTCCGTGCTGACCGACCGGGAGAGCACCATGGGGCCCGACCACCCGGACACCCTGCGCTGCCGGCACAACCTCGCCTTCAACCTCAGCCGCCTCGGCCGCCTGGAGGACTCCCACCGCATGGCCCGCGAGGTGGCCGCCGCCCGTGCCCGGGTGCTCGGCCCCGACCACCCCGACACCCTGGTCACCCGCTACGAGGTCGCCTACGCGCTCGGCCAGCTCGGCCGCTGGGCCGAGGCCCTGGAGACGTAC
This sequence comes from Streptomyces afghaniensis, assembly GCF_044327915.1. Classification (NCBI taxonomy): domain Bacteria; kingdom Bacillati; phylum Actinomycetota; class Actinomycetes; order Kitasatosporales; family Streptomycetaceae; genus Streptomyces; species Streptomyces afghaniensis. The sequence goes on from NZ_JBIRGJ010000011.1 coordinate 269,481, forward strand.
CGCGAGGTCGCCGAGGCCCGCGGCCGTGCCCTCGGCCCCGACCACCCCGACACACTCGCCGCCCGGCACGAGATCGGCATCAGCCTGGGCCGCCTCGGCCGCAGCGCGGAGGCCCTCGACCTCTACAGCGCCCTGGCCGACGATCGCACCCGGGCCCAGGGCCCCACCCATCCCGAGACCCTGCGCGCCCGCCACGGCCGCTGCGTCAACCTCGGCCGGCTCGGCCGCTGGGAGGAGGCCCTCGCCGAGTCCCGCGACGTGAGCGCCGCCCGCGAGCGGGTTCTCGGCCCAGACCACCCGGACACCCTGGTCAGCCGCCGCGAGGTCGCCGTCGGCCTGGGCTGGCTGGGCCGCTGGGCCGACGCGCTCACCGAGTACCGCCGGGTGGCCGCCGCCCGCGAACGCGTCCTCGGCGCGGACCACCCCGACACCCTCGCCAGCCGCAACGACGAGGCGCACTGCCTCCAGCAGTTGGGCCGGAGCGACGAGGCCGTGGCGCTGTACAGGAGGGTGGCGGCCCTGCGGGGGCAGCGGGCGTCGGCCGGGGGGTGAGGCGATCCACTGTGCCGGTGGGTGGCCGTGGGTGGGGAGCGGGCGTCGGCCGGGCGGTGCCGGCGTGGCGTGGCGTGCCGGGTCGCGGTCGTACGCGGGCAGCGCGCGTGGGCCGGGCAGTGACGCGCACGATGTACCGGGGGCGACCGTGCGCAGCCGGCAGCCGAGCCGTGCCGCGCTGTCGAGACGCCCGGTCGCCGTCGTCTGGCCGACCCGGATCACCCCGTGTTACGAAGAACCATGACCGCACCCCAGGGACCCCGCGCACACCGGACGTACGACGCCGTCATTGTCGGCGGCGGCCACAACGGCCTGGTCGCCGCCGCCTACCTGGCCCGGGCCGGCCGTTCCGTGCTGGTGCTGGAGCGGCTGGACCACACCGGCGGCGCGGCGGTGTCCACCCGGCCCTTCGCCGGGGTCGACGCCCGGCTGTCGCGCTACTCGTACCTGGTCAGCCTGTTGCCGAAGAAGATCGTGCGGGACCTGGACCTGGACTTCCGGGTGCGCACCCGGACCATTTCCTCCTACACGCCGGTCGAACGCGACGGCCGCCCCACCGGCCTCCTCGTCGGCGGCGGCGAACGGCGGACCAGGGAGGCGTTCGCCCGGCTCACCGGCTCCGACCGCGAGTACCGGGCCTGGCAGGAGTTCTACGGCATGACCGGCCGCGTCGCCCAGCGGATCTTCCCGACCCTCACCGAGCCGCTGCCCACGCGCGAGGAACTGCGCCGCCGCCTCGACGACGAGGAGGCCTGGCGGATCCTGTTCGAGGAGCCGATCGGGGCCGCCGTCGAGGAGCGCTTCACGGACGACCTGGTGCGCGGCGTGGTCCTCACCGACGCGCTCATCGGCACCTTCGCCGACGCCCACGACCCGTCGCTGAAGCAGAACCGCTGCTTCCTCTACCACGTGATCGGCGGCGGCACCGGCGACTGGGACGTGCCGGTCGGCGGCATGGGCGCCCTCACCGACGCCCTGGCCGACACGGCACGCGCCGCGGGCGCGGTCCTCGCCACCGGCCACGAGGCGCTGCGCATCGCCACGGACGGCCAGGAGGCCGAGGTCACCTACCGCACCGCCGACGGCGAGGGCACCGTGGCCGCCCGGCACGTCCTGGTGAACGCCTCCCCACAGGCCCTGGCAGAGCTCACCGGCGACACACCCCCGGCCCCCGCCGAGGGCGCCCAGCTCAAGGTGAACATGCTGCTCCAGCGGCTGCCGCGGCTGCGCGACAGCGCCGTGGACCCACGCGAGGCGTTCGCCGGCACCTTCCACATCGCCGAGGGCTACGAGCAGCTGGCCACCGCCCACGCCCAGGCCGCCGCCGGTGACCTCCCGGCCGCGCCGCCCTCCGAGATCTACTGCCACTCGCTCACCGACCCGACCATCCTCGGCCCGGACCTGGCCGACCAGGGCTACCAGACGCTCACCCTCTTCGGCCTGCACACCCCGGCCCGCCTGTTCGAGCGGGACAACGACGCCGTACGCGAGGAGCTGCTGAAGGCGACACTCGCCCAGCTCGACGCCCACCTGGCCGAACCCCTCGCCGACTGCCTGGCCACCGACGCGGACGGACGGCCCTGCATCGAGGCCCGGACCCCCCTCGACCTGGAGCGGGACCTGGGGCTGCCCGGCGGCAACATCTTCCACCGCGAGCTGAGCTGGCCCCACACCCAGGAGGGCACCGGCCGCTGGGGCGTGGAGACCCGGCACGCGAACGTGCTGCTGTGCGGGGCCGGCGCGGTACGCGGGGGCGGGGTGAGCGGGGTGCCCGGCCACAATGCGGCGATGGCGGTGCTGGAAGGCCGGAACGACTGAATCACTGCTCCATCGAGGGGCACTCCGACAGGACGAAGGTATCCGTACCAGCCGGCCGCCCCGCGCGGACGGTCGCACCACCCCCGGGAGGCTCTCATGGCCGAGCTCAGCCCGACCGACCTCCAGAAGGCCCTCAAGGGCATGGACTACCCCACGGACAAGCAGCACCTGGTGGAGCGTGCCCGCAGCAATCACGCGGACGAGAAGGTCGTCAGCACTCTCGACGGCCTGAAGGAGGACCGCTTCGACGGCCCCAACGAGGTGCAGAAGGCCGTCTTCAACCAGTGACCCCACCGTCTCAGTCGGCCGACGGCGACCATCCCACCGCTTCGATGCGCGACGCGTCCGCCGGGCGCGCCTCGTCGAAGAGGACGCCGTCTGCCGCGTCCACGCGCAGCCCGTCCACGTAGGCCCCGCGGCCGACGTACAGCCGGTCCGTCGCGTACCGCCACCGCAGGGTGAGCCGGGGCGCGGCGGGAAGGCCGGCGGTGAGCCCGTGCCAGACGCGCCCGGACCAGCCCGTGACCGAGCCCGACGGGTGCGGCCGGGGGTCCTGGCCCCGGCGGGACGTCGTGAAGGGCACCGGCTGCCAGGTCGTGCCGCCGTCGGTCGTGGCCTCCAGGTCCAGGACGTCGGCCTTGGGCTCGGTGTCCCACCACAGCGCGCAGCGCAGCCGCGCCCGGCCGGACGACGTGTCGAGCGCGGGGAGGGTGAGCGTCGCCGTGGCGGAGACCGCCATCCCGGAGAACCAGGCCCTGCGCCCTCGCACCGGCCGGACCGGTACGGCCCGCGCCAACTGGTTCGCGGCGGCCACCCGGGGAGCCGACCCGGATCGCCAACTCCGCACCGGATGCACCGAGTTGCCCAGGACGACGAGAAACGAGTCGGTCGTCGGGTCGAGCACCAGCGAGGTGCCCGTGAAGCCGGTGTGCCCGGCACTGCGCGGCGTGGCCATCGCGCCCATGTACCAGTGCTGGTAGAGCTCGAAGCCGAGACCGTGCTCGTCCCCGGGGAACGCGGTGTTGAAGTCGGTGAACATCAGCTCCACCGACTGGGGCGTCAGGATCCGCGCCCGCCCGTACACGCCGCCGTTGAGCAGCGTACGGCCGAGGACCGCGAGGTCCCACGCGTCGGAGAACACGCCGGCGTGGCCCGCGACCCCGCCCAGGCTGAAGGCGTTCTCGTCGTGCACCTCGCCCCACACCAGGCCCCGGTCGAGCCCGGACCACGGGGCACGCGCGTCCTCCGTGGCCGCGATCCTCGGCCGCCAGGAGGCGGGCGGGTTGTAGCGGGTGCGGCGCAGACCGAGCGGCGCCGTGATCTCCTCGCGCAGGAGGACGTCGAGGGAACGGCCCGTGATCCGCTCCAGCACGAGCTGGAGCGAGATGAGGTTCAGGTCCGAGTACAGATACGCCGTGCCCGGCGCGCTGACCGGCGCCTCGTTCCAGATGAGCTGAAGCTTCTCCTCGTACGTCGGCACGCTGTACAGCGGGATCCACGCGCGAAAGCCGGAGGTGTGCGTGAGGAGCTGACGGATCGTGATGTCCTGCTTGCCCGCGCGTGCGAAGTCCGGCAGGTAGGAGGCGACCGTCGCCTCCAGCTCCAGCCCGCCCCGCTCCATCTGCTGCACGGCCAGGATCGAGGTGAACAGCTTCGACACCGACGCCAGGTCGAAGACGGTGTCCTCGGCCATGGGGATCTGCTCGTCGGCCGGGAACTCCACGCCGGTGTCGGTCTTCTCGTCGTAGCCCCGGTAGCGCACCGCCATGCCGATGGGCCGGTGCAGGGCGACGGTGCCGCCCCGTCCGGCGAGCAGGACGGCGCCCGCGTACCAGGGGTGCTTGGGGGAGGGGCCGAGGAAGGCCTCGGCGTCGGTGACGAGCCGACGCAGATGGGAGGGGAGCAGCCCGGCGCGGGCGGCCGGGCCGTGCCGCAGCGTGGGGCGCGGGCCGGCCGCCGGGGCGGCCCGGGCGGGGCCCGCCGGTAAGGAGGCCAGGGCGAGCGCACCGCCCAGTGCCATCGCTCCCCGGTTCAGTTGACGCCGGGTCGGTCGACCGCTCGCCGCTCTGTCCGCCGCTCCCTCGGTCACAGCACGCCCCTTCGTCCCAGCCGCCTCGGGTGTCCACGGAAGTATGTCCGCCGCGCGCCGCCATGAATCGGCCGAAAGGATCTGACGGAGCATCAGAAAACCTCTTCCGTCCTCCGGAGGACTCCGGCATCCTGCGCCCATGCAGACGGAGCTGAGCCAGAAACTGGGAGTCGAGCACGCCGTCTTCGGCTTCACGCCGTTCCCCGCCGTCGCCGCGGCCATCAGCCGGGCCGGCGGCTTCGGGGTGCTCGGCGCGGTCCGTTACACCGCCCCCGACGAGCTCAAACGCGACCTGGACTGGATCGAGGCGCATGTGGACGGCCGGCCGTACGGTCTGGACGTCGTCATGCCGGCCAAGAAGGTCGAGGGCGTCACCGAGGCGGATGTCGAGGCGATGATCCCCGAGGGACACCGGCAGTTCGTCCGGGACACCCTTGCCAAACACGGCGTTCCCGAGCTCGCCGAGGGCGAGGCGTCCGGCTGGCGCATCACCGGCTGGATGGAGCAGGTCGCCCGCAGCCAGCTCGACGTCGCCTTCGACTACCCGATCCGGCTCCTCGCCAACGCCCTCGGCTCCCCGCCCGCCGACGTCATCGCCCGCGCCCACGACCGGGACGTCCTCGTCGCCGCCCTCGCGGGCAGCGCCCGGCACGCCCGCAAGCACCAGGACGCCGGGATCGACATCGTCGTGGCCCAGGGCTACGAGGCCGGCGGCCACACGGGCGATATCGCCTCCATGGTGCTCACCCCCGAGGTCGTCGACGCCGTCGCCCCGCTGCCCGTGCTGGCCGCCGGCGGCATCGGCAGCGGACAGCAGGTGGCTGCCGCTCTCACCCTCGGCGCCCAGGGCGTGTGGCTGGGCTCCATATGGCTGACCACCACAGAAGCGGACCTCCACTCGCCCGCCCTCACCCGCAAGCTGCTCGCGGCCGGCTCCGGAGACACCGTCCGCTCCCGCGCGCTGACCGGCAAGCCCGCACGGCAGTTGCGCACCGAGTGGACCGACGCCTGGGACGACCCGGCCGGGCCCGGCCCGCTGCCCATGCCGCTGCAGGGCCTGCTGGTCGCCGAGGCCGTCTCGCGCATCCAGAAGTACGAGGTCGACCCGCTGCTCGGCACCCCGGTCGGGCAGATCGTCGGCCGGATGAACAGCGAACGCAGCGTCCAGGCCCTCTTCGACGACCTCACCCGCGGCTTCGAACAGGCCGTGGACCGCATCAACCGCATCGCCGGAAGGAGCGGCCAGTGAGCACCAGTGTTCCCGCGGGCTTCTGGGCCCAGGCCACCGCCGACCCCGACCGCCCGGTCCTGGCCGCCCCCGACGGCGAGGAGTGGACCGCCGGACGCCTGCACGCCGCCGCCAACCGGCTCGTCCACGGCCTGCGCGCGGCCGGGCTGGAACAGGGCGACACCTTCGCGGTGGTCCTGCCCAACGGCGTCGAGTTCCTCACCGCGTACCTCGCCGCCAGCCAGGCCGGGTTCTACCTCGTCCCCGTCAACCACCACCTGGTCGGACCGGAGATCGCCTGGATCGTCTCCGACTCGGGCGCCAAGGTCCTCCTCGCCCACGAACGCTTCGCCGACGCGGCACGCCACGCCGCCGACGAAGCAGGCCTCCCGGCCACGCACCGGTACGCCGTCGGCCCGGTCGAGGGCTTCCGCCCGTACGCCGAACTCCTCGACGGACAGCCCGAGACGGCACCCGACGGCCGCACCCTCGGCTGGGTCATGAACTACACCTCGGGCACCACCGGCCGCCCCCGTGGCATCCGCCGCCCGCTGCCCGGCAAACCTCCGGAGGAGGCCTACCTCGGCGGCTTCCTCGGCATCTTCGGCATCCGGCCGTTCGACGACAACGTCCACCTGGTGTGCTCGCCGCTGTACCACACGGCCGTCCTCCAGTTCGCGGGCGCGTCCCTGCACATCGGCCACCGGCTGGTCCTGATGGACAAGTGGACCCCCGAGGAGATGCTCCGCCTCATCGACGCCCACCGCTGCACCCACACCCACATGGTCCCCACCCAGTTCCACCGGCTGCTGGCCCTGCCCGACGAGGTGAAGGACCGCTACGACGCCTCCTCCATGCGGCACGCCATCCACGGCGCCGCGCCCTGCCCCGACCACGTGAAACGGGCCATGCTCGACTGGTGGGGCCCCTGCGTCGAGGAGTACTACGCGGCCAGCGAGGGCGGCGGCGCCTTCGCCACCGCCGAGGACTGGCTGAAGAAACCCGGCACCGTCGGCAAGGCCTGGCCCATCAGCGAACTCGCGATCTTCGACGACGACGGCAACCGGCTGCCGCCCGGCGAACTCGGCACCGTCTACATGAAGATGAACACCGGCGGCTTCTCCTACCACAAGGACGAGGCCAAGACCCGCAAGAACCGCATCGGCGACTTCTTCACCGTCGGCGACCTCGGCCACCTCGACGAGGACGGTTACCTCTTCCTGCGCGACCGCAAGATCGACCTGATCATCTCCGGCGGCGTCAACATCTACCCGGCCGAGATCGAGTCGGCCCTGCTCGCCCACCCCGCCGTCGCGGACGCCGCCGTCTTCGGCATCCCGCACGACGACTGGGGCGAGGAGGTCAAGGCCGTCGTCGAACCGGCCCCCGGACACCGGCCCGGACCCGCCCTCGCCGCCGACCTCCTCGACCACTGCGCGCACCGGCTCGCCGGCTACAAGCGGCCCAGGAGCGTCGACTTCATCACCGAGATGCCCCGCGACCCCAACGGCAAGCTGTACAAGCGACGCCTGCGGGAGCCGTACTGGGAGGGCCGGACCCGGCCGGTGTGAGGAGGCGCTGCGGCTTTGGTCGCGCCGACGGGCCCGGGCGTCATCCTTTGGTCGGCGCCCGCTCGCCCTCCGGCCGATGTCCGTCCGCACCCCGCCTTCCTAGCGTGAAGCCATGACGATCGCGACCGAAGAGGGACCGCTGCGGCGTGGGGGCGTACGGCCGGGCGAACGGGCACTCGCCCCCGATCTCGCCCGCGGCATCATGCTGCTGGCCATCGTGCTGTCCAACACCGCCTTCCACCTGTGGGCCGCCCGGCGGGGGCCCTCCGGATGGCAGCCCGTGGACGGCTCGTGGCTGGACCACGCCGTGCAGTTCACCATGATCATGGTGCTCGACCTGCGGATCTACCCGCTCTTCGCCTTCCTCTTCGGCTACGGCATGATGCAGCTCTACCTCCGCCAGACCGCCGCCGGCACCGACGGGCGCGACGCCGCGAAGGTCCTGCGCAGGCGCAGCCTCTGGCTGATCGTCATCGGCCTGGCCCACGCCACCCTGCTGATGGCCGGGGACATCCTCGGCTTCTACGGAGTGCTGAGCCTCGTCCTGGGCCTGGCCTTCCTGCGGCGCGGCGACCGCGCGCTGACGTGGTGGATCTGGATCGGAGTCGCCTTGATGGCGCTCGTCACGGCGGGGCCCGTCATCGCCGCGCTGCTCCAGGGTGAGCTGGGCACGCTGGGCGATGCGGACGCCGAGGCCGGCTTCAAGGCGTACGCATCGGACGAGGAGAACTGGCTCACCGCGGCGGGCACCCGACTCCAGACCGGCCTGTTCATCACCTTCGCCGCCGCACCGCTGACTCTCGTCAGCGGCGGGTACATCCTCTTCCTGCTCGGCTTCTGGGCCGCGCGCCGCCGCATCCTGGAGGAACCGGGCCGCCACCGCACACTGCTTCTCCCCACGGCGGTCATCGGCATCGCGGCCGGCTGGCTCGGCGCGCTGCCCGCCGCCCTCGCCCACATCGGTGTCCTGCACGTGCCGGACGACATGCAGAGCGAATCCGGAGCGCTCACGGCCCTTCGCGACATCACCGGAAACGCCGCGGGCCTCGGCTATGTCGCGGCCGTCGCCCTCTTCGCGCACTGGTGGACCACCCGCAAGCCCCGCCGCGGCGCCACGGTCGTGACGGCGGTGGCCTCCGTCGGCAAACGGTCCCTGTCCTGCTACCTCGCCCACTCGCTGCTCTTCGCCCCGGTCCTGGCCGCCTGGGGACTCGGCCTCGGCGCGCACCTGGGCAGCACGACCATGGCACTCGTCGCGATCGCCGTCTGGCTGGTCACCGTGGCCGGGGCGTACGCCCTGGAACGGGCCGGCCGTCGGGGCCCCGCCGAAGCGGTGCTGCGCCGGCTGATGTACGGGCCCCGGGCCGGCCGTGCGTGACGCGACCAACGGGGGCGCCGCCCCACCGGGAGCGACACCCCTCACCCACGGTCCGTGCCGGAGCCGGGCCAGAGGCGGCGGCCGCGGGTAACGCGGACGCGGCCGTGAACAGGGCCGTGGAGTCGTCCCAGGCGGCTGCGCATCGTGCGGTCCTTGACCTCGCCCGGCGCTGAACCGAGGATCAGGTGTCATGACGACGCCCGGACACGGCAGCACGGTCGACGGAGTCCTGCGACGCAGCGCCCGGCGCACCCCGGCGCGCGTCGCGGTGGAGTACGGCGACCGCATCTGGACGTACGACGAACTGGACACCGCCGTCTCGCACGCGGCGAGCGTCCTCCTCGGCCAGGGGCTGTCCCCGGGCGACCGGGTGGGCGCGTACGGCCACAACTCCGACGCCTACCTGATCGCCTTCCTGGCCTGCGCCCGTGCGGGCCTGGTGCACGTACCCGTCAACCAGAACCTGACCGGCGACGACCTCGCGTACATCGTCGCCCAGTCCGGCAGCTCCCTGGTCCTCGCCGACCCGGCCCTCACCGGACAACTCCCCGACGGCGTGCGGACGTTGCCCCTGCGCGACGCGGACGACTCACTCCTCGCCCGGCTCACCGGGGCGCCCCCGTACGACGGCCCCGAGCCGCGCACCGAGGACCTCGTGCAACTGCTGTACACCTCCGGGACGACCGCCCTGCCCAAGGGCGCGATGATGACGCACCGGGCCCTGGTGCACGAGTACCTGAGCGCGATCACCGCCCTTGACCTCAGTGCGGGCGACCGTCCCGCGCACTCGCTGCCTCTCTACCACTCGGCGCAGATGCACGTCTTCCTGCTGCCCTACCTCGCGGTCGGCGCGACGAACATCATCCTCGACGCACCCGACGGCGACCGGCTCTTCGACCTCGTCGAAGCGGGCCGCGTGGACAGCCTGTTCGCCCCGCCCACCGTCTGGATCGCCCTGTCCAACCGCCCCGACTTCGCCACCCGCGACCTGAGCGGCCTGCGCAAGGCGTACTACGGGGCGTCGATCATGCCGGTCCCGGTACTGGAACGGCTGCGGGAACGCCTGCCGGAACTGGCCTTCTACAACTGCTTCGGACAGAGCGAGATCGGCCCCCTGGCCACCGTCCTCGCCCCCGGCGAACACAAGGGGCGCATGGACTCCTGCGGCCGTCCGGTGCTGTTCGTCGACGCGCGTGTGGTCGACGAGGAGGGCAAGGACGTACCGGACGGCACCCCCGGCGAGATCGTCTACCGCTCTCCGCAACTGTGCGAGGGCTACTGGGACAAGCCCGAGGAGACCGCCGAGGCCTTCCGCGACGGCTGGTTCCGCTCCGGCGACCTCGCCGTACGGGACACGCACGGCTACTACACGATCGTCGACCGGGTGAAGGACGTCATCAACTCCGGTGGCGTCCTGGTCGCCTCACGCCAGGTCGAGGACGCCCTCTACACCCATCCCCAGGTCGCCGAGGCCGCGGTCGTGGGGCTGCCCGACGAACGCTGGATCGAGGCCGTCACGGCCGTCGTCGTCCCACGCGGCGAGGTCACCGAGGCCGAACTCGTCGCCCACACCCGCGAGAAGCTGACCCCCTTCAAGGCGCCGAAGCGGGTGGTGTTCGTGGAGAGCCTCCCGCGCAACGCCAGCGGGAAGATCCTCAAGCGGGAGCTCAGGAAGAGCCTCGGGGGCGGGCCGGGACTCGCGGCCCCGGACGCGTGACGCCGCGCCGCCCCTTCGCGAAACCTGTTGTGCCGAAGACCCGGAGAGCGTGAGGATCGACGCCGTGCAGATCTTCACCGCCCCGGACGGGACCCGGCTCGCCTGTCACCTGCGTGGTGCGGGGGAGCCGCTGGTCGTGCTGCCCGGTGGGCCGATGCGTGCTTCCGCGTACCTCGGGAACCTGGGCGGACTCGACGCCCACCGGCAGCTGGTGTTCCTCGATCTGCGCGGCACGGGACAGTCCGCGGTGCCCGAGGATCCCGCGACCTACCGCTGCGACCGGCTCGTGGACGACGTCGAGGCGCTGCGCCGCCACCTGGGCCTGGAGCGGATGGACGTGCTCGCGCACTCGGCGGGCGGCAGTCTCGCCCTGCTGTACGCGGCCCGGTTCCCGGACCGGCTGGGACGGCTGGCGCTCATCACCGCCACCCCGTGGGCACTGGGCCTGCCGGCGACGGCCGAGGACCGGCTGGCGGCGGCCCGGCCGCGCGCGCCGGAACCCTGGTTCGCCGACGCGTTCCCGGCGTTCGAGGCCTGGCTGTCCGGTACCGGTGACTTCGACCCCGTGTTCCTGCCTTTCTTCTACGGCCGTTGGGACGACACCGCCCGGGCCCACGCGGACCGCGAGGAGGAGGAGACCAACGACGACGCGGCGGACCGCTACGGGGCGGACGGCGCCTACGACCCGGACGCGACCCGGACCGCGCTCGCCCGCGTCACCGCCCCGGTGCTCGTCCTCGCCGGTGAGCTCGACGGCGGCCCGCGTCCCCGGCTGGCCCGGCGCGCCGCCGAGGCGTTCGCGGCGGCCGAGTTCGCTGTGCAGCCGGGGGCGGGAAACTACCCGTGGCTGGACGACCCGGAGTGGTTCGTGCGACGCGTCGCACGCTTCTTCCAGGAACGGGACACCGAGGGGACCAACTGACCTCCTCTGCTGTCCGCAGAGCGGGTCCGGCCCGCGGCCCTCACCCCGCTACCGTGCCCGGCATGGACACCGAACCGCGCACCGTACGGGCGAACGGCATCACCCAGGCCTACCGCGTCTGGGGGCCGGCGGACGCGCCGCCCGTCGTCCTCCTGCACGCCCGCGGGGCCGACGGTGCCGACTGGGCGGAGATCGCCCCGGCGCTGGCCGCCGGACCCCGCCGGGTGTACGCCCCCGACCTGCGCGGGCACGGCCGCAGCGACTGGCCCGGCGGATACGCCTACGAGGCCATGCGCGACGACGTGCTCGCCTTTCTCGGCGCGCTCGGCATCGCCCGCGCCGACCTCGTGGGCCACTCGCTCGGCGGCGCCGTCGCCTGCCTGCTCGCCCAGCACAGCCCGCGGCTCGTACGGCGGCTCGTGCTGGAGGACGTACCCGCGCCCATCCCGCTGGACCCGCCGCGCCCACCCGCCGAACATCCGGGCGGGGAGCTGCCGTACGACTGGGCGATGATCCTCGCCACCGACGCACAGCGCAACGCCCCGGATCCCGTGTGGTGGGACCACATGGTGCGAATCACCATGCCCACGCTGCTGATCGGTGGCGGGCCGGCCAGCCTGATCCCTCAGGAGCAGCTCGACGCCCTCGCCGGGCTGCTTCCCGATGCCCGGCGCGTCACCATCGACGCCGGGCATCTCGTGCACGAGGCACGGCCCGAGGAGTTCCTCGCGGCGGTGGCGGAGTTCCTCAGCCCTGCGGACCGTACGCCGTCATGAAACGGTCGCGGAACTTGTCCATGCCCCACCGGGGCGCGTCCGGGGCCGGCTTGAGGCCGTCGCTCCAGCCCCAGTCGGCGACCCGGTCCAGGACCTTCTTGTCGTGGGCGACGATGGTGACCGGCACGTCCTTGCCGGTGTCCCCGGCGGTCACCGTCGGCACCGGCTGGTGGTCGCCGAGGAAGACGAGCACCGTGTCGTCGTCGCCGTAGCGCTCGACCCACTCGGTCAGGCTCCTGATCGAGTACTCGATGGCCTTCCGGTACTCGGTGCGCACCTTCTCCGGGTCCTTCCAGACCTCCGTGGGGTTGGTGCCCTCCTTCTTGATCCGGTGGAACACCGAACCGTCGCCGAGGTCCTCCCAGTCGATCATGCGGGCGATGGGGGACCAGGGGTTGTGGCTGGAGGCCAGGATGATCTCCGCCATGATCGGTTCGCGGTCCTTCTTGCCGTGCTCCAGACGCTCGAAGGCCTCCATGCTGAACTGGTCGGGCACGGGCGTCCAGCTGAAGTACGGGCCGTGGTAGCCGAGGTGCTCGGAGTCGTAGATGTGGTCCAGGCCGAAGTACTTCCCCTCCGGCCAGGCCCTGCGCACACCCGGCACGATGCCGACGGTCCGCCAGGCGCCCGTCTTCCCGAAGTACTTGGTCAGTGTCATGCGGTCGCTGGTGGTCAGGCTGCGGTACCGCTGCTGGTTCTTGATCCACAGACCGGACAGGAAGGTCGAGTGGGCCAACCAGCTGCCCGCGCCCGTCACCGGCGACTGCAACCAGCCGCTGCGCGACTCGAACCCGGCCGCCTTGAGCGAAGCGGTGCCCTCCTTCAGCACGGCGTCGGTCTGCTTCGCCATCGCCGGGTCGTCGATCGCGACGCGGCCGTAGCTCTCGATGAAGGTGAACAGGACGTCCTTGCCGCGCAGGCCCGTGAGCAACTGGTCCGGCGGCGTCTTCGCGAAGGCGTCCACGGCGGCCTGCTTCCGGAAGACCCGAGCGTCCTGCAGACCGGCCCGCACCTGCTCCACGCGGTTGCCGAGGAACTCCGCGTTGCCCTTGGTGGCGATCGGCACGGTGCCGATCTGCACGCCCAGGGTCATGCAGGTGATCCACGCCGTGCCGAGGATCAGCGTCGTCCGGGCGGCGACGGGACGGTGCCGGACCATCAGGTTCGTCAGCCGCACCACGGCGAGGGTCGTGAGGACCAGCACCGCGACGAACAGCACGATCACGCCGGTCACCGCCAGGACCTGTCCGGTACGGCCGAACGTCTCCCTCAGGAAGTCCGTGGCGTTCTCGATCAGGATCCAGTCCAGGACCAGATCGAAGGGCCGGGCCAGCACCTGGTAGAAGCCCATGTCGACGAACTTCAGGACCGTGACCAGCCCGAGGAACACGCCCGAGACGACCGCCATGATCCGCCGGGGCCGCGGCGGCAGCGCGAGCAGCAGACCCGCGAGCAGCACCCCCTCGGCGGGGATACGGACGAACGAGCCGAACTCGATCCGCTCGATCCGGTTCGGCAGCAGCAGCGCGACGACCACGAGCGCGCCGGCCAGGACGGTCGTGCCGACGCTCAGCACGTGTGACGCGCGTGGATTCCTTTCCCGCCATCCGCGCCATACGCGCCATCGGCCGTGTTCCCGGGGCTCCGTCTCGGCCGACGCGGCCTCTTCCGTGACGGCCGCGGGCTCGGTGCCGTCGTCCGCCGGGTCGGCCGCGGCGGTGTCGACTTCCCCGTCGGTGTCGGGCAGGTGACGAGACGGCGTGTGGTGCGACACGCGGAGGTTCCTTCCGTACATGGCCTTGCTGCTGGCGCGGCGGACCAGGTTCGTGAGGCCCGGGTCCGTCATGCTCCGTACGGCCGACCGTCACCGCCTGTTCAACGACGAAGGTCAACCGCGCGCAAAAGAGTACGCCGCAAGCCAGGCCGGTCAGAACGTTCCGGCGGTGCGGGCGGCACGCCCCGGATGGGGACGTGCCCCCGACCGGGGGCAGGGGCCCACGGTCGGCATGGCGTCAGTGGTCCGCGGCGACCGCCACCTCCCGCGCCCACCGGTAGTCCGCCTTGCCGCTCGGCGACCGCTGGATGGCCTGCGTTATCACCAGTTGCCGCGGGATCTTGTATCCGGCCAGCCGGTCCCGGCAGTGGCTCTGGATGTCCTCCAGGGACGGCCGGGCCGCGCCCTTCCGTAACTGCACCACCGCCGCCACATGGTGGCCCCACTGAGGGTCGGGCACCCCGGCCACCAGCGCGTCGTAGACGTCCGGGTGGGACTTGAGGGCCTGCTCGACCTCCTCCGGGTACACCTTCTCGCCGCCGGTGTTGATGCACTGCGAGCCGCGGCCGAGGACGGTGACCACACCCTCCTCGTCGACGGTGGCCATGTCGCCGAGCAGGACCCAGCGCCGGCCGTCCTTCTCGAAGAAGGTGGCGGCGGTCTTGGCCGGGTCGTTGTAGTAGCCGAGCGGTACGTGTCCGCACTGGGCGACCCTGCCCACCTCACCGGGCGACACGGGTTCGTACGTGGCCGGGTCCACCACCTGCGTGCGCGCGTGGACTCGCACCCGGAAGCCCCGCTCGGGCCCCGAGTCCTCGGTCGCGGTCCCGTTGAAACCGGACTCCGACGAGCCGAAGTTGTTCAGCAGCATGGCGTTCGGCACCAATTCCCGGAACTGCCGACGCACCGTGTCCGACATGATCGCGCCGGACGACGACACACTGAACAGCGATGAGCGGTCGATGTCCCTCAGCGGACCCCTCAGCGCGTCGATGAGCGGCCGCAGCATCGCGTCCCCCACCAGCGAGATGCTGCTGACCTTCTCCTTCTCCACGGTCCGCAGCACCTCCTCGGGCACGAACTTGCGGTGGATCACCACCCGTTGCCCGAAGTTGAAGCCGATGAACGCCGTGAGGGTGGAGGTGCCGTGCATCAGCGGCGCCGTGGGGAAGAAGGTGATCCCCGCTCCGCCGGCCGCGACCCGCTCGGCGAGCTCCTCCGGCTTCTTCACCGGTTCACCGGTCGGCGCGCCCCCGCCGAGCCCCGCGAAGAACAGATCCTCCTGCCGCCACATCACGCCCTTGGGCATGCCGGTCGTACCGCCGGTGTAGATGATGAACTGGTCATCGGCCGAGCGGGCCGGGAAGCCGCGCTCGGGCGACCCCGCGGCGTCCACATGGGGGAACTCCACACAGGGCACCTCGGCGCTTCCCGGCGCCGGTGCACCCACCCGGATCAGATGCCGCAGCTTCTCCGCCCGGGGTCGCGCGGCCGCCACCCGGTCAGTGAACTCCGCGTCGAAGACCAGCGCCGCCAGATCCGCGTCCCGGTAGAGGTACACCAACTCCTCTTCGACGTACCGATAGTTGACGTTGACCGGGACGATCCGCGCCTTCAGGCAGCCCAGCACCGTCTGGAGGTACTCCACGCCGTTGTAGAGGTGGAGCCCGAGGTGCTCGCCGGGCCGTATCCCGCTGTCGAGCAGATGGTGGCCGACCCGGTTGGCCGCAGCGTCCAGCTCCGCGTACGTCAGGCGGCGCTCCGCGCCCGTGCCCGGATGGTCGACGTACACCAGCGCCTCACGGTCGGGAACCACGTCGACGACCGACTCGAACAGGTCGGCAAGGTTGTACTCCACCGCTCCTCCTGACCCCGGGACGTGCCTGGCATCGGACGGTTCGCCGGTCATCAGAGCAAAGGGCGGTCCAACTGTGAAGGGCTCGCGCGAAGAAATCTGACTGTCTGTCAGAAAACCCTTGAAGTGCCTCCCTCACTACTGCAACCTGTTCTCGTTCCACGAGAGGGGAGTTGGCCATGGGTGGGACGGAACACCTCACCGTGCAGCGCGAAGGCGCCACACTGGTGCTCACGCTCAACAGGCCCGAAGCCAGGAACGCGCTCTCGCTGCCGATGCTCGTCGGCCTCCACGACGGCTGGCTGGAGGCCGACGCGGACGACTCGGTCCGCTCGATCGTGTTCACCGGCGCGGGCGGCACGTTCTGCTCGGGCATGGACCTCAAGGCCCTCGCCGGCAACGGCATGACGGGCGAGGAGTACCGCGACCGGCTCAAGGCCGACCCCGACCTGCACTGGAAGGCGATGCTGCGCCACCACCGCCCGCGCAAGCCGGTGATCGCGGCCGTCGAGGGCTACTGCGTCGCTGGCGGCACCGAGATGCTCCAGGGCACCGACATCCGCGTCGCCGGCGAGTCCGCGACCTTCGGCCTGTTCGAGGTGCGGCGCGGCCTGTTCCCCATCGGCGGATCCACGGTTCGGCTGCCACGCCAGATCCCGCGCACCCACGCCCTGGAGATGCTCCTCACCGGCCGCCCCTACAGCGCCCGCGAGGCCGCCGCCATCGGCCTGGTCGGCCATGTCGTCCCCGACGGCACGGCGCTCGCGAAGGCACTGGAGATCGCCGAACGGATCAACTCCTGCGGCCCGCTGGCCGTCGAGGCCGTCAAGGCCTCCGTCTACGAGACCGCCGAGATGACCGAGTCCGACGGTCTCGCGGCCGAACTCACCCGCGGCTGGCCGGTCTTCGACACCGCCGATGCCAAGGAAGGCGCCCGCGCCTTCGCGGAGAAGCGACCGCCCGTCTACAAGCGCGCGTAGGCGCTGCGCCTGCTTTGGCCGGTTCAGAGCTGCGGGTCGTCGGTGGCTGAGCGCGCAGTTCCCCGCGCCCCTCAGGGGGCGCGCCCGTGCACGCCGATTCGAAGGAGGCGGGCCCTCGATGTCCGCAGTTCTCAAGGCGCCGCTCGTCGTCGAGTTTCCCTTCACCCGCTCCCTCGGGCCCGTCCAGGGTGCCTTCCTGACCGGTCTGCGGGAACGTGTGATCCTCGGGGTGAAGACCCGCGACGGCCGCGTCCTCGTCCCTCCCGTCGAGTACGACCCCGTCACCGCCGAGGAGATCCGCGACCTCGTCGAGGTCGCCCCCACCGGCACGGTCACCACCTGGGCCTGGAACCACGCCCCGCGCCGCGGCCAGCCGCTCACCACCCCCTTCGCCTGGGCCCTGGTCCGCCTCGACGGTGCCGACACCGCCCTGCTGCACGCCCTCGACGCCCCCGGCCCCGACGCCGTGCGCACCGGCATGCGCGTCCGCATCCGCTGGGCGGCGGAACGCACAGGAGCCGTCACGGACATCGCCTGCTTCGAGCCGTACGACGGCGACCCGCCGCAACTCGCCGGAGCTACCGGGCAGTTCGAGGATCCGGTGTCCGGGATCGTCGCCGCCGCCCGCCTCGACTACACCTACTCGCCCGGGCGCGCCCAGACCGCCTACATCAACGCACTCGGCGACCAACGGACCGTGGGCGAGCGCTGCCCGTCCTGCCGGAAGGTGTACGTCCCTCCGAGGGGTGCCTGCCCCACATGTGGGGTGGCCACATCCGAACAGGTCGAGGTGGGGCCGCGCGGCACAGTGACCACGTTCTGCATCGTCAACATCAAGGCGAAGAACCTGGACATCGAGGTGCCCTACGTCTACGCCCACATCGCCCTCGACGGCGCGGACCTCGCCCTGCACGGGCGCATCGGCGGCATCCCGTACGACGAGGTCCGCATGGGGCTGCGCGTCGAGCCCGTGTGGACCGAGGGCGGCCGCTATCCCGACCACTACCGGCCCACGGGCGAACCGGACGCGGACTACGACACCTACAAGGAGCTGCTGTGACGAGCGCACCGGGGGGCCGCGAGATCGCCGTCGTCGCCTTCGCCCAGACCGTCCACCGGCGCACCAGCGACGAGTCCTCCGAGGTGGAGATGCTCATGCCGGTGCTGCACGAGGTCCTCGACCGGACCGGCCTGAAGACCGCCGACATCGACTTCACCTGCTCCGGCTCCAGCGACTACCTCGCCGGCCGCGCCTTCTCGTTCACCCTCGCCCTCGACGGGGTCGGCGCCTGGCCGCCCATCTCCGAGTCGCACGTCGAGATGGACGGCGCCTGGGCCCTGTACGAGGCCTGGACCAAACTCCTCACCGGTGACGCCGACACCGCCCTGGTCTACGCGTACGGCAAGTCCTCGCCCGGCTCGGTCCGCGACGTCCTCACCCGCCAGCTCGATCCGTACTACGTCGCACCCCTGTGGCCCGACTCCGTGGCGCTCGCCGCCCTCCAGGCACAGGCCCTCATCGACGCCGGCCACACCGACGAACCGGCGCTCGCGGCCGTCGCCGCCCGCAACCGGGAGAACGCGGCGGCCAACCCCCACGCCCAACTGCGCCACAGCGTGCCGCAGGGCGACTACCTCGTGCGGCCCCTGCGCACCGGCGACTGCCCGCCCATCGGCGACGGCGCCGCCGCCGTCATCCTCGCGGCGGGCGACCGGGCCCGTGACCTGTGCGCACACCCCGCCTGGATCCGCGGCATCGACCACCGCATCGAGGCCCACGGCCTCGGCGTGCGCGACCTGACCGACTCGCCCTCCACCCGTCTGGCCGCCGAACGGGCCGGCGCCTTCGAACGGCCCGTCGACACCGCCGAGCTGCACGCGCCCTTCACCGCGCAGGAGATCGTCCTGCGCAAGGCGCTCCGCCTCGGCGACGGCGTCGTCGTCAACCCCTCCGGCGGCGCCCTCGCCGCCAACCCGGTCATGGCCGCCGGTCTCATCCGCATCGGCGAGGCCGCCGCCCGCATCCACCGCGGCGCGTCCGACCGCGCCCTCGCCCACGCCACCTCCGGCCCCTGCCTCCAGCAGAACCTCGTCGCCGTACTCGAAGGGGAGCCCCGATGAGCAAGGAGCCCGTGGCCGTCGTCGGCGTCGGCCAGACCAAGCACGTCGCGGCCCGCCGGGACGTGTCCCTCGCGGGACTCGTCCGGGAGGCGGCCCGCCGGGCCCTGGACGACGCCGAGCTGACCTGGGCCGACATCGACGCCGTCGTGATCGGCAAGGCGCCCGACTTCTTCGAGGGCGTCATGATGCCGGAGCTCTACCTCGCCGACGCGCTCGGCGCCGTCGGCAAACCCATGCTCCGGGTGCACACCGCCGGCTCGGTCGGCGGATCCACCGCCCTCGTCGCCGCGAACCTCGTCGCGGCCCGCGTCCACGGCACCGTTCTCACCCTCGCCTTCGAGAAGCAGTCCGAGTCGAACGCCATGTGGGGCCTGTCCCTGCCCATCCCCTTCCAACAGCCCCTGCTGGCCGGAGCCGGCGGGTTCTTCGCCCCGCACATCCGCGCCTACATGCGGCGCAGCGGCGCCCCGGAGACGATCGGTGCCCTGGTCGCCTACAAGGACCGCCGCAACGCCCTCAAGAACCCCTACGCCCACCTGCACGAGCACGACCTCACCCTCGACAAGGTCATGGCCTCGCCCATGCTGTGGGACCCGGTCCGCTACTCGGAGACCTGCCCCTCCTCCGACGGCGCCTGCGCCATGATCCTCACCGACCGCGCCGGAGCCGCCCGGGCCCCGCGGCCGCCCGCCTGGATGCTCGGGGGCGCGATGCGCAGCGAGCCGACCCTCTTCGCCGGCAAGGACTTCGTCTCCCCGCAGGCCGGCCGGGACTGCGCGGCCGACGTCTACCGGCAGGCCGGGATCACCGACCCCCGCCGCGAGATCGACGGCGCCGAGATCTACGTGCCGTTCTCCTGGTACGAGCCGATGTGGCTGGAGAACCTGGGCTTCGCCGGTGAGGGCGAAGGGTGGAAGCTCACCGAGGCGGGCGTGACCGAGCTGGACGGGGACCTGCCCGTCAACATGTCGGGCGGCGTGCTGTCCACCAACCCCATCGGCGCCTCCGGCATGATCCGCTTCGCGGAGGCGGCGCTCCAGGTGCGCGGACAGGCCGGGGAACACCAGGTGGACGGCGCCCGCAGGGTCCTCGGGCACGCCTACGGCGGCGGCTCGCAGTTCTTCTCCATGTGGCTCGTGGGAGCCCGGCCCCCGGACTCCTGAAAGGTCCCCCTCACGTGCCCTGTCGGCCATGGGACACGATCGCTAGGCTGGCCGCGGACGACGAATCGGGAGGAGCACGGACGTGGCCGAGACCACCACCCAGCAGCGCCCGCTCACGGGCTGGGACAAGCCGGAGCTGGACCTCACCAACGCACAGTGGCAGTCCAGCAGCCGGGGGCGGGGGGATGTCCAGATCGCCTTCGTCGAGGGCTTCATCGCCATGCGGAACAGTGCCCGCCCGGAGAGCCCCTCCCTGATCTTCACGCCCGCCGAGTGGGGCGCGTTCGTGTCGGGAGCGCGGGAAGGGGAGTTCGACCTCACCTGAGGCGAGGCCGCGACCTCGACCGCGGCACCCCTGGAACGGTCCCGGACCGGCCGTGACCCCACGGCCGATCCGGGGGTGTTCCGCCCGCATTTCCGGACACGCGACCTGAGACATCCTCCCCGGGCCCGCGCCTGAGCCAGGCTGGCCCCGGAGGGACGGTCGTATCCCGGAAGGCGAGGAACCCATGAGCACCCTGCCGGTCATCGCGGCGGTCGACGGTTCGGACGACAGCCTGCGCGCCCTGGAATGGGCCCTCGACGCGGCCCGCCGGCGTTCCGCACCGCTGCGTGTGGTGCACGTACGCCAGTACGCCCACTGGGTGCAGCACGAGGTGCTCGCCGCCGGACCCCCGGACCCGCGGGACGACCCGGTGCTCGACCGGGTCCGCGCCCACGTGGAGAGCCTCCCCGCCCGGCCGGACACGGAGTACCTCGCCCTGGAGGGCGCCCCCGGCGCCGTCCTGCCCGAACAGGGCTCGTCCGCCCAGCTGCTGGTTCTCGGCTCCCGGGGCCGCGGCGGCTTCGCCAGTCTGCTGCTCGGCTCCAACGGCATGGCTGCCGCCCGCGATGCCGAGTGCCCCGTCGTGGTGGTGCCCAGGCCCGGACGCGACGTCCGCGGCGAGGCGGGGACCGGTCCCGGCTCGCGCGTGGTGGTCGGTCTGAAGGTGGACGGCCCCGACGAGGCCACGCTCGAGTTCGCCTTCGCCGAGGCAGCGCGGCGCGACGCCCGGCTGCAGGCGGTCGCCGCCTATCCGTGGCCCGCGCAGCCCTGGATGATGCCCGGCGAACTGCCCCCTCCGATCGTCGACCAGAACGTCATCGAGGACGAGACCCGGGTCCTCGCCGAGGGATTCCTCGCCCCCTACCGCGAACGGCACCCCGACGTCACGGCCGAGACCGTTCCGGCGGCGGGCGACGCGGCCGGACACCTCGTGGCGGCATCCCCGGGCGCCGACCTCGTCGTCGTGGGCCGTCACCGGCGGCACCTGCTGGCACCCGCCCGCATGATGGGCTCGGTCACCCACGCCGTCCTGCTGCACGCCGCGAGCCCCGTCGCGGTGGTCCCGCCGGCACCGCCGGAGGACTGACCCCGGGGTAATGGATACCGGCAGGCCTATCATTAGCCCCATGCGGGAACCGATCAGCAGGGACGCCCGGCTCGCCCTGGACCTGGCCCTCACCATCCGGCACGACGGCAACGGCGGTGTCGCCGACGACCTCACCGAACCGGCGGGCCTGACCGCCTGGGTCCGGGCACACCCCGAGGTCCTGCCGGACACCGGCCGTTTCACCGCCGACGCCGCGCAGTTCGCCGCCGTCCTGGACCTGCGGGCAGCCGTCCGCGCCCTCTTCGCCCGCGCCGTGCGCCCCGGCGAGCCGAGCCCCGCCGACGCGGCCCGTCTCCTGCCCGTACCCGAAGCCGTACGGCGCCTCAACGAGGCTGCCGCCCGCACCCCCACCGTGCCCCACCTGGACTGGCCCGAGGGGACCGGACCCGAGGTCCGTCACCAGCCCGTACACGGCGGCGAGGATCTGACGTCCGCCCTCGCGCAGGCCGTGATCGCGTTCCTCGCGAGCCCCGACCGCGACCGGCTGCGGGCCTGCCACGCGCCCCGCTGCGTGCGGTACTTCCTCAAGGACCACCCACGCCAGGAGTGGTGCAAACCCTCCTGCGGCAACCGCGCCCGGGTGGCCCGCCACCACCAACGGCACCGGACGACGGCCTGAGGAAACTCCCGGCCCGATCGGGTCGTCGCCCGGGCGGCACTTCGCAGGCCGGGCCACGTACCATGGCGGCATGTCGTTCCTCCGCCGCCGCAGCGCCACGCCCGCCGGGCCCGACTTCGACGTACTGGCCATGGACCCGGGCGACTGGCCCGGCAACCTCGGTGCGGGACTGCTGCCCGCTCCCGACGGCACCTGCCAGGGCGTCTTCCTGCGTTACGACCTGTTCGGCGGCCGCGGCCCCGCGATGATCATCGGCAACCTGCCGGAGGGCTCCCCGGCCCGCGACGTCCCCGAGGGACAGGTCCCCTTCGAGGTGGGACAGCTGCTGCTGGCACTGGAGAACGACGAGGAGATCACCGTCGTCGGCACCGAGGACGTGCCGGTGATGCAGGGCGACAACCTCCTGATCGTGCGCCGCGTCAAGCTCTCCGAGGGCCGCATCTCCTGCGTGCAGTTCGACCGCAGCGACAACGTCCTGGTGACCATCGCCGCCTGGGACCGCCCCATCACGGACGACCTGTACGCCCTCCTCAAACCGCTGCCCGCGGAGCTGTTCCAGCAGGGCTGAGCCGACGGGCGGCACACCGCAGACACGAAAAGGCCGCTGTGCGCCTGGCCAGGCACACAGCGGCCCCTTCGTCCCCGTCAGCGAGTGCCGACCGCCGCGCGCACGGCCCGCCGGGCCATCTGGCAGTCGTCGTGCAGCCGCCGCAGCAGCAGCCGCTGCTCCTCGCCGGACGGCGCAGCACCAGGGTGGGCCGTACCCGGTGCCGCCGGGGTCGCGTCGTGCATCGAACGCTGCACGGCCGTCTCGTACCTGCGGATCTCCCGGGTCAGCACCAGCATCAGGTTCACCAGGAAGGCATCCCTGGACGCCGGGCCCGCCGACTGGGCGATCTGGCTGATCTGGCGACGGGCCACCGGTGCGTCCCCCAGCACCGACCACAGCGTCGCCAGGTCGTACCCCGGCAGATACCAGCCCGCGTGCTCCCAGTCCACCAGCACTGGACCGGCCGGTGACAGGAGGATGTTCGACAACAGTGCGTCGCCGTGGCAGAACTGGCCCATGCCCTGCCGCCCGGCCGCCTGCGCGATGCCGTGCAGCAGCTTCTGGAGATCACCCAGGTCCCGGTCGGTGAGCAGGCCCAGCTCGTGGTACCGCGAGATCCGGGCCGCGTAGTCCAGCGGGGCGTCGAACGTGCCCGCCGGCGGCCGCCACGCGTTCAGCCGGCAGATCGCGCCGAGTGCCGCCCTGATGTCCGCCCGCGGCGGTGCCTCGGCCGGGTGCCGCTGGAGCGCGGCCACCCGGCCCGGCATCCGCTCGATCACCAGTGTGCAGTTGTCCGGGTCCGCCGCGATCAGTCTCGGCACCCGCACCGGAGGGCGGTGCCGGACGAACGAGCGGTACGCCGCTATCTCGTGGCGGATCCGCTCGGACCAGGCGGGGGAGTGGTCCAGTAAACACTTGGCGACGGCCGAGCTGCGACCGGTCGTGCCGACCAGGAGCACGGACCGCCCGTTGCGGCGCAGGACCTGCACCGGGGCGAACTCCGGGCAGATGCGGTGCACCGACGCGATCGCCGTGCGCAGCTGCGCGCCCTGGGGGCCGGACAAGTCGAGTCTCCCGCTGAGCGGTTGGGTGCCGAGTACCGCGCCGCGCCGTGCCCTGCCCGCACCGAGCACGGGGGCCGCCGGCCGCGCGGGGGCGAGGTAGGGGCCGCTGTCCGTGGGACGGGGGTGCAGCGACCGGGGCGGTGCGGACACGGAGGACGATGCTGCGTACATGGGCGAGACAGATCCCTTCGTGTGCCTGCGACGACAGTGCACCACCCGGCCCGGACTCCCGGGAGCACCCTGGGGAATGTCCCTGCGGCGACCGGGTCGGGGTGGCGCGTTCCTACCTGACACCCGATGACCAGTGGCACACCATCTGGCGCACCCTGGCGAACCCTGGCGAATAGTCGCCCGGCAAGTCTCCCCGGGCTACTGTCAACTCAGCCGAGAACCTGGGGGCTTGACGTGAGCGGACAACCCAACACCCGGCTCGCGGACCTGTTCGGCCTGGCCGGCTGGTCCAAGGGCGAACTCGCGAGGCTGGTCAACCGGCAGGCGGCGGCCATGGGCCATCCCCAGCTGGCGACCGACACCTCCCGGGTGCGGCGGTGGATCGACATGGGAGAGATCCCGCGCGATCCGGTGCCGCGGGTGCTGGCGGCTCTGTTCACCGAGCGTCTCGGCCGTGTCGTGACCATCGAGGACCTCGGTCTGGTCCGGCACGGGCGTGCGGGGAAGCGGCAGGGCGGCGGGAGTGCGGAGTCTCCCGACGGAGTGCCGTGGGCGCCCGAGCGGACCGCCGCGGTCCTCACCGAATTCACGGGAATGGACCTCATGCTCAACCGACGCGGCTTGGTGGGCGCGGGCGCCGCGCTCGCCGCGGGATCCGCACTCAGCAGCGCCATGTACGACTGGCTGCACACCGACCCTGCCCTGGCTGCCGACGCACCCGACCTCGACCATCCCCTGCACGCCGACCCCGCTGGGTTCGACCGCTACGAGGCCGCCCCCATCGGGTCGCAGGAGATCGAGGAACTGGAGCGCTCGGTCGAGGTGTTCCGCGCCTGGGACGCGGCCCGCGGCGGCGGGCTCCAGCGCAAGGCCGTGGTGGGCCAGCTCAACGAGGTGGGCGGGATGCTCGCCTACCGTCACCCACCCCATCTCCAGCGGCGCCTGTGGGGCGTCGCCGCCAACCTGGCCGTCCTCGCGGGCTGGATGTCGCACGACGTCGGCCTGGAGCCCACGGCCCAGAAGTACTTCGTCATCGCCGCGCACGCGGCCAGAGAGGGCGGGGACCGGCCCCGCGCGGGTGAGGCGCTCTCCCGTGCGGCCCGCCAGATGGTGCACCTGGGCAAGCCGGACGAGGCCCTGGACCTGATGAAGCTCGCCACGTCCGGCTCCGGCGACGAGGTGCTGCCCCGCACCCGGGCGATGCTCTGCACCATCGAGGCCTGGGCACAGGCCTCCATGGGCAAGGGCCAGGCCATGCGCCGCACGCTCGGGCAGGCCGAGGACCTGTTCGTCTCCGACAAGGCCGACGTGCCACCGCCGGACTGGATGCAGACCTTCAAGGAGGAGGACCTCTACGGCATGCAGGCCCTGGCCTACCGCACGCTCGCCGAGTTCGAGCCGGGCGCGGCCGCGCATGCCCAGCACTACGCGGAGAAGGCGCTCGCCCTGCGGGTCGACGGCCGGCAGCGCTCGAAGATCTTCGACTACCTGTCGATGGCCTCGGCGTGCTTCATCGCGGACGACCCCGAGCAGGCCGACCGGTACGCGCGACTGGCGCTGGTGTCGATGGGCTCCAACTCCTCCCACCGCACATGGGACCGGCTGCGCCAGATGTACCGGCTCACCGCCCAGTACTCCGGCTACCCGAAGATCCAGGAGCTGCGGGAGGAGATCAAGCTCGCCCTGCCGAAGACGAAGGGCAGGAGCGGCAACCACGCACAGGCCTGAGTTTCCTATGACGTGATCTTGGCGACGAGCACGCAGGCGTTGTCCGCGCGCTCGCACTCGCCGAACTCCTGGACCACCGTGCGCAGGCAGTCCTGCGCGGTGGCGGTCGCGGTCAGCCGCGGCGCCAGGTCGAGGAGGAGGTTCGCGGCCGCCGTTCCCGTGTGCCCGGGTACCAGCCCGTCGGTGTGCAGGAGCAGCAGATCGCCGGCCTCGAGGGTCTCTTCGGCCTGCCCGTACACGGCGCCCGAGGTGGCGCCGAGCAGGACGCCGTCCGGTGCGCCCAGGACCCGCCCCGTCCCGTCGCGGAACAGCAGCGGGGCGGGGTGCCCGGCCTGCGCCCACACCAGGGTGCGGGTCCCGGGGCGGTAGCGGCAGCAGACGGCGCTGCCGAGGGCGGGTTGCACGGTGGCGTCGAGTAACTGGTTCAGCCAGGCCATCAGCTGCCCGGGCGGGGCGCCGGCCATCGCCATGCCGCGTACGGCACCGAGCAGCATCGTCATGTTCGACGTGACACCGACACCGTGTCCGGTGAGGTCGCCGACGCTGAGCAGGGTCTCGCCGTCCGTCAGCTCGAGCGCGTCGTACCAGTCGCCGCCGATCAGCGTGTGCGTGGACGCCGGCAGGCGCCGGGCCGCGAGGTCGAGGGTCCTGGGACCCCGGTGCGGGAGCCGCAGGGAGCCGAGCCACGGCGGCAGCACGGCCTCCTGCAACTCGACCGCGAGCCGGTGCTCGGTCCGCGCGTCCTGCCGCCGGTCGGGGAGCGAGTCACGGGTCTCGCTCACCACCCGCTGGCTGCGGCGCAGTTCGCTGACGTCCCGCAGCACGGCCCACATCGAGGCGGTGCTGCCGTCAGTGTCGAGTACCGGTTCGCCCATCATGTGCACGGTCCGTACGTCGCCGCCCTGGCGTGCGATGCGGAACTCGCCGTCGATGGGCCGGGCGTCGACGAGGCAGTTCGTGACCATCGCCGTCAGCTTCGGCCGGTCCTCGTCGAGCACCAGGGACGGCAGCTCGTCGAGGGTGAGCGGGGGAGCGGCGGGATCGCGGCCCAGGATCCGGTAGAGCTCCCCGGACCAACTGGCCTCGTCCGTCAGCAGGTTCCACTCGGCGCTGCCGACCCGGCTGAGCAGTGAGCCGGGTGCGGGCACGGCGGGCTCCGGGGCCGCCGTGGGCAGGGGTCCGTCCCGCAGCTGGGCCAGGTGTTCGTCGAGGTCGTTGAGCTGGTGCAGGGCCAGGTCGTACAGGGCGCGCTGCCAGCGTCCTCGAGGGTGGTCCGCTTCCTCCTCGGCGTCGCGCCGCACGGCGTCCACGTCGCCCTTGAGCCGCCGCGTCTGAGATATCAGCGCGTCGACCGAGCCGCGTCCGGGCGGCTGGGCGGCTGGGCGGTCCGCGGAGAGGTGGGACGGCATGACGCACTCCGATGCGGGGACGGTTCGACCAAGGCGGACGGAGGGACCGTTACGACTGTTGCACAGCCCGCGACGCCCTGTAAGGGATTCGGCAACACACGATACGGTGGTGCTTCTGGCATATGCCACAGTCTCACGGAGTTACTCCGAGGTAGGTGCGGAGCAGGCCCTCCGGAGGGTCAAGTCGTAGATTACACAGGGAGTTTGACGATCCGTCGGAAGGGCGGCGCGAGATTGCCGCGCTTGTTCGACGACTCCGTGTTCGAAGGTTTCAGTACCGCAGGACGCCGGCGATACCGTCCGCCTCGGCGAGTGTGCCGTCCGGCACGAAGCGGACGTCGGCTCCCGTCTCCAAGCACTGCTCGACGATCTCGTCCACGATGTCCTCGCGGGACTCGAGGCCGGCGCTCTCGGTGAGGATCAGATGGTCCCCGGCGTCGCTGACCGTCACGCGGTAGTTCTCCTCGACGGCCAGCAGCCGGACGCGCCCGTCCCGGGCGCTCTGCCAGAGCTCGTCGACACCGGCGGCGAACTCCCTTCGTCCGCGGGCCGTTTCGAGGGCGCGGGCCACGGCGTCCGTGTCCTTGCGGGCCTCCGTCTCGATCACCGGCCGGATGGCCTGCCACACGGACTCGGGCGTCCCGTGTGCGAGACCGCCGTGCGGGACGTGCACCGCTTTCTTGGTGGCGCTGCCGACCTCGTCCAGCAGGGCGAGGGCGGCCGGCGGGCCGGTGATGTACAGCGGTCGCGGGTGCTCACGCAAGACGGTGCTCATCGCGGTGTCGGTCTCGCGCAGGAACTGGCGGGTGCGCTCCTCCCGGAAGGCGCTCGGCAGGTCGCCGACCCGCTCCTGTCGTTCCGGGTCGAAGTTCTCCACGCGGCGGGTCAGCGGGAAGCCGTCGGCGCGCTGCTCGACGACGCGGTCGACGCCCCCGTTCCACAGGGTCGCGCGGTCGGCGGAGAGCGACAGCACCCAGAACGGCCGCTCCGCCGTCTGGGCGGAGACGAGGTTGCGGGTGAGGAAGGTGTCCGAGAGCACCACGCGTTCGGGCACGGACCGGGCGAGTGACCACACCTGGTGCTCACCTGAGGCGGCGAAGATCACCAGGCCGTCCTCGGCGTGTGTCAGGTCGACCTCGGACAGGGCCTGGTCGAGGTGGTGGGCGACCTCGGCCCGTCGTTCGCGGCTGACCGCCGGATCGGCCTCCAGCTGCCGCTTGGCCTCGGCCACCAGATTGCGCAGCCGGACCTGGTCCTGGGCGTTGTAGGGATCGCGCCGGTGGGTCGGCGTCAGCACGGAGACCGCGGGGTAGGGGCGCGGGCGCCGCAGCTCGGCAAGGGTCGCGGGACTCAGAACGTGCTCCATGACAGCACGATAGAGCGGATTCACCATTAGGGCATTCGGGGCAACCGGTACCCCGCTGTCGAGGCGTCGCCGTCCGGGAGTTGGGGAAGTTTTTGCCGCCGGCCGATTTTCGACGGGGATCCCCCGTGGCGCGGCGGGTCCGGGGATATTGCGCGTGCAAAGTGCGGCTGGATTTGAGGGGTGGCCGGGGCCGCGTGCGCCGTCGGCGATTGACCTGTGATCGCGGGTGTAACACGCTCGAAATATAGATGGCCCATACAACTGATTTGCGGGAGGTATACGTATGTGCGGCATCACCGGCTGGGTCTCCTTCGACCGCGACCTGAGTGCCGAGGCATCGACCCTGGACGCGATGACCGAGACGATGGCCTGCCGCGGCCCGGACGACCACGGCGTCTGGACCGAGGGGCCCGCCGGCCTCGGACACCGCAGGCTCGCGATCATCGACCTGCCCGGCGGCCGCCAGCCCATGACCGCCGCCACCCCGCACGGCACCGTCGCCCTCGTCTACTCGGGCGAGGCCTACAACTTCACCGAACTGCGCGGCGAGCTCACCGCCCGCGGCCACCGCTTCACCACCGACTCCGACACCGAGGTCGTCCTGCGCGGCTACCTCGAATGGGGCGACGCCGTCGCCGAGCGCCTGAACGGCATGTACGCCTTCGCCGTCTGGGACGGCCGTACCGACCGGCTCCTGCTGATCCGCGACCGCATGGGCATCAAGCCCCTCTACTACCACCCCACTCCCGACGGCGTCCTGTTCGGCTCCGAGCCCAAGGCGATCCTCGCCAACCCGCTGGCCCGCCGGCGCGTGGGCCTCGACGGCCTGCGCGAGCTGTTCACCATGGTCAAGACCCCCGGACACGCCATGTGGGAGGGCATGCGCGAAGTCGAGCCCGGCACCGTCGTCACCGTCGACCGCACCGGCGTGCGCCACCGCGTCTACTGGGAGCTGCGCACGCAGCCCCACACCGACGACCGCGACACCACCATCGCCACCGTCCGCTCGCTCCTCGACGACATCGTGCGCCGCCAGCTCGTCGCCGACGTGCCCCGCTGCACCCTGCTCTCCGGCGGCCTCGACTCCTCCGCCATGACGGCACTGGCCGCCCGGCAGCTCGCTGCGCACGGCGAGCGGGTCCGCAGCTTCGCCGTCGACTTCGCCGGCCAGGCCGACAACTTCGTCGCCGACGACCTGCGCGCCACCCCCGACACCCCCTTCGTGCACGACGTGGCCCGGGACGCCGGCACCGAGCACCAGGACATCGTGCTGGACGCGGAGGCCCTCGCCGACCCCGGCGTACGGGAGAAGGTGATCAGGGCCCGCGACCTGCCGGCCGGCCTCGGCGACATGGACGCCTCGCTCTACCTGCTCTTCCGGGCCATCCGTGAACGGTCCACGGTCGCCCTGTCCGGCGAGTCCGCCGACGAGGTCTTCGGCGGCTACCAGCAGTTCTTCGACGAGGAGGCCCGTCAGGCCGACACCTTCCCCTGGCTGGTGAGCCTCGGCCGGCACTTCGGCGACGACGCCGACGTCCTGCGCCCGGAGCTGGTCAAGGCCCTGGATCTGGAGTCGTACGTCGCCGACAGCTACCGCTCCGCCGTCGCCGGTGTGCGGCGCCTCGACGGCGAGAGCGACTTCGAGTTCCGGATGCGGCGGATCAGCAACCTGCACCTGACCCGGTTCGTACGGATCCTGCTCGACCGCAAGGACCGCGCCAGCATGGCCGTCGGCCTGGAAGTCCGGGTGCCGTTCTGCGACCACCGGCTCGTCGAGTACGTCTACAACGCTCCCTGGGCGCTGAAGTCCTTCGACGGCCGGGAGAAGAGCCTGCTCAGGGAGGCCACCGCGGATCTGATCCCGCGGTCCGTGTACGACCGGGTCAAGAGCCCCTACCCGTCCACGCAGGACCCGGAGTACGCGGTGGCCCTCCGGAACCAGGCGAAGGACCTCTTGGCACGCCCGGACCACCCGGTCTTCGACCTCGTCGACCCCGAACGGCTCCGGCAGGCCGCGCACCGCGACACGCCCGTGAGCAGCCAGGCCGCACGCCGGGGCCTGGAACGGGCGCTCGACCTGGCGATGTGGATGGACCTCTACGCACCCGAGGTCTCACTCGGCTGACCGGGGGATCCGTGGCAGCACCGGCTCACTCGGTGTCGTGGTCGGAGCCGCAGGAGCTGCCGTCCGGCGGCAGCGTGCCGTACAGCAGGAACGCGTCGACCTTGCGGTGCACGCACTTGGAGGAGCCGTAGCCGGTGTGGCCCTCGCCCCGGTTGTCGAGCACCACGGCCGACGACCCGAGCCGCTCGGCCGTCTCCACCGTCCAGCGGTACGGCGTGGCCGGGTCGCCCCGGGTGCCGACGAGCAGCATCCTCGGCGTGTCGAGGTCCTTGACCTCGTCACGGATGAAGTCGGTGCCCTTGGGACGGCCGTAGCACATCAGCACCTGGGTGAGCCGGTACCGGCCGAAGACCGGCGACGCCCGCTCGTACCGGGCGCGCAGCCGGCCGAGGTCCCTGCCGACCTGCTCGGCGGCCGGGCGGTCGGGATCGTCCGCGCAGTTCACCGCCATCAGGGCCGCCGGCAGGTTGTCCAGGGGAACGTCCTGCGGGTCGGTGAGGCCGCGGTGCGCCGCCCGCCACGGCGGGTGGGCGACACCCCCGGACGCGAAAGCCTCCAGGCGGCTGGTGTCGCCGTCCTCGAGCAGCTGCGCGACGGCCCGCTGCAGCGAGGGCCACAGCTCCCTGCTGAACAGCCCCTGCGCGAGAGCGCCCGCGAAGTCCTGGCCGGAGAACTCCTCACCGAAGTCGGTCGGCACCGGGTCCCGGTCGAGCGACTCGACCACCTCGACGACGTGCTCCCTGGCCTCCCGCGGGTGCTGTCCGAACGGGCAGGCGATGTCCTCCGTGCACCAGGCGAGGAAGTTCTCCAGTGCCGTCTGCTGCCCCTGCGCGCTCACCACACCCTGCTCGGACAGCGGCTCGGTGAGCGTGTCGACGCCGTCCAGCACCATCCTGCCGACCTTGTCGGGGAACTGGGCCGCGTACACCGCGCCGAGCCGGCTGCCGTAGGAGAAGCCCAGGTAGTTGAGCTTGCCGTCGCCGAGTGCGTCACGCATGACGTCCAGGTCACGGGCGGCGTTCACCGTGCCGATGTGGCGCAGGACGGGGCCCGAGTGCTCGGTGCACTCGGCCGCCGCGTCACGCAGCTTTTCGAGCAGGGCCTGCGGGTCGGCCACGGCCGCGTCGCCGTCCGTCCCGGCCAGTGGGTCGTCCGGGGCGTTGCCGCAGCTGACCGGCGAGGAGCGGCCGACGCCCCGGGGGTCGAAGCCGACCACGTCGTAGCCGTTCGTCAGGCCCATGAAGTCCTTGCCGGCCATGGCGAGTTGTCCCACGCCCTGGCCGCCCGGGCCGCCGAAGTTCAGCAGCACCGAGCCCCGGGACCTGCCCGTGGCGCGGTAGCGGGCCAGGGCGAGATCGAGGGTCCCTTTCTTGGGGTCGGCGTAGTCGAGGGGGACGGTGACCTTGCCGCACTGGAGGTCCTTCGGCATGTCCTCGCCCTCGCACGCCGACCACGTGACCTTCTGGTCGTAGAAGCGCGCCAGGCCCGGCGGGGGGTCGTCCACGGCCGGCAGCCCCGCACCCAGCAGGGCCAGTCCGGCCGCACAGGGGACCGCGCAGCGCCTCAGCGAGGGGCGCGTGGACAGCTTGGCCAGCATCGATGCCTCCAGGGGGCGCGCCCCACAGCGGACCGGGGACCGGCGCCCTCGATCACCATAAGCGGGCTCCTCAAGCCGCGCCTCCGGACGAGCGGGCGGGGGCGGAGCGCCTTGACCTGCGCGGCTGCCTCGCGCATACCAAGGGCTTTACCGCTAGTTCGACAACAGGGCCGCTCGATGGAGTGAAAGGCCGATAAGCCATAACTCGGATCGGCCGTCCGCGTTTTATCTCGTGCGGGTGAGTGCCCGCGATGATGTCTGGAAGGCAGGGAACCTATGAATCGGGTTACCCGAAACGGTGTGATCGCCGTCGCCGCGGCCTCGGGCGCGATGGCCCTGACCGTCCCCGCGTACGCCGGTTCCGGAGCGGAGGGCTCGGCTGCCGGTTCGCCCGGGGTGGTCTCCGGCAACACCGTCCAGCTGCCGGTGCACGTCCCGGTGAACGTGTGCGGGAACACCGTGAACGTGGTGGGGCTCCTGAATCCGGCCGCGGGCAACAGCTGCGCGAACAAGGACGACGGGCGGGCCGGCCGGCCCGGCAAGCCCGGCGGCGCGGTCGCGGACGGCAGCGGAAAGGATTCACCGGGCGTGGTCTCCGGCAACGGCGTCCAGCTGCCCGTCGACCTGCCGGTCAATGTCACCGGCAACTCCGTGAACGTGGTCGGCATCGGCAACGCGTCGACCGGCAACGAGTCCTCGAACACCCCCGGCGACCGCCCGGTCCGCCCCCACCACCCACCGAAGCCGGTTCCGAAGCCGCCCACCCCGCCTCGGCCGCACCCCGCCCCCGAACCGGCGGCCCCGCACACCGTCCCGCATGCCGCCGGCGCCCTGGCCCACACGGGCACGGACCACACCCTCCAGGCCGTCGCGGCGAGCGCGGCACTGGTGCTGGGGGGAGTCGTACTGCGGCGGCGGTTCCGCCCGGGGACGGACGACTGAAGGGACGGCCTGTCCTCTGCCGGAGCCGTCACGGAGGCGGTGCCCTCAGGCCGCCTCCGCCACCGCCGTCAGCAGCACCATCCCGGAATCGCCGTAGTCCGGCAGGGTCGGGTCCGCATCGATGTGGGTGACGTCCAGGTCGCGGGTCAGCGGCGTGAAGACCTCGGTCACGGTCGCCGGATCGACCGGGCAGCCGGGCCAGCGGGACGCCGGTCCGATGCGGTACGTCGGCATGTTCTCCATGAACGCGGCGACCAGGTGGCCGCCCGGCTCGACCGTGCGGACGAACGTGCGGCAGAAGTCGGCGAACTCGGCGAAGTCCTCCGTCGCGCCCTCGGCGACGAAGTGCATGGAGGCGAGTTCGTAGGAGCCGGGTGTCAGGGTCCGCACGTCGGCGTGTACGACGTTCACCGGTGCCAGCGCCCCGGCCAGGGTCGCCGGCACGTCCGGGTTGAGCCGCCGGCACAGCGCGTGGAAGGGGAGCCAGCTGGCGTCGAGGCGGTGACAGATCTGGTCCTGGAGGTAGGCGACGTTGCTCGCGCCCGCCTCCACGGCGTCGATCCTGCGGCTCACGGCGGACGCGAGGATCAGCGGGTAGAGGTTGGGCCCCGCCCCGAACTCCACGGAGCGGGCGATGGTGCCCGGACGGAAGCGACGGTAGAACGCGCTGTGGTGTGCGATGACCGCCGCGTCCGAGGGATGCACCTCGCGGTAGTTCTCGCGGAGGTAGTCGGCGACCGGCCAGCTGTCCCAGTCCACGTCGTCGTTGTGCGTCGTCATGGCCTTCTAGTCCTTCAGCCGCAGGGGGAAACGCCCGGCCAGCCGGGTCAGGGTCCCCGTCAGGCGGTCGATGTCGTCGTCCGAGTTGAGTGCCGTGAGCTGGATGCGGAAGCCGACCCGGTCGCGGGGCACGAGCGGATAGGCGGCGAGCGTCACATAGATGCCCTCCTCCCACAGATACGCGGCGACCGCGTCCAGGTCCGCGGGGTTCGCCAGCGGGACCTCCACGATGGGCAGCCGGTCCGTGTTGAGGGTGCTCACCCCCAGGCTGTCCAGGTGATCGAGCACCCGGACCGTCTTGCGGTACAGGCCGGCCCGGATGACGTCGCCCCGCCGCTCGTTGACGTCCAGCCCGGCCAGCGCGGTGGCCAGCGACGCCGTCGGCGACGGCCCCGAGTAGAGATAGGGGGCCGCGTCGGTCTTGAGGCGGTTCTTGAGCTCCGACGGCAGCGCCAGGAATGCGAGCAGCGACGAGTACGCCTTGGAGAAACCGGCCACGAGCACGATCCCGTCGTACGACTCCCCGGTGTGCCGCACCAGGCAGTTGCCGCGCATGCCGTACGGGCAGGTCTCGCCCGGCCCGCGTTCCCCGAGCACGCCGAAGCCGTGCGCGTCGTCGAGGTACAACGTCGCTCCTTCGGCCCGGCACAGCGCGGCCAGCGCGGGCAGGTCGGGGATGTTGCCGCTCATGCTGTTGACGCCGTCCAGGCACACCAGCCGCGGCGTGCGCGGCGGCACCCCGGACAGCAGGACACGCAGCTCGTCGAGCCGCCCGGCGTGGAAGCGGTGCAGCGTGGCGCCCTGGCCACGGGCCACCACGCAGCCGTCGTAGACGGTCCGGTGCGCGGTCGCCTCCACGAAGACGTGCCCGTCCTCGGCCAGCGCCGGGATCACCGAGGCGTGCACCAGCGTCAGCGTCGGCAGCAGCAGCGTGTCCGGCGCGCCCAGCAGCGCGGCGAGCCGCTCCTCGATGTCGGGGTACAGCCGCGGACTGCCCAGCAGTCGCGACCAGCTGGGGTGCGTACCCCACTCGCGCACC
The DNA here is from genome assembly GCF_044327915.1 of Streptomyces afghaniensis. Classification (NCBI taxonomy): domain Bacteria; kingdom Bacillati; phylum Actinomycetota; class Actinomycetes; order Kitasatosporales; family Streptomycetaceae; genus Streptomyces; species Streptomyces afghaniensis. Next base: position 304,248 of record NZ_JBIRGJ010000011.1, read on the forward strand.
GCCGGATCGATGGCCTCCATGATCTCCGGGTCCCAGTCGAAACCCAGGTAGTTGCAGGACGCGAAGTCGATCAGCCAGTGGTCGCCGCTGCGGATGTGCCGGCCGCGCACCTCGTCGAGGACCGCGTCGCTCATCGGGCTGGTGCGCCGCAGATGCTCCAGGTCCGCCCAGCGTGCCTCCCGGCGTCCCGGGACGGCGTCGAGGCGCGGCCGCCGCGCCCGGGGCGGCGCGAAGGGGTGGGCGCTCGGCTCCCGCAGGACGTGCGCGCTCTGCTCCACCGTCATGGGCCGGGCGAAGAGGTACCCCTGCCCGAACCGGCAGCCCATCTGGGCCAGCAGGTCCCGCTGGGCGGTGTCCTCGATGCCCTCCGCGATGACCTGGAGGCCCAGGGTGTCGGCGATCCGCACGATGCCCTCGACGAGGGCGACCTGCTGGGCGTCGCGGGCGATGTCGTCGATGAAGGACTTGTCGATCTTCAGCACGTCGATGGGGAAGTCCCGCAGATGGCGCAGCGAGGAGAAGCCGGTGCCGAAGTCGTCGACCGCGATGTGCACCCCGAGTTCCTTCAGCGTGTGCAGCACCGTCTGGAGGCGGTCGTCGCGGTGCAGCAGCACCGTCTCCGTCAGCTCCAGCTGCAAGGAACCGGGCTCCAGCCCGGGCGTGCTCAGCGCCTGGCCGACCTGCTCGACGAAACCGGCGTCGCGGAACTGGCGCGCGGAGACGTTCACGCTGACGTACGGCGGACCGGCGGGACCCGGCTGCCGTTGCAGGGCCGCGATGTCGCTGACCGCGTTCTCCAGCACCCACGAGCCCAGCGGGGCGATCTGCCCGGTCTCCTCGGCCAGGCTGATGAACTGGTCCGGCGCGACGGGCGGCCGGTGCTCGTCCGGCCAGCGGACCAGGGCCTCGAACCCCACGACCTCGCCTCCGGTGATGTCCACGACGGGCTGGTAGCGCAGCGCGAACGCCTTGTCGGCGACCGCCCGGGCCAGCTGGGACTGGAGGTCGTGCCGCTCGACCATGCGGCTGCGCAGCAGTGGCCTGAAACGGCGCCACTGCCGCTTGCCCGCCGCCTTCGCGGCGTACAGCGCGAGGTCGGCGTGGCCCAGCAGTTCCTCCGCGTCCGTGCTGTCGCGCGCGGTGGCCACGCCGACGCTGGCGGACACCGTCACCGACTCGTCGGCCAGATCGAACGGCCGTCCCAGCGTCTGGATCACCTGGGCGGCCAGCAGCTCGGCGTCGAGCGGCTGCCGGGCGTCCTCCATCAGCACGGCGAACTCGTCCCCGCCCAGCCGGGCCGCGGTGTCGGTCCGCCGCAGCGCCCGGGACAGCCGGTTGCCGACGGCGACCAGCAGATGGTCGCCGACCCGGTGCCCCATCGTGTCGTTGACCAGCTTGAAGTCGTCCAGGTCGATGTAGAGCAGACAGGTCAGGGACGACTCGCGGCGGCCGCGCAGCAAGGCCCGTTCGATCCGCTCCAGCAGCAGCGTCCGGTTGGGCAGACCGGTCAGCGAGTCGTGGAAGGCCCGCTGGGTCAGCTCCTGCTCCAGCCGCCGCTGCTCGGTCACATCCCGCAGCGTCACGACCAGGCCGGACACGGTCCGCTCGTCCCGGAAGTCGCTGCACCGCACCTCCACCTCGACACGCCCGTCCCGGCGCCGCACCCACCAGTGGTCGTGTCCGGCCCGCGCGCCCCTCTCCCGTACGGCGGCCAGCTCCCGCGCGGCCCGCTCCCGGTCCCCGGGATCCACCAGTTCCGGCAGCGGGACGCCGACGAGGTCGTCGGTGCCGAACACGGACCGCGCGGACGGGCTGGCGTACCGGATCGCGTCGTCGTCCTCCAGGATCAGGATGACGTCGGAGGCGTTGCGGACGAGGGTGCGGAAGTACGCCTCGTTCTCCCGCCGGACGACCTCCTTGCGCAACGCGACCCGCTCCATGGCCAGGCCCGCGTGCGACGCCAGGATCTCCAGCGAGCCCCAGGTCTCGGTGAGCTGCCGCTCGGGGGCGGCGACCAGCAGGACACCCGGGACGGCCCCGGCCGGGCGGTCGGGCTGGGTCATGGGGCAGACCAGGACGCAGGGCAGGCCGTCCAGTCCGGCGGCGATGCCGGGTTCGAGGGCGGCCGGGTCCACCATGTGGGTGCCACGCGCGCCGAGGTCGCCCGCGCGCTCCGTCGGCAGCAGCAAGGTCCGGTGCGGTACGTCCGCACCCAGCAGCCGGTCCACCGCGGTACAGCAGGACTGGTCGACCTCGTCCTGCCGGAAGGCCGAGACCAGCGAGGCGGCGGCCCCGCGCAGCGCGAGTTCCCGCGTCACCGCATGGCGATGGGCCACGACCATTCCCGCCAGCCGAAGTATCACCAGCAGGAACAGCACGCCCGAGAAGACCGCGATCACGGCGGCGTCCCGCGTCTGCTTGCTCAGCCCCTCGTACAGCAGGATCCCCGGCGCGATGAGCGTGGCCACGGCGAGCATGACCAGCCGGCGCGGCGGCGGCAGCAGGGACTCCCGCTGTGGCACGGACGCGGTCAGCGCGACCATCGAGGGGTGCAGGGCGGCGAGGCCCCAGGCGGTGTAGAAGGCGATCCAGCCGAGGTCCAGCAGGGTGCCGGTCTGCCACAGGTCTTTCAGCTGCAGGATCCCGTACGCGATGTCGAAGCCGAGCAGTGTCACGGTGCCCACGACCAGCAGCTGCACGGCACGGTTGGGCCCGACGAGCGGGCTCGGGGTCAGCAGCCGCGCCAGCAGGGCCAGTACGAGGACGTCACCGAGGGGATAGGCGATGCTGATGGCGCGCTGCTGCCAGGTCAGCCCTTCCACCACGGTCAGCGGCTGCACCAGGTACACCCACACGGGCAGCGCGAGGCCCGCGGTGATGATCAGCGCGTCGAGCAGGCTCGGCAGGTCGCGGTCGGCCCACCGGTGCCGGACGAGCCCCGACAGTCCGATCGCGAAGAGCGGGTAGGTGGCGAGGTAGCAGGCGTCGGCGGGGGAGGGGAACGGGTTGGAGGCGTCGAAGTACTCCTCCATCACGTTGTAGTACGTGTCGCCCGCGATGAAGGTGAGCAGTCCGGCGGCCAGGAACCACCAGGGCCACTGATGGGCGGGCCGGTGGACACGAATGCCGGTCACCACGGCGGCGACGCCGGCGAGCCCGATGACGGCCCACAGGACGGGAGCCGCCGCCGGGACGGACATGTACACGATTGTGGCAACCGTGACGAGGGCGATCTGGGCGGCCATCAGCCGACGTGCTGACAGCACGGACATGCGCCTCCCCCCGTCGGGGAGACCGAGGCGTACGCCTGGCCTGTTGAATTCGATCGTACGTTCGCCAGGGTGGCCCTGCATCTCGGGAGGCCCGCCTCGCCGGCCTCCGGCGGACGGTCCTGCCCGACGGGCCGGGGTCGCGGGTTTCTCAGCCCCGTCCCCGGTGGAACCGCACGTGCAGTTCCCGCACTCGTTCCGTCAGCTCGGGCACCGGACCGTCCACGACCACACCCGGTGCGACCTCGTGGACGGGGAGTGTCCGCACCGGCGGCGCGGCGACCCCCAACTCGCTCAGCCAGGATGCGAGTTGTTCGGACGAGGCGACGTAGACGATGCGTCCCAGGCCGACCCAGGCGTGCGCGGCCGCACACATCGGGCAGTGCTCGCCGGAGGTGTAGACCGTGGCCGCCGCCCGCTCCCCGGGCGTGAGACGGGTCGCCGACCAGCGTGCCAGTTCGAACTCGGGATGCCGCGTGCGGTCGCCCGAGGCCACCCGGTTGTGGTCCTCGCCGAGGACCGTGCCGTCCCCGCCGACCAGGACCGAACCGAACGGCTCGTCCCCGGCATCGAGCGCCTCGGCCGCGAGCTCCACGCAGCGGCGCAGGTACGGCAGTTCCGTGTCCTTCACGACCATGGTGCCGGACCCCTTCCTGGTGACGACGTGATCAGCAGGACTGTACGGCCGCCGGGGCGTACTGCCACGTCCGTAAATGCGTTGCGCGGCGGTCCGACCCCTGCTGGGGTGTGCCCATGACTCATGTGGATCACACCGCGCTGCTCACCCTGTTCGACCGTGAGCTGCGCGAGGAGGCGCGGCCGGACGGCCCCGGTGTCCGCGTCGAGCGGGCGGGCGACGTGGTGCGCCAGGTCGCGGGTCCGCAGGGCTGGAACGGCGTCCTGTGGGCGGCCCTCGGCGAGGCTGCGGCGGACGCGGCGATCGCCGAGCAGATCGCCCACTTCACCGGGCTCGGCCTCGACTTCGAGTGGAAGCTGTACGGGCACGACCGGCCGGCGGACCTCGGGCAGCGGCTGCGCGCGGCCGGGTTCGAGCCCGAACCCGAGGAGACGCTGATGATCGGCGAGATCGCGACCCTGTCCCTGGACGCCGAACCTCCCGAGGGCGTCCGCGTCGTACCGGTCACCGATCAGTTGGGCGTGGATCTCGTCGCCGATGTCCACGAGAAGGCGTTCGGCGCGGACAGCGCCTGGCTGCGCGACCAGCTCCTCACCCGGCTCTCGGCCGGCCCGGACACCGTCGTCGCCGTCGTGGCGATGGCCGGCGACGAGCCGGTGAGCGCGGCCCGCATGGAACTCGTGCCCGGCACGAGGTTCGCCGGCCTGTGGGGCGGCGGCACCGTCGCGGGCTGGCGAGGCCGCGGCATCTACCGTGCCCTGGTGGCCCACCGCGCCCACCATGCCGCGGCACGCGGCTACCACTACCTCCAGGTCGACGCCTCCAGCCAGAGCCGCCCCATCCTGGAACGCCTGGGCTTCACACCACTGACCACGACGACGCCGTACGTGTACACCCCGTAGCCGGCCGTCTTCCTGGATGTCACATCCGCCTGGACGTCACATCTGCGCCGGTCCGATGTCACATCCGTGCCGGTCCGGTCCGTCGTGTGGTCATGACGACGAACCAGAAGAACCAGAGCATCCTCCTCGCCGGTGCGAGCGGCGTCCTGGGCCGGCACATCACCCGCGCCCTGACCGAGGCGGGCCACAAGGTCACCGGACTCGGGCGGGGCGCGGACAACGGCGTGCGCGCCGACCTCATGGACCGCGACGCGCTGCTGCGCGCCGTCGACGGACACCACTTCGACACCGTGATCCACGCCGCGACCGCCCTGCGCAAGCCGCCCATGCGCGACCGCGACATGTTCGCCACCGACGCGCTGCGCACCCAGGGCACGGTCCACCTCCTCGAAGCCGCCCGCGTCACCGGGGCCCTCCGCTTCGTGGTGGAGTCGATGGTCTTCGGCTACGGCTACGGGGACCACGGCGACCGCCCGGTCACCGAGGACGACCCCTTCGGCCCACGCGGCAGCACACCGCAACTCGAGCGGCACATCGCGGCCATGCGGACCAAGGAGCGACTCGCCTTCGAGGCGGAGGCGCTGGAGGGCATCGCGCTCCGCTTCGGCCTGTTCTACGGCCCCGGCGGCACCGACGCGCTGCTCCCGCTGCTGCGCCGGCGGCAACTGCCCCTGCCCGCCGACCACGGCCGGGTGCTGCCGTGGGTGGAGCTCACCGACGCGGCCCGCGCGGTGGTCGCCGCCGTGGAACGCGGCCGGCCCGGGCAGGCGTACAACATCGCCGACCGCACCCCGCTCGGCTTCCGTGCCCACGTCGAGGCCGTCGCCGGGGCGTTCGGACTGCCGAAGCCGATGACCGTACCGCTGTGGCTGATGAAACCCATGTCGTACGCGCACACGGTGATGTCGTCGCGGCTGGTGGTGTCCTGCGCCAAGGCGGAACGCGAGCTGGGCTGGACGCCGCTGTACCCGTCCAGCCGGGCGGGGCTCGCCGCGATGCGGTCGGCGGGCCGCTGATGCCGGGCGACACACGGCTCCGGCGTGCCGGGCGCGGGCCTCGGCACGCCGGGTGCCGCTCTCAGCGGCGTGCCTTCGAGCGGTCCAGTGCGGCGACGCCGAGCGCGGCGAGGCCGATCTGGATGAGCCACTCGACCCAGTCGACGCCCTCGGTGTCGGCGACGTCGAACGCGGCGGCGATCGCGGAGCCGACCAACGCGGCGAGGATGCCGACGAGGATCGTCCACAGGATTCCGATCCGCTGACGGCCCGGGACCACGAGCCGGCCCAGGACGCCGATGACGATGCCGATCACTATGGCACTGATGATGCCGTCGATCTCCATCTCCGCCCCTTTTCTTCAGGTCCCCCGCTGTAGTGCTTGTGCCCCCCGATGGCCGGGACACGCCGGTGCGGACATGAAGAGGCCGGTCCGGGATGCGGACCGGCCTTCGGATCGCCTTCCGGTGGTCTAGGGCCTCTGGGAGGCCTTCGCCGCGGTGCCGGCGCACGCCAGACCCAGAATCAGGGCCAAGGCGCCGATGATGATGTTGTTCCACACGACGCCGGCGTCCGGGCTGTCGCCGACGACCCACGGCGAGATGATCATCCACACCCCGAGTGCGCACATGGCCCAGCTCAGGCCGTACATACGCTCCGGAGCGCGAGTGAACCCGAGCGCCAGCAGACCGATCGCGATACCCATGATCAGGTTGTGCGTCACGAGCGGCGGCTGGCTGGTCGTGTAGTGGACTATCCACGGGGATGCCGCGCAGTACAGACCGAGCAGGAACACCGGTCCGTCCACGAGCGCCACATCGCGACCACCGAGCACGCGGGCGTACCGATCCCGCATCTCGGAGGCATCGGGGTGGCTGGTTATGTCACCTCTGGTGGGCGAGACGTTGGCCATGACTCGTCTCCTTCGTCTTGCAGGGCGACCGCGGCTGGTGGGGTGTGCGGTAAGCGCCGCGTAAGCACATTCTGCGCTTATTTTTCCTTTATGTGTAGAGGTCGGTAGAGGTGTGAACTTCTACCGGGCGGTACATGTCCGGGGGAATCGGGGGCAAGCGGATGTGTACGACAGTGACCGATCGACGTCGCCGGCGGGCGACGCGGGACAGGGAGGACGGCGGACGTGTCTGCGGCCATCGACGCGAAGGTGTTGGAGCGGTTCCCGGCGGGAGCTCCGCGCGGATCATGGCCGGCGGAGGAGTACGCGGCACGCCGCCGGGCCGAGGGGGAACCGGCCACCGTCGTGATGGACCTGGAGTCGGACGCCTTCCTCGTGGTGGTTCCTTCGGACGAGGGCTGAACGCCATCCACAGTCCCGGAATCCACGGTCCGGGATACGAGATGAGCCGCGGTTTCCTTGACGGCCGTCGTCTCCCGCTGTCACGATCCATGGCATGACCATGCGACTGGACCTCACGCGGCGACGCCACGTCGACCTCGCACGCGTCTCCAGCGCCTCCTGTCGCGCCGCAGCCTGAGTCTCCCGGCTCGCCGCTTCTCCCCACCGCCGTATTCGCCGCCGGCCGAACACTGTCGCGCCGACGGGACCTCTTGCGCGGTGCATTCCCCTCACGCCTGAATTCGGTGCTCAGTCACGCCCGTTGAACGCGGCGTCCCCGAATTCGGCCTGCCACGCGCGTTCGCGCCCTCTCCCGGAAAGAGACCCCATGGCCACCGTCCTGTCCGTCTCCGGCAGCCCCTCCGCCTCCTCCCGTACCAGCCGACTGCTGCGCCACCTGGACGAGCGGCTGACCGCACAGGGCCATGACGTGATCCCGCTCGACGTCCGCACCATCCCCGCCGAGGCCCTGCTCGGCGCGGACTTCCGGCACCCCGCGATCGTCGAGGCCACCGACCTGTTCGCGCGAGCCGACGGCGTCGTCGTCGGCACGCCCGTCTACAAGGCGTCCTACTCCGGCGTCCTCAAGGCACTGCTGGACCTCCTCCCGCAGTACGCACTCACCGGCAAGACCGTGCTGCCGCTCGCCACCGGCGGCAGCATTGCCCATGTCCTGGCCATCGACTACGCCCTGCGCCCGGTGCTGACCTCCATGGGTGCGGCGCACATCGTGCAGGGCTGGTTCACCCTCGACAAGGACATCACCGTGGACGACGACGGGACCCTGGCCGTCGCACCGGCCGCCACCGAGGCGCTCACCCAGGTGGTCGACCAGTTCTCCACGGCGCTCGGCCGCACCCCCCTGCTGGCCGTGGCGGGCTGATACCCACTCACCGCCGCACCGCCGGACGTTCCACCTCGATCGGAGATTCCCCGTGTCCCTCACCTTCCACTGGTTCCTGCCCACCAACGGCGACAGCCGCCATGTCGTCGGCGGCGGCCACGGCACCCCGGCCACCGCATCCGGCCGGGACCGGCCGCCGACGGTCGCCTACCTGAGCCAGATCGCCCGCGCCGCCGAGGAGGTGGGCTTCGCCGGTGCCCTCACCCCCACCGGCGCCTGGTGCGAGGACGCGTGGCTCAGCACCGCGATGGTCAGCCAGCACACCGAACGCCTGAAATTCCTGGTGGCCTTCCGGCCCGGGCTGATCTCGCCGACCCTCGCCGCGCAGATGGCCACCACCTTCCAGCGGCAGACCGGCGGACGGCTGCTGCTCAACGTCGTCACCGGCGGCGAGAACCAGGAGCAGCGGGCCTTCGGCGACTTCCTCGACAAGGACAGCCGGTACCGCCGCACCGGTGAATTCCTGCACGTCGTGAGCGAGTTGTGGCAGGGCCGTACCGTCGACCTGCACGGTGAGCACCTCCGGGTGCAGGACGCGAAGCTCGCCCGCGTGCCCGACCCCGTTCCCCAGGTGTACTTCGGCGGCTCCTCGCCCATCGCCGGTGAGATCGCCGCCCGGCACGCCGATGTCTATCTCACCTGGGGCGAACCGCCCGCCCAGGTCGCCGGGAAACTCGACCGGCTCCGGTCGCTGGCCGCCGCCGAGGGGCGCACCCTCCGCTTCGGCATCCGGCTGCACGTCATCACCCGGGACACCGCCGAGCAGGCCTGGGCCGAGGCGAACCGGCTGCTGGACGGCTTCGACCCGGAGACCGTGGCCTCGGTGCAGGCCGGGCTCGCCCGCAGCGAGTCCGAGGGGCAGCGGCGGATGCTCGCCCTGCACGGCGGTCGGCGCGACCGTCTGGAGATCCACCCCAACCTCTGGGCCGGCATCGGCCTGGTGCGCGGCGGCGCGGGCACCGCGCTGGTCGGCAGCCACGAGGAGGTCGCCGAGCGGATCAAGGAGTACCACGCCCTCGGCATCGACGAGTTCATCCTCTCCGGCTACCCGCACCTGGAGGAGGCGTACTGGTTCGGCGAGGGCGTGCTGCCGCGCCTCGCCGCGCAAGGGCTGTGGCGGCATCCCTCGGACAACGAGGCCGTGCCCGCCGCACCCGCCGCACCCGCTGTGCTCGCGCCCTTCGCGAGCTAGGTCGTGTCCGCAAAGTCCCGTCGTCCGCCCGGAGGGCGGGCCCCGCGGCGGCTGGTGCGTGCTCTCGGCGCGCCGGGCGGAGACCCTCGTACTGGATGTACTTGGGGCTTCGCCCGGTGCGGCGAGAGTGCGTGCCAGGCGTCGCGGGGCAGGCGGGACTTTGCGGACACGACCTAGGGCTCGTCGGCCTCCCGCCCCAACGATCAACCCCTGGACCCGCGTTGGGCGTCATCCGCACCGAGGGGCAGCCCTGCCCCTCGGTGAACGGGAGGCACACATCATGAAGCAGCGGGCTTCACGCACCGTCTCATTCGCGCTGGCCGTGGCGTTATCCGCCGGAACGGCGGCACTGGCCCCGTCCGCACACGCGGCACAGCCGACGCGCGACCACGAGGCGACCCGGACCGCACTGCGTGATCTCGTGGAAAAGGGCGGACTGCCCGGAGTGGCCGCCAAGGTCCAGAACGGCAAGGAAGGCTGGTTCGCGGCGGCCGGCCATGCCGACACCGCAACGGGCCGGGAGCGTTCCCCCGGCGACCACTTCCGCGGGGCCAGCATCACCAAGACCTTCGTCGCGACCGTCCTGCTCCAGCTGGAGGCGGAAGGCAGGCTGAGCCTCGACGACACCGTCGAGCGATGGCTGCCCGGCCTGGTGCAGGGCAATGGCTACGACGGCGACCGGATCACCCTGCGTCGGCTCCTCGACCACACCAGCGGCATCGCCAACTACACCGACGACCCCGCGTTCGTCCACGACGCCGCCGGTCCCGGCTTTCCGGAGCACCGGTACGACACGCACACGCCCGAGGAACTCGTGGCGATCGCGCTGAAGTACCCGCCGCTGCCCGACCCGGAGACGAAGCCGGTGTACTCGAACACCAACTTCGTCATCGCGGGGATGGTCGTCGAGAAGGCGACGGGCCGCTCGTACGCGCAGGAGATCACCCGCCGCATCATCCGACCGCTGAAGTTGCGCGGCACGTCGTTCCCCGGCACCTCACCCCACATGCCGAAACCCCACCCCGTCGGCTACTCCCGGCTGCACCAGGAGGCCCCGGACGCCCCGGTCCACGACGCCACCGAGCAGAACATGACCTGGCTGGGCGCGGCCGGTGACGTCATCTCCACCAGCGGCGACCTCAACCGCTTCCAACGGGCCCTGGCCGGCGGCCGGTTGCTGCCCCGGAAGCAGATGGCGAAGATGTTCGACGAGGTGCCGGCGGGGGGCGGGCTCGGGTACGGACTCGGAGTCGAGTTCGCGCAGCTGTCCTGCGGCGTGAAGATCGTGGGCAAGAGCGGCCGGACGAACGGCTCCCTGTCCGCGATGGTCGGCACGCAGGACGGGAAGCACCAGCTGACGTTCAACATCAACGGTGACTGGCTCCCGGACCCGTCGCTCTACGTCAACGTGATCGAAGCGGAGTTCTGCGGCAGGGCCCCGTCCAGTACGGACCGGCCGTCCGCGCTGCCCCGCCTCGGCTAGCCGGACGCCAGTGCGCCGAGGTGCGTGCGGCGTGCCTCGGCCGTCTGGGCCTGCACCAGCAGGAACATCCCCTCGCGTGCCAGCCGCTGAGCCCGGCTGTCCAGGGTCATGGATCGGCCGCCCCCGGCCACGATCGCCGCGGTCGTGGCCGCCCGCAGCACGTCGTACGCCCGTGTCTTCAGCGCCAGCCGCTCCGGGACGCACTCGTGCGGGACGGGGTGGTCGGCCAGCGCGTAGGCCTCTCGCCGGACCTCGTCGAGCCGGGCCCGCAGCGCCCGGGCCGGCTCCCGGCCGTCCGGGGCGTCCGCCACCAGGTCCAGGGCCGCGCTCGCCACCCCGAACACGGCCGGACTGGTGTTGGCGGCCCTGGGCAGATCGACCAGGGCGAACCGCTCCTGTGCGATGCGCAGCACGACGGCGTCCTCCGGCACCCGCAGGCCGTCCAGCTCCAGGGAGACCGTACGGGCGGCTGTGAGGGCCGCGAGCCGCATCGGCGCCGACGGACGCATCCCCGGCTGTTCGCGGGCCTCAGTGACGACGAACACCACCTCGGCCGTGTCCGTCACACCCGCCAGCAGCATCACGTCGTTCAGACCCCAGCCCGTGTACCAGGGCACCGTGCCCTCGAAGCGCCAGCCGCCCCGCTCGGGAATCGCCCGCACCGGCACGCGGGGGAAGGCACGGACGTGCGCGTACGCGATGCCGGCCAGCGACTCGCCGGTCGCCAGCGGGCGCAGCAGTCTCTCCCGGACCGGAGAGTCGTATGTGGCGAGCAGCTTCACCGGTGTGTGGTGCTGTGTCTGCACGAACCATGTGGAGCAGCACGCCCCGGCCAGGATCTCCGCGATCTCCCGCGCCACGGCGACGGGCGCGTCCGCCCCGCCGTACTCCTTCGGCGCGCCCAGCCCGGGCAGCCCCGACCGCCTCACCGCCTCGATGTGGCTCACCGGCACCCCCTCCTGGTCGACGCGCTCGGCGTTTGGGACGAGGAGATCGCGCGCGAGTCGCTGTGCACGGGTGACGAGGGGGTGGGACGGCGATGCGAGGGGCGTGGGGCTCATGGAACTGATTCTCCCGGTCGCGTGACGCGCGGTGCCGCTCCCGGGGCGTGTCGTTCGCCCGGCCCCGTCAGGTGTGCGCGCCGCGCAGGTCCAGCTCCGTCAGCACGTCGAAATCGAGCCCGTCGGCGCGGGCCAGGTAGATGCGCTGGCGCACATGACTGTCCCGCAGGTGCAGCAGTCCGCGCGGGCCCTCGTACGACACCGCGCCCGCCGCGGCCCCGATCGCCGAGACGTCCAGCGTCCCGGCCCGCCTCAGCAGCGCGGCCAGCAACAGCACGCCCTCGTAGCAGGACTCGCCGAGGCTGCCGAGGGCGGGTGCCTCGACGCCGTAGCGGGCCGCGTACTGCCCGTGGAAGTCGAGCGTGTCCCGGTTGGCCAGCGAGGCGAAGAACCCGGCCGTGCTGTAAAGGTCCTCGGTGGCCGCCGGGCCGCTCGCCATCAGCATGTTCTCGTCCATCAGCGTGCTCAGCCGCAGACAGCGCGCATGCAGGCCGTGCGCCGCGAACGCCCGGTTGAAGCGCACCGCGTCGCTGCCGACGAGCAGCATCAGCACCCCGTCGGCGTCCGAGCGCTCGATGCCGCGCAGCACCGGCTCGAAGTCGTGGGTGCCGAGCGGGAGATAGACCTCGTCGGCGACGGTCCCGCCGGAGGCGTGCGCGTACCCGCGGGCCGCCCGGGCCGTCCGCCGCGGCCACACGTAGTCGTTGCCGACGACGAACCACCGTCGCACCCCGCGCTCGTGCGCCAGCAGGTCCATCGCGGGCCGCAGTTGGTCCCGCGGGGTCTCGCTCGTCAGGAACACGCCCGCCGTGTCCTCACCGCCCTCGTACAGCGCCGTGTACACGTACGGGACCCGGTGCGCGATCCGCGGCGCCAGCGCCCGGCGCACCGAGGAGATGTGCCAGCCCGTGACGCCCTGCACGACACCCAGGTCCACCAGCGCCTCGACCTGGCCGGCGACCTCGCGGGGCGCGCCCGAGCCGTCGACCGGCACCAGCCGGAGCTCCCTGCCGAGCACGCCGCCGTCCCGGTTGACCTCCTCGGCCGCCAGCCGCGCGCACAGCTCACAGGTGGGACCGAAGATCCCGGCCGGCCCCTGCAGGGGGAAGACGAGCGCCACGCCGAGGACGGAGTCGTCGGCCGTGAACCACTCGGGCGCGGGGAGATCGTGCCGGACCATGGCGTCATGATTCCGGCTGCGCCGGACGAACTCCAGTGCGTCTCCTAGGATGGACGCACCTCTGGTCGAACTAGGAGCAGGATGCCCACCCCAACCCCGCGCCGGCCCGACGACCTGGTGCAACTGCTGACGCGGGCCGAGCGGCTGGCGGCACGGCGGTTGCAGGCCGTGCTGGAGAAGGAGGGCTGCTCGCTCGACGCGTGGCGCGTGCTGGCGCTGCTGTCCGACGGCGAGGGGCACCACATGACGGCGATCGCGGAGGCCGCCTTTCTGCCGCCTCCGACGCTGACGAAGCTGATCGACCAGCTCGTCGACCAGAACCTCGTACACCGTCGGGTCGACCCGTTCGACCGCCGTCGCGTCCTCGCCCACCTCACTCCTCGCGGCCGGGAGTACGGGCAGCGGCTCGACCGCGCGGTGCGCGCCGGGTGGCCGCCGCTCGGCGAGGACGAGGACGAACTGCTGCGATCCCTGCTGGACCGGCTGGCCGCGACGCTGACGGAGTCGGCACGCGTGTGAGCGCCCGGGGCATATCCAAGCCCCCGAGGACACCTTCGAGCCGCCGAGCGGCACCCTGCGCACGATGACTGGTCTACACCCTTGACTGGTACAGACCAGCGCGGTTGAGTGTGCCTCCGACACCCCCCACCACGGCTGCGCCAGGGCTCTGCTTCACCCTGCCCTGCCGCGTGCGGCCGTGTTCCGCAAAGGAGTTGATCCCGTGTCGAGACGCCGTGTCTCCGCCGTCCTGGCCGCACTCGCCCTCGCGGGCACCGCACCGGTACTCCTGCCGGCCAACAGCGCCTCCGCCGCCGCGTGCTCCAGCTATCCCAGCTGGGTGGCGGGCAAGTCCTACGCCGCCGACGACATCGTCCGCTACACCGACGGCAAGGCCTACATAGCCGAGCACGCCAACCCGGGCTACGACCCGACCATCAGCACCTGGTACTGGGAGCCGTACGCCTGCGACAGCGGTCCGGGCACGCCCGACGCGCGCTTCGTCGTGACCGAGGCGCAGTTCAACCAGATGTTCCCGAACCGGAATCCCTTCTACACCTACAGCGGTCTCACCGCGGCCCTGAGCGCCTACCCCGGCTTCGCCAACACCGGCAGCGACACGGTGAAGAAGCAGGAGGCCGCCGCCTTCCTCGCCAACGTGAGCCACGAGACCGGCGGCCTGGTGCACGTGGTGGAGCAGAACACCGCCAACTACCCGCACTACTGCGACTGGAGCCGGCCCTACGGCTGCCCGGCAGGCCAGGCCGCCTACTACGGGCGCGGCCCGATCCAGCTGAGCTGGAACTTCAACTACAAGGCCGCGGGCGACGCGCTCGGCATCGACCTGCTCAACAACCCGTGGCTGGTGCAGAACGACGCGGCCGTCGCCTGGAAGACCGCCCTGTGGTACTGGAACACCCAAACAGGCCCCGGCACCATGACGCCGCACAACGCCATGGTGAACGGCGCCGGCTTCGGCCAGACCATCCGCAGCATCAACGGCTCCCTGGAGTGCGACGGCAAGAACCCGGCGCAGGTGCAGAGCCGCGTGACCAACTACCAGCGGTTCACGCAGATCCTCGGGACGTCACCGGGCGGCAACCTCTACTGCTGACGATGAGCCGTGTGTGAGACTCCGTCGATGACCTCACAGACGATCACCGCGGACGCCGCGGGCACCTGGAAACTCGGCGACCTGCCCGTCCACCGCCTCGGCTTCGGCGCGATGCGGCTGACGGGCAGTGCCGCCTTCCACCTCGGCACTCCGAGTGACCGCGACCGGTCGATCGCCGTCCTGCGCAAGGCGATCGACCTCGGCGTGAACCACATCGACACGGCCGCCTTCTACTTCTCGTCGCTGCGCTCCGCCAACGAGCTCATCAACAGCGCGCTGGCGCCGTACCCCGACGACCTGGTCATCGTCACCAAAGTGGGCCCTTACCGGGCGTACGACGGACAGTGGGGCACCTCGGCCCGCCCCGAGGACCTGCGCGGGCACGTCGAGGAGAACCTGCGCCAGCTCGGCCGCGACCACCTCGACGTGGTCAATCTGCGCCGGATGCCGAAGTACGACTCGATCGCCGAGCACTTCGGCGCCCTCGCGGAACTGCGCGAGGCAGGCCTGATCCGCCACCTGGGCATCTCCAACGTCACGCCCCGGCACCTCGCCGAGGCGCAGGCCATCGCCCCCGTGGTCTGCGTGCAGAACCGGTACGCCCTCGACCGTCCCGACCCCGACACCGACGAACTGCTGCGGACCTGCGGCGAACAGGGCATCGCCTTCGTGCCGTTCTACGCGGTCGCCGGCGAGGGCGGCGAGCGCGGCGCCCTCGCCGCACACGACGAGGAAGTGCGAGCCGTGGCCCGTGCCCATGGCGCAAGCCCCGCGCAGATCCGCATCGCCTGGACCCTGCACCAAGGCACACATGTGCTTGCCATCCCGGGCACGGGTAACCCCGACCACCTCGTGGAGAACGTGGCGGCGGGCGCGATCCGCCTCACGGAGGGGGAGCTGGACCGGCTGAACGCGCTGCGCCCAGCGGCCGGTTGACCGGTCAGACCACCCAGGCCCCGTCCCGCATGAGATGCCGGCGCGGCAGTTCGTGCGCCTCGCACCACGCCTGCGACGCGCGCGGCCGCACCCGGAAGAACGCGTACGACGTGTGGTCCTCGCGCGGATCCCAGCCGGTCTTCGCGCGGAACGCCTCTGCCGCCGCCGACGGCACCTCGGGGATCGTGAAGGTCTCCGCCTCACCGTCGACCAGCACGACGTCCCGGGTGTCACCGAAGGCCAGCCGGGCCCGCCGGCCGTCCCGCAGATTACGGCCGGTGGGATTGGTCAGCCGTGTGCACAGCCACACGGCCTCGTCGTGCCACACGAACCAGAGCGGGACCAGGCACGGCACGCCTTCGGTGTCCGCCGTGGCGACCCAGATGTCGATCTCCCGCTCCATACGGTTCAGGAGGTCGGCCTTGCGCTGCTCGGGCGTGCGGGGTGGCTCGGTGATCTTCATGCCTGGGACGCTAGTGGGTGGCCGGGCGTACCGCCTCGGGCCGGGGGCGTAGGCCGAGACCTAGGGCCTGTCGTTTGGATCAGATCGCAGACGCGGGGTCTGGCACGCGCATCTGCGGCGTTGTCGTCGGTTGCCGATGCTCCGCATCGACGCCCTCCTCCGCCTTGCAGCTGCACGCACCAGACCCCGCTCACCGGCGCCGAAGAGGTGCCGCCGATTCCCTGCGACCTGATCCAAACGACAGGCCCTAGGTCGTCGGGGCGCCGAGATACTGCGCCCGCCCCTCGCCGAGCGACCAGTCGGCCGGTCCGTTCTCCGTCAGGACGACGAACACGTTCCTCGGTTCCGTCCCCGCGTAGGCCTTCGCGAGCTGGGCGATCCTCCGGTACAGCGCCTGCTTCCGCGCGGGCGCGCGACCCGAGCGCAGCGTGATCGCGACGTAGACGATGCCGTCGTCGCGGTGCACGCCGAGGTAGTCGTCGTACCGGAGGGTGCTGCTCGCGCCGTCGTGGTCCACCAGGACCTGGAACCGGTCGTCGGGTGGAATCCCGATCGTTTCGACGAGGGCGTCGTGGACGGCGCGGCCGAGTGTTTTGCATCCCCTGGGTGTTACGTATAACCTCTCCCGTCAACCACACGCACCGAGAGGCTCCGATGCGACGTATCGCCCTGGTCACCCTCGTCGTCGACGACTACGACGAGGCGATCCGCTTCTACACCGAGGCTCTCGGATTCCGGATCGCCGAGGATGCTCCCCGGCCCGACGGGTCGCGGTGGGTCGTCGTCGAACCCGGGAGTCCGGGAACGGGCAGCGGTCTGCTGCTCGCCCGTGCCGAAGGGGCGGCGCAGGCCGGCCGGGTCGGGGACCAGACCGGCGGACGGGTCGGATTCTTTCTGCACACCGACGACTTCGCCCGCGACCACGCCCGCATGACTGCCGCGGGCGTCACGTTCCTGGAGGAGCCGCGGCACGAGCCGTACGGAACGGTCGCCGTCTTCCAGGACCTGTACGGCAACCGCTGGGACCTGCTCCAGCCCGCCGGCTGACCCTGCCCCACCCCTGTGAACCACTCGCTCAAGGAAAGACTCGCCATGACTGCTACGCGCGTAGACGATGATGTGATCCGCCGCCTCCCCAAGGCCGTGCTGCACGACCACCTCGACGGCGGCCTGCGCCCCGCGACGGTGGTGGAACTCGCGGACGCGGTCGGCCACACCCTGCCCACCACCGACCCCGCCGGACTCGCCGCCTGGTACTACGAGGCCGCCAACTCGGGCGACCTGGTGCGCTACATAGCCACCTTCGAGCACACCCTGG
Source organism: Streptomyces afghaniensis (assembly GCF_044327915.1). Classification (NCBI taxonomy): domain Bacteria; kingdom Bacillati; phylum Actinomycetota; class Actinomycetes; order Kitasatosporales; family Streptomycetaceae; genus Streptomyces; species Streptomyces afghaniensis. Next base: position 321,554 of record NZ_JBIRGJ010000011.1, read on the forward strand.
CCGTCATGCAGACCCGCGAGGGCCTGCTGCGCACGGCCGAGGAGTACGTGCTCGACCTGGCCGCGGACGGTGTCGTCTACGGCGAGGTGCGCTATGCCCCGGAGCTGATGGTCAGGGGCGGGCTGACCCTGCCCGAGGTCGTCGAGACCGTGCAGGAGGGACTCGCGGCCGGTATGGCGAAGGCGGCGGCCGCCGGGACGCCCGTGCGGGTCGGGACGCTGCTGTGCGGGATGCGGATGTTCGACCGGAGCCGGGAGATCGCCGATCTGGTCGTGGCGTTCCGGGACGCCGGTGTCGTCGGCTTCGACATCGCCGGCGCCGAGGACGGCTTCCCGCCCGCCGGCCACCTCGCGGCCTTCGAGCACCTGCGCCGCGAGAACGTGCCGTTCACCATCCACGCCGGGGAGGCGCACGGCCTGCCCAGCATCCACCAGGCCCTTCAGGTGTGCGGCGCCCAGCGCATCGGGCACGGCGTGCGCATCACCGACGACATCCCCGACCTCGCGTCGGGCAAGCTCGGCCGTCTCGCGGGCTGGGTGCGCGACCGGCGTGTCGCCCTGGAGATGTGCCCGACCTCCAACCTCCAGACCGGCGCCGCGACCTCCATCGCCGAGCACCCGATCACCGCGCTGAAGGACCTCGGCTTCCGCGTCACTCTGAACACCGACAACCGGCTCGTGTCGGGCACCACGATGACCCGCGAGATGTCCCTGCTGGTCGAGCAGGCGGGCTGGACCGTCGAGGACCTGCGCACGGTCACGGTGAACGCCCTGAAGAGCGCGTTCCTCCCGTTCGACGAGCGGAACGCGCTGATCCGGGACGTGGTCCTGCCCGGCTACGAGGCCGCGCTCTGAAGGAGCCCCCGCAGGTAGGCGGCCTGTCCGATGTGCTGGAGATCGTCGGACAGGACGCTGACCAGCCGGACGCCCAGGGTGACCGGCGGGTCCCAGCGCTCGTCGACGACGCGCTCCAGGTCCCTGGCTGCCAGACCGCGCAGGGCTTCGAGGGTCTGGTCGTGCACGGCGTCGTAGTAGCCGGTCAGCATCTCGCCCGAGTCGACCCGGACCTTGGCGACCTTGGCGGGACTGTGGCCGTAGCCCGTGTCGTGCCGGGGCAGACCGAGGCCGAAGCGCTTCTCCCAGTCCTGGGACAGCCACACCTGGTCGAGGTCGAAGGCGTCGGCGACGTGGTCGTCCTGGACGCGGGTGAGGTGCCAGACCAGCCAGGCGATGGAGTTGGTGTCGGGGGAGGGGCGGGCGCTCAGTTCGTCGGGCGCGAGGCCCTCGACGGTGGCGTGGACTTCTTCCCGGATGCGGTTGTAGCCGTCGATGAGGATGTCCTTCGCATGCATGCCTCCACCATCGCGCATAGCCGCGCCCCGTGCGCCCCGGTTCACGCGCCGGTGGTCTCCGGTGTCGCGCCGGGCGGGCTCGCCGTGTCCTGTGGCGGGCTCGCTGTATCCCTTGAAGCGCTCGCCGTGTCCCGTGGCACGCACGCCATCCTCGGTGTCGCGCCTGTTGTCTACGCTCGCGCGCTCGTGTTCTCCGGTGTGGCGGCCCGTGGTCTGCGCCTCACGCGCCCATGGTCTCCGGTGTCGCGCCTGTGGCCTCGGGCGAGGCGCTTGCGGTCCCCGGTGTCGCGCGTGTGGCCCCGGGCGACCCGCCCGTGGCCGCCCCCAGTGACGTACTCGTGCTCCCCGTCGACGTGCCCGTGGCCTCCAGCAGCGCCATCAGTGCCCGGGCCGCCGGGCTCGTGGCCTGCCGGGGCGGCAGTAGGGCCACCGTCTCGTAGACCGCCTCGCCCGTTCCCTTCACTGGCAGCGCGGTCAGGGAGGCGCGTTTGTGCGCGAAGTGCCGCGGCACCACGGCGACGCCGAGGTTCTCGTCGACCAGGTCGAGCAGCGTGTGCACGTCGTTCACCTCCAGGGCCACGGTCCGCCGTACGCCCGCGGCGGCGAACACCGTGTCGGTGGTCCGGCGCGGACCCCAGTCCGGGTGGAAGTCGACGAACACCTCCCCGCCCAGTTCCTCCGGCGTGACGGCCGCACCGGCGGCGGCGAGCCGGTGGCTGGAATGGCACAGCAGCGTCATCGGCTCGCTGCTCAGCGGCACCGACCGCAGCTGGTCGCTGTCCGCCTGCGTCCGGACGGCGAACGCCAGGTCGAGCCGCCCGGCCGCGACCTCCTCCGCGAGCGCGCCCGACCCGGCCTGCCGCAGACAGATCTCCACGTCTGGATGCTGGTGCCGGAAGGTGGCGAGCAGCCCCGCGACATGCACCCCGGCGATGCACTGCTCACTGCCGAGCGCGAGCATGCCGCGCAGGACGCCCTGCACCGCCGCCACCGCCTCGTGGGCGGCGCGCACCTGCGCCAGGATCCGCTCCGCCTCGCCGAGCAGCGCCCGCCCGGCCGGGGTGAGCGTCACCCGGCGGGTCGTGCGGACGAACAGCGGGGTCTGCAGCTCCCGCTCCAGCGCCCGGATCGAGGCCGACAGGCCGGACTGGGACACCAGGAGCCGCTCCGCCGCCCGGGTGAAGTGCTGGTCCTCGGCGACCGCGACGAAGTGCTGCAAGTGGCGCAGTTCCATGACTGAGAAGCGTAGCCGCTGAATTCCATCGGATTCTTCTGTTGGACGCATGGGAGCAGGTCACGACAGAGTGGACACCGGTTTCTTCCCGACCGAGCCAACCCCTCTGGAGTCGCGTTGTACACCGCACACCCCGACCGCTACGCGGACATGCCCTACCGGCGCACCGGACGCAGCGGCCTGAAGCTCCCCGCGCTCTCGCTCGGCCTGTGGCACAACTTCGGCCCGGACCGGCCGGTCGAGACCCAGCGAGCCATCCTGCGCCGCGCCTTCGACCTGGGCGTCACCCACTTCGACCTCGCCAACAACTACGGCCCGCCGCCCGGTGCCGCCGAGTCCGCGCTGGGCGAGTTCCTGAAGTCGGACTTCGCGGCCTACCGCGACGAGCTGGTCATCTCCACCAAGGCCGGCTATCTGATGTGGCCGGGTCCGTACGGCGAGTGGGGCTCGCGCAAGTACGTGCTGTCGTCCCTGGACCAGAGCCTTACGCGGATGGGCCTGGACTACGTCGACATCTTCTACTCGCACCGCCCCGACCCGGAGACTCCGCTGGAGGAGACGATGGGCGCCCTGCACTCGGCGGTGCAGCAGGGCAAGGCGCTGTACGTGGGTGTCTCCAACTACTCCGCGGAGCAGACCCGCGAGGCCGCCCGCATCCTGGGCGAGCTGGGCACCCCGCTCCTCATCCACCAGCCGCGCTACTCGATGCTGGACCGCCGCCCCGAGGACGAGGGCCTGCTGGACGCCCTCGACGAGCTCCGGGTCGGCTCCATCGTCTTCTCCCCGCTGGAGCAGGGCCTGCTCTCCGCCCGCTACCTCGACGGCATCCCGGAGGGCTCCCGGGCCGCGAGCGACAGCCCGTTCCTGAACTCCGACGCGGTCACCGAGGAGCTGGTGGGCCGGCTGCGCGACCTGAACGACATCGCCAAGTCGCGCGGCCAGACCCTGGCCCAGATGGCGCTGGCCTGGGTGCTGCGCGGCGGCCGCGTGACCTCCGCGCTGGTCGGAGCGAGCAGCCCGCAGCAGCTGGAGGACAGCGTCGGAGCCATCGGCAACCTGGACTTCGACGCGGACGAGCTGGCCCGTATCGACGCGGTCGTCAAGCAGTAACCGGTCCGCTCGACCGGGGGCGGCCGCCCCCGGTCAGGCGGTTCAGGAGCCGATCCGCTCCTCCAGGCGCACCGTCACCGTGTCGCCCTCCTCCTTGCCGATGGCCTTGCGGACGTCGGCCTTCACGGGCAGCTTGTGCGTGCCGTCGCCCAGTGCCATGAACGAGCTGCGGAACGGGTGCCCGTCGATCGTCCCGCGGACCTTGACCAGACCGCGGGTGCCGAAGAACTCGGCCGACCGTGGCCAGACCAGGTAGGTCCAGCCACCCTCGGCGGGGCTCTTGCGCAGGACCGCGGTGAATTCCGCGTCCAGTTTTCCGGTCGTGGCCATGATGTCCTCCGATGTTCGGCGGCCTCTCACCCACACAGACCGCCGGACACCAAAGAACTCATCGCCGGAGCCGGTCTCACGCCCCGGCGGGCACCCGGTCGAGGAATCCGAGCACGGTCCTGATCCGGCCCTGCTCGTCCAGTGTGATCACATCCGACCCGGCCACCGGCGCCGAGCCGTCGGCCTCGCTCACCAGCTCCCACGAGAAGCGCGCGATGTGGTGGTGCCCGTCGACGGCGCCGGCGAGCCGGAACACGAACCCCGGGAACTGCTCGCGGGCCGCGGCGATCAACGCGGCGATCTGCTCGTGGCCGTGGACGTCGGCCAGAGGGTCGGTGTAGCCGCCGTCCTCGGTCCAGGCGGCGGCGACCGCCTTCGCCCGGGCCGCCGGGTCCTCGGCGTTCCAGGCCTCGAAGTAGCGGGCGACGGCGTCCTCGTGACGGTGGGCGGGTGCGGACATGGGCGATCAGCCTCCGAGAGGTCGTGTCTGCTGGTCGGACCCCGGATCACCGCTCACGGCGAACCGGCACGGACCACCCTGCCCGCGCCCGGTGGGACCGTCGATTACCTCCGGCGTCATGCCCCCTGGCGACAGCCCGCCACGTTTCGGCCAACTCGGGGTGTGAATATGCCAGGAGACTGGCCGGAAAGACATGGTGACAGTGTTTCAGTAGTGAACATACTGACCAGCGAGAGCGCTTCACATCCAGCGACGGCGCCCTCACGCACAGCACGCGAGCCGCAGGACGGGCGAGGCCGGGCCGGCAGGCGGGCAGGGCAACGGGGGAGGGTCACGTGCACGACGAGTTTCTGTGTCACGTCACGGCGTACGGAGTCTGCGACGGCCGCCGCATCGGGGTCCCGCTGGGCACCTACCGGGCGCCGACACTCGCCCTCGCCCTGTGGTGGCTGCGCGACCGCGCCTCCTGGATCGCCCAGCGCCTCGACCCCCAGCCCGACGCCGAGCACTTACCGCCGGGCGCGCTCGTGCCGGTCGCCGAGACCGTGCCCGACGTGCCCACCCTGCTGCGCGCCTGGTGCGCCGACCCCGGTCAGCAGGAGAGGGTCGCCGAGGAGTTGGCGGCCGGACGGCTGGTACGCATTGCCACCAGCGACGACACCACCGAGTACGAACTGCTCGCCGAGTCCGTGGACGCCCTGCGGATGCAGCGCACGGCTTCCTCCCTGGGTGTACCCGTGGCCTGAGCGGCTCGCCGAGTCACACATCAGGCAAATCGGTAGAATCTTGGTCATGGCGCAGTCGTCGGTGACACCAGAACTCGTCCTGGAGACCGAGACGGGCTCCACAGTGATGATTCCGGGCCGTGATTACCACGTCGGGCGCGACCCGTTGAGCGACATCGTCATCGACGACGACCGGGTCTCCTGGCACCACGCGGTACTGAGACCCGACGACGGGCACTGGACCATCGAGGACGAGAACAGCACCAACGGCACCTACGCCGACGGCCACCGCATCCACGACTGGGACGTCGGACCCGGCAGCGTCATACGCCTCGGCGATCCGGCCGACGGACCGCGCGTGGTCCTGACGGTCCGCCCCGCACCGGCCCCGGAACGCCCCTCCGCCGTCTCGATGCCGGCCATGACGGGCACCTACCGGCGGCCCACGACCGTACGGCCGCTGCCCTCCCGCACCGTCCGCATCGGCCGCGCCGCCGACAACGACCTGGTCATCGACGACCTGGTGGTCTCCCGCCGGCACGCCGAACTGCGCGCCCTGCCCGACGGGACGTACGAGATCACCGACCTCGGCAGCCACAACGGCACATACCTCAACGGCAGCCGCGTCACCAGCGCCCCGGTCGGCCAGGGCGACATCGTCGGCATCGGCCACTCGGCGTTCTGCCTCGTCGGCGACCAGCTCCAGGAGTACGTCGACACCGGTGAGATCTCCCTCGACGTGCAGGACCTCGCGGTGACCGTCGACCGGGGCCGCAAGACGCTGCTCGACCACGTGTCGTTCCCGGTGGGGGAGAAGTGCCTGCTCGCCGTCGTCGGCCCGAGCGGCGCCGGTAAGTCCACGCTCCTCAACGCCCTCACCGGCCAGCGGCCCGCCGGCCACGGCACCGTCCTCTACGACGGCCGCGACCTCTACCGCGACTACGCCGAGCTGCGCCAGCGCATCGGCCTCGTCCCGCAGGACGACATCCTGCACGCCCAGCTGACCGTCCGCAAAGCCCTCTCCTACGCCGCCGAGCTGCGCTTCCCGCAGGACACCGCCAAGGCCGAACGGCGCGCCCGGGTCGACGAGGTGATCCGCGAACTGGGCCTGGAACAGCGCGCGGACCAGCCCGTGCACAGCCTGTCCGGGGGCCAGCGCAAGCGCGTCAGCGTGGCCCTGGAGCTGCTGACCAAGCCGTCGCTGCTGTTCCTCGACGAACCGACGTCCGGACTCGACCCCGGCATGGACCGCTCGGTGATGCACATGCTGCGCGGCCTCGCCGACGACGGCCGGACCGTCATCGTGGTCACCCACAGCGTGCTCAGCCTGGACGTGTGCGACCGGCTCCTCGTACTCGCGCCCGGCGGGAGGATCGCCTACTACGGGCCTCCCGAGGACGCCCTGGCGTACTTCGGTTTCGAGCAGTGGCCGGAGGCCTTCGAGGCCTTCGACCGGGACGCGGACCGGGACTGGGCCGGGGACTACAGCGCCTCGCCCTTCCACGGCCGGTACGTCGCCGACGCAACCGCCCAGCCCCGGCAGCCCCGGTCCGGACCCGTCGTCATCACTCCGCCGCCCCGGCCGCGCAGCCGGGCCGCCCAGCTCGGCACGCTCGTACGGCGGTACGCGGCCGCCCTCGGCGCCGACCGCACCTTCCTGATCATCATGATCGCCCTGCCGTTCGTGATGGGCGTGATGGCGCGGGCCCTGGCGGGCGGCAGACTGACGCAGGAGACGGCGATGAACGCCCTGCTCATCCTGTGTGTCGGTGCGGTGCTCACCGGGGCCGCCAACGCCGTGCGGGAACTCGTCAAGGAACGGGTGATCTACCAGCGGGAGCGGGCGGTGGGCCTGTCCAGATCGGCGTACGTGATGTCCAAGGTCGTCGTCCTGGGCGTCATCACCGTGCTCCAGGCGGTGGTGCTGACCCTGGTGGCCCTGCTCGGCGTGGACCTCAACGCGCCCGGTGGTGAAGGCGTGCTGATGCCTCCCCTGGTGGAGATCGCGGTCGCCGTCGCCCTGCTGGCGTTCACGGCCATGATGCTCGGCCTGTTCATCTCGGCGCTGGTGCGCAAGGAGGAGGTGACGATGCCGCTGCTCGTGCTCATCGCCATCGTCCAGGTCGTCTTCTGCGGTGCCCTGCTGAAGCTGGACGGTGTGCCCGGGCTCGAGCAACTGGGCTGGCTGGTGCCCGCGCGCTGGGCGCTCGCCGCGATGGCCGGCACCGTCGGGCTGGACCGGATCGTGCCCGACGAGCTGACCGAGGATCCGCTCTTCGAGCACTCGGCGGGCACGTGGCTGCTCGACGTCGGGATGCTGCTCGTGCTGTCGGCACTCTTCGGCTTCCTGGTGTCCCGGCTGCTGCGCCGCCACGAACCGGCCGTGATGCGGAAGTAGGCAGCGCCTGTGACGACTCCTGGATTCCGGCCCACGCACGTGGTCCCGCAGCACGGGATGCCCGCCTGGGAGGCGCCCGACCCGTCCCGGCCCACGGTGGACCTCGACCCCCTGCTCCCGGTGCAGCTGATGGAGCGGCAGGGGGACTGGGGGCACGTGCTGTGCTTCAACGGCTGGTCGGCCTGGGTCGACGGCCGCCGCCTGGTTGCCGTACCGCAGGATCCGCCCGCCGCGGACGGGCCGCTCACCCGCAGCGCCGATCCGCGTCCCCTGCTGAGCCGGACGCAGGAGGCCCTGGCGCGCTACCGGTCCGCGGTCGAGGACCTCGCGGCCGGTTCGGACCGGGAGTCCTTCCACGCCCGCACCCACGGGCTGCGGATCGGCGTCGTCGTCGACGGCGAGTCCGTATGGCTCTACGATGCCGCGCACGGGCACTGGGTGTACGCCGAGGGCACCCGGGCGACCACGTACGCGACGGACGAGACACCCCGGTCCGACCCGGAATCCCACCCGGCCGGGCCTCCGGGCCCGACGCGCACGCCGACCCGGGTCGTACCCGCGGAGGCCGTCGAGGAGGCACCCCGGGCGGAGCAGCCGGGCCGTCCGGTGCAGCCGACCCCGCCGACCGAGGCACCGCCCACCCGGCTCGTACCACCGGAACCCGCTCGGGCCGCGCCTCGTGAGGCGCCGGAGCCGACTCGGGTGGTGTCGCGTGAGGCCGCCGAGTCCCCTCCGGCCGGGTCTGCCGAGGCCGGCGAGCCGACGCGGTTCGTGCCTCCCGAGGCTCCCGAGCCCACCCGGGTGGTGTCACCACAAGCGCCCGCGGCGCCGCCCACACGGGTCGTGTCCCCCGAGGGGGACGGCGAGCCGGCTCCGGACGAGGAGGCCGCCGGTTCCGGCGAGGCGCCGCCCACGCGGGCCGTGGGGTCCGAGCCCACCCGGATCGTGTCGCCCGAGGGTGACGTCCGTTGAGCCGCGAGACGAGTATGTTCTCGGGGCGGCCCTCCGAGCTGGTCGGGCAGCAGATCGCCGGGTACCGGATCGAGCAGGAGATCGGGCGCGGCGGCATGGCCGTGGTCTACCGGGCCCGGGACCTGCGTCTGGAGCGCACCGTCGCGCTCAAGCTGCTGGCCCCCGAGCTCGCCCGCAACGACACCTTCCGGCGCCGCTTCACCCACGAGTCCCGGGCCGCCGCCGCGATCGACCACCCGCACATCGTGCCGGTTTTCGAGGCAGGCGAGACGGATGGAGTGCTGTACATCGCGATGCGGTACGTCGCCGGCAGCGACCTGCGTCATCTCCTGGACCGGGAGGGCCCGTTGCCGCCCGCCACCGCCGTACGCGTCGCCGCTCAGGTCGCCTCCGCGCTCGACGCCGCCCACGACCACGGCCTGGTGCACCGGGACGTCAAGCCCGGCAACATCCTTGTCTCCCGCGGCACCGACAGCGACCACCCCGAGCACGTCTACCTCACCGACTTCGGACTGACCAAGAAGTCGCTGTCGCTGACCGGCTTCACCACGGTCGGCCAGTTCGTCGGCACCCTCGACTACGTCGCCCCCGAGCAGATCTCCGGCAAGCCCGTCGACGCCCGCTGTGACGTGTACGGCTTCGCCTGCGTCGTGTTCGAGATCCTCGCCGGCCACCCGCCCTTCCTCCGGGACGACGACATGGCGCTGCTGTGGGCCCACCAGTACGACGACCCGCCGCCGTTGACCGAGTCCCGGCCCGGCCTGCCACCCCAGGTGGACCCGGTGTTCGCCAAGGCCCTCGCCAAGAACCCCGACGAGCGCTACCCCTCCTGCCTCACCTTCGTCGCAGCCCTGCGCGCCGCGACGACCGGGGGCGGAGCGGGCGCCGGGCCCGCCCGGATGGGCCGGCCGCCGGGGGAGGAGGGGCCGAAGCCGCCCCCGCGCTGGGCGGAACCGGTCTTCGTGGGGCGGGCGTAGAGCTCTTCGTGGAGCGGGCGTAGAGCAGCGTCCGCGGGGCTGCCGGTGTGCCCGGCGTCAACCCGTCTGCCCGGCGCGCACCTCACCCCGCCGCCGCACGTGCCGCGCCGCCAGCGCGCCGGCGAACCCGGTCAGCAGCCCCCACGGGACGGCCAGGCCCACGGCTCCCCACAGCCGGGGTCTGAGGAACAGCTCACCCGCGAGACCGCCGCTCAGGTCGCCGATGCCGAGCACGGACAGGCCGTAGTGCGCGGAGACGCGCCCGACCAGACAGATCATGAACACCGTGAGCGCGAGCGCCAACGCCATGTGCACCGCGTGCTGCCAGGCCCGTACCCGGGCCGGCGACCGGGCCGCCATCACGAACGCGGCGGCGAGCAGCAGCACCACGTCGACGACCAGCAACCACCACACCCTGCCGTCGTGCTCGGCGAGTGTCCGCAGGTTCAGCTCGGAGACGTCCGGAGTGCGCAGCACCTCGTCGAGCACATGCGGCATGGGCAGCCCGAACGGCCCTTCCACCCGGCCGTTCCAGGTGGCACCGAGTCCGATCGTGAGCGCCAGCCACACCAGATTGGGCATGCCGAGCAGGATCACGGCGAACGTCTCCGCCGCGTGCCCCCGCGTCGCCGCGACGACCAGCGCGACGACCACGCCGATGACGACGTACGCGAGCAGCAGCGCGACCATCGCGTACGCGGCCGGCCGCACCGACGTCTGGAAGCGCAGCAGCCCGGCCGGCAACGGGGCGCCGCGCGACACCAGCAGGGCCAGCACCAGCACACCGGCCAGCCACACCACGCCGACGAACACGGACAGCGGGACGTCGGTGGTGAAACCGATCCTCGGCGAGACGCCGAACAGGTCGCCCAGTTCGCCCAGCGCGTCGTTCCCGAGCGAGATGTCGAACGTGTGGCGGGCGGCGAGGGCGAGACCGATCAGCCCGAGCAGCCACAACACCGCGATCCTGGCGGCCCAGCCGGCCAGCTCCGCCGTACCGGCGACCGCGCGGTGCCGCAGGGGCCGCAGGAATCCCCAGGCGATCACCAGCGCCCCGGTGAGCGTGACGGACAGGGGGATGACGGTCAGCTCCGCCTGCGTGTCGGCGAGGTCTCCGGCGCTTCCGGAGAGCTTCACGGTGCCCCCGACGGCGGTGACCACGGTCGCCGCGACGACCGGTGCGAACGCGCCGTCGGGCAGGTCCGCCGCCCCGGCCGCCCACAGGCCCAGCGCGGACACCACCGCCATGGCGAGCAGCCCGCCGACCACCGTGAGGAGGGCGTGCGCCCACCCGTGGCGGGCGACGGCCCGCTCGCCGGAGGTACGTGCCTGGCCGGAGGAGGTGCGCGAACTCACGCTGCCACGCTAAGCAGCACCCGCGCCGGACGCCCGCCGGGAGGTCCGTCCGCGTCGGCTTGCGAGCCGTACGGGACCGGGGCACACAATGAACTCGTAGTGGAAAAAGCGGTATACACCAGGACTGACTACCTCCCGGTGTGAGAAGGCCGCAGAGAACCCACGCGGGAAGAAGAGCACGTGAGCGTCGAACCGCCGTCGTCCGGCCGCCCGACGGGACCTCCCTCGGGCCCGCTGTCGGGTCCCTCCCAGCCGCCGTCGGGAGGCGGGCCGCCCTCCGAGCCGCCGAGCGGGGGAGGGCAGGCGCCGGAGCCCCGCCGCCCCTGGTGGGGTTCGGTACCTCGCGTGGCGCTGATCGCCACCGCCGTCGTGGCCGCCGTGATCCTGGCCGTGGTGCTCACCCGGCCCGACGGCGGCGGCACCGGCGCGTCCGACGGCGGCACCAGGACCTCCGAGGGCGAGGTCTTCCTCCAGCCCGCGGCCGACACCGGGCCGGACCCGTTCACCGAGTCCACGGCGAAGGAGAGCTCGGCCTCACCGGTCTCGCCCTCACCCACCGAGCTGGCCACACCCAACGCCGTCCAAGGCGTCCAGGGCGGAGCGCCCGGTCTGTACGGCGGCACGCGCAACGTCGCCAGCTGTGACGTGGAGAAGCAGATCACGTACCTCAAGGGGGCTCCGGACAAGCAGCGGGCGTTCGCCTCCGTCGCCCGCGTCGACCCGCCCGACGTCCCCGCCTACCTGCGCTCGCTCACGCCCGTCGTGCTGCGCATCGACACGCGCGTCACCAACCACGGCTACAGCAACGGCCGTGCGACGGACTACCAGGCCGTCCTCCAGGCCGGCACGGCCGTCCTCGTCGACGACCGCGGCATGCCCCGCGTGCGCTGCGCGTGCGGCAACCCGCTGTCCGCGCCGGTCGCCCAGCAGAGCGCACCGAAGACGACCGGCGACGCGTGGCCGGGGTTCAAGCAGTCGAACGTCGTCGCCGTCACGCCCGCCCCGGAGCCGGTCGACGTCTTCGTCATGTGCGAGCCCGACGGCGAGTGGTTCGAGCGCCACAAGGGCGACACGGGCGCGAGGGACCGCAAGACCGAGAAGCCCGACACGCCCTCCCCGTCGGTGAGCGTCACCACGCCGACGGGAACCACCGACACGACCTCGTCGGAGCCGCCCACGAGCGAACCGCCGACCTCGGACCCGGGGACGTCGCCGGAGCCGCCCACCTCGGACCCGGGGACGTCGTCGCAGCCGCCGCCTCCGCCTCCGCCCGGGGACGGCACCGGGAACGACACGACGGACCAGGTCCCGTCCTCCTGACCCGGCCCGACCCACTCGCCCCGACCGACCCGGCCCGCTCACCAGGCACGGACCACCAGGGCGTAGTCGCCGAGACCGAGCAGGCGATCGGCCGGCAGGTCGCCGTGAGCGGTGCGGATCGCCTCGAGACGGCCGGTCTCCGGTTCGAACACGACGTCCTGGACCGTGCCGAGCCCGTCGCCCGTCTCGGTGAGGATCCTCAGACCCGGCAGCTCGTGGTGCGGCGGCACCTCGGAGGGGGCGGCGGCCGAGCGGACGAGCACGGCGTCCGGGCCGACGGCCTGCAGGGCGCCCCAGGCCAGCACGGACTCCCTGCGGGAGTGCCTGCGGCGCACCCGGACGTGGGTGACCACACCGGCCGGGGCGTCGACCGTCAGTGATCTCAGGACCCCGATCTCTTCCGCCTCGGCCAGCGTCAGCACCGGCAGCCCCCGGGCCTGCGAGAACAGCATCATGGCGGTGTCCCCTCGTGCCCCTCGTCGAAGGCGCCGACCCGGGCGGCGAAGGCCGGCAGGTCGTCGGCCACGTAGCGGGTGGCGTCCGCCGGGATCACCAGCGCCCGGCCGGAGACCGTGAGCGTCGCGCCGCGCGGCACGTACACCCGGTGCCGGCGCCCCCTGGAGCCCTGCGCCAGCGCCTTGCCCGCGGCGATCCGGAAGCCCACGACCCGGCCGCTGGTACCGCCCTCGACGATCACGTCGAGCACCGTGCCCACCTCCGCGCCCTCGTCGGTCAGCACCTTCGCGTGCAGCACCCGGCCCTGCTGGGCCGCGCGGCGTGCCACCGCGACGGGTGTGTCCGCCAGGGCACCGGCGTCGACGATCATGACCGCGTCATGGCCCAGCGAGTGCACGGCCCTCCACGGCAGGCTCTGCTTCAGCGGGCCCGACAGCAGTCCCCGGCCGCTGAGCGTGAAGCCGTCGACCCGCCCGGCGGCGGTGTCGAACAGGGTGTCCTTGACCTGGGCGACGGCGTCGCCCCCCAGGGTGACCACCGGCAGGGTCGTCAGGCTCCGTGCCGCCCTCAGCTCGTTCATCGCACGACCTCCCCGCGGGCGGGCCCGGACCGCGATGACCGTCCCCGGCCGTCGGCCGCCGGACCCGGTTCCTACCGTGTGCCCCGCGGACAGGGGACAATGCCCGGGGCACCGGACGGGCCGAACACCTGTCAGGACTGCGAAGCCCGGCTCGGGGTACGAGCACTGTGCAGAGCGTCCGGCCGGCCCGGCTTCCCGGAGAGAAATGAATGATCGACCACCTGGACGGGGCAGTGATACCGACTGGTTTCGACGTGCCCGTGGAACCGCTGAGGCGGGCGGCACACTACACCGGCGAGCAGGGCTGCATCGCCGAGGCGCGGTCCTTCGCCGCGCTCTTTCTCGACCAGCTCAGGACCGAGTGGTGCGCGAGCATCGACGACCGGGCCGGCGGAGCGGTGCAGCTCGTCGTGAGCGAGCTCGTCACCAACGCCGACCGGCACAGCAACGGGCCGTACATCCTGGAGCTCGTCGGCACCGACACCGCGGTGACGGTGTCGGTCTACGACAGCAGCTCCGCACTGCCCCGCATCTTCCCCCGCAACCCCGAGCGCGTCGGGCGCCACGGCCTGGAGATCGTCCACGCGCTCGCGGAGCAGGTCAGCGTGGAGCGGGTGCCGGTGGGCAAGCGGGTACGCGCCGTGCTGCCGCTCGTCGGCGAGAGCGATCACTGAGCCGTCCACCGACGTCCCCCGGAGCCGGCACAGAGGCGGGTGCCGTCCCACTCCCGCGCGTGGGGGACGGCACCCGCTGGTCGCCGGCCGCGTCAGGCGCAGCCCAGCTCGCCCAGCATTCCCTCGCGCAGTCGCGAGATGATCCGCTTGATCAGACGCGAGACATGCATCTGCGAGCAGCCCAGCCGCTCCCCGATCTCCGCCTGTGTGGCCTCCTCCACGAACCGCATGTGGAGGATCTGCCGGTCGCGCTCGCTGAGCTCCGCCATCAGCGGGGCGAGCGAGTGGAAGTCCTCGACGAGCCGCAGCCCGTCCTCCTCCACGCCGATGAAGTCGGCCAGGACCGCCTCGCCGCCCTCCGGGCCGTCGCCGGTGAGCGCGGCGTCCAGCGACGACGAGTTGTACCCGTTGGCAGCGATCTGCCCCTCGACGACCTCCTTCTCGGAGATGTTCATCAGGGTGGCCAGCTCGGTGACCGTGGGTTCGCGGTCCAGCCGGCTGGCGAGTTCCTCGCGGGCCTTGGCCAGCTCCACCCGCAGTTCCTGGAGCCGCCGCGGCACGTGCACCGCCCACGTCGTGTCCCGGAAGAACCGCTTGATCTCACCGACGATGTACGGCAGCGCGAAGGAGGTGAACTCGACCTCGCGCGACAGCTCGAACCGGTCGATGGCCTTGATCAGGCCGATCATGCCGGTCTGGACGATGTCCTCCATGTCGTCGCCGCGGCCCCGGAACCGGCCGGCCGCGAACCGCACGAGCGACATGTTCATCTCGATCAGCGTGTTGCGCGCGTACTGGTACTCGTGCGTGCCCTCTTCGACTTCCGTCAGGCGCTGGAAGAACTGACGGGACAGCTCCCTGGCGTCCCGTGGGGCCACGGACCGCGGGTCCACGACTCCCGGCAGTGCTCCGCCACCCGTGCCGGCCTCCGCGTTCTCTTCGACGACCTGTGCCTGCGACCGGATCACGGCGGTCTCCATTGCCTCTCCCCTGAGCGTCACGGCGGACATCTGGCTAGGTCCTTCCGGGTTGCGGGTACCCGGTTCCGTGCCACACATGCCCGGCAATCGGCCGGGCGGCGGAAAACAGGTGGCGGGGGGCCGCCCCGCCCCGCCCCCCCCCCCCCCCCGGCCCGCCCCCCCCCCCCGGGGGGCCCCGGCCCCCCCGGCCCCCAACCCGCCGCGGGGACCGCCCCGGCGGGGGATTCCACCCGGGCGG
>NZ_JBIRGJ010000011.1:336724-407774 GCF_044327915.1 Streptomyces afghaniensis
GGGTGGGGCGTGCGGGTTGGGGGTCCCCGGGTCCGGGCCCCCACCGCCCCGCCATGGGGCCGGGGGGGGCAAACCGGGGGCCGGCCGCCGCCCCGCCCCGTCGCACGCCACCCGCGTGACCGGCACCGAGCAGGCGGGGCCCGGCGGAGCCAGGGGACCCAACGCCGCCTGGTGACCGGCCCGTTCGGCGATTCCACCGAGAGCGGAACGCCGTTCCCTTCCGCCGGCGACCACGACTCCTACGCTGGAGAAGTGAGCAACCACGTGCCGAACGAAGCCCGCGTCATCCCCCTGCGCCCGTCCGGCGCGCGCCCCCAGGCCGCCCGTCCGGCCACCGCCCCGCCACGCCACGGGCCGCCGCCTCCCGCCGCGAAGGAGCCCCTGTGGCGCGACCTGGTCGGTGACGTGCTGCGGCGCGAACGTCTCGCGCAGGAGCGCACGTTGAAGGACGTCGCCGACGAGGCGCGGATCTCCATGCCGTACCTGTCCGAGGTGGAGCGCGGCCGCAAGGAGGCCTCCTCGGAGGTCCTCGCGGCCGCCGCCCACGCCCTCGGCCTGAGCCTCGGCGACCTGCTGTCGAGGGCGCAGGGCGAACTGACCCGCGTCACCTCGCGGTACCAGGGCGGCAGCCGCCGCGGGGCGTCCACTTCGTCGCACGACGGACTGTGCATGGCAGCCTGAGCCCGGTGGGCCGGCCGGCGCCTCAGACCCGCACGAGACGCCGGCTGAGCACCTCGTCGGCCAGCCCGTAACTCACCGCCTCCTGCGCGGTGAACACCTTGTCGCGGTCCATGTCGGCCCGCAGGGTCGCCACGTCGTGGCGCGTGTGCCGGGCCAGCACCTCCTCCACCTGGGAGCGGATCCGCACCATCTCCTTGGCCTGGAGCGCCAGGTCGGAGACCATGCCGCGCTGCCCGCCGGTCGCCGGCTGGCCGAGCAGCACCCGCGCGTGCTCCAGGACGAACCGCCGCCCGGGGTCCCCGCCGGCCAGCAGCACCGCCGCGGTGGAGGCCGCCTGTCCGACGCAGCACGTCGAGATCGGCGCCCGTACGTACGACATCGTGTCGTAGATGGCCATCAGGGAGGTGAACGAGCCGCCGGGGGAGTTGATGTAGACCGAGATCTCGCTCTCCGGCGCCGACGACTCCAGATGGAGGAGCTGCGCGATGACGACGTTGGCGACCCCGTCGTCGATCTCGGTGCCGAGGAAGATGATCCGCTCGTTGAGCAGCCGGCTGAAGACGTCGAAGGACCGCTCGCCCTGCGGGGTCCGCTCGATGACGTTCGGAATCGTGTAGCTCCCCATCACTGCAGCCCCATCCTGCGTCGCGTCGTGGCCGGGCGGACGTCATCGAGGGATTCCACGACCCGGTCCACCATGCCGTACTCCCTGGCCTCCTCGGCCGTGAACCAGCGGTCCCGGTCGCCGTCCCGGGAGATGGTGTCCGGGCTCTGGCCGGTGTGCTCGGCGGTGATCCGCTCGATGGTCCGCTTGGTGAACTCCAGGTTCTCCGCCTGGATCTCGATGTCGGCGGTGGTGCCGCCGATGCCCGCCGACGGCTGGTGCATCATGATCCGCGCGTTCGGCAGGGCGTAGCGCTTGCCCGGCGTGCCGACGCTGAGCAGGAACTGGCCCATGCTGGCGGCGAAGCCCATCGCCAGTGTGGAGACGTCGTTCGGGATGAGCCGCATCGTGTCGTAGATGGCGAGCCCCGCGTGCACCGCCCCACCGGGGCTGTTGATGTACAGGCTGATGTCGGTGCGCGGGTCCTCCGCGGACAGGATCAGCAGCTGCGCGCAGACCCGGTTCGCGGAGATTTCGTCGACCTGCGTGCCCAGCAGCACGATGCGCTGCGCGAGCAGCTGGGCGGCCAGATGATCGTCGAACCGGGTCGGAGGGGTGTCGCCCTCCTCCGCCCGCGGGGCGAGTGTCGTGAGTGGGGTCATCGGTTCTCCTCGTCGTGGCAGAAGGCCGCGGACATGCCGCGGAGGTGCCGTCGACTCCACTCTTGACCTCGGACGACGCCCGCAGACGGTTTCTCTGCCCTCGGCAGATCCGCTCCCGGCAGAGCCGGCGTCCGTACAGCCGGACTCAGCCCTTCTCGCGCAACTACCGGAAGAACGCCCGCACTTCACCGACCAGCAGGCCGGAGCATCACGTTGGTGAGCTGCCGGTCCCGGTCGACCGTGGTGCGGGCCGTGATGCCGCCCCACGGAAAACATCACCCGCCCGGCCGATGAGTTTCCCGGCGTGGACCGGTCGACACAGATGACAGCGATCCACGCCCCAGGAGGTACTCATGGCATCCGACGGTTTCACCACGTGTCTCTGGTTCGACGGCCAGGCCGAGGAGGCCGCCCACTTCTACGTCTCGGTCTTCAAGAACTCCAGCATCGGAAAGACCGCCCGCTACCCCGAGGGAGCGCCCCAGCCCGCCGGCGGCGTGATGACCGTCGAGTTCACGGCGAACGGCCACAGGTTCCTCGCACTCAACGGCGGCCCCCAGTTCAAGTTCACCGAGGCGGTCTCCTTCATGATCTTCTGCGAGAACCAGGAGGAGATCGACTACTACTGGACCAAGCTCACCGAGAACGGGGGCGAGCCGGGCCCCTGCGGCTGGCTCAAGGACCGGTACGGCGTGTCCTGGCAGGTCGTCCCCGACCGGCTCGACGACATGATCACCGACCCGGACCCGGCGAAGGCGGCCCGGGTGACCCAGGCGTTCATGGCGATGAGCAAGTTCGACATTGCGGCCCTGGACAAGGCGTACGCCGGCGAGTGACGCCCCCAGACAGGGGCGGGAACCCCTGCCCCTACCGGGACTCGGCCAGGATCTCCCTGATCACATGCCGTGAGTTCTCCGCGACCGGCGGGTTGGTCTCCCAGTAGTACGGCAGTGCGATGACCGCGATCGACAGGGCCCAGCCCCGGCCTCGCGCCCACTCGGCCTCCTCAGCGCCCACGGCCTCGCGGAAGACACCGCGCGCCTCGGCGGGCAGCACACACCAGGCGCCGATGAGGTCGACGGCGGGATCGCCCACCCCCACCGTGCCGTAGTCGATCACGGCGGTCAGCCGTCCGCCGCTGACCAGCAGGTTTCCGGCCATCAGATCGCCGTGCGCCCAGGCCGGCGGTCCGGCGTGCTCCGGGGCGCGCAGGGCCCGCTCCCACAGGTCCGTCACGGCCGCGGTGTCGATCCGCCCCGCCAGCTGCGCGAGCGCCTCACGCATGAACGGGTCCCGGGCAGCCAGGGGCACACCCCGGTAGCCGATCGGGCCCTCCGCCGCGTCGATCCGGCGCAGGGCCGTGACGTACGCCCCCAGGTCCTCGGCGAGCAGTCCGGGTTCCTCCAGTGCGCCGGGCACCGGGTTGCGGCCGTCCAGCCAGCCGTACACGGCCCACGGCCATGGGAAGCCGTCACCGGGCTCACCCCGCCCGAGAGGCTCGGGCGCGGCGGCGGGCAGCCCCGGTGCCAGCCGGGGCAGCCAGCGCAGCTCGTGCGTGATGGCCTCGACCGCGCGGGGGTGCCGGGGGAGCCGTACGACCTTGTCCGCGCCGAGGCGGAACATGGCGTTCTCCGTCCCGGAGGACTCCAGACGCCGCAGGGGCAGCCCTGCCCACCGCGGGAACCGTCCCGCGATCAGCCGGCCGACGACCGAGACGTCGATGTCCACTTCGTCCTCATGCATCCGCACCGCACACATGGCGCCATTCGAGCGGTCAACTCGCCGACTGTCGAATGCTTTTCGTGATCTCCCGGGCGATGCGCAGGATGCCGGGGGAGCGGACCGGGCAGGGCTTCGGCGTGGATGTCGTGGGCGCCAGGCAGAAGTGCAGGTAGTCGTCGTCCCGGTGCAGGGCCGTCCGGTCGCGGGACGGCTGGGTGCAGTAGTCGGGATGGGCACGCTCGTAGGCGGTGCACGGGAGGTACTGCGTCCAGGCGTAGCGGTCCGGGCCCGGACTCACCGCTCTCCCGGCGTCGGCGACGACGCCGCCCGTCGTGGCGGCCAGCCGCTCGTACAGTCCGTTCACCCGGCGCACCCGGTCGGGCGTGATCGGATCCGGGCCCTGGAGCACCCACACGATCCGCGGCCGGTGGGAGCCGCCGGCCGTCGCGATCTGCTCGACGAGCCTGCGCGCGTCGGCCTCGTACCGCTCGAAGTACCGCTCCCGCGAACCGTCGTACGTGATCCCGTCCATGCACCAGGTGAAGTCCCAGGCGTTGCCCCAGAACTGCAACACCACGAAGTCCGGACGCAGTGACCGCACCAGGGCGGCCGCCTTGTCCCGGGCCGGGACGAGGGACCGCTCGGACGTGCCCTCCAGGTAGTCGCACAGCGTGGTGCCCGAGTAGGGGGCGCTCGTGTACTTCGCGCGCAGGTCACGGCGCAGTTCCTGGCCGAGGACCTCGTGGTTCTCCATGGCGAGCGAGTCGCCGAGGTACAGCACGGTGGGTGCCTTCACGGGGGTCCGGGCGCTGGGGGAGGCGGGGGCCCGCTGATGCGTGGTCGCGGACACGTCCGGGGCGGACGGCGGGGGAGTTGCGGGCCCGGACGACGGATCACCGCACGCGCCGAGCAGCAACCCCGCCACCAGCACCCCCACGATCCACGGTCTGCGCATAAGGCAACTCCCGCCCCCGGCCGGTGAAACGGCTCACCAGGCAAGCACAGCGGGACCCCGAGGGGAAGACACGTCACGACAAGTCGTTCACCAGTACCGCCGCCCCGTCGAACCGCCCGGCCTTGAGATCCGCGAGCGCCGCCGCGGCCCGCGACAGCGGATACGGGTGCGTGGTCGCGCGTACGCCGTACCCAGCCGCGAGGGCCAGGAACTCGCGGCCGTCCTCCCGCGTGTTGGAGGCGACACTGCGCAACTCCTTCTCGTGGAAGAGCTCGGTCTCGTAGTGCAGGGGAGGCGTGTCGGTGAGGTGGATACCGGCGACGGCCAGGACGCCGCCGCGGTCCAGGGCGCGGAGGGCGACCGGGACCAGTTCGCCGACGGGGGCGAACAGGATCGCGCTGTCCAGCGGCTCCGGCGGCCTCGCGTACGCGTCCTGCGCGGAGGCCGCGCCCAGCTCCAGCGCCAGCCGCCGGGCGGCCGCACCGCGCGTCATGACGTGCACGGTGGCGCCCTCGGCGAGCGCCACCTGCGCGCACAGATGGGCGCTGCCCCCGAAGCCGTACAGCCCGAGCCGTCCGCCGGGCGGCAGCCCGGACCGCCGCAGCGCCCGGTGCCCGATGATGCCCGCGCACAGCAGGGGAGCCAGGGCCACGTCCGGCACGCCGTCCGGCAGCCGGTAGGCGAACGCCGCCGGCACCGTCGTGTACTCCGCGTAGCCGCCGTCGGCGTACCAGCCCGTGTACTCGGAGCGGGGGCACAGGTTCTCCGCGCCGCGCGCGCAGTACAGGCAGCTGCCGTCGGTGCGGCGCAGCCAGGCCACACCGACCCGGTCGCCCGTCGTGAAGCCGCGCACCGCCGGGCCCGCCCCGGCCACCACCCCGACGACCTCGTGACCGGGCGTGACGCCCATCCGGCGCACGGGCAGGTCGCCCTCGGCCACGTGCAGGTCGGTGCGGCAGACACCGCAGGCACGCACCCGCACCAGGAGCTCGTCGTCCGCGGGCACCGGCACCGGCTTCTCGACCAGGCGCAATAGCCCCTCCTCGACCGGGCCCGGCCGTACCACCGACCACGCGCGCATCGTTCGGTCCGCCATGCCGCCGCTCCCGGTCCTCACGAAGACCCCCGCCCAGTCTGCGCCGGAACCGCCCGTTCGGCGCGCGGGTCGGCCTGCCGGTGACTAACGTGAGGAAACGGATTATCCACTCATTTGGAAGGGCCCGGTCATGGCCGTGCAACCTGAAGGAGCCCCGTGCTGGGCCGACGCGATGTTCAGCGACCTCGAAGGGGCGAAGAGCTTCTACGGAGACGTCCTCGGCTGGACCTTCGCCGAGGCGTCGGCGGAGCTCGGCAACTACACCGAGGCCTATGCGAACGGCAAGGCGGTCGCCGCCGTCGTCCCGCCCATGCCCGGGCAGGAGGGCCAGTCGCAGTGGTGCCTGTACTTCGCGGCCCGGGACGCCGCCGCCACCGCCGCCCGGATCCGTGACAACGGCGGCGAGGTGCTGATGGAGCCGATGCAGGTCGGCGACTTCGGCACGATGTGCCTGGCCCGCGACCCCGGCGGTGTCGTCTTCGGCCTCTGGCAGGCGGGCACCCACGAGGGCTTCGACACGATGGCCGAACCGGGTGCCTACACATGGGCGGAGGTCTTCACCCGCGAGCCCGAGAAGTCCGACGCGTTCTTCCCCGCCGTCTTCTCCTACCGGCAGAAGGAGATGGAGGACGAGGCGATGGACTTCAGGATCTACGACCTCGGCGACCGCAGCGTGCTGGGCCGGATGAAGATGACGGACGACTTCCCGCCCGAGGTGCCGCCGTACATCAACGTCTACTTCGCCGTCGAGGACTGCGACGACGCGGTCGCGAAGGCCACCAAGATCGGCGGCGTCCTGCGGTTCGGGCCCATGGACACCCCGTTCGGCCGGTTCGCGGCCCTCAGCGACCCGCAGGGCGCCAACTTCTCGGTCATCGACATCACCAGGACCGAGGGTGAGATGCCGAAGACGACCGACGTGAGCTGAGACCTCCGGCCGGACGGCCCACGCGGCCATGGCATGATCGAGGCCATGCGTGAACGTGTTGTGGCCGCGTGCGACGGGGCTTCGAAGGGAAATCCCGGGCCCGCGGGCTGGGCCTGGGTCGTCGCCGACGCTTCCGAGAGCCCGGTGCGCTGGGAGGCGGGGCCGCTCGGCAGGGCCACCAACAACGTCGCCGAACTGACGGCACTGGAGCGGCTGCTGGCGGCGACCGAGCCGGACGTGCCGCTCGAGATCCGGATGGACTCGCAGTACGCGATGAAGGCCGTCACCACCTGGCTGCCCGGCTGGAAGCGCAACGGCTGGAAGACGTCCGGCGGGAAGCCGGTCGCCAACCAGGATCTCGTCGTGCGCATCGACGAGCTTCTGGACGGCCGCTCGGTGGAGTTCCGCTACGTGCCCGCCCACCAGGTCGACGGCGACCGGCTCAACGACTTCGCCGACCGCGCCGCCAGCCAGGCCGCCACCGTCCAGGAGCCCGCGGGCAGCGGCCTCGGCTCCCCCGAGCCGCCGCCCGCCCCGGACACCCCGGCCAAGGCCCCGCGGTCCCGCTCACGCGGCGGCGCGACGCGCACGGGCAAGGCGTCCGCCGCGAAGGGCTCCTCGCGCACGATCAAGGCGAAGTTCCCCGGCCGCTGCCAGTGCGGCCGCTCCTACGCGGCCGGTGAGTCCATCTCCAAGAACGACAGCGGCTGGGGCCACCCGGAGTGCCGCACGGGCGCGACCGTCTGATCACGCGTCGAACGTGTAGTGCGCCGTGTGGTCCAGCAGGTCCGCCGGGCTCGTGTCGTGCCACGGCCGCATCGTCTCGCGCAGGTCGATCACGTTCGGCGTGCCCGCGGCAGGCAGATAGCCGGAGCCGGGGTGCCGCCGCTGCCACTCGGCCCACAGCTTGTCGATGAACGCGTGGTGCAGCCAGAACACCGGGTCGTTGGGGGAGACCCCGGTGGCCATCTGCCCGCCGACCCAGACGTGGACGCGGTTGTGCAGATTGACGCCCCGCCACCCTTCGAGGTGATTGCGGAAACCGTCCGAGGCACTGTTCCAGGGCGCCATGTCGTACGTGGGTATCGACAGCACCGACTCGACCTCGGCCGGCGTCGGCAGCTGGCGTCCCCCGGAGCCGAGTGAGCGCCGCAGGAACGTACGGCCGTCGACCCGCACGTTGATCGGCCAGTTCCCTGAGGTGGCGGAGAACGGCCCGTCCGTCACCCGGCCGTCCCGCTCGCGCCCGGTGCCCCCGAGGAAGTCGGGCGCCCACAGCGAGGCACGCGGCGAACGATCGACGCTCCAGTCCCAGTACGGCAGGGCCACCGACGCGTCCACCGACTGCAGTGCCCGCTCGAACTCCAGGAGGAATCTCCGGTGCCAGGGCAGGAAGGACGGCGAGCGGTGCCCCGTCCGCTCGCCGTCGTCGGTGTCGGAGACGATGAACGCGTTGTGCGTCGTGACGAACTCGTCGTAGCGGCCGCTGCGCTTCAACTCCAGGAGCGCGGCGACGAAACGCCGCTTCTCGTCGGCGGTCAGGGCGGACTGGTTCTTGCGAACGGTCATGTGCGGGGGCTCCAGATGCCTTGCGGTGCGGGTCAGTTGGCGGGGAAGGGCAGCAGTGGCGCGCCCTGGAGCTCGTCCACCGCGGCCCGGGCGGCGGCGCGCGGGGTGGGCACCGGGTCGTAGTGGCTGACGACACTGATCCAGGTGCCGTCGGCGTTGCGCATCACGTGCAGTTCCACACCGTCGACGAACACCGCGTATCCCGCGCCATGGTGGTGGTGGCCGGCTCCGGCGGCCGGCCGGCCCTGTATCCGGCGGCCCTTGTAGACCTCGTCGAAGGTCTTGTGGGCGTCGTGGTGCCCGGCGGCCGTGGCAGCGGTGCTTGCCGACCATGTCCCCGTCCCCGCGGCCGTGGCGACGACGGCCGCGGCGGTGAGCGCACGGCGACGGCTGAGTTCCGGCATGCGGACCTCCTGAGATCGTTCGGGTGATGACCCCGCATCTCTATCGGCCTGTCCCGTACCGGGAGAAATCCACGCGAGCCGGTTGGCTGTGATTCGGGCAATTCCCCTCATGCCGTGCAAGGTTGAACCAAGATGATCTTGCCGTGAGGGGCGTCCGGACTGGCGCGGAAGGGAAAGTTCCGCCCACGAGGCGTGCTGTGACGGATGTTTCTCCCCGTGCGGTCCGCTGCCCGTGGTGAGCGTCACGCCGAGAAGGTGACGCGATTCGGCCGTCCGTCCGGTGACGCTGAGCGCGGCCCGCTTCAGCGCCCGCTCACTCCTCGGCGCCCTGCCCGAACAGCCGGTCCAGGAAGGCGTTGCCGTACACGCGGTGCGGGTCGAGCCGGTCCAGCACCGCGTCCGCCTCGGCCCACTCGGCCGTGCCGACCGCGGCCGGCACCACCGTGTCCAGTACCTCCTGGTCGCTCCACACCCCGTCGTCCGTGTACGCCCACCCCTTGGACCACTCCACCCGGGTCAGGGCGGCCCCGCCGTCGTACGCGCGCACCAGGAACCGCTCGATCTCGCGCAGGAACGCCTCCGCGTCCGGCGTGCCCGGCAGCGTCAGGATGTCGAGCCACACGGCCGTGTCCCACTCGGGGTGATCCGCGCGCGGCCGGAGCGCGGACAGCAGCGGCGAACGGGCCCCGGCCACCCCACAGTCGCCAGGGTCGTCCAGTCCGGTCACCCGGATCTCCACCGACCCATTGACCGGGAAGCTGCCCCGGGCCGCGTACGCCGTAAGCCGCTCCCGGTAGAACGCGGCGAACTCGGCCACGACCCGCTGCACCTGGTCCCTCGACGTGAGCACGGCATAACCGTTCGCGTGGACCCGCAGCGTGGTCGGCTTCAGATACAGCAGGGTGTTCTTGGACGGCCCCCAGATGTCGCCGGAGAGCGTCGCCACCAGCCCGAGCGCGGCCGCGTCGTACTGCGCGGTGCCGAGCAGCGGCGCCAGATACCAGGCCGCCTCCGACGTCATCCGGCCCACCAGCTCCGCCACCGGAGCCGGGACGTTGTCGGAGAACGGGTAGTTGTACGGCTGCCTCACATGCCGTGAGGTCAGGGGCCGAGTGGGGGAGACGCTCCACACCTTCAGCCAGGGGTGCTCGGTGAAGGCGAACCAGATGGCCTCGACCCGCCCGGCCTCCTCCAGGAAGCTCGCGAACGTGCGGCGTCCGTTCCCGGAGCCGGGCGCGGCGAACAGTTCACCGGCCGGGATGTCCGTACGGCTCACGCACCGCAGAGAGGTGTTCGCGCCCACCCGCAGCACCACCTCGGTCACCAGGGACCGCCCGAGATGGGTCAGCAGCGCGGCGCAGTCCGCCTCGTCGCGGTGGAACGTGCGCAGTGCGTACGCGCCGGCCCGGGAGTCCCACACCACGGCCGTCAGAGACAGGATCAGATTGCTCAGTGAGCCGTAGGTGTGCCCCTGCGGGCGTCGCTCGCCCCGTGCGGGCACGGCGGTGCCGTGCGCGTCGATCGCCAGGGCGCCGCCCAGGGTGAGGACGCCGGGAGCGGGAGTCGCCGTGACCCCGAGGCCGTGCTCCTCCAGGAAGGTGAGCAGGGCCTCCATGGTCACGCCGGTGCCGGCCCGTACGGCGGTCGGCGAGTCCAGGGCGAGGCCGGTGAGGTGGGGCGCGGTGTCGATCAGGAGGATGGGTGCGCCCGGCGGGGTCCCCTCCGTCACCGTCAGGGGCGACCAGCCGTGCGAGGCGCCCCGGGCGCGCACCCGCCACCCGTGCCGCCAGGCCCAGTTGACGACGTCGACCACCTGGTCGGGGCGAGACGGGGCACAGGCCCACAGTCCGTCCGCGGTGATCTCGCCGACCCAGTTCCGGTACGCCGAGCGGTACAGCGCCACGTCCGCGGGGAAGTCCGGCAACTCCGCCGCGGCGGCGGCCGGATCCGCCGGCAGCCCCGGCACGGCGGCGAGCGCGGCCGCGGTGAGGAGGAAACCCCGGCGCGACCAACGCGCCTCGTCCGACGGAAAGTTGCTCACTGAACCAGCTGTCACGTGAAGCCACGCTAGGGGCCCGTTGACACGTGACATATCCCTGTCGACTCTATTCACTCGTGTGAGTGAATCGGGCAGGGGTGCCGGCCCGGAGCGAGATGTTCCGCGCGCGGCCGTCACGGATGACAGACTGACGACCATGGACGAGCGCACATTCGACAGGTCGGGCCAGCACGCTTCCGTCGTCGGTCTCGGTACGTGGCAGCTGGGGGCCGACTGGGGAGACGTCGACGACAAGGAAGCCCTCGCGGTACTGGAGGCGGCGGCCGAGGCCGGAGTGACCTTCTTCGACACCGCCGACGTGTACGGCGACGGCCGCAGCGAGCAGACCATCGCCGCGTTCCTCAGCGGCAGGCCGGACCTGCACGTCCTGGTCGCCACCAAGATGGGCCGCCGGGTCGACCAGATCCCCGAGAACTACGTGCTCGACAACTTCCGCGCCTGGAACGACCGCTCCCGGCGCAACCTCGGCGTCGACCGCATCGACCTGGTGCAGCTGCACTGCCCGCCGACGCCCGTCTACTCCACGGACGAGGTGTTCGACGCCCTCGACACCCTGGTCGAGGAGGAGCGCGTCGCCGCGTACGGCGTCAGCGTCGAGACCTGCGCGGAGGCGCTGACCGCGATCGCCCGGCCGAACGTGGCCAGCGTCCAGATCATCCTCAACCCGTTCCGCATGAAGCCCCTGCGCGAGGTGCTCCCGGCCGCCCGTGAGGCGGGCGTCGGCATCATCGCCCGCGTGCCGCTGGCCTCCGGCCTGCTGTCGGGCAAGTACACCCGGGACACGGTCTTCCCGCGGAACGACCACCGCACCTACAACCGGCACGGCGAGTCCTTCGACGTGGGCGAGACCTTCTCCGGCGTCGACTACGTCACCGGTGTCGAGGCCGCCGCCGAGTTCGCCGCGCTCGCCCCGGAGGGCTGCACCCCGGCCCAGCTGGCCCTGCGCTGGATCATCGACCAGCCCGGCGTCACCACCGTGATCCCCGGTGCCCGCTCACCCGAGCAGGCCCGCGCCAACGCGGCCGCCGCCCGCCTGCCGGAGCTGTCCGGCGAGACGCGGGCGGCGATCCGCGACCTCTACGACCGGCGGATCAAGGACCAGGTGGAATCCCGCTGGTGAGGCGGGCCCTCAGGGCACCAGGAGCAGCTGCCTCTCCTGCTCCTGGTCGCCGGAGGCGGCACCGTCGTCGCGGGCCGTGAAGGCCCGGGTGAGCGTGTCGCTCGCCCGCCGCACCGCCTCCGGGGCGCCCTGCACCGTGACGGTCACCGGGGCGGACAGGCGCTCGGCGCCCGCCCCGGAGCTCCCGGCCGGACCCGCGTCCGCGCCGCTGTCGAAGGTCGCCATGTGCACGGTCGCGTTCTCGTCGGCGGGCAGCTCGTCCGGTGCCCCGAACGTGCCTTCCAGGGCCCGGACGACCGCTCGTGCGTCGTCGGCGCCCCCGCCGCTGAGCGTGACGGTGAGCTGCGTACCGGACATGCGTCCACGACCTCCTCGGGCTGTGCGTCAGTCGCCGTCCGTGTAACCGTCCGCTGATCGCTCAAACCGCCGTGCGGGCCGGGACAACGGCCGGTTACGGGGAACACGCGTGAGAGAAGCACCCACGTCTCACACCGGGGAGTAACAGTGGCGGACACGGCAGACGGCGCTCCCAGGCGCCGGGGGCGCAACGAGACAGAGGAGGAGAGAGCGGACCGGATGTGGCAGGAGCTCATCCAGGAGGTCCGCGTGGCCCAGATGGGCGTGCAGATCCTGTTCGGCTTTCTGCTCACCGTGGTGTTCACCGAGAAGTACGACGACCTGACCGACACCGACCAGACGATCTATCTCGTGACGGTCGTCCTCGGCGCGTGCGCGACCGGGGCGCTCATCGGGCCGGTGTCCCTGCACCGCCTCGTCTCCGGGCGGCGTGTCAAGCCCCAGGCGGTGCGGCTGGCCTCCCGGCTGACCCTGCTCGGCCTCGTGCTGCTGCTCGCCACGACGACCGCCTCGCTGCTGCTGATCCTGCGTGTGGCGACGCACGACGGATTCGTGCCCTACCTCGTCGCCGGCGTGGTCGGCTGGTACCTGCTGTGCTGGTTCGCCCTGCCTCTGTGGACCCGGCACCGCCACACGTCGAAGTGACGGGCTGCGGTGTTGCACGCGCCCGACAGCGGACAGCACCGCAGGTTCGTCAGCGGGAAACGCCCAGGATCAGCCCCCGGCGATGACGTCCGCCAGGAAGTCGTCGACGCGGACCTCCTCGCGGCCCGGCGGGACCATCTCGTGGGTCTCCCGCAGGAACGCCGCGAACGCCGGGGCCCACGCGAACACCACCGCATGGTGCCGGCCGCCGTCGGGACGGGCGTCACCGAGGAACTCCAGGCGCAGCTCCTGCCACATGCCGTGCGACTCGGGACGCATCCGCACGTCCCCCACCCCGACCGGACGCCGCAGCCCCTCGCCGAGCATCTCGCGGTCCAGCTGCCACCGGGCGAGGACACGGCCGTCGTGGCTGAAGACGACGGTGACGGCGAACGGGTCCGCGGCGTCGTAACTCAGGTGGGCGAGCACGCAGAAACGGTCCGTGTCACCCGCCTGGAGCTGCACCACCAGGGTCTTGTGCACGAAGGAGTTCACGAAAGGGCCTCCGGGAAGAACCAACCGACGTAGAGCCCTCTAGTACCCCCCACACGCACAAGATGCTCAGCCCTCCGGGTGATTCCCGCGGGCACCGCGCAGGGACTCGATGCACACGGCCACGGCCCGCTGGAGTTCCTCCAGACGCTGGACCATGTCGTCCTCGTAGAACTCCCCGGCGTCGTCGAAGGTCAGTTCCTCGAACACCTTGGTCGCCTTCTGGAGGCTGCTGTAGAACTTCGTGCGCCGCTCCTGCACCCGCAGCCCCGGGTCGGTCTCGACGACCTCGACGACCAGCGACTTCATGGTGTCGTACGCCTCGGCGGCCCACTCGCCGGCGTCCTCGCCCTCGTCCAGCTCGTCGATGAGCGACAGGTGCCGCTCGGCCTCCTGGCGGAGATCGGCCGGCGCGTCCACGGTCTGCCCCGCGGGTGTCTTGATCTGCCCCGACTCGGCGATCTGGCGCACGTATCCGATCCGGTCGGCCGCCCTGCTCTCGCCGGCGACGGCCTTCTTCAGCTCGTCGGTGCGCACGACGTCACGGGCGAGTTCCGACTGGAGGCCGGGGTCCTCCCGGACCCGGTCCAGCAGGGCCTGGCGGGCCGCGCGGGCGGTGGCGGGGTCGGCGAGGATCGCGGCGCGCAGAGCGGTGGGGTTCTCCGCGACCTCCAGCGCCTTCGTGGGCCGGATGCCCTCCGCCTGGGCGGCCTCGGCGATCGCCGTGCCGCGCTCGGAGGTGGCGCCGGAGCGGGAGACGTAGTAGCTCAGCCACACGTCGGCGTCCGGCAGTTCCACCTCCTGACCCGGCGTCAGGGCCTCGAAGTGCGGAACCAGCCCGTCGTCGGCGGCCCGGTCCCACGCCTTGTAGTAGCGCATGACCCGCTCCGGGGAGCACCCGGCGAGTTCCGCGAACTCCTTCGCCGACACCTTCGGCGTCTCGTCCGCTCCCTGCCCGCCGGGCCGCACGCTGCGCGCCACCTTCAGCCCGAAGGCCCACCCTCCGGTCCGGGCGTACGCCCCGAACTCCCGCGCGTCCCGCGCGATCGGCTCGGAGACGGGCACCGGGGAGGTTTCGGGCGGGGTGATCGCTAGGGTCACGGACGACTCTCCTGAATAGGCTGGCCGGTTGAGTATGTGCAGGTCGGCAGCCTATACGTGCCCATGGCCCGGGCCGGCCCGGAAGGGGGGATCCTCAGCCGAACGCGTCGCGCAGGGCGGGCAGCAGGGTCTTCTCCGACCAGTCCAGATACGCCGGCTGGGAGTCGCCACCGATCTGGACCAGGGCGATTTCGGTGAAACCGGCCTCGGCGTACGGGCGTACGGCCTCGACGAACGCGTCCGGGTCGTCACCGCACGGGATCGAGTCGGCGACGTCGTCGGGCGTGACGAACTGGGTCGCCGCCTCGAAGGAATCCGGGTGCGGCAGCTCCGAGTTGACCTTCCAGCCGCTGCCGAACCAGCGGAACTGGGAGTGCGCCCGCTTGATCGCCGTGTCCCGGTCGGGGTCGTAGCAGACCGGCAACTGGCCCACGCGGGGCTTGCCCTCGCCGCCGTGCCGGTCGAACGCCTCCAGCAGCCCCGCCTTGGGCTCCGTGGCGATCACCAGATCGCCCAGCCGGCCCGCGAGTTCGCACGACTGCTCCCCGGAGACGGCGATGCCGATGGGCGGCGCCTCGTCCGGCAGGTCCCACAGCCGGGCCGACTCCACGTCGAAGTGCGTGCCGCGATGGTTGACGTGACCGCCCTTGAAGAGGGCGCGGATGATCTCCACGGCCTCCTCGAACATCTCGTGCCGTACGTCGACGGACGGCCAGCCGCCGCCCACCACGTGCTCGTTGAGGTTCTCGCCGGAACCGAGCCCCAGCCGGAACCGCCCCTCGGACAGCAACTGGACCGTCGCCGCCTTCTGCGCCACCACCGCCGGGTGGTAGCGGAACGTCGGGCACGTCACGTACGTCATCAGCGGGATACGTGACGTGGCCTGGGCGGCCGCACCGAGCACCGCCCACGCGTAGGGCGAGTGTCCCTGCGAGCGCAGCCACGGGAAGTAGTGGTCGGAGGTCACCGAGAAGTCGAAGCCCACCTCCTCGGCCCGCACCACATGGTCGACGAGCTCTCGGGGGCCGGCCTGCTCGGTCATCATCGTGTATCCGATTTGCACCATAACCGCCGAGTCCCCTGACAGCGGACGGGAAAACTGCTCGATCAAGGTCGGCCGGCGGGGCAGTATGCCCTCATGAGTGCCTCCCCTCTGCCTGCGGACAGCCCCGCCGCCCAGGGCGTCGACGCGTCCGGTGTCCACGCCTTCCTCGACGCCCTCGAAGCGGGCCCGGAGATAGAGCCGCACAGCCTGATGATCATGCGGCACGGCCGGCTGGTCGCTTCCGGCTGGTGGGCGCCGTACACCCCCGACCGCCCCCACCTGCTGTACTCCCTCAGCAAGAGCTTCACCGGGACCGCCGCCGCCCTGGCCGAGGCCGAGGGGCTGCTCGACTTCGACGCGCCGGTGATCTCCTACTTCCCGGAGCTCGATGCCGAGATCACCGACCCGCGCAGCCGGGCCATGCTCGTCCGGCACGTGGCGTCCATGTCGAGCGGCCACGAGCGGGAGACCGTCGACGAGGTCTACCGGCTGGACAAGCAGGAGCCCGTGCGCGGGTTCCTGCTGCTGCCGCCGGAACGGGATCCCGGTACCGTCTTCGCCTACAACCAGCCCGCCACCTACACCCTCGCCGCGATCGTCCAGCGGGTGACCGGGCAGCCGCTCACCGCCTATCTGCGGCCCCGGGTGCTGGACCCGCTGGGCATCGGCGAGGTGTTCTGGCAGCGGGACCGGGCCGGACGCGAGATCGGCTTCAGCGGTCTGCACGCCACCACCGACGCCATCGCCCGGCTCGGCGAGCTGTACCTGCGCGACGGGGTCTGGGAGGGCGAGCGGCTGCTGCCCGAAGGCTGGGTGGCCCGGGCCACGCGCCCTCACATACCCACCGCCGGAGCCATGGGAGACGGGGAACGGCAGGACTGGGACCAGGGTTACGGATACCAGTTCTGGATCTCGCGGCACGGCTACCGGGGCGATGGCGCTTACTGCCAGCTCTGCCTGGTGCTGCCCGAGCACGACGCGGTGATCGCGATGACCGCGGCGACCGAACGGATGCAGGACGTCCTGAACCTCGTGTGGCAGCACCTGCTGCCCGCCTTCGGCCCCGAGCCGCTGCCCGGCCGCGAGAGCGCCGACGAGGCCCTGCGGGAACGTCTCGCCGGGCTCGCGCTGCCGCCCGCCCCGGGCCGGCCGGCGCCGCCGGAACGGGCGGAGGAATGGGCGGCCACCGAGTTCAGGACCTCCGGGAAGGACGGTCCCGCTCTGTCGGCCGGGCTCGTACCGGACGCGGAGGGCTGGACGCTCCGGCTCACCGAGGGCGAGCACCGCCTGGACCTGCGGATCGGAGCGGAGAGCTGGACGGTGGCGGAGAAGCCGCTCCCGACCGCGGTGAGCGGCGGCTGGACGGACTCCGGCACGCTGGCCGTTGAGGTGGTGTTCCTGGAGACCCCGCACCGCCTGGCCCTGACGTGCTCCCTCGCGGACCGTACGCTCACCGCGAGCTGGCGCACGCAGCCCCTGAGCGGCGGCCGGCTCACCTCCCTGCGCGCTCCGCGCGGCTCAGTCTGAGCCCGGCCGGAACGTCTTCAGGAAGGTCCGCAGCGCCTGCTGGTTCGTCTCGTCCTCCCAGTCGGCGTCCGGGGTCGTCCAGCGCAGCGAGAAGCTCCGGCCCTCGCCCAGCAGGAAGCCCCGGCCGAAGGTGTGCAGCCGTGTGCCGTCGACGTCCGCCGTCCACTCCATGTCGGCGGCCTCGCGTCCCTGGTACGTCGTGGCGCGGATCTCGCCGATGCGCCGGTAGTCGCCGGACCGCTCCAGGCTGGGTTCGACTTCGTCCCGCCACACGGCCACGGGATCCGGGCCCACGCGTTCGCTGTAGGTGACGGCCAGCGTGCGGTCGTCACCGTCGGCTCCGAAGGTCACGCGGTACCGCAGATCGCCCTGGCGATCGGTGTCCAGCGGCTCCCAGCCCGGGGGGAGCGCGACGGAGAAGCCCTCGGGCGCCTTGTAGGTGTGGAAACCGGGCGGCAGGCCAGTGCCCGGGGCGGACGTCGTGGGCGTTGGGGTGGGGGTGGGCTTGGGCTCGGGGGACGACGGAGAGGGCGTGGGGGAGGGGGAGCCGGTCCGGACGGGCGGCTCGGACGGCTCGGGGCCGCTGCCGCCGGTTCCCTCGCCCGGCGAGGCGGCGGAGGCCGGTGGCCGGGCCGGGGATTCCGCCGCGTCGCTGCCCGTGTCGCTGCCGGGCAGCCCCTGGGTCGCGGCGAGCACGGCGACCGCGACGGTGACCACGGCCAGGGTGGTCCCGGCGACCATGGTCCGTCTGCTCCACGCCGGACCCCCGGGCCGCATCGCGGCGTACGCGCCGCGCAGCCGCGGCACGGGCACCGACGCCATGGCCGCCTCCGGGTCCTCGCTGAGCGCCCGGGTCAGCGCCTCCCGGACCACGGGGCGGGTCAGCCGCTCCCGTGCGTCCTTGCGGAGCAGCCCCTGCACGACCTGGGTGAGCGGCCCGGCCCGCACCGGCGTACGCAGCGGCAGCCGGTCCACGCCCTTCAGGGTGTTCTCCGGCCGGCCCCGGTCCCGGAAGGGCGGGCGGCCCTCCACCATCGTGTAGAGGATCGCGCCGAGCGCCCACAGATCGGCCGCGGGCCCGATGTGCTCGTCGCGGGCCTGTTCCGGGGAGGCGAACGCGGGTGCCGTGAGCCGGGGCGCGAGGGTCGCGCCGACCAGGCCGTAGCCGGTGACGACCACCGAATGGTCCTCGCGTACGAACACCTGGCCGGGGCTGAGTTCGCCGTGCGTGATGCCCTCGGCGTGCGCGGCGTCCAGCACGTCGAGCAGCTCCAGACCGACACGGGCGGCCCGCACGTAGTTGAACATGCCCTGCTCGGAGAGGAGTTCGCCGAGTGGGGTGCCGTCGATCCACTCGTTGACCGTCCACAGGGTGCCGGCCTCCTCGGCGGCGTCGACGACGGTGGCGATCCGGCCGCGGCACAGCAGCGCCATGCGTTCGGACGTGCGCAGCAGGCGGCCGGCGGCCCGCCGCTCGGCCTCGTACGCGTCGTCCGGAAGCCCGATCTGCGTGACGAGACACGGGCGGGAGACCTCACCGGCACCGAGGTCCTCGGCGTACCAGCAGATGCGGTTGGTCTCGCGCTGGATGATCTCGAGCAGCCGGTACCGGCCGCCGACCAACTGGTGTGTGGAGACGTGCGCCCTGCCCATGGCCATCCCTCGCTGGAAACCTGGCTTTCACCTTTTCCAGAAGTACGGGGGATGGGCCGTGTTGCGTTCAACTGGATCGCAACTCCGCGTCCCTTCTTGTCTTTTATTCAAAAGATGGGGTCAAGTGTGCGAGAGAAACGTTCTTTCGCGGGCTCGGGAGCGGCTCACCTCGGCCGCCCCGGGGTCGCCGGGGGCGGCGCCGCGAGTGCGGAGAATTAGCCCCCGCGGCCCACGGATTCCCCAATCCCTGGCTGGCCTGCTGGTAACCGGTGGTAAATGCGAAGGAGTCCAACGGCTGAACTCGGCACCCCTCCGACGAATTCGGCGACAGATTATCCGGGGGCGGCCGGCTCAGACGTCGCGCCGTACCAGGAAGCCGAGCAGTGAGCGCAGTTCACCGCGGGCCGTCGCCTCCAGTGGCACCCCGGCGAGCGCCGTCTCGACGGCGGCGACGTGGCGCCGGGCGTCCGCCATGGCCGCCGCGCGGCCGCCCGCCCGCTCGATCAGCTCCGCCGCCGCACCGGGATCGTCGCCCGTCTCCAGGAGTGCGGCGAGCCGGCCGCCCTGCGGGGAACCGAGCGCGACCAGGACCGGGAGCGTCTTCTTCCGCTCCCGCAGATCGCCGTGGACGGGTTTGCCGGTGACCCGCGGGTCGCCCCAGATGCCCAGCACGTCGTCGACGATCTGGAAGGCGATCCCGAGGTGCCGGCCGGCCCGGTCGAGTGCGGCGGCCGTCTCGGGGGCGGCACCGCCGAGCACGGCGCCCAGCGCGGCCGCGCACCCCAGCAGCGAGCCCGTCTTGTGCTCCGCCATGGCCCGGTACTCGTCCGGCCGGACCCGCTCCGGCCCCGTCCAGGGGCGGTCGGCGAACAGCAGGTCGTCCGCCTGCCCGCGCACCAGGTCGCCCAGTGCGGCGCAGAGCGTCCGCACGGCCGCGGCTCCGCCGGGCTGCTCGGCCAGGGTCTCGACGGCGAGCGCGAACAGGGCGTCGCCCGCGAGGACCGCCGGGCCAGTGCCGTAGGCCTTCCACACGGCCGGGCGACGGCGCCGGTCCGTGTCGCCGTCCATGATGTCGTCGTGCAGCAGGGAGAAGGCGTGCACCAGTTCCACCGCGACGGCCGCGGCCACCCCGTCCCGCCCGGACGCACCGGCCGCCTCGGCGCCGAGGACGGCGAGCGCCTGCCGTACGCCCTTGCCGCCCGGGGCGACGGCCGGGGCGCCGCCCACCTCGCACCAGCCGAAGGAGTACGCGGCCATCTCGCCCACCCAGGGGTGCAGCCGGCCGACTGCTTCGGCGAGGCTAGGGCGTACGAGGGCGCGGCAGCGGTGGAGGATCCGCTGGGGGTCGGCCGGGGAGTTGAGGCCGACCGCGTCATGCTGCCGTTCGTCGTGCGTGACCGCGTCCTGCCGTGCCGCCTCTACCGCCGTGGAGTACACCGTCACCGGGTCACCTCCGCCGGCCCCGCCTCGACGACCCGGGCATCCGGTATACCGAGTTCGTCATACGCGCGCGCCACCATCCTGCGGGCATGCTGGAGGCCGATCCGCTCCAGCGTGCCGGAGAGCTCGGCCAGTTCGGCCGCCGTCTCGGCGTGGTCGCGGCCCAGCCGGGCCAGGGACTTGGCGAGGCCCAGCCGGGACAGCGCCTCCCCGCGCGGCTCGCTCATCGCGCGGAACTCCGCGAGGGCCTGCTCGTACAGGGCGCGTGCCTCGGCGTAACGCCCGGCCCGGTACAGGACGTTGCCGCGCATCTTGTGGTTGTAGGCCAGTGCGCTGGACAGCCGCATCGCGCGGCACGTCGCCTCCGCCTCGCTCAGCAGCTCCAGGGCCCGCTCGGTGTCCCCGTCCCGCACGGACACGACGTCGGCCAGACCGCGCAACGCCCAGGCGTGGCCGCGCCGGTCGTCGGCGCGCGCGGCGATCTCGGCGGACTCCTCGAACAGGGCGTACGCGGTGTCGTAGTCGCCGGTGTTGCGGTGCATCTGTGCGATGCCCTCCAGCGCCCACACCGTGTGCCGCGCCTCCCCGCGCCGCCGGGCCTCGGCGAGCAGCTGCTCGTGCAGCCGGCCGACGGCCTCGTAGTCGCCCTGGATGCGGCCGGTCTCGGCCAGGCCCGCCAGCGAGTAGCCGCGTACGACGATGTCCCCGCCCCGTTCGCCCAGGTCCGCCGCGAGCTGGAGCAGGCGACGGGCCAGCCGGAACGCCCCGCGCTGCCGGGCCAGCGTGCCGCCGCTCCACAGCGCCCAGGCCATCGCCGCCACGTCCGAGGCCTGACGGGCGGCCCGGTAACTCGCCTTCCATGCCCGGTCCGCGTCCTCGACCCTTCCCAGCCGGCGGTGCGCCTCGGCCACCGCGAGTCCGGAACGTGCCGCCTCCCCGGGCTTCCCGGCGCGCTCGGCCGCCCTCAACTGCTCGGTGCCGGCGGCCAGGACGTCGGTCAGGGAGGAGTTGACGGACAGGGTGGTGAGCGCGCCCTGGTACTCCGGGGCGAATGCCTTGCCGTACATCGATGCCTTTCGATCCGTATACACACCATGTATACACAGAGCGTATACATGGTGTGTATAGAAGGGTGGAAACCTGCCCTGGCCACAAGGGCCAGGGCATCACCTGTTGTGGATCAAGACGTCGACCGCACGGACGGGGTTGCTTGTGAGGCGCAGATCACCGTGAGGGTTCCCCTTGCTCAGTGCTGGCCGGCCTTCTGCGGAGTCGCCTCGCTCGGCCGCACCACGACGTATCCCTCGCCCTGGAGCACCAGTTGCACGGCCTCGCCGGAGCCGCCGCGCAGCATCGAGCCGATGGACTGGGAGCGGTGCAGCGAGGTCTGCAGACCCGCCGTCCAGCCGACGATCGCGTCGGTGTCGACGTACACCGGATACTGCGGCGAGACCGGGATGACCAGCGGGTTGCCCTCACAGATCAGCCCCAGTCCGCCGTGCCCGGTGAAGACGCTGTTGAACAGGCCGCCACCGGTGATTCCGGCGCCTTTCACGGTCGCGATGCGGTAGGACAACGTGGCGTCGAAGCACAGGACGTTGCGGCCGTTGACCGTGAACTCGTCGCCGGGCTCGACCTCGACGATGAAGCAGTTCTGCGCTTCGTGGGCGAACCAGGCCTCCCCCTGCCCCCGCACCGCCATCAGCGGCAGTCCCTCCCCGGTGACCGCGCGCTTGAGCATGCCGCCCACGCCCTGGCCCTTGCGCTCGAACTGGAGGTTGCCGCGGTAGGCGATCATCGCGCCCTGCCGGGCGAGCATCTCGCCGTTCACCGTGTAGCGGAGGCACTTGGCGTTCTCGACCGTCATGCCCGGTGCGACGGCCGGCTGTGCCATGTGCCTGCTGGAAAAGAGGTCACCCTTCATACGCGCATCCTCACCCGGAGCGTTCCCCTCCGCCAAGATCGGGGCGAGCGACGGGCAGGGCGCGCGGTGGCGCGGTGTCAGCCGCCGAAGAGTTGCGTCCAGTACGTGCCCGCGCGGCCGCCGCCCGCGAAGCCGACCCCGAGGTGCGTGAACCCGGGCTTGAGGATGTTGGCCCGGTGGCCGGGGCTGTTCATCCAGCCCTCCACCACCTCGCCGGGGGAGCGCTGGCCGCAGGCTATGTTCTCGCCGATGGAACGCCGGGTGGAGCCCGCGGCGGCGGCCCGGTCCCAGGGTTGGCTGCCGCCGGGCGCGGTGTGCGAGTAGAAGTCGCGGGCCACCATGTCCGCGCTGTGCGCCTGGGCGGCGGCGGTGAGCAGGGGATCGGCGGCCAGGGGCGGCAGCCCGGCGCGGGCGCGCTCCCGGTTGGTGAGGTCCGTGACGGCCGCCGCTACGCCGGCCAGCCCGTCCGGCGTGAGGGGCCTGGCCCAGAGCGCGGTCCAGTAGGTGTCGCCGGTGGGGCCGTCGTGGACGTGGGCCACGCCGGCGTGGGTGAACGCGGGGTCGTGCAGCGTGCGCCGGGGTGCGTCCGTGCGCAGGCAGTACGCGACGAACTCGGCGGTGGTGCGCGGGCCGGACACCAGGTGCTCTCCGACGGTGAGGTACACGTACCCGGCGCCGACAGCCCGCTGGTAGACGGACACACCGTCCCGGCTCTCGACGCCCAGGCGTCCCGAGGCGGCCATGGCCGCGGCGTGGGCCCGCGCCGCGGACACGAGCCGCGGGTCGAGCGAGACCGCCGGTGAACCGATGGCGGTGCGGGCGGAGTTGACCAGGGCGGCGAAGCCGTCCGGGTCGGGGGCGGGCGGCAGGGAGGCCGGCCGCGTCTGCGGGGCACCGGCCGGCGCCGAGGCCGGAGCGGGCGGGTCGTCCACGACGTCGACGCCGAAGTCCCGGGCGAGTCCCGCCAGTCCGTCGGCGTATCCCTGGCCCAGGGCGCGCAGCTTCCAGTGGTCGCCGCGCCGGTAGAGCTCCGCGAGCAGCAGCACCGTCTCCTGCCGGGGGCGCGGCGGGGTGAACCGGGCGAGCGGGCGGCCTGCCGCGTCGGCGACGTGCAGCGTGGGGGAGGGCAGGCGACCGAGGGCGGTTCCGGGTTCGGCGGGGCTGACGACCACGGTGACCCGCGTGGCGCCGGTGCGCAGCCTCGCCGGATCCACGGTGAGCGCGTCGCCCCGCAGCGCCGCTCCCGGCGCGGCCGGCTGGTTGTAGAAGACGAAGTCGCCGTCGCCCCGCACCATTCCGCCGTCGTCCGTGACGAGCGCGGACACGTCGAACGGGCCGGGCACCCGGACGGTCACCGCCCCGCCCGGAAGCGGCAGATTGCCACCGGGGACCAACTCGTTCATCACGCCGCCCTGCTGTCGTCGTACCGGCCTCCCCGCGGGGACACCGATGCCCCGACAACGGCCGTGGCGACGCGAGGGTTCCCACGTCGGCCCCGGTCCACGGCCGCGAAGCCGGCGTCCGCCCGGCCGCCTCGAAGCCCGGCCGGCAACTTCCAGGTCGACACGGCCCGGGCACCCCGCACGGAGTTGAGGCCGCACCACTACCGTGTGGTACGCCGGGACGGCACGGAGTGTCAGGCTCGCTCCCGGTGGCTCCGCGACGCTGCGGAACCTGCCCCCTGACACCGCCCGACCGTGCACACCTGCCGAAGGACTGCCCACGATGCCCCGCACCGCACGCCCCCGCGGCCGCACCGCGCCGGCCGCCCTCTCCTTGTGCCTCGCACTAGGCTGTGGTTCCGGCGGGACACCCCAGGGGAACGGGCCGACCCCGCCGGCCGGCGCCCCGACGGGGACCGGGGAAGACGTGGTCACCTGGGCCTCCTCCGCCGGCCGCGTCGGCGCGGCGGTCGACGGCCGCGGCTACCGGCTGGTCGTGCGCACCAGCGTCGGCGGCACCGGCCTCCGGGTGCGGCTGTCCAACGCCTTCGGGGACCAGCCGGTGACGTTCGGCAACGTCCACGCGGGTCTCCAGCGTGACGGCGCCGCACTCGTCCCGGGCAGCAACCGGCGCCTGACCTTCGGCGGCGCCCGCTCCGTCACGGTCCCCGCCGGCGGCATCGTCTACAGCGACCCGCTGCCCGTCCGTGTCCCCGCCGCGAGCGCGCTCGTCGTCAGTCTCTACGTGCCCCGGGCGGGCGGCGTGCTCACCGGGCACTGGATGGCGATGCAGACGTCGTACACCACCGACGGCGACCACACCGCGGAGGAGAGCGGCGCCAACTGGGCGCAGCGGACCGGCTCCTGGTTCTACCTCGACGCCGTCACCGTGCGGCCCCGGCCCGCGGCGGGCGCCGTGGCCGCCCTCGGCGACTCGATCACCGACGGCTGGCATTCCACGACCGACCTCGACCGCCGCTGGCCGGACCACCTCGCCCGCCGGCTGCGCGCGTCCGCCACGACGAGCGTCGAGGGAGTGGCCAACGCGGGCATCGCCGGCAACAAGGTCCTCGCCGACGGCCCCGGACAGAGCGCCCTGAACCGCCTGTCGCGGGACGTGCTCGCACTGCCGGGCCTGCGCACGGTGTTCATCTTCCAGGGCGTCAACGACATCAAGGCCGAGCCCGGAGCCACGGCCGACCAGCTCATCGCCGGATACCGCAGGCTGGCCGACCGGGTGCACGCGGCCGGGAAATGCGTCGCCGTCGCCACGATCGCTCCCTACAAGGGCTGGCCGGAATGGGACCCCGCCGGGGAAGCCGTGCGCCGGGAGGTCAACACCTTCCTCCGCACCAGCGACGAGTTCGACTCGGTCACCGACTTCGACCGCGTCCTGCGCAGCCCCGACGACCCCGAGCGGATGCTCCCAGCCTTCGACGGAGGCGACCATCTGCATCCCGACGACGAGGGGATGCGGGCGATGGCCGATGCCGTCGACCTGGAGAGCCTCGACTGCGGGAGCCGGTAGTCCGGGTCGGGGATACGCAGCGGCCCGTACCGAAGGGCCGGCCGGTCAGCCGGACGCCGACGGCTCCGGCGTGATCAGACCCTCCCGGTAGGCGATCGCCACCGCCTCGCCGCGGCTCGACGCGCCCAGCTTGGCCAGGATGTTGGAGACGTGGACGCTCGCCGTCTTGCCGCTGATGAACAGCTCCTCGCCGATCTGCCGGTTGCTGCGGCCGAGCGCGAGCAGCCGCAGCACCTCCTGCTCGCGTGCGGTCAGCACACCGGCGCGCTCGTCGGCGTGCGGGGTCTCCGCCAGCCGGCCGCGCCGGACCAGGGCGTCCACCCGCTCCCGCAGCGGCGTGGCGCCCAGGCGATCGGCGGTCTCGCGGACCTCGCGGGCCTCGGCCGCCGCCTCTTCACGTCGCCCGGCCGACAGCAGGGCCTCGGCGTACCGCAGCCGGCAGCGCGCCTGCTCGTAGACGTCGCCGTAGCCGAACGCCGGCACCACCGCCGACCAGGCGGCGGCGTCCGGCCCCGAGACGGCCCGCAGCCACTCCGCCTCCGCACGGGCCAGCCACGCCTGCCCCTCGGGCCCCTGCGGGGTGCCGTTCTCGCCGCGGGCTGCCGTGGGCCGCGCCAGTTCCACCAGTTCGGCCGCGGTGTCCGTCCAGCGCCGGGCCCCGGCCGCGTCACCGGCCGACCGCAGCCCGGCGGCCTCGTCGGCCACCGCGGACAGTGCCAGGGCGGCGAGCCGGACCGTGACGTCCGGACGGTTTCCCGACTCGTCGGTGAGGGCCGCGATCGTGGACCGCGTCCACCGCACCGCGTCCTCGGGATCACGGCGCAGCGCCGCGGCGTCGGTGAGCACGATGCCCGCGACCAGGGTGGCCATCCAGTCGAAGGGCCCCTCCAACAGGGCACGCGCCCGGTCGGCGGCCGTCATGTCACCCCGGGCCAGGGCGACGTACAGCGCGGGACCCACTGTGTACCCGCCGGCGGCCGGCAGCACCTCGGCATCGGCCGCCGCCGCCCGCACACACTCGTCCCAACGGCCCAGCACCTGCAGCACCAGCAGCCGCAGGTACCGCATCTCCAGCGGATACGGGGACGACAGCAGCCCGGCGCGCCGCGCCCGGTCCAGGCCCTCCGTCAGCCAGGGCACGCACTCCGCCAGCGCACCCGACTCGTAGCAGCCCATGGCCAG
The DNA here is from genome assembly GCF_044327915.1 of Streptomyces afghaniensis. Classification (NCBI taxonomy): domain Bacteria; kingdom Bacillati; phylum Actinomycetota; class Actinomycetes; order Kitasatosporales; family Streptomycetaceae; genus Streptomyces; species Streptomyces afghaniensis. Next base: position 362,861 of record NZ_JBIRGJ010000011.1, read on the forward strand.
GTTGAACAGGGCACGCAGCTCCACGGCCGCGTTGCCCGAACTCCGGGCCAGCTCCCGGGCCTTCAGCAGCCGCTCCCGGCCCTCGGGGCCGCGCCGCCCGTCTCCGTCGAAGACGGCCAGGGAGATCAGCAGGTCCGCCTGGGCGTCGGTCACCCGCAGCTCCTCGGCCACGCGCAGGGCCCGCCGGGCGACCCGCAGCGCGGTCTCGTTCTCCCCGACATGGCGTGCGGCCATGGCATGCGTCGACGCCGCCCACACCCACGTGAGCGACGGAGGATCCTCCGGGATCATCGCCAGGGCCTCGCTGCTGTAGGCGAACGCCGCCGTCAGGCTGTCCACGCTCAGCAGGTTCCCGGCGAGGGTGTAGCGGACCCGGGCGGCGAGTTCGGAGTCGGCGTCCTGGCCGAGCTCGGCCAGCGCGGACCGCGCGAGGGAGACCGCCCGGTGCACCTCCCCGGCGTGCGCGGCCGCCGCCGAGGCCCGCAACGTCAATGTCACCCGGTCGACGCCCACGCCCTTGGGCCGTGCCTCGGCACCCACCGCCGGCCACAGGTCGAGGGCCGCTTCCAGATGCCGGTGCTCCTCGGCCGGCGCGCCGACCCGCTGGGCGTGATCGGCGGCCTCAAGGGAGGCGGACAGCGCCTCGGCGAGGTCGTGGCTCTCCCGGTAGTGGTGGGCACGCTCGGCGGCGCTCTCCGCGGCCCGGCCCTGCGCGGCGAGCAGGCGGGCGAACGCTCCGTGCAGCCGCGCCCGCTCCCCGGGGAGCAGATCGGCGTAGACGGCCTCACGGGCGAGGGCGTGCCGGAAGGAGTACGTGTCGTCGCCCCCGGCGACGAGCAACTGCCGCCCCACCGCCTCCCGCAGCGCCGACTCCAGCTCCTCCTCGGGCAGCCCTACCGCCTGCCGCAGCAGCTCGTGCTCCACCCGGCGCCCGGCGACGGCCGCGGTCCGCAGCACCTGCTGCGCGGTGTCGGACAGCTGCTCGAAGCGGATCAGCAGCACCTCGGCCAGCCCGCTCGGCACTCCGCCGGACTCCGTGTCCGTGGCCGCGAGCAACTCCTCGGCGTAGAAGGCGTTCCCCTCGGCCCGCTCCACGATCCGGCGCACCGTGGCGTCCGCCAGTGGACGCCGTTCGAGGTGACGCACCAGCCGTGCCACGTCGGAATCGCCCAGCGGCCGCAGCTCCAGCCGCTCCACGGCAGGCAGCCGTACAAGCTCCGCCAGCAGCGGCCGCAGCGGGTGGCGCCGGTGCAGGTCGTCCGCCCGGTACGAGGCGAACACCGCCAGCCGGTGGCGCAGAACCCCCCGGGCGAGCAGAAACCGCAGCAGATCCCGCGACGACTGGTCGGCCCAGTGCAGATCCTCCAGCACGAGCAGCAGCGGCGCGGTGTCCGCCACCTCGGCCAGCAGCCCCGCCATCCCCTCGAACAGCCGCAACCGCCCGTCGACGTCCCGCGCGGAATCGGTCCCGGCCCCCAGCAGCCGCTCGACGACGGGGTGAGCGGCCAGGGCGGAAGCGAACCTCTCGTCGGCGGCGAGCACGCCCAGGATCTCGGTGAAGGGCAGATACGGCAGCCCGACGTCACCGAGATCCACGCAGTGCCCGGTGACCACGGTCATTCCGGCGTCAGCCGCCAGCCCGCCGACCTCGTCCAGCAGCCGTGTCTTACCGACCCCGGCGTCCCCGGCGACCAGCACGGCCCGCGCCTCACCCCCACGCGCACGCTCCAGCACCCCGGAGAGCCGCATGAGTTCGGCGTCCCGCCCGACAACTGGCGTGACCAATGAGCCCTGAGGCACGAACCCACCTTCTTTTTTCTTGGGGGCGCGGGGAACTGCGCGATCAACCACAGACAACCCGCAGCCGCCACGAAACGACGAGACCCGAGCTCCTAGGCCCGCAAAATCCTCGCCCAATCATCCGGCACCCGCCCCGCGGGCCCCGGCACCGGCTGATCCGCAGGATGACTCACCGGCCCGGCCAGCTCCGGCCCGGACTCGTACAACTCGTTCGTCGAGTAGTCCCAGTACCAGCCCTCACCCGGCTCGAAGCTCTGCACCAACGGATGCCCCGACTCCCTGAAATGAGCCGTCGCGTGCTGCGCGGGCGAACTGTCACAACACCCCACGTGCCCGCACTGCGCACACCGCCGCAGGTGGAACCACCACCCGCCGGCCGCCTCGCACTCCGCGCACCCGCTGCCGCTCGGCGGCACAGCCGGGTCGATCCCGTTCTCACCACTCATGCCGACTCCTCCTCGACCGCTGTCAGCGGAAGCAGCACCTGGAACCGTGTGTCCCCCGGCTCCGACTCCACCTGGATCGTCCCGTGATGTTTGTTGACCACGATCCGCCAGGAGATGTCGAGCCCCAGCCCGGTCCCCTCACCCACCGGCTTCGTCGTGAAGAACGGATCGAAGATCCGCCCCCGGTCCGCCGGCGGAATCCCGACGCCCGTGTCCCGGAACTCCACCAGCAGCCGGTCGTGGTCGCGGGCCGTCCGCACGGTCAGCGTCCCTTCCCCACCGGCGCTGTTCATCGCCGAGACCGCGTTGTCGACCAGGTTCGTCCACACCTGGTTGAGCTCCGCCGGGTACGCCGGGATCCTCGGCAGCGTCCGGTCGTACTCCTTGACGACCTTGATCTGCCGGCCGATCTTGCCCGACAGCATCAGCAGCGTGCTGTCGAGGAGTTCGTGCACATCGGCGTTTTGGAAGGGCGCCCGGTCGAGCTGGGAGTACTGCTTGGCCGCGTCGACGAGATGCGAGATGCGCGTGGTCGAGTCGTTGATCTCGTCCATCAGCAGCTCGGTCTCGACGGTGTAGCTGAGCCACCCGATCGCACTGGGCAGGATCTCCTCGTCCACCGCCGCCGCGACCTGGTCCAGCCAGTCCTCGTCGAGACCGGCCTGGACGAAGGCGGGCGCGATCCGCCAGCCGTCCGGGATGCCGTGGTCGTCGAGCCAGTCGGTGAGCGCGTCCTCCCGGTCGGAGGCCTCCAGCGGACTCAGCGTGGGGGCCTTCGCGACGCGTTCGGCGGTGCGTTCCTGGATGTCGATGAGGTTCGCCATGACCTCGGGGGAGTACGAGCCCTGTGCGATGATCGCCAGCTTGTGCCGCATCTTGCCCACCCGCTCCCGCAGGGTCGCGGTCGCCCGTACGGCCGCCGCCGCGGGGTTGTTGAGCTCGTGGGTGAGGCCGGCGGACAGCGAGCCGAGCGCCAGCAGCCGTTCGCGCTGCCCGATCGCCCGCTGGGTGTTCTTCGTACCGAAGAACAGCCCCTCCAGCAGGTGCACGGCCATCGGGAACCAGTCCTGCATGATGCCCGCGAACGTGTCGGCGGGCAGCACGAAGAACCGCGTCGGCTCGGTGACGCGCATGGAGTTGTTGTAGACCTGCGGCACCCGGTCGCCCAGATAGGCCTGCATGGACCCCGCGTACACCCCGCGCTGGGAGGTCCGGGTCACCTCCACGTCGTCGCCGCCGACCCGGCGGTACAGCACGACCGTGCCCTCCAGCAGCACGTAGAAGCAGGTGGCGGGGTCTCCCTCGGTGTAGACGGGACCGGGCTCGAACTTCTCCACCCGCCCCTCGCTGCACAGCCGCCCCAGCTGCTCGGGCGTGAGCTTCTCGAACAGGAACAGCGAGCCGATCTCCTGCGGGCTGCACGGCGCGGGCTGCCCGTTCACGACTGCTCCAGGTAACGGTGGACGAGCATCACGGCCATGGCTCCCTCTCCGACGGCGGACGCGACCCGCTTGGCCGACTCGGAGCGGGCGTCGCCCGCCACGAACACGCCGGGCACGTTGGTCTCCAGGTGGTACGGCGGCCGGTCCAGCTCCCAGCCCTCCGGCGGCCGGCCGTCGGCGGTCAGGTCGGGCCCGGCGAGGATGAACCCGCGCTCGTCCCGCAGTACCGTGCCGTCCAGCCAGTCTGTCCGCGGGGCCGCGCCGATGAACACGAACACCCACTGCGCGTCGACCTGTTCGGTCTCGCCGGTGTCCACGTCCCGCAGGGTCAGCCGCTCCAGCCGGCCGTCGCCGTGCGCTTCCTCGACGACCGTGCGGGCGCGCACCTGGATGTTGGGGGACTCCTCGATCTGCTGGATCAGGTAGTGCGACATCGACGCCGTCAGCGACTCGCCGCGCACCAGCAGCGTCACCGACTTGGCGCCCCGGGACAGGTACATCGCCGCCTGCCCCGCGGAGTTGGCGCCGCCGACGATGTACACGTCCTGTCCCTGGCAGGCGGGGGCCTCCGTCAGGGCGGACCCGTAGTAGACCCCGCATCCGGTCAGGTCGTCGCAGCCGGGCGCCGACAACTGCCGGTAGGACACGCCGGTCGCCAGGATCACACTGTGCGCGGCGACCGCCGAGCCGTCGGAGAACCGTACGATCCGGGCGGCGCCGTTGACCTCCAGCGCCGTCACCTCACGTGCGGTGAGGATCTCGGCGCCGAACTTGGCCGCCTGCCGCCGGGCCCGGTCGGTGAGCTGGGCGCCCGACACGCCGTCGGGGAAGCCGAGGTAGTTCTCGATCCGGGAGCTCTGACCCGCCTGCCCGCCGGTCGCCGACCGCTCCACCAGCACGGTCCGCAGCCCTTCGGAGGCGCCGTAGACGGCCGCGCCGAGTCCGGCCGGACCGCCGCCGATCACGACCAGGTCGTAGAAGTCCGCCGTCGGGGTCGTCGCCAGCCCTACCTGGGCCGCGAGGTCGACGGCCTCCGGCTCGATCAGCGGCGTCCCGTCCGGCGTGATCACCACCGGCAGCCGCATCCCGTCCGCACCGGCCGCGGCCAGCAGCCGCCGCCCCTCCGGCTCGTCGGAGGAGTACCAGCGGTACGGCACCTGGTTGCGGGCCAGGAACTCCCGCACGTCCGAGGAGCGCGCCGACCAGCGGTGCCCGACGACCTTCGTACTCGGCACGGGCCGGTGGTCGCTGGACCGCCACGCCCGGAGCAGATCGTCCAGGACCGGGTAGAGCTTCTCCTCGGGCGGGTCCCACGGCTTGAGCAGGTAGTGGTCGAGGTCGACGACGTTGATCGCGTCGATCGCCGCGTTCGTGTCCGCGTACGCCGTCAGCAGCACCCGCCGCGCACCCGGGTAGACGTCCAGGGCCTGTTCGAGGAACTCGATGCCGTTCATCTGCGGCATCCGGTAATCGGCCAGGATCACGGCTACGAGATCGCCGCGCAGCTTCAGCTCCCGCAGCGCGTCGAGCGCCGACTCGCCTGACTCCGCGCGCACGATCCGGTACGACGCGCCGTACCGCCGCCGCAGGTCCCGGGCCACGGCCCGGGAGACCCCCGGATCGTCGTCCACGGTCATGATGACGGTCCGCGCCGCATCCGCGGCCTGTGCCATACGTCCCCCACACCGGGCGGTCGACTCACGGCACGGCGCCCCGGGGCACCGCGCCGACCTCCGCCCATCGTATGTTCGATCGCCGCTGCGCGCTCCGATACGGAGATCAGCCCCGGCGGGCCCCCAGCACGCAGAACTCGTTGCCCTCGGGGTCGGCGAGCGTCACCCAGCTCTGCTCGCCCTGCCCGACATCGGCGTGCCGCGCGCCGAGCGCCAGCAGACGCGCCACCTCGGCCTCCTGGTCGTCGGGCCGGAAGTCGAGGTGCAGGCGGTTCTTGACGGTCTTGCTCTCCGGCACCGTCGTGAAGAGCAACCCCGGCAGCCGGTCCGGGGCGGGCCGGATCTCGAACTCGTCGGGTGCGTCGTTCACCACCGTCCAGCCCAGCGCCTCGGCCCACCAGCGGCCCAGGGCCTCGGGATCCGCCGAGTCCACCATCACCTGTTCCCACTCCAAGGTCATGCGGGAAGGGTAGTGAAGACTGATCAGTGTCGCAGTGACATTTTCACGAGGAGGCAGCCGGATGACACGCCCGATCACCGCAGGGCTCGACGGATCGCAGGAGAGCCTCGCGGCCCTCGCCTGGGCGGCCCGTGAGGCGGTCCGGCGCGACCGGCCGCTGCGGGTGGTGCACGCCTGGCGGTTCCAGCCGCACGAGGGGCTCGAAGCGGGGATCACCGGCGACGCGGACAGCCAGGCGGAGTGGGTGCGCGGCGCGGTGGCCGAGGCCGTCGGGACCGTCACCGAACGGCATCCGGACCTGGAGGTGACCACCGACGTCGTGGAGGGCTCGGTCGTCGACACCCTGGCCGCCGCCGCTGCCGGCGCCGAGCTGCTGGTGCTCGGCTCGCGCGGGCACGGGCCGATCGTCGGCTTCCTGCTCGGCTCGGTCGGCCAGCAGGTCATCGCCGAGGCCACCCGGCCCGTCGTGCTCGTCCGGGCCGGTGAGCAGCCCTCGGCCGAGGCCGCCGGGCGGGAGGTCGTCGTGGGCCAGCAGGGCGAGCCGGAGGACAGCGCCGACGCGCTGCGGTTCGCGTTCGAGACGGCGGCCGCGCGCGGGGCGACCGTCCGGGTCGTACGGGCCTGGACCCTGCCGCCCGTCTTCGCCTACAGCCCCGGCTCGCTGAAGCTCCTCGACGAGGCCGGGGGACTGGAGCCGTACGAGAAGAGGGCCCTGGCCGCCGCGGTGCGGCCGTGGCGGGAGCGTTTCCCCGACGTGCCGGTGGAGGAGCACGTGGAGATGGGCAGCGCCGGCCAGGTGCTGCTGTCGGTGGCCGGGACGGCCCAGCTGATGGTCGTGGGGCGGCGGGCCCACCGTACGGCCGCCGGCGCCCGCATCGGCTCGGTGGCGCACGGGGTGCTGCACCACGCGGACTGCCCGGTCGCCGTGGTCCCGCACGTGTGACGGCGGGTGCGGTTCATTCCGCCGTCGGCTGGAGCGTCTTGCGGGCCTTGGGGAGGATGTTCTCGATGTAGTCCTCGACCGCCGTGTCGATGCCGATGTCGTGCTGGGCCCGCTCGGACAGGTACCAGCGGTGTTCGAGGAGCTGGTGATAGATCTCCGCCGGGTCCATCGAACCGCGCAGTTCGGGCGGCACCGCCCGCACGGTCGGCCGGAACACCTCCCGCACCCAGCGGTGGGCCAGCACCTCCGGGCGGGCACCGAGGGGATCGCCAGGGGCATAGTCGTCCTGGGTCGCCATCCAGCTCTCCAGGTCGTTGAGCAGCCGCCGGGCCTGGTTCTCCTCGGTGTCCAGCCCGGTCAGGCGCAGCAGCTGGCGCTGGTGGTGGCCCGCGTCGACGACCTTGGGCACGAAGGTGACCGTGTCGCCGTTCGAGGCGTGCTCGATCTGCATCTCGGCCACGTCGAAGCCGAGTTCGTTCAGGCGGCGGATCCGGCGCTCGATGTAGTGGTGCTTGCCGGCCGGGTAGACGGAGGTGCGGGTCAGCTCGTCCCACAGGCCCCGGTAGCGGGCGCAGATCTCCATGCCGAACTCGACCGGGTCCACCGACGGGTGCAGCGCCCCGGACGCCTCCAGGTCCAGCAGCTCCCCGCTGATGTTGACGCGCGCGAGGTCCAGGTCGTACTCGCGCTGCCCCGAGCTGAGCTGCGGATGCAGGTCACCGGTCTCGGCGTCCACCAGGTACGCGGCGTAGGCGCCCGCGTCGCGCCGGAAGAGGGTGTTGGACAGCGAGCAGTCGCCCCAGGCGAAGCCGGCCAGGTGCAGCCGCACCAGGAGCACGGCGAGCGCGTCCATCAGCCGGTGCATGGTGGCCGGGCGCATGGTCGTCTCGAACATCGAGCGGTACGGCATCGAACCGCCCAGGTGCCGGGTGATCAGCACACTCTCCAGCGGCGCGCCGTCCGCGTCGGTGCGGCCGGTGACCACGGCCAGCGGGTCCACCGCCGGGATGCCGATCCGGTCCAGGTCGCGCAGCAGCCCGTACTCGCGCTGCGCGGGCCGCTCGGCGAGTTCCTTGACGGCGATCACCTCGTCGCCGGCCCGGGAGTAGCGCACCACGTGCCGGGAGATGCCGCGCGGCAGCGGCACGAGGTACTCCTCCGGCCACTCCTCCAGGGGCAGGTCCCACGGCAGTTCCAGCAGAAGCGCGGGATGCTCCGGGTTGGTCGCGCTGATCTGAAGTGCCATGCGCCGGGTGTCCTTGTCTCGCCGCTGATCGTCACCTCAGATTAGAGGGCGCGCTCCCGGGCCCGGTGGGCGGCGTCCCGCAACGGGCCGCGGTGCACCGGGCCGTGCCCGGGCAGCAGCAGGTCGCCCTCCAGCTCGGCGAGGACGTCCAGGGACGCCACGGCGCGCGGGCGCTCGTGGTGGAACATGTCCGGCAGCAGCTGCGGTCCCTCGACCCGCGAGGTGGCGTGTCCGCTGACCAGGGCGTCGCCGGAGATCAGCACACCGGTGCCGGGCACGTGGTAGGCGCAGTGCCCGTCGGTGTGGCCCGGCGTGTGCACCGGCACGGGCCGCCCGGGCAGGTCCAGGGGGCCCGCCGCCGGGAAGGCCTCCGGGGCCGTGACCGGGTTGTGCATCGTGCCGCCGGAGCGCAGCGCGTGCACGGCCCACGGCAGCACCCCGGGGCGCCAGCCGTTCCTCAGCACCGTCCCGAGGGACACCTGGTGCAGGAACTCCCGGCGCGCGTGCGGCACCTCGGCCTCGTGGAGGTAGACGGGCGTGCCGTACGTGGCGCGCAGGAACTCGGCGGAGCCAAGGTGGTCGTTGTGCGCATGCGTGATCAGCACGGCCGCGACCGCCCCCGGGGAGCTGCCCACCTCCGCGAGCGAGGCGAGGAGCCGCTCCCGGTCGCCGGGGTAGCCGGTGTCGACCAGCGTGACGGCGTCCCCCTCCGCGAGGATCACCCAGTTGGTGTTGGAGCCGTGCACCAGGTAGGTGCCGTCGGCGACTTGGTGTACGTCTGCCCGCATGATCGCCCCGCGTTGTGTGGTCCCGGTCCGACGGGAGAAGGAAAGCAGACCCCACGGCGGGCGGAATCGCCGGGTCCGTCTCAACGGGCCCGCCTGGCCGGATCGTTCGGGCGGGTTCAGCGCACGCCGTGCGGGCGGAACTGGATGCTGATGCGCGGCTCCGTCACGCGCGTGCTCTTGGGCACGCAGTGCTCCCAGGTGCGCTGGCACGAGCCGCCCATGACGATCAGGTCGCCGTGGCCCAGCGGCCGGCGTACGGTGTCGCGACCGCCCCGCATGGGGCGCAGCAGAAGGTCCCGGGGCGCTCCCACCGACAGGATCGCGACCATCGTGTCCTCGCGCGCCCCGCGCCCGATCCGGTCGCCGTGCCAGGCCACGCTGTCCCGGCCGTCGCGGTAGTAGCACAGGCCGGCGGTGGTGAACGGCTCGCCCAGTTCCCCGCCGTAGTGGGCGCTCAGCGCGTCGCGCGCCTCGGCCAGGACAGGGTGCGGCAGCGGGTCCCCGGCGCCGTAGAACGCGAGCAGCCGGGGGACGTCGACGACGTGGTCGTACATCGTGCGCCGCTCGGCCCGCCACGGCACCTCGGCGGCCAGCTGTTCGAACAGCGCGTCGGCACCGCTGAGCCACCCGGGCAGGACGTCGAGCCAGGCGCCGAAACCGAGGTGGGTACGGCTGATCCCGTCGAGAGGACCGAGCCGCAGCTCGTCGGTCTGGTCGAAGAGGGAGCCCTGGAGGTGCATGGGCCCAGCGTAACCCGTAATCGAAAACTTGTTCCATAGAATACTTCGCTACCCCGCTACTTCGCGGGCCGATCTTTCGATACATCGGTGTATCGAATACAGTCCTGTATCGAAAGGGGGCGGGGCATGGCCGTGGAGGGAACGACCGGGCGGGTGACCAGGCGCCGTGTCCTCACCCGCGCCAATCTCCTGGACGCGGCGTTCTCCGTGTTCGCGGCCAAGGGCTTCGGGCACGTCTCCATCGAGGAGGTCTGTGAGGCCGCCGGTTACAGCAGGGGCGCCTTCTACTCCAACTTCTCCAGCCTCGACGAGCTGTTCTTCGCCCTCTACCAGGAGCGGGCCGACCTGATCGCGGAGCAGGTGTCCGGGGCGCTCGCCCTCGACGGCCCCGGCCTCGACGTGCCGGCCGCCGTGGACCGCGTCACCGACGTCCTGCTCCTCGACCGGGACTGGCTCCTCGTGAAGACGGACTTCCTGGTGCACGCGGCCCGCGACCCGGACGTCGCGCGGAGCCTGCTGGAGCACCGCGCGCGGCTGCGGCAGGCGATCGCCGACCGGCTCGCCCGCGCCCGCGGGCACACCGCACTGCCCGCCGTGCTGGGCGACACGGACGGCGCCGCCCACGCCGTCGTCGCGGCCTACGACGGCGTCACCACACAACTGCTGCTGGACCGGGACGTCGAACACGCCCGCGCCTGGCTGAAGCAACTGCTCACGGCCCTGCTGACCGACGGCAGCGGCACCCCCGACCACACGCGGAACTGAAGAAGGGAACGGTCGCCATGGATGCCGACGTCATCGTCGTCGGAGCGGGCCTCGCCGGCCTGGTCGCGGCACACGAACTGACCAGCAGGGGCAGGAGGGTCGCCCTCGTCGACCAGGAGAACGCCGCCAACCTCGGCGGCCAGGCCTTCTGGTCCTTCGGCGGGCTGTTCCTCGTCGACTCGCCGGAGCAGCGGCGCCTGGGCATCAAGGACTCCTTCGACCTCGCCTGGAGCGACTGGCGGGGCAGTGCGGGCTTCGACCGGCTGGACGACGAGGACTCCTGGGCCGTGCGCTGGGCGCGCGCCTACGTCGAGTTCGCCGCGGGGGAGAAGCGGTCCTGGCTGCAGGGGCACGGCATCACCTTCCTGCCCACCGTCGGCTGGGCCGAGCGCGGCGACCTCACGGCCCACGGCCACGGCAACACCGTGCCCCGCTTCCACATCGCCTGGGGCACGGGCACCGGTGTGGTGGAACCCTTCGTCCGCTACGCCAAGCAGGCCGCCCGCGACGGACTGCTCACCTTCCACCACCGCCACCGCGTCGACGAACTGGTCGTAGCGGACGGCAGTGCCCGCGGCGTGCGCGGCACGGTGCTGGCCGAGGACCGCTCACCCCGGGGCGTCGCCTCCAGCCGCGACGCCATCGGCGAGTTCGAACTCACCGCCCAGGCCGTCGTCGTCACCAGCGGCGGCATCGGCGCCAACCACGACATCGTCCGCCGCTACTGGCCCGAGCGCCTCGGCACACCGCCACGGGAGATGGTCACCGGCGTACCGGCCTACGTCGACGGACGGATGCTCGACATCAGCGCCGAGGCGGGCGTACGGCTGGTCAACCGGGACCGCATGTGGCACTACACCGAGGGTCTGCAGAACTGGGACCCGATCTGGCCCGGCCACGGCATCCGCATCCTGCCCGGCCCGTCCTCGATGTGGTTCGACGCCCTCGGCCGCCGCCTGCCCGGGCCGTACCTGCCCGGCTACGACACCCTCGGCACCCTGAAGCACCTGCGGACCACCGAGGACATAGCCGGGTACGACCACTCCTGGTTCATCCTCACGCAGAAGATCATCGAGAAGGAGTTCGCGCTGTCGGGTTCCGAGCAGAACCCCGACATCACCGCCAAGGACCGCGCCGGGTTCCTGAAGGAGCGCATCCTCGGCAAGGGCGCGCCCGGACCGGTCGACGCGTTCCTGCGCAAGGGCGCCGACTTCGTGACCGCGCCTGGTGTCGAACAGCTCGTCGAGAAGATGAACGAGCTCACCGACAAGCCGCTGCTCGACGCGGCTGAGATACGCCGCCAGATCGAGGCCCGCGACCTCCAGATCGCCAACCCCTACGCCAAGGACGCCCAGGTGCAGGGCATCCGCAACGCCCGCCGCTACATCGGCGACCGCCTCGGCAGGGTCGCCACCCCGCACCGCATCCTCGACCCGGCGGCCGGCCCCCTCATCGGCGTCAAGCTGCACATCCTCACCCGCAAGACGCTCGGCGGCATCCAGACCGACCTCGACTCGCGCGCCCTCGGAACCGACGGCAAGCCGGTGGAGGGGCTGTACGCGGCCGGTGAGGTCGCCGGATTCGGCGGCGGTGGTGTCCACGGCTACAACGCGCTGGAGGGCACCTTCCTCGGCGGCTGCCTCTTCTCGGGCCGCGCGGCGGGCCGGGCGGCGGCGAAGCAGACCGCCTGACCTCGCCCGGACGGCCCGCCTCCTCAAGCCTGCACGAGGCGGGCCAGCACCGTGGCGTGGCTCTGTTCCGGCGTCGTCGACGCGGTCAGCAGCGTCACGTCGCCCTCGCGTGCCAGGTCACGGACGTGGTCGAGGAGCTCGGCCGCCTCGCCGGCGGCGAGCTCCGCCTCGTACCGCCCGGCGAACTCCTCGTACGAGCCCTCGCCGGCGTGGTACCAGCGGCGCAGTTCCGTCGACGGGGTGATCGCCTTGGGCCACTCGTCCACCCGGGCCGCGTCCTTCGCCAGTCCCCGCGGCCACAGCCGGTCGACCAGGACGCGCACCCCGTCCTCCGGGTCGGGCGGATCGTAGACGCGGCGGACGCGGACGCTCATGGTCGGTCCCTTCTGCTGCTGCGGCGGACGGGTGTGCCGCGAGCGTAACCCTGACCGGGGGCCTCCGCCCGGCCGCGTCGAAGGGCCGATTCCGCTCGCGCCGAGCGGGTACTCCGTCCGCCTGACGGCGTCGAGGGAGGAGGTCACGACATGAGTGGATCGGACGACCTGCCGGTCGTGCGCACACTCGCCGAGCTCGCCGAACTGGTCGAACGGCACCAGGGCCTGTACGTCCGCTGGTCGCGCGGCCCCGCGACCGATCTCCGCGACCTGTCCAGCACCGACGATCTGACGGGCGTGTCCATGCCGGGCCTGTCCGCCAACCCGCTCGACGTCGAGGACTGGTGGCAGGACCGGCCCGTCCGGGTGTGGGTGGCCCGCCGCCTGCACGACTACGCCCATCTGCCGCACGAGAAGGGGCCCGGTGTGCGGGCCTGGGTGCTCGCGGGCAAGGAGACCTCTCGCGGCCCCGACAACGAACCGCTGGTCACCGACGCCCGGCCGATGTGCTGGATCGACCAGCAGGTGATCGACGAGGCGAAGGCGGAGGTGTCCCGGCAGGAGAACCCCTGGGGGCCGCTGCGCCGCAGCTGAATCCCCAGGGGCGGCGGTGGGACGGCGTCAGCCGGAGCGGCGTCGGGCCGCCGCGCGCCGCTTCAGCGCCCGGCGTTCGGTCTCGCTGGTCCCGCCCCACACACCGATGGACTGCCCCGTGTCCAGCGCCCACTGCAGGCACGGCTCCTGGACGGGGCAGCGCCGGCACACCGCCTTGGCCTGCTCGGTCTGCATCAGGGCCGGGCCGGAGGTGCCGATCGGGAAGAAGAGCTCGGGGTCCTCGTGCCGGCAGGCAGCGTGGTCTCGCCAGTTGTCCATCGAAAGTCACCTGCGATCGCAGTAGAAACGTGCCCGTTCGGATGATTGCTCCTTTTCGGGTCACCTGTCGACGCCCGGTGAAACAGCGCCGCCCCGGAACCGCTCACTGCTCGCGCAGGCCCCAGGGCGAGCCGTAGGCCGTCAGCAGGTCCAGGAACGGGCGGGCCGGGAAGGCCTCCGGGCCGAGCACACCCGCGCCGGACCAGGCGCCCGAGGCGAGGAGTTCGAGCGCGACGACCGGGTTGACGGCGGTCTGCCACACCACCGCCTGGGAGCCGTACTCCGCCATGGACCACTGGTTGTCGACCACGTGGTACAGGTACACCTCGCGCGGCCTCCCGTCCCGCACGCCGCGCACCCAGGTGCCCGCACACGTCTTGCCGTGCATCCGCTCGCCGAGCGTCGCCGGGTCGGGCAGGCAGGCGGCGACCACGTCCCGGGGCGAGACCGCCACCGGACCGTCCGGCCCCGGCACGGTCACCGGCTCGGTGCGGTCCAGGCCCAGCAGGTGCAGCGTCTTCAGCGTCTCGACGAACTCGCGGCCCAGTCCGTACTTGAAGGTGACGCGGCGCGCGTCGATCCAGCGCGGGACGAGCAGCACCTCCTCGTGCTCCACGTTCACGCACTCGACTTCCCCGATGCCCTCGGGGAAGTCGAATACCTCGGGCTCGCTGAAGGGTTCCGTGGTGAACCAGCCCCGGCCGGCCTCGTAGACGACCGGCGGGTTGAGGCACTCCTCGATGGTGGTCCAGATGCTGAACGAGGGCGCGAAGCCGTAACCGTCGACGGTCAGGTTCGCGCCGTCGCGGATGCCGATCTCCGCGATCTCGTCGAAGAGTTCGTCGGCGGCGTACCGCGCGAAGACATCCGACAGGCCCGGCTCCACGCCCATCCCGACGAGGGCCAGCACGCCCTCCTTCTCCCAGTCGGCCGCCTGCGCGAACTGCTCGTCGCCGAGCTTGACCCCGCACTCCTCGTACGGCCGCTCGGTGTGCGGCCGGGACAGTGACATCGCCATGTCGACATACGTGGCGCCCGCGGCGCGGGCCGCGCGGAACAGCGGCATCACGAAGCGTGGATCGGTGGCGTTGAGCAGGACGTCGCAGCGGTGCCGCGCCAGCAGGCGGGCCACCGCCGGCTCGTCGCCCGCGTCCACCTGTGCGGCGGTGAACCGCGCGTCACCGCCGAGCGCGGCGACCGCCGCCTCGGACCGGCCGGGGTCGTGGTCGGCCACCACCATCGCGTCGAAGAACGGTCGGCGGGCCGCGATCCGGGTGATCGCGCCGCCCACGCCTCCGGCACCCACGAGCAGTACACGCATGACAGAAACTCCCCTTTTGCGAAGAACGTGGCGCGCCCTCGGAGGAGATACAACGGCGCCCCGTGCCTTAAGGTCAATGGCGTTGGCATAAGGACCGGTGGAGGGAGACCCCGTCGTGCCGAAGCCCGTGGTGCCCGAGGAGAGACGCCGCCGGCGCAGGCCCACCAAGAGCGGCACCGTGCTGTCCGAACGGCTGATCGTCGAGACGGCGCTGCGCATGCTGCGCGAACACGGCAGCGCGGGGCTGACCGCCCGCAGGCTCGGTCTGGCCCTGGACGCCGACCCGAGCACGCTCTACCGGTACTTCCGGGGCATGGACGACCTGACGCTCGCCATCGGCGACGCGCTGATCGGTCAGGCGCTCGGCGGCTGGGCGCCGACGGGGGATTGGCGGGCGGACCTGCGGGCCGTCGGACTGCGCATCCACGCCGCGTACCTGGAGCATCCGCAGGCGGCGGTGCTCACCGCGAGCCGCGTCTCCGGCCGCGCCCATGAACTCGCGGCCGACGAGGCCGTCCTGGACATCCTGCGCACCGCGGGCTTCCCGGTGCCCGACGCGGTGCGCGTCTACCACGCGTTCGTCGACACGACACTGGCCTTCGCCGCGCTGGACGCCGCCTCGCTGGCCCTGCCCAGGGCCTCGCTGCGGGCGGACGAGGAGATGTGGCGCTCGACCTATGCCCGTCTGCCCGCCACCACCCACCCCCGCATCGCGGAGGCGGCACCCCTGCTCGCCACCCGCATGCTCACCAGCGCCTATCCGACGGCCCTGGACATGTTGCTGGACAGCGCGGCGGCCCAACTGGACGGCGTCCCGGGGGAGTAGGGCGTCACGCCCGCAGTGCCTCCCCGGCGGTGGCCGTCACCGTCTCGGCCACCTGCGCCAGCGCGGGCGAGTCGAGCTTCCACTGCTGCCAGTACAACGGCACGTCCACCGGCCGCTCCGGGGCCAGCCCGACCAGCCGCCCGGTGCGCAGCAGCGGGTCCGCCTGGGCCTCGGGCACCAGACCCCAGCCCAGTCCGGCGGCGACGGCCTCGACGAAACCCTCCGAGGTCGGCACGTAGTGCCGCAGCGCGCTCGCGCTGCTCCGCCCCCGGGTGAGCCGGCGCACGAAGCCGTCCTGGAAGTCGTCACGCCGGTCGAACGCCACCACGGGCAGGTCGGGGAGCACTCGTTCCAGCGGCCCGCCGAGGTGGCGCGCGGCGAAGTCCGGCGCGGCCACGGGGAGGTAGCGCATCCGCCCCAGCGACCGGACGGAGCAGCCCGGCACGGGGTCCGGTGACGAGGTCACCGCGGCCATCACCACCCCCTCCCGCAGCAGCGCCGCCGTGTGGTCCTCGTCCTCGCGGCGCAGTTCGAAGTAGAGCCGCAGCTCCTCCGGCACCCGCATGAGCACCCGGAGGAACCAGGTGGCCAGCGAGTCCGCGTTCACCGCCACCGACACCCGGGTCGGTTCCCCGGCCCCGCTCAGCCCGAGCTCCGCGTAGGCGTCGCGTTCCAGCCGCGCCACCTGCCGGGCCAGCCGCACCAGCACCTCGCCCGACTCCGTGGGCCGCACCGGCTTGGTCCGCAGCAGCAGCACCCGCCCCGTGCGCTGCTCCAGCGCTTTCACACGCTGACTGATCGCGGACGGCGTCACATGCAGTGCGGCCGCCGCCGCGTCGAACGTCCCCTCGTCCACGACCGCGAGCAGCGTCCGCACCTGGTCCAGCGGGAGATCGGTCATCATCACGTCAGCTAATGATACGTAAGAATCTTTAGCTGGACCCGGATCTGGCCCATCCGTAGCGTCGACGCCATGACCAGCACCTTCACCGCCGGCGCCGCGGGTTTCGGCACCGGACTGTCCCTCATCGTCGCCATCGGCGCCCAGAACGCCTTCGTCCTGCGTCAGGGGATCCGCCGTGACGCCGTCCTCGCCGTGGTCGGCATCTGCGCCCTGTCCGACGCCGCCCTCATAGCGCTCGGGGTCGGCGGGGTCGGCGCGGTGGTGGTGGCATGGCCGGGCGCGCTGAAGGCGGTCGGCTGGATCGGCGGCGCGTTCCTGCTGTGCTACGGAGCCCTGGCCGCCCGGCGGGTGTTCCGGCCGGACGGCGGCGCGCTGCAAACCGACGGCGAGGCGGCCGGATCGCGCCGCCGGGCCGTGCTCACCTGCCTCGCGATGACCTGGCTCAACCCGCACGTCTACCTCGACACCGTGTTCCTGCTCGGCTCCGTCGCCGCCGACCACGGGCCGCTGCGCTGGACGTTCGGCCTCGGCGCCGTGCTGGCCAGTCTGTGCTGGTTCGCCGCCCTCGGCTTCGGCGCCCGGATGCTCGGCCGTTTCCTCGCCAAGCCCGCCGCCTGGCGGGTCCTGGACGGCCTGGTCGCCGCCACCATGCTCGTGCTCGGTGCCGTGCTCATCGCCGGCAGCTGAGACCTCGGCTCTTCGGCGCCCGACGGCTGCTGCCATAGTGATCCCCGGCCCGGTAGGTGTAGCGAGCATCCAGGAAGCGGCGAGTGGACACGAGCGAGAGCACGGCAAAAGAGCGGGATCCGGCGCCGGAGTCCTCGCGGCGGCGTGGCTGGCGGCGCTGGGCCATGGACACCCGCCCCCTGCGCCGCCCCGCCTACCGTCGGCTGTGGGGCTCGACCATCGTCACGGCCGTCGGCAGCCAGCTCACCGCCGTCGCCGTGCCGAAGCAGATCTACGACATCACCGGCTCCTCGGCGTGGGTCGGCGCCGCGAGCATGGCCGGGCTGGTGCCGCTGATCGTGTTCGCGCTGTGGGGCGGGGCGATCGCCGACAGCATGGACCGGCGCAAGCTGCTGCTGATCACCAACAGCGGCATCGCCGTCACCTCGCTGCTGTTCTGGCTCCAGGCCTTCACCGGCCTGGAGTCGGTGGCCGCGCTCATGGTGCTGCTGGCGGTGCAGCAGGCCTTCTGGGGCCTGAACGCGCCGGCCCGCAACGCCTCCATAGCCCGGCTCGTCCCCGAGGACGAACTGCCGGCCGCGAACGCCCTCGGCTCGACCGTGATGCAGACCGGCCAGGTGGCGGGCCCGCTGCTGGCCGGGGCCCTCATCCCCGTCATCGGACTGCCGGAGCTGTACCTCATCGACGCCGTCGCCCTGTGCGTGACGGTGTGGGCGGTGTACCGGCTGCCGTCGCTGCCGCCCCTGGCCGGCACGGCCGTGCGCCGCGCGGGCGTGAAGGAGATCGCCGCCGGCTTCCGCTACATCTCCGGGCACACCGTGCTGCTGCTGTCGTTCCTCGCCGACATCATCGCCATGGTCCTCGGCATGCCCCGGGCCCTGTTCCCGCAGCTCGCCGCGCAGACCTACGCGCCGTACGGCGAAGGCCTCGCGCTGGGCCTGCTGTTCGCGGCCATTCCCATCGGCGCCGTGCTCGGCGGGCTCTTCTCCGGCACCTTCTCCCGGGCCCGGCGGCACGGCTGGATGGTCATCGGGGCGGTTGTCGTCTGGGGCGTGGCCATCACGGGCTTCGGGCTCAGCAGCAGTCTGTGGGTGGGGGTGGCGTTCCTGGCCGTGGCCGGGGTGGCCGACATGGTGTCGATGGTCTTCCGCGGGGCGATCCTGCTGTCCGCCGCGACCGACGAGATGCGCGGGCGCATGCAGGGCGTCTTCACCGTCGTCGTGGCGGGCGGACCGCGCCTGGCCGACGTGCTGCACGGCACCGCGGGATCCGCCTTCGGCCCCCGGACCGCCGTCGCGGGCGGCGGGCTGCTGGTCGTCGCCGTGATGCTGGTCCTGGCCGCCGCCGTACCGGCGCTGCGGCGCTACCGCGTCTGACGCCTCACAGGGCGCCCCGCCGGTGCAGCGTGTACTGCTCCATCAGCTTGCCCCGGGTCATCTCCAGCCGGTGCGCGAGCACCTCGGCGACGTTGCGTACGAGCACCAGCCCGAGCTGCGGGTCCTCCTCGCACAGCCGCAGCACGGCCGCCGCGTCGAACTCGTAGGCCCGTACGGGACTGAACGCCACCGCGCCGAAGTCCCAGGTGAACGGCGGGAACAGCCAGGACCAGCCGAGCAGGTCGCCGGCGCCGAGGCTGGCCACGGTCGCCCGCTGGAGGGAGTTCACCTGCTGGTCCAGGGAGACCGCGCCGGAGCGGATGACCCAGAAGCGGTCGGCCGTGC
This sequence comes from Streptomyces afghaniensis, assembly GCF_044327915.1. Lineage (NCBI taxonomy): Bacteria > Bacillati > Actinomycetota > Actinomycetes > Kitasatosporales > Streptomycetaceae > Streptomyces > Streptomyces afghaniensis. The sequence goes on from NZ_JBIRGJ010000011.1 coordinate 381,561, forward strand.
CGCCCGCCTCGAAGATCCGGGTGTCCTCGGGGAAGGACACCTCCCGTGCGAGCGTCATCAGGCGCTGCCGCTGGGGCGGAGGCAGGGCGGTCAGGAGTTTGATCGCTTTGGTCATGACGCGGAGCTCCTCGCCGGGCGGTCGACTTCCGGTGCTTTCCCTACGCCCATTTCAGCCGCTGCCGGGGCCTCGGGCACCTCGGCGTGCCCAACTTTTCCGGGGCATGAAAGAGCCCTGGCTGGACGGGGGAGACCAGCCAGGGCCGTAAGCAGTGGTGTGGAGGACAGTGAGTCGACTCCGGCACCACGTATGTATGAACCGTAAACCATCCATGGGGCGTGCGGGCACTCGGGACCGGGTCCCGTGACCCGTTTCACTTCACTCCGCGTTCCCGGCGAGGACCCGGACCGTCTTCAGCTCCGGATCCGTGGGGTCGGGCAGGTGCATCCCCGCGGCCAGGCCGGTCCGCAGGTACGCCAGCACCGGCTCGGTGAGGCGCTCGCCGGGCAGCACGGCCGGAATGCCGGGGGGATACGGCGTGATCATCTCCGCCGCGACCCGTCCGGCCGCCCGCGCCACCGGCACGTCCTCGGCAGGGCCGAAGAACGCGTCCCGGGGCAGCACCGCCTGTTCCATCCGCAGCTCCGCCGGTGACGGCATCTCCACCCGCGGCGCCCGGGGCAGATCCCGTGCGGCCCGCGCGAGGTCCCGCAGCGCCTCCAGCAACTGCCCGGTCGTCTCCCGGTCGTCGCCGTGGGTGATCTGCGCGCCGATGCGGCGGTGGTCCACCAGATGCGCGTCGATCTGCCGGTGCTCGCGCAGCCAGTCCGCCGCCTGGAAGCCGGTGATCCCCAGCCCGGCGAGGTCGATGACGCCGGGCAGCGGGTCGAGGTCGTCGGACAGGCCCGGCCCGCAGAAGTCGTCGCGGTCGTTGACGTGCAGCCCGTCGATCTCCTCGATGGCGGACCGGACCTCGCACGCGAGCTCCAGCGCGCCGCCCATCAGCTCCGCGCCGTGCAGCGCCATCTGCCGGCGCCAGCCGTCCAGACCCGCGAAGATCAGCACCGACGGGCTGGTGGTGCCCAGCAGGTCCGCGCGCATCCCCAGCAGCGCCGGCGGGACCAGATCACCCTGGAGATGGAAGACCGAGCCCTGCTCCAGGCCGCTTCCCATCTTGTGGATGCTGGTCACGCAGATGTCCGCGCCCGCGTCCATCGCCCACGAGGGCAGGTCGGGGTGGAACGGCAGATGCGCGCCCCAGGCCTCGTCCACGATCAGCGGCCGCGAGCGCCGGTGGCACACCTCGGCGACCGCCCGCAGATCGGCGCAGCCGCCGTACGGCGTGGGGCTCGTGACCAGCGCACCGCGCGCGTCCGGGTGGGCGTCGAAGGCCCGTTCGAAGTCGTCGGCGGACGGGGGATGGGCCAGGTGCCGCTCGGCGTCCCACCGCGGCTCGACCCAGACGGGTTCGATACCGGAGATGATCAGCCCCGCCACCACCGACTTGTGGGCGTCACGCCCGATCAGCAGCTTCTCGTGCGGCCCGGCGACCGACAGCATCGCGGCCTTCACCGACAGGGAACTGCCGCAGGTGCTGAAGAACGTGTGCTCGGCGTGCACCGCGTCGGCCATCAGCTCCTGGGCGCGTTGCAGCACCCGCCCCCGGGTGAGCCGGTCGTCCAGACCGCCCGAGGCCAGCACATCGCCGTGGAAGACCGCGTCACCGAGAACCTCCCGGACCGCCGGGTCGGCGCCGCGGGCCTGCTTGTGCCCGGGCGGGGTGAAGGAAAGGTGCCCCTTGCGGCGGTACTCGTCCAGGGCTTCCAGGACCGGTGCTCTGGTGTGGTCGGCTGTCATGCGCACCGGGTTCCCGGCCCGTGCGCTCACAATCCGCCCGTGCCCGTCAGCGGGCGTTGGACGTCCAGGTCAGCCCTCCGCGGTGTGTTTGCCCGGAGTCAGGATCTCGTCCAGCACCCTCAGCACCGCCTCGTAGGACATCTGCCGCACGGTCGCGTCGCGGGCCCCCTGCGGGTCGGTCGGGCCCAGTTCCTCGCTCCTGGTCCGCCATGCCCGCTCCTCGTGCACCGCGCAGGCCCTCGCGCGCTGGATGCGCCGCAGCAGTTCGTCGGAATCCACCACATCGGTCATGCACCCCGCGTACCCCGGCGACGCGTGGTGATGGCAACGATTCACGGCCGTGCCGGATCTCCCAGGGGTCTTTTCGGGTCCTTTTTGCGGCAGTGGTGCGGACCGAGGTTTGCAGGTGCGGGGAGAGGTCAGCCGAACTAAGGAGACCCGCGGCACTCGCGCGATGCGCCCCGAAACCGCGGGCGGTGGAAGGAAACACCGAACAGCGGGTCCGTGAACCCGAGGGTGTGCCCGGGCGGGCGGCCACGTACGGAAATCCGGACCCCGGACCCGGGTCATGTCCGACCGAGCAGGGAGCTGAAGGATGTGCGAGGAGCACATGATCGAATCAGTATTCGAGCCGCCCGGTGCGCACCGGGGCCGGCCGTGCAAACCCGCCGAGGCACGCCGGGCAGTGGAGCGCGCCGTGGCCGAACGCTGCCGCACGACCCATACCGCGTGTGACGCGGACGCCCTGTCCGACGCGCTGCTCGTCGCCTCGGAGCTGACGACCAACGCGATCCTGCACGGCGGCGGAGTCACCGACTTCCAGGTCGACGTCGACGGGCCCGGTGTGCGGCTCTCGGTGAGCGACCGCAGCGACGAACTGCCGGTGACCGCGCCGCCCGCCGATCCGCACGGACGGCTGCGGCACGGCGGCCACGGCTGGCCCATCGTCTGCCGGCTCTCCCGTGACGTCCGCGTGTCCGACCTGCCCGCCGGCGGCAAGTGCATCACCGCCGTCGTCCCCCTGGCCTGAACGCCCACGGATCGGTTCACTCCAGATTGCACAGCAAAGTGGAGTTTGTTCCACCGGCGTCAGGGCAGACGCAATCTCGTGCTTCGGACCGGAGGCGCGCCAGCGGGAGCGGTGTGTACGACTGCCCCGGAGGCCCTCCAGGCGATCCGGGCGGCCACCCTCCCGCGGTAAGTCCCTGAAAGCATCGTTGTTCAGGAGCGAATCCGCATGCTCATCGATACGCCCACCAACCGTCCCGGCACGCCCGAATCGACGACCACGGCCACCCGGCGGCGGCACGACGACGCTCCGGACACCGCGGCCCTCTTCGCCCGCCTCGCGGAGCTGGAGGAAGGGCCCGAGCGGGAGGCCGTCCGCGACGAACTCGTCACGCTGTGGCTGCCCATGGCCCACCGCATCGCCGGCCGCTTCCGCGACCGCGGAGAGTCGATCGAGGACCTCCGGCAGGTGGCCGCCCTCGGGCTCGTCAAGGCCATCGACCGGTTCGACCCGAGCCGGGGAGCCTTCGAGAGCTACGCCGTGCCCACCATCACCGGAGAGGTCAAGCGGCACTTCCGGGACCGCATGTGGGCCCTGCGGGTCCCCCGCCGCGTGCAGGAACTGCGCAACAAGGTGCGGGTGGCACGCCGTGAACTCACCCAGAACCCGGGCAGCCCCGAGCCGTCCGTGGCGGACATCGCCGCCCACACCGGCCTGACCGAGGAAGAGGTCAGCGCCGGGCTCGAGGCGCTGGAGAGCTTCAGCACCCTGTCGCTGGACGCCGAACTCTCGGCCGACGACGACGGCTACAGTCTCGCGGACACCCTCGGCGCGGCGGACTCGTCCTACGACGTCGTCGTCGACCGCGAATCAGCCAAGGAAGGCCTGCGCCGTCTGCCGGAACGCGAGCGGGCCATCCTCTACATGCGGTTCTTCGAGGACATGACACAGAGCCGCATCGCCGACCACCTGGGCATCTCCCAGATGCACGTCTCCCGCCTCATCAGCCGCAGCTGCGCCCGGGTGCGCGACGAGGTCCTGGGGCAGCGGACGGGCAACCGCGGCACCTCCACGACGGCCTGACCACCCGAACCCCGAGGAGCTCATCGACCATGCTGAGGCCCCACCCCACCGTGCTGCGCCGCCTCGTCGACGAGTACGAGGCACTGTCGGCCGCCGTGAGAGCGAGCGACCCGGCCGACGCGAGCGCGCGAGCACGCGACCTTGCGTACACGTTGTGTGTGTCCACCGGCACCCGGGACGTCGAGCGTGCCCTGGAGGTCGCTCACCAGTGGCTCGCGGCCGCACCCGCACCGGCCCGCGAGTTCGCCCCGCCCACCGTCACCGGGCAGCGCACGCCGGCCCCGGAGCCCGCGTGATGTGAGTGTGCGTGTGAAGCGAGTGTGCGCGTGATGTGACGGGGAGGCGTGGCACCGAGAGGGGCCCGGCCGACGGCGGCAGCCGAGGCCGGGCCCCTGCCGTGACCGGAATCCCCTGGTCCGGCGGCCGTGCCGGGTGTGGGGTCGCCCGGCCGGGGCATCCGGAGTGCCGGGAGGTCCACATGAACACGAGTGCGATGGCACAAGGCGGTCGGATCCGGGCCCGGCGAGCGGCGCGGGGTTCGGCGGTCGAGGGGGCGGCACGGGCGGGTCTGGCCGCCCGGGGTGTGATCTATCTGCTCGTCGGGGCCCTGGCCCTGCAGATCGCCTTCGGCGACACGGGCGAGCAGGCCGACCGCGGGGGAGCCCTGGCCGCCCTGGCGCAGCAGCCGTTCGGCGCGGTGCTGCTCTGGGCGCTGGGCATCGGCCTTGCGGGCATGGCCCTGTGGCGGCTGTCCGAAGTGCTCTTCGGCTCCGTCGGGCCGGACGGCCGCAGCGCCCGCAAGCGGCTGCTGGCGGCGGCCCGCTTCACGTTCTACGTCTTCGTCGCCTACTCCGTGCTGTCGTTCGCGGCCCACCGGGGCGCAAGCGGCGGCGGATCCAGCGACCGGCAGTCGCAGGACGCCACCGCCAGGGCCCTGGAGCTGCCCGCCGGCCAGTGGCTGGTCGGAGCGGCCGGCATCGCGATCGTCGTGGCCGGCGGCTGGATCGGCGTACGGGCGGTGCTCCGCAAGTACCACGACAAACTCCGGCTCGGGCAGATGAGCCCCCGGACGCGGCGGCTGGTGGACGTCACCGGCGTGGCCGGCGGCGCAGCCCGAGGGCTGGTGTTCGCCGTGGCCGGCGTCTTCGCCGTCCGCGCGGCGGTCGACTACGAACCCGACCGGGCCAAGGGCCTGGACGACACCCTGCGCAGCTTCGCGGACACCCCGCTCGGCCCCTGGCTGCTGGTCTGCGTCGCCGCCGGGCTGGTGCTGTTCGGGGTGTTCTCCTTCGCCATGGCCCGCTGGCGCCGCGTCTGAGCCGCGTCATCCGGGGAACACGAAGCCAATGAGCGATTCCGAGATTCCGCATGGCGACGGCCGGCCCGTGGACGTGTACCTGGACCTCCTGCGCATCCGGATGGACACGGAGGACTACCGCCTCCTGATGCGTGTGGTGGAACCGGTCCTCGAGGCGATCGACGAGGAACGCCTGTCCAGCCTCGACTTCGCGCTCGACTCCGGGGCCGACGACGAACTGCCCCAGGAGGTCCGTGACGAGGTGGCCCTCGTCATCGCCACCGCCGTCACCGGCCGCCTGGACAACGAAGTGATCGAACTCGACGTCGACGAGACGGGCCCGGTCAGGATCGTCACGGACGCCTCCACCGCGTCCGACCCGGTCCGCCTCAGCGAGATCGCCGACTACATCAAGGAACGGCACCGGCAGACGGAGGAGCTGCGGGGCATCGCCAAGGTGAGCGGACTGCCCACCGACTTCTGAGCGCCCCCGGCCCCCTCACGTCCTCAGGCCCTCAGGCCCGCGGTTCCGCCACCGGCACGCCCAGCGGCCGGGCGAGACCCACCACGGCCTCGTCCAGCCGCTCCAGATGCCGCAGCACGCGGTCGGTGATCCGGCCGTAGCGCGGTGTGCCGGCGTCGGACCCCAGCAGTGAGGCGATGCTCGGCCCGGTCTCGACCCGTGCGGCGGCGTGCTCGTCCTCGACCCGGGCCGCGATGGTCTCGATGTTGCGCACGGTGCGCCCCGCGGCCCCGCGCAGCCGTGGGTCCGCCGCGATCGAGGGATGCGTGGGCAGCAGCTCGGCGGTGGCCGCCAGCGTCCGCGCGTGGTATGCACAGGTCTCCAGCAGCGCCACCACGTAGCGGGCCGTGTGGCGCCGGGCCCGCAGCGGTGTGACCGGATGGGTCAGCGGCTGCGTGGCGGCCCGCAGATCGGCCAGCGCCTGGTCCAGATCGCGCGCCTTGTCCAGCAGCTCGTCCGCCGGCCCGCCGCTCAGCTGGCCGACCGCGGCCTCGGTGACATCGGCCAGCCGTTCCAGGACCGTGCCGAGCAGCTCGTTCGTCCGGCGGTCGGTCCGCACCGGCAGCACCAGCGCCGCCGCGACCACGCCGCAGGCCGCACCCAGCGCCGTCTCCTCCACCCGCAGCAGGAGCACGTCGAGGCTGTAGGTGTGCAGCAGCGTGTACAGCAGCCCCAGCATCGCGGTCACGAAGAACGACATCAGCGTGTACGACAGCGGTGCCACGTAGAACATCGCGAAGATCAAAACCAGGACCAGCGCGAACGCCGTCACGGTGTGCTGCCCGACCAGCCCCGCCAGGACGATGCCCGCCACCACGCCGAACACCGTGCCCAGCAGCCGGCGGTAGCCCTTGACCAGGATCTCGCCCGTCGACGAGGTGTTCAGGAAAACGATCCAGCACGTCAGGACCGCCCAGTACCAGCGCTGCGTGGACAGCAGCTCGCCGCCCACGATGGCCAGCGCCGACCCGACGGCGACCTGCACGGCCGCGCGCGTGGTGGGCCGCCGCAGCCCCTTCTCCTCCTCCTCCGAGGGCTCCTCGGCGCTGTCGATCGCGGCGTCCTCCGCGTCCAGCTCCTCACGGGAGCGTGCGGTCGCGGGGGTGTCGTCGGACTCGTCCTGCGGGCCGTCCAGCGCGATCCGCAGCCCCAGCACGGAGCGGGCCGCCTCGCCGATGCCGCGGAACACGTCCTGGACGGCGGCGGGCGCGGGCGGCAGGTTCTCCTCGTCCCGGTAGCCGAGGAGCCGGTTGCGCACGTGGGCCAGGGCGGTCCCCGTGTCGCCGCTTCCGGCCCGCAGCACGAGGGCGCGCAGCGCCTGGAGGTCGCGGCGGAGCGTCGCGGTGGCCTCGTCCGGCACGGCCGGCTGCCCCACCGAAGGCGCGGGCGCGCCCGGCAGGTGCAGGGTGAGGGTGTCGGCCCTTTCGGCGCTGCGGGCGGTCAGCAGCAGCAGGCCGAGCCGCTCGGCGGCGATCTCGGCGTCCGCGATACGGCGCTGCACGAGCCGCGCCGCCGACTCGTCGGGAGTGCCCTCCTCCAGCTGCGCCTGGATCATCATCGCCGTCTCGTGCAGCCGTGCCGTGCCGTCGCGCACGGCCTCCAGGGCCTTGTCCATGTCGTCCGGGCCGGCGTCGAGCAGGTCGAGCTGCGCGGACACCAGCTGGGCCAGCCGGGCGCGGAAGGCCAGCCGCAGCCGCAGCAGGACTCCCGTAGGAGTCGCGGGTACGACAGCGAAGCGCAGCAGGGCACTGGAACAGAACGCCAGGGCGATGGCACCGCACAGCGTGGGCAGCGCGGACACCTCGGCGCCGACGAACAGCGACAGGAAGTAGATCTGGAAGCCGATGAGTCCCAGCGCGGTGCCCCGGTCGCCGAACCGGCGGCCGTAGACCGCGCAGAAGATCAGCACGACGAAGAAGACGTCACCGGCGTAGAGACGCGCGTTGAGCACCGCGCCCAGCGACACGGAGGCCAGCGCCACCGGAAGGCCCAGCGCCAGCGTCACGGCCTGCGCGCCCAGCTGCTTCTCCCGGATGGCGAAGGTGGCGACCATCGCCGCCATGGCCCCCGCCACCAGGAGATGCACATCGGCCCGCAGCAGGGCGAGCACGGCCAGCGTGAGGGCGATGGCGCCGACCGTCCGCAGCCCGGCAGTCAGGCGCAGCAGCCCCGGGTCGGACGCGGCGATCCGGTCCCGCAGTCGTGCCCGCACCGAGCGTCCCGCTGCCCTCACGCCGCCGCACTCTCTCCCGACTCACCACACCAAGATCCGCACCTCAGCATGACATGCCACGAACGGACGGTCCCCTCCGGCCCGGTCCCAGGGGCTGTCCCCCTACTCCTGCCGGCTGGTCCCCTCGACGTGTGCCCGGACCTGCTCCGGTGTCAGATAGGCGTCGGTGTACTCGAAGTCCTTCAGCCTCGCGGCCTTGCGGGCCTGGAACCCGGTCCGTACGAAGTCGTCGCCGGCGACCGCGTTGAGGAGCCAGTTCGTCATCACCCGGGTCTTGGCGACATTGGTGCGCAGCGCCGACCAGTGGTAGCCCCGTGCCACGGCCTGGGCAGGCAGGCCGCGCAGCTCGATGCCCAGCGGCTTGGAGACCGCGTCGGTGCCGCCGAGGTCGACGACGAGCCCCAGGTCCTTGTGGACGTACGGCTTCATCGCCTGGCCGCGCAGTGACGCGATGACGTTCTCGGCGACGTGCTTGCCCTGCCGCAGGGCGTGCTGCGCGGTGGGCGGGCACATGGCCCCGTCCCCCTTGGCCAGGTCGGGCACGGCGGCCGAGTCGCCGAGCGCGAACACCCCGTCGTCGCCCGGCAGGTTCATCTCGGGGGCGACCGCGAGCCGCCCCTTGACGGTCTCCGCGCCCAGCGTGGCGATGAGGGGGCTGGCGACGACCCCGGCCGTCCAGATGAGCGTGCGGGTCGGGATCACCCGCCCGTCGGTGAAGGTGACCTCCTCGGGGCCCGCCTTGGCGATGGAGGTGCCCAGGGAGATGTCGATGCCCCGTCGGCGCAGGATCTCCTGCGCGCTGCTGCCGAGCTTGTCGCCGAGCTCCGGCATCAGCTTCGGCGCGATGTCGATCAGATGCCACTTGATCAGGCCCGGGTCCAGCCGCGGATAGCGCTTGACGGCGGCGTGCGTCAGCCGCTGGAGGCACGCCGCGGTCTCGGTGCCCGCGTAGCCGCCGCCGACCACCACGAACTGCAGCCGTGAGGCCCGCTCCTGCGGGTCCTGGCTGGCGTCGGCCAGGTCCAGCTGCGAGATGACGTGGTCACGGATGTACGCGGCCTCGGCGAGCGTCTTCATACCGAACGCGTGGTCCGTCAGCCCCGGGATGTCGAAGGTGCGGGTGATGCTGCCGGGGGCCAGCACGATGTAGTCGTACGGCTCGTTGACGATCTGGTCGGTGATGGTGCGGATGACGCAGACCTTGGACTTCAGATCCACGCCGATGGCCCCGCCCGGAATGATCCGCGTGCGGTACTTCTTGCTGCGGCGCAGCGAGACGGCGATCGACTGCGGCGTCAGCACCCCGGAGGCGACCTGGGGGAGCAACGGCAGGTAGAGCTGGTAGGCGAACGGCGTCACCAGCGTGACGTCGGCCTCGTCCGGGGAGAGTTTCCGTTCCAGACGGCGGACGCACTCCACACCGGCGAAGCCTGCGCCAACCACCAGGATCCTGGGTCGTGTCACGGTGTTCATCCCTTTCTGCGGCTCCAGGCGGTCTGCCTCGAACGCCTATCGACTGCCCCTGGATCGCTGGTTCGCACCCCATTGATCCCACCGCGTGTCCGACCGGCACGCCAGTCGGACGCGGCAGGCAGACGAAGGCGTCGATCACCACCATGCCCGCCCCGTGGCCGAAAAGCACCAGGCCGGCGTGAAGAAGGCGTGCACACACCGGCCGGGCGGACCGTACGTCAGCCCGCCACGTCCCCTTGGAGATGGCACAGCAGCAGACACACGTCGTCGTCACGCTCGGAATCGCTCAGCAGCGGATGCAGGATCCGGTCCGCCGAGCCCTCCAGATCCGCGTCCAGCTCCGCCGAACGGAACCTGCCGAGCGCCGAGGCCAGCCGCTCGATACCCGGGTCTATGCCCTGAGCGCGCCGCTCGACCAGCCCGTCCGTGTACAGCGCGAGCGTCGAGCCCGGCGCCAGGCGCACCGTGTGGTCGCCGATCTCCTGGGTGAGGGGGATGCCCAGCATGGCGCCGGGTTTGGCGTCGAGCGTACGCACGGTTCCGTCGGGCAGCCGCAGCACCGGCGGCGGATGGCCGGCGGCGGCCCAGGTCAGCGTGGGCTCGTCCGGGTGAAACCGGGCGATGACGGCCGTGGCGTACAGGTCCGGCTGGAGATGGTGCAGGAACCGGTGCAGCCGGGTCAGCAGCCGGCCCGGGCTGTCGCCGTCGACGGCGTACGCCCGCAGCGCGGTGCGCAGCTGGCTCATCATGACCGCCGCGTGCAGACCGTGCCCGGTCACGTCGCCGACGACGGTGATGAGACCGCCGTCCCGCTGGGGGAACGCGTCGTACCAGTCACCGCCGATGTTCAGCCCGTGGGTGGCGGGCAGGTAGCGCGCCGCCAGGCTGAGGCCCGGCGTGGCCGGCAGGTCCGTGAGCAGCGCGCGTTGCAGCGTCTCGGCGATGTCGCGGTTGTGCTCGAAGCGCCGGGCGTTGTCGATCGCGATGCTGGCCCGCCGGGTGAGCTCGATCAGCATCACCGCGTCGTCCGGATCCCAGCGTGCACCGGGCGGCGACAGGGTCAGCACCCCCAGCGGGGCCCGGCGCGTCGGCAGCGGAACGCACAGCAGCGGCCGTGTGGGGTCGAGCGCGGACGGCGGCTGGTCGTCGACGCCGGGCAGGCCACCGGGATGGTCGGCGGCGTACTGCGGGCGCCCGGTCCGGGCCGCGACCACGGCGGCGGCCGGATGCGGCGCCGACCGGTGCCTGTCGTCCTCGTGGTCGAACAGCCAGACGTCGACGCTGCGGGCGTACTCCGGCACCAGCAGGTCCGGCAGCCGGCGCACGATCTCCTCGTGGTTGAGCGAGGCCGTCAGCACGGCGCTCGCGTCCGCGAGGAAGGTCAGTCTGCGGCGGGCGCTCTCCGCCTCGTTGCGTGCGCTGCGCTCGGCGGCGAAGGCCTCCCGCTGGGCCCGGCCGGCCGCGTCCAGCTCGGCGTGCAGCGCCAGGACGCCCTGGTTCGTCTGGTGCAGCTCCTCGCGGTGGAAGGCGACCAGATCCTCCTGCTCGGTGAGCTTGTCCAGCACCACGGCCGTGTCCTCGTCGGCGCCGAGCAGCGCCTCCGCGAGGGCGGCGGCATCGTCCTCGACGGTGCCGCTCTCCGTGGCCCGGGCCACCTCGGGGCAGGGGACCGTGACCTCCCACGGCGGTTCTCCGGCGGCGGCCGACGCGTCCGGCGACGGCGTCACCACGGCGTGCAGTAGCCCCTCCTCGGCGGGGGAACCGGCCATGTCCAGGGTGAGCAGCCAGGTGCCGCCCTTGGTGAGGCACTGCCGCAGATGGGCGCTGAGGGCGGCGGCCAGCCTGGTCCGTTCGACGGTGGGCACACCGTACGCGGCGGCCAGGCGGGCGAGGGCGATGCGGGCGCGTGCCGCATCGGTGACGGTGGTGATCTGCCAAGTGCGCATCATGGGCGTTCCGGCGGGGTCGGAGTGAGCACGGCCACGGCGGTGTCGTCCCGCACCGGACGGGCGGGACTGCTCGCGTCACGTATCGCCACGGCGGCCGTCACGGCTGGGTCGGCCGTGGACAGACCGGCGTCGGACGGCGGCGTCCAGCGGCTGGGCAGGCCGTCGGTGTGCAGGACCAGCAGCCGGTCGGCCGCCCAGTCGGCCTCCTCCTCGCGGAGGGTGGCGGGCCGGTGCACGCCGACGATGCCGGGCCGCGACAGCAGCGGACGCCAGGTGCCGTCCGCGCGCAGCCGCGCCCCCACGTTGCCGATTCCGGCGAACCGCAGCCGCCCGGCCCGTACGTCGAGCTGGGCCAGGGCGACGGCCGCGCCCCGGGTGCCCTTCAGCGCGTCGTGGAGGCGCCGCAGTGACTCGGCGGGCGTGAGATGAGCCCAGCGGTGCAGCGCCGTGACCGCGGCGGACGAGGCCCGGGCCGCCTCCGGGCCGTGCCCCAGACCGTCCGCCAGCATCAGCGTCAGCCGGTCCCCCGAACGCACCCACGCCCAGGCGTCACCCGAGTACTCGGCTCCGCCGTAGGGGATGTTCACACCTCCGGCGCGCACGCCGGCGACAGGCCCGGGCCGGTCACCCGACGGGCCGGGCCGCCCGCCGGGACGCGGTGCGCCGGGGTCCCGCACCTCGCCGTCCGGAATCACGGAGTCCGGCTGGGGACCGGGTTCATTCCCGGGGACACCACTGTCCCCGGGCACGTTGCCGGCCTGCCCCGGGAGACCCGGCGCACCGCCGGGCGCCGCCGCGTGCCCCGTCAGGGCGCCGCACGCCACGGCTCCCACCGGTGCGTGACCGGTCCGTGCGTCATCGTCCGGCCACCAGCCGCCGGTGCGGGCCCCGCCCTGGGACCACCCCGGGGCGCCGGGAACAGCCGTACCGTGCGCCGGACCCCGGCCATCCGTCACCGAGTCGGCCCCCGTCCACCCGTCCGGACCGCCGCCACCGCGGGGTGTGGTGCCCACGCGGGCCACCGCGACCGTGCCGCGGCCGGGCGTGCTGTGCAGGGCGAAGTCGTCGGCGAGCCGCTGACACGTGCCGAGGCCCGCGCCGAGCGAGCCGGTCGTGGAGAAACCGTCGCGCAGGGCCGCGGGCATGTCCGCGATGCCCGGGCCGTGGTCGATCGCGGCGATCTGCACAACCCACGACTTGGCACCGCCCTCCCGTGGCGCGGGCGGCGCCACGACGTCGATGAGCACCTGACCGCCCTCGGCGTGCTTGAGCAGATTCGTGGCGAGCTCGGTCGCGACCAGCGCGGCGGCCGCGGTGCGCCGCTCGTCGAGACCGGCCAGCGCGGCCGCGCTCTCCGCGGCGACCCGGGCGTCGCGCACCCGCGTCGAGTCGCGCACCGGGACGTCCCACACGCGCGGCATCATGCCTCCTCGCGCGGACGCGGCGGCTGGGCCGTCCAGCAGGTCACCCGCACGGTGGTGCCGTCGCCCGGCGTGCTGTCGATCTCGAAGTCGTGCACGAGACGCCGCGCGCCGCTCAGCCCCATCCCCAGCCCGTCGCCAGAGGTGTAGCCGTCGCTGAGCGCCTGGTCCAGGTCGGCGATGCCCGGCCCTTCGTCGCTGAAGGCCAGCCGGAGCCCCTGCACCCCGCCACGGCTGATGTGCGTCGCCTCCATCTGTCCGCCACCGCCGTGCACGAGGGTGTTGCGGGCCAGCTCGCTGGCCGCCGTGACCAGCTTGGTCTGCTCCACCAGGCCGAAGCCGAGCCGGGCCGCGGCCTGCCGCACGTGCTGTCGCACCCACACCAGGTCCATGTCCGACCGGATGGGCAAGCAGGCCTCCACGCCCGCGGCAGTGTGCATCACGGACTCTCCTGACGCGGGCCGTCCGGACGGTACGCCGGGGTCTGCTGCGTGAGGAGCTCCATGCCCGCCTCGGTGCTGAGCGCCGTGCTCAGCCCGGGCAGCGTCAGGCCCAGTTCCGCCAGGGTGATGGCGACCGCCGGGCGCATGCCGGCCACCACGGTCCGCGCGGCCAGCAGCTTGGCCTGCGCCGCGATCTCGGCCAGCACCCGGCCGAGGAAGGAGTCGACGATCTCCACACCGGAGATGTCGATGAGGACACCACGCACCCCGGTACGGGAGATGGTCTCCGCGAGATCCTGCTGGAGCTGCTGCGCCGTGCTGTCGTGCAGGTCCCCCTGGAGCGTGACCAGCAGGACGTCGCCGAGCCGGAGAACCGGCACGTGGCCCGGGACGGGACGGGAGTACGCGTCGCTCACCGCTGACCCGCACCCGGGTTCACGATGTCCGCGCCGAGCTCGTGCAGCGCGTACCTCAGCGCGTCGGAGAGGCTGGCGCGAGTGATCACGTCCAGGTCCAGACCGAGATGCACGATGGTCTGCGCGATCGCGGGGCGGATGCCCGAGACGATGCACTGGGCGCCCATCAGCCGCGCCGCGGCGACCGTCTTCATCAGGTGCTGCGCCACCAGCGAGTCCACCGTCGGCACCCCGGTGATGTCGAGGATCGCGAACCGGGCGTGCTGGTCGACGACGGCGTTCAGCAGCGTCTCCATCACCACCTGGCTGCGGGCACTGTCCAGCGTCCCGATCAGCGGCACGGCCACGACACCGTCCCACAGCCGGATGACGGGCGTCGCCACCTCCATCAGCTGGAGCCGCTGCCGGTCGCTGAGCGCCTGCCACTCGCTCAGCGCCGTCTGCATGGCGACCAGCCGCAGGGTGCCCATCAGCACCGTCAGTGCCGTCGAACACGCCCGCAGATGCTCGGGCGGCGCCTCCTCCAGATCGGCGGCCAGCAGGTTCTCCACGGGCGGCCGCAGGGCGGCCAGCTCGCTGGCGACCTGGGTGTTCGACAGCCCGGCGCGCGAGCGGGCCGCGCCCATCCGCGCCAGCTGCTCGCGCACCCCGCTGAATCCCGCGGCGTCCGGGTCCTCCACCTGATCCGAGTCGGCCACCTGGGCCAGCGCGTCCACGACGACCTTGCTCGCCTCCACCGCCTCGTCACGCGAGACGGTGAACACGGTGCGGAACAAGGGCTCGTCCGCCCACCGCTGGGCGATCTGCTCACGCCTGCGGTGCAGGAAGTCCCTGACCTCGTGTGTCGGCGTGGCGAGCTGTCCGTCCGCTTCGTGCTCCGGCACCTGGTTCTCTCCTCATCCGCGTTGCGTCGACCGAGCCCGCCAAAGGCAACGGGACGGTGCTGTGACACTTGCCGGGCGACAACTCTAACCATGCGCCGACCTCGTACGACACCGGATCCGACGCAACCGATCCGGTTGTGGGGAACGGCGATTGGCCATCGCCGTCACCGGCGCGCAGGGCGAGTCGCCGTCCGGGCATTGCGGAGCGTGGACACCGGGCCGCCGGTCCCGCGGACGGCCTGGCCGAGGGGCCCCCGGCCCGTCAGGCGCTCTGTGCCCCCGGCTCCTCGGGGGTCTCCGGCACCTCGTCGGCGCGGGCCAGAGCCTCGTCGACACTCTCCGATATCGGCACCGTGATGCTGACACCGGTCAGGTCGAGGACGCGCCGTACGGCGGGCGTCGGGTTGATGACGTGCACACTGCCGGCGGTCCTGCGGGTCTCCTGGTACACCCGCAGGATGATGTTCATCCCGGACGAGTCCATGAAGGGGACGGACGAGAGGTCGAGCAGGAAGTGTCGTCGGCCGTGGTGGAGTTGGTTGGCCAGATGGGCCTGGAACTCGGTCGCGGTGTCGACGTCCAGGTAGCCGTCGACCGTGATCAGGGCAACGTCATCCCGGGGCAGTTCGACTTCCACGGACAGCGGGTTCTGGGCGAGGGGCACGGGTACCTCCAACGAGTGCTACGGCCTGGGCAGGTCACCTCTGCGGATGACCGCGGTGCGGGGCGATGCCGGTCGTGGTGCGGGCTTTGCCGCCGTTTCTCATGTGCCTCCCTTCGCCGCCGGGCTCCGTTTCCACCGCGCCCCCGCGATTACCCCGGAAACCGCCCCCCATGCCCCCGGGGACGAACCTTGCCGAAGCCAGCCGCCGACGACGTACGGTGGCAGGTGAGGGCGCCCGAATGCGCTTGCGACACGAGGGTAGTTGCTGCTGTGGAGCGGGGTGGGCGGGAACCGTCCGCCGGACTCCGCGATCCGCACACCGTCAGGGAGGATGGAGCAGCGTGGCCATCGACAGAATCTGGTCGTACGCGCCGGGAAGCGGTCACGTCGAGGGGCAGGACCTGACCGGTTTCACCGTCGCCGCGACCGACGGCACGATCGGGCACGTGGACCGCGAGGCCGCCCCGCACGGCCTGCGGCACCTGGTCGTCGACACCGGCGTCTGGGTGTTCGGCCGCAGCGTCCTGGTGCCGGCCGGAGTCGTCACCGGCATCGACACGCAGGGCCGGCGGGTCACGCTGGCCTGCACCAGGGGAGACGCCAAGGCGGCGCCCCGCTTCCAGACCGACAGCGAGACCCGGGACCGGGAGTACCTCACGGCCGTGGGCGACTACTACGACCGGCTGCCACCACGTGCGACGACCTCGGCCTGAGCACTGAGCACTGAATCCTGATCCCCGAGCCGGTCACGGGCGTGGTGCCGCGCCCGTGACGCTCCCGGCTCACCAGGGCAGGAACACGTGCACGTCCTTGCCGCGCTCGTCGCTCACCACGCTGACCTGGTCGCACAGGGTGTGGATCAGGTGCCAGCCGATGCCGCCGCCCCCGCTGCGCGGATCGAACGGGCGCGGGGCCGGCTCCGTGGAACTGGTGTCGTGCAGCACCACATGCACCCCGTCGAAGGTCCGGCGCATCCGCAGCGCGAACGGACCAGGGGCGTACTGCACCGCGTTGGCGGCCAGTTCCGTCACCACCAACAGGATGTCGTCCCAGTACTCGGGGGCAGAGGGCGGCGAGGAGCGTGACAGATCCCGCAGGAACTCCTCCGCGGCCAGCCGCGCTCCCGTCACGTCGTGCGGCTCGCCCACGAAGCTGTTCGTGCGGCTCGGAATCTCCTCGGAGGTCAGTGCGTCATCCCCACGCGGCTCGGTTGACATATCGCCTTTCCGGCCCGGCGTCAGCAAGGGCTGTCGTCAGGGCTGTCGTCCTTTCTCTTGCGTCGCCACTGTTGCGTGTTCCCGAGGGGGCGAGGCCTACGCGTCCGGCTCCCCGCTCAACGGAACACGTTGTCCGAGTCGTCCCAGTTCAATGGTTCGTCCTGGGTGCCCGGCCGCGCGGGACGCCTGCGCGACTGGTACATCGCGTCGATCTCGGACGCGTAGTGCCGCACGATCTCGTCCCGGCGCAGCTTCATCGAGGGCGTCAGCAGTCCGTTGGTCACGTCGAACGGCTCCGGCAGGACCCGGAACACCCGGATCGACTCCGACCGCGACACGGAGCTGTTGGCCGCGGCCACGGCCCGCGCCACCTCCTCCCGCAGGGCGTTCTCCTCCCGCGCCTCGCGCATTTCGCCCTGCAGCGCCAGCGCCGCCCGCCAGTGCGCCAGGAACTCCGGATCCAGCGTGATCAGCGCGCCGACACAGGGCTGGTTGTCGCCCACGACCACCGCCTGGTGGATGAGCGGGTGCATCCGCAGCCGCTGCTCCAGGGCGGCCGGGGCGACGCTCTTGCCGCTGCTGGTGACGATGATGTCCTTCTTACGGCCGGTGATCGTCAGATAGCCCTCCGAGTCCAGCTGCCCGAGGTCCCCGGTGGCCAGCCAGCCGCCGCGCAGCGCGGCCCGGGTCGCGGCCTCGTCACGCACGTATCCCTGGAACACCGACGGGCCGCGTACCAGGATCTCCCCGTCCTCGGCCACCCGGATCTCCGTGCCGGGCAGGGCCTGCCCGACCGTCCCGGACTTCTCCCGGCCCAGCGGCTGCATCGTCACCCCGCCGCCGGTCTCCGTCAGGCCGTACCCGTCGTGCACGTAGATGCCGATGCCCTCGTAGAAGAGCGACAGATCGCGGCTGAGGGAAGAGCCGCCGGACGTCGCCCGCCGCACCCGGCCGCCCAGCGCGGCCCGCAGCCTGCGGTACACCGTGCGCTCGTACAGGGCGTGCTGGAGCCGCAGGTCGAAGCCGGGCCCGCGGCCCCGGCCCAGCCGCTGGCGTTCCAGGGCCGCGGCGTAGTCCCGTGCCGTCTCGGCGGCCCGCTCGAAAAGACCGCCGTGGCCGCCCTGCTGGGCCGTGCGCAGGAAGTTCTTGTAGATCTTCTCGAAGACCGACGGGACGGCGTAGAAGTACGTGGGCCTGAAGGAGCGCAGCGCCGACGACAGTGCCTCGCCGCCCAGGTCGGCCTGGTGCCCCATGAGCAGGCCGCCGCGCACGCACAGGCCCTGAATCATCAGCCCGTACACATGGGAGAAGGGCAGGAACGCCAGCACGGAGCCCTGCTCCCCGCGCGGCGCCGCCGTGTGCCCCCAGCCCGCCAGCAGCGTGTCGCAGGGGGCGGCCAGGTTGCGGTGGCTGAGGGCACAGCCCATGGCGTGGCCGGAGGTGCCGGAGGTGTAGGCGATGACGGCCGTGGAGTCCGGCAGCACGATGCGGCGCATCGAGTCGACCGTGGCGAGCGGGACGAACTCCCCGCGCGCCGCCAGGTCATCCAGCGCGCCCGCGTCCAGCTGCCAGACGTGGCGCAGCAGCGGCAGCGACGCGCACACCGAGCCGACGGTCATGACACCCTGCTCGTCCTCCACCACCACGGCCACACAGCCGGCGTCCCGCAGGATCCACTCGACCTGGTCGCGCGACGACGTCGGGTAGACCGGGACGACCTCGGCACCCACGGCCCACAGCGCGTAGCACAGGACCGTCCACTCGTACCGGGTACGCGCCATGATCGCCACGCGGTGTCCCGGCGCTGTCCCGGAGGCGATCAGCCCCTTGGCGACGTCCACCACCTGATCGCGCAGCTCGATCGCCGTCACCTCCTCCCAGGAGGCGGCGGCCGGGTCGGCGCGGCGGGCGAGCATCGGCCGGGTGGGATCGCGGTCCGCCATCTCGAAGACGCTGTCGGCGAGCCCGCCGGTCAGGGGCGAGACGGCCGGTGGAGCGAGGGCGAGGTCGCGCATGCGGCTCCTGACGGGTACGGGGTGTGACGTTGCCGACGGGTAGCGTCATCGGCGGGGCTCGAATGTAGTCGAGCCGGGGCCCTCAGGGGTCGGGAAATACGGAAGTCGTCCCGCTGATGATCTCGGCGTGATCGGGGGACCCGGAGGGCATGAGTCACATCAGTCCCGATCCCGAACCCGAACGCAGCTCAGGCCTGGAACCGGGCGGCGGCGTACCGCCCGGAGAGACCCCGCCCGCGGAGAGCAGCCTGCCCGAGGCGGGGCCCCGGGAGACGCACAACCCGCCCAAGGGCTGGTCCAAGGCGCCGATGGCCGTGATCCTCGTCGTCGTGGTGCTGATCGCGGCGTTCTTCCTGGCCTACGCCCTCGCTCTGATCCTCTGAGTTCCGCTTCGCGAGTTCCGATCCCGCCTGACGAAGAAGGCGGGACAGAAGAAGGCGGGACGCCTCACGCCTGGGTGTGCCGGACGCACTCGGTGACGACGTCCCGCAGGCTCCCCGTGCGCTCCATCAGGGCGCGCTGCACCTGTGCGCCGTTGCCGTCCCTCAGCAGCTCCTCGCAGGCGGCCCGGGCCCGCTCCAGGTCACCGGTGTCCTCGAGGGCGTCCTCGACATGGTCCAGCAGGGCACGCACGACCGCCTCGGCGGGCAGGCGCCGCATGGTGGCGGGGTGCAGCAGCTCGCCCGAAAGACCGGACCGGGCGGCCAGCCAGTCGGCCAGCCGGAGCAGGCTGACACTGTGGCCGAGCGGTTCCCGGCCCGCCCGCCACTCCCGCGCGGCCGTCTCGACCAGTCCGCGGACGAGCGTGGCGACCAGCGCGGCCGTACCGGAGTGCAGACAGACGTCCGACACCCGGACCTCCACCGTCGGATACCGCTGGGAGAGCCGCGCGTCGAAGTAGATCATCCCGTCGTCGAGGAGAGCGCCGGTGGCCACCATGTCCGCGATCAGCCGGTGGTACCGCTCGGCCGAGCCGAAGATCTCGG
Source organism: Streptomyces afghaniensis (assembly GCF_044327915.1). NCBI lineage: Bacteria > Bacillati > Actinomycetota > Actinomycetes > Kitasatosporales > Streptomycetaceae > Streptomyces > Streptomyces afghaniensis. The sequence goes on from NZ_JBIRGJ010000011.1 coordinate 401,029, forward strand.
TCGGACCGGCCGACGGCCAGCGCAGCCACACCCGGCTGCGGTAGCTGCTGTACCCCGTGTCCTTGCCCTGCCAGAACGGCGAGTTCGCACTGAGCGCCGTCAGGACCTGGAGCCAGGGCCGCACCCGGTCGATGACCGCGACGCCCTCCTCGTCGGACTCGACGGACACATGCACATGGCAGCCCAGGACGAGCTGCTCCCGGGTGGCGATGCCGTACTGGTCGGCCATCCACTGGTACCGGCGGTTGACGCCGATCGCGGGGCTGACCGGCAGCGGGGACGTGGCGAGCGCCGCGACCGTGCAGCCGATCTCCCCGGCGTGCCGGGCCGCCTCCTTGCGGCAGCGGACGATCTCCGCCCGCAGGCTCTCCATGGAGGACTGCGGATGGGTGGCGAACTCCAGCATCTGCTCGTGGAGTTCCTTCTCGAAGACGTCCTGATCCGCGTCGTCCTGCGCGGCCCGGGCGAGCACGGCCGCGGACATCGCCCGCGGTTCACCGGTCTCCGGATCGACCAGGAGGAGCTCCTCCTCCACTCCGACGGTGCGCACCCTGATGCCCGCCCTTCCCTGACCCTGTCGCGTCGACCACCGGGCGTTCCCGGTGGTACGACACCCAGTGCCCCTCACAGGCGGGTCGGACACCTGGTGCGGTCGCGGGACTTCACGCAGCGAACGGCGTCAGCCACACCGTGGCCAGCGGCGGCAGCGTGATCCGGACACAGCCGTCCTCGGGTTTGACCGGATCCGGGTGGGTGACGCCGCTGCCGCCGTAGCGCGGGTCGTCGGTGTTGAGGATCTCCTGCCAGGCGACGGCGTCGCCGGGGACCCACAGGCCGTAGTCGTGCCGGACGACCGGGGAGAAGTTCGACACCGCCAGCAGCGCCCCGCCCCGCGCGTCGTACCGCAGGAACGCGAAGACGTTGTCGTCGGCCGAGTCCACCGCCACCCACCGGAAGCCCTCCGGACGGGTGTCGCACTGCCACAGCGCCGGCGTCGCCCGGTACGTCGTGTTCAGGTCACGGACCAGGTCCCGTACGCCCCGGTGGTCGCCCGCGGAGTGGTAGCCGTCGTCGAGCAGCCACCACTCCGGCCCCTGTTCCACCGACCACTCGGCGCCCTGGGCGAACTCCTGCCCCATGAACAGCAGCTGCTTGCCCGGGTGGCTCCACATGAAGCCGAGGTAGGCGCGGACGTTCGCGCGCCGCTGCCACCAGTCGCCCGGGGCCTTCGACACCAGCGCCTGCTTGCCGTGCACGACCTCGTCGTGGGAGATCGGCAGGACGTAGTTCTCGCTGTACGCGTAGACCATCGAGAAGGTCATCTCGTGGTGGTGGTACTTGCGGTGCACCGGCTCGTGGGCGAGGTACTCCAGCGAGTCGTGCATCCAGCCCATGTTCCACTTCAGCCCGAATCCGAGGCCGCCGGAGTCGGTGGGCTGCGTCACCCCGCCCCAAGCCGTCGACTCCTCGGCGATCGTCACCACGCCGGGGGCACGCCGGTACACGGTCGCGTTCATCTCCTGCAGGAACGCCATGGCCGCCAGGTCCTCCCGGCCGCCGTAGGCGTTGGGCTCCCACTGGCCGTCCTCGCGCGAGTAGTCCAGGTAGAGCATGGACGCCACCGCGTCCACGCGCAGCCCGTCGATGTGGAACTCCTCGCACCAGTACACCGCGTTCGCCACGAGGAAGTTGCGCACCTCGGTGCGGGCGAAGTCGAACTCGTACGTGCCCCAGTCCGGGTGCTCGGCGCGCCGCGCGTCCCCGGGCTCGTACAGCGGATCCCCGTCGAACCGGGCCAGCGCCCAGTCGTCCTTCGGGAAGTGCGCCGGCACCCAGTCCATGATCACGCCGATGCCCGCCCGGTGGCAGGCGTCGACGAAGTACCGGAAGTCGTCCGGGCTGCCGAGCCGCGCGGTCGGCGCGTAGAAGCCGGTGACCTGATAGCCCCAGGAGCCGTGGAAGGGGTGCTCGGCGACCGGCATGAGCTCGATGTGCGTGAAACCGAGGTCCTTGACGTACGCCGGGAGTTCCTCGGCGAGCTGCCGGTAGTCCAGCCCCGGGCGCCAGGACGGCAGATGCACCTCGTACACCGAGAACGGCGCCTCGTGCACCGGCGTGTCCGCGCGGTGCGCCATCCACTGCGCGTCGCCCCACTCATAGTGCGAGGCCGTCACGATCGACGCCGTGTCGGGCGGCTCCTCGGTGCGGCGGGCCATCGGGTCCGCCTTGAGGAAGCGGTGGCCGTACCGGGAGGTGATCTCGAACTTGTACGCCGTGCCCTCGCCCACGCCCGGCAGGAACAGCTCCCACACGCCGGACGCGCCGAGCGAGCGCATCGGGAACTGCGTCCCGTCCCAGTAGGTGAAGTCCGCGGCGACCCGCACGCCCTGCGCGTTCGGTGCCCACACCGTGAACCGGGTGCCGGTCACGCCCTCGTGGGTCATGGGCTGCGCGCCGAGCGCCTGCCACAGCTGCTCGTGCCGGCCCTCGCGGATCAGGTGCAGGTCGAGCTCGCCGAGCGCGGGCAGGAAACGGTACGGGTCGTGCACCTCCTGCTCACCGCCCTCGTACGCCACGTGCAGCGTGTACGCGGGGATCTCCGGCAGCGGCAGCACGCCGGAGAACAGGCCGTCGCCCTCCGAGACGAGCGGGATGTGCTTGCCGCCGGTCACCACGCTCACCGAGCGGGCGAAGGGGCGCAGCGCCCGGAACACGATCCCGCCGGGGACCGGGTGGGCGCCCAGCAGCGCATGCGGATCGTGGTGGGCGCCCGCCAGCAGGCGCCCGCGGTCCTCCGGGCTGAGGGCGGGCGCGGTCGCGCCCGGGACCGGGCCGGACGGCTCCGGGATTGAGGTGTCGCGCAGGGCCACGGCTCAGTCTCCTCTCACAGCGAGGCGCTCGATCGCCGCCATCGGTACAGGCAGCCAGTCGGGTCGGTGCCGTGCCTCGTACAGCACCTCGTACACGGCCCGGTCCGTCTCGTAGGCCCGGAGCAGTCCGTGTTTCTTGCGCGGGTCCCAGCCCGCGCGGGCGGCATAGCCCGCGCAATAGGTCTCGCGGCAGCGTCGCGCCCACTCCGGGCGCCAGGGGCGGCGCTGCCGGGCGGCGTAGTCGAAGGAGCGCAGCATCCCGGCGATGTCCCGCACGGGGGAGTGGGCGCTGCGCCGTTCGGAGAGCGGCCGGGACGGCTCGCCCTCGAAGTCGATGACGAACCACTCGCGTCCGGCCCGCAGCACCTGGCCCAGGTGCAGGTCGCCGTGGATGCGCTGGGCGGGCGGCCCGGCGTCGCAGGTGGTGAGGGCGGCGAACGCGGTGCTCAGGCCCGGCACGTACCGCTGGAGCGCGGGCACGCAGTGCGCGGCGGCGGCCAGCCGCTCGGTCATCGCGGTCGCGGTACGTCCGTTCTCCCCGGGCTCGCCGACCGGGAAGGCCGAGGCGAGGGCGAGGTGCACCTCCGCCGTGGCCGCGCCCAGCGCCCGCGCCTGGGCCGTGAAGTCGTCGCCGGCGGCCAGGGCGTGCAGCGCCAGCGTCCAGCCGTCGGACGCGTCCCGCAGATACGGCTGGAGCACCCCGAGGGTGGCCTTGAACGGATGCTTCGTCTGGAACCAGGCCACGGGCGCGGGCACCCGGTGGCAGCCCTGCCTGGCCAGCGCCCCCGGCACCTCCAGGTCCGGGTTCACGCCCGGCTGGATGCGCCGGAACACCTTCAGGATGTACTCGTCGCCGTACACCAGCGAGGAGTTGGACTGCTCCGCGTCCAGCAGCCGCGGCACCAGTCCGCCGGGCACCTGCTGGTCCGGGTCGCAGTCGAACCGCAGGGGGCCGGCGGTGCCGGGGCGGCGCAGCCGGTCCAGGAGCAGCTGGGCCGAACGAGGGTCGTGGAGCGCGTCGTAGACCGTCAGACCGGCCAGCGGCCCGTCCTGCACCCGCCCGATGAGCGCCCGCCCGAGGCGCGGCGAGGGATGTTCCCGTACGCCGAGCAGGAGCTGGTAGCAGTCGCCGGCCGGGGGAGCACCGCCCGGGGACGGCACGCCCGTGTGGCCGGCGTGACCGGCGTGGACCAGCAGGTGCAGACAGCCCGGGAACAGCTCCGTCATCGACAGCAGGCCGAGCTCCGTGACGGGCCGGTCCTTGCCCGCGAACCAGCGCTGCCGGGGCAGCCAGTCGCGCAGCAGCCCGCCGAGCGACTCCATGGGCTCGGCCAGGCGCGTGAGACCCGGGCGGAGGGATGCGGTCTTCGGCATGGTCACGCCTCCTTTCGTCGGCGCGTGCTCACAGTCGCCGGCCGATGCGGGATGCGACTCGAGTGAGCCGGAACCAGTAGAAGCCGTGGCCCCCGAGGGTCAGCAGATACGGCAGTTCGCCGATCGCCGGGAAGCGGACCCCGCCGAACAGCTCCACCGGATGGCGCCCGGCGAACTCGCGCAGATCGAGTTCGGTGGGCTGCGCGAACCGCGCGAAGTTGTTCACGCACAGCACCAGGTCGTCCTCGTACTCGCGCAGGAACGCCAGCACCGCCGGATTGGAGGACGACAGTTCGGTGTACGAGCCGAGCCCGAAGGCCGGGTTCTGCTTGCGGATCTCGATCATGCGGCGGGTCCAGTGCAGCAGCGACGACGGCGACGACATCGACGCCTCGACGTTGGTGACCTGGTGGCCGTAGACCGGGTCCATGATCGCCGGCAGGTAGAGGCGGCCCGGGTCGCAGGTGGAGAACCCGGCGTTGCGGTCCGGGGTCCACTGCATGGGCGTGCGCACCGCGTCCCGGTCACCGAGCCAGATGTTGTCACCCATGCCGATCTCGTCGCCGTAGTACAGGATCGGCGAGCCGGGCAGGGCCAGCAGCAGCGCGGTGAACAGCTCGATGGTGTGCCGGTCGTTGTCCAGCAGGGGAGCGAGGCGCCTGCGGATGCCGATGTTGGCGCGCATGCGGGGGTCCTTGGCGTACTCGGCCCACATGTAGTCGCGCTCTTCGTCGGTGACCATCTCGAGCGTCAGCTCGTCGTGGTTGCGCAGGAACATGCCCCACTGGCAGCCCGAGGGGATGGCCGGGGTCTTGGCCAGGATTTCCGAGACGGGGTAGCGGGACTCGCGCCGCACCGCCATGAAGATGCGCGGCATGACCGGGAAGTGGAAGGCCATGTGGCACTCGTCGCCGCCGGCCGCGTAGTCGCCGAAGTAGTCGACGACGTCCTCGGGCCACTGGTTGGCCTCCGCCAGCAGCACCGTGTCCGGATACTGCGCGTCGATCTCGCGGCGGACGCGCTTGAGGAACGCGTGGGTGGCGGGCAGGTTCTCGCAGTTGGTGTCCTCGGCCGCGTACAGGTACGGCACCGCGTCCAGGCGGAAGCCGTCGATACCGAGGTCCAGCCAGAACTTCAGCGCGGCCAGGATCTCCTCCTGGACGCGCGGGTTCTCGTAGTTGAGGTCCGGCTGGTGCGAGAAGAAACGGTGGAAGAAGTACTGGCCGCGCACCGGGTCGAACGTCCAGTTTGACGTCTCTGTGTCGACGAAGATGATCCGGGCGTCCGGATAGCCCTTGTCGTCGTCGGCCCACACGTAGTAGTCGCCGTAGGGCCCGTCGGGGTCCTTGCGCGATTCCTGGAACCACGGGTGCTGGTCGCTGGTGTGGTTCATGACGAAGTCGATGATCACGCGCATGCCGCGCTGGTGGGCGGCGTCGACGAACTCCACGAAGTCGGCCAGGTCACCGAACTCCGGCAGCACGGCGGTGTAGTCGGAGACGTCGTAGCCGCCGTCCCGGAGCGGGGACTTGAAGAACGGCGGCAGCCACAGGCAGTCGACGCCGAGCCACTGGAGGTAGTCGAGCTTTGCGGTCAGGCCCTTCAGGTCACCGACGCCGTCACCGTTGCTGTCCTGGAACGAGCGGACGAGCACCTCGTAGAAGACGGCGCGCTTGAACCACTCCGGGTCGCGGTCCCTGGCGGGAGTGTCCTCGAAGGTGTCCAGCACGGGCTCGTTCACGGTCATGGCGTTCCTGACCCTCCGTTCCCTTGCGTGGCGGGCGGCGACTGGACGTGGAAGACGTGCGCGGGAGCCCGCCCCGGCTCGAGGCGCACGTAGTTGTTCCTGCTCCAGTGGTAGGTCTCGCCGGTGAGCTCGTCGCGCACCGGCACCGACTCGTGCCATTCCAGGCCGAGTTGCGGCATGTCGAGCGAGACCGTGCCCTCCTGGGTGTGGTGCGGGTCGAGGTTGGCGACCACCAGGACGACGTCGGACCCGGTGCGCTTGCTGTACGCGAGGAGCGCGTCGTTGCCGGTGTGGTGGAAGCGGAGGTTCCTGAGCCGGTGCAGCGCGGGGTGTTCCCGGCGGATGGTGTTGAGCCTGGTCAGCAGCGGGGTGATGGTGCGTCCCTCGTGTTCGGCGGTCTCCCAGTCGCGGTGCCTGAGCTGGTACTTCTCCGAGTCGAGGTACTCCTCGCTGCCCTCCCTGAGCGGGGCGTTCTCGCACAGTTCGTAGCCGGAGTAGATGCCCCAGGTGGGGGAGAGGGTCGCGGCGAGGACGGCCCGGACCTCGAAGGCGGGGCGGCCGCCCTGCTGGAGGTAGGCGTGCAGGATGTCGGGGGTGTTGGCGAAGAAGTTCGGCCGCATGTACGAGGCGGCCTGGCCCGACAGCTCCGTGAGGTACTCGGTCAGCTCCTGCTTGGAGTTGCGCCAGGTGAAGTACGTGTAGGACTGCTGGAAGCCGATCTGGGCCAGGGTGTGCATCATCGCCGGGCGGGTGAA
>NZ_JBIRGJ010000012.1:0-359123 GCF_044327915.1 Streptomyces afghaniensis
GGTCTTGCGTTTCCGACTCTATCAGATCTTTTCTCGACCCGATTTCCTCGGTGCTTTCCAGGTTCCCGCTTCCGCGTTTCCCTTTCCGGCGGTTCCGACTTTATCAGAAGTTTCTGAGTCGGATTTCCCTTCCTCGGCCGGGCATGGTCCCCGTGCCTGAGTCGGCCGGGTGCCCCTTCGGAAGGAGTTGTAAACCTACTGGAGCGGGGCTCCTCGATGCAAATCGAGGAGCCCCGCTCCCAGTTGGCGCCTGCTCAGGCCCGACGGACCGTCAGACCTCCACCACCACAGGCAGGATCATCGGCCGGCGCCGGTACGTGTCCGAGACCCACTTGCCCAGCGTGCGGCGAATGAGCTGCTGCAGCTGGTGGGGTTCGACCACGCCGTCCTGCGCGGAGCGTTCGAGTACCTCGGTGATCCGGGGAATCACATCGCCGAAGGCGGAGTCCTCGATGCCCGAGCCGCGGGCCTGGATGTGCGGGCCGCCGGTGATCTTCCCGGTGGACGAGTCCATGACCACGAAGACCGAGATGATGCCCTCGTCGCCGAGGATCTTGCGGTCCTTGAGCGCCGGCTCTCCCACGTCGCCGACCGAGAGGCCGTCGACGTAGACGTAACCCGCCTGGACCTTGCCCGAGATCTTGGCCTTGCCCTCGACGAGGTCGACGGCGACGCCGTCCTCGGCGATGACGATGCGGTCGTGCGGGACGCCGGTCAGGGCGCCCAGTTCGGCGTTGGCGCGCAGGTGGCGCCATTCGCCGTGCACCGGCATCAGGTTCTTGGGGCGGCAGATGTTGTAGAAGTACAGCAGCTCGCCCGCGGAGGCGTGGCCGGAGACGTGGACCTTGGCGTTGCCCTTGTGGACCACGTTGGCGCCCCAGCGGGTGAGGCCGTTGATCACGCGGTAGACCGCGTTCTCGTTGCCGGGGATCAGGGACGACGCCAGGATCACCGTGTCGCCCTGGACGATGCGGATCTGGTGGTCCCTGTTGGCCATCCTGGAGAGCGCCGCCATGGGTTCGCCCTGGGAGCCGGTGCAGACGAGGACCACCTCGCTGTCCGGGAGGTCGTCGAGCGTCTTGACGTCCACCACCAGGCCCGGGGGGACCTTCAGGTAGCCCAGGTCCCGTGCGATGCCCATGTTGCGGACCATGGAGCGTCCGACGAAGGCGACGCGGCGGCCGTACTCGTGCGCCGCGTCCAGGATCTGCTGGATGCGGTGGACGTGGCTGGCGAAGCTCGCGACGATGATGCGCTTGCGGGCGCCGGCGAAGACCTGCCGCAGGACGTTGGAGATCTCCCGCTCGGGCGGGACGAAGCCCGGCACCTCTGCGTTCGTCGAGTCCGAGAGCAGGAGGTCGATGCCCTCCTCGCTCAGACGTGCGAATGCGTGGAGGTCCGTGAGGCGGCTGTCCAGCGGGAGCTGGTCCATCTTGAAGTCGCCGGTGTGGACCACCATGCCCGCGGGGGTGCGGATGGCGACGGCCAGCGCGTCCGGGATGGAGTGGTTGACCGCGACGAACTCGCAGTCGAAGGGGCCGATGCGCTCGCGGTGCCCTTCCGCCACCTCGAGGGTGTACGGGCGGATGCGGTGCTCCTGGAGCTTGGCCTCGATGAGGGCGAGGGTCAGCTTGGAGCCGATCAGCGGGATGTCCGGCTTCTCCCGCAGGAGGTAGGGGACGCCGCCGATGTGGTCCTCGTGGCCGTGCGTGAGGACGATGCCCTCGATGTCGTCGAGGCGGTCCCTGATGGACGAGAAGTCCGGCAGGATCAGGTCGATTCCGGGCTGCTCCTCCTCGGGGAAGAGCACTCCGCAGTCGACGATCAGCAGGCGGCCGCCGTACTCGAAGACCGTCATGTTCCGGCCGATTTCGCCGAGGCCGCCGAGCGGGGTGACCCGCAGGCCGCCTTCGGGGAGCGGCGGGGGCGGGCTGAGTTCTGGATGCGGATGACTCAAAAGACTCTCCTCACCACGCGCGCCACGTACCGGTAGGGCACGTGGCGCGCGTGACGTTCGTGCAGAAGCAGTTGTCGTATGGGTGGTGCGGGCACCGGTGGCCCGCTTATTCAGTTGTGAAGCAGGTGCGCGGGGTCCGCGCGAAGTCTGGTGTCAGAGCTGTACCCCGCCGGCGGCAAGATCGATCTTGAGTTGCTCGATCTCTTCGGGCGCGCATTCGACCATGGGGGCGCGCAGGGGTCCGCTGGGCAGACCCTTCAAGGCGAGCGCCGCCTTGGTCGTCATCACACCCTGGGTGCGGAACATGCCCGTGTAGACCGAGAGCAGCTTCTGGTGGATCTCGGTGGCCTTCTGGACGTCGCCCGAGGTGTACGCGTCGACCAGGGCGCGCAGCTCGGGGGTGACCACGTGGCCGACGACCGAGACGAAGCCGACCGCGCCCACGGAGAGCAGGGGCAGGTTCAGCATGTCGTCGCCGGAGTACCAGGCGAGGCCGGAGCGGGCGATGGCCCAGCTCGCCCGGCCCAGGTCGCCCTTGGCGTCCTTGTTGGCGACGATCCGGGGGTGCTCGGCGAGGCGGACGAGCGTCTCCGTGTTGATCGGGACGCCGCTGCGGCCGGGGATGTCGTAGAGCATGACCGGCAGCTCGGTGGCGTCGGCGACGGCCGTGAAGTGCCGGTAGAGGCCCTCTTGCGGGGGCTTGTTGTAGTACGGGGTCACGAGGAGCAGGCCGTGTGCGCCGGTGCGCTCCGCCGCTCGGGCGAGTTCGATGCTGTGGTGGGTGTCGTTGGTGCCGACCCCGGCCACGACGTGGGCGCGGTCGCCGACGGCCTCCAGGACCGCCCGTACGAGATCCCTTTTCTCCGCATCACTGGTGGTCGGCGACTCGCCCGTGGTGCCGCTGATGACCAGGCCGTCGTTGCCTGCGTCCACCAGGTGGGTGGCGAGCCGCTGCGCGCCGTCGAGGTCGAGTGCGCCGTCCGCCTTGAAGGGCGTGACCATGGCGGTGAGGACCCGCCCGAAGGGGGTCTGCGGAGTCGAGGTCGGAGCCATGGGTTACACGCTACTCGTTGCTCAGGACCGGGTCTGCCCTAGGGGGAGGCGACAAGTCGGGACAAAGGTGGAGCCCGGCACTGCCTGCTCGGGGGTTCAAGCAGTGCCGGACCCGTTTGATCAGGCTAGATGAACTTCTCGAAATGCCGCAATACGGACACTTCGTGCGGCTGAACCGTACATCTGTGCCTGACCGGGGAACCGGGGCGCGTCAGGGCGCCACGCGTCCGTTCGCGTTGAAGGCCGCGTAGGTGAGCGGCATGAGCCGGGCCCACTCGGCCTCCATCTTCTCCCCGACCATCTCGATCTCGCGCTGCGGGAAGGACGGGACCTTGGCCAGCTCGTGCTGGGTGCGCAGGCCGAGGAAGTGCATCAGCGAGCGGGCGTTGCAGGTGGCGTACATCGAGGAGTACAGGCCGACCGGGAGGACCGCGCGGGCGACCTCGCGGGCGACGCCGGCGGCGAGCATCTCCTGGTAGGCCTCGTACGCCTGCCGGTAGGAGTCCTCCATCACACGGCCGACCAGCTCCTGCTGGGCCTGGGTGCCCTCGACGAAGACGTACTTGCCGGGGCGGCCCTCCTGGACGAGCTTGCGGGACTCGTCGGGGACGTAGAAGACCGGCTGGAGCTCCCGGTAACGGCCGCTCTCCTCGTTGTACGACCAGCCGACGCGGTGCCGCATGAACTCGCGGAAGACGAAGATCGGGGCGCTGATGAAGAAGGTCATCGAGTTGTGCTCGAAGGGGCTGCCGTGCCGGTCCCGCATCAGGTAGTTGATCAGGCCCTTGGAACGCTCGGGGTCCTTGTTCAGCTCGTCCAGGGACTGCTCGCCGATGGTCGAGACGCGGGCGGCGAACAGGACGTCCGCGTCGGACGCGGTGTGCTTGACCAGCTCGACGGTCACATCGCTGCGGTAGCTGGGCTTGGGGTCGTCGGCGGGGGTGTCGGTCACGGTTGGCAGGGCCTTCCCATCTCGTCGTGTGGCGACGCCACTCTACGGCCCGGCGAAATCAGCGCGATCGGTGGCGTGCCGCAATGAAGTCGGTGAAACAGGGCACCACTGAGGGAGTTCGTTCGTCTATACGGACGAGAGTGATTCGTTCCATCCCCGAAGGAGAAGCACCCCTGATGTTCGGTCGGCGTGAACCCGTACCGTTTGCCTTCGTTGCCGAGGCCGACAGGTTCCGCAGTAATGTCACTCCCCCACCGCGCGAGCGGCTGTCCGTCGGCCAGATGGCCGGGCGCTGGCTGCTCGGTCTGACCATCGTGGCAGGGCTCGTGGGTTCCCTGGTCATCGGGACGCCCGCGCTGTCGACGGGCGACCAGCCGGGCTCCCAGCCCCAGCAGTCGCAGGCGTCGCAGAAGAACTGAACCGCCGCAGTCCGGCGGTGACTCCATCCGGCCCCCGCCATTGGTGACCGGGGACACAGATCGGTAGCCTCACCGGGCACAGCCCACGCATGGATCGAGTGAGGACCAGCCGTGCCCCTGCCCTTCCTGACGGCCGACCGCGTTTTCGAGGCGACGGACGACATTCCGCTGCCGTACGACGACCGTGACCGCTGGCGGCGGCCGTACCGGCCCGGGCCCTGGCGGGTGGGGGCGGCCGCGCTGGCTCTGCTGCTCGCCTCGTTCGTGCTGTTCGCGGCGGTCATCATCGCGGCGACGGCCGAACCCACCTCGGCCGGTGTGGTCTTCGGGCTCGCACTGCTCGTCATCGCCGGAGCACTGCGGCTGCTGCGCGTGGGCGTGTGGGTGAGCGCGCGCGGGCTGCGGCACGTGGGCTTCCTCACGACGCGTACGGCGTCCTGGGAGCAGGTCGCCGCCGTACGCACGGTGCAGCAGCCGGTGCGCTGGCTGGGGCTGCCCCGGACGGTGCAGGGGCAGGCGCTGCTGCTCGTCCGGCGGGGGCAGTCGCCCGACGGTGGGCCGGCGCTGCTGACCACGCACAACGCGGACTTCCTGGGCCGGGTGGAGGCCTTCGACCGGGCGGCGGACTCGGTGGAGGCGTGGGCGGACGAGTACGGTCCGCGCTGACGTTTCCGGGTGAGCCCGGATTTTCGTGCCGGAGGGGCCGGACCGTTCGCGGTCCGGCCCCTCCGGGGTGAGTGGGTGCGGTTCAGGCCGTCTCGGGCTGCTTGCCGTCGTGCAGGGCGATCGCGCGTTGCATGGCCTTGCGGGCGCGCGGGGTGTCGCGGGCGTCGTGGTAGGCGACGGCGAGGCGGAACCAGGTGCGCCAGTCGTCGGGGGCGGCCTCCGTCTCGGCCTTGCGCTTGGCGAAGACCTCGTCGGCCGAGTCCCGGTCGATCCGCCCGCTGGGCGTGCGCCTCAGTTCGTCGACGGGCAGGGCGCCCTCGGCGTCGAGTTCGGCGGCGAGGGCGTTGGCCCTGCGGACGAACTGGGTGTTCTTCCACAGGAACCACAGGCCGATGGCCGGCAGGACCAGCACCGCGACACCGAAGGTGACGGTGAGGGGCGTGCCGGTCTCGATGAGCAGGACGCCGCGGCTGCCGACCAGGACGAAGTAGACGACCAGGACGGCGGCCGTGAGGGCGTAGGTGAGCTTCGCGCGCATGACGGTCAGGGACTCAGCTCAGGTCCAGGAAGTGTTCCAGGCCGAAGGTCAGGCCCGGGGCACTCCCCACACGGCGGGCGCCGAGCAGGATGCCCGGCATGAAGCTGCTGTGGTGCAGCGAGTCGTGCCGGACCGTCAGGGTCTCGCCCTCGCCACCGAGCAGGACCTCCTGGTGGGCGAGCAGGCCGCGCAGCCGGACGGCGTGGACCGGCACTCCGTCGACGTCGGCGCCGCGGGCACCGTCCAGGGCGGTGGCCGTGGCGTCCGGGGCCGGGGCGGAGCCGGCGTTGCGGCGGGCCTCGGCGATGAGCTGGGCGGTGCGCGTGGCGGTGCCGGAGGGGGCGTCCACCTTGTTCGGGTGGTGCAGCTCGACGACCTCGACGGACTCGAAGTACGGGGCGGCGATCTGCGCGAACTTCATCGTCAGGACGGCCCCGATGGAGAAGTTCGGCGCGATGAGCACGCCCGTCTCCGGGGACTGCTCCAGCCAGCCCTTGAGCTGCGCGAGGCGCTCGTCGGTCCAGCCGGTGGTGCCGACGACCGCGTGGATGCCGTGGCTCACGCAGTAGTCGAGGTTGGCCATGACCGAGTCGGGCGTGGTCAGTTCGACCGCGACCTGGGCGCCGGTCTCGGCCAGCTTCTCCAGCTTGTCGCCACGGCTCAGCGCGGCGACCAGTTCCATGTCCTCGGCGGCTTCGACGGCTCGGACCGCTTCCGAACCGATCCGGCCCTTGGCGCCGAGGACCGCCACGCGCAGCTTGCTCATCTCTTGTGCTTCCTTCACCAGGGGGTTGTCAGGCGACGGCGTCGTGCAGGCGGGCCGCCTGTTTGTCCTTCAGCGGGCCGATGACCGACAGGGAGGGCCGCCGTCCCAGGATCTCGCGGGCGACCGAGCGGACGTCGTCCGGGGTGACCGAGGCTATCCGCGACAGCATGTCGTCGACGGACATCTGCTCGCCCCAGCACAGCTCGCTCTTGCCGATGCGGTTCATCAGCGCGCCGGTGTCCTCCAGGCCGAGGACCGTGGACCCCTGGAGCTGGCCGATCGCGCGCCCGATCTCGTCGTCCGAGAGGCCGTGCTCGGCGACGTGGTCGAGTTCGTCGCGGCAGATCTTCAGCACGTCGTGCACCTGCGACGGCCTGCACCCCGCGTACACGCCGAACAGGCCGCAGTCGGCGAAGCCCGAGGTGTACGAGTACACGCTGTAGGCCAGACCGCGCTTCTCGCGGACCTCCTGGAAGAGGCGGGACGACATGCCGCCGCCGAGGGCGGTGTTCAGCACGCCCAGGGCCCAGCGCCGCTCGTCCGTCCGGGACAGGCCCGGCATGCCGAGCACGACATGGGCCTGCTCGGTCTTGCGGTCGATCAGCTCGACCCGGCCGGCGGTGCGCAGGGCGCGCCGGCCGCTGCGCGGGGCGACGGGCTCGGCGGCGGGTTCCTTGAAGGCACCGGCCTTCTCGAAGGCGGCGCGGACCTGCCGTACGACCTTGGCGTGGTCGATGTTGCCGGCGCACGCGACCACGAGGTGGGTCGGGTCGTAGTGCTTCTTGTAGAAGCGGCGGATGCGGTCGGCGGTGAGGGAGTTGACCGTGGTGACCGTGCCGAGGACCGGGCGGCCGAGGGGGTTGTCGCCGAACATCGTGTGCGCGAACAGGTCGTGCACGCAGTCGCCCGGGTCGTCCTCGGTCATGGCGATCTCTTCGAGGATGGCGCCGCGCTCGACGTCGACGTCCTCTTCGAGGATGAGCGAGCCGGTCAGCATGTCACTGACGACGTCGATGGCCAGCGGCAGGTCGGTGTCGAGCACGCGCGCGTAGTAGCACGTGTACTCCTTCGCCGTGAAGGCGTTCATCTCGCCGCCGACCGCGTCGATCGCGGAGGAGATGTCCATGGCGGACCTGCGGCTCGTGCCCTTGAAGAGCAGGTGCTCCAGGTAGTGCGTGGCGCCATTCAGGGCCGGGGTCTCGTCGCGGGAGCCGACGTGCGCCCAGATGCCGAAGGTCGCGGAGCGGACCGAGGGAAGGGTCTCGGTGACGATGCGCAGGCCGCCCGGGAGGGTGGTCTTGCGGACCGTGCCGATGCCGTTCTCGCCCTTGATGAGCGTTTGGGTACGGGCGACGGCCCGCGCCTCGGAGGAGGTGCGGGCCGTCGCCTTGGAGCTACTCGACGTCACTTGTCGGTGTCGTCCTTCGTCTCATCGTTCTCTTCGCCCTCGATGACCGGGATCAGGGAGAGCTTGCCACGGGAGTCGATCTCGGCGATCTCGACCTGGACCTTCTGGCCCACACCGAGGACGTCCTCGACGTTCTCCACGCGCTTGCCGCCGGCGAGCTTGCGGATCTGCGAGATGTGCAGCAGACCGTCCTTGCCGGGCAGCAGGGAGACGAACGCACCGAAGGTGGTCGTCTTGACGACCGTACCGAGGTAGCGCTCGCCGACCTCGGGCATCGTCGGGTTGGCGATGCCGTTGATCGTGGCGCGGGCGGCCTCGGCGGCGGGGCCGTCGGCGGCACCGATGTAGATCGTGCCGTCGTCCTCGATGGTGATCTCGGCGCCGGTGTCCTCCTGGATCTGGTTGATCATCTTGCCCTTGGGGCCGATGACCTCACCGATCTTGTCGACCGGGATCTTCACGGTGATGATCCGCGGTGCGTTCGGGGACATCTCGTCCGGCGTGTCGATCGCTTCCATCATCACGTCGAGGATGTGGAGGCGGGCGTCACGGGCCTGCTTGAGGGCCGCGGCCAGGACGGAGGCCGGGATGCCGTCCAGCTTGGTGTCGAGCTGGAGGGCGGTCACGAACTCCTTCGTGCCGGCGACCTTGAAGTCCATGTCGCCGAAGGCGTCCTCCGCACCGAGGATGTCGGTGAGGGTGACGTAGTGCGTCTCGCCCTCGATCTCCTGGGAGATCAGGCCCATGGCGATACCGGCGACGGGGGCCTTCAGCGGCACACCGGCGTTCAGCAGCGACATGGTGGAGGCGCAGACCGAGCCCATGGACGTCGAGCCGTTCGAGCTGAGCGCCTCGGAGACCTGGCGGATCGCGTAGGGGAACTCCTCGCGCGTCGGCAGGACCGGCACGAGGGCGCGCTCGGCGAGGGCGCCGTGGCCGATCTCGCGGCGCTTCGGGGAGCCGACGCGGCCGGTCTCGCCGGTGGAGTACGGCGGGAAGTTGTAGTTGTGCATGTAGCGCTTGCGGGTCACCGGGGAGAGGGTGTCCAGCTGCTGCTCCATGCGGAGCATGTTCAGGGTGGTGACGCCCAGGATCTGGGTCTCGCCACGCTCGAACACGGCGGAGCCGTGGACCCGCGGGATCGCCTCGACCTCGGCGGCCAGGGTGCGGATGTCGGTGACACCGCGGCCGTCGATGCGCTTCTTCTCCTTGATCACGCGCTCGCGGACCAGCTGCTTGGTGAGCGAGCGGTACGCGGCGGAGATCTCCTTCTCGCGGCCCTCGAACTCCGGCAGGAGCTTCTCGGCGGCGAGCGCCTTGACGCGGTCCAGCTCGGACTCGCGCTCCTGCTTGCCGGCGATGGTCAGCGCGGAGGCGAGCTCCGGCTTGACGGCGGCGGTCAGCGCCTCCAGGACGTCGTCCTGGTAGTCCAGGAAGATCGGGAACTCGCCGGTCGGCTTGGCGGCCTTGGAGGCGAGGTCCGACTGGGCCTTGCAGAGGACCTTGATGAAGGGCTTCGAGGCGTCCAGACCGGCCGCGACGACCTCCTCGGTCGGCGCCTCGGCGCCGCCCTCGACCAGCTTGATGGTCTTCTCGGTGGCCTCGGCCTCGACCATCATGATCGCGACGTCGCCGTCCTCCAGGACGCGGCCCGCGACGACCATGTCGAAGACGGCGTCCTCGAGCTCGGTGTGCGTCGGGAAGGCCACCCACTGACCGCGGATCAGCGCGACGCGGACGCCGCCGATCGGGCCGGAGAAGGGCAGGCCGGCCAGCTGCGTGGACGCGGAGGCGGCGTTGATCGCCACGACGTCGTACAGGTGGTCGGGGTTGAGCGCCATGATCGTGGCGACGACCTGGATCTCGTTGCGCAGGCCCTTCTTGAAGGACGGGCGCAGGGGGCGGTCGATCAGGCGGCAGGTGAGGATCGCGTCCTCGGAGGGGCGGCCCTCACGGCGGAAGAAGCTGCCGGGGATCTTGCCGGCGGCGTACATCCGCTCCTCGACGTCCACCGTGAGCGGGAAGAAGTCGAGCTGGTCCTTGGGGTTCTTGGAGGCGGTGGTGGCCGACAGCACCATCGTGTCGTCGTCCAGGTACGCCACGGCGGAGCCGGCGGCCTGCTTGGCCAGGCGGCCCGTCTCGAAGCGGATGGTGCGGGTGCCGAAGGTGCCGTTGTCGATGACGGCCTCGGCGTAGTGGGTCTCGTTCTCCACTAGCGTTTTCTCCGTTACTTTGTCGTCTTTCGTCCCTCGCTGCCCGTGTGGCAGGGGGACGGTGGCGGAGAAGCGCTCCGTGCGGTGCGGGCCGGTCTTCGATCGAAGCACCCGGGGCTCACTTCCCCCCGGGGGCCACTACCGAGGACCGGCGGCGGCTAGGCGCGCTTCCCCTCTTCTTCTTGTCGTGCTGTGTCGTCCGTATTGCGTTGTGCTACCACACTACAAAGCAGTGGTGACACTCCGCACGTACAGCAAAGGGAGCGGTCCCCTTTCCTGCCGGGAACCGCTCCCTTCACGGCGTCTTACTTGGCGCCCGCCGCACCGCGGCGGATGCCGAGGCGGTCGACCAGCGCACGGAAGCGCTGGATGTCCTTCTTCGCCAGGTACTGCAGCAGCCGGCGGCGCTGACCGACCAGGATCAGCAGGCCACGGCGGGAGTGGTGGTCGTGCTTGTGGGTCTTGAGGTGCTCGGTCAGGTCGGAGATCCGACGCGACAGCAGAGCGACCTGGACCTCGGGGGAGCCGGTGTCGCCCTCCTTGGTACCGAACTCGGACATGATCTGCTTCTTCGTAGCGGCGTCGAGCGACACGCGTACTCCTCATAGTCTGTGATTGGCCACCGAGTGCCCCCGGTCTGCTTCTCGGGGGAGCTTCCGTGACTCGGAAGGCGGGGATCCGCTGGGCGCGGCCTCCAGGGCGAGAGCTCGCTCCGGGGGTGCGTACACAAACGGCCGTCGACCAGGGTACCAGGCGGTCAGGGGCGTCTTTGCGCTGGTCCCCGAACCCGCCGGACGGGGCGGCCGGCGCCACTAGGGTGAGCAGGTTCGGATCGTTCGTACGGCATCCGGACGTTCGCAACCGGTACGTCGGGAAGGGGTCGCTGCGGCATGGCGGAGACGGCTGAGGAGATCAAGGCACGCAAGGAGCGGGAGCGGGACGAGCTCTACGCCCTCGACATCTCCGGTGTCGAGTGGCACTGCGCGCCGGGCACCGAGGAGCACGAGGAGCGGGTCGAGATCGCGTACCTGCCCGAGGGGGCGGTGGCGATGCGGTCCTCGCTCGACCCGGACACGGTGCTGCGCTACACCGAGGCGGAGTGGCGGGCGTTCGTGCTGGGAGCGCGGGACGGGGAGTTCGATCTGGAGCCGCGGCCGCACAACGGGGGCTTGCAGGCCGAGGCCGGGCAGTAGGCGCGGCGGCTTCCGCGGAGCGCGACGAGGGGCGTGGCGGGCCGGTGGCCGGCCGTCCCTCGTCGCGCTTCTTCGTGTGCGGCGGGGGAAGGTGGTTCGCGGTTCTCCACCTTAATCGCCCTGATTGTTCACCAAAGTGTGTGCTGTGTACGTCACTTCTGGGCAGCTTCTGGGCAGGTTGTGACGCGGCGGACAGGTGCTCGGGGGTGGACGGGCCTGCCGAGGTGGGGCTTGTGGTGATTAGGCTGGGACGGGGCGCGACGTCAGAACCCGTGAGTAGGCGTGGGCGTCCCAGGGGGAGAGCGGGGGAGCCTGGATTCGGACGACCTCGGACGACCCCTCATCACGCCTCAGAACGACTTCGTACGACGTCGGACGACAAGCAAGGGTCGCCCCAGCACGGCATGAGGGTGCTCGACCAACCAGGAGGAACACTGTGAGCAGCGATCGGGACGGGAACCGCGGGGGCTGGGCGACACCCGGCGATGACCAGCCCGACGCGGAGTCAGCGGCAGAGGTGACGGGCGAGTTCACCATCGACTACGCGCCGCCGGCCTGGTACACGCAGAACGCCTCGGGGGGTTCCAGCTCGGGGCAGGGGGCGGGGGCGGGGGCGTCCGAGGACGCCGGCGCTTCCGGGGCGCCGGGGGGTTCCGGGGCGCCGGGGGGTTCCGGGGCGCGTGGGGGTTCCGGTGGGCCGAGCGGGCCGGTTCCGCCGCTGCCGGGGCTCACTCCGCCGCCGCACGCCAATCCTTCCGGTGGGGTGTCGTCCATTCCGAGGCAGGGGCAGGGGCACGGGCAGGGACAGGGGCACGGGCAGCCCGCCGGCTCGGCTCCGGCACCGGCTCCCTCTCCGGCTCCGGGGGCGCCTTTCACGCCGCCCGCGCCGCCGCCTGCTCCGGGCGCTCCGTTCACGCCTCCTGCTCCTCCCGCGCCCGCACCGGGTACGCCGTTCACCCCGCCCGCGCCTGCCGCCGGCGGGCCGTCTGCCGGAGGGCCGACTGCCGTCCCCCGGCTTCCGGTGGGGTTCGAGCCGCAGGGGACGCAGTCGCCGGCGCCACAGTCGCCGGGACCGCAGGCTCAGGGGCGGACCGAGGCGTCTGCGGCGGATCCGGCCTCTCCTACCGCCGTGCCGAACATCCCCGTCGGCGGGTATCAGGCTCAGTGGGCTCCGGCCCTTCCGGCGGAGGCTCCGGCTGCTCCCGAGGCTTCGGCTGCTCCCGAGCCCGAGGACGCGGAGCCGGAGAGCGGTGACCTGGAGAGCGGTGCCACGATGCGGTTCTCCGCCGTCGCCCTGAAGCGGGAGATCGAGGAGCGTGCCGCCGAGGTCGAGGCGCGACTGGAGTCGTCCGACGAGGACGAGGAACGCACGGCCGCTTCCGGCCCGAGCGACGGGTCCGAGCCGGGTGAGGAGTCCGGTGGTGACGTCGAGGACGCTCCCGCCGACGCCGACGAGCACGAGGAGGGGGACGAGGACGTCTCCTCCGAGACGGCGGTCGCGGTGGATACGGCTGACGTGTCCGTCGCGGACGGTCCTGCTTCCGACGACGCCGACAGCGGGGACGTCGAAGGTGCGGTGACCGCACCGGAGGAGGAAGCTCCCGAGGTCCAGGTCCCCGAGGACGCGGCGACGGAGGAAGCCTCTGCGGAGGGGGCGACGGACGAGGCCTTGCCCCGGGATGCCGAGCCGGAGGACTCCGTGCCTGCGGATGCGGTGCCCGCAGCCGCGGTGCCTGCGGATGCGGTGCCTGCCGACGAGGAGCCGGCCGACGCAGTGGCTGCGGACGAGGTCCCGGCTGCTCCCGAGCCGGCCGACGCACAGCCCGACGACGCCCCGCCCGTGGGCTCCGAGCCTGCCGACGCCGTACCCGCCGACGCCGCTCCCGAGGACAGCGTTCCGCAGGATGCCGCCGCGCCGGGTGCGTCCGACGCCCAGCCCGCCTGGACTCCCCCGGCCCCGCAGGCCATGCCGCCGCTGCCGCCGTCGTATCAGCCGGCCGCCCCGGCACCGGCCGGCCAGTGGCCCGCTCAGCCGCAGCACCAGCCGCAGCCGCAGGCACAGGCACAGCCCACGGACCCGAACGCTCCCGCGCAGGGGCAGCCGCCGTTCCAGCCCCAGGCGCCGCAGCCCGCGCCCGCCGCCTGGAACCCGCCGGCCGCACCGCCGACCCAGCCGCCCGCCCAGCCCGCACCTCAGCCCGGCGCCTACGGCTTCCCGCAGCCGGGAGCTCCGGCCCCGGCCGCACCGAACGCCCAGGGCGGCTACGGCTTCCCCCACCCCGGCATCCCTGCCCAGCCCCCGGCCGCACAGCAGCCGCAGGCCCAGCAGCCCAACACCCCGCCCACCCCCGCGCCCAACGCGCAGGACGGCTACGGATTCCCGCAGCCCGGGCCCAACGCCCAAGGCGCCTACGGCTTCCCCCACCCCAGCACCCCCGCCCAGCCCCCGGCCGCACAGCAGCCTCAGGCCCAGCAGCCCAACACCCCGCCCACGCCCGCGCCCAACGCGCAGGACGGCTACGGATTCCCGCACCCCGGCGCCCCCACCCAGCCCCCGGCCGCACAGCAGCCGCCGGCCCAGCAGCCCACCCCCGCGCCCGCGCCCAACCCGCAGGGCGGTTACGGATTCCCGCAGCCCGGGCCCAACCCCCAAGGCGCCTACGGCTTCCCCCACCCGGGCGCCCCCGCCCAGCCCCCGGCCCCCCAGCAGCCCCACCCCGGCGTCCCCCCGCAGGCCCAGCCGCAGCCCGAAGGGCACGGGCAGCCTCCGCAGTCGCAGCCCGTGGATCCGCGGACCGGGGCCGCCTGGCCGCAGCCCATGCAGCACGACCAGCGGCAGCCGACCAACCCGGGTGCCGCGCCGCTCGGTTACACCGCTGCCGTGGAGCTGTCGTCCGACCGGCTGCTCAACAGCAAGAAGCAGAAGGCGAAGAGCAGCCGTCCGGTGGCCGGTGGCGGGCGGTTCAAGATCGGTGGGAAGAAGGAGGAGGCCGAGCGGCAGCGGAAGCTGGAGCTGATCCGCACGCCCGTGCTCTCCTGCTACCGGATCGCCGTGATCAGCCTCAAGGGCGGTGTCGGCAAGACGACCACGACCACCGCGCTCGGCTCCACGCTCGCCACCGAGCGGCAGGACAAGATCCTCGCGATCGACGCCAACCCGGACGCGGGAACCCTCGGGCGTCGCGTGCGGCGCGAGACCGGGGCCACCATCCGTGACCTCGTCCAGGCGATCCCGTACCTCAACTCGTACATGGACATCCGGCGGTTCACGTCCCAGGCGCCGTCCGGTCTTGAGATCATCGCCAACGACGTCGACCCGGCCGTGTCCACGACATTCAACGACGAGGACTACCGGCGCGCGATCGACGTGCTGGGCAAGCAGTACCCGGTGATCCTCACGGACTCCGGTACCGGTCTGCTCTACAGCGCCATGCGCGGGGTGCTGGACCTCGCCGACCAGCTCATCATCATCTCGACGCCGTCGGTGGACGGTGCGAGCAGTGCGAGTACGACGCTGGACTGGCTGTCGGCGCACGGGTACGCCGACCTCGTCTCCCGGTCCATCACCGTCATCTCGGGTGTGCGCGAGACCGGCAAGATGATCAAGGTCGAGGACATCGTGTCGCACTTCGAGACGCGCTGCCGGGGCGTCATCGTCGTGCCGTTCGACGAGCATCTCGCCGCCGGTGCCGAGGTCGACCTCGACATGATGCGGCCCAAGGTACGGGAGGCGTACTTCAACCTCGCGGCGATGGTCGCCGAGGACTTCACCCGCCACCAGCAGGCGCACGGCCTGTGGACCTCCGACGGCAACCCGCCACCGGTGGCCGCCCCGCCGCTGCCCGGCCAGCAGGTCCCGGGCCAGCACGTCCCCGGCCAGCCGCCCTACCCCGGACAGCAGCAGCCGGGACAGCCGGGCCCGTACCCGCAGCAGCCGGGGCAGCCGTACCCCCAGCCCGGCCAGCCCTACCCCCAGCCGGGCCAGCAGCCGTATCCGCAGGCGGCGGGCCAGCCGCCGTACCCGCAGCCGGGGCAGCCGGGCCAGCACGGGCAGCCGTACCCCCAGCAGCCCCAGCCCGGGCAGCCCCCGGCCGCCCCTCCGCAGCCGGGCTACGGCTACCCGCAGCCGGGGCAGCCCGGCCACCCCGGGCAGCCCGATGGGCAGGGTCAGACGCCGCCCCCGCCCCCGACGCAGTAATCGCCTCACCCGATCGGCCCCTTTCGAGGGGCCGATCCCCTTTCCGGCCCGCGCCGTTCCGACTCGGCGCGGGCCGCCGTGCGTTCCGGGGCCGTCATGGGCGAAATCCATTGCCAGGCCCTGGCCAGGGGCGCGTCAGTGGTCTCGACCAATGGCCGTGAAAAGCTCGCCAATTCGTTATTTCCGCAGGCCACAAGGGGTGAATGCGCCGTTGACGGGTGGAGACGGCCGCTGATACACACTCAGCATCCACTGACAGCTGATCAACCCGTCCTTACCGTCCGAGCGATGACGCGAGGTCCGACCATGGGCACGAAAGATCAGACACGCAGCCTCCCGCGCGGCCTCAGGCTCGTCGCCGCGGCCGGTGCGGCCGCGCTCACCCTCACCGCCGGTCTCGCGACCCCGCTCGACCCGGCGCCCCGGCAGGCCCGGGCGGCCGACGACGGCAAGAAGGTGCTGACCGTCGCGGTGGCGCAGAGCGTGGACTCGCTCAGCCCGTTCCTGGCGGTCCGGCTGCTCAGTACGAGCATCCACCGGCTCATGTACGAGTACCTGACGAACTACGACCCCAAGGACAACCACGCCATCCCGGGCCTGGCCACCAAGTGGGAGCCGTCGCCGGACAAGCTGACCTGGACGTACACGATCCGCTCGAACTCCAAGTGGTCGGACGGCAAGCAGGCCACCGCCGAGGACGCGGCGTGGACGTTCAACAAGATGATGACCGACTCCGGCGCGGCCACGGCGAACGGCAGCTACGTCGGCAACTTCCGGAAGGTGACGGCGCCCAGCCCGACCAAGCTGGTCATCGAGCTGAAGAAGCCGCAGGCCACGATGACCGCGCTCGATGTGCCGATCGTGCCGAAGCACGTGTGGGAGAAGGTCTCGGACTTCTCCGAGTTCAACAACGACAAGAGCTTCCCGGTGGTGGGCAGCGGGCCGTTCGTGCTGACCGGGTACAAGGCCGACAGCTACGTCCGGCTCAAGGCCAACGAGAGCTTCTGGCGCGGGGCGCCGAAGTTCGACGAGCTGGTCTTCCGGTACTACAAGGACCAGGACGCGGCGGTGTCGGCGCTGCGCAAGGGCGAGGTGTCGTTCGTCGCCGGTTCGCCGTCCCTGACGCCCGCGCAGGCGGCGTCCCTGGAGGGCGCGGAGAACATCGAGGTCAACGACGCCCCCGGCCGCCGTTTCTACGCGCTCGCCACCAACCCGGGCGCGAAGGCGAAGAACGGCAAGAAGTTCGGCGACGGCCACCCGTCCCTGCTGGACCAGCGGGTGCGCAACGCGCTGTTCAAGGCCGTCGACCGCAAGGCCGTCATCGACAAGGTGTTCCAGGGGCACGCCGTCGAGGGCGAGGGCTACATCCCGCCGCGGTTCTCGCAGTACTTCTGGAAGCCGTCCGCCGGCCAGAAGCTGACGTACGACCCGGCCGAGGCGGCCCGGATGCTCGACCGGGCGGGTTACAAGAAGAACGGCGACGGCAAGCGCGTCGGCAAGGACGGCAAGCCCATCACCTACCGCGTCCTGTGCCACGCCACCGACCCGAACGACAAGGCGGTCGGCAAGTACCTCCAGGAGTGGTGGGGCAAGCTCGGCATCGGCGTGCAGCTCAACTGCCTGGACAACGTGAGCGACCCCTGGCTCGCCGGCAAGTACGACCTGGCCTTCGACGGCTGGTCGGTCAACCCGGATCCGGACTTCGTGCTGTCGATCCACACCTGCGGCGCGCTCCCGGCGACCCCGGAGGAGACGGGCGCGACCGACAACTTCATCTGCGACAAGAAGTACGACGAGCTCTACGCCCGGCAGCTCGCCGAGTACGACCCCGCCAAACGGGCGGACATCGTCAAGCAGATGGAATCGCGGCTGTACGACCTCGGGTACATGAACGTCATGGCGTATCCGAACGCGGTCGAGGCCTACCGGACGGACCAGATCAAGTCCATCACGACCATGCCGGCGAAGGCGGGGAACATCTACGGCCAGGACGGCTACTGGAGCTGGTGGTCGGCGGTCCCGGCGGAGTCGAGCGGCTCGTCGGACAACGCGTCGTCGACGGGGGTCGTGGCCGGGATCGTCGGAGGTGTCGTGGTCCTCGCCGGGCTCGGCGTCTTCGCGGCGATGCGGCGGCGCTCCACCGCCGAGGACCGCGAGTAGAGCGGGCGAACGGACACTCATGACCGCTGACGCGACACCCGCGCTGGTCGAGGACAAGCACGCGGCGGCCGGGCCGCGGGTACGCAAGAGCTCCGCGTACCCGCGGTACCTCGCGGGCAAGGTGGCGGGTGCGGCCGTCTCGCTGCTGGCCGTGCTCGTCACCAGCTTCTTCCTCTTCCGGCTGATCCCCGGCGACCCGGTGAAGACCATGACGGGCGGCCGTCAGGTATCGGCCGAGCAGCTGGCCGCCTATCGCGAGGAGTTCGGGCTCGACCTGCCGCTGTGGCGGCAGTTCACGGACTACTGCGGCAAGGCGCTCACCGGCGACTTCGGGACGTCGTACCAGTTCCGCGCCCCCGTCGTCGACAAGATCACCGAGGCGCTGCCGAACACCCTGCTGCTCACCGGCACGGCCTTCGTCCTCTACACGGCGCTCGGCATTTTCCTGGGCACGCGGTCGGCGTGGCGGCGCGGCGGGCTCGGCGACCGGGTCAACACCGGCCTCGCGCTGACCCTGTACTCCATCCCGTCCTTCTGGCTCGGACTGCTGCTGATCATCGTGCTGTCGGTGGGCATCGGCCCGGTCCCGGGCATGTTCCCCACCGGAGGCATGGAGTCGGGCGGCAAGGAGGGCTTCGCGTACGTGGTCGACGTGGCGCACCACCTGGTGCTGCCGGTGGTGACGCTGGTGGCCGTGGAGTACGGGCAGACGCTGCTGGTCACGCGGTCGGCGCTGCTGGACGAGATGGGCAGCGACTATCTGACGACCGCGCGGGCCAAGGGGCTGCGCGACGACCTCGTACGGCGCCGGCACGCCGTGCCGAACGCGCTGCTGCCGACCGTCACGCTGATCTTCATCAACCTCGGCCGGACGGTCGCGGGCGTGATCCTCGTGGAGACGGTGTTCTCCTGGCCGGGCCTCGGCGGGCTGTTCTACCAGGCGCTGAGCGTGCCCGACCTGCCGCTGGTGCAGGGGCTGTTCTTCGTGTTCGCCGCCGCGGTGATCGTGATGAACACCCTCGCCGACCTGGTCTATCCCCTGCTCGACCCCCGGGTGGCCCGATGACCACGACGACCGGCACGGGCACGAGCCCGCGCGCCCTCGCCCGGCAGCGGCGCCGGGCCTCCGTCGCGCGCTTCTGGCGGCAGTACCGCTCCGAACGGGCGGGGCTGTACGGCCTAGCCGCACTCTCGCTGTGCGCGCTGCTGGCGCTGTCCGCGCCGCTGTTCGTCGGCTCCGGCGTGAGCAGTGTGACCGACGCGCCGGGGCGCCCGATGCAGAGCCCGAGCGCGGAGTTCCCGCTCGGCACGGACCAGTTCGGGCGGGACCTGCTGGGCCTGGTGGTCTGGGGTTCGCGGGTGTCGCTGCTGGTCGGGCTGCTCGCGGCCGTGCTGTCGGTGGCGATCGGCACCCTGATCG
Organism: Streptomyces afghaniensis; assembly: GCF_044327915.1. Classification (NCBI taxonomy): domain Bacteria; kingdom Bacillati; phylum Actinomycetota; class Actinomycetes; order Kitasatosporales; family Streptomycetaceae; genus Streptomyces; species Streptomyces afghaniensis. Next base: position 18,944 of record NZ_JBIRGJ010000012.1, read on the forward strand.
GGGTCACGGCCGGGCACTTCAAGGGCTGGTACGCGACGGTGATGATGCGGATCACCGACTGGTTCCTGGTCATGCCGACGCTGGTGCTGGCGATCGCCCTGGCGACCGTGATGTCCCGGTCGCTGACCACGACCGTCGTGGCGATCGGCGTCACCACCTGGCCGACCACGGCCCGGCTGGTGCGCGCGCAGACCCTCGCCGTGGAGACCCGCCCGTACATCGAGCGGGCGAAGGCGCTCGGCGGCGGGCACTGGCACATCATGTCCCGGCACGTCCTGCCCAACGTGATGCCGCTGGTGCTGGCGCAAACGACCCTGATCATCTCCTCGGCCATCCTCGCCGAGGCGACCCTCGCCTTCCTCGGGCTCGGCGACCCCACGGTCGTGTCGTGGGGCGGGCTGCTGCAGGACGCGCGCGAGGCGGGCGCGGTCAGTGCCGGGGACTGGTGGTACCTGGTGCCGCCGGGCATCGCCATCGCCGTGGTGGCGCTGGCGTTCACGCTGTGCGGGCGGGCCGTGGAGTCCGTCCTCAACCCCAGGCTGGGGGTGTCACGGTGACGCTGCTCGACGTCAGGGACCTGACGGTGACGTACCCGGGCGGGGCGGCCGCGGTGCGCGGGGTGGACCTGCGCCTGGACGCCGGCCAGAAGCTCGGCCTCGCCGGGGAGTCCGGCTGCGGCAAGTCCACGCTGGCGCTGGCCCTGCTGCGGCTGCTGCCCGCCGGGACCCGCATCACGGGTGAGGTCCTGCTCGACGGCGAGGACGTGCTGTCGATGAAGTGGGGCCGGGTCCGGGCGGTCCGCTGGGCCGGGGCCTCGGTCGTGTTCCAGGGGGCGATGCACTCCCTGAACGCGGTGCACCGCATCGGCGACCAGATCGCCGAGCCGATCCTGCTGCACCGGAAGGCGACCCCGGCCGGGGCGAAGAAGAAGACCGGGGAGCTGCTGGAGCACGTCGGCCTGCCCGCCACCCGTGCGGACGCCTATCCCCACGAGCTGTCCGGCGGGCAGCGGCAGCGCGTCATGATCGCCATGGCGCTGGCCTGCGATCCACGGCTGATCATCGCCGACGAGCCGACCACCGCGCTCGACGTGATGATCCAGGCGCAGATCCTCCGGCTCATCGAGCAGCTCGTCGCGGACCAGGACCTGGGCCTGATCATGATCAGCCACGACCTGGCGGTCCTCGCCGACACCTGCGACCGGCTCGCGGTGATGTACGCGGGCCGGGTGGTCGAGGAGGGCCCGGCCCGGCAGGTGTACGAGGACGCCCGGCACCCGTATGCCAGGGCCCTGTCGGCCGCGTTCCCGCGCATCGGCGACCCGTCCTCCCGGTTCGCGCCGCAGGGGCTGGCGGGCGACCCGCCCGATCCGGCGGCGCTGCCGTCCGGCTGTACGTTCCATCCGCGGTGCCCGGTGGCGCTGGAGTCCTGCCCGGAGGAGGACCCGGCGCTGCGCGAGGCGGGGCCTGAGCGGCGGGCGGCGTGCGTCCTGGTCGGGCCGCCGGCTCAGGAATCCCGCGAGGTACGCGAGGATCCGGACGCCATGGAGGAAGCGAGGCCCGGTACGCCATGACCATGTCCCCCACGGCCCCCGAGGTCACCACGGCACCCCTGCTGAGCGCCCAGGACCTGCACGTCACCTTCCCCGGCCGGCACGGCGGCCCCCGGGCCCGCGCGGTGGACGGGGTCGACCTCGACATCCGGCCCGGCGAGATCGTCGCGCTGGTCGGCGAGTCCGGCTGCGGCAAGACGACCCTGGCGCGTTGTCTGCTGGGCCTGGTCGAGCCGACCTCGGGCCGGGTCACGTTCGACGGCCGCCCGCTGGAGTACTCCGGCCGGTCCCTCAAGGCGTACCGCAAGCGCGTCCAGCTGGTCCTCCAGGACCCGAGCGGCTCGCTCAACCCCCGGCACACGGTGTACGACGCGGTCGCCGAGGGTCTGCGCATCCACGGGTACGGCGGCGACGAACGGACAGCGGTCGCCGATGCCCTGTCCCGGGCCGGGCTGCGGCCCCCGGAGCGCTTCTTCCTGCGCTACCCGCACGAACTGTCCGGCGGGCAGCGCCAGCGGGTCGTCATCGCGGGCGCGCTCGTCCTGGAACCCGAACTCCTCGTCGCCGACGAGCCGGTGGCATCCCTCGACGCCTCCGTGCGCGGTGAGATCCTCGCCCTGCTGCTGCGGCTGCGCACCGAGCTGGGCCTGTCCGCGCTGGTCGTCACGCACGACCTGGGGCTGGCCTGGAACATCGCCGACCGGGTCGCCGTGATGTATCTGGGCCGGATCGTGGAGACGGGCGCGGTGGAGCAGGTCCTGACCGCGCCCCGTCACCCGTACACACAGGCCCTGCTGTCGGTGCTGCCCGAGGCCCCGGGGGATCCGGTTGTCCTCACCGGCGAACCCCCGGACCCGTCGCGTGTGCCGTCGGGCTGCCGCTTCCACGCCCGCTGCCAGATCCTCGCGAGCGGTGAGGCGGAACGGGCGGGCGTGGCGGACGCGTGCAGGAACCAGGACCCGGGGATCCTCGACGGCAGCGGCACGGCCCAGGTGGCATGCCACTGGGCTGCGCGCTGAGGGCGAAGCCGGGGCCGTCTGCTCACCGCAAGGCCCTAGCTGCGAGACCCCTCGGCGTGGGCGAGGGCGCTGGGGGTCCGGCAGCCGACGATCGCCGGGGCCTCCTGGACGAGCGTGTCGTCGGTGAGCGCTTCGACCATGAACAGCGCGAAGTCCACCCGCCGCGTCAGGTTGCTGGCCAGTACGGGGTCGCCCACACGCCGGCTCCACACGGGCAGGCCCTGGCTTTCGCCCTCCTCCAGGGAGCTGCCGCGCACCACGGTCCACGCGGTGTCGCTGGCGAACACCCGTCGGCACGCTTCGACCTGGTCGTCGAGTTCGACGGCGCGGACGAGCTTGCCCAGCACGGCGGCGATCCGGACGCCCAGGACGAACAGCCGTGAGTACCTGTCCTTGCCGTCGCGTGTGATGTGCCAGCCGCAGGAGAAGACCAGGCGCGCGCCCGGCCGTGCGTGGTCGAGCACCGCCTGTGCCGTGCCCGACGCGTACTGCCGCACACCCCACGGCACCAGCACCGTCAGCACCCCGTCGCACCCGGCGACCGCCCGCCGGATCACGTCCGGGTCGTCGGTCGGCCCTGGGACGACGGTCATCCGGCCTTCGAACGCGGCCAGCTTCGGCACGCTGCGCTCCCGGCACACCCCGACCACCTCGTAGCCGCGCTCCAGCGCGTGCCCGACCATGTACTGCCCGAGCTTCCCCGAGGCCCCGATGATGCAGACCTTCTTCACGCGATCCGTGGCCATGGCGCGGCCCCTTTCACCGGGATGCCTACCTTATGTTGTAAGGCAAGCTAGCCTTATGCTGTAAGGCGGTCAAGGGGAGCGCACGAGGTAAGACAGAAGGAGGGCCCTGGATGCGCGAGGGAAACAAGGGCCGGCGGACGGCGTCGGCGCGCACTCCGCTCAGCCGCGAGCGCGTGATCCGCACGGCGGTGGCGGTGGCGGACGAGAAGGGGGCGGCCGCGCTCACCATGCGGGCCATCGCCGAACCACTGGGCGTCGAGGCGATGTCGCTCTACCACCACGTCGCGGGCCGGGAAGACATCCTCGACGGCATGGTGGACGCGGTGTTCGGCGAGATCGACCTACCGCCGCGCGACACGGACTGGAAGAGTGCCCTGCGCCACCGCGCGGACTCCGCTCGTGCCGTGCTGCGGCGCCACCCCTGGGCCGTCGGCCTCATGGACTCCCGTTCCCGGCCCGGCCCGGCGACCCTGCGCCATCACGACGCCGTCATCGGAACGCTGCGCGCCGGAGGATTCTCCGTCCCCATGGCCGCGCACGCCGTCTCGCTGATCGACAGCTACCTGTACGGGTTCGTGCTCCAGGAGGTGAGCCTGCCGTTCAAAGGCGCGGCGGAGCTGGACGAGGTAGCGGGCGCCATCCTGCGCGACATGCCCGCCGACACCTATCCCCACCTCACCGAACTGGCCACCGAGCACGTCCTCAAGCCCGGCTACGACTACGCCGACGAGTTCGCCTTCGGCCTCGCCCTCATCCTCGACGCCCTCCACCCGGACGAGACCCCGAGCGCATGACCAGTACGCGGATGGGCCAGGACCGCTAGGCGGACCGCTCGGCCGCCGCCACCAGCTCCCGGCAGCGCTTGACGTCCTCGGCCATCTGCTCCAGCAGGGCGTCCAGCGTGTCGAACCTGGCCTGCCCCCGCACGAACGCCAGGAAGTCGACGGCGACATGGAGGCCGTACAGGTCGAGGCCCACCCGGTCGATGGCATACGCCTCCACCGTGCGCTCGGTGCCGTCGAACTGCGGGTTCGTGCCGACGGAGATCGCGGCCGGCATCGCCTCGCCCTGGGCGTGCAGCCAGCCGGCGTAGACACCGTCGGCGGGGATGGCGGTGTGCGGCAGGGTCTCGACGTTGGCGGTCGGGAAGCCCAGTTCGCGGCCGCGCTGGGCGCCCCGGACGACCACGCCCTCCACGCGGTGCGGGCGGCCCAGGATCTCGGCGGCGCCCTGGACGTCGCCCTCGGCGACCAGACGCCGGGTCAGCGTCGAGGAGAACGGCTCGCCGCCGCCCGCCTCGCCGGTCACGTACAGGTCGACGACCTCGACCTCGAAGTCGTAGGTCTTGCCCTGGGTGGCCAGGAACTCCACGTTGCCGGCGGCCTTGTGGCCGAAGCGGAAGTTGGGGCCCTCGACGACGGCCTTGGCGTGCAGCTTGTCGACGAGCACCTTGACGACGAAGTCGGCCGGGGACAGCTTCGAGAACTCGGTCGTGAAGGGCAGGATGAGCACCGCGTCCACGCCCAGGTCGGCCATGAGTTCGGCACGGCGGTGGTGCGGGGCGAGCAGCGGCGGGTGGCTGCCGGGGCGGACGACCTCGCTGGGGTGCGGGTCGAAGGTGACGACGACGGCGGGCACGCCCAGCTCGCGGGCGCGGTTCACGGCGTGCCGGATGATCAGCTGGTGTCCGCGGTGGACTCCGTCGTAGGAGCCGATGGTGACGACGCTGCGCCCCCAGTCCTGGGGGATGTCCTCCAAGCCACGCCAGCGCTGCACTGTGCCTGCTCCTTGTCGAAAGCTCGTCGAACCCGTGTCCGTGGTTGTCCTGGTTGCCTCGTGCGCAGGTCTAAGGGTGCCATGCCGGGCGCCTGCGGCCCGCATCGGCATGGGGGCTGTGACGGGGTGCACGACGCTGCGTCCCCTCCGGTGTGCGCGGGAGGCTCCTCAGACGGGGACGCCGACGCCCGCCAGGTTCTCGATCGTCCGGTGGGAGCTGGGCCCGACCAGCGCCGCCCACTCCTCGGGCGCGGCGGCCAGCCAGCGCGCCACGCGGGCGGCGAAGCCGGGCACGTGCCGGCCGAGGTCGACCAGGGCGCGGTCGAAGCGGCCGGCGCCCTCCGGGGTGCGCACGAGGAGCAGTCCGATGCGGCGGACGAGGTCGCGCAGGTCGTCGCCGCCGTTCCGGGCGGCGGCGTGCAGCAGCGCGTCGAGGACGTCGGTGTCGTGCTCACGGGCCAGGAGCACGTCGCGCAGCTCGCGGCGCAGCGGGCGGGAGGCGGGGATGCCGGGCGGGGTGAGGACCGCGGCGAGTGCGCACCGCAGGCGGACCGGGCCGCCCTCCAGCAGGCCGGTGACCAGCGGCAGGAGCACGGCCCGGGCGGCGGGGCCCCGGTCGAGCCGCTGGTCCACGTACGCGGCCACGTGCCCGGCGAGTTCCGGCCGCCGCTGTGCGGCCAGCCCCACCAGCGCGGCGACCCGCCGGGCCAGGCCGGGCGGGGTGGCGTCGGCGAGCGCGCGCAGCGCGTCCTCCGCGTCCGGCCGCTCCAGCCGCACCGCGAAGGCGTTGAGGACCGGCTCGGGGTGGGCCGGGAGGGCGGCGGCCGGCGCGTCCGGCGGGAGGTTCGGATCGCCCGCTGCGAAGTGCTCCAGCGCCCGCGGGAGATACCGGTCCCGGGTGCGCGGATCCTGGACGAGGAGTGCGAGTGCTCCGCCGTGCAGGGCGGAGTCGGCGGGGCGGGCGAGGAGGGTGAGGGCCGCGTAACGCAGGAGGGCGCGGTCGCCTCCGGCGCTCACGTGCGGCGCGACGCGCAGGCCGTGCGCCATCGCGGCACTCCGGCGCGCCGGGCGCTCGTCGCGCGCCCACCGGTCGACGGCCCGGCACACCGCCGAGGCCTCCTCCTCCGCCAGCACGGCGAGCAGTTCGTCGGCCCTCCGGTGGGCCCGGTCGACGAGCACGTCCGCCAAGTCGTCCAGGGCGCTGTGCCGGTGGGTGTGCAGCAGCGCCTGCGCGGCCGTGGCCACGGTCGCGTGCGGGGTGGCGGGCAGCGGCTGCTCGTCGTCGAACCAGCGGGCCAGCAGCGGCTGTACGGCGGCGGGGTCGGCGGCCAGCAGGTGCGCGACGGTGTCCAGGAACCGGGGACCGGCCTCGCACGGCGGGCCGTCGGCGTGCACCAGCCGCCTCAGCAGCGCGAAGCGCTCGTCCTCCGGCAGCCGTACGCCGGCCCAGAAAGCGGGCCCGACCTCGTCCGGCACGGGCCTCCCCTGCCGCCGCCAGGCCACGATCCGGTCGGCGAGCAGCCGCAGCACCTCCGCGTAGGGCGTCGCGTCGGGCACGGCCGACAGGGTCCCGGCGAGCAGCCGGGCCGCCCACCAGGACCGCGGACCCGCGTCCAGGGCGTGCACCAGGTCCGCCAGCCGGGAGGCCAGCCGGCCGGTGCCGTGCTGGCGGGCGAGGAACAGCAGGGCCTGCACGACGGGCCCGATGCGGTGGTGCGGGACGGGGGCGGGCTGCGGCCGGTGGTGGACGAGGACGTGCAGGGCCTCGTCGAGGTCCAGGTGCATGCCCTGGAGCCAGTCGGCGAGCTCCTCGTGGGCGAAGCGGTAGCCGGCTCCGGCGGGTACGAGCAGGCCCTCGGCGAGGACGGCCGACGCCCAGCCGGTGCCGCTGCCGAGCCGCGCCGGGGCGGGCCCCCACGGGAAGACCGTCTCGAAAGTCTCCCGGTCCAGATCCCCCGTCCCCGGTCCGAGGCTGCGCCGGGCGGCCTCGTGCACCTGCCCGGCGACCTTGGCGGCCAGCCGGCGCACGGCCGTGCCGCTCAGACCGTTCCCGGCGGCCAGCCTTCGGGCGATGCGCAGGGACATCAGGTCCAGGTAGGCCGCGAAGACGTCGTCGCGGTCGACGGTGACGCCGGGGCCGCTGGGGCTGGTGGGTGCGCCGGCGCTTTCCGGGCCGTCGAAGGGCCCGAGGGCGTCCCTGACCTCGCCGAGCAGTCGCAGGGTGAGGGGGTGCCGCGCGGCGCTGTCGACGAGGGCACTCTCCGGAATGCCGTGGCGCAGGCGGGCCTGGCGGGCCTCGTCCTCGGTGAGATCGCCGAGGCGCACACACGCGGGCCCGTCCGCGGCACCGGCCGGCCGGTGCAGGACCTCCGCCGGGAACCCCGCCTCCTCCCAGTACTCCGGCCGGCAGGCCACGACCAGCCGCACACCCGTCTCCCGCAGCCACCGCACCGTCCCGTCCGTCCAGTCGGCCAGACGACGGGCCGGCGCCGGGGGCATCTCCTCCGGGCCGTCGAGGAGCAGCAGCAGGGGCCGGCCGAGGGCACCAGCGAGCCGGGCGAGGCGCTCGGGGGTGGTGTCGCCCAGGCCGGCCGGCAGGAGACCCGGCCGGGACGCGGCCACGGCAGCGGCGGCCCGGGCCAGCGCCCGGCGCGCCTCGTCGGCCACCGAGGCGTCGTCGTCCCGCAGTTGGCAGCCGCGCAGCCACAGCGTGGGATGCCCGCCGCGGGCGCGGCGCGCGGCGAGCGCGGCGAGTTCCGTCGTACGACCGCTGCCGGGCGCCCCGACGAGGCCGAGCACGGCCGCCGGTCCTGCCGCGAACGCGCTGAACTCGGCCGCCACGGCGGCCCGTTCGACCGGCTCCGGGAGACCCGTGCCGCCGGGCGGGCCCTCCAGGCCCACCGCCGTGCCGGTCAGCTCCAGCACTCCGGCCAGATTGAGGTCGGCGCCGTATGCGGGGACCGTCGCCGCGTTCTCGGCGAGCAGCTCGGCGAGCGGGCCCGCCATGCCGGGGACCCGGGGATGCAGTGGTACGGCGAATCCGACGTCACTGTGGTCGGAGCTGAGTGCGGTGCCGAGGACAGCGACGACGGCGCCGGTCGCGGCGTCGAGCACCGGACCGCCGGCCGCTCCCCCGCCCCGTCGCAGCGCGTCCCGCCCTGCCGTGCCGACCGCCAGCTCCAGCGCGCCGTCGAGGCGGTGGAGGCGGTCGGCGGCCGTGTACGTCACGGCGGTCGAACCCAGCACCCTGGCCTCCCGCCAGCCGCCGGCGGCGATCCGCACATAGGCGCCGGTCCCGGCCCCGCCCCGCACGGTCACGGGAAGCGGCGGCACACCGAGGCCCTCGGTCCGTACGAGGGCCAGGTCGAACGCGGGCAGCGGGGTCACCGCGTCGGCGGACACGACCCGGCGGCGGTCCCCGGCCCCGTACAGGACGAACCGGGGCAGGCCGTCGATCGCCTCATGGCTGGTGACGAGCGTGCCGTGGTGGTCGGCCAGGAAGCCGGCGCCCCGGGGACGGCCGGCCAGGTCCTGGATCCGGACGAGGGCCGGGCCGGATGCCCCGCCGCCCGCTCCCTGGGTCGTCTGCTCCGCTGTTCCGGGGCGGTCCTGGGATCCTGGTGCGCTGTCCTGTTTCTCCCCGGACCGGTTCCGCGACGTCATCGTCGAGCCTCCCCGCCGTACACCCGTGCCCTTGCGTTCGACGGTAGGGGCGAGATGATCAGCGGGACAGATCGCTCGGCGAAAGCGCCCCCTTCCGCTCCCCCGATTCACTCCGAGCGCCTGCACGGACGGGTGAACGAAGCGGGGCGGCTGGATACACCCTAGGGGTGGGGGAACCGAGGGGGGACCGTGGAGCGGCGGCAGTGGAGGTACCCCGTGGCCGCCGCTCCACGGACGGTCCCCGCGTGCTGTCAGCCGAAGACGGCCAGGCTCTTGGCCTTGCCCCGCTGCTCCTCGACGAGGGCGAGGAAGCGGCCCTCCGGATCGAAGACGGCGACGGGTCCCGAGCCGGCGTACTCCTCGGGCATGTCCAGCCGCACGCCGTTGGTGAGCAGCCTGGCGCGCCGGGCGTCGACGTCCCAGCGCCGGAAGGCGGCAGCGGCGGCCTCGGCGACCGGCATCACGGTCAGCTCCTGCTGGAGCTGGTCGAGCGTGCGGGCCGTATCCAGCTTGTAGGGGCCGACGCGGGTGCGGCGCAGGGCGGTGAGATGCCCGCCGACGCCGAGGTCGGCGCCCAGGTCGCGGGCCAGGGCCCGGATGTACGTGCCGGAGGAGCAGACGACCGAGACGACCAGGTCGAGTACGGCCGTACCGTCTTCGGCGACGGCTTCCCGGACGTCGTACACGCCGAAGGAGGAGACCGTGACGGGCCGGGCCGGGATGTCGAACTCCTCGCCCTCCCTGGCCCGCTTGTAGGAGCGCACGCCGTTGATCTTGATGGCGCTGACCTTGGACGGCACCTGCATGATGTCGCCGGTCAGCTTGGCGACGCCGGCGTCGATGGCCTCGCGGGTGACCTCGGAGGCGTCCGTGGCGGAGGTGATGTCCCCCTCGGCGTCGTCGGTGAGGGTGTTCTGCCCGAGCCGGATCGTGCCCAGGTACTCCTTCTCGGTCAGCGCGAGGTGGCCGAGGAGCTTGGTGGCCTTCTCGACGCCGAGGACGAGGACGCCCGTCGCCATCGGGTCGAGGGTGCCGGCGTGCCCGACGCGTCGTGTCCTGGCGATGCCGCGCATCTTGGCCACGACGTCGTGCGAAGTGAAGCCCGACGGCTTGTCGACGATGACGAGGCCGTCGGGCGTGGTGTGCTTCTGGGTCATTCGGCGGTGTCGTCCGTCTCGTCGTCCTCGTCCGGCTTGCGGTACGGGTCGGCGTCGCCGGCGTACTTCGCGCCCGCGGACGCCTCGCGCACCTTCTCGTCGGACTGCCGCGCCTTGTCGAGGAGGTCCTCGATGTTCCGGGCGGTGTCCGGGAGGGCGTCCATGACGAAGGTCAGGGTCGGCGTGAACTTCACACCGGCGGCCCGGCCGACCTCGGAGCGCAGGATGCCCTTGGCGCTCTCCAGTCCGGCCGCGGCCGCGTTGCGCTCCTCGTCGTCCCCGTACACGGTGTAGAAGACGGTCGCCTCCCGCAGATCACCCGTGACCCGCGTGTCCGTGATGGTGACGTGCGAGCCGAGCCGCGGGTCCTTGATCCCGCGTTGCAGCTTCTGGGCCACCACTTCCCGGATGAGGTCCGCCAGCCTCTTGGCCCGCGCGTTGTCGGCCACTGGTCCGTCTCCCGTTCTTTCCTGTCTGGGTCGTTCTCGGTTCGTCAGTCGTCTTCGCCGTGGAAGCGCCGCCTGACGGACAGCAGCTCCACCTCGGGGCGTGCGGCGACCAGCCGTTCGCACCGGTCGAGTATGTCGCTGAGGTGCCCCGCGTCGCCGGACACCAGCGCGAGGCCGATGACGGCCCTGCGGTGGAGGTCCATGTGATCCACCTCGGCCGCGCTCACCGCGTACTTGCGCTGGAGCTCGGCGACGATGGGGCGGACGACGGAGCGCTTCTCCTTCAGCGACCGTACGTCGCCGAGGAGCAGGTCGAAGGACAGCGTCCCCACGTACATGTGTGTCCGGATGACCCGCCGGTACGGGATCGATGGCCCTGCGGTCGGGGCAGGGACATCAAGAACGGTACCGCGTCCCGTCCGGTGGCTCGACGGGGTTTTCCGTTGCCCACCCGCTGCCCGACACGGTCGGGCAGGATGTGGAGACAAACGGCCAGCCGGCCGACGGGGCGAGGCCCCGTCGGCCGGTCTGGGAACCGTGGGTCACACCCGCGGCTTCTCGCGCATCTCGTACGTCGCGATGACGTCGTCGACCTTGATGTCGTTGAAGTTGCCGAGGTTGATACCGCCCTCGAACCCTTCGCGGATCTCGGTGACGTCGTCCTTGAAGCGACGCAGGCCCTCGATGTTGAGGTTCTCCGCGACCACCTTGCCGTCGCGGATGAGGCGGGCCTTGGTGTTCCTCTTGACCTCGCCGGAGCGGATGAGAACACCCGCGATGTTGCCCAGCTTGGACGACTTGAAGACCTCGCGGATCTCCGCCGTACCGAGCTCGACCTCTTCGTACTCCGGCTTGAGCATGCCCTTGAGGGCCGCCTCGATCTCCTCGATCGCCTGGTAGATGACCGAGTAGTACCGGACGTCCACGCCCTCGCGCTCGGCCATCTGCTGTGCACGCCCGGCGGCGCGCACGTTGAAGCCGATCACGATGGCGTCCGAGCCCATGGCCAGGTCGATGTCGGACTCCGTGACCGCACCGACGCCGCGGTGCAGGACCCGGATGTCGACCTCTTCGCCGACGTCCAGCTGGAGCAGGGAGGACTCGAGTGCCTCGACGGAACCGGAAGCGTCACCCTTGATGATCAGGTTCAGCTGCTGGACCTCGCCGGCCTTCAGCACCTTGTCCAGGTCCTCGAGCGACACACGGCGCGTGCGCTTCGCGAAGGCCGCGTTGCGCTCGCGCGCCGCACGCTTCTCCGCGATCTGACGGGCCGTACGGTCCTCGTCGACGACGAGGAAGTTGTCGCCCGCGCCCGGGACGTTGGTCAGGCCCAGGACCTGAACCGGCGTCGACGGGCCGGCCTCGGTGACGAGGTTGCCGTTGTCGTCGTGCATCGCCCGGACTCGGCCGTACGCGTCGCCGACCACCATGGTGTCGCCGACCCGCAGCGTGCCGCGCTGGACGAGGACCGTCGACACGGCACCACGGCCGCGGTCGAGACGGGACTCGATCGCGATGCCCTGCGCGTCCTGGTTCGGGTTGGCCCGCAGGTCGAGCGAGGCGTCGGCCGTGAGGACCACGGCCTCCAGCAGGGAGTCGATGTGCAGACCCTGCTTGGCGGAGATGTCGACGAACATCGTGTCGCCGCCGTACTCCTCGGCCACCAGGCCGTACTCGGTCAGCTGACCGCGCACCTTGGTCGGGTCCGCGCCCTCGACGTCGATCTTGTTGACCGCGACGACGATCGGGACGTCGGCCGCCTTGGCGTGGTTGAGCGCCTCGACCGTCTGCGGCATGACGCCGTCGTTGGCCGCGACGACCAGGATCGCGATGTCCGTCGACCGCGCACCACGGGCACGCATGGCGGTGAACGCCTCGTGACCCGGGGTGTCGATGAAGGTGATCTTGCGCTCTTCGTCGTTGACCTCGGTCGCGACCTGGTAGGCACCGATGTGCTGGGTGATGCCGCCGGCCTCGCCCGCGATGACGTTCGTCTTGCGGATGGCGTCGAGGAGCCGGGTCTTACCGTGGTCGACGTGACCCATGACGGTGACGACCGGCGGGCGGACCATCAGGTCCTCCTCGTCGCCCTCGTCCTCGCCGAACTCGATGTCGAAGGACTCCAGGAGCTCGCGGTCCTCCTCCTCGGGGCTGACGATCTGAACCGTGTAGTTCATCTCGTCGGCGAGGAGCTGGAGCGTCTCGTCGGAGACCGACTGCGTGGCCGTGACCATCTCGCCGAGGTTCATCATGACCGCGACGAGCGACGCCGGGTTGGCGTTGATCTTCTCCGCGAAGTCGGTGAGCGAGGCACCGCGCGACAGGCGAACGGTCTCGCCGTTGCCGCGAGGCAGCATCACACCGCCGACCGACGGGGCCTGCATGGCCTCGTACTCCTGACGGCGCTGCCGCTTCGACTTGCGGCCACGACGCGCGGGACCGCCGGGACGGCCGAAGGCGCCCTGCGTGCCACCACGGCCACCGGGACCGCCGGGACGACCGCCGAAGCCGGGACGGCCACCGCCGCCACCGAAGCCGCCGCCACCGCCGGGACGACCGGCGAAACCGCCGCCGCCACCGGGACGACCGGCGCCGCCACCGCCACCGGGACGACCGGCGAAGCCGCCGCCACCGGGACGACCGCCACCGCCGGGCCGGCCGGCTCCGGCCGGTCCACGGCCGCCACCGGGGCCGCCGCCGGGACGCGGGCCGGCAGCGGGACGCTGCGGCATCATGCCGGGGTTCGGGCGCGGACCGGCGGAACCGCCGCCGGGACGCGGGCCGCCGCCCTGCGGACGCGGCATCGAGCCCGGGGACGGGCGGTTGCCGCCCGGAGCCTGCGGACGCGGACCGCCGCCCTGGGCGCCGGGCGCCTGGGGACGGGGACCGCCACCGGGGCCGCCGGGGCCGGGACGGGAGCCCTGCGGACGGGGCGCCTGCGGGCGCGCCATGCCGGTGGAGCCACCCGAGGTGAAGGGGTTGTTACCCGGACGCGGACCGGCCGGACGGGAACCCTGACGCGGCGCCGGAGCGCCGGGACGCGGACCCTGACCGCCGGGACGCTGGCCCTGGCCGCCCTGGCCCTGGCCGGGACCGCCGGAGGGGCGACCGCCGGGCTTGGGGGCGCCGGGACGCGCGCCGGGCTTCGGGCCGGCCGGAGTGGACGGAGCCGCGGGCGGCGCCGTGAACTCGGGCGCGGCCGGGGCCGGACGCGGCGCGGGCTTGGGGCCCGGCGTCGGACGCGGGCCCGGGGACGGCGCCGGGGACGAGGGGGCCGACGGCTGCTGGGCAGCCGCGGGCTTGGGCGCGGCCGGCGGCTTCGGGGCAGCCGGACGGGCCGACTGCGCCGGAGAGGGCGCGGCCGGACGGGGGGCGGCCTTCTTGGGGGCCGCGGGCTTCGCGGCGGACTTGCCGTTGCCGCCGCCCTGCTGGAATGCGTCGGTCAGCTTGCGTACAACAGGCGCTTCGATCGTCGAAGACGCCGAACGGACGAATTCACCGAGCTCCTGGAGCTTGGCCATGACGACCTTGCTCTCGACACCGAACTCCTTGGCGAGTTCGTAGACCCGGACCTTAGCCACTTCGCTCCTTTGAGGTCCGGGTGAAGCCGGACCGTCGCTAGTTCATGGGCGTACTCATCGCGTACTCATCGAGTGCTCATCGCAATCTCGACCTGCTTTCGACTCGCGAGGTACCTAGACCGCACGGGGTTCCGTGCGGCACGTTCTTACCGTGTTGCCTGATCGGCAACTGTTGTCTGCTCGACGTATTGGCGCAACGCCTTTGTGTCGAGCGCTCCCGGGGCGCGCAGTGCCCTCGTGAACGCCCGGCGGCGGACCGCCTGGTCGAGACAGACCGGTGTGGGATGCACATACGCACCCCGGCCGGGCAGCGTACCGCGTGGATCAGGGACGCATGCGCCCTCGATCAACACGATCCGCAAAAGATCGGCCTTGGCCACTCGCTCCCGACACCCCACACAGGTGCGTTCAGGGCATGCGCGGGTGCGCGTCCGGCCAGACACCGTTAAGTCTACCTCCCCGTAGGCGCCTCACCCCTTTGGGGCAGGATTCGAACAGTTGCCGCGCCCGAACCTGTCGTGATCTGAACGACCCGCGGCTTGGATCTATTCCCCGGTCCGGTCCGCGGCGGGTTCCGTGTCCGGCCGGATGTCGATCCGCCAGCCGGTCAGCCGGGCCGCGAGGCGGGCGTTCTGCCCTTCCTTGCCGATGGCCAGGGACAGCTGGTAGTCGGGCACGGTCACGCGGGCCGACCGGGTCGCCATGTCCACGATCTCCACCTTGGAGACACGGGCCGGGGACAGCGCGTTCGCCACCATCTCGGCCGGGTCATCCGACCAGTCGACGATGTCGATCTTCTCGCCGTTCAGCTCGCCCATCACGTTGCGCACCCGGCCGCCCATGGGGCCGATGCAGGCGCCCTTGGCGTTCAGGCCGGAGCGGGTGGACCGTACGGCGATCTTCGTGCGGTGACCGGCCTCGCGGGCGATCGCGGAGATCTCCACGGACCCGTCGGCGATCTCCGGCACCTCCAGCGCGAAGAGCTTCTTCACCAGATTGGGGTGCGTCCGGGACAGCGTCACGGACGGGCCGCGGACGCCCTTGGCCACCCGGACGACGTAACTGCGCAGCCGCATGCCGTGCGGGTAGGTCTCACCCGGCACCTGCTCCTGCACCGGCAGGATGGCCTCCAGCTTGCCGATGTCCACGAGCACGTTCTTCGGGTCGCGGCCCTGCTGGACCACGCCGGTGACGATGTCGCCCTCGCGGCCGGCGTACTCGCCGAGCGTCGCGTCGTCCTCGGCGTCGCGCAGGCGCTGCAGGATGACCTGCTTGGCCGTGGTGGCGGCGATACGGCCGAAGCCGGACGGGGTGTCGTCGAACTCGCGGGGCTCCTGGCCCTCCTCGAGGTCGTCGGGGTCCTCCTTCGCCCACACGGTCACATGGCCGGTCTCCCGGTTGAGCTCCACGCGCGCGTGGCGGCGGCTTCCCTCGGTGCGGTGGTAGGCGATGAGGAGGGCCGACTCGATCGCCTCGACCAGCAGGGGGAAGGAGATCTCCTTCTCCCGAACCAAGCCCCGCAGGGCACTCATGTCGATGTCCACGGCTACGCCTCCTCTTCCTTCTTGTTGTCCTTGCGGCTGAACTCGACCTGAACACGCGCCCGGACGATGTCGTCGAAGGCGAGTCTGCGCGCGGTGGCCTTGCGGCCCTTCACCCCGGGCACCTCGGTGTCGATTCCCTCGTCGTCGACCTTGAGGATCCTGGCGACCAGCTCGCCGCCCTCGGCCAGCTGGAACTTCACCAGCCGGTCGGTGGCGCGGACGTAGTGCCGGTGTTCCGTGAGGAGGCGCTCCGCGCCCGGGGTGCCGACCTCGAGGGTGTACTCCCCCTCGCCCATCGCGTCCGTCTCGTCGAGCTTCGCCGAGAGCGCGCGGCTCACATCGGCGATCTGGTCCAGGTCGGCGCCCGTGTCCGAGTCGACGACGACGCGCAGCACACGCTTGCGCCCGACGGAGTCCACTTCGATCTCTTCGAGGTCCAGACCCTGGGATGCGACGAGCGGTTCCAGCAGTCCTCGCAGCCTCTCGCTCTGGGTGGTGCTCATCCGGGTGACTCCTCGGCCGCGTGTGCTGTTGTGGGATGGGTCGCGTGTCTGGTCAAAGGGTATCCGGTCGCGGGGTGTGTTGCCGTCCACCCGGTGACGAACGGTGCCGCTGAGTGGTCTCGGGCGGGGGCCCGGGTACCGTGATCACGGGTCTTCAGCCCTAGGGCCCTTCTGATGGATCTCCGCAGGAGAAGGAGCGGCGTTCGGTGCGTGCGATCGGCGTGCGGTGCGGAGGGTCATGTGGCGGAGCCACCTGGCCCTGCGCACCGTGCGGCGAGCGTGCGTGCCGGGCGTCGCGACGCTGCGGAGATCCATCAGAAGGGCCCTGAGAGCCGCTTCTTTCTCGTACGAGCCCCCCGAGGACGTCTGACGTGCCGTTCCCCTCATCTCCGCGCGCCCGCTCGGGGCCGCGCAGAAGGACTCTGTTCGCCGTCGGCCCGGCGGCCCTCGCTCTGGCGGGCTGCACCGCCGGGGGCGAGGGTCCGGGTGCCTCCGAGAACGGCCCGTCGGCGGCCGTGCGCCGGGCACGCGCGCGTGCGGCGCGGGACAGCGAGGGGCTGGTGGAGCGGTACGACGCCGTGATCGCCGCCCATCCGGGGCTCGCGGGGCGGCTGGGGCCGCTGAGGGCGGAGGCCGTACGGCATGCGCAGGCCTTCGGAGGGGGCCCGGGCCGGAAGACGTCCCCTTCTCCCTCCTCCCCGTCCGCTTCCCCCTCGGCCACCGCCGTGCCGGGCGACGACAAGGACGCACTCGCCTCGCTCGCCGCCGCGGAGCGGGAGCTCGCCGACCGCCGGGCCAAGGCGCTGCTCGACGTTCCGGGCGAGCTGGCGCGGCTGCTGGCCTCGGTGGCGGCGGCCGGGGCGGCGCACGTGTATCTGCTGACGGAGGGTGGCGCGTGAGCGAGGCGAAGGACCGGGAGCTGCGGGCCCTCCAGGCGGCGCTGGCGGCCGAGCACGCGGCGGTGTACGGGTACGGCGTGGTCGGCGGGCGGATCGGCGACGGTCGGCGCGCCGAGGCACGGACGGCGTACGACGCGCACCGGGCCCGCCGGGACGCGCTGGTGCGCGAGGTGAAGGACCTGGGGGGCAGGCCCGGGGCGGCGGCCGCCGGGTACGCGCTGCCGTTCCCGGTGCCGGACGCGGCGGCGGCCGTGCGGCTCGCCGCCGAGCTGGAGGACCGGGTGGCCGGGGTGTACTCGGACCTGGTGCGCGCGGCGGGCGGCGCGCGGCGGGCCCTGGCCGCCGAGGCACTGCGGGAGGCGGCGGTGCGGGCGGTGCGCTGGCGCGGCGAGAGCGTAGCCTTCCCTGGGCTCGCCGAGCGGGCCGGCACGGCCCCGCCCCTGGCGGCGCCGACGGCGTGACCCGCGCAGGGCACGCACCGCGGACAGCACGAAGGGAACGACTCGCGCATGGTTTTCGAACCGCCGAAGCGTCTGGTCAGGGCGCTCGGTGAGACGGCACCGGACGGTGACGACTGGCTGGAGAAGCTGCCCGAGGCGGCGCAGCAGGCCGTCGCGCTACGCGAGTTGACCGTGGAGCGGGTGCAGGTGCCCGGGGGGCGCAGCAGCCTGGTCGTGCTGGTGCGGACGGCCGACGGGACGCCCGCCGTGCTGAAGCTGGCGCCGGGCCGGGCCCGCCCGGAGGCGGAGCGGGCCGCGCTCACGCACTGGGGCGGGCGGGGCGCCGTGCAGCTGCTCGAACCCTGGAGGACCGAGGGCGTGCTGCTGCTGGAGCGGCTGCACCCGGACGTGTCGGTGCGGTCACTGCCGGAAGCGAAGGCACTGCTGGAGGCCGCCGGGACACTGCGACGGCTGTGGGTGGAGCCGCCGGCCGGCTTCCCCTTCGAGACGGTGGCCGAGCGGACCGGGCGGCAGGCCGAGGCGATGCGGGCACGTGCCCGGGTCGATGCCGACGTGGCGCCGCTGGTCGACGTGGCGCTCGCGGCGCGCGAGGAGTTGCTGGCCGCGCCGCCCGAACACCGGCTGCTGCACGGCACGTTCCGGCAGAGCAAGGTGCTCGCCGGGGAGCGGATGCCGTGGCTGGCCGTGGGGCCCGATCCGGTGGTGGGCGAGTGCGCGTTCGATCTCGCCCGGCTGGTCCGTGACCGGGTGGAGGACCTGATCGCCCAGCCGTCCGGTGCGGCGACGACCCGGAGACGGGTGAAGCGGCTGGCCGAGTCGCTGGACGTGGACCAGGAGCGGCTGCGCGGCTGGACGCTGTTCCGGGCCGTGGAGTCGGGTGTACGGGCGGGGCGGGTCGGACGCCCGCGGGACGCGGAGTTGCTGCTGGAGTTCGCGGGCTGGCTGTGAGCGCTCCGTAAGGCCCGGAGCGCTCACAGGGCCAGGGCCCTCAGGCGGTGAGCCGGGCGACGGCCTCCTCGACCGTCAGCTCCTCGCGCTCACCGGTGCGGCGGTCCTTCAGTTCCACCACGCCGTCGGCCGCGCGCCGCCCGGCCACGAGGATCTGCGGTACGCCGATCAGCTCGGAGTCGGTGAACTTGACGCCCGGGGAGACGCCGGCGCGGTCGTCGACCAGGACGCGGACACCGGCGGCGGCCAGCTTCTGGGAGATGTCGAGGGCCAGTTCGGTCTGGAGGGCCTTGCCGGCGGCGACCACGTGGACGTCGGCCGGGGCGATCTCCTCGGGCCAGCACAGGCCCTTGTCGTCGGCGCTCTGCTCGGCGATGGCGGCGACCGCGCGGGAGACGCCGATGCCGTAGGACCCCATGGTGACGCGGACCGGCTTGCCGTTCTGGCCGAGGACGTCGAGCTTGAGGGCGTCGGTGTACTTGCGGCCCAGCTGGAAGATGTGGCCGATCTCGATGGCCCGGTCGAGGACGAGGCCCGTGCCGCACTTCGGGCAGGGGTCGCCCTCCTGTACGACCACGACGTCGACGTAACGGTCGACCTCGAAGTCGCGGCCCGCGACGACGTTCTTGGTGTGCGTGCCGGCCTTGTTGGCGCCGGTGATCCACGACGTGCCGGGGGCGACCCGCGGGTCGGCGATGTACGTGACCTTGTCCAGGCCCTGCGGTCCGACATAGCCGCGGACCAGGTCCGGGCGGGCCGCGAAGTCCGTCTCGGTGACCAGTTCGACGACGGCCGGGGCGAAGTGCGCCTCGACCTTGTCCATGTCGACCTCGCGGTCGCCGGGGACACCGACGGCGACGATCTCGCCGTCGACCTTGACGAGGAGGTTCTTCAGCGTGGCCGAGGCCGGGACGCCGAGGGAGGCGGCGAGGGTCTCGATGGTCGGAGTGTCGGGAGTCGGGATGTCCTCGGCGGCCGGGACGTCCGTGGCGTCGACGGGCTTCAGCTCGTACGTGATCGCCTCGGTGTTGGCGGCGAAGTCGCAGTTCGGGCAGTCGGCGAAGGTGTCCTCGCCCGCCTCGGCGGGGGCGAGGAACTCCTCGGACTTGGAGCCGCCCATCGCGCCGGCGGTGGCGGCGCAGATGCGGTAGTCGAGGCCGAGGCGCGCGAAGATCCTCTGGTAGGCCTCGCGGTGCAGGGCGTAGGACCGGGCGAGGCCCTCGTCCTCGGTGTCGAAGGAGTAGGAGTCCTTCATCAGGAACTCGCGGCCGCGCAGGATGCCGGCGCGCGGCCGGGCCTCGTCGCGGTACTTGTTCTGGATCTGGTAGAGGATCACCGGCAGGTCCTTGTAGGAGGACGCCTGGTCCTTCACCAGAAGGGTGAAGATCTCCTCGTGGGTGGGGCCGAGGAGGTAGTCGCCGCCCTTGCGGTCCTGCAGGCGGAACAGCTCGGGGCCGTACTCCTCCCAGCGGCCGGTGGCCTCGTAGGGCTCGCGCGGCAGGATGGCGGGGAGCAGGACCTCCTGGGCGCCGATGGCGTCCATCTCCTCACGGACGATGCGCTCCACGTTGGCCAGGACCCGCTTGCCGAGCGGCAGCCAGCTCCAGATTCCGGCGGCGGTGCGGCGCACGTAGCCGGCGCGGACGAGGAGCTTGTGGCTGAGGACCTCGGCGTCCGCCGGGTCGTCGCGCAACGTCTTCGCCATCAACTGGGACATGCGCTGGACCGGTACGTTCGCCATGGATCTGCTCCTGCTGATGGGGGTCCCCCCGCTCGAGCGAAGCCGAGAGTGGGGGAGGGTGATGGCAGGAGGTTATCCGGGGGGTGCCGGGCGGCGGAAATCGGTTAACGGCGCAGGAGCGGAAGCGGAGCGCCCATCACCGCGTACGGCTTGGGGGCGCTCGGGAAGAGGACCTGGCGGGCCAGGTCCCGGTAGCCGAGGGAGCGGTAGAGCGCGCGGGCGGGGCTCTCGGTGTCGATCGCGGAGAGGATCGAGCGGGGTTCGGCCGCGCCGTCGGTGATCGTGGTGATCAGGGAGCGTCCGATGCCCCGGTTCTGGTGGGCGGGGTGGACGTGCAGTTCGGTGATCACGAAGGCGTCGTCGAGCCAGTGGTCGTGGTGGTTCGCCCTGAGGTACGGCTCCACGACGGTGGACCACCAGTGGGCGCGGTCGTTGGGCATGCCGTAGACGAAGCCGACGAGGTTGCCGCCGACTGTCGCGCCGAGGGCGCGGGCGCCCGGGTAGGTCATGTGGCGCAGGACGATCTGGCGGCGGACTGCGACTTCGTCGGGGCCCAGTCCGAATGCCACGGCTTGGACTTCCAGGGCCTCGTCGACGTGGCCGGAGAGGTCGAGGGGGCCGATCACCAGGTCCATGGCGGGGAGCCTACAGGGGGCTTTCCGTTGTCAGAACAGCACGCTCATGAAGGCGCCGACCTCTTGGAAGCCCACCCTCTGGTACGTCCTGCGCGCTGCCGTGTTGAAGTCGTTGACGTACAGGCTCGCCACCGGGGCGACGTCGGCCAGGGCATAGCGCAGGACCGCTGCCATGCCCGGGGCCGCCAGGCCGGTGCCCCGGTACTCGGGGGCGACCCAGACGCCCTGGATCTGGCAGGCGCGGTCGGTCGCGGCGCCGATCTCGGCCTTGAAGACGACCTTGCCGTCCGCGTCGAAGCGGGCGAAGGCGCGGCCGGATCCGACGAGTTCGGCGACGCGGGCCTGGTAGAGGAGGCCGCCGTCGCCGGCCAGCGGGGAGACGCCGACCTCCTCGGTGAACATCGCGACGCACGCCGGCATGATCTTCTCCATCTCGTCCTTGCGGACGCGACGGACATAGGGGTCCGGGGCGATCCCGTCCGGCAGGCGGTCGGTGACCATGAGCGGCTGGTGGCGGCGGACGTCGCGGGCCGGGCCCCACTGGGGTTCCAGCAGCCGCCACAGGTCGGCGGTGGAACCGGCCGGTCCGACGATGGAGGAGCAGCGGCGGCCGGCCCGGCGGGCGCGGTCGGCGAAGGCGCGGACGGCACGCGGAGTGGCGCAGATCGGGACGAGGTTGGCGCCCGCGTAGCACAGGGACGTCAGCATGCCGTCCTCGTACCAGCCCCACATCTCTCCGCCGAGCCGCCACGGGTCGAGGCCGGCGATCTGCACCCGGGACGTCACGAAGGCGTTCGCGACCGGCTCGCGGTCGAGTATGGCGAGCGCGGCGTCCAGGTCGCTCGGTTCGAGGACCCGGGAGGTGGTCTGCGTCAACACGTGCGGGGCCTCACACACAGGGGTCGGCTGATCCACGCACTGTACCTGGCGGAGCTTGGGAGTGCCGCCCGCGTGCGGTGCCTCGACCAGCGGGACGACCGCGGACCTGGTGTCATCGGTCGTCGAGCCGCTTGCCGAGCCGGCTCACCTCGTCCTGGAGGCCGCGCACCATCCGGTACAGGGCCTGTACGGCGACGACGGACACCCCGTTGGCGTCGATGGGGTGGATGGTCCGGTCGTCGGCTCCCAGCCCGAGGGCGGCGTACCAGTCCTGTGCCATGGGACCGAGGTGCCGTACGCCCTCCTCGCCCCGGTAGCTCCATGTGCTCACCGGCAGCGCCGCCACGGCACGCAGCACCGCGTACCCGTCCGTGGTGGGGTTGTTGCCGGTGGCCTCGGTGCCGGCGTCCGGGTCGGGCGGCCACAGGACGGGGTCGATGTCGCACTTGAGGGCACGGTCGCTCGCGCCGCCGCCTGCCTCGCCGTACGTGCCGTACGGGAGCCGGCGCTGTCGGGACTGCCTGGGATCCGGTTCCGGCCGCTTCTCGCGGTCGATCTCCTGAAGGAGTTCGATGCCGAGGACGGTTTCGGGGTGCTCGTCTCCCAGCACTCTGCGGAGCGACTCGACGACCAGCTCGCACACCGGCCGGGCCGCGGCGGCCCCCTCGGTCTCGAGGGTGGCGATGGCCAGGTTCATCCGGACGCGGAGTGTTTCGGGGTGGTCCTCGCCCAGTGCCTGAGCACAGTCCCGGGCGAGATCGCGGAACAGGCCGCGGACCGGGAGAGGCCCCTCGATCGTGGCCCGGACGGCCGCGTAGTTCGACCAGGCCTGCAGCGTCTGGGGATGCCCGTGGCCGAGGTGCTGCTCGCGGCGCGAGGCCACGTCCCGGAGGTCGTCGATCGCCGTGTCCGGATCGGCGTCCAGCCGGCACAGCGCCTCGACTTCGGCGGCCTCGGTGCTGAGGGGATGGTCCGGGCCCAGCAGCTCCTCGCAGCGCTTCCGCACGGCCGTGGCCATGGACAGCGCGTCCTCGGCCGAGCCGCAGCGCTGCGCCCAGTAGGCCAGCGAGATACGGATGCGCAGGCTGGTGGGGTGGCCGGGGCCCACGGCCGCGTCAGCCTGGTCGGCGAGCCGGGTCAGCAGGGCGCATGCCGTGTCGTGGTCGCCCGCGCGTGCGGCGGCCCAGGCGTGGGAGTGGCGGGCGGCCAGCGCGGCCGGGTCGTCCGGCCCGAAGGCGGTGATCATGTCGGGCAGCAGCTGGTCGAGTTCGATGTGCGCGTGGATCCAGTTGCCCGACCGGCCGCCGGTGCGGGCCATGCCCCAGCGGGCGAGCAGCCAGAGGGTGCGGTCCCGGTCGGGGTGAGCGGCTTCGCTCCGGGCGGTCTGGGCGTAGAGCCGGTTCGCCTCGTGCCAGCGGCCCATGTGCCCCAGCCAGAGGGCCCTGCGCAGGGCGGCGAGCCGGGTGAGGATGTGGTCCGGTCCCAGGTGGCGTGAGCAGTCCGCGTGCAGGTCCGTCGTCAGCTCCAGGGCGCGGCGGACGTCCTGGGTGTGGCCGGTCCAGAACGCGAGTGCGTGCCGTGCGGCCAGGGTCTTGGGGCTCGCCTCGCCCAGCTCCGCGTCGGCACCGGCGACGAGCCGTGCGGCCGCGTCCCGTGCGAGTTCCGGTTCGCAGGCGGCGCTGAGCCTGGCGACGGCCTGCGCCAGCGCGTCGAGCCGCTCCTGGCCCGTCGGCCAGACCACGAACTCCTGTGCCGAGGAGCAGGCCAGTACGGCATCGGCGGCGCCGTCCCAGCCGCCGATCCAGGTGTCGGCCGACAGGCGCGGGGTGAACTCCCTGTCCTGCCGGGTGCCTGAAGTGCCCTGACGGTCCCGGAGGTTCTGCCAGGACTCCTCCCAGTGGGCGTAGTCGATGTCCAGGGCGCGGCCCTTGCCGCTGGCGAGGGAGTCGATGCAGCGCAGCAGCGCCTCGACGGTGTGCCAGTCGCCGTTGCCGACGCCCGCCTCACGGTCTCTCAGGTAGCCGTAGAGGGTCTCTCGCCCGATGGTGAAGGACGGGCCGGGTGCGTCCCGAGCCGGCCTGGAAGCCTTGACCACTTGTGCGACGGTGACGTCGCCCTCTCGCATGAGCCGGGCGAGCTCCGCCCGGAAGTGCCGCCACGTCTGCACGGTGCCCTCTCGACGGAGCCAGTCCGGGACAGTTGTCCATGGTGTCCGGGACGGTCCGGGGCCGTCCAGCGGAATCGGCCAGTCCGGCAGCTGTTCCCGGACGTCCGGGTTTTCTCCGCCCGGGGCGTGCGCGGGGTGCACTCGTCTCAGGTGCCCGGTGCTGCCGGGCGGTTCTGGGAGGTGCCGTGCTTCACTTCGTCGTCGGTCTGCTCGACGGTTCGCCGTTCGTCGCCGTGCTGGCCCTCACCGTGCTCACGGGCCCGGTGCTGCTCCGGCAGGTGCTGCTGTTCCTCGGTTTCAGGTGGGCCCTGCGCGGCGCGCGGCAGGACGCGTCTCGTGTGTCGCTGTTCACCACGTACTCCGCCGCACTGACGGCTCGGCGTGCACGCAGGGCCCGACGGGGTGGGCCGGGGGCACGGTCGCGGTGACGGGGAGGGCACGGTGGCGGGAACCGGTACGAGCGGCAAGGCACGGTGGCGGCAACCGGTACGAGCGGGAAGGCACGGTGGCGGCAACCGGTACGAGCGGCAAGGCTCGGTGGCGGCAACCGGTACGAGCGGGAAGGCACGGTGGCGGGCACGGTACGCCCTCGACGGCGGCCGGGAGGCGGCGTGTGCCCTCCCGGCCGGATCGGGTCGCCGGGCGGTCAGCCCGCTACCGCCACCGACGGCTCGCCGGAGCTGACGCCGTCCTTCTCCATCTGCTCGGCCAGCTTCATGGCCTCCTCGATGAGGGTCTCCACGATCTTGGACTCGGGGACGGTCTTGATGACCTCGCCCTTGACGAAGATCTGGCCCTTGCCGTTGCCGGAGGCGACGCCGAGGTCGGCCTCGCGGGCCTCGCCCGGGCCGTTCACCACGCAGCCCATGACGGCGACGCGGAGGGGGACCTCCATGCCGGTGAGGCCGGCCGTGACCTCTTCGGCCAGCTTGTAGACGTCGACCTGGGCGCGGCCGCAGGAGGGGCAGGAGACGATCTCCAGGCCGCGCTCCTTGAGGCCCAGCGACTCCAGGATCTGGAGGCCGACCTTCACCTCCTCGGCCGGGGGCGCGCTCAGCGAGACGCGGATCGTGTCGCCGATGCCCTGGCTGAGCAGCGCGCCGAAGGCGACCGCCGACTTGATCGTGCCCTGGAAGGCGGGACCGGCCTCCGTGACGCCGAGGTGCAGCGGGTAGTCGCAACTCTCGGCGAGCTGCTTGTACGCCTCGATCATCACGACCGGGTCGTTGTGCTTGACGGAGATCTTGATGTCCCGGAAGTCGTGCTCCTCGAAGAGGGACGCCTCCCACAGGGCCGACTCGACCAGGGCCTCGGGGGTCGCCTTGCCGTACTTCTGGAGGAGGCGCCTGTCGAGGGAGCCCGCGTTGACGCCGATGCGGATCGGGGTGCCGTGGTCCCGGGCCGCCTTGGCGATCTCCTTGACCTTGTCGTCGAACTGCTTGATGTTGCCGGGGTTGACGCGGACCGCCGCGCAGCCGGCCTCGATCGCGGCGAAGACGTACTTCGGCTGGAAGTGGATGTCGGCGATGACCGGGATCTGCGACTTGCGGGCGATGGTGGCGAGGGCGTCGGCGTCGTCCTGGGTCGGGCAGGCGACGCGGACGATCTGGCAGCCGGAGGCGGTGAGTTCGGCGATCTGCTGGAGGGTCGCGCCGATGTCGGACGTCCGCGTCGTGGTCATCGACTGGACCGAGACGGGGGCGTCTCCGCCGACGGCCACGGATCCGACCTGGATCTGCCGGCTCTTCCGGCGCTCGGCGAGCTTGGTCGGAACGGACGGCATGCCGAGAGAAATCGCAGTCATCTGCTGTGCAACCCCAAGTCGTGGATCAAGGTCCGGTCCCGTGAGCAGCGGGCTCCGAGCTTCGAGATTACGGCACATGCCTTGGCGCGGGCACATCCCCGTCGCATTGCCACTCAATGGGAGGCGGCCCGGCACAAAGTGTGCCGGGCCGCCTCGAACGCCGTATGACTAGGAGATTCTCACCGGGTTAACCACGTCCGCGATCAGGACCAGGATCGTGAAGCAGATGAAGATCCCGGCGACCACGTAGGCGACCGGCATGAGCTTCGCCACGTCGAAGGGGCCCGGGTCCGGCCGGCGCAGCACCTTGGCGATGTTGCGGCGCAGCGACTCCCACAGCGCGCCCGCGATGTGGCCGCCGTCGAGCGGCAGCAGCGGGAGCATGTTGAACAGGAACAGGGAGAGGTTGAACCCGGCGACCAGCATGAGGGCCATGGCCAGCTGCTGGGTGGGCGGGATGTCGAGGGTGAAGATCTCGCCGCCGACGCGGGCCGCGCCGACCACGCCCATCGGGGAGTCGGCCTCGCGCGGGGCGCCGTCGAAGGCCGCGTTCCACAGGGCCGGGATCTTGCCGGGCAGGGCGGCGAGGGAGTCGACGGCCTCGCCGATCCGGTCGCCCATCCAGGTCACGGACTCGCCGAAGTCCTGTTTGACCACGCCGGTGGCGGCGCTGAAGCCGAGGAAGCCTGCCTGGACGTACTGGCCCTCGACGATCTGTCCGCCGGAGTCCTTCTTGGCGACCTGGTTGGTGGCGATCTTCGCGTGCAGGGTGACGTCCTGGCCCTTGCGGTCGACGACGATCGGCACCTCCTTGCCGGGGGTGGCGCGGATGAGGTCGGACAGCTTGTTCCAGTCGTCGGTCGGCACGCCGTTGAAGGAGACGATCTTGTCGCCCGCCTTGAGGCCGGCGGCGGCGGCCGGGCTGGCCGGGTCGCCCTTCTCGCACTTGTCGCGGTTCTCGCTCTGCGCGATGACGCACTGGGAGACGGAGCTGACCGTGGTCGTCTGCTGGGTGATGCCGAAGCCCATCAGGATGGTGAGGAACAGCGCCACGGCCAGGACCAGGTTCATGAAGGGGCCCGCGAACATCACGATCACGCGCTTCCAGGGCGCGCGCGTGTAGAACATGCGGTTCTCGTCGCCCGGCCTGAGCTCCTCGTACGCGGCCGAGCGGGCGTCCTCGATCATGCCGCGCCACGGGGAGGTGGAGCGGACCTCCAGCCGGCCGTCGGGGCCGGGCGGGAACATGCCGATCATGCGGATGTAGCCGC
Source organism: Streptomyces afghaniensis (assembly GCF_044327915.1). Taxonomy (NCBI): domain Bacteria; kingdom Bacillati; phylum Actinomycetota; class Actinomycetes; order Kitasatosporales; family Streptomycetaceae; genus Streptomyces; species Streptomyces afghaniensis. The sequence continues at coordinate 45,739 of NZ_JBIRGJ010000012.1, forward strand.
CGAACGGGATGGCCTTGAGCCCGTACTCGGTCTCGCCCTTCTTGCGCGAGAAGATCGTCGGGCCGAAACCGACCATGTACTGCGGCACGCGGATGCCGAAGAGCTTGGCGGTGGACAGGTGCCCCAGCTCGTGCCACGCGATCGAGAACAGCAGGCCGACCACGAACAGACCTATGCCGAGGATGAACATCAGGGTCGTCATGCACGGGCCTCCGCCGTCTGTGCCGCCAGTTCCCGGGCCCGGGTCCGCGCCCAGGTCTCCGCTTCGAGGACGTCCGACACGGTGAGTGAGGTTCCCGTACGCGGGGTGCCGTGCTCCTCGACGACCCGGGTGACGGTCTCCATGATCCCGTTGAAGGGCAGCGCGCCCTGGCGGAACGCCTCCACGCACTCCTCGTTGGCCGCATTGAACACCGCCGGTGCGGTGCCCGCGAGCTCGCCGACGTGCCGCGCGAGGTTCACCGACGGGAAGGCCTCGTTGTCGAGCGGGAAGAACTCCCAGGTCGAGGCCTTGCTCCAGTCGAAGGTGGGCGCCGCGTCGGGCACGCGCTCGGGCCAGCCGATGCCGATGGCGATGGGCCCGCGCATGTCGGGCGGGGTCGCCTGGGCCAGTGTCGATCCATCCGTGAACTCAACCATCGAGTGGACATACGACTGGGGATGCACGACGACCTCAATGCGGTCGAAGGGAATGTCGTAGAGGAGGTGTGCCTCGATGACCTCCAGGCCCTTGTTGACGAGGGTCGCGGAGTTGATCGTGATGACCGGGCCCATGGCCCAGGTGGGGTGCGCGAGGGCGTCCTCGACGGTGACGTGGGCCAGCTCCTCCTTCGTACGGCCGCGGAAGGGGCCTCCGGAGGCGGTGACGACCAGCTTGCGGACGTCGGCGCGGGTGCCGGCGGCCAGGGCCTGGAAGAGGGCTGCGTGCTCGGAGTCGACCGGGATGATCTGCCCGGGCTTGGCGAGGGCCTTGACCAGCGGGCCGCCCACGATGAGCGACTCCTTGTTGGCGAGCGCGAGGGTGCGGCCCGCCTCCAGGGCGGCCAGGGTCGGGGCGAGGCCGATGGAGCCGGTGATGCCGTTCAGGACGGTGTGGCAGTCGGACGCCGCGAGCTGTGTGGCCGCGTCCGGGCCGGCGAGGATCTCGGGGAGCGGGTCGCCCGTGCCGTACTGCGCGGTGAGCGCCTCGCGCAGGGCGGGTACGACGTCCTCGCGGGCGACCGCGACCGTCCGCGCCCGCAGCCGGTACGCCTGCTCGGCGAGGAGGGCGACGCGGCCGCCGTTGGCGGACAGGCCGGTGACCCGGAACCGGTCGGGGTTGCGCAGCACGAGGTCGATGGCCTGCGTGCCGATGGACCCGGTGGAGCCGAGGATCACCACGTCCTTCGGGCCGTCGCCCGCTACGGGGTCGTAGACCAGATGGGGATCGGCGAGGGGGGCTGGACTGTCGCTCATTCCTCCATTGTTGCCGTAAGCATCGTGTGTGAGGACAGCGCATCCCCCTCGCGGGGGCGCGCGCCGCGCTGGCTCGCGCCCCCATGAGTGCCGCTGAGTGCCGCTGAGTGCCGCGTTTGAGTGCCGGCTACCGGATCGGCCGGTGGACGTTCTCCTTCTGGCTGGGTCCCGGTGTCGCGTCCGCGATCCACGGTCCCTCGCCCGACGGGTCGACGATGCCGCGCTCCAGCCACTCGTACGTGCCCGACAGGACGCCCTTGACGACCTTGCGGTCGAGGTCGTCGGTGTTGGTCCACAGCCGGTTGAAGAGCTCCTCGATCCGGATGCGGGACTGGCGGCAGAAGACGTCGGCGAGCTGGTAGGCCTCGCGGCCGTGGTCGCCCTGGCTGCGCAGCAGTTCGGCGCGTACGCAGACCGCGCTCATGGCGAACAGTTCGGCGCCGATGTCGACGATCCGGCCGAGGAAGCCCTGCTTGGACTCCATCCGGCCCTGCCAGCGGGACATGGCGTAGAAGGTGGAGCGGGCGAGCTTGCGGGCGGTGCGCTCGACATAGCGCAGGTGCCCGGAGAGGTCCACGCCGTGTTTGAACTCGCCGTAGGTGGCCGGGAGCTGGCCGGGGCCCGCGACCAGCTTGGGCAGCCACTTGGCGTAGAAGACGCCCGCGTTGGCGCCCGCGCGGGCCTTCTCCCCCAGGGACTTCCCGGGGTCGATGAGGTCGCCGGCGACCGAGAGGTGGGCGTCGACGGCCTCGCGGGCGATGAGGAGGTGCATGATCTCCGTCGAGCCCTCGAAGATACGGTTGATCCGCAGGTCACGCAGGAGCTGCTCGGCGGGGACGCCGCGCTCGCCGCGGGCCCGGAGGGACTCGGCCGTCTCGAATCCGCGGCCGCCGCGGATCTGGACGAGTTCGTCGGCCATCGTCCAGGCCATCTCGGAGGCGTAGAGCTTGGCGAGGGCGCCTTCGATGCGGATGTCGTTGCGGTCCTCGTCGGCCATCTGCGAGGCCAGGTCGGTCACGGCCTCCAGGGCGAAGGTGGTGGCCGCGATGAAGGAGATCTTGGAGCCGACCGCCTCGTGGTGCGCGACGGGCTTGCCCCACTGCTCGCGGGCCGCCGACCATTCCCGGGCGATCTTCAGGCACCACTTGCCGGCCGCGACACAGGAGGCGGGCAGGGAGAGCCGTCCGGTGTTGAGCGTGGTCAGGGCGATCTTCAGGCCCTGGCCCTCCTCGCCGACGCGGTTGGCGGCGGGGACGCGGACCTGGTGGAAGCGGGTGACGCCGTTCTCGATGCCGCGCAGGCCCATGAAGGCGTTGCGGTTCTCGACGGTGACGCCGGGCGAGTTGGTCTCCACGACGAAGGCGGTGATGCCGCCCTTGTGGCCCTCGCTCCTCGGGACCCGGGCCATGACGACCAGCAGGTCGGCGACGACGCCGTTGGTGGTCCACAGTTTCACCCCGTCGAGGACGTAGTCGTCCCCGTCGGGCACGGCGGTGGTGGCGAGGCGGGCCGGGTCGGAGCCGACGTCGGGCTCGGTGAGCAGGAAGGCGCTGATGTCCGTGCGGGCGCAGCGCGGCAGGAAGCGCTCCTTCTGTTCCTGTGTGCCGAACAGCTTCAGCGGCTGCGGCACGCCGATCGACTGATGTGCGGAGAGCAGCACGCCGATCGCGGGGCTGGCGGAGCCGGCCAGGGAGAGCGCCTTGTTGTAGTACACCTGCGTGAGGCCGAGACCGCCGTACTTGGTGTCGATCTTCATGCCGAAGGCGCCGAGTTCCTTCAGCCCGTCGATCACCTCGTCGGGGATGCGGGCCTCGCGCTCGATGAGGGCCGCGTCGACCTTCGTCTCGACGAAGTCGCGGAGCTTGGCGAGGAACTCCTCGCCGCGCTGGGCCGCCTCGTCGGGCGGGAGGGGGTGGGGGTGGATGAGGTCGAGCCGGAAGCGGCCGAGGAACAGCTCCTTGGCGAAGCTGGGCTTGCGCCAGTGCTGTTCCCGGGCGGCCTCCGCCACCTCACGGGACTCCCGCTCGGTGACGGCGGGACGGGAAGAGGGGGTGGTGGAAGCGGACATGATGGCCACCTCGCCGCATATAGGAATGTTGAGGACGGTACGTTACCGATCAGTGCTACTGGATCGTTGGTACCCGAAACCGGACGCTCCCACCAGTCCTCGCGCATCCGTTCAGCCGATGGGGCGGAACACTCCGGGACTTGTCGGGGGCCTGAGGACGGTGTTGCATCGAGGTGTCCCCCCGGGAACGGCCGCCCTTCTGGCGCCGTTCCGGAATTCCGTATCGAAGCGCTTCGACAACCTATGGACACGTACTCCCCGCTGGAGCTACTGTCGGACCACCCTCACCCACTCATATCAGCAACGCGCATTGTCGAAGCGCTTCACAAAGCTTGGAGAGCTGGATGGTCACCCTCGCCGAGGTCGCCCAGCACGCCGGAGTCTCGGCGAGCACGGTGAGCTATGTCCTCAGCGGCAAGCGGTCCATCTCCGCGACCACCCGGCAGCGGGTCGAGCGGAGCATCCGCGAGCTCGGGTACCACCCGAACGCCGGGGCCCGTGCCCTGGCCAGCAGCAGGTCGAACATCATCGCGCTGATGGTCCCGCTGCGCACGGACATGTACGTGCCCGTGATGATGGAGATCGCCATCGCGGTGGCGACCGCCGCCCGGACGCACGGGTACGACGTGCTGCTGCTCACCGGTGAGGAGGGCCCGGACGCGGTGCGCCGCGTCGCCGGAAGCGGGCTCGCCGACGGGATGATCCTGATGGACGTCGAACTCGACGACGAGCGGCTGCCCTTGCTGCGCGCGACGGACCAGCCCTCCGTGCTGATCGGGCTGCCCGCCGAAACCACCGGTCTGACCTGTGTCGATCTGGACTTCCGGGCGACGGGCGCGCTGTGTGTGGAGCACCTGGCGAAGCAGGGGCACCAGGACATCGCTGTCATCGGCGAGGCCCCGGCCGTCTACGAGCGGCACACCGGTTTCGCCGAGCGCACCCTCGACGGGCTCCGGTCCAGCTCCCGGGAGCTGGGCGTGCGGCTGCTGCACCGGCCGTGCGAAGGCGGATACGACGCGATGGCCGTGACGCTCGCCCGGATCCTCGACGAACGCCCGGACACCTCGGGGATCATCGTGCAGAACGAGTCGGCGGTCGAGCCGCTGCTCGCGCTGCTGCGGCAGCAGGGCCGGGCCGTGCCGGAGGACGTGTCGGTGGTCGCGATCTGCCCCGACCAGGTCGCGACGCAGGCCTCGGTACGGCTCACGTCGGTCGCCATCCCCGCGCAGGAGATGGGCCGGCACGCCGTGGAACACCTGGTCGCCAAGTTCGAGGGGCGGGGCAGCGACGAGGTCGTGCTGCTCGCGCCCGAGCTGACGGTCCGGGGCAGCACGGGGCCGGCGCCCACCCGGCCGTAAGGCACACCCCGCCCCTTCTCCCGCCCTCCTCCCGGGGCACCCCCATGTCCGTACACCCCTGTCCGCACACCTCTGTCTGCACTCCCCCAGGAGCTCAGGAGCCCGCCACGTGAATCAGCCTGCTGAAACCCAGTCCCAGGTGAGTCTGGCGCAGTCCTCCCCCACCGTCGGCACGTTCCGCGAGCGGGGCGGCGCGCTGGAGTGGAGCGGCCGTCAGGAGACCGTACGGATCGAGCCGTGGGGCCCCGACGCGGTCCGGGTGCGGGCCCGGCTCGGCGGCCCGGTGCTCGAAGGGCTCCCGGGCGCGCTCCTCGACGAGGCCCCCGCGACGCCGTCCACGGTGAAGATCGAGGACGGGCGCGGGCAGCTGACCGTCGGCACGCTCACCGTCGAGGTGAGCGCCGAGGGCCTCATCCGCTTCCTGCGCACGGAGGACTCCGCCGAGCTGCTCGCCGAGGACCGCGCCCATTTCTGGTGGCCCGGCTCCCGCCTCTACACGGCCGTCGGCAACGGCCACCACCGCCTGGAGCAGCGCTTCGCCGCGTACGACGACGAGAAGCTGTACGGCCTCGGCCAGCACCAGCACGGGCGCCTGGACCAGAAGGGCCTGGTCCTCGACCTGGTCCAGCGCAACGCCGAGGTCGGCATCCCGGTGCTGACCTCCAGCCGCGGCTACACGCTGCTGTGGAACAACCCGGCGATCGGCCGGGTGGAGCTGGCGCACAACGGCACACGGTGGGTCGCCGACTCGGCCCGGCAGATCGACTACTGGATCACGGCGGGCGACCCGGCCGCCGCCCAGCGCCGCTACAGCGCGGTGACCGGCCGGACGCCGATGCTGCCGGAGTGGGCGGCGGGCTTCTGGCAGTGCAAGCTGCGCTACCGCACCCAGGACGAGCTCATGGCGGTGGCACGGGAGTACAAGCGGCGGGGGCTGCCCATCTCGGCGATCGTCTGCGACTTCTTCCACTGGACGCACCTCGGCGAGTGGAAGTTCGACCCGAAGGAGTGGCCGGACCCGGCGGCGATGGTGCGCGAGCTGGAGGAGCTCGGCATCAAGCTGGTGGTGAGCGTCTGGCCCTCGGTGTCGCCGCTGAGCGAGAACCACCCGGTCATGGAGCAGCGCGGGTACTTCATCGGCACCCAGTACGGCCCGATGGCCCACGCCGACTGGCCCGACAAGGAGGTGGCGTCCACGGTCCAGGTGGCCTTCTACGACGCCACCAACCCGGAGGCCCGGGAGTTCGTGTGGTCGAAGGTGAAGGAGAACTACCTCGACCCCTACGGCATCACGGCGTTCTGGCTGGACGCCTGCGAGCCGGAGCTGAAGCCGGGCTTCTCGGAGAACCTGCGCTACTGGGCGGGCCCGGGCCTGGAGGTCGGCAACATCTACCCGGCCGAGAACGCCCGCACGTTCTACGAGGGCCTCGTCGCCACCGGCGAGGAGGAGGTCGTCAGCCTCAACCGCTCGGCCTGGGCGGGCAGTCAGCGCTACGGCGCCGCCCTGTGGTCCGGGGACATCGGCACCGACTTCCCGACCCTGCGCCGCCAGATCGCCGCCGGCCTCAACACCGCGCTGTCGGGCATCCCCTGGTGGAACACCGACATCGGCGGCTTCCACGGCGGCGACCCGGACGACCCGGCGTACCGGGAGGTGATGGTCCGCTGGTTCCAGTTCGGCGCGCTGTCCCCGCTGATGCGCCTGCACGGCTTCCGTGACCCGGGCATGCCGCTGGGCCCTGCGATGACCGGCGGCCCGAACGAGGTGTGGTCGTACGGCGAGGAGGCCGGGGCCGTCCTGGAGAAGTACCTCCGGCTGCGCGAGCGCCTGAAGCCGTACGTCCTGCGCGTCATGCGGGAGGCGCACGAGGAGGGCCTGCCGGTGATGCGGCCGCTGTTCCTGGAGTTCCCGGACGACCAGGCCACCTGGTCGGTCGACGACTCCTACCTCTTCGGCCCGGATCTGCTGGTCGCCCCGGTGCTCACCGCCGGCGCCACCGCCCGGACGGCGTACCTCCCGGCGGGGGCCACCTGGACGGACGCGTGGACGGGTGAGACGTACGAGGGCGGTCGGTCCGTGACGGTCGACGCCCCGCTGGACCGCATCCCGCTGTTCCTGCGGGACGGGGCGCGGCTGCCCGTAGCGGAGTAGCCGCGTCAGCTGGAGGGGTGGCCGGTTCGATGGAGGTCTTCCGGCCACCCCTTCCGCCTGTTCGGCCAACTTTCGTCCACCGCAAGCGGGTTCGAGAGGATACGTTCCCTGCGTGTCCACGTCACCCCTCGCCCTCACGCTGGCGAATCTGCTGCTGCGGCCGGGCTCCGGCTCCCGCCGTGACCCGGACCGGATCTTCGACCGCATCGTGGTGGAGGCCGGTGAGGCGCCGGGGGACCGGGAGTTCGTCGACGGCTTCCGGTCGCTGCTGGGGTGGTGGGCGAAGGCCGAGAACCTCACCCCGGTCGGCTGGCAGTCGGCGCAGGTGCACGTGCGCCGGCATCTCACCAACCGGGCCCGCGTCCTGCGGCTGATCGCCGAGCGTCCGGAGATCGAGCGGGAGCCGATCGAGAAGCCGGTGTTCGTCGTGGGGCTGCCGCGCACCGCCACCACGGTCACGCACTCGGTGCTGTCGGTCTCGGACGAGCACCGGTGTCCCCTGCTGTGGGAACTGCTCGGGCCCGACCTGGAGTTGCCGCCCCGGCAGCGGCGCAGGGCGATCACGGCCGGACGCCGGCTGGTGCAGGGCACGGACCTCTTCGCACCGCGTTTCCGCGACATCCACGCGATGGCCGCCGAGGGCCCCGAGGAGTGCACGTTCGCGCTGCCGCACGCCCTGATGCCGTTCTCCCAGGCCCGGATCCCGGAGTACCTGGACTGGCACTGCGAGCGGGACTTCGTCGCCGACTACCGGTACCTCAAGCAGGTCTACCAGGTGCTCCAGTACGGCCGTCCGCGGCGGCGCTGGATGCTGAAGTCCCCCATGCACCTGGAGAACCTGGACGCGCTGCGCACGGTCTTCCCCGACGCCACGATCGTGTGGTGCCACCGCGACCCGGTCACCGTCGTGGCGTCCTTCTGCTCGCTGATCGAGCACGGCATGGCCGTCAGCACCCGCCCGCTCGATCTGGCCGGCATCGGCGCCACCTGGCTCGGCTTGCTGAGCCGTGCCATGACGCGCGGCCTCGCGGCCCGGGCCGCCATTCCGGCGGAGCAGCTGGTGGACGCCCCGTACTCCTGGCTCGGTTCCGACCCCGCCACCGGGGCCCCGAAGCTCTACGCCGCCGTCGGCGCCCGGTGGACCGAGGCCGACGCCGCCCGGCTCCCCGCGGCCGTCGCCCGACCCAAGGGCACCCGGAAGCACACCTACGACCTGTCCCGCTACGGCCTGACCCGCGCCGAGGTCGAATCGGCGTTCGCGGACTACAACGCGCTGCGGGCCGAGGTCGACCGCGCCTGACCGGCACGGCCGGCCCCGGCCCCCGCGACGGATCAGCTGCTGCTGACCGTCAGGTTGTTGGTGGTGAAGTTCAGCCCGCCGGACGACGAGGTGACCTCGTAGCCGAACTGGACGTCACCGATGGTCTCGTTGCCCATCCAGCCCTTGGTGTCCTTGATCCACTTCAGGATCGGCAGGATGTTGACGGTGCCGGAGCTGGAGTTGGAGGTGCGGATGAACGAGAACACCTCGTTGGCGCCGTTGGTGCCCTTGAAGACGTTCCAGGAGTGGCCGCCGAGACTGACGCTGCCCTGCGAGGTGCCGATCGGGCCGACGGGGCCGGTCTTGTTGACCCAGAGCATGATCTCGTAGTCGTGGTCCGTGTCCCAGATGTCGTACGACGTGTTGTACGCGCCGGAGGACGGGACACTGACGTTGTAGCTGCTGGACAGCGAACCCAGCGAGGTGATCGACTTGTTGATCGCCTTCGTCTGGTTCGGGTAGGACTTGATGCCGCCGGTGTTGGGGTGGTTGGCCCAGACACCCCAGTTGGTGCCGGAGTTGGCCCAGATGCACTGGCTGCCGGCGCCACTGCCCCAGATGTTGTTGTAGAGCGTGTAGCCGTTCAGGTTGGTCTGGCCCCACTGGTCGCAGGAGTTCCAGACGGCGGCCGAGGCGGGGGCGGAGGCGAGGCCGATGGTCACGCCGAGTGCCAGGGCCGGGGCGAGCAGGGCCTTGGTGACCCTGCTCCGTGTGCGTGTTGCCATGGTGTCCCTTCCATGGGTGGGGGGAACTGCGGGGGGATTACCACGCCCTCGCGGTGAGGACGCGGTCTTCTCCGGCGACGAGGTCGAGGGGCTCGGCACCGGAGGAAGTCCTGAGTTCGACGCGGACGGTACGGCTCGGCCGGAGGGCGGCGGTGGCCCCGCCGTCCGGGCTCCAGGTGAGGTCCAGCTCGGCCCCGAACCGCGTGCGCACCCCGCGCAGCGCGCCGCTGGGTCGGTCCGCCGGCAGCGCGGGCAGCAGCACCAGCCGGTCGGGGGTCGACTGGACGAGCATCTCGATCAGTACGGCGGGCAGGGTGTGCGCGGCGTCGGCGTTGTAGACGTGCCGGTTCGGGTAGTGGGCGCTCATCAGGGAGGCGTGGAAGAAGTCGCCGTCCAGGACCTGGCCGAGGGCGTAGGCGACGCGGTCACCGTCCCCGAGCCGGGCGGCGATGAGGGCGTGGTGCAGGTGTCCGTGCGCGGAGTCGTTCTCGGCGCCGCGCAGTTCGAGGGCGCGGTGCGCGGCGGCCGCGAGTTCGGGGGTGTCGTAGGGGGTGATCTCGTCGAGCGGCCAGACGCCGTAGAGGTGGCTGAGGTGGCGGTGGTCGTAGGAGTCCTCCAGGCCCGGCCAGGCCCATTCGGCCAGGGCTCCGTCCGCGTTGATCCGGTGCGGGGGGAGCCGGTCGGCGAGGGCGCGCCAGCGGTCGGCGTCGGGGCCCGGGTGGTAGGCGGCGGCCGTCAGCAGGGCGTGGCGGGCCGCGGAGAGGTCCATGGCCGCGTTGAGGGCGCCCCAGCTCGCGTTGGCCGGCCGGTTCTCCGGTGAGTAGGAGGGGACGACGACGAGGCGGCCGTCCTCGTCCGTACGGGTGAGGAAGTCCTCGTAGAACAGGGCGACGTCGGCGAGTGCGGCGGCGGTGCGCGGATCGCGGGTGCCGTGGGTCTCGTCGTGGTCGACGAGCGGCTTGAGCAGCCAGTCGGCGCCGGCGGTCCACAGGTGCAGCGGGTACTCGCGGCTGAAGTGGTACGAGTGGCCGGACTCGCCGTCGGTGTGGGCGGGGGCGACGGCACCCCGGGCACCGAAGACCGCGCGGGCGTTGTCGCGCCAGTCGGGCAACTGGCGGTGGATCAGCGAGGCGTGGGCCTCGGTGACCTCGGGGAGGGCGGCGGCCGCAGCCGAGGCGGTCTGGAGGTTGAGGTTGGCGTCGTTGGTGAACGCGCCCGACCAGGCCGTGTTCCAGTCGCCGGTCCACAGTCCGGTCAGGCGGGGCGGGAAGAGGCCGCTCGCGGAGAGCAGGTGGTAGCGGCCGGCCGCGAACAGGCGCTCCAGCAGGGCGGCGCTGCGGGGTCGCTTCAGCAACTCGGAACCCGGCAGGGCCCGTTCGGCCGGGTCGGCGGCCAGGTCGAGGGTGACACGCGCGTAGGCGGTGCGGTGCAGGGCGGCATGGCGGTCGAGGAGCTCGTCGTACCCGGTGAGCAGGTCGCGCAGGGCACGCCCCTCCTCGACCACGTCCAGTTCGCCGGTGTGCCGGTGCACCCGGGTGAGGAGCAGCACGGACCGGGCTCCCTCGATGTGCACGCCGGGGGGCACGAGGGTCGTCGTGCCGCCCGTGACGGCGAGCAGGGTGACACCGGTGCATGCCAGGTCGCTGTCCGGGTAGCGGGCGCGCAGGCTCAGCAGGGCGCCGTCGGGTGTCAGGACGGCTCCGTGGCCGACGCCCAGTCCCGCCGGGGCGCCGGGCAGCCGGTGGTCCAGGTCGATGTCGAGGGTGAGGCCGAGGCCGCTGACCTGCTGGACGATCACGTCGTCGGCGCGGGAGACGAAGACGCGGCCGGCCCAGCCGGCACAGGTCGTGCTCACCACGCCGGTGGCGAAGTCGACGTCGCGCCGGTAGCCGGGGCTCTCGCCCGCCGGGCGGCGCAGCCGGACCTGGAAGGCGGGGTGGAAGGGCTGCACCCACTGCAGCGGCCTGCCGTCCGTGAAGGTCTCGGCCGCGGTCGTGTCACCCGCCAGGAGGCGGTCCTGGAGGGCGGGGAGGCCGGCGGCGAGCTGTGGGGGCCCAGGGTCCTTGCCGCCCGGCCGTACCAGGGTGTGGTGGGTGACGACGACCCGCTCATCGTCCGGGTCACCGAACACAAGGGCGCCGTGGTGGCCGTTGCCGCTCAGGAAGCCGTCCTCCCAGCGAGCGGCCGGGTGGGGCTCCCACGTGCCGTGGACGGGTGCGGAGTCGGTCATGGCCGGAGCACCGCCGCCCCGTACCGGCCGAGGGTGACCCGGTCGGTGACGGCCGTCCCCGTCAGCAGGTCGTGGTGGGTGCCGGGCACCTCGACGGTCACCGGCTCGCGGCCGTGGTTGAGCACGAACAGCACCTCGCCCCTCAGCACGGCCTCGACCTGCTCGGGGAGGCCGTCGAGCACCGGCCGGACGCCCGCGTCGCCGGCGATCCGGGCCAGCAGCCCGCGCAGGGCCTCGGGCTCCGGGAGCGTGGAGACGTACCAGGCCCGGCCCTTGCGCAGGACGGCGGGCATGCCGTCCAGTTCACCGCCCTTGTAGCAGGTCGTGTGGTCGGGGTCGGCGGGCTCGATCTCCTCGGACCACAGGGTGCCCCGGAAGCCCTCGCAGGCGACGGTCTCGTCCGCGTCCAGCGGCCACCACTCGTGCAGCGTGCGGATGCCGAACAGCTCCCGCAGCCGGGCGTCCATGCCGCCGGGGCGCACCCGGTCGTCCTCATCGGCGACGCCGGTCAGGAAGCCGCAGACGAGGGTGCCGCCGCCGCGGACGTAAGCCAGGAGGTTCTCGATCGCCGCGTCGGTGAGCGCGTACAGCTGGGGCACGACGACCACGGAGTACGACGTCAGATCGTTCTCGGGGTGGGCGAAGTCGGTGGTGAGGTGCGCCTGCCAGAGGGCCCGGTGCCAGGCGCGCAGGACGTCCGGGTACTCCACCCGGCTGGACAGGCGGCCGTCATGAGCGCCGGCCCACCAGGCGTTCCAGTCGTGCAGGACGGCGACGTTCGCGGTGAGGTGCCGGCCGGCCACCTGAGGGGCGATCCGCGCCAGGTCCGCGCCGAGCCGCTTGACCTCCTGGTACGTACGGCCCTCCTCCCCCGCGTGGCTGACCATGCCGGAGTGGAACTTCTCCGCACCCTGCCGGGACTGCCGCCACTGGAAGAAGCAGACGGCGTCGGCGCCCCGCGCCACGGCCTGGAGGGACCACAGCCGGTTGAGGCCGCGCGGCTTGGGGTGATTCACCCCGCGCCAGTTGACCGGTCCGGCGGCCTGCTCCATGAGCATCCACGGCCCGCGTGCCTGGGAGCGGGTCATGTCCTGCACGAGCGCACCGTTCTGGGCGCCGAGCGGATCGCGCGGGTCGGGGTAGAGGTCGACGGAGACGACGTCCTCCTCCTCGGCCCAGCGCCACGCGTCCTGCCCGAACCACAGCGGCATGAAGTTGCTGGTGACCGGGATGTGCGGGGTGTGCCGCCGGACGATGTCCCGCTCGGCGGTGTAGCACTCCAGGAGCATGTCGGAGGTGAAGCGCCGGAAGTCCAGGACCTGGGCGGGGTTGCGCATGTAGTGGGGCAGGCGGGGCGGCAGGATGCCGTCCCAGGTGTCGTAGCCCTGGCTCCAGAAGGCGGTGCCCCAGGCCTCGTTGAGGGCCTCCAGGGTGCCGTACTTCTCCCGCAGCCAGCGGCGGAAGGCGGCCGCGGCCTGGTCGCCGTAGTCGTAGGTGCAGTACTCGTTGTTGATGTGCCACATCGTCAGGGCCGGGTGGTCCCCGTAGCGGGCGGCCAGGTCCTCGGTGATGGCGGCGGCGTAGCGCCGGTACGTGGCGCTGGAGTGCGAGAAGTGCTGGCGGCCGCCCCACCACTCGGTGCGGCCGTCCTCGGTGACGGGCAGGGTGTCGGGGTGCAGGCGGCCCATCCAGGGCGGGGGCGAGGAGGTGGGGGTGGCGAGGACGACACCGATGCCGTTCTCGTGCATCAGATCCATCAGGGTGTCCAGCCGGCCGAACTCCCGGGCGCCGGGCTCCGGTTCCAGCATCGACCACGAGAACACCCCGAGGGTGACGGAGTTGACGCCGGCGTCCTTCATCAGCCGGACGTCCTCGTGCCAGGTCTCCCGCGGCCACTGCTCCGGGTTGTAGTCGCCGCCGAACAGAAGGCGGCCTCGGGTCGCGTCGCTCAGGCCGGGCATCAGGCGGGCTCCCCGTACTGCACGCCGCGCCCGTTGGTGGCGATGTAGACCCGGCCGTAGATACGCGGGTCACCCGCGATGGTCGCGCCGATCCAGCCCCACTGGTGCTGGTCGTCGTTGATCCGCGTCCAGGTCTTCGCCCCGTCGTCGGAGCGGTACACGGCGGTGATGGTCTCGGTGGAGCCGACCAGGTAGACCGCCGGGTAGGAGGCGCCCGCGGCGGCCTTGCCGAAGCCGAGGGTGTACGACGCCCGGCAGCTGCCGACCTTGGCGAAGTTCGCGCCGCCGTCGGTGGAGCGGTACAGCCCGTTCCCCTTCAGGCTCAGCCACAGGTCCCCGGAGCGGCCCGGCGCCGCGGCCAGCTGGAACTCGGTATCGCCCGAGCTCAGCCCGGTGGCCCGCGCGGTGAAGGTCCGGCCGCTGTCGGTGCTGGCGTGGAGTGTGCCGGTGGTGGTGTCGAAGGCGTAGAAGCGGGCCGGGTCCACGGGGTCCGCGACCGGGGCGGCTCCCTTCGGGAAGGAGGCCACCTCGGACCAGGTCGCGCCGTTGTCCGCCGAGCGGAACCCCGGATCGCCCGTGCCGAAGGACCACAGCAGCACGCTGCCGTCGGCGTTCGTGGCGATCGGCCCGGGCGCGGACTTGGCCATGGACGGCTGGGACGTGAAGGGGGCCCAGGTCCTGCCGCCGTCGTTCGACCAGGCGCCGTTGCCGTGGTCGCCCCACCCGGCCCGCACGACGTACGACGGCCTGGCCGATGCCAGCGCGAGACCCGTCGACGTGCCGAACACCGGGTTCGACGCCATGCCCCGCGAGGGGGACGCCGTGAGCCGCTCGTGGTACATCACGCCGATGTCCCCGGAACCGCTGATCAGGTGCGCCTCTCCGACGGGAGGGGAGATCAGCTGCCGGATGGACGCCTCCTCCAGACCGCGGATCTGCGGGGCCCAGTTCTTGAGGTCGCGGGTGCCGTAGAGCGTCGCGCCGGTGCCGTAGACGATGTGCTCGGAGTCGAACGGGTCGAGGCCGACGGCCTGGATCCACCAGCCGAACTTGGGCTTGTCGGCGCCCCACTTGAGATACGGGGTCTCGGAGACGTCGAGGACGGCCTTGTCCTTCAGGGACGTCCAGGTGCGGCCGCCGTCCGTGGTCCGGTACAGGGTGTCGACCAGGGACCAGCGGTTGTTGGTGGAGACGACGACCGTGCCGGGACGGCGGGCGTCGACGGCACAGCCGCCGTAGCCGAAGGAGTCGGTCCCGCCGTCGCCGGTCGCCCCGCCGGGCTTCACGGGCGTGACCTCGGTCCACTTCCCGGTGGTCGTGCGCAGCTTGTGCACACTGCCGTCGGACTGGCCGTTGGGGCCCGGGGCGTTGGCGTACGTCACGTACAGCTCGCGCGTGTGCCGGTCGTACGCGGCCCGGACCGGGACCTTGGCGGCGGTACCGGCGGGCTGCCCGGGGACGGCCTCCCAGGTGGTGCCGTCGGCGGTTCGGTAGAGGTTCGCGGAGGTGCCGTCGGAGTCGCCCCAGCCGGCGTAGACGCTGCGGCCGGCGGCGACGAGGAGGGTGACGCCCTGGCCGGTGGCGCTGGGGGCGGCCGGGAAGCTCACGGCCTTCCAGGTGGCGCCCCGGTCGGTCGACCTGAGCAGCCCGTCGTGCCGGGTGCCCAGCCACAGGGTGTCGCTGTCCCGCGGGTCGACGAGCAGCCGCTCCCCGCAGCCACGCCCGTCCTCGTTGGCCCCGAGCTTCACGGCGAGGTCGGTGCGCTTCCAGGTCGCGCCGCGGTCCTCCGACCGCAGCACGGCCCCGTTGCCGGCCCAGGACTGGGCGTACGTGCCGAGGGCGAGGTACAGCCGGTCCGGACGGGCCGGGTCGACGGCCATCGCCTCCACGCCGAGCAGGTTCCAGTCGTCCCAGCCGAGGTGGTCGGTCAGCGGGATCCACCGGTCGGTCCGGTCGTCCCAGCGGTAGGCGCCGCCGATGTCGGTCCGGGCGTAGGCGAGGCCCCGGACGGAGGGGTGGAAAAGGACGCCGGTGATGAATCCGGTGCCGCCCTGGACGACGTTGCGCCAGCGGTATCCGCCCTTGGCTGGTGTGGCGGCCGCGGCTCGTCCCTGGATCGACGGAAGGGGGACGACCGCGGCGACGGCGGCCGTCCCGGCCAGCACGGACCGTCTGCTGAGGTGAAACGTGCTCATGACATACCTCGGTTCATGCAAAGAGGGGGACGTGGATGCCCTCAGGGGCGCGGGGAACTGCGCGACGAGCCACGAGGCAGCCGCAGACGACGAACAACCGACAGCCCTACGGTCAGCCCTTTACGGCCCCGGTGAGCATGCCCTTCTTGAAGTGCTTCTGGACGAACGGCGAGATCACGGCCACCGGCAGCAACGCCATCACCATCACGGCCATCTGGATCGCCAGCGCGGAGATCTGCCCGGTCTTGATCGCCTGGCTCACCCCGACCGGCGCTTCCTGCTTCTGCACCAGCTGGATCATGACGTTCTGCAGCGGCATCATGTCCTGGTCGCTCAGGTAGATCGACGCGTTGAACCAGGCACTCCAGTACCCCACCGCGTAGAACAGTGTGATCACCGCGATGACGGCCCGCGAGAGCGGCATGACGATCCGCCAGAGGATCCGCCAGTCTCCCGCCCCGTCGATGCGCGCACTGTCGATGAGCTCCGGCGAGATGCCCATGAAGAACGCACGCAGTACGAGGATGTTGAAGACACTCACCGCACTCGGCAGGATCAGCGCGAGATACGTGTCGGTCAGGCCCAGGGACTGCACCAGCAGATACGTCGGGATGAGCCCGGCCCCGAAGAACATCGTCGCGAGCAGGGTCATCAGCAGCC
Source organism: Streptomyces afghaniensis (assembly GCF_044327915.1). Taxonomy (NCBI): domain Bacteria; kingdom Bacillati; phylum Actinomycetota; class Actinomycetes; order Kitasatosporales; family Streptomycetaceae; genus Streptomyces; species Streptomyces afghaniensis. The sequence continues at coordinate 61,864 of NZ_JBIRGJ010000012.1, forward strand.
ATCGGTGCCCCAGCGATCCGCTGCGGGACAGGCCGTAGGCGGCCAGCACCGACACCGCCATGGAGAACACCGTGCCGGCCAGCGTGACGCACACGCTGACGATCGCGGCCCGGGTCACCTGCCCGCCGCTCAGCAGTTCCTGGTAGGCGACGAAGGTGATGTCCTTCGGGATCACCACGAGCCCGCCGGCCTCGGTGATGGTCTGCTTCGAGGACAGGCTGGTGACGATGACGATCCACAGCGGGAACAGGACGGCGAGGCAGGCGGCGGCCAGGACGATGCCCTTGCCCGCGACCCCGGCCTTGCTGGGCTCGTCCTCCCAGACGGGCCTCGGCGGAGCCTCCCACCAGCGGGGTTCGCGCGCCGCCTCGTCGAGGGCGGCCTTGTCGATGACGGTGGTCACTTCTTGTACACCCCCTGCTCGCCCATGAAGTGGGCCACCTTGTTCGCGGCGAGGACGAGGGCCACGCTCACCACGCCCTTGATCAGTCCGGCCGCTGCCGCATAGCTGAAGTCCTGGTTGCGGACGCCGTTCCACCACACATAGGTGTCGAGGACCTCCGCCGCCCCCGGTCCCACCGCGTCGCGTTGCAGCAGGATCTGCTCGAAGCCGACGGTGAGCGCGTCACCGACCCGCAGTACCAGCAGCAGGGCGATCACGGGCCGCAGCGCGGGCAGCGTGACGTGCCACATCCGCCGCCAGCGCCCGGCCCCGTCCATGGCCGCCGCCTCGTACAGGTCGGGGCTCACGGAGGCCAGGGCGGCGAGGAAGACGATGACGCCCCAGCCCGCGTCCTTCCAGACGCCCTCCGCGGTCACCAGGAACTTGAAGATCCCCGGGTCGGTCATGAGGTCGAAGCCCTCGTAGCCGTGCCGGCGCAGGGTCTGCGCGATGATGCCCGCCCCGCCGAAGATCTGCTGGAAGACGGTGATCACCAGCACCCAGGAGAAGAAGTGCGGCAGGTACAGGATCGCCTGAGACACCGCCCGGATCCGGGGCCTGATCACGCTGTTGATGAGCAGCGCGAGCACGATCGGGATGGGGAAGAACAGCACCAGCTGGAGGCCGAACAGCACGAGCGTGTTCTGCACGGCGTCCCAGAACGCCGAGTCCGCGAAGATCCGCTGGAACTGCTCGACGCCCACCCAGGGGCTCTCCAGCATCGCGACGAAGCCGTTGTCGCTGACGTACGGGTCGTACTCCTGGAAGGCGACGACGTTGCCCAGGATCGGGATGTAATTGAAGACCAGGACCAGCGCGACGGCCGGCAGCGTCATCAGGATCAGCGTGCGGTCGCGGCGGAACCTCAGCCTGAGGCTCAGTCTGCCGGAGAGCTTCTGCTTCCCCGGCTGCTTCCCGGTGGCGTCCGCCGCCCGGGAAGCCGTCTCGGTGGTCTCCGCCTCGGCCCTGCTGCGAGGCACCGTGCTGTTGGACACGGGCTTCTCCTTGCCTCAGCGCCGGGTCACTGCGCGGAACCGTTGGTGTCGTGCAGCTTCTGGTACCAGTCCCGCAGCTTGTCGCCGCCCTGCTTCTTCCAGTCGGAGACGGCCTGCTGCACATCGCTGATCTTCTTGCGGCCGCGGACGACGTCGTCCTCCAGCTGCTCGAAGTCGTTGGAGAGGTTGGTGTAGCGGGCGGGCTCGGTGATCTGCATGCCCCAGAAGGTGGACTTCTTGGTGAAGGCGCCCATCCGCTGCTGCCACTCCACCTGCTCCTTCGCGATGTCCGGGAGGTCCGGGTGCGCGATGGTCGGGGCGGGGCTGGCGATCATCTCGTAGGCGTTCATGACCTCCTGGTTGCCCTTGTCGTTCTTGGTGGGCACCCCGTCCTCGACGGTGTAGTGCGTGCCCTCCACCCCGTACTTGGTGAGCATGTACTCCTTGGTGCCGTACGGGGCGGCGGTGACGTTGGCGGCGGCCAGGATGTCCTCGATGACGGCCTTGGAGGCCTTCTTGTTGACGAAGGCGAAAATGCCGGCGGGCGAGCCGGCCCACAGCGTGGGGTCGCCGCCGTCGGCGCCGAAGATGTCCATGCCGGAGATGCGGAAGTCGGTCTTCTGGCCCGCCTGCTCGGCCATCTTGCCCCACCAGTCCGAGATGTTCTGGTTGTACATCAGCACCTGGCCGGCGGTGAAGCGGTCGCCCGCGGTGCCCTGGTTCGCCGCCTTGGCGTCGGGGTGGACCACACCGGCCGCGTAGAGCTTGCGCGTCCACTCCAGCGCTTCGAGGTACTCCTCCGTCTCGACCCGGTAGATCATCTTGCCGTCGGTCAGGTTCCAGCCGAGCGGCTTCTCGCTGCCGGAGAGCACACCGAAGAAGTTGAAGGCGCTCCACTTCATGTCGTCGCAGGCCCACACCTTGGCCGTGGGCCGGGTGATCTCCTTGGCGAGAGCGAGGAACTCGTCCGGGGACTTGGGGAGTTCGTAGCCCTCCTTGTCGAAGACGTCCTTGCGGTAGAAGGGCACGATGCCGACGACGGAGGGGGCCGGCTGCGGCAGGCCACGCAGCTTGCCGCCGAAGATGGAGTACTGCCAGGCGCCGCTCGGGATGGCCGCGAGGTTCGGGTACTTCTTGATCGCATCCCCGGACAGGTACGGGCCGAGGTCGGCGAACTTGCTGATGATGGCGCTGGGTATCTTGCCGCCCATGTTCCAGCTGGGGATGACCACCACGTCCGGCAGGTCGCTGGAGGCGAGCACCGCGCCCAGCTTCTCGTCGTAGGTGTTGCCGTCCTGGTTCTGCCACGTGATGTCGACGCCGATCAGATCGTTCATCGCCTTGTAGTAGGCGTTGTCGCCCTTCGGCGGCGAACCCCAGAACGGCGACATGATCTTGATGGAGCTGCCCTTGCCGAGTTTCTTCGGCACCGAGGTCTTGAGGGCGGCGAGGTCGAGCTTGCTGGTGAAGCCCATGGCCGAGCCGTTCCTGGACGGGATGTCCGGCGAGACCATGTTGCTGGCGACGTAGGCCGGCAGCAGCTTCTTGGCGCTCTTACCGGACGTGGTGCCGTCCTTCGACCCGCTGTCCGACCCGCCGCAGGCGGCGAGCAGCGGCATCCCACCGGCCACCGCTGCGGTGGCGACCGCCGTGGAGGCGAGGAAACTTCTCCGGCTCGGTCCGGAGGAGGCGGAGGCGGCGTTCGGCGTCATTGCGTCAACCCTTCATGGCGCACCAGGACACCCGGCGGTGGGCCGTCGGCTGCGGTGTCTCGAGTGGAACTGGCTGAGCCGAAGCGAGCTTTCGACCCAGCAGGGGCTTTCGTAGTCGAAGCGCTTCGATGTTGCTGTGAGGTTAAGTGAACGCCCAGGGGTGCACAAGGGTCGTCCCCAAACTTCCTCGAAGGCATGAGAGGGGACCGTTCCTCATGCACGGCTTGAAGGGACGACACCGGTCTCTTGACACCCGACCCGTCGTCGACCCAGCATCGAAGCGCTTCGAAAGGGACTTGCCGCTCCACCGCAAAGGGATTCCCACGTGACCGCACACCCGCCGCCCAGTCCGCCGTTCCGCGATCCGCGTCTGCCGTTCGCGAAGCGGATCGACGACCTCCTGTCGCGGCTCACGCCGGAGGAGAAGATCGCCTTCCTGCACCAGTTCGCGCCCGCCGTCGAACGGCTCGGCATCGCCGCCTTCCGTACCGGCCAGGAGGCCCTGCACGGCGTGGCCTGGATGGGCCCGGCGACGGTCTTCCCGCAGGCGGTCGGCCTCGGCGCCACCTGGAACCCGGAGCTGGTGCGGCGCGTCGGCGACGCGGTGTCCAAGGAGATCCGTGCGATGCGCGCCAAGGACGACCGGGTCGGCCTCAACGTCTGGGCCCCGACGGTCAACCTGCTGCGCCACCCCCTGTGGGGCCGCAACGAGGAGGGCTACTCGGAGGACCCGAAGCTCACCTCGGCGATCGCCACCGCCTACACGCACGGCCTGCGCGGCGACCACCCGACCTACTGGCGCACCGCGCCGGTGCTGAAGCACTGGCTCGCCCACAACAACGAGACGGACCGCTCCACGACGTCGAGTTCCGTACGCCCGCGCGTGCTGCACGAGTACGACCTGAAGGCCTTCCGCGAGACCGTCGAGGCGGGCGCGGTGGCCGGGGTGATGCCGGCGTACAACCTGGTCAACGGCCGGCCCAACCACGTCTCCCCCTACCTGAGCACGCATCTGCGCAGCTGGACCGACGAGGACCTGCTGGTCTGCTCCGACGCGGGCGCGCCGAGCAACCTGGTCGACTCCGAGCACTACTTCGACACGCACGAGGAAGCGACGGCGGCCTCCCTCGTGGCGGGCGTCGACAGCTTCACGGACCACGGCACGGACTCCTCGCAGATGACCGGGCGTCTGCGTGGCGCCCTGGAGCGGGGGCTGCTGACCGAGGCCGACATCGACACCGCCGTCCGCCGGCAGCTCTCGGTCCGCTTCCGCCTCGGTGAGTTCGACCCGGAGTACGACCCGCACGGCGCCACCGGCGAGTTCGACACCCCGGCGCACCGCGCGCTGGCGCAGGAGGCCGCCGAGCAGGCGATCGTGCTGCTCAAGAACGACGGCGTGCTGCCGCTCGCCCCGGACACCCGGGTCGCGGTGGTCGGTCTGCTCGCCGACGAGTGCAAGCTCGACTGGTACAGCGGCACGCTCATCCACCGCTCGACCCCGCTGGAGGGTCTGTACGAGCGGTTCGGCGCCGAGCGGGTGGAGTTTGCCGAGGGCGTGGACCGGGTCCGGCTGAAGACCTCCGCGGGCGCCTTCGTGCACGTACCGGTGGCCGAGGACGCCGCCGACGAGGTGCGCGGCGCCGAGGGCGCGCTCGACCCGGCGCTGCTCGCGGGCCGCACCGACCTGCCCGCGCTCACCACCGACGCGACCGGCACCGAACTGGCGCTGGTCGACTGGGGCGAGGGCGTGCTGACCCTGCGCGCGCCCGACGGCCGCTATCTCTCGGTCGCCGACGACGGCCGCGTCCGCGCCTCCGCCGACCAGCCGGGCGGCTGGGTCGTCCAGGAGACGTTCCGTCTGGAACCGCACGGGAACGGGCACCTCCTGAAGCACCTGGGAACGGGTCGCCACGTGTGTGTCTCCGCCGACGGCGTGAAGGTTGCCGACGAAGCTCCCGAGGTGTTCGAGCTGGTCGTCGCCGAGCGCGGCGAGGAGGCGGTGGCGCGGGCCGCCGCGCGGGCCGACGTGGTCGTGGTGGTGGCGGGCAACGACCCGCACATCAACGGCCGCGAGACCGAGGACCGTACGACCCTGCGGCTGCCCGGGCACCAGGAGCGGCTGCTGCGGGCCGCCCGCGCGGCGAACCCGGCGACCGTGCTGGCGCTGGTCTCCGCCTACCCGTACGCCGTCGACCCGGCGGACCTGCCGGCCGTGCTGTGGACGGCGCACGGCGGCCAGGCGGCCGGCACCGCCCTGGCCCGGGTGCTGGCCGGCGACGCCTCCCCCGCCGGCCGCCTCCCGCAGACCTGGTACGCCGACGACGCCGACCTGCCCGGCCTCCTCGACTACGACGTGATCGGGAGCCGGCAGACGTACCTGTACTTCGAGGGCACGCCCCTGTTCCCCTTCGGGCACGGCCTGTCGTACACGTCGTTCGCGTACGACGGTCTGACGGCCCGGGTGGCGGACGGGTCGGTGCACGTCTCCTTCACGGTCACCAACACCGGAGACGTCACCGCCGACGAGGTCGCCCAGCTCTACACCCGGGCCGTGCACCCGACCGTGCCGCGCCCCCGCCGCGAGCTGCTGGACCACCGCCGCGTCACCCTCGCCCCCGGCGCGACGGCCGCCCTGAGCTTCGAGGTCCCACTGTCCGCCTTCGCGTTCTGGGACGTGGCCCAGGACCGGTGGCGTCCGGAGCCGGGCGCGCATGAGCTGCTGGCCGGGGCCTCCAGCGAGGACGTCCGGCTGCGGACGACCGTCACGCTCGACGGCGAGCCCGCCCTGCCCCGCCCGGTCGTCGCACGCGGACTGGCCGCGGCCGGCTTCGACGAGCAGAGCGGCATCGAGATCGTCGACCGTACGAAGGTGTCGGGCGACGCGGTGACGCCGGCGGGCGGGGCCACGGGCGAACTGGTCTACCGGCGCTGCGACTTCGGGCGCGGTATCGACGAGGTGAGGGTGGAGGTGGCCGGTGAGGGCACGGTCGAGCTGTCCCTCGACGGCGGTCCGGCGCTCGCGGTGCTGTCGACCGCCACGCCCACGTCAGGCCCGTACGACTACGTCTCGCTCGGCGCGTCCGTCGCCGCCGCGGGCGTGCACGACGTGCACCTGAGACTGCGCGGCCCGCTGCGGCTCGCGCACGTCGGCTTCTCCGGTTGAGGGTCCGGAGCAGGCCGGCGTAAAGAAGGGGCCCGGCACCGGAAGGCATCGGTGCCGGGCCTCTTCGCAGAGCCTATATGAAAATGGTTCCCATGAGCTAGAGGGCGAGGCCGGTGAGGACCATCACGCGCTCGTACGTGTAGTCCTCCATGGCGAACCGCACGCCCTCCCGGCCGACGCCGGACTGCTTGACGCCGCCGTACGGCATCTGGTCGGCGCGGTAGGACGGCACGTCGCCGACGACGACGCCGCCGACCTCCAGGGCCCGGTGGGCCCGGAACGCGGTCTGGAGGTCGTGGGTGAAGACGCCCGCCTGCAGGCCGTACTTGGAGTCGTTGACGGCGGCGAAGGCCTCGGCCTCGCCGTTCACCTTCTGCACGGTGAGGACCGGCCCGAAGACCTCCTCGCAGGAGAGCGTGACGTCGGCGGGTACGCCGGCCAGCACCGTCGGGGCGTACGAGGCGCCGTCGCGCTTGCCACCGGTGAGCAGCGCGGCACCGGCGTCGACCGCCTCCTGGACCCACGCCTCCACGCGCTTGGCGGCGTCCTCGCTGACCAGCGGGCCGACGTCGGTCGCGTCGTCGCCCGGGTCGCCGGTGACCTGGGCCTCGACGGCGGCGACGATGCGCGGCAGCAGCCGGTCGTACACGGAGGCGTCCGCGATGACCCGCTGGACGGAGATGCAGGACTGGCCGCCCTGGTAGTTGGAGAAGGTGGCGATGCGGTTCGCCGCCCGGTCCAGGTCCTCGTCGCTCGCCCAGTCGGCGAGGACGACGGCCGCGCCGTTGCCGCCCAGCTCCAGGGTGCAGTGCTTGCGCGGCACCGAGTCCATGATCGCGTAGCCGACCTTCTCGGAGCCGGTGAAGGAGATCACGGGCAGGCGCTCGTCCTGCACGAGGGCAGGCATCTTGTCGTTGGCGACCGGCAGGATGCTCCAGGAGCCCGCGGGCAGTTCGGTCTCGGCCAGCAGCTCGCCGATCACCAGGCCGGACAGCGGCGTCGCCGGGGCCGGCTTGAGAATGATCGGCGCGCCGGCGGCGATGGCCGGGGCGACCTTGTGGGCACAGAGGTTGAGCGGGAAGTTGAAGGGCGCGATACCGAGCACCACGCCCTTCGGGAAGCGGCGGGTGAGGGCGAGCCGGCCCTGTCCGCCGAGGTCGGTGTCGAGCCGCTGCGCCTCGCCGCCGTTGAACCGCCGGGCCTCCTCGGCCGCGAAGCGGAACACGGACACGGCCCGGCCGACCTCACCGCGCGCCCACTTGAGCGGCTTGCCGTTCTCGGCGGAGATGAGCCGGGCGATCTCCTCGGTGCGCTCGACGAGGCGCTTGCTGACGTGGTCGAGGGCGGCGGCCCGGACGTGGGCCGGGGTGGCGGCGAACTCGTCCCGCACGGCGTACGCGGCGGCCACGGCCTCCTCGACCTGCGCGTCCGTCGGCACGCTCACCTTGCCGACGAGCCGCCCGTCCCACGGGGAGGTGACGTCGAAGGTGTCCTCGCCGGCGGCCTCACGGCCGGCGAGCCAGAAGGCGTGCGTGGCTGCCACAGTTTTCTTGGGCATGTGGGTTCCGGCCCTTCGGCGTCGGGGGTGGTCTGTGCTGCGGTTCCACGGTAGGGGCGAGGTGGCCGAAGGTCGTTTGTCCGGGGCGTAGCAATAAGGGGCGGGGACACTACGGTTTGGCTACTCGGAGCTGGTCGCCTTCAGGGCGAGCCAGAGCTCCATCCGCGCGTCGGCGTCGTCCAGGGAGCGGCCGAGGATCTCCTCGACCCGGCGCATGCGGTAGCGGAGGGTGTGGCGGTGGACGCCGAGGTCGGCCGCCGCCGCGTCCCACTGGCCGTGCCGGGACAGCCAGGCGCGCAGGGAGGCGACGAGGTCGCCGCGGCCCGTGGCGTCGTGCTCGTACAGCGGCCGCAGCATCCCGTCGGCGAAGGCCCGTACCGCGTCGTCCGCGAGCAGCGGCAGTACGGATCCGGCCGCCATCTGCTCGTGCTCCACGAGGACGCGCCCGCGCCGCCGCGCCACCGACAGCGCCTGTTCGGCCTGCTTGTACGCGGCGGACGCCGCGATCGGCCCGGCCGGCGCCGACAGGCCCACGACCAGCTCGTCGTCCTCGCCGCCCGGCACCTTCTCGCGTACGCCGGCCCGGGCCGACTCCAGCGCTCTCGCGTACTCCCCGCAGGCCGCCGCGGCGGCACCGCCGTCCGCGGCCAGCACCACCAGCCGCTCGCCCTCCGGCACGACGAGGACGGCCTCGCCGGCCCGGGCCGCGGCGGACTCCATGACGTCGGCGAGCGCCGCGAGGGGATCGCCGTTCGTGTCGGCCGCGGCGAGCGCGGCAGCGGAGGGCCGGTCGGCGGCCGGGGCGTCCGCGTGGGCCTCGGCACGGGCCAGCGCGGCCGAGGCCGACACCGGCACCCGTTCCGCGACCAGCATCCGGAACGGCGCGTCCAGCAGACCGCCGTAGAGGTCCCCGGCGACCGCACGCGCGTGGTCGGGCTCCCCGGCCAGCAGCATGCGCAGCACGGCCGTGCCGACCCGCTGCTCGGCCGCCTGGAGGGACCGGGAGCGTTCCGTGGTGAGGGTCAGCAGCGCGATGGCCGAGTGGACGGCGTAGCGCTCGGCGGTGCCGAGGGCGGCGGCCGTGCCAACGGCGAGGGCCGCCCGGGGGCGCCGGCCCGTGCCGATGCTGTGCAGCTCGACCCGGTCCTCGTTCTCCGGCCCGCCGACCACCGAGGAGGCGGGCGCGGGCCGCTCCCCCAGCCGCTGTACGTCGCCGGTGAGCCGCGCGGCCCGCCGCCCGGCCCACTCCGGTGCCGTGGCGACGACGGCGCCCGAGGCGTCGTACAGCGCGGCCCAGCCGTCGACCTGCGAGGCCAGCGCGGCCAGCAGCCCCTCCGGTCCGCCCGTCTGCGCCTGCCGGGTCAGCTCCCGCTGGGCGGCGAACCCGGCCGTGACGGCCCGGTACTGGTCCGCGGCGATCGCGGCGGACACGGCCTTGCTTATGGCGAGGAACGGGGTGCGGCGCGGCACCTCCAGCAGCGGCAGGCCCTCCTCCTCGGCCGCGTCGACGAGCGCCTTGGGGATCTCCTCGTAGTTGACGCCGACGGCGAAGCCGAGCCCGACCACGCCGGCCCCGGCCAGCCGCCGTACGTAGCGGCGCATGGCCTCCGGGTCCTCGGCGTCCAGTTTGAGCGCCGTGACCAGCAGCAGTTCCCCGCCCTCCATATAGGGGACGGGGTCGGCGAGCTCGCTGACGTGCGCCCAGCGGACCGGCACGTCGAGGCGGTCTTCGCCCGCCCGCACGGTGAGTCTCAGCGCGGAGTGGTGGACGAGCGAGGCGAGCGTCGGGGGCATGAGGCCTTCAGGTCTGCGTCAGGGCTGTGTGATCTTTGTGCTCTTTTGGCCGTCGCGTATGAACGACCTGTGACGATTCTGCCTCACCGTACGGTCCCCGCGTACCCGCACCGGCCGGAAGAGGTCAGCCCAGCGAGCTCTGTGAGCCCGGTCAGCCCCGGAGATCCACCAGCAGCGGCGGCGCGTGCTCGCCCTTCACATCGGTCAGCGACAGCACCGCGTGCCCGGCCGGCACTGCGTGGGCCAGCTCGGAGGCGGACCAGCGCTCCCGTTCGACCTGGCGCACGGTCACCGCCCGTGCGGTCGGGGCCTTGCCGGTGATCACCCGGCGCAGCATGTGCGCGGCCTTGCCCGCGGGCGTCTCCGCGATGATCTGCCGGTCGGTGACGTCCCGGGCCTCGGTCCACTCCTTGCCCCACACCTCGGCGAAGTCCTGCCCGTCCCACGGGGTGAGCCCCGCCAGCGCCATCCGGCAGCCGGTGGCCCCCAGCAGGGGCCCGCGCAGAGGCCGGGGTACGTCGTCCAGCGTCCGCAGGGTCAGCACGACCCCGGCGTTGCCCGAGCGCAGCCGCTGGATGCCGCGCACGGCCTCGGGCGTCACCACGCCGGTCGCGTCGTCGAGCAGCAGACAGGCGAACAGCGACCGGTCCTCCCGTACGGCGACACTCGCCGTGAACTGCGCGAGCACCAGCCGCGCCAGCATCCGGGAGGCGTCGGCGTGCCCGCGCTCGGGCAGGTCGATCCGCACCCGTACGGGATGGTCGAGGGCCTTGAGGGTGAAGGGCCGAGTGGTCCCCGAGGTGTCGAAGAAGGAGGCGAACGCGGGCCGGTCGAGCAGCGCGACCCGGTCCGCGAGCACCCCGCCGACATCACCCGGCTGCCCCATCTGCCGCTCCCGGGCATCCAGTTCCCGCAGCAGCGACTCCTGCCCGGCGTCCTGCAGCCCCTGCCGCAGCGCGGCCAGCGGCCCCGGCGCCCCGTCCAGCAGCTGCCGCAGCTCCGGCACGGACGGGAAACGCCCGTGCACGGCCCGGAACGGCCCCAGCAACTGCGCGAGGACGGTCGTGGAACGCCTGCTGTCACTGCCCGGATGCGGATCGGCGAGGTCCCCCACCAGCGCCTCGGCGAGCACAGCCGCGGCCTCGTCCGGGTCGCCGGTCCCTCCGTACAGATCCAGGTCGTATTCGGACTCCTGGTTCCCGATCCGCACGACGACGTCATACGCGTCGACCGGCCCGAGCCCGGCCCCCGCCGCCCCGACCACGACGACAGCGGCCCGCCCGGCGAGAGCGTGCAGACACAACGACTCGGCGAGCGGCCGCACGACGGTACCGGTCTTGCCGGAACCGGCGGGGCCGACGGCGAGCAGCGAGGTACCGAGCAGCTCGGGGCCGAGAGCGAGGCCGGTGCCGCGGTAGGCGTACGGATTACGCGGGTCGTCGGCACTGGTGCCCAGCCGCACCTGCCCCGTGAGCAGATCGTGCCGGGCCAGCCGGCTGGGCAGGTCGCGGGCGCCGGAGGGGTGCAGACAGGCGGCTGCGCCGTCCTTGAGCACGGCACCGCTGAAGGTGGCCAGACTGTGCCGCCCACTGCGGACGCCCTGCCAGGCACGGGCGATCCGGGCATGGTCGACGTCCCGCATGAGCCCGGCCCGCGCATCGGCGGCAAGCCGCTCGGCGACGTCGACGGCGCCGGCGGCGCGCAGGGCGGGCCATTCAGCGGGGTCCTCCGGCGGGGCGGGTGGCCGCTGGTGCTCGGGTACGGACCGGCGCCAGGCGGGCGGACCGTAGCGCCGCCAGATCTCACCCCACCGTCCGAGCCGGCCGACTCCGACCATGATCACGAGCGCGATCAGTGTGTAGTAGGCGTAGACGACCACAACGGCGGTGAAGCTGTGAGGTTCGGCCCAGGACTCGGGGATCATCGCGTAAAGGGGCAGGAGCCACCAGCTGCCGAGGTATCCGTTCCACAACAGCGACCAGATCAGCCAGCCGACGAGGAAGGCGATCAACGCTCCACTGACCAACTGCCGGCCCGGGGTCCGCTCCGGCTCCTCCGCGGGCCGCGGCCGATGCCCGAACCGCCACACGCCGGGTGGCGCCTCGGGCCGCGGCGTACGCAGCCACGTCAGAAAGGAGGACCCGTCCGGCATCGGAGGCACCCCGGGCGCCCGGGTCGGTCGGGGCGGCACGGTGGACCCGTTCGGCGGCGCCGCGGGCATCTCCGGCGGCCCCGCCGGACGCGGCACCGGGTTCGCATGCGTACCCCGCGCCTCCTGCGTCCCGTCGCTGTCCATCGCCTTTGCCCCCTGACCAGCCGCTGCGTCCACCATCAGCGAGCCAATCTAACGCCCTCCCCTGGGGAGTTCACCGCTTACACGGCCGACAGAGCGGACCGACGTGCTCCGGATATGGTCATGACTTCCCCTCAGGGCGCGCAGCAGCGGACGGAGACTCCCCGGTGACCGAGCAACTCCCCTCGAGCGTCCAAGACTTCCCGCACACCGCCAGCGTGGCCTGGAACGATACGGCGACGCGCGGGGCCTGGTGGCGGCAGACGGTCAGGAGCCTGCTGTCGGTCGGCCTCTGCGCGGCTTGGTGGGTCTGGTACGCGGGCACCACCGTCGCGGTGCGCGAGCAGGTGGTCTTGCTGACCGTCGCGTTCTTCGCCTACAGCGCCTTCGGCGTACCTCTACAGGTCCTGGCCGAGCTGCCGAACGCCTGGCGGGTGCGGCGGCTCCTGCGAGCCCATCCCTGGCAGATCGCAGAAGACCCGCCACGCGGCATCTCGGACCACCCGAAGGCCCGGGACGTGAGCGCCGCCTGGTTCGAGGTCCCCGACCCAGCCGCACCCGAACGGCAGCTACCGCTGATCATCCGCGCGCCCCTGTGGTGGCTCCGTCGTATGAAGCCGAACGCCTCCGCCGAGCGCCGGGCGCAGATCGCCCGGCTCTGGTACTGCGGCCTCCCCGGCGACGAGGTGGTCATCGCCGCGTCCCGCGCCACGGAGCAGGTCCCACGCCGATTGCGCCACCAGTACCTGCGGCATTCGCTGCTGCCCGAGCACCCCACCCGGACGGACGTGCCCCTCCCGCACCCGTCCCGCAACGCCCTCTCCCATCCGCCCACGGCACGCACAATGCGCCGCCGCCTCGCCCGCCTCGTCATCGCTCTCGTCCTCGTCTGGCCGGCTGTCCTCGCCGTGCAGATCGCCGTGGTCGCCGACGGGGACAGCGACAAGGCGGGCCTGTTCGGTGTGGCCCTGCTGTTCGAGGTGACTCTGCTCCCGCTCCATGTCTTCCTGATCGTCACCAACCGCCGCATGGCCCGGACCCTCGCCGGGCACACCTGGCGCCTGGTCGACTGTGAGATTCGCAGCCGTGGAAAGGCGCAGCTCATTCACGTCGGCGACCGCACTCTGCAGCCCCCGCCGCACACGCAGCTGGACACAGGGGCCACCCAGCTCTGGATCGCGGGCCATCCGCACCGCCACTGCGTCGTCTCCGTCCCCGGCGGCGCCAGTCCCGTCCGCATCGCCATATCCACCACGGACAACACGCCCACCTGACAACGCCCACATGGAGCATGCCCACCCCCCTCCCCCCGCCCTAGCCTGCGAGAAAAGAAGCGAAGTGGCTGTACACATTCGTCCGCACCACCCCAGGAGCCCCGCATGACCGCACTTCCGCAGGAGCGTCGCGTCGTCACCGCCATTCCCGGACCGAAGTCGCAGGAGTTGCAGGCCCGCCGTACCGCCGCGGTCGCGCAGGGTGTGGGGTCCGTGCTGCCCGTGTTCACCGCGCGGGCCGGGGGCGGGATCATCGAGGACGTCGACGGGAACCGGCTGATCGACTTCGGGTCGGGCATCGCCGTGACCTCCGTCGGTGCCTCCGCCGAGGCCGTCGTACGCCGGGCCTCCGCGCAGCTCGCCGACTTCACCCACACCTGTTTCATGGTCACGCCGTACGAGGGGTACGTCGAGGTCGCCGAGGCGCTCGCCGAGCTGACCCCGGGTGACCACGCCAAGAAGAGCGCGCTGTTCAACTCCGGCGCCGAGGCCGTCGAGAACGCCGTGAAGATCGCGCGGTCGTACACGAAGCGGCAGGCCGTCGTGGTGTTCGACCACGGCTACCACGGGCGCACCAACCTGACCATGGCGCTGACGTCCAAGAACATGCCGTACAAGCACGGCTTCGGGCCGTTCGCGCCCGAGGTGTACCGCGTGCCCGTGGCGTACGGCTACCGCTGGCCGACCGGTCCTGAGAACGCCGGCCCCGAGGCCGCCGCGCAGGCCATCGACCAGATCAGCAAGCAGGTCGGCGCGGAGAACGTCGCGGCGGTCATCATCGAGCCGGTGCTCGGCGAAGGCGGTTTCATCGAGCCGGCCAAGGGCTTCCTGCCGGCGATCCGCAAGTTCGCCTCCGACCACGGCATCGTCTTCGTCGCCGACGAGATCCAGTCCGGCTTCTGCCGTACGGGCCAGTGGTTCGCGTGTGAGGACGAGGGCATCGTCCCGGACCTGATCACCACCGCCAAGGGCATCGCCGGCGGCCTGCCGCTCGCCGCCGTGACCGGGCGCGCCGAGATCATGGACGCGGCGCACGCCGGCGGTCTGGGCGGCACCTACGGCGGCAACCCGGTCGCCTGCGCGGGCGCCCTCGGCTCGATCGAGACGATGAAGGAGCTCGACCTCAACGCCAGGGCGAAGAACATCGAGGCGGTCATGAAGGCCCGTCTCACCGCCATGGCCGAGAAGTTCGACGTCATCGGCGACGTCCGCGGCCGCGGCGCGATGATCGCCATCGAGCTCGTCAAGGACCGTGCCACCAAGGAGCCGAACCCGGAGGCGACCTCCGCGCTCGCCAAGGCGTGCCACGCCGAGGGCCTGCTGGTCCTGACCTGTGGCACCTACGGCAACGTACTCCGCTTCCTGCCCCCGCTGGTGATCGGCGAGGACCTGCTGAACGAGGGCCTCGACATCATCGAGCAGGCCTTCTCCCGCATCTGAACCGCCGTCGCGCGCATCTGAGCCACCGTCCGGGCAGGTGAGCCGCCCCGGTTCCGCTACCGGGGCGGTGAGCGGCAGAGCGTGTGAAGAAGGTGTGCGAGGTGGATGACAGGGGGCCCTACGGCCTGTCCTGCGCCCTGCCCCTGTCGTAGGTTCTACCCAGATGAGAGATACACCCCGCCCACAGGGGACTGTGGGTGACATCAGGCCGAGGCCTCCCCAGCTTCGACCTGGTCGTGCCCTCGCGCACACAACCGGAGCCTGAGGCTCTGGATCTCCTCACCGATCGGACAGTCGCCCGCCCCAAACCCCCCGGGGCGCGCGACGTTCCGGTCCGGACGGCCGCCCCGGAACTACCCCCCCTGTTCCGGGGCGGCCGACCTCCATTTCCGGGTCGTGAGCCGGGTTCATGCCATTCCTTCGGCGGGCCGTGCCGGTTCCGGCCGGTGGATCCCGCGCGGGCGGTATCCCAGGACGTCCGCGAGCCCGACGAGATCCGCGAGCAGCCAGACGATGGCGAGCCACATCTCCGTGCCCTGGAGGCCGGGTTCACGGCCCGGGCCGGTGCCGTCGGGAGTGGGGCCGAAGGGGAAGCCCCGGCCCGGGGCCCAGCGGCGCAGCACGGCGGTGAGCTGGTCCGACGCCCAGGAACGGGCCTCCTCGCCGCGGTGGGTGGTCTGCCGGGCGCAGAGCCACAAGGGGTGGATCACGTCCAGGACGTTGCAGGCGTTCTCCCGGCCGCGTGCGAAGTGGCGGGGGTCGCGCGCGTGGTCGAGGACCGTGTCGACCACGCGCTCCGCGTACGGCACGGGCAGGCCGAACTGGGCGAAGGAGCCGCGGGTGAGCCGGTAGTAGCCGTTGACCATCTGGAGGCGTCCGGACCCGGGGGTGGGCGCGCCCCACATGCCCGTCCAGGGATCGGCGTGGGTGTGCAGCCAGCCGAACAGGGCCTCCAGCGCCCCGGGCGCGGCGGCCTCCGTGCCGAGGCGCAGGTTCCAGTGCGCGGCGGTGGCCCAGGAGTCGACCCACGCCCCGGCGTGCCAGGCACGGTCGCGCCAGGGCAGCCCGGCCAGGTGCCCGACCAGTTGCTCCGGCGTGGTGGTGCGCACCGTGTGGACCGGGTGCGCGAGGGAACTGCCGAGCAGATCCAGCGCGTAGCCCACGCACAGCACGTGATACGCCGAGGCCCCGTCCTCGGGCAGCCCGGCGGGGCCGGGGACCGGCGGTGCCGCGGCGAACTCGGGGACCAGTCCGGTGACGGGGTCCTGGAGCGCACGCAGCCGGGCCGCGTGCTCTGCGGCGGGCAGTTGGGGAGGCGCCTGACCGAGCAGCAGCGCGGCGATCTCGACGGCGTCGCAGTGCGCCCGCACGGTCGGCTCGGCACCGGGCCGGTCGACGTACCGGCCGGTGTCGGGCTGCCGGCAGCGGTCGAGCAGATCGGCGGCCTGCGCGCGGGCGGCGGTGGCGAACGCGGACAGTTCAGCGACGAGCGCCGGCCCTTCCGGGGAAGGGCGCGGTGCCGCTCCGCGCGTTGCGCCCGCCCGCGGCTCCCGGCGGTCGCGGATCCGGCGGGCCGGGTTGCCGGCCGCCACCGTCCACGCCGGCAGGTCCTTCGTGACGACCGCGCCGGCACCGATGACGCAGTGGTCGCCGATGGTGACTCCGTCCACGACGACCACGTGGGAGCCGATCCACACGTCGTCGCCGACCGTGATCCCGGTGGTGGTGACGGGCTGCTGATGGACCGGCAGGTCGGGCGAGGTCCCGTGGTTGAAGGCGAGCAGCGAGCTGTGGGCGCCGATGCGCACCCCGTTCCCGAGGGTGACGGTGCCGCGCACCACGGTGAAGGGGTTGATCGTGCAGTCGGCGCCGGTGCGTATGTCGCCGGTGACGTAGGCATGGGCCGCGATGTACGACCGGTCGCCCAGGGACAGCTGCTCCGGGTACACGGCAGCTGTCTCCGCGACGAAACAGCCCTCGCCGAGCCGTACGGACGCCACCCCCGCCCCCGCCGCCGCTCCGTCGAGCAGCCGCTTCTGACGCTGCTCCTGTGCCGCGCGCTGCCCCCGCGACGCCTGCTCGGCGTAGAGCCACGGACAGTGGTCGAAGAGGCCGTCGTCGTCGCTGTCGGGCTGGTTCACGTGATCCTCCACTGGGTCGCGGGGCGGACAGTGGATATCTGTGCCCGTGCCAAGCTGAGTCCCATGCCGATCTCCGGGAACCAGGATCTCGACGAGCCCGTCACCGCGCAGCGCCCACGCTTGTCGGCCCTGCTGCTCGGCATCCCCGCGCTCCTCTTCGCCCTGATCACCTGGCAGGTCGTCGCGGACGGTCCGCTCGTCCGCCTCGACGAGCGCGTCAGCCGCGCCCTCGTCCACCCGGACGGTCTCTCCGAGTCCCTCTCCGACCTGGGCAACCTCCAGGTCGCGCTCCCGGTCCTCGCCGTGGCCCTCGGATACGTCGCTCTACGGACCCGCGGTACGGACCGCTGGTGGCTGCCCGTCATCGCCGCGGCCCTCGTCATGGCGCTGGTTCCGGCCCTGATCGTCCCGCTCAAGGAACTCACGGACCGCCCGGGCACCCCGGCCGTGCCGCCCGCCACCGGCTACTACCCCTCGGGCCACACCGCCACGGCCGCCATCGCCTACGGCGGCGCGACCCTGCTCCTGCTCCCCCGGCTGCGCACCCCCTTCGCCCGCCACGCCCTCGTCATCGCCTGCGTCGCCCTCGTACTCGGCACGAGCTACGGTCTGGTCCGCCGTGGCTACCACTGGCCACTGGACGTGGTGGCCAGCTGGTGTCTGTGCGCGGTGCTGCTGTCGTCGCTGTGGCTGTTCCTCAGGCGGACAAGACCACCGGAGCAGCCCCGTTGAGCCCTAGTCCTCGTGGTCCGTCGCCTGCCCCGCCGCCGCCTCGTGCATCGCCAGTTCCAGCAGGGCTGGGTCCGTCAGGGTGCCCGAGCCGTCCGGGGGGACGAGCCAGCGGACGCCGCCGGGTGAGGAACGGCCCGGGTACGGCACGACGATCCAGGTGCCGGGGCCGGCCGTGCGGATGCCCGTGCCGAGCCAGCGGGCCGCGGTGCCCGGCGGCACGAAGAACCCCATGCGGGCGTCGCCGAAGTCGACGAGCACGGGGCCCGGCTGGTCGAGCACGCGCGTGAGCACGTCGAGCGTGGCGTAGCCGAGCTCGGCGGGCAGGATGAGCACGTCCCACGCGCTGCCGGCCGGCAGCAGCGCGACCCCGAGCGGGTTGCGCTCCCACTCCCAGCGGCAGGCCTCGGGATCGGGTGCGACGGATGCGAGCCACTCGACCGCCGTCTTCGCACCGGTCATCAGGAGGACCTCCTTCTCTCGTGCATCTCTGCATCTCGTGAATCTCGCGGAACGCGCGGGGCGTCCCGAGGGCGTCACGAGGGAGAGGGAGGTTTCCTTGTGGTCATTACGCGGGTTGTGTCCGCTCGTTGGAGTGAACCGTCTCACACCCCGCCGGTTCAGCTGTCGAAGCCCAGCCCGAGCCGGTCCATCGTGCGCAGCCACAGGTTGCGGCGGCCGCCCTGGGCGTCCGCGCGGGCCAGGGACCACTTGGTGAGGGCGATGCCCGTCCAGGCGAAGGGCTCCGGCGGGAAGGGCAGGGGCTTCTTGCGGACCATCTCCAGTTCCGTGCGTTCCGTGCGCTCGCCCGACAGCAGGTCCAGCATCACCTCGGCGCCGAAGCGCGTCGCACCGACGCCCAGACCCGTGTAGCCCGCCGCGTACGCGACCTTCCGCCGGTGCGCGGTGCCGAAGAACGCCGAGAAGCGGGAGCAGGTGTCGATCGCGCCGCCCCAGGCGTGGGTGAAGCGCACGCCCTCCAGTTGCGGGAAGCAGGCGAAGAAGTGCCCGGCGAGCTTGGCGTAGGTCTCCGGGCGATCGTCGTACTCGGCGCGGACCCGGCCCCCGTAGGGGTAGATCGCGTCATAGCCGCCCCAGAGGATCCGGTTGTCGGCGGACAGGCGGAAGTAGTGGAACTGGTTGGCGCTGTCCCCGAGGCCCTGGCGGTTCTTCCAGCCGATCGAGGCCAGCCGCTCGGCGCTGAGCGGCTCGGTCATCAGGGCGTAGTCGTAGACCGGGACGGTGTACGAGCGGACCCGTCGGACCAGGTTCGGGAAGATGTTCGTGCCGAGGGCGACCTGGCGGGCGCGGACCCGGCCGTACGGGGTGCGTACGGCCATGCCGGCGCCGTACGGCTTCAGGGTGAGGGCGGGGGTGTGCTCGTGGACGCGGACGCCCAGCTCCATGCAGGCCCGCTTCAGGCCCCAGGCGAGCTTCGCGGGATGCAGCATGGCCACGCCCCTGCGGTCCCACAGGCCCGCCTGGAAGGTCGGTGAGTTCACCTGTTCCCGGACCGCCTCGGCATCCAGGAACTCGACGTCCCCGGCGAGGCCCCGGCGGGCCGTCTCCTCGTGCCAGTCGCGCAGTTCCGCCGCCTGGTAGGGCTCGGTGGCGACGTCGATCTCGCCGGTGCGTTCGAAGTCGCAGTCGAGGGAGTACCGGGCGACCGCCGCCTCGATCGAGTCGAGGTTGCGGGCGCCCAGCTCCTGCAGCTTGTGGATCTCGCCGGGCCAGCGGGCGAGGCCGTTGGGCAGACCGTGGGTGAGGGAGGCGGCACAGAATCCGCCGTTGCGGCCCGAGGCGGCCCAGCCCACCTCGCGGCCCTCCACCAGCACCACGTCCCGCTGCGGGTCGCGTTCCTTGGCGATCAGCGCCGTCCACAGTCCGCTGTAGCCGCCGCCGACGACCAGCAGATCGCAGGTCTCGGAGGTGGTGAGGGCGGGTTCCGGGCGGGGCCGGCCGGGGTCGTCCAGCCAGTACGGGACCGGCTGGGCGTCGGAAAGCGAACGAATCCATGTGTTCCGCTGGTTCATGGCGCTCGGGGCCATGATGTCAACTCCCTACGGTCAGGCCTTTTGTCTGTTGCGCCGATTACCGACGACCATGGAAGCCAGGACGAGCAGCACGGCGACGACGAACATGGTCGTGCCGATGACATTGATCTGAACGGGCGTTCCGCGCTGCGCCGAACCCCAGACGAACATGGGGAAGGTGACGGTCGAGCCGGCGTTGAAATTGGTGATGATGAAGTCGTCGAAGGAGAGGGCGAAGGCGAGCAGGGCGCCCGCCGCGATTCCCGGTGCCGCGATGGGCAGGGTGACCCGGACGAAGGTCTGGAACGGGCCCGCGTACAGGTCCCGCGCGGCCTCCTCCAGCTTGGGATCCATCGACATCACGCGTGCCTTGACCGCCGTGACGACGAAACTCAGGCAGAACATGATGTGCGCGATGAGGATCGTCCAGAAGCCCAGCTGAGCGCCCATGTTGAGGAACAGGGTGAGCAGCGAGGCGGCCATGACGACCTCGGGCATCGCCATCGGCAGGAAGATCAGCGAGTTCACGGCGCCGCGGGCGCGGAACCGGTAACGGACCAGGGCGAAGGCGATCAGCGTGCCGAGGAGGGTGGCGCCGAGGGTCGCCCAGAACGCGATCTGGAGGCTGACCGACAGGGAGCCGCACAGATCGGAGACGCCGCACGGGTCCTTCCAGGCGTCCAGGGAGAACTGCTGCCATTCGTAGTTGAAGCGCCCCTTCGGTTTGTTGAAGGAGAACACCGTGACGACGACGTTCGGCAGGAGCAGATAGCCGAGCGTCAGCAGTCCCGCGATGACGACGAGATTTCTTTTCAGCCAGTTGACGAAGGGCATTTAGACCAGATCCTCCGTCCCGGACCTGCGGATGTAGAGAGTGACCATGAGGAGAATGGCCGCCATGAGGATGAAGGAGAGTGCCGCGGCCGTCGGATAGTCGAGCACTCTCAGGAACTGCGTCTGGATGACGTTTCCGACCATGCGGGTGTCCGTGGAGCCGAGCAGGTCGGCGTTGACGTAGTCGCCGGCGGCCGGGATGAAAGTCAGCAGCGTGCCGGAGACGACGCCCGGCATCGACAGCGGGAAGGTGACCTTGCGGAAGGTCGTCCAGGGGCGGGCGTACAGATCACCGGCGGCCTCGTGGAGCCGGCCGTCGATGCGCTCCAGCGAGGTGTAGAGCGGCAGGATCATGAACGGCAGGAAGTTGTACGTCAGTCCGCACACCACCGCGAGCGGTGTGGCGAGAACCCGGTCGCCGGCGGTCCAGCCGAGCCAGTTGGTGACGTCCAGGACGTGCAGCGTGTCGAGCGCGCCGACGAGCGGGCCGCCGTCCGCGAGGATCGTCTTCCAGGCCAGGGTGCGGATCAGGAAGCTGGTGAAGAACGGCGCGATCACCAGGATCATGATCAGGTTCCGCCAGCGGCCCGCGCGGAAGGCGATCAGATACGCGAGCGGATAGCCGAGCAGCAGGCACAGGATCGTCGCGGTGCCCGCGTAGAGCACCGACCGGACGAACTGCGGCCAGTACGCGGACAGCGCGTCCCAGTACGTGGCGAAGTGCCAGGTGACCTTGTAGCCCTCCTCCAGTGAGCCCGTCTGCACGGACGTGGAGGCCTGGTAGACCATCGGCAGCGCGAAGAAGACCAGCAGCCAGAGGATGCCGGGGAGCAGCAGCCAGTACGGCGTCCAACGGCCCCTGCGCTTCGGGGGCTGCGGCTCGGGCGCTTCCGGCGCGAGCGGCGGTGGCGCCTCGGTGAGTGTCGACATCAGGCCGCCTCTTCCACTCCGGCGTCGGCGTCCTGGGCCGCGTCCAGACCGAAGGTGTGCGCCGGGTTCCAGTGCAGGACGACCTCGGCGCCGGGCACGAGCCGCGGGTCGCGGTCGATGTTCTGGGCGTAGACCTCGAAGTCCGGGCAGACCGGGCTGTCGACGACGTACTGCGTCGAGACGCCGATGAAGCTGGAGTCGGCGATCCGGCCGGTGATGCGGTTGCGGCCCGCGGGTATCTCGCCGGCGTCGTCCGCGTGGGTGAGGGAGATCTTCTCGGGGCGGACGCCGGCCAGCACCTTGCCGCCGGTGGCCGCGGGGGCGGAACACCGCGCCTCGGGCAGCACGAGCTTGCCGCCGCCCGCCTTCAGCACGATCTCGCCGCCGCTCTTCGAGTCGACCTCGGCCTCGATGAAGTTGGAGGTGCCGAGGAAGTTGGCCACGAAGGTGGTGCGCGGGTTCTCGTAGAGGTCGGCCGGCGAGCCGAGCTGCTCGACGCGGCCCGCGTTCATCACGGCGACCGTGTCGGCCATGGTCATGGCCTCCTCCTGGTCGTGCGTGACGTGGATGAAGGTGATGCCGACCTCGGTCTGGATGCGCTTGAGCTCCAGCTGCATCTGGCGGCGCAGCTTGAGGTCGAGGGCGCCGAGCGGCTCGTCGAGGAGGAGCACCTTGGGGTGGTTGATCAGCGCGCGGGCCACGGCGACGCGCTGCTGCTGGCCGCCGGAGAGCTGGTGAGGCTTCTTGCGGGCCTGCTCGCCGAGCTGGACGAGGTCGAGCATCTCCCCGACCTGCTTCTTCACCGACTTGAGGCCGCGTCGGCGCAGGCCGAAGGCGACGTTCTCGAAGATGTCGAGGTGCGGGAAGAGGGCGTACGACTGGAAGACCGTGTTCACGGGCCGCTTGTACGGCGGGAGCGCGGTCACGTCCTGGCCGCCCAGCGCCACGGTCCCGGCGGAAGGTTCCTCCAGGCCGGCGATCATGCGCAGGGTGGTGGTCTTGCCGCAGCCCGAGGCGCCGAGCAGGGCGAAGAAGGAGCCCTGCGGCACGGTCAGGTCGAGCGGGTGGACGGCGGTGAAGGCGCCGTAGGTCTTGGATATGCCCGTGAGGCGGACGTCGCCGGTGGGGTCTGTCTGGTTCGTCATGGTGGTCACGCCCCCGTCAGCTTCGCGAACTTCTCTTCGAACTCGGTCTCTTCCTTCGAGCTCAGCGAGCGGAAGGCGTGCGACTTGGCGGCCATGGCCTTGTCGGGGATGATCAGCGGGTTGTTCGCCGCGTCCTCGTCGATCTTCGCCAGTTCGGCCTTCACGCCGTCGACGGGGCAGACGTAGTTGATGTACGCGGCGAGTTCGGCGGCCGGTTTCGGCTCGTAGTAGAAGTCGATGAGCCGCTCGGCGTTCGTCTTGTGACGGGCCTTGTTGGGGATCAGCAGGTTGTCGGTCGACGTCATGTAGCCGCTGTCCGGGATGAGGAAGTCGATGTCGGGGCTGTCCGCCTTGAGCTGGACGACGTCACCGGCCCAGGCGACGCAGGCCGCGAAGTCGCCGCTGGTCAGGTCCGAGGTGTAGTCGTTGCCGGTGAAGCGGCGGATCTGGCCCTTGTCGACGGCCCTTTGCAGCCGGGCGATGGCCGCGTCGTAGTCGTCGGCGGTGAAGTCCGCCGGGTCCTTGCCCATGTCGAGCAGCGTCATCCCGACGCTGTCGCGCATCTCCGACAGGAAACCGACCCGTCCCTTGAGCTTGGGGTTGTCCAGCAGGTCGGACAGCGACTTCACCTCGACGCCGTCGAGGGCCTTCTTGTTGTACGCGATGACGGTCGAGATGCCCTGCCAGACGTACGAGTAGGCACGGCCCGGGTCCCAGTCGGGGCTGCGGAACTGGGCCGACAGGTTGGCGTAGGCGTGCGGCAGGTTGGCCGGGTCGAGCTTCTGCACCCAGCCGAGGCGGATGAGGCGGCCGGCCAGCCAGTCGGTGAGGACGATCAGGTCGCGGCCGGTGTCCTGGCCCGCGGCGAGCTGCGGCTTGATCTTGCCGAAGAACTCGTTGTTGTCGTTGATGTCCTCGGTGTACTTGACCTTGACGCCGGTGCGTTTCGTGAACTGCTCCAGCGTCGGATGGTGCTTGCCGCTGTCGTCGACGTCCATGTACTCGGTCCAGTTGGAGAAGTTCACCGTCTTCTCCTTGGCCGAGTGGTCCTCTGCCGGGACACCGCCCTGCGACTTGCCCGCCGCCGGGATGCCGCAGGCGCTCAGCGTCCCGATTCCGCCGGCCGCCAGCGCCCCGCCGGCGGAGGCGCGCAGCAGCGACCGCCGGGTGAGGGCGGCCCTGCCGTTCCTGAAACTGCGCCGCATGGCGGCCACTTGGGCCGGGGACAGGCGGTCGGGCTCGTACTGCTCCATGCGCGTGGTGCCCTTTCGGAGGGTGGACGGCCGTTGGTCAGGCGGCCTGCATACGACTATCGGTCCCCGAAGACGGTGCGGTGCCAGTCCTTGGCGGCCACCGCGGTGTTGTCGAACATGACGTGCTTGATCTGGGTGTACTCCTCGAACGAGTACGCGGACATGTCCTTGCCGTAGCCGGAGGACTTGTAGCCGCCGTGCGGCATCTCGCTGATGATCGGGATGTGGTCGTTGACCCACACACAGCCCGCCTTGATCTCGCGCGTGGCCCGGTTCGCCCGGTACACGTCCCGGCTCCACGCGGAGGCGGCGAGCCCGTACGGGGTGTCGTTGGCGAGCGCGATGCCCTCGTCGTCCGTGTCGAACGGCAGCACGACCAGCACGGGTCCGAAGATCTCCGACTGGACGATCTCGCTGTCCTGGGCGGCGCCGGCGATGAGGGTGGGCCGGTAGTAGGCGCCCTTGGCCAGCTCGCCCTCCGGCGCTTCTCCGCCGGTCACCACGCGCGCGTAGGCACGCGCCCGGTCGACGAAACCGGCGACCCGGTCGCGCTGGACGTGCGAGATCAGCGGTCCGAGGTCGGTGCCGGCGGCGAACGGGTCGCCGAGCCGGACGGTCTCCATGAGCGCCGCCGTCCGCTCCACGAAGGCGTCGTAGAGCGGTCGCTGCACGTACGCGCGCGTGGCGGCCGTGCAGTCCTGCCCGGTGTTGATGAGCGCGCCGGCGACCGCGCCGTGGGCGGCGGCCTCCAGGTCGGCGTCGTCGAAGACCACGAAGGGCGCCTTGCCGCCGAGCTCCAGGTGGAGGCGCTTGACGGTGGCGGTGGCGATCTCGGCGACACGCTTGCCGACGGCGGTGGAGCCGGTGAAGGAGGTCATGGCCACGTCGGGGTGGCCGACGAGGTGCTCACCGGCCTCCCTGCCGGTGCCGGTGACGATGTTGATCACGCCGTCCGGGATCCCGGCGTCCGTGGCCGCCTGGGCGAAGAGCAGCGAGGTCAGCGGGGTGAGCTCGGCGGGCTTGAGGACGATGGTGTTGCCCGCCGCGATCGCCGGCAGGACCTTCCAGGCGGCCATCTGGAGGGGGTAGTTCCAGGGCGCGACGGAGCCGACGACGCCGATGGGCTCGCGCCGGATGTACGAGGTGTGGTCCCCGGAGTACTCACCGGCGGACTGGCCCTGGAGCAGCCGTGCGGCACCGGCGAAGAAGGCGGTGTTGTCGATCGTTCCCGGGACGTCGAACTCCCGGCTCAGCTTCAGCGGCTTGCCGCACTGGAGCGACTCGGCACGGGCGAGGTCCTCGGCACGGTCGGCCAGAACCGCGGCGAAACGGTGCAGGGCGTCGGAACGCTCGCCTGGTGTGGCCGCCGCCCAGGCCGGGAAGGCCGCGCGGGCGGCGGCGACGGCCCGGTCGACGTCGGCCGTGCCCGCCAGTTCGTACCGGAGCACCTCCTCGCCCGACGCCGGGTCGACGACCGCGTGCGTCCGGCCGGAGGTGCCCCTGCTCAGGCGCCCGGCGATGTACTGCGCGCCCTCCGCGTAGCGCTCCTCGGCCGGGAATCGGTCCGGGGTGGCGTTGCCCGGGTTGTGCATGTCGCTCTCCTCCGTGTCCCCGTGAGGGGGCCGGCGTGGCTCAGGCTCGATTTGAGTGCCGATCCTGACAGAGGGATGGCATGCCAACAAGGGATTCCGTTGTTGA
Source organism: Streptomyces afghaniensis (assembly GCF_044327915.1). Classification (NCBI taxonomy): domain Bacteria; kingdom Bacillati; phylum Actinomycetota; class Actinomycetes; order Kitasatosporales; family Streptomycetaceae; genus Streptomyces; species Streptomyces afghaniensis. Next base: position 87,298 of record NZ_JBIRGJ010000012.1, read on the forward strand.
TTTTTGGTTACGCGACGGAATCTGTCGACCAAGTGTCGAGTCCGCCGTGCATGGACAGGACGGTGTGTCATTGGACAGGACGGTGTGTCAGTGGTGCGTGCCAGACTCGGGTGCATGGAGAAGATCACGGGGGCGGTCCATTCCCGGGACGCCCTGCTCGGGGCGGTCCGCGCGGGGGCCAGGGTCAAGTATCTGCATTTCTGGGGGCACCGGCCGCGGCCGGACGGCCGGATCGGGGCGAGCTGTCTGAGCCAGTGGTGGCGGGCGCCGTTCACGGTGGACGGCGTGGAGTACGCGACGGCCGAGCACTGGATGATGGCGGGCAAAGCCCGGCTCTTCGAGGACGCGGCGGCGGAGCGGGCCGTCCTGTCCGCCGCGCATCCCGCCGAGGCGAAGAAGGCCGGGCGGCTCGTGCGCGGGTTCGACGAGGCGATATGGGAGCGGGAGCGGTTCCGGATCGTCGTGGAGGGCAGTGTCCACAAGTTCGGCGCGCATCCCGAGCTGCGGGAGTTTCTGCTGGGCACGGGTGATCGCGTGCTGGTCGAGGCGAGTCCCGTGGACCGGGTGTGGGGCATCGGGCTGGCAGCGGACGACGAGGCCGCCGCGGATCCGGAGCGGTGGCGTGGGCCGAACCTGCTGGGCTTTGCGCTGATGAAGGCGCGGAATCAGCTGCGCGGGGCATGAGTCGGGGGCCGGCCCACAGGACCGGCCCCCCGGTGGGACAGCGGCTTCAGGCAGCCGCGCCGAGCCCGCCCATGATGCTGGCGAAGAGCAGGAAGCCCAGCAGCGGAAGGATCACGGTGGCGATGATGCCGCAGACCAGACCGGCGGTCGCCGCACCCTTGTTGGTGGCCTCACCTCGGGTGGCCTTGCCCCGGCCGATGGCGCCGAAGATGATCGCCAGGATGCCCAGGATCACGCCGAAGAACCACAGCAGGAAGGTCAGGCTGCACACCACGCCGATGATGCCCAGCACCAGACCCGTGGTTCCCAGGCCGTTGCTCGGCTGCGCGGGCATCGCGTACCCGGGCGCCTGGGGGTAGCCCGCGGGCGGCGCGGCCGGGTAACCGGGGCTGCCCTGGGGGTAGCCGTAGCCGGGGCCGCCCTGCTGCGGGTAGCCGTAGCCGGGGGCCGGCTGCTGCGGGGGCTGGGACGGCGGACCGAACCCACCGGGCGTGGGGTTGGTGTTGGACATGGACGATCTCCCCTCCGTTGTCAGACCAGGGAATCGTAGTGGCCAAGTCGGCCGCGCAGTACGGCTGTTTCAGCGGTGGGACGCGGCGGTGGCCACGGGCCCCTGGGCGCCGTAGTACGGATCGTCGTCGTGGTCGTCGCTGTTGATCGCGGCCGTGATGCCGACGGCTATCAGGACGATCACGGTGATGCCGAGGATGATCCCGATGATTCCCATGATCAGTCCCGCCTGGGCCTGACCGTGGTTGGTGGCCACGCCGGCCTCGGCGCGCTTGCGGCCCTTGATGCCGAAGACGACGGCGAGGATGCCGGTGACCAGGGAGACCACGCCGTACAGGCAGAAGAGCGTGCAGGAGATGATGCCCAGCACCATCGCGGCGACACCCATGCCGTTCTGGGGGGCCATGGGCATGCCCGGCCAGCCGTAACCGGCCTGCGGATAGCCGGGGTAGCCGTACCCGCCGGGGGCGACGGGCGGGGGCGGGACAGCGCCGGAGTTGGACGTGTCGTACTGGGGCGTGCCGGCGGGCGGGGTGAAGCCCGCGCTGGGCATGGAGGTGACCGTGGCCTGGTCGTGCACGGACGGCGACTGCGGCGTCTGGTTCTTGTCGAGCGAGGTCTTGTTCTCCGGGGGCGCCCACGGGTCGTGGCCGCCGCCTCCGTCTGGTTGCGTCGCGTCCGTCATGGTGCATCCCCCCTGGGTCGATCGTGCCGCCATGCTACGGGGCCGTTCACCGCGTCCACAGTGCGGGTGCGTGAGGGTTGCCCGCGCCCGTGGAGCGGAGCCGCACATCGGTCCAGCCCCGCGCCCCCCGAAAAGGGCGCTGCGCCACGGCATACGATGAATCCGCGTCATCGATCAGCCGATCACCCGCGCCCCGCCCGCCACGCGCCTGGCAGGGGCGCCGTTCCGGGGAGGAACCCTTGACCGAGCATCTCGTCGACCCTCGTGCCCCACGCGACCTCACGGCCTTCGTCGCCGGACTGCCCAAGGCCGAACTGCATGTGCACCACGTGGGCTCCGCCTCCCCCCGGATCGTGTCCGAGCTGGCCGCCCGCCACCCCGACTCGAAGGTCCCGACCGATCCCGCCGCCCTGGTCGACTACTTCTCCTTCACCGACTTCGCCCACTTCATCGAGGTGTATCTGTCGGTCGTCGACCTGATCCGCACGCCGGAGGACGTCCGGCTGCTGACGTTCGAGGTGGCGCGTGACCTGGCCCGGCAGCAGGTGCGGTACGCCGAGCTGACCATCACCCCGTTCTCCTCCACCCGCCGCGGCATCGACGAGCGCGCCTTCATGGACGCGATCGAGGACGCACGCAAGGCCGCCGAGGCCGATTTCGGGACCGTGCTGCGCTGGTGCTTCGACATCCCCGGCGAGGCGGGGCTCGAAGCCGCCGAGGAGACGACCCGGCTCGCCACCGACGACCGGCTGCGCCCGGAGGGCCTGGTCTCCTTCGGTCTGGGCGGGCCCGAGGTCGGCGTGCCGCGTCCGCAGTTCAAGCCCTACTTCGACCGGGCGATCGCCGCCGGGCTGCACTCCGTACCGCACGCCGGTGAGACCACCGGCCCCGAGACGGTGTGGGACGCCCTGACGCATCTGCGGGCCGAGCGCATCGGGCACGGCACCAGCTCCGCGCAGGACCCGAAGCTCCTCGCGCACCTCGCCGAGCACCGGATCCCGCTGGAGGTGTGCCCGACCTCCAACATCGCCACGCGCGCGGTCCGCACCCTCGACGAGCACCCGATCAAGGAGTTCGCCGCGGCCGGGGTCGTCGTCACGATCAACTCCGACGACCCGCCGATGTTCGGCACCGACCTCGACAACGAGTACGCGGTCGCCGCCCGGCTGCTCGACCTCGACGAGCGGGGCCTGGCCGACCTGGCGAAGAACGCCGTGGAGGCGTCCTTCCTGGACGCGGCGGGCAAGGCCAGGATCAAGGAGGAGATCGACACGTACACCGCGGGATGGCTCGACCGGTGACGTCCTCCTCCAAGCACCCCGAGCACCCCGAGCACCCGGGACACGCCGGGCACGCCGGGCGCCGCGTGACCGCCGTGGCCCACCGGGGCGACCCTTACCGCCACCGCGAGAACACCGTCGCCTCGCTGCGTTCCGCGCTCGACCGGGGCGCGGACGCGGTGGAGATCGACGTACGGCTCACCCGGGACGGCGTGCCGGTGCTGCTGCACGACGACACGCTGAAGCGGCTCTGGGAGCTCGAGCGGCCGGTGCTCGCGCTGTCCTGGGCGGAGGTGCGCGGGCTGACCGGCGGCGGGGTCCCGGCCCTGACCGAGGCGCTGGCCGCGACCGACGGGCACCGGGTGATGATCGACCTGCCCGGTTCGCCCGATGTGCGGGCGGTGCGGCGGGTGACGGACGCCGTGCGGGAAGCCGGGGCGGCGGACCGCGTCTACTACTGCGCGGGCGCCGACGCCATGCTCGCCGTGCGCGCGGCGGACCCCGCCGCGGAGATCGCCCTCACCTGGACGACGCTGGCCCCGCCCCGGCCCGTCCTGCTGGAGGCGATCCGCCCGCGCTGGCTCAACTACCGTTTCGGCCTGGTGGACCGGCCCCTCGCCGAGCGGGTCCACCGGGACGGCTTCCTGCTGTCCGTCTGGACCCCCGACACGCGCCGCTCCATGCGACGGCTGCTGCACGCGGGGGTGGACTCGATCACGACCAACCGCATCGACGTGCTGTGCGCTACACGCGCGAGCGCTGCGGGACCGTCGCCGGATCGGCCGGGGTCGCCCGCGTGACGTACTGCGGCACCGGCGCGCTGTCCGTGCCGGTGTCGCGGACGAGGCCGTAGCGGATGGCGCCCTGCGCGGGGCCCTCGTTGACATCCTTGTCGACGGCCGCCCAGTCGGAGGGGAAGACGGTGATGCCGTAGTCGCAGCCGCGTTCGTTCTGGGTGAGGGTGACGGTGCCGTCGAGATAGAAGTACTCGTTCTGCCACATCTGCTGGGTGCCGGGCGGCAGCACGGCGTATCCGATGTCCGGGCCGCCCATACCGGTGACGTAGCCGTTCGGGGCGCCGGGCAGCGGGTCGTCCATGCGGCGCGAGCCGCCGGAGGCCACGTGGAACAGCTTGCCCTTCAGACCGGTCCAGGCCGGCATGACCACCCCGCCGGGCCGGGTGTGCGGCGAGATCTGCCAGCGGACCAGGACATAGCCCCGGCCGCTCAGCGTCACGCTGTCACCGCGGTGTTGCATGACGGCCTTCGGGCCGCCGGTGCTGGTGACGCCTGACTCGGGGCGGCGCGGCAGGGCGGCGGGCCGGGCGTCCGGGTCGGGGGCGCGGTCGACGGCGTCGACGACCGTGCCGTACAGGTCGGCCTTCTTCGTCGCCGTCGGGGAGGGCGTGGGGGTGGGCGTGGGCGTCGGCGAGGCGGAGGGCGGTGGTTCGGAGGTGGCCGTCGCCGTGGGGGTGACCGCGGCCCGGGGAGGCGGGGCGTGAGGCGGCTGGGTGACGACGTAGGCGCCGCCCGCCACGATCGTCGCGCCGGCGGTCATCGCGACGGCCGGCTTGGTGAGCGCGCCCAGCAGCTTGGCGGACCACCCGGCGGAGCCGGCGGCCACGGCCGTCTTGCCGCCGAAGGCGAGCGACAGTGTGAACCCGACGGGCACCGGGACGAGCGCGATGCCGACCAGGAGGCGTTCGGCGGGTACGACCGTCTCGCGCGGGTCGCCGCAGTAGCCGCAGCCGCGGATGTGCCGGGCCAGCCGCTTGCGCCACACCGAGTCGGGCCGGCCGTCCCAGCGGCCGGTCAGCTCGCGCAGGCCGGGGCAGGCGCCGTCCAGGGCGCGGACGATGCCGCGCGAGGTCTCCAGGCGCTCCTTCATCCGCTGCACGCGCACGGCGGCGTGCTGCCGGGTGATGCCCACGGCGGCGGCCAGTTCACGCCGGGTCAGTTCGCCCGCGACCTCCAGCCACCACAGCGACAGCAGTTGCCGGTCCTCGTCGTCGAGCCAGCGCACGGCCTCGGCGACCTCGCGCCGCTGCCCCTCCAGCTGCAGGCGCAGCACGGTCAGTTCGGCGAAGTCGGAGGCCGCCGCCTCCTCCAGCCGCTCCGGGGTGCGGCGCCGGGCGCGGTCGCGTATCTGGCGCATGGCGATCGCCACCAGCCAGGACCGGAAGCTGTCCGGGTCGCGCAGCGAACCGAGGTTGTCGACCGCGCGCAGCATGGTCTCCTGGACGACGTCGTCGACGTCGGCGTGGCCGTTCAGGGCCCGGCCCACGATGTTGTAGACCAGCGGCAGCCAGCCCGCGACCAGCTCGTCCAGCGCCCGCCGGTCGCCGGACTGCGCCGCCGTGATGACGGCGCGCCAGTGCTGACTGTCCACGGTGGCCTCTCGCCGGCTGAGATCAGTACTTTTCCGCACGCACCCTCTCAGGCAGGACGGGGGTCTTGGCTATGTGGGGGATCACATGCGGGGAGACGGCGTGAAGGTTCTCGGGATAACAGTTTTTCTCAGCCGCCCGGTACCGGGGCCGCGGCCGCCGGCGCGGTCAGCGCCTCCAGCCGCTTGATCCGCTGTCGTACGACGTACAGCGGGATCATCCCGAACACCCCGAAAGCCATGTCGATCACCGACCACCAGAACGGGATCCCGCGCAGCGGCCCGCAGATCAGTGCGAGCGGGATGATGCCCGCGCAGGCGATCATCGCGAACTCGACGACCCAGATGTTGCGGACCGGGTCTCGGTAGGGCCCGTAGAAGGCGACCGCGATCACCAGGTGCGCGAAGGCCAGCCAGTCCGTGCCGTAGAGCAGGAAGGGGTATTCGGCGTCGGCCTCGTCGAGGCCGGCCCGGACCCGTTCGATCCAGTCCGTCAGACCGGGCAGGTACTCGCCCACGGACAGCGCGCGCAGCAGGTCCTCGGTCCAACGCAGCTCGTGGACCAGGGGGAAGGCCGTGGCGCCGCTGAGCACCAGGCACACGACGAAGAAGACCAGCCACGCACGGATGCCCTTGACCAGGGCGGCTCTGTCGCTCATGGCGGCACTCTACGCCCATGTTGAACATGTTCAAAAACTGTTTCGGGGGCAGACGAACGGCCCCGGGCGGCATCAGCGCCCGGGGCCGTCACAAACCGAACGGAGCGACTACGCGTCCAGCGACGTCATCACGTGCTTGATCCGCGTGTAGTCGTCGAAGCCGTACGCCGACAGGTCCTTGCCGTAGCCGGACTTCTTGAAGCCGCCGTGCGGCATCTCGGCGACCAGCGGGATGTGCGTGTTGATCCAGACGCAGCCGAAGTCGAGCTTCTTCGACATCCGCATGGCGCGGCCGTGGTCCTTGGTCCACACGGAGGAGGCGAGCGCGTACTCGACGCCGTTGGCCCACTGCACCGCCTGGTCCTCGTCGCGGAAGGACTGCACGGTGATGACCGGACCGAAGACCTCCTTCTGGATGATCTCGTCGTCCTGCTTCAGGCCCGAGACGACGGTCGGCGCGTAGAAGTAGCCCTTGTCGCCGACGCGCTTGCCGCCGGCCTCCACGCGCGCGTGCGCGGGCAGTCGCTCGATGAAGCCCTCCACCTGCTTGAGCTGGTTGGGGTTGTTGAGCGGGCCGAACAGCACGTCCTCGTCGTCCGGCTGCCCGGTCTTCGTCTCGGACGCGGCCTTCGACAGCGCGGAGACGAACTCGTCGTGGATGGACTCGTGCACGAGCACGCGCGTGGCAGCCGTACAGTCCTGGCCGGCGTTGAAGTAGCCCGCGACCGAGATGTCCTCGACGGCCTTGGCGATGTCGGTGTCCTCGAAGACCACGACCGGCGCCTTGCCGCCCAGCTCCAGGTGGACACGCTTGACGTCCTTGGAGGCGGACTCGGCGACCTGGATGCCGGCGCGCACCGAGCCGGTGATGGAGGCCATCGCCGGGATCTCGTGCTCGACCATCATGCGGCCGGTCTCGCGGTCGCCGCAGATGACGTTGAAGACGCCCTTCGGCAGGATCCCGCCGAGGATCTCCGCGATCAGGACCGTGGACGCCGGGGTGGTGTCGGACGGCTTCAGGACGACCGTGTTGCCCGCCGCGATCGCCGGGGCGAACTTCCACACGGCCATCATCATCGGGTAGTTCCACGGCGCGACCTGCGCGCAGACGCCGACCGGCTCGCGGCGGACGATGGAGGTCAGACCCTCCATGTACTCGCCGGCCGAGCGGCCCTCCAGCATCCGCGCGGCACCCGCGAAGAAGCGGATCTGGTCGACCATCGGCGGGATCTCCTCGGAGCGGGTCAGCCCGACCGGCTTGCCCGTGTTCTCCACCTCGGCCGCGATCAGCTCCTCGGCGCGCTCCTCGAAGGCGTCCGCGATCTTCAGCAGGGCCTTCTGGCGCTCGGCGGGCGTGGTGTCGCGCCAGCCGGGGAAGGCCTCGGCGGCCGCCGCCATCGCGGCGTCCACGTCCGCCTGCCCGGACAGCGGAGCGGTCGCGTACGCCTCGCCCGTCGCGGGATTGACCACCTCGGTGGTCCGTCCGTCGGCGGCGTCCCGGAACTCACCGCCGATGTAGTTGCGCAGACGACGCAGCTCGGTGCTCACTGCCGACCCTCCAGTTCGGATGTCCAGTACTTGAGACACCCACCCTAGTCGGCCGGTCCACGTTTTCAACACCCCCGCTCCCTTGGATCGTGCGGAATCCGTAGATGCGAGCTATGCAAACAACGGATTTCATCGATCAGACCTTGCGGAAGTGTCGAGACCTCGTGCACAGTGAGCCCGTGGCCAGTCGAAGCGCAGACCAGAGGGACTCCCGCGAGTCCAGGAACGGCGGTCCCCAGCTGGACGCCGTCTCCCTCGCCATCATCGAGCAGCTCCAGGAGGACGGCCGCCGGCCCTACGCCGCCATCGGCAAGGCCGTGGGCCTCTCCGAGGCTGCCGTGCGCCAGCGCGTGCAGAAGCTGCTCGACCAGGGCGTGATGCAGATCGTCGCCGTCACGGACCCGCTCACCGTGGGCTTCCGCAGACAGGCGATGGTCGGCGTCAACGTCGAGGGCGACGTGGAGTCGGTGGCGGACGCGCTGACGGCCATGTCCGAATGCGAGTACGTGGTGATGACCGCAGGCTCCTTCGACCTGATGGTGGAGATCGTCTGCGAGGACGACGACCACCTCCTGGACGTCATCAACAAACGCATCCGGGCCGTCCCCGGAGTGCGCTCCACCGAGAGCTTCGTCTACCTCAAGCTCAAGAAGCAGACCTACATGTGGGGAACCCGATAACCGTGAGGACCCGATAGCCGTGAGCAAGGACCTCTCCCAGACCGCGTACGACCACCTGTGGATGCACTTCACGCGCATGTCGTCGTACGAGAAGGCCCCCGTCCCCACCATCGTCCGGGGCGAGGGCACGTACATCTACGACGACCAGGGCAAGCGCTACCTCGACGGTCTCGCCGGCCTGTTCGTGGTGCAGGCCGGGCACGGCCGGGTCGAGCTCGCCGAGACCGCCTTCAAGCAGGCGCAGGAGCTGGCGTTCTTCCCGGTGTGGTCCTACGCCCACCCCAAGGCCGTCGAGCTGGCCGAGCGCCTCGCGCACCACGCGCCGGGCGACCTGAACAAGGTCTTCTTCACCACCGGCGGCGGTGAGGCGGTCGAGACCGCCTGGAAGCTGGCCAAGCAGTACTTCAAGCTGGTCGGCAAGCCCACCAAGCACAAGGTCATCTCCCGCGCGGTCGCCTACCACGGCACCCCGCAGGGCGCCCTGTCCATCACCGGACTGCCCGCCCTGAAGGCGCCCTTCGAGCCCCTCGTGCCGGGCGCCCACAAGGTCCCGAACACGAACATCTACCGGGCGCCGATCCACGGCGACGACCCCGAGGCCTTCGGCCGGTGGGCCGCCGACCAGATCGAGCAGCAGATCCTCTTCGAGGGCCCGGACACGGTCGCCGCGGTCTTCCTGGAGCCGGTGCAGAACGCGGGCGGCTGTTTCCCGCCCCCGCCCGGCTACTTCCAGCGGGTGCGCGAGATCTGCGACCAGTACGACGTGCTGCTCGTCTCCGACGAGGTCATCTGCGCCTTCGGCCGCCTGGGCACGATGTTCGCCTGCGACAAGTTCGACTACGTCCCGGACATGATCACCTGCGCCAAGGGCATGACCTCCGGCTACTCCCCCATAGGCGCGTGCATCATCTCCGACCGCTTGGCCGAGCCGTTCTACAAGGGCGACAACACCTTCCTGCACGGCTACACCTTCGGCGGCCACCCGGTCTCCGCGGCCGTGGGCCTGGCCAACCTCGACCTGTTCGAGCGCGAGAACCTCAACCAGCACGTCCTCGACAACGAGGGCGCGTTCCGCTCCACCCTGGAGAAGCTCCACGACCTGCCGATCGTCGGCGACGTCCGCGGCAACGGCTTCTTCTACGGCATCGAGCTGGTCAAGGACAAGGACACCAGGGAGTCCTTCGACGCGGACGAGACCGAGCGTGTCCTGTACGGCTTCCTCTCCAAGAAGCTGTACGAGAACGGCCTGTACTGCCGTGCCGACGACCGCGGCGACCCGGTCGTCCAGCTCGCCCCGCCGCTGATCTCCGACCAGTCGACGTTCGACGAGATCGAGCAGATCCTGCGCGCCACGCTGTCGGAGGCGTGGACGAAGCTGTGACCCCGCGTCGCTCCGATCGTCTGCATGGATGATCAACACCGGCCCCGGTGCCGCCCGTTCGAGTGAGAAACGGCGGTCCGGGGCCGCGTGCTGTCCGGCGTCCCGCCGCCTACTGCCTAGCGTGCCAGTGACCGATCGGCCCTGCCTTCGTTCCCCCGCACGGGGGATTGGCAAGGGAACTACGGATCTGAACCGAGGTGTACGCCCATGGAGGCCCCGCCTGACAACGACGTGCTCTGGGCACGCGCCCTGCACTTCCAGCACGACGACGGCTCCCCCGCGCTCAGCGGTGTCTCGCTCGGCGTCCGGGAGGGCGAGATCCTCGCCGTCGGCGGCCCGCGCGGCAGCGGCAAGACCACCCTGCTGCGGTGCCTGTCCGGCCTGGTGCCCGTCCGGCGCGGCGAGGTCTGGTTCAACAGCGTGCCCGTGCACACCATGGGCCCCCTCACCCGCGAGCGGCTGCGCCGCGACCGCTTCGGCTGGATCGACCCGGCGCCCTCGCTGGTCCCGGAGCTCAACGCCTGGGAGAACACCGCCCTGCCCCTGATGCTGCGCGGCACCAGCAGGCGCCGCGCCAAGAAGGCGGCCCTGGAGTGGCTGGAGCGCCTGGACATCGGCGAGAGCGCCCGCAAACGCCCGCACCAGCTGGTGCAGGCCGAGCGGCAGCGGGTGTGCATCGCCCGCGCCCTCGCCCCCGCGCCGTCGGTCCTGTTCGCCGACGAGCCCACGGCGCCCCTGCACCGCGCCGACCGCGCCCATGTGCTGCGCACCCTCACCACGGCGGCCCGCTCCCACGGCATCACGGTCGTCCTGGCCACACACGACGCGGAGACCGCCGCGCTCGCCGACCGCACGGTGTCCCTGCTCGACGGGCGGTGCGTGCAGACGGTGCACCTGCCGCCGGTCACCGGACCCACCGAGACGGAAGGCCGGGCCGCGTGCTCGCTCTCCGTCTGACCCGCGCCGCCCACCCCGCCGTCCAGCTGCGCCGCCTCCTGGTCACGGCGGCCTCGGCGGGGACGGGTTTCCTGTTGCTGTGCGCCCTGGGCTACGCGCTGGGCCACCCCGGCTCCACCGGCGCCGCCCTGCTGCGGCTCGCCTGGTGCATGGCGCCCCTGGCCGCCACGGTGTACTTCGCGATCGCGGTGGCCCGCACCGACCCCGGCACGAAGCCCCGCCCCGGCCTCTCCGCGATCGGCCTCGGCCCGCTGCGCCTGATGGCCGTCTCGGTGACGACGACAGCCCTGTCCTGCACGCTGGGCTCGATGCTGGCCCTGCTGTTCTTCCTGCACCTGCGCGGTGATCTGACGGGCATGCCGTTCGACGGCGCGGCCGCCGAGTCCCTCGCGGCGGACCAGCCGCTGCCACTGCCGGGAGCCCTGACGCTGCTCGCGATCGTGCCCGCAGCCGCGACGGTGGCGGTGGCGCTGGCGCTGCGGCCGAGGGAGGCGAGCCCCGCACCGTCCCGGCCGGCCGGGACGTACGGCCGTTTCGGCGCGTACCGGCGCACGAGCACACGCGAGACCTTCGGGGCGTACGGCCGTTTCGGCCGGCAGATCATCCGGCCCACGGACGGTCCTGCCACCGAACCCGCCACGTCGGCCGGGCAGAACGCGCGGCACGGCGGGCCGCCTGCGGCGCGGACGGGCGCGGCCGTCCCGGCGGCGGCCGCGGGCTCGACCACCCGGGGCGCCGGGAGCACGGTGAGCGCGGTCGAGGACCCGCCCGAGCCGTCCGGGTCCCAGACGGCGGCACCTGGCTCCGTGAGCACGGTGATCCCGGCCGGCAGCGCCGCACACGCGGCTGAGGGCAACGCCGGGCACGAGGCCGACGGCAACGCCGTACACGTGGCCGGGAACGCCGCCGCGCATGCGGCCCGGCACGCCGCGGCGCCGGACGGCGCCGACGATCCCGCCGCTTCCGCCGCCGCCCTGCCGGACACCGCCCTGCCGGACACCGCCCTGCCCGGCAACGCCCTCACCTCCGCCCCCTCCGGTCTCCCCTGGGGCATCACCGTCCTGGCCGCGGGTCTCGCCGTGGAGACGTACACGAGCCGTACCGCCCCCACGCCCCCCGACCTCACCTTCTCCGGCGCCTCCCCCGGTGTCCTGGCGGGCTGGGCGCTGGCCGCCGTCGGCATGGCCCTGGCCGGTCCGGGCCTGACCCATCTGTGCGGGCGACTGCTCCAGTCGGCCCGCCCCGGGGCCCTCCGGCTCCTGGCCGGCCGGATCCTCATGGCGGAGGCCACCAGGATCGGCCGCCCCCTGGGCGTGGTCTGCGCGGTGCTCGCGGCGGCGTACGCCATGGCGCTGCTGCACGCCCCGGACGGACTGTCGCTCGGTCCGCTCACCACGCTGGGCGTGCTGCTCGTGACCGGCTGTACCGTGGCCACGGCCCTCATGGCCGCCGTCGAGGCCCGGCAGGCCCGCGCCGACACCACCGCCGCGCTGCTGCGCCTCGGCGCCCCCGCGACGATGCTGCGCGGCGCCGCGGCCCTGCGCGCGGGTGCGCTGCTCGCCCTGTTCGGCCCGCTCACCCTGACCGTCGCCGAACTGGCGGCGCTGCCGCTGGCCCGCTGAAAACTCGTACGAAAAAAATCTCCGTACGGCGATGAGTTCCGCTCAGGCCCCCGGTCTATCCCCGCGTAACGACACACACCCGATGGGAGAGACCTCGCATGTACCAGCAGATGATCTTCGTGAACCTGTGCGTCAACGACCTCGACGCCTCGAAGAAGTTCTTCACGGAGCTCGGCTACTCGATCAACGAGCAGTTCAGCGACGACAGCACAGCCTCGGTCGTGATCAGCGAGACCATCGTGGTGATGGTGCACACCAAGGAGAAGTACGCCCAGTTCACCAAGAAGGAGATCGCGGACGCGAAGAAGACCAGCGAGGTGCTCATCGCGCTGAGCTCCGAAAGCCGCGAGAAGGTCGACGAGCTGGTCGAGAAGGCGGTCGCGGCGGGTGGTTCGGTCTCCGGCGAGACCCAGGACCACGGGTTCATGTACGGACGCGCCTTCGACGACCCGGACGGCCACACCTTCGAGGTCGTGTGGATGGACCCGGCGGCCGTCCAGGGCTGACGGCGGCTGTGCCAGCATGGGCGAGTGCAGACGATGCCCGCCCATGCGGCCCACCATGACGACCGTGAGATCGAGACGCTGGAGGAGTTCGACGCGACCGTCTCGGCGCGCGGCACGCTCGCCGGTCACCGCGTCCAGGCCGTCGACCTGACGGACCGTACGCGCGAACTGCTCGGCACGGACACGGCGGGCGCCGTCTTCCTCGGCTGCGCGATGCGCGAGGAGGCCGCCGCGAAGATCCGCACGGACGGCGCCCTGGTCTTCCCGCCGGTCCCGGACCTGCCCTTCGACCCGTACCGCGGCCATGTCTACGCGCCGGACGAGCTCTTCGAGTCGCTGGCGGACGGCTACGAGGCCACGCCCGACGCCCGGGCCTACGCCTGGTTCCAGCGCACGAAGGCGGACCGGGACATCTACGCCTCCATGCTGCGCGCGGTCCACGACGACTCGGTCTCGGACGCGCTCGACGAACTGCTGTCCGGCGCCCGGGTCGTGGGCGTGATGGGCGGCCACGCGATGGCCCGTGGCACGCAGGAGTACGCGGGGGCGGCACGGCTCGGCAGGGAACTGGCCCGTGCCGGTCTCACGGTGGCCACGGGCGGCGGCCCTGGCGCGATGGAGGCCGCGAACCTGGGCGCCTACGCCGCCCCGTTCGGCGACGAGATGCTCACCGAGTCGCTCGAACTGCTCGCCAAGGCACCGCACTTCACGCCGTCGATCACGCAGTGGGCGACGGCCGCCTTCGAGATACGCACGCGCTGGCCGCAGGGCGGTCGTTCGGTGGGCATCCCGACCTGGTTCTACGGCCACGAGCCGCCGAACGCCTTCGCGTCGCACATCGCCAAGTACTTCGCCAACGCCACACGCGAGGACGGCCTGCTGGCCCGGTCCAACGCGGGCGTGGTGTTCCTGCCGGGCGCCGCCGGCACCGTACAGGAGATCTTCGACAACGCGACGCCCAACTACTACGAGTCGCGCGGCGAGCCGACGCCGATGGTGCTCGTGAACCGCGCGCACTGGACGCAGAAGCTGCCGACGTGGCCGCTGCTCCAGTCGCTGGCCAGGGGCCGTTCGATGGAGGCGCGGATCGCGCTCGTGGAGCGGATCGAGGAGGCGCCGGAGGCGTTGAAACGTCTCGGCGGTTAATAAGCTGGCAAAGCAAGTGCTTGCAACCTGCATATGCGTTGACACTACTTATGCGGCGCTTATAGACCTGAGAGCCTCCCGGTAGTGCTGATGTTCAGTCAACACTGCCTCCACCCCCCGCATTTGCGCATCCTGTAAAGGACAAACGTGGCAGTTCTGTCCGTATCACGCCGTACGGCTTCGCGCCGTACCGTCGCACGTTCCGTGCGGATCCTCGGTGTCGTCTCCGCCTCGGCCGCGCTCGCGCTCGGTGCCGCCGGCAACGCGCTCGCCTGCAACATCAACGAGTTCTCGGCCGAGGCGAAGTGCGATGGCGACAAGGGCGTCATCACCGTCACCGACGTGGACCCCGCCGGGGTCCCGGCGACCGTCACCGTGTACCTGGAGAACAACGGCGCCGACGTGAAGAAGGTCGGCGAGCAGGAGGTCAAGGGCTCGCGCGAGGGCACCACCATCACCTTCGCCGAGAACTGGAAGCCGAACGCGGAGTACCGCATCCACGTCAAGGCCGCTCCGTACGTCGACGAGGACATCAAGCCCAACCTCGTCACCCCGGCCACGGCCTGCAAGAAGGAGGAGGAGAAGCCGCCGGCGACTCCCCCGGCCACGCCGACCCCGTCGGCCTCCCCCTCGAAGCCGGCCGAGGAGACCGACACCCCGGCTCCTTCGCCGTCGGAGAGCGAGAGCACCACGCCGGCGGGCAACGCGCCCGCGCCCGCGGCCGGTGACTCCAACCTCGCCGAGACCGGCGCCGACTCCAACACCGGCATCATCGCCGGTATCGCGGCGGCCCTGGTCGTCGTCGGTGGCGGAGCGGTGTTCTTCGGCATGCGCCGTCGTGGGGCGAACAGCAGCGACAGCTGACGCCCGCCCTGCAGCGCCCGGTGGTGGCCCGTCCCTCTCGTGGGGGCGGGCCATCGCCTCTTTTCAGGCCCAGGGGTAGCGCCCCAGGCCCGGCCCGATCAGTCGAGCACGGCGATTTCGGCCGCGTCGAACTCCACCCCGACCTCGTCCCCGGGCTCCGGCGCCGCCCGCAGCGCGCACGCCGCCTCCAGGCGCGGGGCGTCCTGCGGCTGGAGGTGGACGGCGACATGGGTGCCCTTGAAGGTGCGGGCGGTCACCGTGCAGCGCAGACCCGTGCCGGCCGGCGCCAGGCGCACGCCCGCGGGCCGCACGAGCAGGGTCCGCGTGCCCTGCGGGGCGCCCTCCGGCACCGGCACCTTGCCCCACGGCGTGTCCGCTGCCTCCGCCCCGACCGTCGCCTCGACGACGTTCTCGAAGCCGAGGAAGCGGGCCACGAACGCGTCGGCCGGCCGCTGCCACACCTCAAGAGGCGTACCGGACTGGGCGATCCGCCCGTCCCGCATCACCACGACCCGGTCGGCCAGCGCGAAGGCCTCCCCCTGGTCGTGCGTCACGGCGAGCACGGTGGTGCCCAACCGGCCGAACAGTTCCTTCAGTTCGACGACCAGCCGCTCCCTGAGCGACCGGTCGAGCTGCCCCAGCGGCTCGTCCAGCATCAGCAGCCGGGGGCTCGGCGCGAGGGCCCGGGCCAGCGCCACCCGCTGCTGCTCCCCACCGGACAGTGCCGCGACGGCCCGGCGGGACGCGCCCGGCAGACCGACCAGGTCCAGCAACTCCTGTACGCGGTCGGCCTGTTGCCGCTTCGACATCCCGCGCATACGCAGTCCGAAGGCGACGTTGCCGCCCACGTCCCGCTGCGGGAACAACTGGTGGTCCTGGAACATCAGCCCGACCCCGCGCCGGTGCGCGGGCACGCCCGCCTGGTCGCGCCCGTCGAGCGCCACCCGCCCGGAGTCGAGCGGCTGAAGCCCCGCCACCGCCCGCAGCAGCGTCGACTTGCCGCTGCCGCTGGGCCCGAGCACACACACGATCTCGTGCTCGGCGACCTCCAGATCGACGGCGTCCAGCACGGCACGCCCGCCGAACCGGACCGTCGCACCCTCCAGGGCCAGCAGCATCAGAACTCCCCGCTCCGGTCCGTGCGAAGCCTCTCCAGCACCAGCAGGGCCACCGCGCACACCACCATCAGAATCGTCGAAAGGGCCATCGCCTGGCCGTAGTTCAGCTCTCCGGGCCGCCCCAGCAGCCGCGCCACCGCGACCGGCAGCGTCGGGTTGTCCGGCCGCGCGATGAACACCGTCGCCCCGAACTCCCCGAGCGACACCGCGAAGGCGAACCCGGCCGCGATCAGCAGCGCCCGCCGCACCATCGGCAGATCCACCTCACGCCACACCCGCCAGGGCGAGGCCCCCAGCACCGAGGCCGCCTCCCGCAGCCGCACGTCCACCGCCCGCAGCACGGGCAGCATCGTCCGCACGACGAACGGCACACCGACCAGCGCCTGCGCGAGCGGCACCAGGATCCACGAGGACCTCAGATCCAGCGGCGGCTCGTCCAGGGCGATCAGGAACCCGAAGCCCACGGTCACCGCGGACACCCCGAGCGGCAGCATCAGCAGCGCGTCGAAGCCGCGCACGAACCGCCCGGCGTCCCGGCGGGTGAGCGCGACGGAGGCGAGACCACCGATCACCACGGCGATGGCGGTGGCGGCGACGGCGTACTCCAGTGAGTTGCCGATCGCCTCGATCGGCGCCACCAGGAACACGCCGCCGTCGTCCCTGGTCAGGGCCCGGTAGTAGCCGAAGCCGGGCGCGTCGAGGGACCGCTGCACCAGCACGGCGAGCGGCAGCAGGAGCAGCACGACGACGGTGACGAGCACCCCGCCCAGCAGCGCCCACTGCCCCGTGCCGCGCGGCCGGCGCGCGGTCGCGGACGGGTCCACCAGCCGCAGCGCGCTCTCCCCCCGCCGTACGGTCCAGGCATGCAGGGCGAGGACCGCGCCCACCGCGAAGAACTGGATCAGCGTCAGCACGGCGGCCGTGGACAGGTCGAAGATCTCCGACGTCTGCCGGTAGATCTCCACCTCCAGGGTCGAGAAGGTGGGTCCGCCGAGGATCTGGACGACACCGAATGAGGTGAAGGTGAACAGGAAGACCATGAGCGCGGCGGCGGCCACGGCGGGCGCGAGCGCCGGCAGCGTCACCTGCCGCCACGCCCTCAGCGGCGACGCCCCGAGCATCCGCGCGGCTTCCTCCTGCCGCGGGTCGAGCTGCGCCCACAGCCCGCCGACGGTCCGTACGACGACCGCGTAGTTGAAGAAGACGTGCGCGAGCAGGATCGCCCACACGGTGGTGTCCAGCCGTACGCCCCACAGCTCGTCGAGCAGCCCGCCGCGCCCGACCAGCGCCAGGAACGCCGTGCCGACGACGACCGTCGGCAGCACGAACGGCACGGTCACGACCGCGCGCAGGACCTGCTTGCCGCGGAAGTCGAAGCGTGCGAAGACATACGCGCCGGGCAGTGCGACCAGCAGCGTGAGCACCGTCGAGACGACCGCCTGCCAGGTGGTGAACCACAGGACGTGCCGGACGTCCGACTGGGCCAGCACCTCCCCGATCCGCCCGAACCGCCAGACCCCGTCGACCTTCAGACCGCGCGCGACGATCGCGGCGACGGGGTAGGCGAAGAAGACCGCGAAGAACGCGACGGGCACGGCCATGAGCCCGAGCCGCGCCGCACTCCCGCGCCGGTCCTTGCGGACGGCTGCTTCGGTCACTTCAGTACGAGCGAGGTCCACGACTTGACCCACTGGTCACGGTTGTCGGCGATCTTCGCCGGGTCCATGGTCTCCGGGTCCTTGGCCTGCGGCCCGTACTTCACGAACTCCGGGGGCACCTGGGCGCCCTCGCGCACCGGGTACACGTACATGTTGAGCGGCATGTCCTCCTGGAACCGCTCGCTGATCAGGAAGTCGAGGAGTGCCTTGCCGCCCTTGGTGTTCTTGGCGTTGCTCAGCAGCCCGGCGTACTCGACCTGCCGGAAGCAGGTGCCCTGCGCGACCCCGGTCGGTGCCGCGGCGGGCTTCGGGTCGGCGTAGACGACCTCGACGGGCGGCGAGGAGGCGTACGACACCACGAGCGGCCGGTCCCCCTTGGCCTTCTTGCCACCGGCCGAGCCGGAGAACTCCTCGTTGTAGGCCTGCTCCCAGCCGTCGACGACCTTCACGCCGTTGGCCTTGAGCTTCTTCCAGTACCCCTCCCAGCCCCCGTCGCCGTACTTCGCGGCGGTGCCGAGCAGGAAGCCGAGCCCGGGCGAGGAGGTGGAGGCGTTCTCGGTGACCAGGAGGTTCTTGTACTCGGGCTTGACCAGGTCGTCGAAGCTGCGCGGCGGGTCGAGCTTGTGGTCGGCGAAGTACTTCTTGTCGTAGTTGACGCAGATGTCGCCGGTGTCGATGGGCGTGACCCGGTGCTTGTCCTGGTCGGCCCGGTACTCCGGCGCGATCCGGTCCGAGCCCTTCGCCTCGTACGGCTGGAACAGGCCGTTGTCGAGGGCGCGGGACAGCAGCGTGTTGTCGACTCCGAAGAAGACGTCGCCCTGCGGGTTGTCCTTGGTCAGGATGGCCTTGTTCACGGCCTGCCCGGCGTCGCCGTCCTTGAGGACGTTCACCTTGTAGCCGGACTGCTTCTCGAAGGCCGCGATGACGTCCTTCGAGGCGGCCCACGAGTCGTGGCTGACGAGGGTCACGGTCTTGGAGTCACCGGATCCCTGGCCGCCGTCGGACGACCCGCACGCGGCGAGCGTGCCGGCCATGCCGAGCCCGACGGCCACCGCCGTCAGCCGCTTGATGGTGTTGCTCACTGGATTCCTCCTGGAGGACCAGGAGAAGACGCGGCCCTGCCCGGGATCCCTGGGGGTCCCGGGCAGGGCGCAACAGCTCGAGTGATGACCGATCTCCCTACCCAGAATGACCTGGGCCAGGTTCGGAGGGTCTGCGGCCGTGTGCCGCACTCTCAGCGCTGTGGCGCTCCCCTGTCGGAATATGAAGGTGTCGGAAAATACGGTTGTGCTTACGCCGGTCAGACTACCGTTCGGTCGCCGCGAGCTGACCACACGCCCCGTCGATCTCCTGACCACGGGTGTCCCGGATCGTCACCGGCACACCGTGCGCGGCGATGGCCTCCACGAACGCCTTCTCGTCCTCCGGCCGGGAAGCCGTCCACTTCGACCCGGGCGTCGGGTTGAGCGGAATCAGGTTCACGTGCACGGGCCTGCCCTTGAGCATGCGCCCGAGCCGGTCACCGCGCCAGGCCTGATCGTTGATGTCCCGGATCAGCGCATACTCGATGGACAGCCGGCGCCCGGACTTGGCGCTGTACTCGAAGCCGGCGTCCAGCACCTCCCGGACCTTCCACCGTGTGTTCACGGGGACGAGGGTGTCGCGCAGCTCGTCGTCGGGGGCGTGCAGGGAGATCGCGAGGCGGCACTTGAGGCCCTCGTCCGCGAACCGGTGGATGGCCGGGACGAGACCGACCGTCGAGACCGTGATCCCGCGCTGCGAGAGCCCGAGCCCGTCGGGCTCGGGGTCGGTGAGCCGCCGGATGGAGCCGAGGACCCGGTTGTAGTTGGCGAGCGGCTCGCCCATGCCCATGAACACGATGTTGCTGAGCCGCGCCGGCCCGCCCGGCACCTCACCGTCCCTGAGCGCCCGCATACCGTCCACGATCTGGTGCACGATCTCGGCGGTGGACAGGTTCCGGTCGAGCCCGGCCTGCCCGGTCGCACAGAACGGGCAGTTCATCCCGCACCCGGCCTGCGAGCTGATGCACATGGTCACCCGGTCCGGGTAGCGCATCAGCACGGACTCGACGAGCGTCCCGTCGAACAGCCGCCACAGCGTCTTGCGCGTGGCGCCCTGGTCGGTCGACAGATGCCGCACGACGGACATCAGCTCGGGAAGCAGCGCCTCCTGGAGCCGACCGCGGGAGCCGGCCGGAATATCGGTCCACTGCTCCGGATCGTGCGCGTACCGCGCGAAGTAGTGCTGCGAGAGCTGCTTGGCACGAAACGGCTTCTCCCCGACAGCGGCAACGGCCTCCTTGCGCTCGGCAGGAGTGAGGTCGGCGAGATGCCGCGGCGGCTTCTTGGCTCCGCGGGGGGCGACGAAAGTGAGTTCTCCGGGTGCAGGCATAACCCATCCAGTGTGGCAGATCATCGCCGGGAGCCCAGGCCGGAGCGGGGTGGGGGTGGTCACCCGTGGGTGCCGACTGTCAGCGTTGGTCGGCCTCGCACGGCCCAGGGACGGCCCAGGAGACGCTGGTTGCCGCCACCGCTAGCCCGATGGCGCCATGGGGCTTCCCACCGTGACCGACTGAGGGGCGCACAGCGCCCGGGTGTGAACCGGAGCCAACTGCACGCGCGCCATATCTCGGAACTCGACAGCCTTGCACCCAAACCGGGAGTAATCCACCATCCGCGACGAACTGGCGCGGCTTGTTGGTAACTAGCAGGAACGCCACCCCGTCCCGGCGACAGGGAGCAGCTCAAATTGGCACACGTCCAAAGGTTTTCTCCCCAGCGACACCAGAGCGAATCATCGGAACGGAACCAGTACATTTACACTTAGTAATTCCAAGCCTGAGGGTCGGCCTTCCGGCCCACTCGGCGAATATCCGCAGACAGCTTTTCGCTAGTGTCCGACCAGCGCCAAGGCAATCCGGAATCTTTCACCTTCGACCACTGCCTGTCGAGATAAAGGCGAAAATACTCACTTCGAGTAACCCTCTCCGGCAAGGTATGGTCGTCCTTAATTAGATTCCTGTACTGCTCGTCAACGATCGGCGTGTCAACGAGCATCGCGTCAACATACGCAAAATAGGCGAGGAGAACCCGAGTCGTGTATGCGCCCACGGTAGTAATCCTATAGTGGAGTCGCGGAACTTCCCCCGAGTGGCGTGGAGCGGTGTCAAGAAGCCTTTTTTCCACTGCATAATCGAGCGCGTTTGCCACTTGCTCAACATCAAAGCCTAGGTTCTGAGCGAACTCGAAGAGAGCCTCCGCCGAAACGTATCCTTCGTCTCCGACTCGCTCCCCCAAAATCTGAGTCTGACTAAGAATTAGCGGCAGCAGGAAGTGCTCTCGACCGTCCGGCCGCGTGATTCGGAAAAGATTCGCGATAGGGGAAGATTGCGGATCGTAGTAGACTCCATCACCGAACAACAGGGCTCGAAGAAACTCGTGCAGCGGTACGGTATACCGCCCGCTCTCCTGAAAAATTCGGATCATCTTGGCGGTGTCAATGTGCCCGCTTCCGATAAACCCTGTAACGAAGCTCAGCGCCATGCGCATATTGCCCCCAGCAAGATTATCGATGAGCGCAAGCAGGTTATCGTTCGATCGGAAATTCTCTGCGAGAATCTCAAGAAATACTTCAAGGCTTTCGCTGTCGACAGTCACGTTTGCTGGAAACGAACCCAAGCGTCCCGTTGCCCGCAGTTGCCCCAAAGCAAAATCGACTCGCCGTTGCAGCATCACGTCTGCTCGCGGTGGAGCAATAGTGAAAACGCGCGCTTGATATCCAGAAAGAGTGCCGCTTCGACTCGAACGATAGAAAGTCTCTGGCCTCAACGTCACAAACACCGTGGCCGGCCATGTTTGCGCGAGCTCATTCGCGATGAGGAATACCTGCTCCTGATCCTCGCTGCTGCGCTGGTCGATATTATCCAAGAAGATTACCAGCTGTCTGCGCCAATTAGATCGCAGGTGCTCCAGGCTGGCCTTCAAGTGCCCAGCACGATCCTCCACGGCCCGCCGCAGAAGATTGATCTTTTCCTTCTCGTAAGCGATAGGATCGATTTCCTTGAGGCGTCCAATTACTCCTCGTTCGAACCGGTTCAGCGCACCGTGATGCACCGCTTCCACGAAAGATGCATCCTCGATGTCGGCATCATAGTTCTCGCGCAATTGCCGAATGGACTCTTCAACTACGTGCGAGTCAATCCGGGTGAGCGTTGTAGATGAGCCAAAATCGATGTAGAGACTGATGGCTTTGTCGAACAACTCCTCAGCATCGACATGCACTAGTCTTTGAATGAAGGTTGTCTTACCCACCCCAACATCACCCAGCAGCACGATCGGCCTCCGCGCCGCAGCGGCTGCCAGCATGTCCTGCGTCAGGTTCTGATTGAGACCCTTCTTACCCTCGATAGGAGATACATCTGGCCCGTCTTCTTCGCTCAGCAAGGCGTAACGCGTTCGGAGGATTTGCTTACTTACCTCAGCATACTGAGATAGTGCACCACTCGACGCGTAGCACTCCCGCAAGAAATCCTTGCGCAGCTCTTCGAGACGAGTGACATCTTCCAAGAAAAGTTCACCCAAAATGTCAAGCCCAGATTGCAGACTATTTCTCCGCTTCGATCCTGGGTAGTTGACCAAGTGCATGGAAAGAGGCTCGGGGGGAGGTGCTTCCAGCAAGCTCACTGTACTGTGAAGAACTTTTGCATCGACGCCACTAGCCGAAGCGTTATCCCACAAGAGCCGAAAATCTGCTCGCATATCGGCGAGGCTGGGGAACACCAAAGCTCTACCCTTTAGAGGTGGCACCCCATCCATCCGAACCGCGATAAACAGAACAAGCTGATGCCCGTTGGTTACACCTGCAGGCGCTACACCATTGCGCGCGGCATACTGCGCAACCTGCGTCAGGGCCTCCTTGAGGGCCTTCCCTTTATCTCCAATGATGAGATTTTCGATTTTATGAATGCCAGTACTGACCCCTGCCGGCAGGTCGAAATGGATCCCTTCGCGCTTGGCCTCGATAATAAGCTGTGTGGCCGGAGACCCTAGGGCATAGTCGATCCAACCTGTGCCAGCCTGCTCCTCTGCCTTAATACTGGCTCTTGACCAGCGAAGAACATCAATGAGGAGTTTGTCGATCAGATGGAGCCGAGTGGTTGCCTCGTTGCGCTTATCGCCGACTGCATTAGCTTCAGCCCACTCAATGAGGTCATCAAGAGCAGATTTACCCGAATCATAAATGCTCGACAACTTTTACCGGCCCTGACTATGGAGGGATGGATGCTGGCTGTACAAGCCTATCGGTTGTCAAGGGCGCCAACCACAACGGATCAACTGATGAGAACGATCTTGAACCTGTTGCGAGGCCGACGCTGCCTGTGGCGCCCACGAGGTCGGCGGAGCGGGTTTGGCCGGTGGCCTGCCCGGTCTGGGGTCGAGCATGATCAGGGGGCCGTACGCTAGCTGGCAACTCGGGCAGGCTTTGGACCTGCCCGCAATGTGCACGAGTGGCCCCCTGGTCTTGCTCGACGCGGGACCCGGACCGGGGAGGTGGCTAAAGCCGTGGAGCCGACCGCCCCAGCCACAGAGGGTGTCCCCCACTTCATGCCCGCAGCCGCCGAGCGCGCCGCCGGGCGCGGCCAGCCGGGGCGCAGACAGGAGGCAGGCCGCGCCGCAGAGGCGGCGCGCGCCCGCGCCGTGCGCGGGCCTTGATGAAGTAGGGAAAGTTGTACCGCACCCATGATCGAAGTCGCTCGATCGTGGCCTGTCGGCTCATCGCCGGCCTCGGCTACCGTTCCATGCATGCCTTCTGCACTGGACACGCCTCAGGGAGCGGCCGAACTCGCCGAGTCTCTGCTTCCCCAGCTCGGGAATCGCTGGCTGCACACTCAGGCTGTGGCCGCTCGGGCGCGTGAGGCTTCCGCGGCTGTGTCCAAGGCTGACCGGGATCTCCTCGTCGCCGCAGCTTGGCTGCATGACATCGGTTACGCCCCCGAGCTGCGCGAGACCGGGTTCCATCCCCTCGACGGTGCCCGCCACCTGGAAGCACTGGGTGCGTCGGCGCGTCTCGTGCGGCTGGTAGCTCACCACTCCGGGGCCGTTTACGAAGCAGAGCAGCGCGGTCTGTCGGCAGAGCTGGCCGTCTACGAGCGGGAGGACTCCCCCGTCCTCGATGCGCTGATCTACGCCGACATGACGACCGGCCCCGCCGGGCAGTCCTTCGACTTCGACAAGAGGATCGACGAGATCCTCATCCGTTACGAGCCGGGCAGTGAGGTGCACAAGGCGATCAGCAAGGCGCGGCCGTACCTCGGTGCGGCTGTCGAGCGCACCGAGCGACGGATGGCGGCGTTCACGTCACTGCCGCCGAGCCAACGGGCGATCATCGACGGAAGCGGTTGGTGGCCTCCGACGCTCTTCGCGGTGGAACACCAGGACGTGGAATTGCTGGCTCGGCTGCTCGATGCCGGTGCAGACCCTGACGAAGGCAACGGTGCGACTCCCCTGACGCACGCGCTGGACACGGAAGGTGACTCGGCACTGCAGAGTGGTGGTCCGCTCACCGTGGCGACGACGGCTGTACTCCTCGCGTACGGCGCAGACCCGGAACTGCCCGACGCGGCTGGCGATACGCCGCTTCAGGTCGCCGAGCGCTATGACCACGCCCCTGCGATCCGGTTGCTGCGCCGGCATCTGCCAGGAGATCGCTCCGGGAAGCGTCAGCCGATGTAGGGCTCGGTCCGTTCAGTCAGACCGTGGTCGATCCGCATGCGCATCGACGGGTGGATGTTCAGCTCGTCCAGCCTGCTCGGATCGACGAACGCCACTTCCTTGCTCTCGCTGCTCGTCCGCAGCTGGCCGCCGACGATACGGGCATGGAAGCAGATCGAGAACTGCTGGCGGACCTCACCGTCGTCGTACGCCATGACGTGCCCGGGGTTCGTGTAGATCCCGACCAGGCCGGTCAACTCGACCTCGAACCCGGTCTCTTCCTTGGTCTCGCGTACAGCCGCGTCGGGTGCTGACTCACCCAGGTCGATGCCGCCTCCGGGCAGGGCCCACAGATCGTTGTCGGTCTTGTGGATCAGCAGGACCTCACCGGCCTCGTTGCGAGCCACGGCGGTCACGGAGGGGACGAGGCTGTTCGCCTTCGGGGCGTTCGGATCGTTGAAGTAGTCGACGCGTGCCATGCGTTCAGCGTCGCACGTCGGGAGCCGGTTACGCCTTCCGGCCCTGGTCCCACGCGTAGTCGAAACTCCGCATGTAGTGCCGGAACGTCCGCGCTCCCGGCAGGTACTTGAAGTGCATCACCGGGTTCTGTCCGGCGGGTGCTCCGAGCACGTGGGGGTTTACCAGCACGTCGTCATCGAACCGGTAGATCGAGTTGTAGAGGATCGTGTCGTGCAGCCGGATCTCTACGCCGGGTGTCGACATGGCGGGCTGCAGGTACCGGCGAGTTATCCGCGCTCGCGCCGCCAGGTCGTCACCGATGCCCTCTTCCTCGCCACGCTGGCGCACGGCCGCAGAGTCCGGGTCGCCCAACAGGATGCGGACCTGGGCGCCGGCCTTCGCCTTCTCGGCCAACTGGTCCGGCAGGTCCGGGTGACTGTCGACGAGGAAGAGTCCCGCGTACACCAGGATGTCGACCTGGTCCGTCGCCTTCTCGATCAGGGAGGACCACAGCGGGGCAGGAACGGCACCCCGGTGCGGGTAGTACGTGATCAGCTCCGACGCGCTCGCCTTCTCGGCCTGCTTCTCGACTGATGGCCACACGTAGACCTCGTCGACCCCAAGGAAGCTCGCGGCCTTCCAGCGGTGCCCCCGGTGCGGAGTCCGGTTGGTGGTGATCCAGCGCTCGACGCTCTTGGGATCGACTCCGACGTGTTCGGCGACTGACTGGATCGTCTCGCCCTTCGCCGAAATCGCAGCCCGCAGACGCTCGTTCGCCATGGTGTTCCCTCCTAGGGACCCGTAGGGACGTTTTGACGGTAGCTCAGACGTCCCTAAACGTCCATACGGGCCGTGATGCGTCCACCCCCTCTCGCGGTCTCCTGATCTCACCGACGGGACGTCGGCCAAGAACCCACCACAGCAGGAGACAAGACGATGCGTCAGATTCCCGTGGACACCTCCGCCGCGACCGTGATGGTCGCCAAGACCCCGCAGCCCAAGGTCAAGGACCGCCGTACCGGTGAGATCGCCATGGACGTCGAGTCCGGCGCGAAGCTGATGACGGTCGACGTGATGTTCGCCGCCAACGACGAGGTGGAGATCCTCTCCATCACCGTCCCCGAACCGGGCATCTCCGGTGAGCTGACCATGGGCACGCCGGTCGCGCTCACGGGCCTGATCGCACGGCCGTGGGAGAACGACTTCAACGGTCAGAAGCGGCACGGCATCGCCTTCCGCGCGATCGCCATCACCTCGCTGGCCGCCGCTGCCTCGAACTCGAAGGCGGCCTGACAATGACCGCCTTCACGGTCGCTCTGGTGTTGGTCGTCGCCGCTGCGGGTCTCCTGCGGTGGCGGCGCCCCGCCTGGTACTGGATGACCTTCGGCGTCACCCTCGCCTCGCTGCGGGTCCTGCTCCGCTACGCCTCCGTCATGGACGCCTGTGGCCTGACGGTCCCGCCCCCGCGCTGGCGCCTGGCTCTGGCCCGGGTCGCCAACCGGCCCGTGCCGGACTCCCGCCCGCCGCGCATCCTGCGCTTCCGGCCGACCCGTACCGGCCTGGTCCTGCGGCTGGGCCTGCGCCCCGGTCAGGACGTCTTCGACGTCGCCGCCGCCTCGGACCGGCTGCGCCACTCCTTCTCCATGTACGGGGTCACCTCGCGTGAGGTGCGCTCGGGTGTCGTGGAAGTGCGGATGACCGGCTACGACGTCCTCAAGCGGGTGCAGATGCCCGCCAAGGTCGACACCCGCAGCATGAGGGTTCCGGTCGCCCTGCGCGAGGACGGCTCGGTCCACTACCGCGACTACCGGGCCGTTCCGCACGCCCTCACCCTCGGTGCCACCGAGTCTGGCAAGTCCGTCTACCAGCGCAACCTGGTCGCCGGGCTCGCCCCGATGGACGTCGCCCTGGTCGGCATCGACTGCAAACAGGGGGTGGAGCTGTTCCCGCTGGCCCGCCGGTTCTCCGCCCTCGCCGACAACCCCGACACCGCCGCCGACCTCCTCGACGCGCTCGTGTCCCGCATGGCAGGCGTCTATCAGCTCATCCGGGCTGAGCAGCGCATCACCTCCGCCGTGCCCGACGCCGAGATAGCCGCCGACATCTGGGACCTGCCCGACGACATTCGCCCCGTCCCGGTCGTGGTCCTGGTCGACGAGGTCGCCGAACTCGCTCTGTTCGCCAGCAAGGAGGAGGAGAAGCGCCGGGACCGCATCATCACCGCCCTGGTCCGTCTCGCCCAGCTCGGCCGTGCGGCCGGCATCTACCTGGAGATCTGCGGACAGCGGTTCGGCTCCGAACTCGGCAAGGGCATCACCATGCTCCGCGCCCAGCTCACCGGCCGCACCGCCCACCGCGTCAACGACGAAACAAGCGCAAACATGGCCTTCGGCGACATCTCCCCGGACGCCGTCCTGGCCGCCATCCAGATCCCCGCCGAAACGCGCGGCATAGCCATCGCCGGTGACTCCACCGGAGGCTGGCACCGCATCCGCGCCCCGCACACCTCGCTCCGCCAGGCCGTGAACACCTGCAACCGGCACGCCGACCGCACCCCGGACTTGCCCGAACTGGCCGCCTTCCGCCCCGAGCTGACCGTCCCCGCTGAGCCCCCGGTGCCGCTGTCCAAGACAGCTCCCGCCACGGCCTGACACGGCCTCTTCCCGGTCGGCGCGACCGCCTTCGCGCCAAGTCCCTACCCCGCCATGCCTGATCACAGAAGGAGCCCCCGATGTTCTGCGAGCACTGCGGCGACCTCGACGGCGCCGAGACCGGCATCGACCACGACGAACGCGACTGCCCCTGGTACGAGGACGCGCCCGCCGACGACACCCCGGAGGACTGACCCGCCATGTGCCCCGACTGCGAGGACTTCGCCCGCACGGTCCTGCTCCTGGGCCAGCTTGCCCTCTACGCCGACACGACCGGCGCTGACCTCGACTTCGTGGACGCCGTCAGCCCTTCCCTAGCCGCCTCGCTCCCCGAACCGCCCACCGGGGAGGAGTCCTGATGCCCGCCCGTCACAACCTGCGCGTCGACGCCGTCCTGGTCCAGGCCGTCATAGCCGGAGCCTTGTCCTTCGCCCACCTGCACGACCTGGCCGCCGCTGCCGGACAGGACGGCTGGAAGGCCTGGGCCTACCCGGTCAGCGTCGACCTGCTCCTGGTCGCCGCCTGGCGACGACTCCGCAGTGAGGGCCCGTCCCGGCTGGCCTGGTGCTGGTTCCTCATCGCCCTGTTCGCCTCGCTCGGCGCCAACGTCGCCACCGCCGGATTCCTCGACCTGGCCGACCCACCCGCCCTGCTCCGCCTCGGCATCGCCGGATGGCCCGCGCTCGCCTTCCTCGGCGGAACCCTCCTCGCGCACTCCGGGAACCACCGGATCCCGGATGCCTCGGCACCCGCCGCGGCCCCGGAACCCGATCTCGCCGACGACCGCGAACCGGCCCCCGAACCCATGCCGGACCCGGAGCCCGCCCCGGCCCCGTTGGAGGAGCCGCCGGCGCTTCCGCCCGCCGACCCTCCGCCCGCGGTTCCCGCCGTCCTCATCGACCACGCCCGCAAGGTCGCCGCCGACTACCGCGACCGCACCGGCGCCCCGATCGACACCGACACCCTGCGCGCCCGACTCGGCGTCCCGCCCCATCTCGCCGCCGCCATCGCCGCCCAGCTCGCCTGACCCGGAAGGAGAACCATCCGCAATGCCAGCCCGCGACCACTTCCACTCCGTGATGCGGATCGGCCCCGTGCAGATCGGCACCCACCGTGACCGCCACGGCCAGACCAAGTACGCCGCCGTCTGCACCGCCGACCGCTGCGGCTGGTCCGCCGACTACTCCAGCCAGAGTGCCGCCCAGCTCGCCGCCCGCACCCATCGCTGCCGCGTCCGCTAGGAGACACCGCCGTGCAGGTCCCCCTCTGGTTCGCCCTCGCCGTCGTCGGCTACCTCGGCGTCAAGTTCCTCCACCCGCCCTGGTGGCTCGTCGCCGTCCTCCTCCTCGGCGGATACCTCCTCGCCGACAGCGTCCTGGCCCCCGCCATCGACACCGCCCTCAGCAAGTAGCCACGAAGGGAGAACCGCCATGCTCCGCCCGAAGATCCCCACCATGCCCAGCCCGACCGGACTCATCACCCCGCCCACCGTCGTCGAGCCCACCACCGTGGTCCAGCACCACCCGACGCCCGCCCCTGCGCCGACCGCGTCGACCCGCCCGACGATCCAGCTCACCCCCGGCGCAGCCCTCGCCCTGGTGGGCGCTGGTACGGCCGTGGTCCTGGTCGTCGGCGCCGTCCTGGTCTCGATGCTCCTGGCCGTCGCCGTCACCGGGGCGTCCGTCGCCGTCTGCGCCGTGGTGATCCGCTCGCTCATCTCCTCGCAGCACCGCCGCTGATCGGTCCCAGGGGCGACGCACAAGCCGCCAAGCACGCCGCCGCTCCTGGGGCCGGGTTCCGTCAGCCAACCGCCATCGCCAAGGAGCAACGCCATGGACTTGCACATAGCCGCGAGCATCGTGCCGTTACTGGGCTGGGCCGTGCACGGCGGCATCCTCACCCGCCGTCTCGCCTGCGCCCGCCGCGACCCGCTCACCGGCCTGCACACCCGCGCCGGATGGACCGCCCGCGCCGAACACCTCATCCGCCGGCACCCGAACGCGGCCGTGCTCCTGGTCGACCTCGACCACTTCAAGACCTTGAACGACACCCACGGCCACGCCGCCGGGGACGCCGCCCTCGTCGCCACCGCCGACCGGCTGCGCGCCTGGTGCGGACACAACGGCACCGCTGGCCGCCTGGGCGGGGACGAATTCGTCGCCGTGATCCGGGACCTGGCCGCCGTCGACCTCGACGCGCTCACGGCAGCGCTGCACCGGCCGCTGCCCTATGACGGGACGTCTCTCCCGCTGGCCGCCTCAGTCGGCGTCGGCCCTGTCGCGGAGCTGCCGGTGCCCCTCCTGACGGACGCCCTCGCCGCTGCCGACGCCGCCATGTACGCGGCCAAGGGTCGCACCCGCCGGGGCTCCCACAGCACTCGCTGAGAGGCCACCGGGTGGCGCACAAGCCGCCAAGCACGCCGCCACCCGGGGCCGTTCCTTCCAACCGCAATCGAAAGGAACCACCATCATGGCCCACCACAGCTCGCCCCCGCCGAGGATCTGCCCGGCCTGCGACGGCTTCGCCTCCGTCGCCGTCACCCTCGGCGGCCGCGACCACCGTGGTCACCTGCGCACCATCACCGCCCACTGCCCGGCCTGCGACGGCCTCGGCGTCACCCGCACCCGCCCCGACCGGGAGGGCGCCCGTGCCTGAGCAGCTGCTCGACCGTGCCACCCTCGGCGACCTGCTGAGGGTGGCTTCGGCCTCTGACTACCACCGCTGGCACGAGCAGATCCGCCGCACCGGCGGCTGTGCCGACCCCATCCACCTGACCGGCTGGGTCCTGCACAAGGACAAGACGACCGGCGAGACCCTGCACCACTACTCCACCGAGGGCGAACCGGGCGGGCGACTCCGCCTCGCCTGCGGCAACCGCCGAGCCTCCCGCTGCCCCTCCTGCGCCTGGACGTACGCGGGCGACACCTACCACCTCATACGCGCCGGGCTCGCCGGGGACGACCGCCGCGACATCCCTGCCACCGTCCGCGACCATCCCCGCGTCTTCGCCACCCTCACCGCCCCCTCATTCGGCCGCGTGCACAACCGCCCGGACCGGGGCGTCTGCCGATGCGGCACCCGCCACACCCCCGAAGATCCCGCCCTGGGCACGGCCCTCGACCCGGAGACGTACGACTACGCGGGCACGGTGCTGTTCAACAATCACGCCGGACAGCTCTGGCAACGCTTCACCAACCGGCTCCGCCGTGAAGTCGCCGCCCGCGCCGGCCTCTCCCAGCGGGAGTTGAAGGAGTCGGCCCGGCTGTCGTACGGCAAGGTCGCGGAGTTCCAGAAGCGGGGTGCGCTGCACTTCCATGCCGTGATCCGCCTCGACGGACCGGACGGCCCTGGATCCCCGCCGCCGACCTGGGCCACGGTCGATCTCCTCTCCGACGCGATCCGGGCCGCTGCCGTGCACTCCTACACCTCGGTCTCCGTCCCGGCCGTCGCCGACCAACCGGCCCGGACCTTCCGCTGGGGCCGACAGCTCGACGTCCGGCCGATCAAGTCCTTCGGGGACGGCTCCGACATCACGGAACAGGCCGTCGCCTCCTACGTCGCCAAGTACGCCACCAAGGCCGCCGAGAACACGGGCACCCTAGACCGCCGCATCGGTGAGCTGTCCGAACTCGACCGTCACGGCGTCCCGGACCACACCCGACGCCTCATCGAGGCGTGCAAGCTACTCGACCCGCTGTACCCGGACCGGCGCCTGTGGGCCTGGGCTCACATGCTCGGTTTCCGCGGCCACTTCTCCTCCAAGTCCCGCCGCTACTCCACCACCCTCGGCGCCCTCCGGCAGGCCCGCGCCGACTACCGCGCCGCACAGGAACACGCCGCCCTCGGCCTCGACGACCAGGAGCCGGACACCGTCCTGGTCCTCGCCGACTGGCAGTACGCGGGCCATGGCCACACGCCCGGCGAATCCGTCCTGGCCGCCACCATCGCCCGCGGCCTCCAACTCAACCGCCAAACCGCTCGCGAAGCCCTGCAAGACCTGGCTCTGGAAGGAGTCGCCGCATGACCGTCCGCACCCTTCCGGAGCGGTACTTGACCCCGGCTGACGTCGCCGAGCTGCTCGGCGTTCCGGTCGAGACGCTGTACCAGTGGCGGCGGAAGCGCATAGGCCCTCCGGCCTTCCGGGTCGGCCGGCATCTTCGCTACGACCCCGTACGGCTTCGCCAGTGGGTCGACGGTCTGACCGAGGTGGCCGCCTGATGGCTGGGCACGTGCAGGATCGCTGGTACAAGACCGAGACAGGCCCGGACGGCAAGCCGGTGAAGGTGAAGACGGACCGCTACGGCAGCGGCCTCCGCTACCGGGCCCGGTACGTCGGGCCGGACGGCACCGAGAAGAGCCGGTCCTTCCCCGACCGCCAGAAGCGCCGGGCGGAAGAGTGGCTGGCCGAGACGGCCGCCGACATGTCCCGTGGCCAGTACGTCGACCCCAAGGCCGCCCGCATCACCTTCCAGCAGTACGCGGAACGCTGGATCGCCGGGCAGACGACCGACCTGAACACCCGTATCGGAGTGGAAACCCGGCTCCGCCTGCACGCCTTCCCTCGCATCGGGGCGCGTCCGCTTGGGTCCTTCCGCCCGGTCCACATCCGCGAGTTCGTGCGCGACCTGGAGAACGACTCGATAGGCGGCACCTACGCCCGCAACATCTACGCCAACGTCCGCGCGGTGCTGTCGGCCGCCGTGGATGACGGCCACCTCGCCCGGAACCCGTGCTCGGCAGCGTCTGTCCGCCCACCGGCCGTCTCGACTGCCCGGGTCGTGCCCTGGCTCCCCTCCCAAGTGCTCGCGGTCCGCGACGCCCTGCCCGAGCGCTACCGTGCCATGGTCGACGTGGGAAGCGGCTGCGGCCTCCGACAGGGCGAGATCATCGGCCTGGCCGAAGACGCCTTGCAGCTCGACAGCGACACCCTGCGAGTCACCACTCAGGTCAAGCTGATCCGTGGCGTCGCGGTCTTCGCCCCGCCCAAGGGCAACAAGGAGCGTGACGTGCCGCTGCCGTCCTCGGTCGCCTCGGCGCTGCGCCGGCACATGGATCGCTACCCGCCCGTGGCCATCAAGCTGCCGTGGGGCAGGCCGGACGGCCCGCTCACCGAACGGCGCCTGATCTTCACGAACACGATCGGCGGGATCGTCTGGCGGAGCAACTTCAACGTTCACGAGTGGAAGCGCGCCCTCGCCGCGGCCGGCCTCATCCCGACGCCGGAACCCGGCAAGCCGTACGCCTCAGCTCGGCAGCACGGGATGCACGCCCTTCGCCACTTCTACGCCTCGGTCCTCCTGGACGCGGGCGAGAGCATCAAGGCCGTGAGCGAATACCTGGGGCACGCCGACCCGGCGATGACGCTGCGGGTGTATGCCCACCTGATGCCCAGCAGCAGCGAACGAGCCCGCCGTGCCCTGGACGACGTCTTCGCTACGGCCCGGGAGCCCTGACGGCCCAGAGACGGCCCACCGGGTACGAGACGGCCCCCTGCTGGCGGAAAACCCGCTGGTAGGGGGCTTCTTCATGCCTGTAGGAGATCAGTTCTCCGGGTGCAGGCATAACCCATCCAGTGTGGCAGATCAACTGCGCCGGCCCAGCACTGATCGAGGACGCCGTGATCAGCGCCTTGTAAGCCCGGTGGCACGGGTGTACAACGACGTCGTGACGACTCAACCGACACGGGCGATGTGGTGGGCCGAATTGGCGGTCTTTCTCGCCGCGGCAGCAGCGACCCTCACGCTGATCATGTTCCTGTTGTCGCTGGCGGCCGGGCACCACCCGGTCTCCCTCGGCGTTGGGCCCTCATCCGTACTGCTCGCCCTGTCCGTCGGTGCCGGCATCTTCGGCAGCGGCAGGTTCAGGGCTTGGGGGCTGCGCCGCCGGGCTGCGTCCCTCGCCAGGAGATCTTGAAAACCGCGTCATGCCGGATCGCCTCGGCGTGACAGCCTCCCTACTGTCCCGCGTGCTCCAGCCGGTCCTTGAGGAGTTGCTCGTTGCGGGGCAGTTCCTTGCGGACCTGGGGGCGTACGACGAGCGGGACGAGGACCTTGCCTACGCCGTGGCCCTCGAAGTCGACCTCGATCGTCACGTGGGAGCGCCGTCCCTCGTCGAACGGCTCGACCTCGCCGTGCACCCGGGCCCGTACGGGGCCGTCGACACCCCGCATGCCCCAGCTGTGCGGCGGGTCGTACTCCGTGACCTCCATGGTCATCGGCATGACCCGGCGGCCGATGTGCCGGGTGACCCGCATCCGGGAGCCGACGGCGACGGGCCCCTCGTCGAGGCGTTCCGCGGACACGGCGCTCAGCTGCCACTCCGGCAGCCGCGGGGTGTCCATGACGTAGTCGTAGACGTCTTCGGGACGCCGGTCGACATCGATGGTCTGTCGAATGCTGGACATGATGCCCCCTTTGCTGCGTACACCTGAATCGTCCCACTTGGTGACGCCGCAGGCACCCCCGCACAAACGCCAGTGAGCCCCCGCCGGTCATCGGACGGGAGCTCACCACAGAAGCCGCAAAGGCTTTGGGAATTACAAAAGCCGTATCGCCTCAGCCGGACCCGACGAAGAGCACCAGCAGCAGCCACACCACCGGGGCCGTGGGCAGCAGCGAGTCCAGCCGGTCCATGATGCCGCCGTGCCCCGGCAGCAACGTGCCCATGTCCTTGATGCCCAGGTCCCGCTTGATCATGGACTCGCCGAGGTCGCCCAGCGTGGCAGTGACCGCGACCGCGAGGCCGAGCACCAGGCCCTGCCACCAGGCGCCGTCGTCGATGAGGAACTGCATGCACAGCGCGCCCACGACCATGGCGAAGGAGACCGCGCCGAGCAGACCCTCGCGGGTCTTGCCGGGGCTGATGCGCGGGGCCAGCTTGTGCCGGCCGAAGCGCCAGCCGACCGCATAGGCACCGGTGTCGCTGACGACCGTGAGCAGCAGGAAGGTGAGCACCCGCTGCGGCCCGTCGTCCGCCGTCAGCATCATCGCGACGAACGTCGCCAGGAACGGCACGTAGAACGCCGCGAAGACGCCCGCCGTGACGTCCCGGAGGTAGTTCTCGGGCGGTTCCGTCATGCGCCACACCAGCACCGCCAGTGCCGTGAGCCCCATGGCGACCCAGGCGCCCTCGGCGCCCCGGACGTACCCGGTGACGACCATCGCGGCGCCGCCGAGCGCGAGCGGCACGAGGGGCGCCCGGATGCCCTTGCGTTCGTCCAGCCGCTTGGTCAGCTCCCACAGGCCCACCACGACGGCGACCGCGACCACGCCGACGAACACGGCCTTGACGACGAACAGCGACGCGACGATCACCGTGCCGAGCCCGACCCCGACCCCTATCGCGGCACTCAGGTCGCGACCCGCGCTCTTCTTCTGCGGCTTGGGTGCCGGCTCTGCGGCGTCGGGCATGGGCTCCGGCTTCGTCTCGTTTCGGACCGGGGAGCCGCTCAGCGGAGCAGCCCCCCGGTCGTCATCCTGGTTTCCGCCGTAATCGGCTACGTCGGGCACGATGGGCATGGGGCGAGTCTGAGGCGCTTCATGCGCATCGTATGCGGGACCCGCCGGGGCGGCTCCCTGGACGTGCCCATGGCCAGGGCCGTGGGCACGTCCATGGCCAGGGCTCTGGGCGTGCCCACGGCCGTGCCCTTGGTCGGTGGGCCCCCAGTAACCGGCCTGCGGCGGCGCCCCCCAGGAAGAGTCGTTCATCAGACCTCGAGCAGCTCCGCTTCCTTGTGCTTCAGGAGCTCGTCCACCTGCGCCACGTACTTGTGGGTGGTGTCGTCGAGCTCCTTCTCCGCACGGCGGCCCTCGTCCTCGCCGATCTCGCCGTCCTTGATCAGCTTGTCGATGGCGTCCTTGGCCTTGCGGCGCACGGAGCGGATGGAGACCTTGGCGTCCTCACCCTTGCTCTTGGCGACCTTGATGTACTCACGGCGGCGCTCCTCGGTCAGCTCGGGGAACACCACCCGGATGATGTTGCCGTCGTTGCTCGGGTTGACGCCGAGGTCCGAGTCGCGGATCGCCTGCTCGATGTTGCGCAGCGCGCTCTTGTCGAACGGGGTCACCACGGCCATGCGCGGCTCGGGCACCGAGAACGAGGCCAGCTGGTTGATCGGGGTCGGCGCGCCGTAGTACTCGGCCACGATCTTGTTGAACATCGCCGGGTGCGCACGGCCGGTGCGGATCGCGGCGAAGTCCTCCTTGGCGACCACGACGGCCTTCTCCATCTTCTCCTCGGCCTCGAGGAGGGTCTCTTCGATCACCACTTGCTCCTGCGTGTCTTGAGTAGGCCCGGCTGCGGTTCCATGTGGGGCGGCGGCCGGCTGCGTCGCGTCTTCTTCCTGCACGGTTCCCGACCGGCGGGACATTGTCCATCCCCCGGCCCGGCTCCGTCCCGTCCGTCCCCCGGACGGGGTTGTTCTCGGGTCTCAGTCCCTGCTGCCGGGGTCCCCCACCAGCGTGCCGATCTTCTCACCCTTGACAGCGCGCCCGATGTTGCCCTCCGCCAGCAGCTCGAAGACCACGATCGGGAGCTTGTTGTCGCGGCACAGCGTCACGGCCGTGGCGTCGGCGACCTTCAGATCGCGCGTGATGACCTCGCCGTAGCCGAGGTGGTCGAACTTCACCGCGTCCGGGTTGGTCTTCGGGTCGGAGTCGTAGACCCCGTCCACGCCGTTCTTGCCCATCAGCAGCGCCTCCGCGTCGATCTCCAGGGCGCGCTGGGCGGCGGTGGTGTCGGTGGAGAAGTACGGCATGCCCATACCGGCACCGAAGATGACCACGCGGCCCTTCTCCAAGTGCCGCACGGCGCGCAGCGGGATGTACGGCTCGGCGACCTGGCCCATGGTGATGGCGGTCTGCACCCGGCAGTCCACCCCCACCTTCTCCAGGAAGTCCTGGAGGGCCAGGCAGTTCATGACGGTGCCGAGCATGCCCATGTAGTCGGAGCGGGCCCGGTCCATGCCGCGCTGCTGGAGCTCGGCACCGCGGAAGAAGTTGCCGCCGCCGATGACGACCGCGATCTGCGCACCGTCACGCACGACGGCCGCGATCTCGCGGGCGATCTTGTGCACCACGTCGGGGTCGACGCCCAGGCCCCCACCGCCGGAGAAGGCCTCTCCGGACAGCTTCAGCAGAAACCGGCCGCGCACTTTGCCGTCGTCGCTCTTCTGGGCCTTGGTGGTCATGGGGGATCCCGCCTCTTTCACGTGTTGCACATACGAAGAAGGCCATTGCCGGTGGGGCGTGGTTCGCATCCCATACGGCAATGGCCTCCTCGTCAGATCTGCTGTCGTCCGCCACCCCTGTGACGGCGTACCGGGACGACTGCTGCCGACCCTATCGGGGCCGGGCGTCGATCGCGGTACGGACTCAGATGCCGACCTTGATGCGCGAGAAGCGCTTCAGGGTGACACCGGCCTCGTCC
Organism: Streptomyces afghaniensis; assembly: GCF_044327915.1. Taxonomy (NCBI): domain Bacteria; kingdom Bacillati; phylum Actinomycetota; class Actinomycetes; order Kitasatosporales; family Streptomycetaceae; genus Streptomyces; species Streptomyces afghaniensis. The sequence continues at coordinate 124,248 of NZ_JBIRGJ010000012.1, forward strand.
AGCACCTTCTGGACGGACTTCTTGTTGTCGAGCGCGTAGGGCTGGCCGAGCAGCGTGGCGTCCTTGAAGAAGCCGTTGAGGCGACCCTCGACGATCTTCGGCAGGGCGGCCTCGGGCTTGCCCTCGGCGCGGGTGGTCTCCTCGGCGACGCGGCGCTCGGACTCGACGACCTCGGCCGGCACGTCCTCCTTGGAGAGGTACTTCGGCGCGAAGGCGGCGATGTGCTGGGCGACGCCCTTGGCGATCTCCGCGTTCGGCTTGTCCAGCTCGACGAGGACACCGATCTGCGGGGGCAGGTCGGGCATCGTGCGGTGCATGTACGCCGTCACGTAGCCGTCGGCGAACTGGGCGAAGCGGTCCAGGACGATCTTCTCGCCCAGGTTGGCGTTGGCCTCGTCCACGAACGCCTGGACGGTCTTGCCGGCCTCGATCTCGGAGGCGAGCAGGGCCTCGAGGTCGGCCGGGGAGGTCTTGGCGACGTGCTCGGCGATGGCCGTGGCCACGGCCTGGAACTTCTCGCCCTTGGCGACGAAGTCCGTCTCGCACTTCAGCTCGACGATGACGCCGGAGGAGTTGTCGTCGGCGATGATCGACACGACGGCGCCGTTCTCGGCGGAACGGCCCTCGCGCTTCGCGACGCCCTTCTGGCCCTTGATGCGGAGCGCCTCGACGGCCTTCTCGACGTTGCCCTCGGCCTCGTCCAGCGCCTTCTTGCAGTCCATCATGCCGGCGCCCGTGAGCTCACGGAGCTTCTTGACGTCGGCGGCGGTGTAGTTCGCCATGAGTCTGTGAATCTCTCTCGAAGTCTGGAAGATCGAAGATCTGCGGTGCGCTCCCCATGGAGACGGGGAGTCCTGTCCGGCCGCTGACCTACGGGTGAACGGCGGGAGCGGACTTCACACCGCGCCGGAGCGCCGGTGATGCAGTACCGCTCCCGCCGTCAACTCGGACTGACGGGTCAGGCCTGCTCGGCCTCGGCGGCCGTCTCGCCCTCGGCCGGCTTCTCGGCCTCGGCCTCGGCGGCGGGGGCGGCCTCGGCGGCCGGAGCAGCCTCGGCGGCCGGAGCGGCCTCAGCGGCGGGGGCAGCCTCGTCGGCCTTCTTCTCGCCCTCGAGCAGGTCGCGCTCCCACTCGGCCAGCGGCTCGCCCGCGGCCTTCTCGCCCTTGCCCTCGGTGGCGACACCGCTGCGGGCGATGAGGCCCTCGGCGACGGCGTCGGCGATGACGCGGGTGAGCAGGGTGACGGAGCGGATCGCGTCGTCGTTGCCCGGGATCTTGTAGTCGACCTCGTCGGGGTCGCAGTTGGTGTCGAGGATCGCGACGACCGGGATGTTCAGCTTCCGGGCCTCACCAACGGCGATGTGCTCCTTCTTGGTGTCCACGATCCAGACGGCGCTGGGCACCTTCTGCATCTCGCGGATACCACCGAGGGTCTTCTCCAGCTTGGCCTTCTCGCGCGAGAGCACGAGAAGCTCCTTCTTGGTCAGACCGGACGCGGCGACGTCCTCGAAGTCGATCTGCTCGAGCTCCTTGAGGCGCTGCAGACGCTTGTAGACGGTCGAGAAGTTGGTGAGCATGCCGCCCAGCCAGCGCTGGTTGACGTAGGGCATGCCGACGCGGGTGGCCTGCTCGGCGATGGCCTCCTGCGCCTGCTTCTTCGTGCCGACGAACATGACCGTGCCGCCGTGGGCGACGGTCTCCTTGACGAACTCGTAGGCGCGGTCGATGTACGACAGCGACTGGAGCAGGTCGATGATGTAGATGCCGTTGCGCTCCGTGAAGATGAAGCGCTTCATCTTCGGGTTCCAACGACGGGTCTGGTGACCGAAGTGGACGCCGCTCTCCAGCAGCTCCCGCATCGTGACGACGGCCATGGCCGTATCTCCTTGTGCTTCTCGGTTGTGCCGCGGATGCCGGATGGCCTCCGCGCCTGACGCCCACTGCGCGCCGTGCCACGAGGGACCGAGGGGCGCTGATACGGCCCGTTGCCGGGGTGCGTATCGGGGCGTGCGAAGTCGACCCGGTGACCCGGATCGCCACCAGAAGTGTACGGGACCCGCGGGGCACCGGGTGACGCCGTTGTCCACAACCGGGCGGCGGTCCACAGCCACGGCCGCTGACGGGCAGTGGTCCGGGACGCTTTCCGCATGCGAGCGAAGCGATGTGTGCGCGTGTGTGCGCGGCTGGTCCTGCTGCTGGTCGTGACGGTGACGGCCCTGCTGGCCCCACCGCCGCCCCTGTTCGCGGCCGGTGCCGCCCCACCCGTCCCGGATGCCGCCGTCCCGGCGGTGGGACGCGTGTGGCCGGTGGGGTTACGCCCCCGGGTCCTCCGCGGCTGGGAACCCCCGGCGTCGGCCTACGGCCCCGGCCATCGCGGCGTGGACCTGGCGGCAGCCCCCGGGACGCCGGTGCGGGCGGTGGCGGCGGGCCGGGTGGCGTTCGCCGGCAGGGTGGCCGGCAAGGGAGTCGTCTCGGTGGATCTCACGGGGACGGGCGATCCACTCTTGCGGACGACGTACGAACCGGTGACGGCATCCGTGGAGGAAGGCCAGGAGGTCGAACCGGGCGAGGTGATCGGGAGGGTGGACGCGCGGGGCTCGCACTGCACGACCACGTGCGTGCACTGGGGCCTGCGGCGGGACCGGACCTACCTGAACCCGCTGTCGCTCCTACCGCCCTGGCTCCTGCTCAGGGGCCCGTCGAGGCTCCTGCCGGTCTACGGGACTGCTTAGCCGCGGACAGTGGCAGTCGTGCCGCTCGGGCGATGGGTTCCCCCTGCTCGCGCGCAGCCGGGAGTTTGGTGGAGGGCGGGCGCAGCGGCACCCCGCTCCGCCGGGCTGCGCACTCACCTCCCCGGGCACCACTGCCGCTCAGCCCCGCACACCCCGCAGAGCCATACTCACCGCCGCGTCCGCGATGGCGCCCGGCTCCTCCGCGGCCCCCAGCTCGATCCGCCGCACCGCCGCGTCCACGATCCCCTGGACCAACATCGCCGCCAGCCGAGGCCGCTCATGCCCCATCTCGTCCAGCGCCTCGACGATCATCGCGACCAGACCGCCGTGCGCCGCCCGGATCTTCTCCCGGGCCCCGGCGTCCAGCTCACTCGCCGAGATCGCCACCACGGCCCGATGCCGCCGGTCCCCCACCAGCTCCAGCTGCTGCCGCACATACGCCTCGACCTTGGCCTCGGCCGTCCCCGCCCGCTCCATCGCCGCCGACACGTCCGCCGCCCAGACGGGAAAGTCGACCTCGCACAGCTCCTCGACCACGGCCGCCCGTGACCGGAAGTACTCGTAGACGGACGACCGCGCGAGCCCCGTCCGCTCGGCGAGGGCCGGGAAGGTCAGCGCCTCCGTACCGCCCTCGGACAACAAGGAACGAGCCGCGTCCAGCAGGGCGGCTCGCTGCATCGACCGGTGCTCGGCCACGGAGGCCGCTCGAATCCTTGGCACGTCAACCACTCTACGGACGCGCCGGGCCCGGCGGGAGTGGCTTCCGCCCACCCGTCGCCATCCGGCCAGGTCAGCGGCCGAAGCTCGCCAGTTTCGCCCTCAGCTGGAGCACCGACTTGGTGTGGATCTGGCTGACCCGGCTCTCGGTCACGCCCAGCACGTTCCCGATCTCGGCAAGGGTGAGTCCCTCGTAGTAGTACAGCGTGACCACGGTCTTCTCGCGCTCGGGCAGCGTGTTGATCGCCCGCGCGAGGAACCGGCGGAGCTCCCGGTCCTCGGCGACCTCCACGGGGTTGTCGGCGGCGGTGTCCTCCAGCGTGTCCATGACGCTCAGGCCGTCGCCGCCCTCGGCCCCGCAGTGCAGCAGCTCCTCCAGAGCCACCACGTTGGCCAGCGACAACTGGCTGAACACCGCGTGGAGTTCCTCCACCGCGATGCCCATCTCGGAGGCCACCTCGCTCTCGCTCGGCGTCCGCCGCAGCCGGGCCTCCAGCGTGGCGTACGCGCGCTCCACATTGCGCGCCTTCTGCCGCACGGACCGGGGGATCCAGTCCAGGGCCCGAAGCTCGTCGATCATCGCGCCCCGGATCCGGGTGATCGCGTACGTCTCGAACTTGATCTCGCGGTCGATGTCGAACTTCTCGATCGCGTCGATCAACCCGAACACCCCGGAGGAGACGAAGTCCGCCTGCTCGACGTTGGACGGCAGGCCCACGCTGACCCGGCCGGCGACGTACTTCACGAGCGGCGAGTAGTGCAGGATCAGCTGCTCCCGCAGCCGCTCGTCCCCCGTCGCCTTGTACGACCGCCACAGCTCGTCGAGCGTCGAGGGAGCGGGCGGCCGCACGCTGCCACCGTCACGGGCGGCTGGGGGGATCGCCGCCCGGTCGGACCCGGAGGTGTGCTGGGGCATTCGTCGCCTTGTGCCGTTCTGCTGCGGAGTGGTGCTGCTGGGGTGGGCTGTCTGTCTGATGTCGAGTTGCCTGTCCGTGTCGGGATCCTCGTGAGCGTAGCGTGACTGGGGTGTCGCGGTGCGCGAAGGACGGAGGGCAGGGCGGGCGCAGATACGTTCCGGAGGGCGTCCCACCGGGTCGGCGAGCTCGCTCGGTGTGATCACCGGAGGACCCCAACTGGGGGAATTTCCAAGGCGTGTCGGGGTTCCCCCGGACGGCCGAACCGGCGCGGTCAGCATGGCTCCGGACCGCCGCGGACCGACACCATCGCCTGGCGTGTCAACTTCCAGCCGTCGCCGTGTCGTTCGACGTAACCGAGTGCCCGGAGTTCGTACAGTCTCGCGATCGCGTCGTCCTGTGCGGTCTGCGCGCGGCGCGCGATCTCGTCCGGCCGGGCCGCCCGGCCGCCCGGCAGGGCGGCGAGCACCTGCCGGGTGGCCGGTGCCAGCAGGTCCCGGGGCAGGACGGGGCCGCGCCGGTCGGGGGCCAGCTGTCCGATGTCGCCGACCAGCTCGACGACGTCCGCGGCGTCGGTGACCAGGGCGGCCTCGCCGCGCAGCAGCTCGTGCACCCCGGCGGACAGCCCGCTGGTGGCCGGGCCCGGTACGCCCATGGTGTACCGGCCGAGGCGCTGTGCCGCCCGTGCCGTGACCAGGGAGCCGCTGCGGTGGGCGGCCTCGACGACCACGGTGCCGCGGGTGAGTGCCGCGATCACCCGGTTGCGCAGGATGAACCGGCTGGGTGTCGGGTGATCGCCGGGCGGCAGCTCGCCGATGACCAGTCCCTGGTCGGCGATTCTGCTGATCAGCTGGGTGTGTCCGCGCGGGTAGGGGCGGTCGACGCCGCAGGCGAGGACGGCGACGGTGGCGCCGCCCGCGCCGAGGGCGCCGCGGTGGGCGGCGCCGTCGACTCCGTAGGCGCCGCCGGACACCACGACCCAGCCCTGCTCGGCGAGGCCGGCGGCGAGGGTGGCCGCCATGTGCGCCCCGTACTCGGTGCAGGCGCGGGCGCCGACGACGGCCACCGACCTCAGCGCCCACATCCGCAGACTGGCCCGCCCCCGCACCCACAGCCCCAGCGGCCGGGCGTCCCCGAGATCATCGAGCTGCCCGGGCCACTCCGCGTCGCCGGGGCGGACGAACCGCACCCCGGCTTCCCGGGCGACGGCGAGGTCCGCACGCGGCCGGGCCACCTCGGCCCTCGCCAGCAGGCCCTGCCACCGCTTCCCGCCCACCCCGGCCAGGGGCAGTCCGCCCTCCGCCAGCCGCCGGGCCACCTCCCGCACCCCGTGCTCCCGCACCCACCGCCCACCGATCTCGTCACCGGGCTCGATGACACGGGTGAGGAAGACCCGGGCGAACAGCTCCTCGTCCGGTTCGTCGGCGACGCTCATGTCAGCGCCCCGATGGCCATCGGGACGCCCCTCGGGACGCCGGTGCGCAGCTGGAGCGCGAGGGCGACGTCCGTCGCGTCGGGCCGGTCGTGGCCGACGAGATCGGCGATCGTCCAGGCCACGCGCAGGACGCGGTCGAGGCCGCGGGCGGTCAGGACGCCTCGCTCCAGGTTCCGCTCGGCCTCGTCCATCGCCCCGGGCGCGGCGTACCAGCGGCTGCGCAGCTCGCGGCCGGGGACCTCGCTGTTCGTCCGCCACGGAGTGCCGGCGAGGCGCTCCGTGGCCCGCTCCCGGGCCGCCCGTACCCGGTCGGCGACCGTCGCGGTGGACTCGCCCCGCGCGCCGGAGGAGGTCAGCTCGGTGCGGGTGACGCGGTCGACTTCCACGCGCAGGTCGACCCGGTCGAGCAGCGGGCCGGAGAGCCGGGCCTGGTAGCGGCGGACCGCCGAGGGCGGACACTCGCACAGGTCGTCCCGCTGCGAGAACCGGCCGCAGGGGCACGGGTTGGCCGCGAGCACCATCAGGAACTTCGCCGGGAAGCGGACCACTCCCGCACTGCGCGCGATGACGACATGCCCCGCCTCCAGCGGCTGGCGCAGGGCGTCCAGGGCCTGGCTGTTGAACTCGGGGGTCTCGTCCAGGAAGAGGACTCCCCGGTGGGACAGCGACACCGCGCCGGGCCGCGCGATGCCCGGGCCGCCGCCGACGAGGGCCTGCATGGTGGCCGAGTGGTGCGGGGCGCAGTACGGGGCGACGTCGATCAGGGGCTTGCCCGGGGGCAGCAGGCCCGCCACCGAGTGGACCGCGGTGACCTCCAGTGACTCCTGCCGGCCGAGCCGGGGCAGGATGGCGGGCAGCCGCTCCGCGAGCATCGTCTTGCCGGCGCCGGGAGGCCCTTCCAGGAACAGGTGGTGTCCGCCCGCGGCGGCCACCTCCACCGCTGTGCGTGCGGAGGTCTGCCCGACGACGTCCGCCAGGTCATGGCCGGGCTCGTGCTGGGCCGCGCCGACGCTGTGCATGCCCGTGGCGGCGCCCGTGCCCGGCATGCGCAGGCCGGCCAGGAGCGGATCCGGGCGGCCCTGCTCGTCCGGATCCTCGTCGGGCACGGGTTCGTCGGCCAGGATGGCGATCAGCTGGCGCAGGCTCCGGACGCCCAGTACGGACACCCCGGGCACGAGGGACGCCTCGGCGGCGGCACACTCCGGCACCACCACCTGCTCGTACCCGGCATCCGCCGCCGCCAGCACCGCCGGCAACACCCCCCGCACCGGCCGCACCCGCCCGTCCAGCCCCAGTTCGCCGATCATCACGATGTCGGCGAGGACCCGGGGATCGATGCGCTCCGCCGCGCCGAGGACCGCTGCCGCGACGGCCAGGTCGAAGCCGCTGCCGGACTTGGGGACGGAGGCCGGGCTCAGGCCGACCGTGAGTTTCTTCTGGGGCCAGGCCGCGCCCGAGTTGACGACCGCGGCACGCACCCGGTCCCGGCTCTCCGTCAGGCTCTTGTCGGGCAGTCCCACCAGCGTGAACGCCGCGACGCCCGGCTCCAGGTCGGCCTGGACCTCGACGACCACGCCCTCGACGCCCACCAGCGCCACCGAACACGTACGGGCGAATCCCATCAGGCCACCCCTCGCACATGCTCGACCACGGCCGCGCCGCGGGCCGGCAGCAGGACCCCTACCACGTCGATGCGGACCCCTCCGGGCGGTGCGCCCCCGTGTGTCTGGATCCACCGCTCGGCGAGGTCCCGCAGCCGCTCCGCCTTCTGTGGGGTCACGGCGGCCATCGGATGCTCGAAGGGACCCTCCCTGCGGGTCTTCACCTCGCAGACGACCAGGACGTCCCCGTCCCTGGCCACGATGTCGATCTCACCGGCCCGGCCCGAGCGCCAGTTGCGCTCCAGGACCGTCAGTCCGGTCTCCGCCAGCCGCCGGGCCGCCAGAGTCTCTCCGTACCTGCCCATCGCACTGCGTGCGTTCATGTCGGCACCACCTCCGGCGCCAACGATCACGCAGCCGTCCCCACGAAGTGGATCTTGGTGGACAGCTCAGCGGCTGTGGAAAACTCCGTCACCCTTCCAGGTGAAGGTCACCCGATGTCACCCGCTCGGCAGTTCGAGATCGCTCTTGTTCAGCTCCTCGATGTTCACGTCCTTGAACGTCAGGACCCGGACCTGCTTCACGAACCGCGCCGGCCGGTACATGTCCCACACCCAGGCGTCCGCCATGGACACCTCAAAGAACACCTCACCCTGGACCGAGTGCACCTGCATCTCGTAGTCGTTGGTCAGGTAGAAGCGCCGCTCGGTCTCGATCACGTATTTGAACAGACCGACGACATCGCGGTACTCCCGGTAGAGCTTCAGCTCCATCTCGGTCTCGTACTTCTCGAGGTCCTCGGCGCTCATGGCATGTTCCCCTTCAGCCGTGCGATCCCACCATTGTGCGCCAGTCCCGTGTGCCCCTAGACGATTTCCGGGTCAAGGATCACGGGCCTGGCCGGGGGACCTTCGTCGAGCAGCGTGCGCAGCAGCCCGGCGAGTCTCGTCGGATACACCGTCTCATGTGCCCGGCAAAGTTCCGGACACGTCCACCAGCGCGCTCCGGCGACACTGCGCCGCTCCAGCTCGGTCAGCCCCACGGCCTCGACCGCCGTTCGGTCCGTCCGAGCCAGGTAGTACCACTCGTCCTGGTCCCAGCGGCGGCCCGCGAACGGGAACGAGCACATCCGCCGCCACAGCACCGGGCCCAGCTCGACCTCGGTGATGCCCGTCTCCTCGGCGAGTTCCCGCAGGGCGGCCTCTTCACGGGTCTCCTCGCCCTCCACACCGCCGCCCGGGGTGAACCACCAGTCGTCGGCCGGATCGTCCGGCTCGTGCCCGTGCAGCAGCAGGATGCGGTCCCGCGGGTCGAGCAGCACGACCCGGGCGACCTTGCGCAGCCCGCCCTCGTAGGTGTCCTGGCCCGCCCCCACGGCCTCAGCGGACACCTGCGGGCTCCGCGCTCGCTCGCCGGGCCCGGGACGCGCCCGCACGCTTGGCGACGGGACCGTAGGCGCCCCCGCCCAGGACGAGCACGGCGCCGGCGATCACCAGGGCGGTGATCGTCCGAAGCGGGCCGGGCGAGGACAGGGTGCCGAGCGCCTCGAAGCCGGTGGGCCGCTCCAGCATGCCCTTCATGGGCCAGACGACCGAGTCGACACGGGCGTCCACGGCGGAGCGTGCCACCGTGCCGCTGGCGGCGTCGGTCAGGTGGGCGGTGGAGTCCACGGAGTTGCCACGCTCGTCACCGAGCAGGAAGAGACGGCCCTTGGGGACGGTCACGGTCGGGAAGTTGCTCATCTCCGCCGGTGTGCCCTTGGGCAGGTACGTCTCGTCGATCTCCTTGCCGTTGACCTTCAGCTTGCCGTCCTGGCAGCAGGAGACCGTGTCGCCGCCGACGGCGACCACACGCTTGACCATCGGGGCGTTGGCCCAGGTGGCGTCCTTGAAGACGACGACGTCACCGCGGCGCACCTCGCCACCGTCGACGCGCTGCGCCAGGATCCGGTCGCCCGCGTCGATCGTCGGGGTCATCGAACTGGTGGGGACCGTGTACGGCCGGTAGACCACCGCTCCCCAGGCGAAACCCCCGAGGAACAGCACAAGGCCCAGTGCGACGGCCAGCCCGGACAACCGCTGTCCGGTCCGGCTGCCCACCGGGCCCGAGCCTGTGCCACCGCTGCGCGGGGCCGTGTGCGTCATGCTCTCGCCACCCATGGGTCCGCACCCTACCCGGGGGTACCGACCGGGGTCAGCCCACCGTCGGGATCACTGCTTCCTGCGGCGCCACAGCACCACCGGCACCACACCCAGCAGCGCCAGCCCCGGCGGCGCCAGCGCCGGACCGACCGCGTTGAGACCGGCCTGGTCGAAGGTGTCCGGCACCGGCAGGTTGTCCCAGCGGTTGATCGGCCAGGCGATGACGATGGCCCGGCCGACGACGTCCTTCACCGGGACCATGCCGTGGTGCTCGTCCGACTGGTTGTAGCGGGAGTCCCGGGAGTTCTGCCGGTGGTCGCCCATGACCCAGATGTAGCCCTTGGGAACCTTTACCTTGAATTGACCGCCCTGGTCGTCCACGCTGCACGGCGTGTTGCCCGCGTAGACGTACGACCGCTCGTCCAGCGCCTTGCCGTTGACCGTCAGCGGGCCCGTGCCCTTGCACTCGACCGTGTCGCCGCCGACGCCGACGACCCGCTTGATGAGGTCCTTCTCCTCCGCGGACGGCATGAGGCCGATCCAGCTGAGGAACGTCTGCAAGGCGTTCGGATCCGCTGTCGGCTCGCCCGCCAGCCAGTTGTCCGGGTCGTGGAAGACGACGACCTCGCCGCGCTCGGGCTCGGAGCCGAACCAGGGGGTCAGCTTGTCGACCAGGACACGGTCGCCCTGCTGGAGGGTGTTCTGCATCGAGTCGGAGGGGATGGAGAACGCCTGCACCAGGAAGGTCTTGATCAGCAACGCGAGCACCAGCGCGATGCCGATCAGGATAGGCAGCTCCTTCCAGAAGGAGCGTTGCTTCTTCGGCGTCCTGGCCGTGCCTCCCGGCCCCTCGCCCTCGGCTGTGCTGTGCTCGCCTGTCACCCTGTCGTCCTCGGCTGCCCCGGAGTCATTCCCGGAGGTCACGGCGCTGTCCGCGGCCGGGACGGCGGATTGCGCGGGGCGTCCGCGGTGCTCCTCGCCGTCGTGTCCGGACCGTGCGCCAACCGCCACATCCCCCACGCCAACTCCTCACTCTGTGCCGCCGCCTGCCCCACACACGACGCAGGCCCACCACTCCCATAACGAGCGGGAGTTCCGCAGGGGTCGGGAGCTGGATCGTTCCGTTCGAATCGTCGGAGGCAACCCTATGCGACAGTTCGGCAGCGGCGGTCGACCCGGGGGCCGAGTCGGACACCGAGGCGTAGGTGTTCGGTTCCTCCAGGGTGCTCCAGTGCCCGAAGGGCCAGGCGATGACCATGGCGCGGCCGACGACCTCTTCCTCGGAGACGGTGCCGCCGTAGTCGGTGTCCTGGTGGGCGCGGGAGTCCGCGGAGTTGTTCCGGTGGTCGCCCATCACCCACAGCCGGCCCGGGGGGACGGTGATGTCGAACGGCGTGTCGGACGGGGCGTTGCCGGGGTAGAGGTAGTCCTCGTTCAGCGGGATGCCGTTGACGGTCACGCGCCCCTGGGTGTCGCAGCACTTGACGCGGTCTCCGCCGACGCCGACGACCCGCTTGATGAGGTCCTTCTCGTTGTCGGACGGCAGCAGGCCGATGAAGGTGAGCCCTTCCTTGACCTGCTTGATGACGATGGGGTCGTCCTTCGGAAGGCTGGTCTGCTCGTCCTGGAGCCAGCCGCCGGGGTCCTTGAAGACGACGACGTCCCCGCGCTGCGGCTTGGAACCGAACCACGGGGTGAGCTTGTCGACCAGGACGCGGTCGCCGATCTGGATCGTCTGCTCCATGGAGCCGGACGGGATGACGAAGGCCTGGACGAGGAACGTCTTCAGCACGAGCGCGATGAGGACGGCGACGCCCACGAGGAGCGGTATCTCCTTGACGGCACCGCGCCTGCGGCGCCGCTTGACCTTCTTCTGGAGCTTGCGCCGCTCGGCGCGCGTACGGCCGCTGGACGGACCGGCGGCGCGCCGGGCGCCGGTGGGCAGCAGGTTTTCGGCGGGGCCGGCGGGGACGCCGCGCGGTTTGCCGCGGTTACCCATGGGCGCCCGCCCTTCCGGCGGCGGCAGCGGGCACGCGCGCGTAGGCGTCGGGGCGGTGCAGACGGGTGGCGTGACCGAAGGGCCAGACGATCCAGTCGGCGCGGCCGATCACCTCGTCGACCGGGATCATGCCGCCGCCGGGCGAGCCGAGGTGGTCGCGGGAGTCGCTGGAGTCGGCGCGGTGGTCGCCGAGGAGGAACAGCGTGCCGACGGGCACGACGACGTCGAAGGGCACGGTGGAGGGGCTGTCGCCGGGGTACAGGAAGCCCGACTCGTCGACCGGCCGGCCGTTCACCTGGATCCTCCCCTCCTCGTCGCAGCAGACCACGTGGTCTCCCCCCACGCCGACAACGCGTTTGATGTAGTCCGCGTGCCCGAAGTACCCGGTCCCGTCGAACACGACGATGTCTCCCCGCTGCGGCTCGGCTCCGAAACGGTACGCCAACTTATTTACGAGAACCCGGTCCCCGATCCTCAATCCCTGTTCCATGGATCCGCTGGGGATCTGGAACGGCCGCAGCACGAACGTGCTGAGCAGCAGCAGGAAGAGCAGGCAGGCCAGCAGCGTCAGAGTGATCCGGCCGCCCGGGACCCACTCGGTGACACGCGACAACGCGAAACGCGACCGTTCCTCCGGCCGTCCGGGCTCCGAGGCGTCCTCGGAGTCGGTAGGGCGGGAGGAGCGGTCGCGCTCCGTCGGCTGAGCTTCGGTGTCCATCGGAGCCAGATGCTATCCGGCCCCGATGTGAACTCCGGAGAGCGCTCAGTTCTCGCGCTTCTCCTTGATCTTCGCGGCCTTGCCGCGCAGCTCGCGCAGGTAGTACAGCTTGGCGCGGCGGACGTCACCCTTGGTGACGAGCTCGATCTTCTCCACGATCGGGGTGTGCACCGGGAAGGTGCGCTCGACGCCGACGGAGAAGGAGACCTTGCGGACCGTGAAGGTCTCGCGGACGCCGGCACCCTGGCGGCGGATCACCACACCCTTGAACTGCTGCACACGGGAGCGGTTGCCCTCGATGACGCGGACGTGCACGTTGACCGTGTCGCCCGGGCGGAAGGCGGGGACGTCGCTGCGCAGCGACGCGGAGTCGACGGTGTCGAGCAGGTGAGACATTTCGTCTGCTTTCCTCGCTGATGCCACAGGTCATCAACGGAAACTAGGTGTTCTGGATCAGGGCTGTGCGGGTCGGAGCGGGCGTCGTCTCCCCCTGTGGCAGGGGCGCGCGCCGGACGGACGCACAACAGCTGGCTATTCTTCCACGCCGTCGGTCCTGCGCCAAAATCGGCCGTACGGCTCCCCCTCGGGGTCCGGTTCCCAGCCCAGGATGGACAGCATCTCGCGGTCCTTCTTGTCGAAGGCCTTGGGGTCGCACCGCTCGATGAGGTCGGGCCGGTGGGCCGTCGTGCGCTTCAGGGCCTCGTCGCGCCGCCAGCGGGCGATCTTCCCGTGGTGGCCGCTGAGGAGCACATCGGGGATGTCCCGGCCGCGCCACTCGGGCGGCTTGGTGTAGACGGGACCTTCCAGCAGGCTCGCCATGGCGCCGGGCGCGAAGGAGTCGTCCCGGTGGGACTCGGCGTTGCCCAGGACGCCGGGCAGCAGCCGCGCCACGGCCTCCGTGACGACGAGCACGGCCGCCTCGCCGCCGGCCAGGACATAGTCGCCGATCGACACCTCGTACACCGGCATCCGCGTCGCGTACTCGTCGACGACGCGCCGGTCGATGCCCTCGTAGCGGGCCGGCGTGAAGATCAGCCAGGGCCGCTCGGAGAGGTGGACGGCGAGCTCCTGGGTGAAGGGGCGGCCGCTGGGCGTGGGCACGATGAGGGCGGGCGCTTGGGAGCCGGTCTCGTAGCCGTCGGCCAGGACGGAGTCCAGTGCCTCTCCCCAGGGCTCGGTCTTCATGACCATGCCGGGTCCGCCGCCGTAGGGCGTGTCGTCGACGGTGTTGTGGCGGTCGTAGGTCCAGGAACGCAGGTCGTGTACGTGTACGTTCAGCTGTCCACGCGCGCGTGCCTTGCCGACGAGGGAGACGTTCAGCGGTTCCAGGTACTCGGGGAAGATCGTGACGACGTCGAGGCGCATTACGACTCTTCCCCGACGGTCTCTTCCCCGCTGGTCTCTTCCCCGCCGGCGGTCCCTTCCCGGCTGGACGCGATCTCCGCGCGATCGTCGATCAGGCCCGGCGGCGGGGTGATGACGGCCCTCTGCTCCTCCAGGTCGATCTCGGTGACGATCTCCTCGACGAAGGGGATCATCACCTCGCTGCCGTCGGGACGCTCCACGATGAACAGGTCCTGGGTGGGCAGGTGCGAGATCTCCGTGATCCGGCCGACCTCCGTGCCGTCCGCGGTGACCACGTCGAGGTCGATGAGCTGGTGGTCGTAGTACTCGTCCTCGCCCTCGGGCAGTTCCTCCGGGTCGATCTCGGCGATCAGGAGGGTGTTGCGCAGGGCCTCGGCGCCGGTGCGGTCGCTGACGCCCTCGAAGCGCAGCAGGAGACGGCCGCTGTGGACGCGGCCCGTCTCGATGGTGAGGGGTCCCGCGGCGGCGGGATCGGTGGCGAGTACGGCGCCGGGGGCGAGCCTGAGCTCAGGCTCGTCGGTCCGTACCTCGACGGTGACCTCACCCTTGATGCCATGGGCACGGCCGATCCGTGCGACTACCAGCTGCACGTGTCCAAGTCTCCTGTCATACAGCTACGGGCCGGGGACGGCCGTCAGGCCCTCCCCGGCCCGAGCCGGTTGCGATAAGCGTCAGCGGACGTGGTCCACGTCGACGAGGTCGACGCGGACACCGCGACCGCCGATGGCGCCCACGACGGTACGCAGGGCGCGTGCGGTGCGGCCGTTGCGGCCGATCACCTTGCCGAGGTCGTCCGGGTGGACCCGGACCTCGAGCACTCGCCCGCGGCGCAGGTTGCGCGAGGCGACCTGCACATCGTCAGGGTTGTCGACGATGCCCTTCACGAGGTGCTCGAGAGCCTCCTCGAGCATGCTCAGGCCTCGGTCGAAGCGGACTCGGCGGCGGCCTCGTCCTTCTTCTCAGCCTTCTTCTTCTGGGTGATGGCCTCACCCTTGCCCTCGTCGTCACCGCCGAGAGCCTCGAACGACGGGCGCGCGGCCTTCTCGGGCTGCGTCAGCAGCGGAGCCGGGGCGGGCTCGCCCTTGAACTTCTGCCAGTCGCCGGTCTTCTTGAGGATGGCCATCACGGGCTCGGTCGGCTGGGCGCCGACACCGAGCCAGTACGCCACGCGCTCGGCGTCGACCTCGATCACCGACGGGTTGTACGTCGGGTGGTACTTGCCGATCTCCTCGATCGCACGACCGTCACGACGGGTACGGGAGTCGGCGACGACGATGCGGTAGTGAGGCGAACGGATCTTGCCCAGACGCTTCAGCTTGATCTTGACTGCCACGGGAGTGGGTTCTCCTGGTTTTGACGTGGTTGGGCACGGCGAGGAAAGCCGCGTGGGGTTGCGGTACCCGAGTGCCCGATGGACGCGTCAGCCGGAGGCGAGAGGGTTCCTGTGCGGCTGTCGAGTACAGCTAGCCATTGTGCCACACCCCGCCGGGCGGCTCTGACCGCGGGGTATCGCCGCCGCGCGGGCAGGCTGAGGGGGCACCCGGCGTGGAGGTGAGGTACGTCGGGTGCCCTGCCCGGCAGTGGCGGGTGCTGTCCCGACCGGCAGCCACGAGATGCCGGTGCGGACGTCAGCCGGCCACGGCTCCCACCACGTCCGGGATCCGGAACGGCTTGCCGCAGCCGCCGCAGACGATCGGCGCCTGGGCGAGGACCGACGGCACGACGCGTACGTTGCGGCCGCAGTCGCAGACCGCCTTGACGCGGACGCCGCCGCCGGAGGACCCGTGCCGGGCGGCCGGGCCCCGGAAGGTGCGGGAGGTGTCGGAGGAGGTGGCGGCCGTGTGGGCCTTCAGGGCGCGCTGGAGGCGCTCCATCGTCGGGCGGTAGCGGCGCTTCGCCTCGGGGGTGAGCGTGACCAGGGAGAAACCGCTGCTGGGGTGCGGTTCCTCGGGGTGGTCCAGGCCCAGCTCCTCGGCGATCGCGAGGAATCTGCGGTTGTGGTAGCGGCCGGCACGGGAGGTGTCGCGGACGCCGCGGGCGGCGGCGATGCCATGGACTGCCTCATGGAGCAGTCGCTCGAAGGAGAGCTCGTGACCGCACGCGGACGACGACTCCCCGATCAGGGACTCTGGCGCGGCAAGGTCGGGCAACTCGGGGTGGTACCGCTGAATGTCGGCCCACGCCTGTGCCAGCTCTGCGGCGAGAACAGGTGGTGTCTGTGTCGTGCTCACGTAATGACAACGAGCCGGGGTGCCCCAGTGTTCCGATTCCGGGGCATCCCAAATAATTTGCACGTACCCGTCAGTTGCCTCTGATGCGTCCCGACGAGGGCGGGTGCGCTGATCTGTGGAGAAGCTTCACAGCTCACCACAAGGTGGTGCGTAGCCCCGCGTACGCCCCGGCGCGTACACGATGTCCGCGCGCCGGGGAAGCAGGGGTGCGCGGTTACGCAAGAGGCGTTTCGGTCGCCTTGCGCCCCACTCGGTGAGCGCGTGCGCCTACTCAGTAAGCGCGTGCGACGACCGCGACGTTACCGGGTGCGTCGTCGGCGTCCGGCACCGACCCGTCCCCGGCGACCAGACACCGTACGGTCACCGCGTGATCGGCCAGCTTGGCTTCGCCCTCCTCACCGAGCACCGCCCACGGGATGCGCGCCCAGCCGCCGGCGCCCGCGACCTCGACGGCCTCGTCGATCGTCGAGACCTCGGCGGTACGGGACTCCCGGCGCTCCCGGGACTGCTGCAGCAGCAGGGCCTGGTCTTCTTCGAGGACCTGCGGCAGCAGCGACACCAGGGTCTCCAGGGAGACCGGCTCCTTGCCGCCCGGGATGCGGCGGGCGAGCATCGCGGTGCCGTTCTCGAGGTCGCGGGGGCCGACCTCGATCCGGACCGGCACGCCCTTGAGCTCCCAGTCGACGGCGCGGCGGCCGAAGGGGGTGTCGGTGCGGTCGTCCACGTGGACGCGGATCCCGGCCGCCTTCAGCCGGTCGCCGAGCTCGCGGACCTTGGCCAGAACCGCCTCGTCGCCCTTGATCGCGAGCACCACCGCCTGGATCTGCGCCAGCCTCGGCGGGACGCGCAGGCCGTTGTCGTCGCCGTGCATCATCACCAGGGCGCCGATCATGCGGGTGGTGGAGCCCCAGGAGGTCTGCCAGACCAGTTCCTGCTTGCCGTCCTTGGACAGGTACTGCGTGTTGAAGGCCTTGGCGAAGTTCTGGCCCAGTTCGTGGCTGGTGGCCATCTGGAGGGCCTTGCCGTCGCCCATCATGCCTTCGAGCGTGAGGGTGTTGACGGCGCCGGCGAACCGCTCCTTGACGGTCTTGCGGCCGGGGACGACGTCCATCGCGAGGACGTTCACCATGAAGTCCTCGTAGACCTTCCGGTGAATGTGCGCGGCGAAATCGCGCGCCTCCTCGTACGTGGCGTGCGCGGTGTGGCCCTCCTGCCAGAGGAACTCGGTGGTGCGCAGGAACAGACGGGGACGCAGCTCCCAGCGCACGACGTTCGCCCACTGGTTGATGAGCAGCGGCAGGTCGCGGTAGCTCTGAACCCACTTCGAGAAGTAGTCGTTGATGATCATCTCGGAGGTGGGCCGGACCACGGCGGGTTCTTCGAGTTCCTTGCCGCCGCCGTGCGTGACCACGGCCAGCTCGGGCGCGAAGCCCTCGACGTGGTCCGCCTCGCGCGTGAGGTACGACTGCGGGATCAGAAGCGGGAAGTACGCGTTCTGGGTGCCCGTCTCCTTGATGCGGGCGTCCATCTCGCCCTGCATCCGCTCCCACAGCCCGTATCCGTACGGTCGGATGACCATGGTGCCGCGCACCGGACCGTTGTCGGCGAGCTCCGCCTTGGTGATCAAGTCCTGGTACCAGCGCGGGAAATCGTCCGCCCGGGGGGTGAGAACGGGTGCCTTCGCCATGGCGAGATGGTACGGGCCCACGTTGCCGGAATGTGAAATCTCGCCATAGGCACATGACAACTCATATGCCGGGGCGCATTCCACTGGACGACAGGTCGAGGGGGGAGTTTCCTGGCATACGGGGGTAGTGCGAGCGCACTGTCACGGGGGCCATGGAATCGGGCAAGAGGCAACTCTCGGCGGATTGGGGCGCTTACTTATGACACCTACGCTCGTGCGGCAGCACCTGCCTCACGCGGGGGCCGCACCCCGCGTGGACCTGCGTGCACGCGCGCGTGACTGGTCCGAAATCCAGGAGCGGATGCTCGTACCGCTCTACGAGGCCGTCTACGAGCGACTGGACGTGGGTCCCACGACGCGGCTGCTCGGCCTCGGCTGCGGTTCCGGACTCGCCCTGCTGATGGCCGCCGCCCGGGGAGCGGCGGTCACCGGTGTCGACGCTTCCCCCGAAAGAATGGCCCTCGCACGGGAGCGACTGCTGCCCGAGGCCGGGGCCACGCGCGCGCGGGCCGGCAACCGGCTGGTCGACGGCTCACCGCGGGACACCGCGGAGCCGGGCGCTCCCGCGTACACCCTGGTGACCGCCTTCGAGCCGATCGGGTGCCTGGCGGGCGACTCGGAGGGGCTGGGCGGGCTGCTCGCGGAGGCGACGCCGCTGGCGGGGCGCGGAGCGGCCGTGGTGCTGGCCGGCTGGGGTCCGCCGGAGCGGTGCGCCACGACGTCCGTGCTGCGGGTCGCCACCAAGCTGGCGGAACCGCTGCGCAGCACGGGCAACTGGCGCCTCGCCCTCCGTGACGACCTGGAGGATGTCGCCCAGCGGGCCGGCCTCAGGCCGGACGGGTCCGGGCGGGTGGCGTGCCCCTTCGGATACGCCGATGTGGACAGCGCGGTGCGCGGGCTCAAGTCGACCGGGCTGTTCGACGCGGCGATCACGGCGACGGACCAGGTGCAGGTGGACAAGGAGCTGACCGAGGCTCTGCATCCGCACCAGCGGCCGGACGGGACGGTGTGGATGCCGAACGTGTTCCGGTATCTGATCGCCCGGACTCCATAGCGAACAGATCTTCGGTGCAGGTGTGAATGGTGTGAAGAAAGCACCATGGCGTGCTTTTGGTTTCACCAAGTGGATCATGAACGCTTAATGTGATCCACCGCTCGGGGGACCTACACATCTGCATACAGGAGCTGTTGTGCCGCACCACAAGACCGCGCTGCGTCTCGTCGCGCCCGTCGCCGTCCTCGCTCTGGCGCTCACCGCCTGCGGTGGCGGCGGCGACAAGGCCGACGCGAAGAGCCCGGACACCGAGAAGGCCAAGGTCTTCCCTTCGCCGGAGCCGGCCTCCGGCGGTGAACTGGAGACCGGCGAGAGCGCCACGGGCAAGGTCGCGGAGGACCCGGGCGAGGTCACCTACGAGGTCGTGGCGCAGAAGGTCGACGTGGGCACCGAGGCGGAGGCGGCCAAGGTCGTCTCGGAGCCGGACAAGGTCAAGGGCAAGGTGCTGGCCGTCGCCCACGTGAAGTACACGCACAAGAGCGGCCCCGCCCTCACCGACGGCTCCGACGTGCACGACGGCACCACGGTCTTCGCCGACGGACAGCGCGGCAGCGTCCTCATCGGCGCGTCCGAGGACGCGACGGGCTGCGAGGACCCGTACGACGTCGAGAGCTGGAAGCAGGGCGAGAGCCACGTCTTCTGCGAGACGTACGTGATCCCGGCGAACGCAAAGAACGTCGAGGTCCACTGGTCCGAGGAGGACGGCGAGCCCTACATCTGGACGTTCCCGAACGCCTGACCGGCGAGCCGCCGGCGAACCGCCGAGGGCGCCCCCTTGCGAAAGGGGGCGCCCTCGGCGTCGTGCGGTACGGGCCGTCAGCCCATGAACTTCTTGAACTCGTCGGGGAGTTCGAAGTCCTTGGCGCCCTGCTGCGGCAGCCCGAAGGCGTTGCCGCCCTCGGCGGCGGCCGCGCGGCGGGCGGCCTCCTCCTGCTCCTGCTGCTTGCGCTTCATCGGGTTGCCGGAGCGCTGCTTGCCCTTGGCCTGCTTCTGCTTCTTCTTGGTCCTGCCGGGACCGCCGCCCATGCCCGGCATCCCGGGCATCCCCGGCATGCCGCCGCCCTGGGCCATGCGGGACATCATCTTGCGGGCCTCGAAGAACCGCTCGACCAGGTTCTTCACCGCGCTGACCTCGACGCCGGAACCCCGCGCGATACGGGCGCGGCGCGAGCCGTTGATGATCGTCGGTTCCTGGCGCTCGGCCGGGGTCATCGACTTGATGATGGCGGCCGTGCGGTCGACGTCCCGCTCGTCCAGGTTGTTGATCTGGTCCTTCATCTGGCCCATGCCCGGGAGCATGCCGAGCAGCTTGGAGATGGAGCCCATCTTCCTGACCTGCTCCATCTGGGCCAGGAAGTCGTCGAGGGTGAAGTCCTGGCCCTTCTTGGAGGCCAGCTTCTCGGCCATCTTCTGGGCTTCGGCCTGGTCGAAGGTCTTCTCCGCCTGCTCGATCAGGGTGAGCAGGTCACCCATGTCGAGGATGCGGGAGGCCATCCGGTCCGGGTGGAAGGCGTCGAAGTCGTCGAGCTTCTCGCCGTTCGACGCGAACATGATCGGCTTGCCGGTGATCTGCCGGATCGACAGGGCCGCACCACCGCGGGCGTCGCCGTCGAGCTTGGAGAGCACCACGCCGTCGAAGCCGACGCCGTCACGGAAGGCCTCGGCGGTGTTGACGGCGTCCTGACCGATCATCGCGTCGACGACGAACAGGATCTCGTCGGGGCCGACCGCGTCCCGGATGTCCGCGGCCTGCTGCATCATCTCCTGGTCGATGCCCAGGCGGCCGGCGGTGTCCACGATCACGATGTCGTGGACCTTGGACTTGGCGTACTCGATGGAGTCCTTGGCGACCTTGACCGGGTCACCGACGCCGTTGCCCGGCTCCGGCGCGTAGACGCCGACGCCCGCGCGCTCGGCGACGACGCTGAGCTGGTTCACGGCGTTCGGGCGCTGGAGGTCACAGGCGACCAGCAGCGGCGAGTGGCCCTGCTCCTTCAGCCAGCGGCCGAGCTTGCCCGCGAGGGTGGTCTTACCGGCACCCTGCAGACCCGCCAGCATGATCACGGTGGGGGGCTGCTTGGCGAAACGCAGCCGCCGGGTCTCGCCGCCGAGGATGGTGACCAGTTCCTCGTTGACGATCTTGAGGACCTGCTGGGCCGGGTTGAGCGCCCGGCTGACCTCGGCGCCGAGTGCGCGCTCCTTGACGTTCTTGATGAACGTACGGACGACCGGCAGGGCCACATCCGCCTCGAGGAGCGCGATCCGGATCTCGCGCGCCGTGGCGTCGATGTCCGCCTCGGAGAGCCGTCCCTTGCCGCGCAGGTTCTTGAAGGTCGCTGAGAGGCGATCGGAAAGAGTATCGAACACGGCGCTCGCGGTCCTCGGGGTCGGAGTCAGACTGGGGAATCGCCCTCCAGGGTATCCCGGCGTGACAAGTCGCCGGGTCGCCCTCACCCACGCAGTGTCTCCTCCAGCTTCCGCGCCACCGACTCGGCCTCGTCACCGGGCAGCGGCGCGCCCTCCGGACCGGTCACGTAGAAGGCGTCCACGGCGTTGGCGCCGAGCGTCGAGACGTGCGCGCTGCGCACCAGCACGCTCGCGTCCTCCAGGGCGCGGCCGATGCGGAACAGCAGGCCCGGCGCGTCCTGGGAGCGGACCTCGATGACCGTGGCCAGCCGGGAGGCGGCCGGGTGGACCGACACCCGGGGCGGCGGGGCCACCACGCCCCGGCGGCGCGGATAGGCCGCGTCCCGTTCGGCGAGGCGTCCGGCGATGTCCAGGGAGCCGTCCAGCGCCCGCACCAGGTCGGCGCGCAGGCGGGCGGCCTGCGGCAGGGAGCCGTACTCGGCGGCGACCCGCCAGTCCAGCAGCAGGACGGAGCCGTCGACGCCGTCCGGGAGGGTCAGGGACCGCAGCTCCGCCGTTCGTACGGTCAGCCGGTGCATGGCGAGGACACCGGCAACCGCGGGCAGCACACCCGGCTGGTCGGGGACGGCGATGAGCAGTTCCACGCCGAGCGGCTCGGGGTCGCCGGAGGGCTCCTGTCCGGCGGGCGGCTCGGTCTGTGCCCGCAGGGAGAGGACCGGGCTGCCCGTCGCGACCGCCTCGATGGCGAGCCGCTCCTGCTCGGCGGTCGGCGCGGCGTCCTCGGGATCGTCCGGGGCGTCCCCGGCGAGCACCGCCGAGACCCGCTCGACCAGGTCGGCGACGAGCGAACCGCGCCAGGACGACCAGGCGGCCGGGCCGGTGGCCAGGGCGTCGGCCTCGGTGAGCGCGTGCAGCAGTTCCAGGGTGCCCTGGGAGCCGACGGCCTCGGCGACCGAGCGCACGGTGGCCGGGTCCTCCAGGTCACGCCGGGTGGCCGTCTCGACGAGCAGCAGGTGATGCCGGACGAGGGTGGCGACGACCGTCACGTCGTGGCGGTCGAAGCCGATGCGCGCGGCCACGTCCTTGGCGATGATCTCGCCGGCCACCGAGTGGTCGCCCGGCCAGCCCTTGCCGATGTCGTGCAGCAGCGCGGCGACCAGCAGCAGGTCGGGGCGGCTCACCCGGCGGGTGAACTCGGAGGCGCGCACGGCGGTCTCGATGAGATGCCGGTCGACGGTCCACAGGTGCACGGCGTTGCGCTGCGGGCGGCAGCGCACCCGCTCCCAGTCGGGCAGCAGCCGGGTGATCAGCCCTTCGGCCTCCAGTGCCTCCCAGACCTCGATGGTCGGGCGGCCGGAGCCGAGCAGGGTGACGAGCTGTTCGCGGGCCTCGGCGGGCCAGGGTGTGGGCACCGGGCGCACGGTGGCCGCCATGCGCCGTACGGCGTGCAGGGAGAGCGGGAGTCCGGCCTGCGCGGCGGCGGCCGCGGCGCGCAGCGGCAGCACGGGGTCGCGCTCGGGGCGTGCGGCACGGGCGAGCACCACCTCGCCGTCCTGCTCCACTACGCCCTCGGCCAGCGGAGAACGCTCGGCGGTCGGCTTTCCGCCGCCCAGCATGGCGCGCAGCCGGGGCCGCACGGCGCGCGACCGCAGTACGCGCCCCACCTCGCGCCAGGTGACGTCACTGGCGTACGAGATGAGCCGCGCCGCCTCGTACACCTGCCGCAGCAGCGTGTCCGCGTCGAGCAGGCCGAGCTCGGCGGCCACCTGGTCCTGCTCCTGGAGCGCGAGCCGGTCGGTGGCCCGCCCGGTGGCCAGGTGCAGGGCGTCCCGGACGTCGAGGAGCCGGCGCCGGGCGTCGGCGAGGCCCTCGCGCGGGGCGTCGGCGAGCCAGGAGGCGGCGACGGCGCGCAGCGCGGTGGCGTCACGCAGCCCGCCGCGGGCCTCCTTCAGGTCGGGTTCCAGGAGGTACTGCAGCTCGCCCTGGCGCTCGGCGCGTTCGGCGCACAGTTCCTGCAGTTCGGGGAGGCGTTTGGGCGCCTGGTTGCGCCAGTCGGCCAGCACGGCCGTACGCAGTCCGGCGGTGAGGCCGAGGTCACCGGCGAGGTGCCGGGCGTCCAGCAGGCCGAGCTGGACCTTGAGGTCCTCCCCCGCGGTCCTGCGGGCCTCGGCGGGCGTGCGGACGGAGTGGTCCAGGGCCAGGCCCAGATCCCACACCGGGTACCAGAGCCGGTCGGCGAGGGCGGCGACCGCCTTGGCGTCGCTGCCGTCGTGCAGCAGGAGCAGGTCGAGGTCGCTGCGCGGGGAGAGCTCGCCGCGGCCGTAGCCGCCGACGGCGACCAGGGAGACCCCGCGCAGCCCTTCCGCGCCCGCGGCGAACAGGCCGGTGAGCCAGTCGTCGGTCAGTTCGGCCAGGGCCGCACGGCGCGGCGGCCCGGACCGCGCCTCCTCGGTGAGGAGACGCAGCCGGGCCGCCGCGTAGCCGCTGGGTCCCGAATCCTCTGCTTCCTTCTGCACGTCCGTACCCGTCACCCAGCGACTCCTGTTCTGTTTGCCTGCCTCAGAGCGCGTCGGGGCCGCGCTCGCCGGTCCGGACCCGTACGGCCGTGTCGACCGGGATGGACCAGACCTTGCCGTCACCGATCTTGCCGGTGCGGGCCGCCTTGACGACGACGTCGATCAGCTGCTCGGCGTCGTCGTCCTCGACCAGGACCTCGATGCGGATCTTGGGGACCAGGTCGACCGTGTACTCGGCACCGCGGTAGACCTCGGTGTGGCCCCGCTGACGACCGTAGCCGCTGGCCTCGGTGACCGTCAGGCCGTGCACTCCGAATGCCTGGAGGGCTTCCTTGATCTCGTCGAGCCGGTGCGGCTTCACGACGGCGGTGATGAGCTTCATGCGTCCACCTTCTTGCTCTCGGCTCCGGCCACGGCGGCCGCGACGGCGGCGGTCTTGGCGGCACCGCCACCGGCGCCGCTGAAGTCGTATGCGGTCTCGGCGTGCTCGGCCTGGTCGATGCCGGCGACCTCGTCGTCCTCGGTGACCCGCATACCCATGGTCTTGTCGAGGATGAAGGCGAGGAGCGCGGAGACGATCAGCGAGTAGGCCAGCACCGCGAAGACACCGGCGCACTGCTTCCAGAACTGGGTCAGGCCGCCGCCGTAGAAGAGGCCCGCGACGTCGGACTGGCCGTGGCCGCTGGCGAAGAAGCCGATCAGCAGGGAGCCGACGACACCGCCGACCAGGTGGACGCCGACGACGTCGAGCGAGTCGTCGTAGCCGAACTTGTACTTCAGGCCGACGGCCATGGCGCACAGCACACCGGCGATGGCGCCGACGGCGATCGCGCCGAGCGGGCTGACCGCACCGCCGGACGGGGTGATGGCGACCAGACCGGCGACCGCGCCGGAGGCGGCGCCCAGCGTGGTGAACGCGCCGTGGCGGATCTTCTCGTAGATGAGCCAGGCCAGCATGGCGGCGGCGGTGGCGATCTGCGTGTTGACGAACATCAGCGCGCCGACGCCGTCGTCGTTGCCGAGCCAGGAGCCGGCGTTGAAGCCGAACCAGCCGAACCACAGCAGACCGGCACCGAGCATGACCAGCGGCAGGCTGTGCGGGCGCATCGGGTCCCGCTTGAAGCCGACGCGCTTGCCGATGACGAGGATCACGCCGAGGGCGGCGGCACCGGCGTTGATGTGGACCGCCGTACCACCGGCGAAGTCGATCACACCCAGCTCGAAGGCCCAGCCGCCGGCGCCCCAGACCCAGTGCGCGACCGGGAAGTAGACGACCGTGGCCCACAGGGCGACGAACAGCGCCCACGCGCTGAACTTCACGCGGTCGGCGAGGGCACCGCTGATCAGGGCGGGCGTGATGATCGCGAACATCAGCTGGAAGACCATGAACACGAAGATCGGGATGGTGTAGCCGTCCCACAGCTGGGTCAGGCCGATGTTGCTGAGGCCGACCCAGTCGGAGTTCCAGCCGATGAGGCTGCCGGAGTCGGTGCCGAACGCCATGGAGAAGCCGTACAGCACCCACAGGATGGTGACGATCCCCAGGCTGATGAAGCTCATCATCAGCATGTTCAAGGTGCTCTTGACGCGGACCATGCCTCCGTAGAAGAAGGCCAGGCCCGGGGTCATGAGCATCACCAGGGCGGAACAGATGAGCATGAACCCTGTGTTGGCGGCAGACAGCTTGGGTGCTTCTGCGGCAAGGGTGATGGCTGGTGCCATCGGCGTCTCCTCGTCGTTGGTACGGCCCCGTGCGGGCGAAGCCTCGAGCGGAATGAGGGGTGGGCCGGTTATGCGCCACGAGATTGGCGCAGCGCGGTTTCGGTGGAAGCCCCTCGTTGTTTCGCCGCCGTGACGAAGGCGCTCTGTGTGTTACGCCTCGATGAACTGCCGGATGCCGGCCGCGTCGATCGTTATCGTGACGCAATCTTCCGCGAGGAAGCAGGTCCGGCCGCGGTCGGCCTTCCGATGACCTGGCATGGGGGAGCCGAGTCGGGCAGTTCGGGAGGGCCGGCCGCGGCCGGGGTTCAGGGGATGGGCGGATTCTGGGAGGACGGCAGCTCAGACGGCCTCGGCCGTCTCGGGCAGCTCGGCTGCGAGCCGCTCGGTGAGGTCGACGACCTCGCCGAGGTCACCGAAGTCGCGTGCGGCCGTGTCGACCGTCTTTCGGATACGAGTGTTGACCCGCTCGGAGCGGACCTTCTTGGCGACCTGCATGGCCTGTGAGGCGTACACGGTGCACTGCTCGGGCTCGCGCTGGAGGAGGTTCACCGTGGCCATGCCGATCAGGTTCAGTGCGTACGACCGCTGGTGCTCGCCGTCCTCGGAGAAGAGCTCCACGGCCCGCTTCATCAGGGGCTCGGCCAGCGAGGCGTAGGTCGGGCTGCGGCCGGCGACATAGGCCAGGTCGCGGTACGAGTGCGAGTTCTCGCCGTACAGCTCGGCCTCGGAGAAGAAGCGGATCCAGTCGGGGTCGGGCTCGTCCCACTCGTCGGCCTCGGCGAAGGTGTCCTCGGCCATCCGGACCGCCCGCTTGCACTTGCCGGGCTGGCCCATGTTGGCGTAGGCGCGGGCCTCCATCGCATACAGCATCGACTGGGTCCGCGGGCTCGCGCAGTCCCGGCTGCCGTACTGCGCGAGGTGGATCAGCTCCAGCGCGTCGTCGGGCCGGCCGAGGTGGATCATCTGCCGGCTCATGCTGGACAGCACGTACGAACCGAGGGGCCGGTCACCGGCCTCCTTCGCGGCGTGCAGCGCGAGGACGAAGTACTTCTGGGCCGTCGGCTGGAGCCCGATGTCGTACGACATCCAGCCGGCCAGCTCGGCGAGCTCGGCGGCGACCTTGAACAGGCGCCGGGTGGTGGTCTCGGGCTGGGGCTCCTGGAGGAGGTCCGTCACCTCGTGCAGCTGGCCGACGACCGCCTTGCGGCGCAGGCCGCCGCCGCACTGGGCGTCCCACTGCCGGAACATCACGGTCGTGGACTCCAGGAGGTCCAGCTCCGGCTTGGAGAGCCGGCCGCGGGCCCGCCCGGAGGCGCCGGCCGCGGGCTCGGGCTCCGACCGCGGTGCCGGGGGCGAGGGCACGAGCCAGCGCTGCATGGGCTCGATGAGGGCCGGGCCCGCAGACAGGACCAGCGAGCTCCCGAGGAAGCCGCGCCGCGCCAGCATCAGGTCGCTGCGCGAGAACTCGCTGAGCAGGGCCACGGTCTGCGGGCCCGTCCAGGGCAGGTCGACGCCGGTCGCGGAGGGTGACTGGCGCGCGGTGCGCAGCCCCAGGTCCTCGACGGAGACGACGACGCCGAAGCGCTCCGAGAACAGCTCGGACAGGATCCTGGGGATCGGCTCGCGGGGGTTCTCGCCGTCGAGCCAGCGGCGCACGCGCGAGGTGTCCGTGGAGATGTGGTTGGCGCCCAGCTGGCGGGCCCGGCGGTTGACCTGGCGGGCGAGCTCGCCCTTGGACCAGCCGCTGCGCACGAACCAGGAGGTGAGCAGCTCGTTCGGGCGCTTGTCAGCGTGCGTCGCGTTTGCAGCGTTCGTCCCGCTTCCGCCGTTGCCGCTCACTGGAACGCCCCCATCCCTGAGACCACTTGTCGCCGAGTGCGCCAAGCCCTATCAGCATGCCGGTTCGTACGGCCGCCCGTCCGGTCCTTGTCACCCTTCGAACGGAATACCGACTTGCCTCCGGCATACCCACGAGTGCATGTGCCCCCAGGACTCGTGCACACAAAGTAATCCTACGATCACCCGTCCAGCCACGGCTCACACGGAAACGCCACCATTCGCCACCCCTTCGAATGAACTCACGTCCACGCGACCGCGATTGACTTGACACAGGACAACCAGGAGCGGGTGCAGCGATGCACTCAGGGGCGCGTGTCGCCAGGCGCACCACCCTGGGTGCTTCCGGGCGCGGAGTGAACCGATCGCCGCCGGGAAGGCGGAAACAGAGAGTCACGCACCGCGTCCGCAGCGTAACCACCGGTGCGTCGGACCCGTTGGAGGGGGCATGGGCTTCACGATCGGCATCAGCCGGGGCATGCGCGACATCCGGTCCGGCTCCCGCCGCCGCGGCCGCACGTCGGACGGCACGGCCGTGGCCGAGTACACCGGCCTGTGGGGATGGGACGTGGTGCCGGGCGCCCGGGCCGCGGCGGGCGCCTGCTCCTGCGGCCGCCGTGACTGCCCGGCGCCGGGCGCGCATCCGCTGGACTTCGCGCCGGTGATCCCCGCGGGGGCGACGCTGGACGACGTTACCGAGACCTGGGGCGAGTTCCCGGGCGCCTCGGTGATGCTGCCGGTCGGCCGGGCGTTCGACGTCATCGAGGTGGCCGAACCGGCCGGCTGCCGCGCGCTCGCCCGGCTGGAACGCATGGGCCTGCCCGTCGGCCCGGTCGCGGCGACGCCGGACGGCCGCGCCCACTTCTTCGTCGCCCCCGGCGCCGCCGCCGACCTGCCCGGCCTGCTCTACCGCATGGGCTGGGACGACCCGGCCGCCCTCGACCTGCGCGGCCTCGGCCCCGGCGCGCACATCACGGCACCGCCCTCCGACCGCGGCGGCCTCGGCCCAGTGCGCTGGCTGCGCTCCCCCGCCCTGGACTCGGCGTCCAGGCCCCCGGAGGCCCGCCTGGTGCTGGGCACGCTGGCGTACGTGGCGCACCGTTCACGCGCCTAGGGCCTGTCGTTTGGATCACGCCGGTGAACAGCACGGTCGCTTTCCTGCGACCTGATCCAAACGACAGGCCCTAGGCGCATCTGGGACGGACACAGCGAAGCGCCCGACCCGACGGTGTATCGGGGCGGGCGCTTCGTACCGCATACGAAATTCCGGATGTGGCTGCCGGGCGGTTGCCGCAGCTCACTCTCCGATAAGAGCGTCAACGAACGCCTCCGGCTCGAACGGTGCCAGGTCGTCCGCACCCTCGCCGAGCCCGACCAGCTTGACCGGGACGCCCAGCTCGCGCTGGACCGCGACTACGATGCCTCCCTTGGCCGTGCCGTCCAGCTTGGTGAGGACGATGCCGGTGATGTCGACGACCTCGGCGAAGACCCGGGCCTGGACCAGGCCGTTCTGGCCGGTGGTGGCGTCGAGCACGAGCAGCACCTCGTCCACCGGGGCCTGCTTCTCCACGACCCGCTTGACCTTGCCGAGCTCGTCCATGAGGCCGGTCTTGGTGTGCAGACGGCCGGCGGTGTCGATGAGCACGACGTTCGCGCCCATCTCCTTGCCCTCCTTGACCGCGTCGAAGGCGACGGAGGCCGGGTCGCCGCCCTCCGGTCCGCGCACGGTGTAGGCACCGACGCGCTCGCCCCAGGTCTGGAGCTGGTCGGCGGCGGCGGCACGGAAGGTGTCGGCGGCACCGAGAACCACGCTCTGGCCGTCGGCCACCAGGACGCGGGCGAGCTTGCCGGTGGTGGTGGTCTTACCGGTGCCGTTGACGCCGACGACCAGCACGATGCCCGGCTTGCGGTCCTCCGGCTCGGTCCTGACCGTGCGGTCCATGTCCCGGCCGACCAGCGTGACCAGTTCCTCACGCAGCAGGGTGCGCAGTTCGTCGGGGGTGCGCGTGCCGAGCACCTTCACGCGCTCGCGCAGGCGCTCGACCAGTTCCTGGGTGGGCTGCACACCGACGTCGGCGGTGAGCAGGGTGTCCTCGATCTCCTCCCAGGTGTCCTCGTCGAGGTGCTCGCGCGACAGCAGGGTCAGCAAACCCTTGCCGAGAGCGTTCTGCGAGCGGGAGAGCCGGGCCCGCAGCCTGACCAGGCGGCCTGCGGTGGGCTCCGGGATCTCGATCTCGGGAGCCTCGGCGGGCGGCTCCTCGACGACGACCGGAGCCGATCCGTCCGGGAGATCCACCTCCTCTATCGTGCGCCGCGGTTCCTCCCGCGGCGTCTCGGCCTCGTCGCCGACGTGCGGCTCGGCCGGTGGGGCGGTGATGTCGGGCGCTGCGGGCGGGGGCGGGGGCAGCTGCTTCTTGCGCCGGCTGCCGACGATGAGCCCGCCGAGCGCGCCGAGCACGACCACGGCGATGACTACAGCAAGGATGACGATGTCCATAACGGGTCCAGTATCAGTCATGGGGCCCCGGGTCACGCGGCTTGTGCCGCCCTCCCGGCACCGGGGCCGCCGGATCTCCACACCCCTGGATGTCTGACGCCCCGTCAGCTAACGTCCTCCGGACACCCGCCCGGTGGAGGGAGACATCCCATGCCCGTCTCGGTCGTACGCT
Organism: Streptomyces afghaniensis; assembly: GCF_044327915.1. Taxonomy (NCBI): domain Bacteria; kingdom Bacillati; phylum Actinomycetota; class Actinomycetes; order Kitasatosporales; family Streptomycetaceae; genus Streptomyces; species Streptomyces afghaniensis. The sequence goes on from NZ_JBIRGJ010000012.1 coordinate 153,951, forward strand.
TCAACCTCGTCGCTCCCGGGGCCGCCCCCGCCGAGCTCGGCGCCCGTTACCGGGCGGCCCTGGAGATGGCGTCGTACGCCGACGACCAGGGCGTGACCACCGTGCAGACGGAGGAGCACCACGGGGCCGGCAACAACTGGCTGCCGTCGCCGTTCGCCTTCGCGGGGGCCGTCTTCGGCGCCACTCGGCGTGTCGCGGTCACGGTCTCGGCGATCATCGGCCCGCTGCACGACCCCCTGCGGCTCGCCGAGGAGATCGCCGTGCTGGACCTGCTGAGCGGCGGCCGGCTGGTGACGGTCGCCGGGATCGGGTACCGGCCCGAGGAGTACGACCTGTTCGGCGTGGACTTCACCCGGCGCGGGCGGCTCCAGGACGAGCTGCTGGAGACGCTGCTGAAGGCATGGACCGGCGAGCCCTTCCGCTACCGGGGCCGCACGGTCCGCATCACTCCGCGTCCGTACACCCAGCCGCACCCGCTGCTCCTGGTCGGCGGCTCTTCCAGGGCCGCCGCCCGCCGGGCCGCCCGGCTCGGCCTGCCCTTCTTCCCCAGTGCGCATCTGCCGGAGCTGGAGGCGTATTACAAGGAGCGTCTCGTCGAGTACGGCACCGAGGGCTGGGTGATGATGCCCGCCGCCGAGACACCGCTGCTGCATGTGGCCGAGGACCCGGACCGGGCGTGGGCACAGTACGGGGAGCACTTCCTGCACGAGGCGCGGACGTACGCCTCCTGGCAGTCGGGCGGGGTGCGCTCGGCGGTGAAATCGGCGGCGACGACGGTCGGGGACCTGCGCGCGGAGGGCGTCTACCGGATCCTCGCGCCGGAGCAGTGTGCGGGGCTGGGGCTGGACTCCTTCGTCCTGCATCCGCTCGCGGGCGGGATGCCGGTGGAGGAGGGGTGGCGGAGTCTGCAGCTGTTCTGCGAGCAGGTGCTGCCGCGGTTGGCGGGCTGACGCGCCCGATTTCCGCTGGAACGCCACCGCCCGTCGATGATGCACTGCGCGCATGACCTTGTCGGTGGATGTGTTCGTGCGCGACGCGAACGGAGAGTGGCGGGTCCTCGACGTCCCGGAGGGGTGCGACGACTCCGCCGGCTTCGAGGCCTGGCGCCGAACGGTGTGGGGCTCCGGGACGGTGCGCTCACTGGGCGCGCGCCACCTTCCGGTCCTGGCCGAGGACAACCTGTTCGTCGAGGCCGACGAGGTGCCCGGTTTCCTGCGGGAGGTGGCACTGCTGCGGGCAAAAGAGTCGTGCCGGCGTCCTGATCTGGTGAACGACGGACCGCCGCCCCGGCTCGGGCAGTGGCCGAACCGGGGCGGCGGCGGGTTACGGGGAGAGGGGCAGCGGGGACTTTGGCCCTCCTCCCCGAGTGTGCGGGACGGGCTCAGCCCATCTCCTCCAGGGCCTTGCCCTTCGTCTCCTTGACGAACTTCAGGACGAACGGGATGGAGAGCGCGGCGAACGCCGTGTAGATCACGTAGGTCGCGGACAGGTTCCAGTCGGCCAGCGACGGGAAGCTCGCGGTGATCGCCCAGTTGGCGATCCACTGCGCGGCCGCGGCCACGCCCAGGGCGGCGGCACGGATCTTGTTGGGGAACATCTCGCCGAGGAAGACCCAGACGACCACGCCCCAGGACAGGGCGAAGAAGAGGACGAAGATGTGCGCGGCGATCAGGGCGATCCAGCCCTGCGTGGCGGGCAGCTTGCCGTCGACCAGGTGGTACGAGAACGCCCAGGCCTCCAGCGCCAGGCCGATGACCATGCCGACCGAGCCGATGATCGCGAGCGGCCGGCGGCCGATGCGGTCGACGAAGATCATCGCGATGACGGTGCCGACGATGTTGATGATCGACGTGGTGAAGGAGTAGAAGAACGAGTCCGTCGGGTCGACGCCGACCGACTGCCACAGCGTCGAGGAGTAGTAGAACGCGACGTTGATGCCGACGAACTGCTGGAAGACCGACAGTCCGATACCGACCCAGACGATCGGCTTGAAGAAGAAGCTGCCGCCGAGCAGGTCCTTGAAGCTGGACTTGTGCTCGCTCTTCATGGCGTGCTCGATCTCGGTGACACGGGCGTCCAGGTCGACGTCCTTGCCCTCGACCTCGGTGAGGATCTCCCGGGCGCGCTCGTGCCGGCCGACGGAGATGAGGAAGCGCGGGGACTCCGGGATGACGAAGGAGAGCAGCCCGTAGAGGACGGCCGGGACGACCATGACGCCGAGCATGACCTGCCAGGCTTCCAGGCCCATCAGCTTGCCGCGCTGGTCGCCGTCGGCGGCGTTCAGTACACCCCAGTTGACCAGCTGCGACACGGCGATGCCGATGACGATCGCGGCCTGCTGGAAGGAGCCGAGCCGGCCGCGGTAGGCGGGCGGGGCGACTTCGGCGATGTAGGCCGGGCCGATCACCGAGGCCATACCGATGGCGAAGCCGCCGACGACGCGCCAGAAGGCGAGGTCGTACAGGGCGAAGGGCAGCGCCGAGCCGACGGCGCTGATCGTGAAGAGGACCGCGGCGATCTGCATGCACCGGATGCGGCCGATGCGGTCGGCTATGCGGCCGGCGGTCGCGGCGCCGATGGCGCAGCCGATGAGGGCGATGGCGATGACCTGGGCGAGGGCTGCGGAGCCGACGTCGTAACGGTCCCGGATGGCCTCGACGGCGCCGTTGATCACGGAACTGTCGTAGCCGAAGAGGAAACCGCCCATCGCGGCCGCTGCCGCGATGAAGATGACATGCCCGAGATGCTCGGGATGAGCCGCCCTGGCTCCGGACTTGGGTGCCTGCGCTGTGCTGGTCACGTGTACTCCTCGGGCCACCGGCAACGCTGCCGGAGCGAATCAGCCTTCGAGGTGCCACCTGAAGGTACCTGAAGGTAAAAGGAACGTTGCCGAGACTATGTCTTCAAGTTTCGAAGTCAATAGGTCCCAGCCTGTGAATCTGAGGCAGAGGTGTGTCAGTGATGTGTTCAAGAATTGAAGGCTCGAAGAGCCGCAGGTGAGACAGGTGTAGAGCACACCTATCTAGCGGAGGCGCTGGCTGATGACCTTCGACACACCGTCGCCCTGCATGGAGACGCCGTACAGCGCGTCGGCGACCTCCATCGTGCGCTTCTGGTGGGTGATCACGATCAGCTGGGAGGCTTCCTGGAGCTCCTGCATGATCCGGATGAGCCGCTGGAGGTTGGTGTCGTCGAGGGCGGCCTCGACCTCGTCCATGACGTAGAACGGACTGGGCCGTGCCTTGAAGATCGACACGAGCAGCGCCACGGCGGTCAGCGACCGCTCCCCTCCGGAGAGCAGTGACAGCCGCTTGACCTTCTTGCCCGGCGGACGGGCCTCGACGTCCACGCCCGTGGTGAGCATGTTGTCGGGGTCGGTCAGGATCAGCCGCCCCTCACCACCCGGGAACAGCCGGCTGAAGACGCCCTCGAACTCCCGGGCCGTGTCCCGGTAGGCCTCGGTGAAGACCTGCTCGACACGCTCGTCGACCTCCTTCACCACCTGGAGGAGATCCGCCCGCGTCTTCTTGAGGTCCTCCAGCTGCTCGCTGAGGAACTGGTGACGTTCCTCCAGCGCCGCGAACTCCTCCAGGGCGAGCGGGTTCACCTTGCCGAGCTGCTGGTAGGCGCGCTCGGCCGACTTCAGGCGTTTCTCCTGCTCGGAGCGGACGAAGGGCCTCGGCCGGTTGCGCGGGTGCTCCGGATCCTCCGGCAGCTCCTCGCCCTCGGCGGGGGGCGAGGGCGGCACGAGCTGGTGCGGTCCGTACTCCGCCACGAGCCCGGCCGGTTCCACACCCAGCTCCTCCAGCGCCTTCGTCTCCAGCTGCTCGATCCGCAGCCGCTTCTCGGCGCCGAGTACCTCGCCCCGGTGGACCGAATCCGTCAACTTGTCGAGTTCGGCCTTGAGATCGCGTCCCTCGGTGCGGGCGCGGGCGAGTTCCTGTTCGCGGCGGGCCTTGGCGGCCTCGGCCGCGGTGCGCTCCTCGTCGGCGCGGGCGAGGGAGACCTCGACGTGGGCGAGCAGCTGCCGGGCGCCCGAGCCGACGGCCTCGGCGACGGCCGCCTCGTGCCGCAGGCGGTTGCGCCGCTGCTCGGCACGCGCGCGTGCCTCGCGTTCCGCGCGGGCGGCCCGGTCCAGGGAGTCGGCCCGTCCGGCCAGTCCCTTGACCCGTTCCTCGTGCGTACGGACCTGGAGGCGGGCCTCCATCTCGGTCTGGCGCGCGTTGGCGCCGTCGGCGGCGAGCCGGTCCCTTACTGAGGTGTCGGGCTCCTCCTCGATCGGCATCTCCTCGGCGACGGCGAGCCGCTCCGCGAGTTCCTCCACCTCTTGCAGCGCCTTGTCGAGGGCCTCCTGGGCACGGGCCGCGGCGGCGGTGGAACGCTCGGCCTCCCCCGCCGCGCCCCGGGCCTGCCCGGCGAGCCGGCCGAGCTGCTGGGCCACGGCCGACTTCTCCCGGTCGGCGGCCCGGCGCCGCTCCCCCAGCTCCTCGACCAGCGCGGCACACTCCCTGCGGCGTTCCACCGCCGCCTGCTGGGCCTCGGTCAGCTCCTCGCAGCGGACGGCGAGCTCTTCCAGCTCGGCTGCGGCCTCGTCGACGGAGGCCTGTACTTCGAGCAGGCTGGGGGCGCCGGCGGAGCCGCCGTGGGCGAAGTGGGCGCCGAGGAGGTCGCCTTCGGCCGTCACGGCGGTGAGGTCGGGGTGGGCGTAGAGGACGTCTTCGGCGTCTTCGAGGGTGCCGACGACGACGATGCCGTGGAGCAGCCGTCGGACGGCAGGCATGAGGTCGGTGGGGCCGCGGACCAGGTCGGCGGCGTAGGTGTGTCGTGCGTCTGCGGGTTCGTCGGGGCTGGTCGCGCCCACGCGGCGGCAGCCGCATGTCTGACACAGCCCCGCGCCCCCGGGGCGGGGGTCTCCTGCCAGGAGCAGAGTCGCACGGCCTCCGTCCTGTTTGCGCAGGAGTCGGATCGCGTCTGCCGCCGACGACGGGCTCGTCACCGCGATCGCGTCCGCCGCGGCTCCGAAGGCTGCCGCGAGGGCGACTTCGTGGCCCGGGGTCACCGTCAGGAGTTCCGCCGCCGGGCCGAGGATGCCGGAGAGACGGTCCTGCGCCGCGAGCAGTATCCCGGTGCCGTCCTTGCGGCGCAGGCCGAGCGCCAGGGCCTCGTGGCGGGCCTGGGTGGCGGCGCGCTTGCGCTCCGCCGCAGTGGTCGCCTCGCGGGCTGCCGTGAGGGCGGCCTCGGCGTCGGTGAGCTGCTGCTTCGCCGCCTCGTGCTGCTCGGCGAGTTCGACGTCGCCGGCGTCGAGGCCGTCGACCTCGGCCTGGAGGGCCTCGTACTCCTCCTGGGCTGCGACGGCACGTTCCTGCGCCTCGTCGCGGGCGGCGGCCAGGCGTTCGATCTCGGCCTGGGCGGAGGCCGCGCGGGAGCGGGCCGCGTTGACCTGGCCGCTGAGCCGGGCCAGTCCCTCGCGCCGGTCGGCGATGGCCCGGGCGGCGTCCTTCAGGCGCCGTTCCTCCTGGGTCAGGGCACGCTCCAGCTCGGCGCGGTGGGAGACCGTGTCCTCCAGGGCGTGTTCGGCCGCCTCCAGGGCCGCTTCCAGCTCGGCCTCCTGCTCGCGGATGCGGGCGGCCTCGCGCTCCATGTCCTCGGGGTCGCGGCCACGCCGTTCCTCGGGGGGCGCGGAGGTGGCGCTCTTCACGCGGGCGTCGGCCAGCGAGATCGTGCCGCGCACCCGCTCGGCGAGCTGGGAGAGCTCGTACCAGGTCTGCTGGGCGCGCTGCAGGCGCGGCGTGAGCTGCCGTACCTCGTCCTCCAGGAGCGCCTCGCGCTGGAGCGCCTTGCGCAGCTCCTGCTCGGCGGCCTCCTTGCGCTCCTTCAGCGCGGCCTCGTCGGCGACCTCGGCCTTGAGGGCTTCCCGCAGCCGTACGAGGTCGTCGGCCAGCAGGCGCAGCCGGGCGTCGCGCAGGTCGGCCTGGATGACGGCGGCCCGGCGCGCGACCGCGGCCTGGCGGCCGAGGGGCTTGAGCTGCCGTCTGAGTTCGTCGGTGAGGTCCTGCACGCGTGCCAGGTTGGCCTGCATCGCGTCCAGCTTGCGCAGCGCCTTCTCCTTGCGCTTGCGGTGCTTGAGGACGCCGGCGGCCTCCTCGATGAAGGCCCGGCGGCCCATGGGGTCGGCGTGCAGCACGGAGTCGAGCTGGCCCTGCCCGACGATGACGTGCATCTCGCGGCCGATGCCGGAGTCGGAGAGGAGCTCCTGGATGTCGAGGAGGCGGCAGGTGTCGCCGTTGATCTGGTACTCGCTGCCGCCGTTGCGGAACATGATCCGCGTGATGGTGACCTCGGCGTACTCGATGGGCAGGGCCCCGTCGGAGTTGTCGATGGTCAGGGACACCTCGGCCCGGCCCAGCGGGGGGCGGCCGGTGGTGCCGGCGAAGATGACGTCCTCCATCTTGCCGCCGCGCAGCGACTTGGCGCCCTGCTCGCCCATGACCCAGCTGAGCGCGTCCACGACGTTGGACTTGCCCGAGCCGTTCGGTCCGACGACGCACGTGATGCCCGGCTCGAACCGGAGTGTGGTCGCCGATGCGAACGACTTGAACCCGCGGAGGGTCAGGGCCTTGAGGTGCACGCCGCTGGACTCTACCGCCCGGGTTCGTCTCACTCCATGAACCCACGGTTTCGCCGCTGAACGCGCAGGGCACATCAGACGTTAAAGACAGTGAAAGGATGCGCGGGGGAAAGAAAGAAGGGACGCCTAGGGCGTCCCTTGCACTTCTGACAACTCAGCGGTTGTGACGGGCGGCCCAACCACTGCGGTGCTGTTGTGGAGCGGTGCAGTGATCAGGTGAGCGCAGGCTCCGCCTGGTGTGCGTCAACGCTCTCCATGATCCTGTCGTGAGAAGCGGCAGCCGTCAGCGCTTCGTTCTCCGCCTGGATCCGTACGAGCTCGGATTCCAGGTCCTGGACGCGCTGCTGGAGCCGTCGCATCTCGGCGAGGAGTCGAGGGTCGGAGCCGCCGACGTAACCGAGAAGCGCCTTTGCCATGATGGATGGTCCTCCACAATGAGTGACCGACCGATGCGGTGTGGGTCGTGAGGGATTCCGCACCCGCAGTCTTGGCAGGGCCTGGAGTTGTGCTGCCGTTCAGCCATGCCAAACAGCTAGGTGCGCGGGGTGCTTTCAGCGTCTCACCAAAAAGTTTGACGGTCAACACGATCACGCCCCGTATTGGCGGCAACCCGGGCGCGCACGGCCTGGAACGGCGGTGTCGGCGCTTCTGCGGGGCCTTCGGGGCGTGGCGATCATCCTTGCGTGTGCGGTCTGCCAAGGCAAGTGATTCTCGGCAATCACCAGCAAGTTTCCGTTCGGGGAGGCCCCCGGCGGCCGGTCCGCGGGCGGGCCCGGGGGCCGTCCGGCGGTGTGGAGTCAGCGGATGGCGAAGCCCTCGTAGCCTCCGCGAGGTGTGTCCCAGATCTCGGTGACGCCGTCCACGCGGCCGGGCGTGTCGTCACTCTGGAGCCACTGCAGCAGGCCTTCACAGCCCTCTCGCGCGCCCTCCGCGACCACTTGGACGCGTCCGTCGCCCAAATTGAGAGCAAAACCACTCAGGCCGCCGATCTCCAGGGCCTTGGCCCGCGTGAACCAGCGGAAACCCACACCTTGGACGCGTCCACGCACCCAGGCGACCAGTCGCACATCCTCACTCATGACTGCAACCTAACCGCCCGATCTCGCTCGCGGCACTTCCTCCACTTGCGCCATGCGGTACCGTCCCCACCCAACGAATCTCATATGAAACTCACACGATCGAGTGAGTTTGGTGTTGATCTCGAGGACGAGTCGACCGCCAGGACGAGGAAGGCCAGGACATGGGACGCCACCGACGCTCCGCCGCCGGCCGCGCCGCCACGGGCCGCGCCACGGGGATCACGCAGGCCGACGGCTCCGTCGCAGGCCGCGACCCGCTGCACTCCCCCGCGGGGGACGGCCCGACGATGGGCATCGCGCCCTACCTGAACCCCGAGGCGTACGCCGGCACCTACGCGAAGAGCGAGGCCTACCTGTTCGCCACGGGCGCCTCCGAGCCGGGTGACGGCTACGACAACCAGAACGCCGGCACGGCCCACTTCGCCGGTGACAGCTTCACTCCCGACGGCGGCGCCCGGCGTTCCGGCTCACACCGCCGCCGGAAGAAGGCTGCCGCACGGCCGATGCGCACCGGGCTGCTCGGCGTGTCCGCCGCGGTCGCCATCGGCACGGTCGCGGTCGCCACGGGCGCGGTGCCCGGCCTCGAGAACTACCGGCTCGGTGGTGGCGGCGGCGCCGACAAGGTGCAGGCCGGGGACACACCGACGAACAGCCCGATCGAGCAGGGTGGCACCACCGGCAGCGCCGACGGCCGGGACGGCGCGCCCACGAGCCGGGACGCCGAGCGCTCCCTGTCGCCGTCGCCGTCACCGTCCGCCTCGAAGTCGTCGGCCGCGCCGACGAAGACGCCGGAGAAGACGGCGACGCCGGAGAAGCCGGAACAGACGCCGGAGAAGAAGGCACCGGCGGCCACCCCTCGCGAGAAGCAGGACGACACCCCCTCCCGTACGGCCACGAAGGCGCCGCAGAAGCCCAGCGCGCCCGCCGCCCTCTCCGAGGAGTCCGCCGCCGCTGCCCAGGTGCTCAAGCTCGTGAACGAGGAGCGGGCCAAGGTGGGGTGCAGTGCGGTCGCCGCGAACAGCGCGCTGACCGAGCTGGCGCAGGACTACAGCGAGGACATGGCCGCGCGGGGCTTCTTCGACCACACCGACCCGGACGGCAGGACGCCGTGGGACCGGGCCGGGAAGGCCGGGATATCCAACCTCGGCGGGGAGAACATAGCCCGCGGCCAGGCCGACGCCGCGGCGGTGATGGACGCCTGGATGAACAGCCCCGGCCACCGCGCCAACATCCTGAACTGCGACTTCAAGACGCTGGGCGTCGGTGTCGAGTTCGGGTCGGGCGGCCCGTGGTGGACCCAGAACTTCGGCTACTGAGCCGGATGCTGAGCCCTGCGGTGCGCTAACCACCGGTTAGCGCAATCTGTCGGTTAGCGCTGCGCTGGCGTACGCTGGGCATATGACCACGACCCAGGAGCTCACGGCGGGGCTGGACGACCTCCCGTACAACGTGTTCGCCAAGGCCTGCCCTTCGCGCGGCACGCTGGAGCACGTCACGGGCCGCTGGGGCGCGCTGACGCTGGGCGCCCTGTACGAGGGCTCGCTGCGCTTCAACGAGCTGCGTCGCCGCGTCGACGGCGTCAGCGAGAAGATGCTCTCCCAGACGCTGCACGCGCTGGAGCGCGACGGCCTGGTGCACCGCGAGGCCCAGCCGACCAATCCGCCCCGCGTGGACTACGAACTGACGCCGCTGGGACGCGGCGTGGCCGAGCGGCTGCTCGCTCTGATCCACTTCGTGGAGGGCAGCATGGACGACGTACTGACCGCGCGCGAGCGGTACGACGCCGCTAGGGCGTGATCCGCGGGGGCCGCTGGCACTTGGGGCAGTAGTAGCTCGACCGGTTCATCCAGGGCCGTCGGCGTATCGGGGTGCCGCAGCGCCGGCAGGGCAGGCCCTCGCGGCCGTACGCGTCGAGGGACCGGTCGAAGTAGCCCGACTCGCCGTTGACGTTGACGTACAGGCTGTCGAAGCTGGTGCCGCCCACCGCGAGGGCCGCGTTCATGACGTCCCGCACATGGCCGAGGAGCAGCAGGGTGCGCGGGCGCGTGAAGGTCGCGGTCGGGCGCTCGTAGTGGATGCGGGCGCGCCACAGGGCCTCGTCCGCGTAGATGTTGCCGACGCCGCTGATCAGCGACTGGTCGAGCAGGGCCCGTTTGATCGTGGACCGCTTGCGGCGCAGCGCCCGGTGGAAGGCCTCGTCGTCGAAGAGCGGATCGAGCGGGTCGCGGGCGATGTGCGCGATGACGTCGGGCAGGCCGTCCGGGGTGTTGTCGTGCAGCGACAGGCCGCCGAAGGTGCGCTGGTCGACGAAGCGGAGTTCGGTGTCCAGGGTGTCGGTGAAGCGGACGCGGATGCGCAGGTGCTTCTCGTCCGGGGCCGTGTGGGGCTGCACCAGCAGCTGGCCGCTCATGCCGAGGTGGGCGAGGATCGACTGATCCGTGTCCTCCAGGGGCAGCCACAGGTACTTGCCGCGGCGGCTCGGGACGCCGATGCGGTGGCCCTTGAGCCGGTGCGCGAAGTCGTCGGCGCCCGCGAGGTGGCGGCGCACGGCGCGCGGGTGGAGCACCTCGGCCTCGGCGACGGTCCGGTGGGCGACCCACCGCTCCAGACCGCGCCGGACGACCTCGACCTCGGGCAACTCGGGCATGGGGGTCCCCCGTCACAAACGTGCGGATGACCCGAGCGCCCGACCCCGGGCAGGGGCGGGCGCTCGGGTGCGCTGTGCTGTGCCGGCCGCCGGGTGAGGGCGGCCGGCTTGTCAGCCGTCGACGCTGCTGCCGTCGACGGCCGTGTGGGCGGCCTGAGCCGCCGCCGTCTGCGTCGCCTCGGCGGCCTTGGCCGCCTTGGCGCGCTCGTCCGCCGCGGCCCGGATGGACCGCCACGCGGACTCGGCGGCCTGCTGCTCCGCCTCCTTCTTGCTGCGGCCGGTGCCGGTGCCGTACGAGACGCCTCCGACGCGGGCGGCAGCAGTGAAGGTCTTCTCGTGGTCGGGGCCGGTCTCCGTGACCAGGTACTCGGGCACGCCGAGCCCCTCGGTCGCGGTGAGCTCCTGGAGGCTGGTCTTCCAGTCCAGGCCGGCTCCGAGGTTCGAGGACTTCTCGATCAGGGGGTCGAACAGGCGGTGCACCAGCTCCGCCGCCGAGTCCAGGCCCTGGTCGAGATAGACCGCGCCGATCACCGCTTCCAGGGTGTCGGCGAGGATGGACGCCTTGTCCCGCCCGCCCGTGCCCTCTTCACCGCGGCCGAGCCGGATGAAGGAGCCCAGGTCGAGCCCGCGGCCCACCTCGGCGAGCGCACGCGAGTTCACCACCGCGGCCCGCAGCTTGGCCAGCTGGCCTTCAGGCAGGTCGGGGTGGGTGCGGTACAGCGTGTCCGTGACGACCAGGCCGAGCACGGAGTCCCCGAGGAACTCCAGACGCTCGTTGGTCGGCAGACCGCCGTTCTCGTATGCGTACGACCGGTGGGTCAGTGCTCGCACCAGAAGGGCGGACTCGACCTTGTAGCCGAGCCGCCCTTCCAGAAGCGTGTGGGACGAGGCCTGGTTGTCCGCCGTTGTGCTTCCGCTCACGCGGGAAGGCTTGTTCTTAGGCGTGGACACAGTGCCTCTCACCAGCCGCTCAGACCTCGAGGACCTGGCGCTTGTTGTAAGTGCCGCAAGAGGGGCACGCGATGTGCTGCTGCTTGGGCTCGTGGCAGCGCTCGCACGCAACCAGGGTGGGGACCGCAGCCTTCCACTGCGACCGGCGGTGGCGCGTGTTGCTGCGCGACATCTTCCGCTTCGGAACAGCCACGGCTACTTCTCCTGCTTCTCGTCGACGCCCGGTTCGGCGCCGCTCATCTCGTCCTTCTCGCCGTCCTTCATGGTGCCGGCGAGTCCCTGCAATGCCGCCCAACGGATGTCGACGGCGTCATGGTGGTGGTCCGGGTCGTCCGCCAGCCGTGCGCCGCACTCGGCACACAGACCAGGGCAGTCTTCCTGGCACACCGGCTGCATCGGCAGTGCGAGCACCACCGCATCACGCAGCACGGGCTCGAGGTCGAACAGGCCGTCCTCGAGGAAGAGCCTGTCCTCGTCGTCCTCGGCGTCGTCGCCCGGCTCCGCGATCACGCGGCCCCGGTCGTCGGCGTCAGGGTACGAGAACATCTCCTGGAACTCCGCTTCGACGTCGAGCTGAAGCGGCTCCAGACACCTTACGCACTCCCCCTCGGCAGCGGCACGGGCGGTGCCTGTGACGAGCACACCTTCCATGACCGACTCCAGGCGGAGTTCGAGCTCCACCGGGGCGCCTTCCGGCACTCCGATGACTCCCTTAATACCGAGGTCCTGGGGAGCGTCGACCGTGCGGGTCAGGCGCTGTAGCGCACCAGGCCGCCGACCCAGCTCGTGTGTGTCGAACACGAGGGGGTTGCGGTGGTCGAGGCGGGCGTTCAGGGCCATTCCTGCTTTCGGTCTGCTGAGCTGAGGGAGACGCCGCCCTTCGGTGTTCCCGGGCAGCGGTGATCGCGGACGTACGCGCGACCGAAGAGCCAGGATACTGGACCTTTGCCTGTCGGCCCAATCCGGTGCTCAGCCGTTGCCGCGGCCCTGCTCATAGGCCCGGAGCTGCTCGGCGCTGATCATGCCGGTGTCGAAGAGGCTGGTCTCGTCCAGGGCGTATGCCTGGTGCCCCTGATGCTCGTGTTGCCCGGGCTGGGCCTGTTGCGCCTGCTGGGCCTGGTTCTGGTCGTACGCGGCCTGCTGGGGGTCGTAGCCCTGGTAGGCGTAGGGATCGGCGTGCTGGTAGCCGTACGGGTCCTGCTGGGCGGCGTACGGCTGTTGCGGGTAGCCGCCGCTGTAGGGGTCGGGCTGCTGCTGGTAGGCGTAGGCCGGCTGCGGCTGGCCGTAGTCCTGCTGCTGGGCGGGCTGCTCGGCCGGGGGCTTCTCCTCCGCGAGGGCGGCCAGGCCGGCGAGGTAGTCGGCGTCGCTGGAGTGCTGGACGGTGCTGTTGTCGTCGGCGAGGGCGCCGAGGTCGTCGGTGGCGATCCGGCCGTGCAGCTTCTGCCGGCCGCGGCCGACGGCGTCCAGGGTCTTGGCGAGGACCGCCTCGAAGGCGCCGAGCTTGACGTCGACGTACTCGTCGGCGGTGCGGCGCAGGGTCTCCGGGTCGTGGCTGCGCTCGGGGGCGTCCTCGTCCTCGTAGCCCTGCTCGTCGGTGCCGGGGCCGGTGCCGAGGAGCTTCTCGCGGCCGCGGCCGACGGAGCCGAGGGTCTTGGTGAGGACGACCTCGAAGTTGGCGAGCTTGGAGTCGACGTAGTCGTCGGCCTCGGCGCGGATCTCCTCGGCCTCCTGGCGGGCCTCGGCGAGGATCCGGTCGGCCTCGGCCTGGGAGCGGCGGGCGACCTCGGTGTCGGAGATCAGTGAGCCGCGCTCGGCGTGCGCGGTCTGGATGATGCGCTCGGCCTCCTGGCGGGCCTGTTCGACCATCTGCTCGCGGTCGCCGATCAGCTCCTGGGCCTGGGCGAGGGAGCCGGGCAGCGCCGCGCGCACCTCTTCCAGCATGGAGAGCAGTTCGGCGCGGTTGACCACGCACGAGGCCGACATGGGCATGGACCGGGCGCCGGAGACCGCGGCGACGATCTCGTCGAGCTTCTTCTGCACGTCCACCGTGTGCTCGCCACTCTCTACAGATGCGTTGGAGACGGACGGGACGACTGTACGGCCAGGGGGATGCCGGGGAACACCGGGTGACGGCCTGTCAGGCTCCGGTGGGGTGTCCGAGGCTGGTTCAGTCCCGCCCCAGGCGCTCGGTCAGGGCCTGGAGGACCTCCGCCGGAACCAGGTGGGAGACGTCGCCGCCCCAGGTCGCGACCTCCTTGACCAGGGAGGACGACAGGAAGCTGTAGGTGGGGTTGGTGGGGATGAAGAGGGTCTCCACGCCCGAGAGGCCGTTGTTCATCTGGGCCATCTGGAGCTCGTAGTCGAAGTCGCTGACCGCGCGCAGGCCCTTGACGATGGCCGGGATGTCGCGCTGCTTGCAGAAGTCCACGAGCAGGCCGTGGAAGGCCTCGACGCGGACGTTGCCGTACTCGGCGGTGACCCGGCGGATCAGGTCGATCCGCTCCTCGATCTCGAACAGGCCCTTCTTCGACTGGTTGATCATCACCGCGACGTAGACCTCGTCGTACAGCCTGGAGGCGCGGGAGATGATGTCGAGGTGTCCGTTGGTGATCGGGTCGAACGACCCGGGACATACGGCGCGGCGCACTTGTGATCCCTCGCTCTCCGGTCCGGTCATCGTGCGTCTTCGCACGTAGAGGCGGCGCGACCGTACCAAAACGTTCCCTCGCCGTAACGACGGGCCCGGAGGGCTTCGAAACCCTCGGGCCACCGGAATTCACCGCCCCTGGTGCTGCGCTCCACGGTGACGAGGGCTTCTTCGGCGAGCCAGCGTTCCGCGCGGAGTGTGAGCAGGATCTCGCGAAGATCGTCGTCCGTGACGGCGTACGGGGGATCGAGGAAGACAAGGTTGTACGGGTCGCCGGGGGGTGTCGTGCGGATGATCTGTTCCGCTTTGCCTGATCTGACCTCGGCGCCGGGGAGTCCGAGGGACTTCACGTTGTCGCGGACCGTGCGGGCCGCTCGCGCGTCGGCCTCGACGAGGAGGGCGTGGCCCGCGCCTCGGGAGAGGGCCTCCAGGCCTACGGCTCCTGATCCCGCGTAGAGGTCGAGGACGCGTTCGCCTTCCAGGGGGCCGCCCAGGAGGGATTGCCAGGTGGAGAAGAGGCCCTCTCGGGCGCGATCCGATGTGGGGCGGGTTCCTGTTCCTGGCGGGACGGCCAGGCGGCGTCCGCCGGCCGTGCCGGCGATCACGCGGGTCATCTGTGGTCCTTGGGTGTGGGCGGCTTCAGGTTCATTGTGGCTGGTCGTGCCCGCGCGGCGGTAGCCGCATATGGACTACAGTCCCGCGCCCCTTGGGGGCAATACCTGTCACCCCTTTTCCAAGTACTGCTCCCTTTCCTCGTCCAAGAGGGCGTCCAGTGCTGTCCGCAGGGCCGGGAGGTGGGTCAGCTCCGGGTCCTCGGCCACCACCGCTGCCGCCTCTTCCCTCGCCTCGGCGATGATCTCCTCGTCCTCGATGACCGCGAGCATCCTCAGGCTGGTGCGGGCGCCCGACTGTGCCTGGCCCAGGACGTCGCCCTCCCGGCGTTGTTCCAGGTCGATGCGGGAGAGTTCGAAGCCGTCGAGGGTCGCGGCGACGGCGTTCAGGCGCTGGCGGGCCGCGCTCGCCTCGGGCATCTCACTGACCAGGAGGCACAGGCCGGGGGCCGAGCCGCGGCCCACGCGGCCGCGCAGCTGGTGGAGCTGGGAGACGCCGAAGCGGTCGGCGTCCATGATCACCATGACCGTGGCGTTGGGGACGTTGACGCCGACCTCGATGACCGTCGTGGCGACCAGGACGTCCGTCTCCCCGGCGGCGAAGCGGCGCATGACCGCGTCCTTGTCGTCGGGGTGCATGCGGCCGTGCAGCACCTCGACCCGGAGGCCTTGGAGGGGTCCTTTGACCAGCTGGTCGGCCACATCGAGGACGGCGAGCGGCGGGCGCTTCTCCGCGGCGTCCTCGGGGGACCCGGGGGCTTCGGAGGACTTCTTCCTGCCGGCCTTCTTCGGGTCGTCCTCCTCGTCGCCGATGCGGGGGCAGACCACGTACGCCTGATGGCCGTTGCCCACTTCCTCGCGGACCCGTTCCCAGGCGCGGGCCAGGAAGTGCGGCTTGTCGGCGGCCGGGACGACATGGCTGGCGATCGGCGAGCGGCCGGCCGGGAGCTGGTCGAGGACGGAGGTCTCCAGGTCGCCGAAGACCGTCATAGCGACCGTGCGCGGAATGGGCGTGGCCGTCATGACCAGGAGGTGCGGGGGCTGTTTGCCCTTGCCGCGCAGGGCGTCGCGCTGTTCGACGCCGAAGCGGTGCTGTTCGTCGACCACCACCAGGCCCAGGTCGTGGAACTGCACCTTGTCCTCGATCAGCGCATGCGTGCCGATGACGATGCCGGCCTCGCCCGTGGTGAGGTCGAGCAGGGCCTGGCGGCGGGCGGCCGCGCCCATGGATCCGGTGAGCAGCACCACCTTGGTGGCCTGGTCGGCCCCGCCCAGCATGCCGCCCTCGGCCAGCTCGCCCATCATCTCGACGATCGACCGGTGGTGCTGCTGGGCGAGCACTTCGGTGGGCGCGAGCATGGCGGCCTGGCCACCGGCGTCCACCACGGCGAGCATGGCGCGCAGGGCGACCATGGTTTTTCCCGATCCGACCTCTCCTTGCAGCAGCCGGTGCATCGGGTGGTCGGTCGCCAGGTCCTCGAAGATCTCCCGGGAGACCCGCTGCTGGCCCTCGGTGAGGGTGAACGGGAGGCGGGCGTCGAAGGCCGTGAGAAGGCCGTCGGGGCTGGGTGTGCGGGGGACCGCGGGGAGCTGGGCGTCCGCGTGGCGGCGGCGGGCGAGGGCGACCTGGAGGACGAAGGCCTCGTCCCATTTCAGGCGGGCGCGGGCGTCCTCGATGTCCGCCTTGGTGTGCGGGCGGTGGATCTTCAGGAGGGCCTCGGGGAGGGGCACCAGGCCGCGGCCCCGGCGCAGGGATTCCGGCAGCGGGTCGGCGGCCTCCTGGGCGGTGGGCAGGACCGTCTGGAGCGCCTTGCCGATCTTCCAGGACTCCAGCTTGGCGGTGGCCGGGTAGATCGGGATCAGGGCGCCGGCCCACGTCTCGACGGACTCGGCGGGGTCTTCGGAGTCGCCCCGCAGCAACTCGTAGGCCGGGTGGGCGAGTTGGAGACGGCGGTTGAAGACGGAGACCTTGCCCGCGAACATCGCGCGGGTGCCCGGCAGGAGCTCCTTGTGGGGCTTGTGAACGCCGTTGCCGAAGAAGACCAGTTGGAGGCGGCCGCTGCCGTCCGTGATCGTGACCTCCAGGCGCTGGCCCTTGCCGCGCGGGGCCCTGGCGGAGGCGAAGGTGTGCAGGCGGGCGTCGGCGACCTGGGCGACCACCGTGACGTGCTCGTCCATGGGGAGGTCGGCGAGGTGTGTGAGCTGGCCGCGCTCCTCGTATCTGCGCGGGTAGTGGTGGAGCAGGTCACCGACGGTGCGCAGGCCGAGGTGCTCGGCCATCACCTTCGCGGTGGCGGGGCCGAGCACCGACTTCAGTGGTTGTTGCAGCGGTTCGTGAAGTGCGGGCACGAGATCCATTGCACACCACACCACTGACAATGCCGTAGAGGCCATGGCGCAGGTCGCCGTATACGTCCCGGAAATCCCTGGTCAGGCGGCTGGTTCGGGCCTTAGGATGACGCGCTCCCGGCCCTCTTTCGCGGTCACCGCCCCACCGGGACCGCCCGACCCCGCGCCGTCGCGAGTCCCCCACCGGCGCCGTGAAGATGGACTCCCAGACCTCACAGGCATCCCAGGCATCCCATTCGCCCCAGTCACCTCATACGTTCCAGGTCGACCTGCGTGGTCTGGTGGACCTGCTCTCCCACCACCTCTACTCCAGTCCGAAGGTGTATCTGCGCGAGCTGCTGCAGAACGCCGTGGACGCCATCACCGCCAGACGCACGGCGGAACCCGACGCTCCGGCCCGGGTTCGGTTGTCCGCGCAGGGCGGCACCCTGCGCGTCGAGGACACCGGGGTCGGGCTCACCGAGGCGGACGTGCACAGCCTGCTCGCCACGATCGGGCGCAGTTCCAAGCGCGCCGAGGGCCTTCAGGAGGCGCGTTCCGACTTCCTCGGGCAGTTCGGCATCGGGCTGCTGGCCTGTTTCGTCGTTGCCGAGCGGATCCGGGTGGTCAGCCGCAGCGCCCGTACGCCCGGGGCGCCGCCCGTGGAGTGGACGGCGTCCGACGACGGTTCGTACACCGTGCGGACGCTGCCGGACGCCGAGCGGCCTGAACCGGGCACCACCGTGCATCTGGTGGCCCGGGCGGGGGCCGCGGAGTGGCTCACGCCCGAGCGGGTCGGCGCGCTGGCGCGGGACTTCGGGTCGCTGCTGCCGTACGACGTCCGGGTGGACGACGAGCCGGTCACCGACCTCCCGGCGCCCTGGGACCGGTCGTATCCGAGCCCGGCCGCCCGCCGCGTCGCCCTCGCCCGGCACTGCCACGACCTGTTCGGCTTCACGCCGCTGGACACGGTCGACCTGTCCGTGCCGCTGGCGGGCATCCGCGGGGTGGCGTACGTGCTGCCGTCGGCGGTCAGCCCGGCCCAGCGCGCGGGTCACCGCGTCCATCTCAAGGGCATGTTGCTGACCGAGCGGGCCGAACAGCTGCTTCCCGACTGGGCGTTCTTCGTGCGCTGCGTGCTCGACACGGACAGCCTGCGGCCGACGGCCTCGCGCGAGGCGCTGTACGAGGACGAGACGCTGGCCGCCGTACGGGAGGCGCTGGGCGAGCGGATCCGGGCCTGGCTGACCGGTCTGGCCGCCGGTGATCCGGAGCGGCTGGCCGCGTTCCTGTCGGTGCACCACCTGGGCGTGAAGTCCCTGGCCCGGCACGACCGGGAGATGCTGCGCACGATGCTGCCGTGGCTGCCCTTCGAGACGACCGACGGGCGGCTGTCGCTGGAGGAGTTCACGCAGCGGCACCCGGTGGTGCACTTCACGCGGACGGTCGAGGAGTACCGGCAGGTCGCGCCGATCGCGTCCGCGCAGGGCATCGGCGTGATCAACGGCGGCTACACGTACGACAGCGAGCTGGTTCAGGCGCTGCCGTCGGTGCGGCCGGGGACCGTGGTGGCCGAGCTGGACGCGGAGACGGTGACCGCGCATCTGGACGCGGTCGACCCGGACGAGGAGCTGGCCCTGTCCGGCTTCCTGGCGGCGGCGCGGGCCCGGCTCGACCCGCTGGGCTGCGATGTGGTGCTGCGGGCCTTCCACCCGCTCTCCGTGCCCGCGCTGCACCTCGACGACCGGGACGCCCGGCACGAACAGGCCCGGGCGGACGCCGAGGCGCAGGCCGACGACCTCTGGGCGGGCATCCTCGGCTCCCTGCGCGGCAGCGCTCCCCGCGCGCGTCTGGTGCTCAACCACCTCAACCCGCTCGTCCGGCGGATCAGTTCGCTGCACGACCCGGAGCTGATCGGCACGGCCACGGAGTCGCTGTACGGGCAGGCGCTGCTGATGGCGCAGCGGCCGCTCAGGCCCGCCGACTCGGCGCTGCTCAACCGGGCGTTCATCGGCCTCCTGGAGTGGGCCACGCACAGCGAGGACGGTCAGGCATGAGCGAGATCACGGACTTCGACGCCCTGCGCCGGGCGATGGCGGAGAACTCCGGGCAGCCGGAGGGTCCGGCCCGCAACGCGCGCGCCGAGGAACTGCTGACCGCCGCCGAGAAGCTGAGCATCCCGCTCGCCGTGATCGAGGCGCTCGGACACCAGCTGAAGGTCTACAACTACAGCTCCGAGAAGGGGAAGATGTTCGTCCCCTTCGCGCGTCTGCTGCGCATGTGGGACGAGCGGCCCGAGGACTTCGACGAGTACGAGACCCACTCGCTGCACTGGGTCTTCAAGTGGGTGTCGTCCGGCATGCTCGACCAGCCGCACATCCCGCTCGCGTCGATCGAGAAGTGGCTCGGCGAGATGGAGCACCGCTACCGGCTCGCCGGGCACTCCGAGCGGGCCGTGCGCAGCTCCGAGCACAGCGTGGCCGCGCATGTCGGGGACCTGGCGCGGGCCGAGCGGGCGTACGCCGCGTGGCTGGCCGCCGACCGGGACGCCATGGCGGACTGTCACGCCTGCGAACTGCACGGGCAGGGCTGGTGGCAGGCGGAGCGGGGCCGGGACGCTCAGGCGCTGGAGCTGTGGCGGCCGGTGCTGGAGGGCGAGTACACGTGCGCCCACGAGCCGCATACGGCCCTCGCCTCCTCCCTGGTGCCACTGCTGCGGCTGGGCCGCCTCGACGAGGCCCGGGCGAACCACCTGCGGGGCTTCCGGCTCGTACGGGCCATGGAGAGCATGCGCGGCGCCTACGCGGAGCACGTGGAGTTCTGCGCGCTGACCGGCAACGAGGCCCGTGGTCTGGAACTGCTCGCGGAGCGGCCGGCGTACTTCACGGACGAGGGGCAGCCGCAGAGCAAGCTGGAGTTCATGAGCGTGGTGGCCCTGCTCATGGACCGCCTGACCGGGCTGGGGCTGGGTGACCGGCAGGTGCCCGGTCCGGCCGGCCGGACGTGGAGCGCCCGGGAACTGGCCACGCACGCGCGTGCGGAGGCCCTCGCCCTGGCGGTCCGCTTCGACGAGCGCAACGGCACGACGTACGTCAGCGAGCGGGCACGCGCGCGGATGGAGCAGCGCCCGCTGGTGGAGCGGCTGCCGCTGGGGGTGCGGTCGGTACGGCCGGTGCCGGTGCCCCCTCCCCCAGTGGTCACGGCCGCCGCGACCGGGCAGCCGGATATGCCCGCCCTGCTGGCCGAGGCGCGCCGGCTGTCGGACAACCTGCGGCCGGGCGCCGTGGAGGCGTGGGCTGCCGTCGCCGAGGCCGCGGAGGGCGTGGAGCTGGACCCGCGCGACCGCGCCGAGATCGCCGACCACGAGGCGATGGGCCGCGGCCCGGAGGGCGCCGCGCTCTTCGAACGGGCCGCGCGGCTGTACGCGGCGGCGGGCGACCCCGGTGAGGCCCTGGCGGCACGCGCGCGTGCGGCGTACGTAGGTGCCCTCGCGGGTGACGTGGACGCGGCGCTCGCGGCCGTGTCCGGGCCCTGTGACGAGATCCTCGCGCTGTACGCCGCCGGCGACACCGGGGTACGGCAGACGGCGTCCGTCCTGATGGCACGGGCCCGGATCCTGCTGCGCCGCGCGCACGAGGCCGGGGAAGGCCCCGCAGAGGGGCGCGACGGCCCGGAGGCGGTTCTCGGCGAGGCCGAAGCCGCTGTCCGGGAAGTCATCGCGCTCGTCGAAGGGCGGACCGGGGAGGACGTGCGGCTGGCCGCGCGGGGCGCCGAGGCGCAGGCCATGCTCGCCGAGCTGGCGGGGCTGGGCGGGGATCTGGAGACGGCCGCGGGGCTGTTCGCGCGGGGCGCGGCGGCGTTCGTCGCGGCGGGGCTGCCGTGGTTCGCGGTGGAGTACGAGGCCCGGCTGGCCTCACTCGCCCACCACCTCGGCGACATGGCGGAGGCGGAACGGGCGCTGCGGGCAGCCCTGGAGCACGGCGGGGCCCATCTGGAGGCGCCCGGACGGGCCCAGCTGCACCTGCAGCTCGCCGAGCTGGTCGGCGGCCGGGGCGAGGCCGCCGAGGCCGCCCGGCACGCCCTGGAGGCCGCGCACTGGGCCGACGAGGCGGGCGAGGGCGCGACGCTGGGCGCCTGGGCGCGGCAGCAGCTCGGCGGGTTCCTGCTGCGGCAGGGACGGTGGGCCGAGGCCGCGGAGGTCCTGGAGTCGGCGCTGCCCGACCTGACCGCCGAGACGCACGGCGACGGGGCGATCGTGCAGACGCAGTGGTGGCTCGGCGACTGCCTGAGCGAACTCGGCGAGCACCGCGCCGCCGCCGAACGGCGTCTCCAGGCCGCCGAGATCGCCCGGCACTGGCCCGAACAGCACGACCACGCGACCCTCGCCCACCTGGCAGGGGAGTCGCTCGGGCAGGCCGGACTGGCCGACGAGGCGGACCGGGCCTACGCACGCGCGGGCGACCTGTGGCGCGAACTCGGCAACGTCCACGGGCTGGTCCGGTCGCTGCGGGCCCGCGCCTGGCTGGCGTTGCGCACGGAGGACGGCCCCGCGGCGGCACGGCTGCTCATGGCGGACGCGGTCCGGCAGTGCGAGGCTGCGCGGGACGAGGCGGCCGACGAGGAGTCCCGGCAGGGGTTCGTCGCCGAACTCGGCCACACCCACCGCCAGTTCGGCGACCTGCTGGCCCGGGCCGCCGAGGGCGACGGGGAGGGTTCGGTCCCGGCCGTGTTCGAGGAGGCGCTGTCCCGGCTGCTGCGGTCGGCCGAGGTGTTCGCCTCCCTCGGGGACGGAGCCCTGCACAGCCGTACCGGCGCCGAACTCACCGCGGGGTGGCTGGAGATCGAGCTGGGCCGCCTCACCGACGCGAGGGCACGCGCGCGTGCGGTGCTGGCGGCGTACGACGGCTACGGCGGCACGGAATCCGGCGGCACGATCCCCGAGGGGATGAACGACGACGATGACGGCGAGGCGGTGCGGGCCCGGCGGGCAGAGGCCGAGCACATGCTCCGCGTCGCCACGGCGGACCCGGACTGAATCACCCGGCACCCGCCCTGTTCGGCCTACTCGACGCCGATGAGCAGCACGGCCCCCTGCCGCCCGCCCCGGTACACGACCGTGTCGACGGCGAGGTACCCCTCGCGGACCCGGCCCTCCAGGTGCTCGGCGATGGTGTCGGGAGCCTCGTCGCCGAGCACCAGGGTGACCATCTCGCCCCCCGCCGCGAGCATGCGGTCCAGGACGGTCCGGGCGGTGGCCGTGACGTCCGAGCCGATCACGGCCACGTCGCCGTCGATCAGGCCGAGGACGTCGCCGGCCTGGCAGATGCCGGCCATCGTCCAGGCCTGGCGCTCGGCGACGGTGACCTCGGCGTAGCGGGTCGCGCCGGCCGCCGAGGTCATCGACACCACGTCCTCGTCGAAACGGCGCTCCGGCTCGTGCACGGCCAGTGCCGCGATGCCCTGGACCGCCGAGCGGGTCGGGATGAGGGCCACGCGGATGCCCTCGGTACGGGCCTGCTCGGCCGCCGCGGCCGCGGTGTGGCGCAGCTCGGCGTCATTGGGCAGCAGCACGACCTCGCGCGCGTGGGCCCGCCGTACGGCCTGCACGAGCTCGCCGCTCGCGGGCGGCTCCCCGGGGCGTGCGAGCACGGTGGTCGCGCCTGCCTCGGCGTACAGCCCGGCCAGGCCCTCGCCGGGCACCACGGCCACGACGGCCCGCTGGGCGCGCTCGCGGGGAGGCCGCTCGGCGCCGGTGGTGTGCACGTCGCCGGCGCCGAAGTGCGTGATGCGGATCCGGTGGGGCCGCCCGGCCTCGATACCGGCCTCGACGGCGGCGCCCGCGTCGTCGACATGAACGTGGACGTTCCACAGCCCGTCGCCGCCGACCACGACGAGCGAGTCCCCGAGCGCGTCGAGCCGCTCCCGCAACCGCGCCACGGCCGTGTCCTCGGCCTCCAGGAGGTAGATCACCTCGAAGGCGGGGCCGTCCTGGCCGACCGCTGCGGCGGGGTCGGCGCACTCGCCGTGCGGGCTTCCGGCGGCCGGGGCGAGGCCTCCGCCGGCTGCCGCGCGCGCAGGCGCCCCCACAGGGCCCTGGTCGCCCTCATAAGCCCCATCGCCCTGACGTGCCTCGCCCGCCCGCGACGCACTCGCCCTCACCGTCGCCGCCCCGTCCCGCGGCCTCTCCCCCGTGAACGTCTCCACCAGCGCCCCGAGCACCGCCACCAGCCCTCGCCCACCGGCGTCGACCACCCCGGCGCGCTCCAGGACGGGCAGCTGGCCGGGGGTGGCGGCCAGGGCCGCGCGCGCTCCCTCGTAGGCCGCCCTGGCCACCCTCCCGCAATCGCCCTCGGCAGTGCAGGCTGCGTCGGCAGCGGCAGCGGCGACGGTGAGGACCGTGCCCTCGACGGGGTGGGCCACGGCCTGCCGGGCGGAGTCGGCCGCGTGCCGCAGGGCCAGCCGCAGGCCCTGGCCGTCGGCGTGCCCGGTCTCCTGGTCGGCCAGCACCTGGGACATGCCGCGCAGCAGCTGGGCGAGGATCGTCCCGGAGTTCCCACGGGCACCGATGAGCGCCCCGTGCGCCATCGCCCGGGCGGCGTCGGCCAGCGTCGGCCCCGCGGGGCCCGACCTCGCCGCATGCCCCGCGAACACGGCCTCGACCGCCGCGACGGCGGACTCCACGGTCAGATACAGATTCGTGCCGGTGTCCCCGTCCGCCACGGGATAGACGTTGATCGCGTCGATCTCCTCACGCGCCCGTCCCAGCGTCTCGAGTGCGAGACCGCACCAGGTGCGCACCGCGAGAGCATCGAAGAATGTCTGCGGCACCTGCGCCACCGCGCCTCCCTGAGCTGCTGGACGTGGCACGCAGCGTAGACCCCGGGGCCGTGTCCACCGGAAGTGGGCCGGGAGAGGGAGGCGGCCGACCATGGTAGTTTCATTGCACGGGCGCAGTCGTTGTATGCTGCTCCGGTTGCCCGATCCAAATCGGGCCATTCCCCTGGCAGCGCCACTCAGATCCTCTCATCCGGATCCCGGCATGCCGGGATCAACCGTAAGTGCATCTGAAGTCTTTGGAGTGACCCGTGGCTGCCAACTGCGACGTCTGCGGCAAGGGGCCGGGCTTCGGCAACAACATCTCGCACTCGCACCGCCGTACGTCCCGCCGCTGGAACCCGAACATCCAGCGTGTGCGTACCGTGGTGGGCGGGACGCCGAAGCGCGTGAACGCTTGCACCTCGTGCATCAAGGCCGGCAAGGTCTCGCGCTGACGCTCAGCTAGCGCGCGGCCACTGCTGGTTCGCTTACAGAGCCGGTCCACCTCAGGTGGACCGGCTCTTTGGCGTGTCCTGACGCTGTCATGACGCTCAGGACCCGGCCCGGAACCGCCAGCCATGATCCACCGGGCCGATCCCCCCGCCGAGCGCGAACCCGGCCGCGATCGCCCCGGTGACGTACTCCTTGGCCGCCGCCACTGCCTCCGGCACCGAGTGCCCCTTCGCGAGCTGTGACGCGATCGCGGAGGCGAGGGTGCAGCCCGTGCCGTGGGTGTGCCGGTTGTCGTGCCTCGGCGCCCGCAGCCAGTGCTCCTCGGAGCCGTCCGTGAGCAGGTCCACCGCGTCCCCGGACAGATGACCGCCCTTGATCAGCACCCACCGCGGCCCGTACCCGAGCACGGCCGCCGCGGCCCGCCGCAGCTGCTCCTCCGACTCGACACGGACACCCGTCAGCTGGGCCACCTCGTCGAGGTTCGGGGTGGCGACCGTGGCCACCGGCAGCAGCTTCGTACGGACGGAGTCCAGTGCGGACGCGGCGAGCAGGGGGTCGCCGTGCTTGGAGACGCCCACCGGGTCGACGACCGCCGGGGCGTCCGTGCCCGCGAGCAACTCGGCCACGGCCTCCACGAGTTCGGCGGCGGCCAGCATCCCGGTCTTGACCGCCTGGACGCCGATGTCGTCGACGACACTGCGGTACTGGGCCCGCACCGCCTCCACCGGCAGTTCCCAAGCCCCCTGCACGCCGAGGGAGTTCTGCGCGGTCACCGCCGTGAGGACGCTCATGCCGTGCACGCCGAGCGCGAGCATCGTCTTCAGGTCGGCCTGGATGCCGGCGCCGCCGCCGGAGTCGGAGCCCGCCACCGTGAGGACGTTGGGAATCATGACTCCAGGTCCCCGAAGTGGTCCCAGCCGCCCTTGCTGGTCCACGGCGCCCCGTCGACGGTCACCTGGGGCAGCGCCGAGGGGTTGAGGACCTCGCCGATGACCTTCCAGCGGGCGGGCAGTTTCACGTCGGGCGGGAAGGTCGCCACGATCGCGTGGTCCTCTCCCCCGGTCAGCACCCACTGCATCGGGTCGACGCCGACGGCCTGCCCGATGTCGTTCATCTGGGTCGGGATGTCGATCGCCCCGGAGCGGATGTCGATCCGCACCTTGCTGGCCTCGGCGATGTGCCCCAGGTCGGCGATCAGCCCGTCGCTCACGTCGCACATCGCGGTCGCCCCGAGCCCGGCGGCCGCCGGACCCGCGTGGTACGGCGGCTCGGGCCGCCGGTGCGCTTCCACGAACGCCCGCGGCGAACGGAACCCGCGCGACAGCACCGCGTACCCGGCCGCCGACCAGCCCAGCCAGCCGGTCACCGCGACGAGGTCGCCGGGCTGCGCGCCCGCCCGGGTCACCGGCTCCTGGTTGCGCAGATCGCCGAGCGCGGTGATCGACACCATGATCGAGTCGCCGCGTACGACGTCACCGCCGACCACGGCGGCACCGGCCACCTGGCATTCGTCGCGCAGGCCGTCCATCAGCTCGCTCGCCCACGTCACCGGCAGCTCGGCCGGGACGACCAGACCGAGCAGCAGCGCGGTCGGTACGGCGCCCATGGCGGCGATGTCGGCGAGGTTCTGCGCCGCCGCCTTGCGGCCGACGTCGTAGGCCGTCGACCAGTCCCGGCGGAAGTGCCGGCCCTCGACCAGGATGTCCGTGCTGGCCACGACCCTGCGGTCGGGCGCGGCCACCACGGCGGCGTCGTCGCCGGGGCCGACCCGGACCGCCGGGGTGGTGGTCAGACGGGAGGTGAGCTCCCTGATGAGCCCGAACTCACCGAGCTCACCAACAGTGCCCTTCATTGCCCTTTCTCCCCTTCTGTCCCTGTCCGTGCCCGGTCGCGAGGCCTCTCGGTCCTCGCTACCGTCGAAGTGACCGTCACGTTCTGCCGGACCTGCACCCCGGCGCGCAAGACCCGGTCCCCGCGGGTCTCCCCGCGGCGAGCGGCGACGCGATACCGTGGCGTTCCTTTTCCCCACATGATCCTCGTGGCCGCCCTGGAGGTTCCGTGGTACAGGCGTACATCCTGATCCAGACGGAGGTCGGCAAGGCGTCGACCGTCGCCGAGACGATCAGCAAGATTCCTGGGGTCATCCAGGCCGAGGACGTCACAGGACCGTACGACGTCATCGTGCGGGCCCAGGCCGACACCGTCGACGACCTCGGCCGCATGGTGGTCGCCAAGGTCCAGCAAGTGGACGGCATCACCCGTACCCTGACCTGCCCGGTCGTCCATCTGTAGCCCCCGTCTACCCTGTGCCGGTGAACTCTTTCCGTCACCGGCACCGTTCTGTGTTCCGTGTTTTCTTCCGCCTGCCCGCTCTCGCGCTGTTGATCACTGCCGCGGGCTGCTCCTCGGCAGACGACAGCGCGTCGGCGGCGGTTCCCAGTCCGGACGCGAAGGTCACGGAACTGTGCCGGAACCTGGACAAGGTACTGCCCGCGAAGGTGGACGGAGAGCGGCGCGAGGATCCCGAGCCCGCGTCGGCACTGACGGCGGGCTGGGGCAGCCCGGCGATCATACTTCGCTGCGGTGTGCCGCAGCCGCCCGAGATGGTCGATCCGAAGGTGGCGGAGGGCCGGGATCCGGATGCGGTCGCCGGGGGTGTGAACGGGGTCGACTGGCTGATGGAGAAGCAGGACGACGGGGGGTACCGGTTCACCACCGCCAACCGGGAGGCGTATGTCGAGGTCGGGGTGCCGGAAGGGGTGGACAGCTCCGGTGTCCTGATCGATCTGGCCTCGGCCGTGAAGAAGGCGATCCCCGAGGGGATCGCCTGAGCGCCGTGCTGTGAATGACGTCCTGAGCTAGCGAAGGCCCGTGGAACGGCGCAGTGCCGCCTGCACCAGACGGTCCACCAGCTCCGGGTAGCTCACCCCGCTCGCCTCCCACATCTTCGGATACATCGAGATGGGCGTGAAGCCGGGCATCGTGTTGATCTCGTTGATCACGAACTCGCCGTCCTCGGTGAGGAAGAAGTCCGCGCGGACCAGGCCCTCGCAGGACGTCGCCTCGAAGGCGTCGACCGCCAAGCGCTGCACCTGAGCCGTCTCCTCCGGCGTCAGGGGCGCCGGCACGATCCCCGGCGTCGAGTCGATGTACTTGGCCTCGAAGTCGTAGTACGCGTGGTCCTCCGGCGAGGGGATCTCCGCGGGGGCGGAGGCCCGGGGGCCGTCCTCGAACTCCAGGACGCCGCACTCGATCTCGCGGCCGCGCAGCGCGGCCTCCACGAGGATCTTCGGGTCGTGCCGCTGGGCCTCGGCGATCGCCTCGTCGAGACCGGAGAGGTCGTCGACCTTGGTGATGCCGATCGACGAACCGGCGCGCGCGGGCTTCACGAACAGCGGCCAGCCGTGCTCGCCGGCGAAGTCGACGATCTTCTTGCGGGCCGCCGGCTCGTCCTGCTGCCACTCACGGGGCCTGATCACCAGGTACGGGCCCACCTTCAGCCCGAACGAGGTGAACACCCGCTTCATGTACTCCTTGTCCTGGCCCACCGCCGAGGCGAGCACACCCGAACCGACGTACGGGACGCCGGAGAGCTCCAGGAGGCCCTGGAGGGTGCCGTCCTCGCCGTAGGGGCCGTGCAGCACCGGGAAGACCACGTCGACCTCGCCGAGCGCCTTGGGGACCGATCCCGGCTCGCTGTAGACGACTTCGCGGTTGGCCGGGTCGACCGGGAGGATCACTCCGCCCCCGTCGGACTCGGCGAGCAGGTCGACGCTCGGCTGGCGCCGGTCGACGATCGCCATCCGCTCCGGTTCGTCCGCCGTGAGCGCCCAACGTCCGTCCTGGGTGATGCCGATCGGCAGGACGTCGTACTTCGTCCGGTCGATCGCCTTGAGGACGGCGCCGGCGGTGACCACGGAGATCCCGTGTTCGGAGCTGCGCCCGCCGAACACGACGGCCACACGCGGCTTGCGAGGCGGCTGCTCGGGGCTCTGGGGGAGGTTCTCGGTGCTCATATCGCGTTGAGAGTACCCGTTGGTAAGGCCGGGATACAGCGCCCGCGAAGCCGCGTCGCTCAGCGTCGTTCCGGCTTCGCGCTGCGCGACATCAGCTCCTTGAGGGCCACCACCGGAGGCTTGCCCTCGTGCACGATGCCGACGACCGTCTCCGTGATGGGCATGTCGACGCCGTGCCGGCGGGCCAGATCCAGCACCGATTCGCAGGACTTGACGCCCTCGGCGGTCTGCTTGGTGACCGCGATGGTCTCCTGGAGCGTCATGCCCTTGCCGAGGTTGGTGCCGAAGGTGTGGTTGCGGGACAGCGGCGAGGAGCAGGTGGCCACCAGGTCGCCCAGGCCCGCGAGTCCGGAGAAGGTCAGCGGGTCGGCGCCGAGCGCGATGCCGAGCCGGGTGGTCTCCGCGAGACCGCGCGTGATGAGCGAGCCCTTGGCGTTGTCGCCGAGCCCCATGCCGTCCGCGATGCCGACGGCCAGGCCGATGACGTTCTTCACCGCGCCGCCGAGTTCGCAGCCGACGACGTCAGTGTTGGTGTACGGGCGGAAGTACGGCGTGTGGCAGGCGGCCTGGAGCCGCTGGGCGACGGCCTCGTCGGTGCAGGCGACCACGGCTGCGGCCGGCATCCGCGCGGCGATCTCGCGGGCCAGGTTGGGCCCGGTGACCACGGCGATGCGGTCCGGGCCGACCTTGGCGACGTCGTCGATGACCTCGCTCATGCGCATCGCGGAGCCGAGTTCGACGCCCTTCATCAGGGACACGAGGACCGTGCCGGGGGCGAGCAGCGGCGCCCAGTCGGCGAGGTTGCCCCGCAGGGTCTGCGAGGGGACCGAGAGGACCGTGAAGTCGGCGTCCGCGGCGGCTTCCGCGGGATCCGTGGTGGCCCGGACGTTCTCCGGGAGTTCGACGCCCGGGAAGTAGTCGGGATTGGTGCGGGTGGAGTTGATCGCCTCCACGACCTCCGGGCGGCGCGCCCACAGGGTGACCTCGCACCCGGCGTCGGCGAGCACCATGCCGAAGGCCGTGCCCCACGAACCGGCGCTCAGGACCGCCGCCTTGACCGGCTTGCTCACTTGCCCAGCCCCTCTTCCTGTGCCGACTGTGCCGTCTGTGCCGTTTGCGCCGACTGCATCGGCGACGCCGTCTGCTGCCCGCTCCGCTGTGTCTCCGTCTGCGCCTGGGTGCGGCGCCGCTGTTCGATCCGCTCCCGGCGCGGGTCGTAGGGCGTCTCGGGCGCCTTCTCGCCGCGGATCTCCTCCAGCTGGCGGGTGATGGCGGCCATGATGACCTCGGTGGCCTCCTTCAGGAGCTCCGCGGTCATCTCGCGGTCGTAGAACCGCGTGAGGTCCACCGGCGGTCCGGCGAGCACGCGGTGCGTCTTGCGCGGCAGGAGGTGCGGCCTCTTCGCGTACGGCGGCAGCAACTCGTTGCAGCCCCACTGGGCTACGGGGATCACCGGGCACTTGGTCTGGAGGGCGACGCGTGCGGCCCCGGTCTTGCCGGTCATGGGCCAGCCCGCCGGGTCGCGGGTGAGGGTGCCCTCGGGATAGAAGGCGACGCATTCCCCACGGTCCACGGCGTCGATCGCGGCCCGGAAGGCGCTCAGCGCGTCCGTGCTCTCGCGGTAGACGGGGATCTGCCCGGTACCGCGCATCGCGGCGCCGACGAATCCCTTCTTGAAAAGCCCGCTCTTCGCGAGGAATCGCGGGACGCGCCCGGTGTTGTACTGAAAGTGCGCGTAAGCGAAGGGGTCGATGTGCGAATTGTGATTCACCGCGGTGATAAATCCACCCTCGGCCGGAATGTGCTCCATTCCGCGCCAGTCCCGCCTGAGCAGAACCACCAGCGGCGGTTTGCAGATCACCGCAGCGAAGCGGTACCAGAAGCCGATTCTGCGGCGGGGCACGCGGACACCTTCCTCTAGGGCCTGAAGCGGGGGCCACGGGGGGCCGCACAAGTGTCGCCCCAGGCCGCCGGTCTGTCGAGAACACCGTACGCCCCGACACGCCGGGCACCGGCGGCCCCGGGTGACAATGACCGCGACAAGAGAGGGACGGAACATCTGTGCAGTGGACCTTGGTCGTACCCCTGAAGCCCCTGGCCCAGGCCAAGAGCAGGCTCGCGGACACCGCGGACGACGGGCTGCGGCCGGATTTGGCGCTGGCCTTCGCCCAGGACACGGTGGCGGCCGCGCTGGCCTGCCCTGCGGTGCGTGATGTGGCAGTCGTCACGGACGACGCCCGGGCGGGCCGTGAGCTGGCCGCACTGGGCGCGGAGATCATCCCCGACGAGCCGGGAAGCGGCCTCAACGCCGCCCTCGCACACGGGGCGGGGGCCGTCCGGTCCGCACGTCCCGGAAGTTGTGTGGCGGCGCTGAACGCCGACCTGCCGGCACTGCGCCCACCGGAATTGGCCCGGGTACTAGACGCCGCCGCTGAATTCCCGCGCGCTTTTCTCCCGGACGCGGCCGAAATCGGTACGACCCTGCTGGCCGCCGCCCCCGGCCGGCCATTGTTCCCGGCATTCGGTATCGATTCCCGCGCCCGGCACCGCGCGTCCGGGGCCGTGGAACTGTCCGTCGCCGCCGTGGATTCCGTACGCCAGGACGTGGACACCGGCGACGACCTGCGCACCGCGCTGGCCCTGGGGGTCGGCCCTCATACGGCCGCTGCCGCCGCGCGGTTGCTGATACCCGGGCAGTAAGCTGCGGCCATGCAGGCGACCGCGTACACGTACGACCCCGAAAGCCGCAGCGGGCAGGTGCTCCTGGACGACGGCACCCCGGTGCCCTTCGACACGGCGGCGTTCGACGCCGGCGGTCTGAGGCTGCTGCGCCCGGGGCAGCGGGTGCGGATCGAGGTGGAGGGCGCGAAGGAGGACTTGCGGATCACTCTGGTGACCCTCCAGACCCTCTGAACCCTCTGACCACTCCTGAACACACCGCGGGCCGGACTCCGTACGGAGTCCGGCCCGGCGCATGAGTGCCCCAGCGCCCCTACTTCTTGCGGGCGGTGGTCTTCTTCGCGGTGGTCTTGCGCGCCGTCGACTTCTTGGCGGGCGCCTTCTTGGCGGTCGCCTTCTTCGCCGGCGCCTTCTTGGCGGTGGTCTTCTTCGCGGCGGTGGTCTTGGCCGTCGTGGTCTTCTTGGCCGGGGCCTTCT
Source organism: Streptomyces afghaniensis (assembly GCF_044327915.1). Taxonomy (NCBI): domain Bacteria; kingdom Bacillati; phylum Actinomycetota; class Actinomycetes; order Kitasatosporales; family Streptomycetaceae; genus Streptomyces; species Streptomyces afghaniensis. The sequence goes on from NZ_JBIRGJ010000012.1 coordinate 185,283, forward strand.
TCGCCGTGGTCTTCTTGGCCGCCGCCGTCTTGGTGGTGGCCTTCTTCGCCGTCGTCTTCTTGGCCGTGGTCTTCTTCGCGGCCGCCGTCTTGGCCGTCGCCTTCTTCGCGGCGGCCTTCTTGACCGTCGCGCCGGCGCCGCCGGTCAGGCTGCCCTTGGGAGCCTTCTTGACGGAGACCTCGCCGCCACGCGGCAGCTTCTTCGAGCCGCTGACCAGGTCCTTGAAACCCTGGCCCGCGCGGAAGCGCGGAACGGAGGTCTTCTTGACCCGAACCCGCTCGCCCGTCTGGGGGTTACGGGCGTAGCGGGCCGGACGGTCGACCTTCTCGAAGGAACCGAAGCCGGTGACGGAGACCCTCTCACCAGCGACGACCGCGCGGACGATGGCGTCCAGTACATGGTCGACAGCGTCGGCGGCCTGCTGTCGGCCGCCCATCTTGTCGGCAATCGCTTCTACGAGCTGCGCCTTGTTCACGTCTTCCCCTTCGGAGACATCGCCAGAACGAAAGTGTTCAAGCTTTTTCGCACGTTAGGCAGATATATACCGCAAATCAAACACGAAACGGGCTTATCACCCTTGTGCCGCAACGAACTCGGCGGTGCCGTCCGGTTCAGCGTTCCTCGTCGGGGAGACGTCCCTCGTCGAGGTCCGCGGTGAACCGATCCAGCCGCCTTGCCGCGTCGGCGAGATCGTGCTTGGCCGCGGCCGTAATGACCAGCAGCTTCCGGGTCAGCGCCATCCGTACGCCCTCCGGGACTTGCAGTGCGCGCACTCTTGCGTGCGCTTCCTTGAGTTGGCCCGCGACTGCCGTATAGAGCTCGAGTTGGCCGTCGTGTTCCATGCACAGATTGTGCCATCTGGGGCGAGTTGTCGCCTGCGCAGGGGACAACTGCCGCCTCAAACGGCCTTCCGGGCGCACACGGAGGTCACGGCTGTACAACTCGCGTACCCCAACAACCACCGGCATAACGTGGGAAGTTGGTGGCCGGCTCGGGGCGGGCAGGGCCGTTCGGGTGCAGAAACAGCTGTACCCCCGATCGGGCTGATCAGGGGTACAGAGGGGGTGTTGTGGTGGCCGAAAGTCGCCTTGTTCAGGGGCGGCGGATCGTGCTCCGGATCAGACCGGGAGCGTCCGCGGCTTGAACGACGGGCGCTTCGCCTCGTACGCGGCGATGTCCGCCTCGTTCTGGAGGGTGATCGAGATGTCGTCGAGGCCGTTCAGCAGCCGCCAGCGGGCGTTCTCGTCCAGCTCGAAGGAGGCGGTGACGCCCTCGGCGCGGACCTCGCGGGCGACCAGGTCGACGGTGATCTCGGCCTGCGGGTCCTTCTCGGTGAGCTCCCACAGCGCGTCCACGATCTTCTGCTCCAGAACAACCGTGAGCAGGCCGTTCTTGAGCGAGTTGCCGCGGAAGATGTCGGCGAAGCGGGAGGAGATCACGGCCTTGAAGCCGTAGTTCTGCAGGGCCCAGACGGCGTGCTCACGGGAGGAGCCGGTGCCGAAGTCGGGGCCGGCGACCAGGACGGTCGCGCCCTGCCGCTCGGGCTGGTTGAGCACGAACGACGCGTCCTTGCGCCAGGCCTCGAACAGCCCGTCCTCGAACCCGTCCCGCGTGACCTTCTTGAGCCAGTGGGCGGGGATGATCTGGTCGGTGTCGACGTTACTGCGGCGCAGCGGGACGGCCCGGCCGGTGTGGGTGGTGAAGGCTTCCATGATTCTCAGACTCCAGCGGGCGTACGGGTGTCGGCGGCGGACAGGTCGGCCGGGGAGGCCAGGTGGCCGAGCACGGCCGTAGCGGCCGCGACCTGCGGCGACACCAGGTGCGTCCGACCGCCCTTGCCCTGCCGGCCCTCGAAGTTGCGGTTGGAGGTGGACGCGGAGCGCTCACCCGGGGCCAGCTGGTCGGGGTTCATGCCCAGACACATCGAGCAGCCCGCGTGCCGCCACTCGGCGCCGGCCTCCTTGAAGACGACGTCCAGGCCCTCGGAGACGGCCTGGAGACCGACCCGCGCGGAGCCCGGGACGACCAGCATCCGTACGCCGTCGGCGACTTTGCGGCCCTTGAGCAGCTCGGCCGCGGCGCGCAGGTCCTCGATGCGGCCGTTGGTGCAGGAGCCTACGAAGACGGTGTCCACCTTGATGGAGCGCAGCGGCTGACCGGCCTCCAACCCCATGTATTCCAGGGCCTTTTCGGCGGCGTAGCGCTCCGATGCGTCTTCGTACGAAGCAGGGTCGGGGACCGATGCCGAAAGCGGTGCGCCCTGGCCGGGGTTGGTGCCCCAGGTGACGAACGGCGACAGTTCGGCGGCCTCGATGACGACCTCGGCGTCGAACTCGGCGTCCTCGTCCGTCCTCAGCGTCTTCCAGTACTCGACGGCGGCGTCCCAGTCCGCGCCCTCGGGGGCGTGCGGGCGGCCCTCGAGGTACGCGAAGGTGGTCTCGTCCGGGGCGATCATGCCCGCGCGGGCGCCGGCCTCGATCGACATGTTGCAGATGGTCATGCGCGCTTCCATCGAGAGCTTCTCGATGGCCTCGCCGCGGTACTCCAGGACGTAGCCCTGGCCGCCGCCGGTGCCGATCCGGGCGATGATCGCCAGGATCAGGTCCTTGGCGGTGACGCCCTCGGGCAGTTCGCCGTTGACCGTGATCGCCATGGTCTTCGGGCGGGACATCGGCAGCGTCTGGGTGGCCAGCACGTGCTCCACCTGGGAGGTGCCGATGCCGAACGCCAGCGCGCCGAAGGCGCCGTGCGTGGAGGTGTGGGAGTCACCGCAGACGACGGTGGTGCCCGGCTGGGTCAGGCCCAGCTGCGGGCCGACGACGTGCACGACGCCCTGCTCGACGTCGCCCAGCGGGTGCAGCCGGACGCCGAAGTCGGCGGCGTTCTTGCGCAGCGTCTCCAGCTGGATCCGGGAGACCGGGTCCGCGATCGGCTTGTCGATGTCGAGGGTGGGGGTGTTGTGGTCCTCGGTCGCGATGGTGAGGTCGAGGCGCCGGACCTTGCGGCCGCTCTTGCGCAGCCCGTCGAAGGCCTGCGGGCTGGTCACCTCGTGCAGCAGGTGCAGATCGATGAAGAGAAGGTCGGGCTCGCCCTCCGCGCGCCGGACGACATGGTCGTCCCAGACTTTCTCCGCGAGTGTCCTACCCATCGCTGTTCCCTCCGGCCGACGACGATCCGCCGGCCCAACTAGAGATCTTGAGGAGGCGGGCCCGCGCCCCTGCGTTTCCGGGCAACCGCCGCCAGGCCCGTACGTCACGGGCCGCTGTGACTTCGTGTCTTCCAGAGTGGCGGGTTCCACGAGAATTTGAACTTGCGTTTCACAGAGTGAGACGCGAGTATCGTTTCATGGACAACAGTAGCGGCGTCGGCGTTCTGGACAAGGCGGCCCTCGTCCTGAGCGCTCTGGAGTCCGGTCCGGCCACCCTCGCGGGCCTGGTCGGCGCCACCGGACTGGCACGACCCACGGCCCACCGCCTGGCCGTGGCGCTGGAACACCACCGCATGGTGGCGCGCGACATGCAGGGCCGTTTCATTCTCGGCCCTCGCCTGGCAGAACTGGCCGCGGCCGCGGGTGAGGACCGTCTCCTCGCCACCGCGGGCCCGGTGCTCACCCACCTCCGTGACGTCACGGGCGAGAGCGCGCAGCTCTACCGCCGCCAGGGCGACATGCGCATCTGTGTGGCGGCGGCGGAGCGGCTGTCCGGACTGCGGGACACCGTCCCCGTCGGTTCGACGCTCACGATGAAGGCCGGCTCGTCGGCGCAGATCCTGCTGGCCTGGGAGGAGCCGGAGCGGCTGCACCGCGGCCTCCAGGGCGCGCGCTTCACGGCGACGGCCCTGTCGGGCGTACGGCGGCGGGGCTGGGCCCAGTCGATCGGTGAACGCGAGCCGGGGGTGGCGTCCGTCTCCGCGCCGGTGCGGGGCCCTTCCAACCGTGTGGTCGCCGCGGTGTCGGTGTCCGGGCCTATCGAGCGGCTGACGCGGCACCCGGGCCGGATGCACGCGCAGGCTGTGATCGATGCGGCAGGGCGCCTCTCCGAGGCGTTGCGACGTACTGGCTGATCGTTACGGGGAGAGTCGGCCTCAACGCCGCGGCAGGCTTTCCCCGACCAGGCGCCATGACAGCTTGCGGTTTCGTGTCGGGTGCCGACCGTCAGTGGTTGATCGCGCAGTTCCCCGCGCCCCTTCAGGGGCGTACACAGAAGGCCCCTCACCGAGGTGAGGGGCCTTCGTTGTGTGTACCCCCGACCGGATTCGAACCGGCGCTACCGCCTTGAGAGGGCGGCGTGCTAGGCCGCTACACAACGGGGGCGTGGATCCTGCGTTTCCGCAGGTCCGAGCTGGTCTACCTGGACTCGAACCAAGACTAACTGAACCAGAATCAGTCGTGCTGCCAATTACACCATAGACCAATGTGGTTTAGACCAGTCAGTACCCCCGACCGGATTCGAACCGGCGCTACCGCCTTGAGAGGGCGGCGTGCTAGGCCGCTACACAACGGGGGCCCTAGCGATCCCGGGATGATCATCGATCTTCCGGAACCAGTACCCCCGACCGGATTCGAACCGGCGCTACTGCCTTGAGAGGGCAGCGTGCTAGGCCGCTACACAACGGGGGCTTGCGGATGCGGAATCCGCGGGCGCAGATAAGCTCTGCGAGCTGGCCTACCTGGACTCGAACCAAGACTAACTGAACCAGAATCAGTCGTGCTGCCAATTACACCATAGGCCACTGGAACGCAAGCCCCTCGGGGGGATTTTGTTCTAGCTGTGCGCCTGGGGTTCCTGCCTTCCGGCCCGCTCCCCGCGGCGCAGGAAGAACATTACCTGAAGGTGGACGGGGCTCCAAAACGACTATCCGTGCCGAGCACAGAGGGAAGTTCGGCGAGGGAGGCGATGCGGTGCGGCCCGACGGGCGGCTCGATCGTGGCGTACGCACCCCCGCGGTCGATCCACACCGACAGCAGCCCGGCGTCGGCGGCACCCCGTCCGTCGATCTCCGGGTGGTCGCCGACGTAGGCGACCTGGTGCGGCGGCAGGGCGAGGGCCTCGCAGGCCGCGAGGAACGCCCCGGCCTCGGGCTTGGAGACGCCGAGCTCGGCCGCGCACAGGATGCTCTCGAAGCGGTCGTGGACGCCGAGGACGCGCAGCTTGCGGTCCTGGACGTGGATGCTGGAGTTGGACAGCACGGCGTGCCGGTGGCTGGCGGCGAGAGCGTCGAGGACGGGCAGGACGTCCGGGAAGAGGGCCCAGGCCGCCTCGTAGCGGGCGCGGTACCGCTTGAACCACGCGTCGGCCTCGGCATCGGTGAGGTCCTGGCCGAGGAACACCCGTACGCGGTCGCGCCGCTGTTCCTCGAAGGTGGCCTCGCCGGCCGCGAAGCGCGCCCATTGCAGGTCCGTGATCTCCCGCCAGCGGGCGATGGCCTGCTCGACGGTTTCGTAGTCGCCGAGCAGGCTCTCGGCCGTGAGGTGGGCGCGCATGCCGAGGCGGTCGGCGGTGGTGTAGTCGAAGAGGGTGTCGTCGACGTCCCAGACCACGGCGTGGATGCTCATGGTCGGACCGTACCCAGTGCCGGGTGCTCTCAGCCCGGGGCCGGCTGCGGGCCCTCGTCCCCCGCGTGGACGGTGAGGGCGGCGCCCGAACCGGACGCCGCCCTCACCGTTTCGGTGTCGCGCGTTACGCGGCCAGCTTCGCCAGCGCCGCGTCGATGCGGGCCAGGGTCTTCTCCTTGCCCAGGACCTCCAGCGACTCGAACAGCGGCAGGCCGACCGTGCGGCCGGTGACGGCGACGCGGACCGGGGCCTGGGCCTTGCCGAGCTTGAGGCCGTGGGCCTCGCCGGCGGCCAGGACGGCCTCCTTCAGCGACTCGGCGGAGGTCCAGTCGGCCGCTTCCAGCTTCTCGCGGGCCGTGCGCAGCAGGGCGTCCGAGCCCTCCTTCATGGCCTTGTTCCAGGAGGCCTCGTCCTCCACCGGCTCCGGCAGGAAGAGGAAGTCGACGTTGTCGGTGATCTCGGAGAGCACCTTGAGGCGGGTCTGGGCGTGCGGGGCGATGGCCTGCCACTTGGCCTCGTCGAAGGCCTCCGGGGCCCAGGGGGCGAACGGCGCCTGGAGCCACGGGCGGCAGCGCTCGGTGAAGTCCTTCACGTCCAGCATGCGGATGTGGTCGCCGTTGATGGCCTCGCACTTCTTCAGGTCGAAGCGGGCCGGGTTGGGGTTCACGTCGGAGATCTCGAACGCCGCGGTCATCTCGTCGATCGTGAAGACGTCCTGGTCGGCCGAGAGGGACCAGCCGAGCAGCGAGAGGTAGTTGAGCAGGCCCTCGGGGAGGAAGCCGCGCTCGCGGTAGAGGTTGAGCGAGGACTGCGGGTCGCGCTTGGAGAGCTTCTTGTTGCCCTCGCCCATGACGTACGGCAGGTGGCCGAAGGCAGGGATCTGCTTGGCGATGCCCAGCTCGATCAGCGCCTTGTACAGGGCGATCTGGCGCGGGGTGGAGGAGAGCAGGTCCTCGCCGCGCAGGACGTGGGTGATCTCCATCAGGGCGTCGTCGACCGGGTTGACCAGCGTGTAGAGCGGGGCGCCGTTGGCGCGCACGATGCCGTAGTCAGGGACGTTCTCCGGGGTGAAGGTCAGCTCGCCGCGGACCAGGTCCGTGAAGGTGATCGTCTCGTCGGGCATCCGGAAGCGGACGATCGGCTCGCGGCCCTGGGCCTGGTACTCCTCGACCTGGGCGGCGGTCAGCTCACGGCAGTGGCCGTCGTAGCCGGAGGGCTTGCCGGCGGCGCGGGCGGCCTCGCGGCGGGTGTCCAGCTCCTCCTGGGAGCAGTAGCAGCGGTAGGCGTGGCCGGCGTCCAGGAGCTTGGCCGCGACGTCCTTGTACAGGTCCATGCGCTGCGACTGGCGGTACGGCGCGTGCGGGCCGCCGACCTCCGGGCCCTCGTCCCAGTCGAAGCCCAGCCAGCGCATCGAGTCGAGCAGCTGGGTGTACGACTCCTCGGAGTCGCGGGCCGCGTCGGTGTCCTCGATGCGGAAGACCAGGGTGCCCTGGTGGTGCTTGGCGAACGCCCAGTTGAACAGGGCGGTGCGCACCAGGCCCACGTGGGGGTTACCGGTGGGCGAGGGGCAGAAACGGACGCGTACTGGAGTGCCGGGTGCGCTAGCCACGCTTGACAACCTTGTTGGTGAGAGTGCCGATGCCTTCGATGGTGACGGCGACCTCGTCGCCGACGTTCAGGGGGCCGACCCCAGCCGGGGTGCCCGTGAGGATCACGTCGCCGGGGAGCAGCGTCATGGCCTCGGAGATGTTGACGATCAGGTCCTCGATGGAGTGGATCATCTCGCTGGTGCGGCCCAGCTGGCGCTGCTGGCCGTTGACCGTGAGCTGGATGGTGAGGTCGCTCGCGTCCAGGTCCGTCTCCACCCAGGGGCCGAGCGGGCAGGAGGTGTCGAAGCCCTTGGCCCGGGCCCACTGCTTCTCGCGCTTCTGGACGTCGCGGGCGGTGATGTCGTTGGCGCAGGTGTAGCCGAAGATCACGTCCTTGACGCGCTCGCGCGGGACCTCGCGGCACATCCGGCCGATCACCACGGCCAGCTCGGCCTCGTGGTGCACCTCCGCGGAGAAGGAGGGGTACTGGATCTCGTCGCCGGGGCCGATCACCGAGGTCGACGGCTTGAAGAAGGCGAAGGGGGCCTGCGGGACCTCGTTGCCCAGTTCCTTCGCGTGCTCGGCGTAGTTGCGGCCGAAGGCCACGACCTTGTTGGGGAGCACCGGCGGCAGCAGCCTGACCTTGCCGACCGGCACCTTCGTGCCGGAGAGCTCGAAGTCCGCGAACGGGATGCCCTTGATGATGTCCAGGACGAGCTCGTCCTGCTTCTCGCCCTCGATGGCGCCGAAGGCGACGTTCCCGTCGATGGAGAATCTGGCGATGCGCACGGGATGCTTGGCCCCTTGACTGAAGCGGCTGGAGTCTGACGCTCCAGGCTAACGCGGGGAAGGGTCCGCGCCGCGCGCATTACGAAGGGGCGCCGCCGTCGCCGGGGGCGCCCCTCGATGTTCTTGTCCCGCCACCGTGAGCATCCGGCGGCCGGTGCGCGTACTACCCGGTGTCACTCCGCGGCAGCGGCGGCCGCGACGGGGACCTCGGTGAGGATGGTGCGCTTGGGGTTGGCAGTCTGGGTGGGGAGTTCGACGCGGTGCTCCGGCTGTTCCGGCGTCTGCAGTTCGTCGGCGTCGTCCAGGTGCGCCAGCGTCGTGCGTCGCGGGTTGGCGATCTTGTGGAACATCGTCGTCGTCTTCACTGTTTACTTGACCCTGTTCTGTGACGGGCGCCGGGAGAGTGCGGAGGACCCTCGCGCAGGCGCGGGTTGTCGGTTTTGCCATCTCTGTAAAGCGTCAGGCTAAACATGGGATTCCCGGCGCGATCGCGGGGAGACCATGATCAGCATGTGAGTTTTCTCACGACTCAGGGGGCAAATCAGTCAATTCGGGCTTGTGTTTCACCCCAACGAAACGGACATTGACCCACTGAAGCGCTCATTCCGCTGCTGATCATGGCGACTGGGACACCCGTCGCGGCACGGCGACTCGCGGGCATACGCCCGAAATGGGTGAACTCACTTTCTACGTCTGGTGATTCGGCACTCACGTGGTGTCACCTATGTCACGGCCTGGCCTACGAGCCTTGTTGGAGATCCTGTGCTGTGCTGGAATGCCACGGACCGCCGCAGGATCGAGCCGGCGCACAGGGGGCGCACAGACGCGCCGAGTGGCGGCCAGAAGGGGGAGCCAGCGCCGGTCACTCGACCACCACGGGGGCGTACTCAGGGCGTCCCCAGAACGCCGACACCGTGTCCCGCCGTTCACGCGATGGGGCGCCTGGTCCAGAGGTTGCGACGCTAGTGCAGGGACGTTTCAAGAGGGATGGCAGCGCTTCGGCGGAGCCGGAGCCGCACGGCGGGACTGGCCCCATAAAGGGCAGCCCCTCGCCCCAGCACGCCCAGAACCAGGGCCCGGCCGGTGACGGAGGGGAGCGCCCCGGGCGCCCCGGCGCGTCGGCCCCCACGGGGCCCGCGAGCCCGGCTCCGGCGCTGAAGCCGCCGACGGGTCCGGCAGGCCCCGGTTCGCGAATAGCCCTGCGCAACTGGCGCATCTCCACCCGTCTGGTGTCGCTGCTCGCGCTCCCGGTGGTCGCGGCCACCTCGCTGGGCGCGCTGCGTATCAACCAGTCCATGGACGACATCCAGCAGCTCGACAACATGAAGCTGCTGACGGACATGACCAAGCAGGCCACCGAGCTGTCCGCCGCGCTCCAGGAGGAGCGCGACCAGTCGGCCGGCCCGCTCGCGCACGGCGGCAAGGCGACCGACTTCACGGTCAAGGGTCTTCGCGAGAAGACCGACCGGGCGATGAAGAACTTCCTCGACAGCTCCGAGGAGATCGACGGCGCCAGCAAGGACGGCAACCTCAAGGGCGTCCGCGAGTACCTCGTCCAGCTCGCCGGCGAGCTCGGCGACCTGGAGCAGATCCGCAAGGGCGCCTACGCCTCCGAGGGCAACTCCACGCAGACGATCGAGGCGTACCACCGTCTGATCGAGAACCTGATCGACCTCTCCCAGGACATGGCCGAGGCGACCAGCAACCCGGACATGATCCAGCGCACCCGCGCCCTGGCGGCGTTCTCCTCCGCCAAGGAGTACTCCTCGATCCAGCGCGCGGCCCTCGCGGCGGCGCTGCCCGCGAGCAACACCACGACCGGCAAGCTCTCGCCGAACGACCGGCTCTACGCCGAGTCGGCCCTGGAGAGCCAGAACTCCGAGATCCGCAGCTTCAAGAGCATCTATGGCGAGGACTCCGCCGCCGAGCTGCTCAAGCCCATCGAGGACGGCGGCAACTCCACGATCAAGGCCACCGACACCTACGCGGGTCGTGCCCTGGTCTCCGCGAGCGGACTCGCGCAGCAGGACAAGCGGTCCTACCGCGACTGGCTGGACGACAGCTCCACCAAGATCCAGCAGATGAAGAACATCGAGCACACGCTGCTCGAGGAGATGGAACAGAAGGCCCGGGAGCTGCGCAGCGCCACCGAGCGCGACGCGATCATCTCCGGTGCGCTGATCCTCATCGTGCTCGGTGTGTCGCTGGTCGGCGCCTTCGTCGTGGCCCGCTCCATGATCCGCTCGCTGCGCCGCCTGGAGGAGACCGCGACCAAGGTCGCCTCCGACCGTCTGCCCGAGCTGGTCAAGCAGCTGTCCGAGTCCGACCCGCAGGACGTCGACACGTCCGTGGAGTCGGTCGGTGTGCACTCCCGGGACGAGATCGGCCGGGTGGCCGCGGCCTTCGACGACGTGCACCGCGAGGCGGTCCGCCTCGCCGCCGAGCAGGCCCTGCTGCGGGGCAACGTCAACGCGATGTTCACCAACCTCTCGCGCCGCTCCCAGGGTCTGATCCAGCGCCAGCTGTCGCTGATCTCCGAGCTGGAGTCCCGCGAGGCCGACCCGGACCAGCTGTCCTCGCTGTTCAAGCTCGACCACCTCGCCACCCGCATGCGCCGTAACGGTGAGAACCTCCTCGTTCTCGCCGGTGAAGAGCCCGGCCGCCGCTGGACCCGTCCGGTCCCGCTGGTCGACGTGCTCCGCGCCGCCGCGTCCGAGGTGGAGCAGTACGAGCGCATCGAGCTGGCCGCCGTGCCGACCACCGAGGTGGCCGGCCGGGTCGTCAACGACCTCGTGCACCTGCTCGCCGAGCTGCTGGAGAACGCGACCTCGTTCTCCTCGCCGCAGACCAAGGTCAAGGTCACCGGTCACGCCCTGCCAGACGGCCGGGTGCTGATCGAGATCCACGACACCGGTATCGGGCTGTCGCCGGAGGACCTCGCCGCGATCAACGAGCGGCTCGCCTCTCCCCCGACGGTGGACGTCTCCGTCTCCCGCCGCATGGGTCTGTTCGTGGTCGGTCGGCTGTCGCAACGGCACGGCATCCGCATCCAGCTGCGCCCGTCCGACTCCGGTGGTACGACCGCGCTGGTCATGCTGCCCGTCGATGTCGCCCAGGGCGGCAAGAAGCCCCAGCCCAAGCAGCCCGGCCAGCCGCCCGTCGGCGGTGGCGGTCCGGCCGCCGCGCAGGCCGCCGCCGGTGCGGCCGCGGCCCGGCGTGCCGCCGGTGCCGGCCAGGCGGGCGGAGGCGCCCTCGGGGCCGGCGGGTCCGGTGGCGGTGGCTTCGGCGGCGGTGCGTCGTCCGGCGGTGGCCGGCTCGGTGCCGGCCAGGGTCCGCGCGCCGCGCTGCCCGGGCGGGACGCGGACGGTGGCCGTCCGGGTGGCGGGCGTGGGCCGCAGGGTCCCGACAAGGCCCCGTCGCTGTTCGAGCAGAGTGGTCCCCCGGCGCCCCCGCAGGGCCGTCCGGCTCCCGCCGGTGCCGGTTACGGGCAGGCGCCCGGTGCCCCGCAGGGTCTCCAGGCCGCGGGTACGAACGGGCCGCAGGGCCAGGACGGCTACGGCAGTGGCCGGGGTTCGCAGCGCCCGGGCAACTCCGAGCAGGGCCAGGGCCGACGGCCCCAGCTGCCGCCGCGCGGCGGTCCCCGGGCCGAGCTTCCCGGCGGCGGCGACTCGCAGCCCCGCGTGCCGAGCTGGAGCGACGAGAACGCCCAGCCGCCGGTGCCGCGTGCCTCGCTGGACACCCCCCGCGGGCACGAGGAGCCGGATGTCTCCCGGACCTCTCAGATGCCGCGGTTCGACGACCGGCAGGGCCCGGGCTCGACGGCGGAGATCCCCGCCGTCCCGCGCGACGACCGGCAGGGCCCCGGCTCTCCGGCCGACTTCGGTACGCGTGGCCCCCAGCACTCGGACCGGTTCGGCCTTCCCGGCGCTGACAGCTCGCAGGACTCGGGCCAGTTCGTCCGCCCGGACGTCTTCGGCGCCCCGGGCGGCCGCCGCGACCCGTCGTCCACGACGGGCCAGTACCCGGCTCCGCAGTCCTACGACAACGGCCAGGGCGGCCAGTACGACAGCGGCTCGACCGGCCAGTACCCGGCGCCCCGCCAGGACAACGGCTCGACCGGCCAGTACCCCGCGCCGCAGTCCTACGACAACGGCTCGACGGGTCAGTACCCGGCGCCCCGCCAGGACAACGGCTCCGGCCGGCCCACCCTCCCCGGTCCGGCCACCCCGGCCGACCCCGCGGGCACGGGCCGGTTCGAGCGGCCTCAGGTCAACGGCACCGGGGGCGGGGCCGACTTCGGCGCCCCGCGTCCGCCCGCCCCGCAGGCCCGGCCCGCGCGGCAGGAGCCCGAGGCGCTGCCGCCGGCGACCGGTCCGGGCGACGGGCGTACGCCGCTGTACGACACGCTCGAGACCAACTGGTTCCACGGCCAGCAGGAGCAGCAGCCGGCGCAGAACAACGGCTCGGCTCCGGCCCCGCAGCAGCCGCAGGAGAACGGTGGTCCCCAGCGGTCCGCCTCCTCCGGCTGGCGCAGCTCGCCGAACGACGACCTCGTCCGCCAGGCCGAGCGCGTCCGCCAGCCCGCCGCCGGCGGTGTCACCACCTCCGGCCTGCCGCGCCGGGTGCCCCGGGCGAACCTCGTTCCGGGCACGGCACAGCAGCAGCCCCAGCAGAGCGGTCCGCAGATCTCGCGTGCCCCCGATGACGTACGCGGTCGGCTGACCAATCTCCGCCGCGGTATTGCACAGGGTCGTCAGGCCGGGTCCACCCAGACCGGCAGCTTCCCTCGGCCCTCTCACCAGCAGGAGCGTTAGTTGAGTCCGATGAGCCAGGCGGCACAGAATCTCAACTGGTTGATCACCAACTTCGTGGACAACACCCCAGGGGTGTCCCACACCGTCGTCGTGTCCGCCGACGGTCTCCTCCTGGCGATGTCCGAGGGCTTCCCGCGCGACCGCGCGGACCAGCTCGCGGCCGTCGCCTCCGGCCTGACGTCCCTGACGGCAGGCGCCTCCCGGATCTTCGAGGGCGGCGACGTGGCACAGACGGTCGTGGAGATGGAGCGGGGATTCGTCTTCCTCATGTCCGTCTCGGACGGCTCGTCCCTGGCCGTCCTCGCTCACCCCGAATGCGACATCGGCCTCGTCGGCTACGAGATGGCGCTCCTGGTCGACCGCGCGGGCGCGGTCCTCACCCCTGACCTGCGAGCCGAGCTCCAAGGCAGTCTGCTCCATTGATAGGCCCCGGCACCACCCGTCTCACCACATCACCGTCCGGCTGCCACACACCCCACACAGGCCTCGTCAGACGGCTCGACTGACCGACTTGCTGTCCCGCCCGGAGGACCCATGACCCCGCCCCCCGCCTCTCATGATCCGTACGCGGAGCCGTACGAGGACGAGGGCGACCAGCCGCTGGTCCGGCCGTATGCCATGACCGGCGGCCGGACCCGGCCGCGTTACCAGTTGGCCATCGAGGCGCTGATCAGTACGACCGCCGATCCCGCGGCGCTCATGGGACTGCTCCCTGAGCACCAGCGCATCTGCCACCTGTGCCGAGAGGTGAAGTCGGTCGCCGAGGTCTCGGCGCTGCTCAACATGCCGCTCGGTGTGGCCCGGATCCTGGTCGCGGACCTCGCCGAGGCCGGTCTCGTCGCGATCCACCAGCCGGGCGGCGACGACGCCACCGGCGCGCCGGACGTGACACTGCTCGAAAGGGTGCTCAGTGGACTTCGCAAGCTCTGACGCGGGTCGTTCGACCACCTCCGCGAAGATCGTGGTGGCGGGTGGCTTCGGCGTGGGCAAGACCACGTTCGTCGGGGCCGTCTCGGAGATCAACCCGCTGCGCACCGAGGCCGTGATGACCTCCGCCAGCGCGGGGATCGACGACCTCACCCACACCGGGGACAAGACCACCACCACGGTGGCCATGGACTTCGGCCGTATCACCCTGGACCAGGACCTGATCCTGTACCTCTTCGGTACACCGGGCCAGGACCGCTTCTGGTTCATGTGGGACGACCTGGTGCGCGGCGCCATCGGCGCGGTGGTGCTCGTGGACACCCGGCGCCTCGCCGACTGCTTCCCGGCCGTCGACTACTTCGAGAACAGCGGCCTGCCCTTCGTCATCGCCCTCAACGGCTTCGACGGCCAGCAGCCCTACACCCCCGATGAAGTGCGGGAAGCCCTCCAGATCGGCCCCGACACCCCCATCATCACGACGGACGCCCGGCACCGGGCCGACGCGAAGAGTGCACTGATCACGCTGGTCGAGCACGCTCTGATGGCACGGCTGAGGTAGCACGCAATTCAGAAGCGCCATACGGCAGTTGTCGTAGATGTACCGGAGCCGACTGTGTCCTTTGACACGGTCGGCCAAGGTGTTCATAACGTTTCGGCAGAGGAATCTGGTGGTACGGCCACGCGTCGCGCACATCCGGTCTCGCTGCGCGCACAATCGCCCCGCCTTTTGGCGGGGCTCGTTCTTTATGACCGTTTTATCTGGGGCTTACATCCCTCGGAATCCCCACCCCGGACTGTTTGGAAGAGCGCAGGTCGTCGTGCTGGAATGCCTGAACTGCCCAATAGTCAATGGCGTACACGTCAGTCGATGGCGTACCGGGCTCTGAGAAACTGCGGCACAACGTTGGTGCCGACCGCCGAGAGGTTGTTGGTCGAGTGAGGCGAAGCAAGAACAGTCCCGAGCCGTCGGCCCGGGGCAACTTCACCCCGCCGCCGCGCACAGCGGCGCCCGCCCCCGTGCCCGGTTCGGAGCCGACGGCCGCGCCCGCCCAGAGCGGCGGCCGTCTCTCCCCGCGCAACTGGCGCGTGGCGACCAGGCTCAACGCGATCCTGCTCATACCCGTGCTGGTCGGCCTCGTCATGGGCGGCTTCCAGGTGAAGAGCTCGATCGACACCTGGCAGGAGGCCGAGGACGCGGAGAACACCGCGCGTCTGGTGCGGGCCTCCCTGCTGTACGCCAATGCCCTCTACAACGAGCGCGACACCTCCGCGGCGCCCCTGCTGAAGGGCAGCGCCCAGAACGCCCAGGACAAGGCGACCGTCGCCCAGGTCCGCAAGGCCACCGACGAGGCGGCCGACGCCTTCGACGCCGCGGCCCAGAGCATGCCGGCCAAGCCCGGCCTGGAACGCCGTCTGAAGCTGTTCCGCGAGGCGGAGCCGAAGCTCCAGACCCTGCGCCAGGTCGCCTACACCTCCAAGCTCAAGGGCGTGCAGACCGAGGAGGGCTACGTCGAGGTCGCCCACCCGCTGACGGAGTTCGCCAACGAGCTGGGCCTCGGCACCGGCAACATCACCAGCTACGGCCGGACCGTCTACGCCATCGAGCTCACCAAGGCGGCCCTGTCGCTGCAGCGCTCCATCGGCATGCACATCCTGACGAAGCCGGGCCCGGACGAAGGCAACCTCGCCAGCCAGCGCATCGCCCTGTCCTCGTACGCCTACCTCGAGCGCATCGCCGTGCAGGAGTACGTCGGCGGTGGCACCGAGGAGGACGCGGCCAAGCTCAAGGCCGCCGAGGCGAAGATGAGGACCGACGGTGCCGCCATGGCCCGGGAGGCCAAGGCCAAGAACCCGGACTACGTCCCCCCGCCGTCCAACCCGACGACCATGGTCTCGGCTGTCGCGACGCTCCAGACCACGGACCCGAGCGCCCGTGCCGCCCTCGCCGAGAAGGGCATCACCGCCGAGAACTGGTGGGCGGTCAACACGCTCCGGTTCAACGCGTACGAGAAGATCGAGACGGACATGGCCGACAAGGCCGTGAGCGAAGCCTCCGACATCGCCGACGGCGCCCAGCGCGACGCCTACATCACCGGTGCCGCCGTCGTGGTCGCCCTGCTCCTGGCCTTCATCCTGGCCGGCGCGGTGGCCCGCCAGATGAGCCGCTCGATGCGCCAGCTGCGCAACGCCGCCTTCGGCATCGCCGAGCAGCGCCTGCCGATGCTGGTCGACCAGCTCTCGCGCACCGACCCCGGACGCGTCGACACCCGCGTGCAGGCCATCCCGATCACCACCACGGACGAGATCGGCGAGGTCGCCCGCGCCTTCGACCAGGTCCACCGCGAGGCCGTCCGGCTCGCCGCCGAGCAGGCCCTGCTGCGGGGCAACATCAACGCGATCTTCACCAACCTCTCGCGCCGCAACCAGTCGCTGATCGAGGGCCAGCTGACCCTGATCACCGACCTGGAGAACAACGAGGCCGACCCGGACCAGCTGGAGAACCTCTTCAAGCTGGACCACCTGGCGACCCGTATGCGCCGCAACGGCGAGAACCTCCTCGTCCTCGCCGGCGAGGAGCCCGGCCGCCGCTGGGACCAGCCGGTCCCGCTGGTCGACGTGCTGCGCGCCGCCTCCTCCGAGGTGGAGCAGTACGAGCGCATCGAGCTGTCCGGCGTCCCCGAGGCCGAGATCCACGGCCGGGCCGTGACCGACCTCGTGCACCTGCTCGCCGAGCTCCTGGAGAACGCCACGACGTTCTCCTCCCCGCAGACCAAGGTCCGCGTGACCGCGACCCGTCTCCCCGACGGCCGCGTCATGATCGAGATCCACGACAAGGGCATCGGCCTGACCGCCGAGGACTTCGCGGACATCAACCACAAGCTGGCCAACCCGCCGACCGTGGACGCCGCGATCTCGCAGCGCATGGGCCTGTTCGTGGTCGGCCGGCTGTCCGACCGGCACGGCATCCGGGTCCAGCTGCGCCCCTCGGGCGAGCAGGCCGGCACGACCTCGCTGGTCATGCTGCCCGACGCGATCACCCACGGTGGTGGCGGCGAGCAGCACGTGGACCGCGACGAGTTCACCGTCTCGCAGATCATCCCCGAGCAGAACTTCGGCGGCGGCGAGAACTTCAACCAGCAGCCCATGCGCACGGCGGCGGAGCTCGGCTTCGACGACAGCCGCTACTCCGACGTCCCCGACGACATACGCGAGCTGGACCCCGTCGGCCGCTCCCTGATGCGCGAGGAGCGCCGGGCGGCCCTGGAGGCCCAGTCGACCCAGCAGCCCGAGCTCCCCGGCCGCCAGAGCAACCAGGAGCACACCGAGGCCGCTGGATACGCCGACGAGTACAACGGACAGCAGGGCTACGACACCGGCCAGGCCTACGACACGGGCCAGACCGGCTACCCGGAGCAGCAGCCGTCCGCGTACGACCGTCAGGCGCCGTACGAGGACCAGCAGGCGTCGTACCAGGAGCAGCAGCGGTCGTACCAGGAGCAGCGGCAGACGGCGTACGAGGAGCCTCAGCGGGCCGCGTACGACGAGCAGTACTACGCGCCGAACGGCGGTCTGCCGCAGAACGACACCTTCTCGCCGAACGGCGGCTACCCGGACCCCTCCTCCTATGCGGAGCCGGCCCAGGAGGAGCACTCGGGGCCGGGCGCGGGCGGACCCGGCAGCTTCCCCGCCTTCGAGCAGCGGCGCCACCAGGACGACTGGCCGCAGCAGGACGGTTACCAGAACGGCTACCCGAGCCAGTACCCTTCTCAGGCCCAGGAAACGGAATCTGCGCAGGCCGCTGACGCGAGTGAGCAGGACCGCGTAGGCTTCGACCGTCCGGGACCGGCCCACTCCGCCGCACCCTCGCTGACCGACGCCGGGCTTCCCCGCCGCGGGTCCGCCGCGAGCGGTGCGAACGGCGCGGGCGGCGCCAGGCACGCGAGCCAGGAGCCTCCGGCCTCGGCCTCCACCCCGGAGAGCAACGGCGACAGCGACTGGCGCTCGGCGAACGACGAGCGGTGGCAGCAGGCCTCGCAGCTCCGGAAGCCCAAGGCGGGCGGGGTCACCTCCTCCGGCCTGCCGAGGCGGGTGCCCAAGGCCAACCTGATCGAGGGTTCCGCCGAGAGCACTCCCCAGGGGGGCCCACAGGTCTCCCGTGCCCCGGAGGACGTCCGGGGCAGGCTGAGCAACCTGCGTCGCGGCGTACAGCGCGGACGCAACGCAGGCAGTGAAACGAACGGCCAGGGCTTCGGTCCTGACAGCACCTACAACCAGGAGCGTTAGTGTGAGCCCGATGAGCCAGGCGGCACAGAACCTGAACTGGTTGATCACCAACTTCGTGGACAACACCCCGGGGGTGTCCCACACGGTGGTGGTCTCCGCCGACGGACTCCTTCTGGCGATGTCCGAAGGCTTCCCCCGCGACCGCGCCGACCAGCTCGCGGCCGTCGCCTCCGGTCTGACGTCTCTGACGGCAGGAGCCTCCCGGATCTTCGAGGGCGGAAGCGTCAATCAGACGGTTGTGGAGATGGAGCGGGGATTCCTCTTCATCATGTCCATCTCCGACGGCTCGTCGCTCGCGGTTCTCGCACATCCGGAGGCGGACATCGGCCTCATCGGATACGAGATGGCGCTGCTGGTTGACCGAGCCGGTACGGTCCTGACACCGGACCTTCGTGCGGAGCTCCAGGGGAGCCTGCTCAACTAACAGACGGACGGTGCGTTTTGGCGTCCCGTGGCCGTAAGGTTTCGGGACGCGGCTCCACAGCGTTGGGTGCCCGGCACAGTCGGAGGAGGAGAAAGTGGCAACACCCCCAGGCGGTTCGTCTTCGGGCAACTGGTCGTATGGCCCTGCCCAGGGCCAGGGCGACGGTGGGCAGAACCCGAACCGTTACAACTTCCCCTCCGCACCGAGCCACCGGCAGCCGTACGCGCCACAGGGCCCCGGCCCGTCGCCGTACGACCAGCCGCCCGCCCCGCGCATCCAGCCCGTGCAGCCGCAGCGCCGCAACCCGGAGCCGGCGCCCGCAGGGGCGTCGAACAACCCGTTGGTGCGTCCGTACGCCATGACCGGTGGCCGGACCCGCCCGCGTTACCAGCTCGCCATCGAGGCGCTGGTGCACACCACTGCGCAGCCGCACCAGATGCAGGGCCAGTTGCCCGAGCATCAGCGGATCTGCAACCTCTGCCGGGAAATCAAGTCGGTCGCCGAGATCTCGGCGCTCCTCACGATCCCTCTCGGCGTGGCCAGGATCCTCGTCGCCGACTTGGCGGAGGCGGGACTGGTCGCCATCCATCAGCCCGGCGGCGACGAGAACGCCGGCGGCCAGCCAGACGTGACACTGCTCGAAAGGGTGCTCAGTGGACTTCGCAAGCTCTAGCGGCGGTCCTTCCCGCTCCACCACCTCGGCGAAGATCGTGGTGGCGGGTGGCTTCGGCGTGGGCAAGACCACGTTCGTCGGGGCCGTCTCGGAGATCAACCCGCTGCGTACCGAGGCCGTCATGACGTCAGCTTCGGCCGGCATCGACGACCTCACCCACACCGGGGACAAGACCACCACCACGGTGGCCATGGACTTCGGCCGTATCACCCTGGACCAGGACCTGATCCTGTACCTCTTCGGTACGCCGGGCCAGGACCGCTTCTGGTTCATGTGGGACGACCTGGTGCGCGGCGCCATCGGCGCGATCGTGCTGGTCGACACGAGGCGGCTCGCCGACTGCTTCCCGGCCGTCGACTACTTCGAGAACAGCGGCCTGCCGTTCGTCATCGCGCTGAACGGCTTCGACGGCCAGCAGCCGTACACGCCCGACGAGGTCCGGGAAGCCCTCCAGATCGGCCCTGACACCCCGATCATCACGACCGACGCCCGCCACCGGGCGGACGCGAAGTCGGCGCTGATCACGCTGGTGGAGCACGCCCTGATGGCGCGCCTTCGGTAGTTCTCTCGCTGTGGGACAGCCCCTGGCGGCCTTCGGGCTGCCGGGGGCTGTCGCGTTGCCGGGTGCGGGTGGTGTGTGGTTGTCCGCGCAGTTCCCCGCGCCCCGAAAAGAGAAGGCCCCTCCGTGTGGAGGGGCCTTCTCGGGTTCTGTTGTCAGCGCCAGCTGTGCGGGGCGCGGAAGCCGGGCTCGCGCTCCAGGCGGCGCCAGCCGGCCTTCACGCGGCCGCGGTGCGTCGGGGTCGGGTCGGTGGGGCGGGCGGCGGCGCGGGCCAGGATGATCGCCGTGATGGCGGCGACTTCCTCGGGCTCGGCGTGGCCCTTCTCGACGCGGATGTCAGGGGTGTCCATGGGTGTCAGTCTCCGTGAGAGAGATGTCCGCCGTGTTACTGCGGAGGGTTGCCGTGCTTGCGGGAGGGCAGATCGGCGTGCTTGGTCTGGAGCATCGCGAGGGACTTGATCAGCACCTCGCGGGTTTCCGCGGGGTCGATGACGTCGTCGACCAGGCCGCGCTCGGCCGCGTAGTAGGGGTGCATCAGCTCGGACTTGTACTCCTTGACCATGCGGGCCCGCATGGCCTCGGGGTCCTCGGCGTCGGCGATCTGGCGGCGGAAGATGACGTTGGCCGCACCTTCCGCGCCCATGACGGCGATCTCGTTGGTCGGCCAGGCGTAGGTGAGGTCGGCGCCGATGGACTGGCTGTCCATGACGATGTACGCACCTCCGTAGGCCTTGCGCAGGATCAGCGAGATCCTCGGCACGGTCGCGTTGCAGTAGGCGTAGAGGAGCTTCGCGCCGTGGCGGATGATGCCACCGTGCTCCTGGTCGACGCCCGGGAGGAAGCCGGGGACGTCCAGAAGAGTGATGATCGGGATGTTGAAGGCATCGCACATCTGGACGAAGCGAGCCGCCTTCTCGGAGGCCTCGATGTCCAGGACACCGGCGAGCACCTGCGGCTGGTTGGCGATGATGCCGACGACCTGGCCGTCCATCCGGCCCAGCGCGCAGATGATGTTGCGGGCCCAGCGCTCGTGGACCTCCAGGTAGTCGCCGTCGTCGACGATCTCCTCGATGACCTTGGTCATGTCGTAGGGCCGGTTGCCGTCCGCCGGGACCAGGTCCAGGAGGACGTCCGAGCGGCGGTCGGCCGCGTCCGAGGACTCGGTGCGGGGCGGGTTCTCGCGGTTGTTCTGCGGGAGGAGGGACAGCAGGTAGCGGACCTCGGCGATGCAGGTCTCTTCGTCGTCGTAGGCGAAGTGGCAGACGCCGGAGGTCTCGGCGTGCACGTCCGCGCCGCCCAGGCCGTTCTGCGTGATCTCCTCGCCGGTGACCGCCTTGACGACGTCCGGGCCGGTGATGAACATCTGCGAGGTGTCACGGACCATGAACACGAAGTCCGTCAGGGCCGGGCTGTAGGCCGCGCCGCCCGCGCACGGACCGAGCATCACCGAGATCTGCGGGATGACCCCACTCGCCTTGGTGTTGCGCTGGAAGATGCCGCCGTAGCCCGCGAGCGCCGAGACGCCCTCCTGGATGCGGGCGCCCGCGCCGTCGTTCAGCGACACCAGCGGCGCACCGGCCGCGATGGCCATGTCCATGATCTTGTGGATCTTCGTGGCGTGGGCCTCGCCCAGCGCCCCGCCGAAGATACGGAAGTCATGGGCGTAGACGAAGACCGTCCGGCCCTCCACCGTGCCCCAGCCGGTGATCACACCGTCGGTGTACGGCTTCTTGGCCTCCAGGCCGAAGCCGGTGGCCCGGTGCCGGCGCAGCTGCTCGACCTCGCGGAAGGAATCCGGGTCGAGGAGGAGTTCGATGCGCTCCCGCGCGGTCAGCTTGCCCTTGGCGTGCTGCGCCTCGGTCGCCTTCTCGCTCGGTCCGGCCACCGCCTGCGCACGGATCTCGTGCAGTTCGGCCACGCGTCCACGCGCGTCGGTCGGCTCACCCGGCGCCTCATCCAAAACGGTCATGTAGCGACCTTACGAAGCCAACCAAGGATTGCGGGCCGTCGACTCCTCACAGTCTCCGGCGTGTTTTCCTGGTACCCCTGAACAGAACCATGGCGGGGTGCAGCCCTTCTGACTGCTCAGGGGCCATGTGGCTTGTAGGGGTCGAACAAAGCCGTCAGCCGAGAGCCAGCTCACAGACGTGGGTGGCGCATGCCTTCCCCGGGGTGACGCGCAGGCGCAGCCGGCGGCCTGTGGAGAGTACTTCGACCGTTTCGTCCGCGTGGGTGACCCGGCGGACGGGGAGGTCCCAGGTGATCTCCAGCGGTTCGCCCGTGCGGGGCGGTTCACTCAGGCAGAGGGTAGCGGTACGGCCCCGGCGGACGGTCAGCACGCTCGCGCCGGCGGACGCGGTGAGCGGGCCCGCCGTACCGGCCTGCCAGAAGTTCGCGGCCGTGAGGCCGAGGGAGGGCACGCCGACCGCCTGGCGGCCCGCGTCGTTGGCGAGGACCGACATCCAGCGGCGGTCGGCGGCGCGGCGCGCGACCGCGCGGCGGGACGCGCCGGGCATGAGGACGTAGGCGTACGTGGCGTCCTGCGGGTCGGTGCCGTGGTCGAGCCAGAGGGTCTGCCAGCGGCGGGTGCGCCGCTGCGACGCGCCGCCGGTGTTGATGTCGGACCAGGCGCCGGTGCGGTCCTCGCGCAGCGCCTTGGGCTCCCGGCCGAGCAGTACCCAGCCGCCGTGGTCCTCCAGGTGGGCCCAGTTCGGGCCCTTGACGAAGCGTTGGGTGCCGGACTCGCCGAGGTTGCGGTTGTCGACGATCGTCTCCACCGGGACGCCGTCGGCGCAGCTGATCCCGGCGCCCAGGCAGATCACCCCGTCCGCGACGCAGAACCAGGACTTGCGGGCCTCAAGGGTGGAGCCGAGGCCCTTGAGGTGCTGGCCGAGCGCGGCGTACTCGCCGTCCGTGGTGCCGCCGACCCAGCGCGCGTCCGGGCGGGCCGTGCCCCACTCGCCGCCTTCCCGGTCGGCGAGGCGCTTGGTGGAGACGGTGGTGCCGGGCAGGCGGTACCAGTCCACGGTGGGCCAGAACCAGTCCGTGTACTGGTCGCTCGCGCCGGCCCACCAGGAGACCATCCCGGCGCCGGTGTGCCAGCCGCGTGGGTTCTCGCCGTTGCCGCACTCGTAGTGCGCGATGCGGTCGCTGGCCATGGCGATGTTCACGGTGAAGCCGGGGCCGCGGTGGACGGCGCGGTCCATGGCGGCGAAGAGGCGGTGGCCGGTGGGTTCGGGGGCGGCCGGGACGGGCGAGGCGGCGATCGCGTGCAGCCGGGCCAGTTCGGCGACGCCGAACTGGCGTGCCGTCAGGATCGGGGTGACGGTGTCCCGCTCGATCCAGCCCTTGATACGGGAGTGCCAGCGGTCGCGTTCCGCCGGGCTCGCGCCGGCCGCGAGGAGCGCGATGGCCGCGATGAGCTGCTGGCCGTGGAAGTGGTCGCTGCGCATGACCTCGCGGTCGGCGGCGGCGAGGAGACCGCGGCTGATGGCCCGGCCGTTGACGCTGTCCATGACGAGTCCGTCGTGGATGAGCGGTGCGTAGGCGTGCTCGACGCTGTCGAGGACGATCTGCCGGCCCGGGTCGGTGACCTCCCAGTCGGATCCGGCGAGCAGGGCGAAGAGGCGGCCGAGGCCGTCGAGCATGACCTGGCCGTACGTGCCCGAGTAGGCCACCCAGGTGTGCTGGACGAAGGAGCCGTCGGCGTAGAGGCCGTCGCCCCGGGTGACGTACGGGAAGACCGGGGAGAGCGCGTCGCGGGCGAGGGCGATTTTGTCCGGGTCGCGGCCGAGGATGCCGCGCAGGGCGACGGAGCGGCACAGATCGACCCGGTTGGCGCCGGTGGAGGTGCCGGAGTAGTCGCCGAGGGCCGACTCGGGCACGAAGTGGTCGACGGCGGCGCAGGCGGCCTGGATCCGGGCGTCGCCGAGCCGGTCGTAGAGGGCGGCCGTGATGTCCATGAGCAGGCGCGGGCTGCCGATCTGCCATTCCCACCAGTTGCCGTAGCGGGTGGTGTCGGGGTTGTAGACCGTGGCGGAGAGGTGGTCGAGGCCGCGCAGGATGCCGGTGAGGAGGTCCGGGTCGGCGGTCGAGCCGGTGCCCTGCTGGACGTGGGCCCGGGTCATGGTCCACAGGCGGCTGTAGCTCTTGGTGATGCCGGCCGGCGGGTCGAAGGGGTGGCCGGGCCAGAGGGAGTCCGCTGCCGGGGTCATGGCGGAGTGCAGGGCGCGGGCGAGTTCGCCGGTCTCGGCGAGGCGGGAGGCGTACGGCTGCGCGGCCGGGTCGTAGCCGGTGCCGAGTGCGATGCCCAGCCAGCGGCGGCGGAGGGTGTCGTACGGGTCGGTACCGACGTCGGCCTCGGGGTCCTGAGCCTCGGCGCCGCGGGGCCCGGGCGTCGCGCCACCGGTCGCCGCCAGGGCCGCGGCCGCGAGCAGCAGGGCGCGGCGCCCGGGGCGGGGCGGGGCGGCGGCCTCGGCCGTGAGTCGGGAGAAGACGCGACGCTGGGGAGTCATGCCCCATGCCCTACCACGGGGAGGCGGTCACCTGAACGGAGGATCCGGCCGGAGTGACCCGAACGGCGCTGTGGCGCCCCGGGTGTGAGGCCGGGTCAGCCGAAGCGGTCGAGCAGGCGTGCGAACACCCTCGGGGCCAGGGCGCGCAGGCGGTCCGGGAGGGCCGTCCAGGCGGGGATGTAGACCAGGTCGCGCTCCTCGCGTACGGCCTCCCAGACGGCGCCGGCGACGCAGCCGGGCGAGATCTTCCGCGGGTGGGAGCGGTCGTAGGGCCTGCCGCGGCGGGCGAAGAAGGCCGTGTCGACGGGGCCGGCCACCACGAGGGTCACGCCCACGCCCGTGCCGCGCAGTTCCTGGCGCAGCGCGCTGGAGAAGGCGGCCAGGGCGGCCTTGGCCGCGGAGTACACGGCTTCCTCGCGTACGCCCACGCTGCCCGCGATCGAGCCGATCAGCACCACCCGGCCCCGCCCGGCCGCGATCATGGTGGGCAGGACCTCGCGCACGAGGTGGAGCGTGGCGTTGAGGTCCAGGGCCAGCACCCGGTCGATGTCGGTGTGCGGCATGGCGGCGAACGGGCCCGCCCAGCCGATGCCCGCCCCGGCGACCAGGACGTCGACCCGGCCGGTGGTGTGCAGCGCGGACCGGGCCAGCAGGCGCGGGCCGTCCGGGGCGGCGAGGTCGGCGGGCAGCACGACGGCCGAGGTGCCGGACGCCGTCTGCTCCAGGCGGTTGCGGTCACGGCCGCTGAGGAGAAGCTGCCAGCCGTCCATGGCGAATCGCCGTGCCGTGGCCGCACCGATGCCCGAGGAGGCCCCGGTGACGAGGGCCACGCGCCGGTCCAGCCGCCGGGGCGGCCCGTGCTCGCGCCCCGGGGAGGGGGCCGCGGGACGGCGTGGGGCGGCGCCCGCCGGTGGGTCGTGGGCCGAGCCGGAGCCGGTGAGTGTCATCGGTCGGTCTCCCTGCGCTGTCCGTCCGCCGTGGTCTCGGCTGTCTCGGTGCGGCTTCCCGGGAACGGAACGCCGCCTGTCTCCATGTCGGTCCCTGGAAACGGAACCTTGTCTTCCAGGACACCGCCACCGTGGGGTCCCGCGCCAGTGCTGAGGCCGTTCCGGCGGGCCGGCTCACCCGGTCCGTGTGCACCGTGCCGTGGGCGGTCTGCGGGCCCGGCTTCCGCGGCACGGGATGCGACAGGACCACCCCTGCGTGCCGCCAGGTGCCGCCAGGCGGCGGTATGGGCGGCGCACCGACGGGCCGCGGAGGGTTACGTAGGGGGCACCCGTGTCCGGTACGGCTCCCCGCGGCGAGGTGACCATGCGTGTGCTGCTCGTCCATCCCAGCGCCCTGATGTACTCCGAGATCTTCCTGCGGCTGGAACCCCTGGGCCTGGAACGGGTGGCGGGCGCGGCCCGCGAGGCCGGTCACGAGGTGCGGGTCGTGGACCTTCAGGTGCTGAGCCGCAGGACGCTGCGCGACGAGGTCCGGTCCTTCCGGCCGGAGGCGCTCGGCATCTCGCTGAACTACCTGGCGAACATCCCGGAGGCGATCGAACTGGCCGCCGAGGTGAAGCGGGCGGTGCCGGGCTGCTTCGTGTTCCTGGGCGGGCACAGCGTCTCGTTCGTCGCCGAGGACGTGCTGGAGCAGGCCGAGGGGGCGGTGGACGCGGTGGTGCGCGGCGAGGGCGAACCCGCGATCGCGCCGCTGCTGGAGGCGGTCCGCGACGGGGGCGTGGCGGACGTGCCCGGCATCGTCACGACCGCCGGCCGGGGTCCCGCGCCGCTGATGCTGCACGGCATCGACACGCCGCTGCCCGCGCGCGACCTGATGCGCGCCCGCCGGCGGTACTTCATCGGCGAGCTGGACCCGTGCGCCTCCATCGAGTTCACGCGCGGCTGTCCGTGGGACTGCTCGTTCTGCTCGGCGTGGACGTTCTACGGCCGCAGCTATCGCAAGGCCTCGCCCGAGGCGGCGGCCGACGACCTGGCGAACATCCGGGAGCCGAACGTCTTCATCGTCGACGACGTGGCCTTCATCCGGCCCGAGCACGGGGACGCCATCGCCGCGGAGGTGGAGCGGCGCCGCATCCGCAAGCGCTACTACCTGGAGACCCGCAGCGACGTCCTGCTGCGCCACCCCGAGGTCTTCGAGCGGTGGGCCCGGCTGGGTCTGCAGTACATGTTCCTGGGGATGGAGGCCATCGACGCGGAGGGCCTGGACCTGTACCGCAAGCGGGTCAGCCCCGACGAGAACTTCCGGGCTCTGGAGACGGCCCGGCGCCTCGGCATCAACGTCGCCATCAACCTGATCGTGGATCCGTCCTGGGACGAGGAACGCTTCCGGGTGGTACGGGAGTTCGCGCTGGCGGTGCCGGAGATCGTGCACTTCACGGTGATGACGCCGTATCCGGGTACGGAGATCTGGCACACCGAGTCGCGGCGCCTCACGACCCGGGACTACCGCCTCTTCGACATCCAGCACGCGGTCGTGCCCACCACGCTCCCGCTGGAGCGCTTCTACGAGGAACTGGTGCGCACCCAGGCCGTCATCAACCGCAAGCACCTGGGCCTGCGCAACGCGGTGGGCGCGGCCCAGGTGCTGGCGCGGAACCTGCTGCACGGCCAGACGAACTTCGCCCGCATGCTGTGGAAGTTCAACCAGGTCTACAACCCGCGCCGGCAGTTCGCCGACCACGGCCGCCCGGTGCGCTACGAACTGCCCCTGCCGCGGCACCTCGACGTCGGCGACCGGCAGGCGCTGTACATCCACACGCGGGGTTCGACGCAGGGTGCGCCGTCCCGGCGGACGACCGACTAGCTCCCCGCGCCCGGCATGCCGATCGCGGTCCTGGCCTCCCTCGCCGCCGGTGTCTGCTTCGCCGTGGCCGGGGTGCTCCAGCAGTGGGCCGCGGGCGGCCGCCCGGACGCGGAGGCGCTGTCACCGCGCCTGCTGGCCCATCTGGCGCGTGACCGGGTGTGGCTGGGCGGCATCGCACTGGCCGTGCTCGCCTACGGCTTCCAGTCGCTGGCGCTGGCGTACGGGCCGCTCAGTCTGGTGCAGCCGCTCATCGTCGCCGAACTGCTCTTCGCCGTACCGCTGTCGGCGCGGCTGCACCGGATGCGGCTGGGCGGTCGCGAGTGGTTCGGCACGCTCGCGGTGGCGGCCGGGCTGGCGCTGGCCCTGGTCTCCGCCCGGCCGCACGGCGGCAGCCCGGAGGCGGCGGATCTGCTGTCCTGGCTGCTGGTGCTGGGCGCGACGGCCGCGCTGGTGTGCTGCGCGCTGGCGACGGCCCGGCTGCTGTCCGGCCCCTGGCGGGCCTCGGCGACGGCCCTGGCGGCCGGGGCGGTGATGGGCACCCAGTCCGTCCTCCTCGCGGCGACGGTGAACCGCCTGCGCCACGGCCTGGTCACCGCGCTCACGGCCTGGCAGACCTACGCCCTGATCCTCGCCAGCGTCGGCGGCCTGCTCCTCATCCAGAGCGCCTTCCAGCAGGGGCCGCTCGCGGCGAGCATGACGGTCCTGGACGCGACGGAGCCCGTGGTCGCCGTGACGGTGGGCACGGTGGTCTTCGGCGAGACGATCCGCGCGGGGTGGCCGGTGTCGGTCGTGACGGTGACGGGGCTGGTGCTGGTGGGGGCGGGGATCGCGAGCCTGGACTCGTCGCCGGTGATCGCGGCGTTGCGGGGACGGGGCCGGGAGGCCGGGGAGAGGCCGTGAGGTGTGGCGGGGTGGGCGCAGCGGCACTTCGCTCCGCCGGGCTGCCGGTTGCTCACGCCGCCTGCGTGTTCCCGCCCCGTCGGGGCCCTGCGCGTGGCGACCAGGCGGGAAGGAGGTCCTCCGTCAGGACGCGGTCCCAGGTCGGGTGAGTGTCGCGGGCCGTGATGATCGCGTGCCGGCGTACCGCCGAGAGCAGGCGGGGCCGGTCGAGGAGCGTCCCGAGGGCGTCCGCCCACTCCCCCGGGTCGTCGTGGCGTACGACGATGCCGTCCCGGCCCGGTGCGGTCAGCCAGTGTGTGGTGCGCGCGCCCTCGGGCAGCACGACCGCCAGGCCGCTCGCCATCGCCTCGGCGACGACGTTGCCGCAGGTCTCCGTGCGGGAGGGGAACGCGAAGACGTCACAGCCGGCGTACACCCGGGCCAGCTGTTCCTGCGGGAGCGGGCCGAGGAGGCTGACGTCGGCACCGAGGGCGCGCCGGACGGGCCCGGCCTCCGCGCCTGAGCCGGCCAGGACGAGGTGCACGGCCCGGCCGCACTCACGCAGCAGCCGCACGCTCTCGGTCAGCAGCGGCACGCCCTTGGTCGCGTCCAGCCGTCCCGCGAACAGCACCAGCGGACGGTCGGCCGGGACGCCGTACTCGCGGCCGAGCCGGGCGCGAGCGCCGGGGTCGGGGCGGAAGCGCCGGTGGTCGATGCCGCGGCGCAGCAGGGCGACCCGGTGCGGCCCGAGGACGCGGGCGAGTTCGGCCCGCTCGGCGGGGGTCGGCACCAGCACGAGTTCGCAGGAGTCGAGGAGCCGGTCCCGCCGCCGTCGAAGCCGGCTCTCGGCCAGGTGCGCGAGGAACTCGCCCGGCGCCGGGTGGTCGCCGGGCAGCCAACGGCCGGCCAGGTAGCGGGCGTAGACCGCGGCCAGTAGCGGGACGTCGGTGTGCACGGAGGCGAGCAGCCGGGGTGCCGGGCCGGTTCTGCGGGCGAGGCGGACTGCGGTGGTGGCGTAGGCGAAGCAGTGGGTGAGATGCCAGACGTCGTGACGCGGCAGCAGGGCCGCGAGCCGGGGGTGGTACGGGGCGAGATCGGTGACGTCCTCCGCCCCGTCGGCCGAGGTCAGGGCGGCCGTGCCGAGCACCGGGCGGAGCGTGACGATGCGCACGCGCGGCGAGAGGACGTCGACCCGGTCGCGCTCGCCGAGGAAGTAGACGGTCAGGTCGAGGCCGGACCGGGCGCCGTCGGGCAGTCGCTCCGGGAGGCGGGCGGCGCTCTCCGCAAAACGCTCCCAGCACTTCACCTGGCCGCCCGACGTGCGGGTCTGCAGCAGCTCGACCAGGACCGCGACCGAGGTCATGATCACTGGGTACCACTCGCGCCGCGGGCCCAATCGCGACACGCCCGCCAATTATGTTGAACGTTGAACGGAATAGGTCTACGGTGGGTCGTGTTACATAGTTCAACGTTCAACATTCAGCGCAGGAGGCGTACCCCCATGAGCATCTTCAGCCGCAAGGACACCGAGACCGCCACGACCGACGCCGTGCGCCCGGAGCTGGCCGCCCTGACCGGTGACTACACGATCGACCCCGCGCACTCGACGATCGGCTTCGTCGCCCGGCACGCCATGGTCACCAACGTCAAGGGCAGCTTCCAGGACTTCACGGGCACCCTCCACCTCGACGGCACCGACCCCTCCCGGTCCACGGCCTCCCTGGACGTCGTGATGGACAGCATCGAGACGGGCAACGCCGACCGCGACGGCCACCTCAAGAGTTCGGACTTCTTCAAGGCGGACGAGTTCCCGGCCATGACGTTCCGCTCCACGAAGGCGGAGGCCCTCGGCGGTGACGACTACCGCATCACCGGCGACCTGACGATCCTCGGCACGACCCGCCCCCTCACCATCGACCTCGAGTTCAACGGCGCCGCGAAGGACCCCTTCGGCAACGAGCGCGTCGGCTTCGAGGGCAAGGCGGAGATCCTGCGCTCCGAGTGGGGTCTGACCTGGAACGCCGCCCTGGAGACCGGCGGTGTCCTGGTCTCCGACAAGATCAAGCTCAACTTCGACATCTCGGCGATCAGGAACGCGTGAGCCCCCTTCGGCCGGCCCGGTGACATACCGCCGGGCCGGTTCTGGCCGAATCAGGCCTTCCCTGGATGTCATGCACTCGTCAATCTGATGCTTCGGTTGCACCTCCCCAGTCAACCCCCCACGGAAGGCATCACGTTGAAGAGACTTCTCACGGCCCTCAAGAGATGCGCGGTTCTCGGGGCCGCCGCCCTCGCGATCGCCAGCCTCCAGCCCGTCACCGCCGCGCAGGCCGCCCCGTCGCCCGTCGTCGGCGGGACGCGAGCCGCGCAGGGCGAGTTCCCGTTCATGGTCCGGCTCTCCATGGGCTGCGGAGGCGCGCTCTACACCCAGCAGATCGTGCTCACGGCCGCGCACTGCGTGGGCGCTTCCGGCAACAACACCGGCATCACCGCCACCGCGGGGGTCGTCGACCTCCAGTCCACCAGCGGCCGGGTCCAGGTCCGCTCGACCAAGGTGCTCCGCGCCCCCGGCTACAACGGCACCGGCAAGGACTGGGCGCTCATCAAGCTCGCCCAGCCCATCAACCTGCCGACCCTGAAGATCGCCACCACCGCGCAGTACAACACCGGTGACTTCACCGTCGCCGGCTGGGGCGCGAACCGTGAGGGCGGCTCCCAGCAGCGCTACCTGCTCAAGGCGACCGTGCCGTTCGTCGGCGACGCCGCCTGCAAGGCCTACGGCGGCCTCTACAGCGGCCTCGTCGCGAACGAGGAGATCTGCGCCGGCTTCGACGCGGGCGGTGTCGACACCTGCCAGGGCGACTCCGGCGGCCCCATGTTCCGCAAGGACAACGCCGGCGCCTGGATCCAGGTCGGCATCGTCAGCTGGGGTGAGGGCTGCGCCCGGCCCGAGGCCCCCGGCGTCTACACGGAGGTCTCGACGTTCGCCTCCGCCATCGCCTCGGCGGCGTCGACCCTCTGACCCGCCCCCACGACAGCCTGCAGGGCCCGGCGCCGTACGGTGCCGGGCCCTGCCCGTGTCCTACCGGGCCTCCCGGCCGGCCTCCAGCTTCGCGACCGCCGCCGCCACCTGCGCCGCCCGGCTGCGCGGCGTCCGGGCGCGGAGCACGCCGAGCATCGCCAGGTACCGGTCCGTCCGCCCGAGCGCCTCGAAGGCCGCCGCGGCCCGCGGGCTCCGCTCCAGTGCCGCCGCCAGGTCCTCCGGGACCTCGGCCTCCTGCTGGGACGCGTACGCCGCCTCCCACCGTCCGTCCGCCCGTGCGGCCGCCACCTCCGCGAGGCCGCCGGGCCGCATCCGTCCGGCGGCGGTCAGCTCCTCGACCCGGCGGACGTTGACCATGGACCAGAGGCTGCCGGGGCGCCGCGGGGTGATCCGCTGCAGGTAGTACGACTCGTCGAGTCCCTTGCGCTGCCCGGTGATCCAGCCGTGGCACAGCGCCACGTCGTTGACGTCGGCGGCGCTGACGGACGGGATGCCCGAGCCCTTCTTGGCGACCCTGACCCAGAGGCCGGGATGCGGGGCGGGGTGTGCCGCCAGCCAGGAGTCCAGGTCGGCGGCGGCTGCGAAGGAGAGGGCGTCTTGGGAGGCGGTCATGGCACCACCGTAGGGAGCGAGTAGGACGGATCCTGTCCGCTACGCGAGGAGCGCGCGGGCCTGTTCGCGGGCCTGGGCGATGGCGTCCGGGAAGATGCCCAGGCCGTGCGCGACGAGTGCCCCCTCGTGCAGCAGCATCAGCGCCCGGGCCAGGGCGTCGGCCCTCTGCGGGGCGATGTCCGAGGCGAGGCGGGCGAAGAGGGCGAGCATCCACTGCTTCTGGCCGGTGATGACCGGGTGGGCCGGGTGGGCGGGGTCGCTGATCTCCGCGTGGGCGTTGACCATGCTGCACCCCTTGGGGCTGAGCTCCGCCGCCCATTCCCGCGAGGCGTCGAAGACCGCCAGGACCTGCTCCCGGGGCTCGGGCGGGGCCGCGTCGAGGCGTTCGGCGAGGAAGGCCCGCCAGCGCTCGTCGCGGGCCGCGAGGTACTCCACGACGACCTGCTCCTTGGAGCCGAACCGGTCGTAGAGGGTCTTCTTCGTCACCCCGGCCTCGGCGGCGATGAGATCGACTCCGACGGCGTGGATGCCGCGCTCGTAGAACAGCCGGGCGGCCGCCTCCAGGACGCGACGGGCGGCGGGCGTCATCGTGATCCGGCGCGGATTCCCGGCGGTGGAGGCGGTGGTGGAGGTGGTATCCATGGCACCCGAGTATACCGACCTGTATAGTGAGCGGGGAACGGCTATACCGATCTGTCTACTGGTTGTGATGTTCGTGAACATCCTGCTCTCCCTCGCCTTCGTCCTCTGCTGGAGCTCGGGGTTCATCGGGGCCAAGCTCGGTGCGGGCAACGCGTCCGCGATCACGGTCCTGATGTGGCGGTTCCTGCCGCTGGCCGTCCTCCTCGTCGCGGTCGCCGCCCTCACGCGCACGGCCTGGCGGGGGCTCACCGCCCGGGACGTGACCCGGCAGGCCGTCATCGGCGTGCTGTCGCAGAGCGGCTATCTGCTCAGCGTCTACTACGCCATCCAGCTCGGCGTCTCCAGCGGCACGACGGCCCTGATCGACGGGGTCCAGCCCCTCGTCACCGGAGCCCTCGCGGGACCGCTGCT
Source organism: Streptomyces afghaniensis (assembly GCF_044327915.1). NCBI lineage: Bacteria > Bacillati > Actinomycetota > Actinomycetes > Kitasatosporales > Streptomycetaceae > Streptomyces > Streptomyces afghaniensis. The sequence goes on from NZ_JBIRGJ010000012.1 coordinate 217,808, forward strand.
GGGGCAGTACGTCTCGGGCCGGCAGTGGATCGGCCTGGGGCTGGGGCTGGGCGGCGTCCTGGTGGTCACTCTGGCCGACGCCGCGGCCGGGACCGGCGTCGCCTGGTGGGCGTACGCCGTCCCGCTGCTCGGCATGCTGTCCCTGGTCGCGGCCACGTTCCTGGAGAGCCGGTCCCGCTCGCGGGTCGCTCCCTCGGTGTCGCTGACCGTCCACTGCGCCACCAGCGCCGTCCTCTTCTCCGGGCTGGCGCTGAGCACCGGGGCCGCCGAGCCGCCCGCCGAGGGCGGGTTCTGGGTGGCCGTCGCCTGGCTCGTGGGGCTGTCCACGTTCGGCGGGTACGGGCTGTACTGGCTCATCCTGAAGCGCTCCGGGGTGACGAAGGTGAACACGCTGATGTTCCTCATGGCCCCGGTCACGGCCGTCTGGGGCGCGCTGATGTTCGGTGAGCCGTTCGGCGTGCAGACCGCTCTCGGCCTGGCCGTGTGCCTCGCGGCCGTGGTCGTCGTCCACCGGGGAGGCGGCCGGAAGGACCGGAAGGACACTGCTGTGACCGCCGCCCGGGGCGAGCCGGAGGAAAACCGGTGGACCCGGGCCCCCGGGCCCGCCTAACGTCGCCCCCGTGTCCAGCCCCGAAGCGTCCAGAGTGCGGCCACCGGCTCTCCGGTGGCTGTTCGTGATGCCGGGCCGCTGAGCCCGCTCGCTCCGCTGCCGGAAGCCGTCCGACCTGTCGTGTCCGACGTCGACTTCCGGGTGCGGAGTTTTTCATGCCGTTCGCTCTTCTTCTGCTGGGCCTTGCCGTGTTCGCGCAGGGAACGTCCGAGTTCATGCTGTCCGGTCTGGTGCCGGACATCGCGCGGGATCTGGGGGTGTCCGTTCCGGCGGCGGGGGCGCTGACCTCCGCCTTCGCGGTGGGGATGGTCGTGGGGGCGCCGCTGGTGGCGGGGCTCGCGCGGCGCTGGCCGCGGCGGGGTGCGCTGCTGGCGTTCCTCGTGGTGTTTCTGGCCGTCCATGTCGCCGGTGCTCTCACCGGCAGTTTCGAGGTGCTGCTCGCCACGCGGGTCGTGGGCGCGCTCGCCAACGCCGGGTTCCTCGCCGTCGCCCTCGTGGCCGCCGTGGACATGGTCCCGGCGGACGCCAAGGGGCGGGCCACGTCCATGATGCTGGGCGGGGTGACGCTGGCGTGCGTGGCCGGGGTGCCCGCCGGGGCCGTGCTGGGCGGGCTGTGGGGCTGGCGTGCGGCGTTCTGGGCCGTGGCGCTGGTGTCGCTGCCCGCGCTGGTGGCGGTGGCTAGGTCGGTGCCGGGCGGCTCGGCGGAGGGCTCGCCGCCCGCGCTGGGCCGTGAACTGCGGTCGCTGCGCAGCCCCCGGCTGGTCATCACGCTGGCGCTGGGGGCCCTCGTGAACGGTGCGACGTTCTGCACCTTCACGTATCTCGCGCCGCTGGTCACCGAGGTGACGGGGCTGGGCAGCGCCTGGGTCCCCGGGGTGCTCGCGCTGTTCGGGGCCGGGTCGTTCGCCGGGGTGAGCGCAGCGGGCCGGTTCGCCGACCGGCACCCCGTCCCGGTCCTGGCCGGCGGGGGCGCGGCGGTGGGCCTGGGCTGGTGCCTCCTGGCGCTCGGGGCCGGGCACCCGGTCCTGGCCCTCGCGCTCGTGTTCGCCCAGGGGGCACTGTCCTTCGGCGTCGGCTCCACGCTGATCTCCCAGGTCCTGTACGCGGCACCGGGCGCCCCCACGCTGGCCGGTGGTTTCGCCACGGCCGCGTTCAACGTGGGTGCCGCGCTGGGCCCTTGGGCCGGTGGCGTGGCGATCGGCGCGGGGTTCGGGTACCGGTCGCCGGTGTGGGTCAGCGCGGGCCTGGTCGCACTGGCGGGCGTAACGGCCGGGGCCGTGTGGCGGCGGCGGGAGCGGCTGCTGGGGCGGGAAGCCTCCGAGCGCTGACCTCCGCCGCAGACGCCGTTTCCGGGCCCGGGCCCGGAAACGGCCTGGGCGCTGAACCCCGGCCTGGGGGTGCCGGGGGCCTACGAGGGTCGAGGCCGGCGGCGGCCAGGCCGGGGCCTGGCGGCAGCGGCAGCGGCAGCGGCAGCGGCAGCGGCAGCGGCAGCGGCAGCGGCAGCGGCAGCGGCAGCGGCAGCGGCAGCCTAGGCCGGGCAGCAGCCGGGCGCTGAACCCCGGCTCAGGCGCCAGGTCCTGGGCGCGGAAGCGACCGGGCGCTGAGACCCGACTCGGCCGCCATGGTGGAGGCGCCAACCAGGCTCGGGCCCGCCCGCGGCCAAGTCGGGCCTGGCGGCAGTAGGAGCGGGTCCTGAGCCCGGCAGCGGACAAGCACCGACCCTCAGCTCAGACGCCAGGCCCTGGGCGCCAGGAGCGCCGGGCGTGAGAACCGGCCGGAAATGCCGGGGGCTGAGCGTCGCGGAGAGGGTCCGGCGTGGTGGGACGGCACTCGGCCTGTTCTCGTAAGGAACGGTCCGTTCGCGCAGGGAACGTCAGCTGTGGGTCTCCGGGCGAGGGCGGGAGCCTGTCGCGTCAGAATCCGCCTCCGAAGTCGCCTCCCCCGCCGAAGTCGCCTCCGCCGAAGCCTCCGTCACCGAAGCCGCCCCCGAAGTCGCCCGAGTCGAAGTCCGCGCCGGAGACATCGCCGCCGCTGAAGTCGCCGTAGCCGGAGCCGTAGTCGGCCGCATAGGCGGGGGCGGCCATCATGCTGCCGAGCATGGTGCCGATGAGGAGGCCGGGCAGGAGGCCGCCGCCGAAGTAGCCGCCGGCCCAGGGGCCGTACGCCGGGCCGGCCTCCCAGTACGGGCGGCGGCCGAGTTCGGTGTCGACCTCGCGGATCACCGGGTCCCGGCCCTCGGCCAGCCGCGTGCGGTCGGCCGCGCAGACGGGGACGTCGCGGGTGGCACCGCCCGGGGGCGTCCAGCTCGCGTCGGCGACCGAGGGGCCGTGGCGCGGGTCGAAGAAGCAGGGCGGGCGGCGCTCCGGCAGCGGGGCGCCCTCGCGCCGGGCCGCGAGGCGCGCCAGGGAGAACCGGCCGTCCTCCACGGCCTGGGTGACGGCCCGCACGTCCTCCGGCTTGGTCGCGGCGGCCATCAGGGACTTCGCCTGTTCGTAGGCGTCCAGGGCGTGTTCGTAGTCGGCGCGCATCGCGTCGTCGGCGCCGGGTTCGCCGGGGTGGAAGTCGAGGCGGTCGAGTTCCTCGCCGAAGGCGGTGATGTCCTCGTCGACCACCACGCGCAGCTTCTCCAGCGCGGCCCGCTGCTCCTCCTCGTGGCGGCGGCGGTTGCGGCGGACCAGCGCGTAGGCGCCCGCGCCACCGGCCGCGACCAGCGCGCCGAACGTGACCAGGCCGCCGACCGGCACGTCGGTGCCCGAGCCGTCGCTCCAGCTGCTGGGCGCCGAGCCGCCCACGTTGCGCAGGGCGTCGTCGACGAAGTCGTTCAGCTGGGCCTTGGCATCGCCCGCGTCCCGGACGGCCGTGACCAGGTTGGACACCGCCTGGCTGCTCATCACCGAGCTGTCCGCACGGGCGTCGAACCGGTCTCCGAGGCGGATGCCGTACAGGCCGGTGATGCCGGTCTCGGTGCGGAGGTTGCGGAAGAGGTCCTGCGTGGGGACGTCGGCCGGGAGGACCGCCACGAAGACGGGCTTGTCCGCGTCCTTGATCTTGTCGGCGAGCGCCTCGGCGTCCGACGCGGCCAGCTGCCCGCGAGCGGCCGGATCGACGTACACCGGGTTCTCGCGCAGTTCCGCGGCGACCTTCGAGAGGTCGGTGGCCGCCTGCGCACCGGGCGCACCGGCCATCAGCGCCGCCAGGACGGCGACGACCGACACGATCAGCAGACGTACGACGGTACGCACCAGCGCGGCCTTCATATGTTCGAAGCTACCCGAATCGGACAGAAAGGGATATCGGCCGCAGTGCGGATTTCGGGACGCCCCTGACGACGACGGCGACGACGACGGCCACGGCGACGGCGCGGAAAGCGCCGTCACCACCGCCCACCAGGGGGTATACGCGAAGTTCCGCTACTCGGCCGGGCTCACTCCGGCCCGCAGCAGCCCGTACGTGTACGCGTCCTCCAGGGCCTGCCAGCTCGCGGCGATGACGTTGTCGGCCACGCCCACCGTCGCCCACTCGCCCGTGCCGTCGGACGTGGAGATCAGCACGCGGGTCGTCGAGTTGGTGCCGTGCTTGCCCTCCAGGATGCGGACCTTGTAGTCCACCAGCTCCAGCTTGGCGAGCTGCGGGTAGATCTTCTCCAGGCCCACGCGCAGGGCCCGGTCCAGCGCGTTGACCGGGCCGTTGCCCTCGGCCGTGGCGACGATGCGCTCGCCCTTGGCCCAGAGCTTGACCGTGGCCTCGTTGGCGTGGGAGCCGTCGGGCCGGTCCTCGACGATGGCGCGCCAGGACTCGACCTCGAAGTAGCGCAGCGGCTTGCCCTGGACCTCGGTGCGCAGGAGGATCTCGAAGCTCGCGTCGGCCGCCTCGTACGTGTAGCCCCTGAGTTCACGTTCCTTCACCCGCTCGACCACCCGGCCGACCAGCTCGCGGTCGCCGCCGAGGTCGATGCCGAGTTCCTTGCCCTTGAGCTCGATGGAGGCGCGGCCGGCCATGTCGGAGACCAGCATCCGCATGGTGTTGCCGACCTGCTCGGGGTCGATGTGCTGGTACAGGTCCGGGTCGACCTTGATGGCCGAGGCGTGCAGGCCGGCCTTGTGCGCGAAGGCCGAGAGGCCTACGTAGGGCTGGTGCGTGGAGGGCGTGAGGTTGACGACCTCGGCGATCGCGTGCGAGATGCGCGTCATCTCGCGCAGCCGGCCCTCGGGCAGGACCCGCTTGCCGTACTTGAGCTCCAGGGCCGCCACGACCGGGAAGAGGTTGGCGTTGCCGACGCGTTCGCCGTAGCCGTTGGCCGTGCACTGGACGTGGGTCGCGCCCGCGTCGACGGCGGCCAGCGTGTTCGCCACAGCGCAGCCCGTGTCGTCCTGGGCGTGGATGCCGAGGCGGGCGCCCGTGTCGGCCAGGACCGTGCCGACGACCGCCTGGATCTGCGCCGGGAGCATGCCGCCGTTGGTGTCGCAGAGGACCACCACGTCCGCGCCGGCCTCCGAGGCCGTGCGGACGACCGACTTCGCGTACTCGGGGTTCGCGCGGTAGCCGTCGAAGAAGTGCTCGCAGTCGACGAAGACCCGGCGGCCCTGTTCCTTCAGGAAGGACACGGTGTCGCGGACCATCGCCAGGTTCTCGTCGAGCGTGGTGCGCAGGGCGAGTTCGACATGACGGTCGTGCGACTTGGCGACCAGCGTGATGACCTGCGCGCCGGATTCCAGGAGCGCCCTGACCTGCGGGTCCTCGGCGGCGGTGGCACCGGCGCGGCGGGTGGAGCCGAACGCGACCAGCTGGGCGTGCCGGAAGTCGATCTCCTGCTGGGCGCGGGCGAAGAACTCGGTGTCCCGGGGGTTCGCGCCCGGCCAGCCGCCCTCGATGAAGCCCACGCCGAAGTCGTCCAGGTGCCGAGCGATGGCCAGCTTGTCCGCGACGGTGAGGTTGATGCCCTCCCGCTGGGCGCCGTCACGAAGGGTGGTGTCGAAGACGTGGAAGGAATCGTCGAGCTCGCTGGTAGCGGTCATGGTGTCAAGGCTCCTGAGGATTGGATCTCGGTCGTACCGGAATGACCGGCTCCACCGCCCTCACATACTCCCGCGTGCTCTCGCCTCCGGCTGTGGGTGGGCCAGAAATGCGAAAAACCTCTCGCGGGTGCGAGAGGTCTGCGCGCGGGTCGAGGACGACGGTGTCCGCCCGTACCTGGTCGTACGTGGCGGTCACTGCGGACCGGCGCGCCTGCTGCCAATAATCATGGCGAACGAGAGCACGGGGGCAGTCTGGCACAACCCCCGTGCCGGGATCACGGTTGTCTCAGGATGCGGTCGGTCACTTCAGGTGACGGACGTAGACGTGCGAGGTGTCGTACGTGTCGCCCGGGACGAGGTCGGGTGCGGAGCTGCTGAAAGCGACCCGGCGGCCGTGCCGGTCGATCACCGGGGCGGACACGCCCTGGTCGTTCGGCCCGCCCTGGGCGTCCGGGCTGGCGAGGACCGTGCGCCCGGTGCGCAGGTCGCGGACGTAGGCGCGGGTGGTGTGGTTCGTGTCGCCCGGGTCGGCCGAGACGAAGGCCAGATACCGGTTGTCGGCGCTGAGCCGCGGATTCGCCGTGAACGCGGCCGGGTCGGCGGCGTCGATCCGGCGCAGCTCGCCCGTCTTGAGGTCGCGGATGAAGACGTTGTGTCCCTTGTTGGTGTCGCCCGGCGTGAGCCGCGAGTCGAGCGAGCTGAACAGGGCGTACCGCCCGTCGGCGCTGACCTGCGGGAACTCGGTCTGTCCGGTGGACTCCACGCCGTCCGGCGCCCGGTCGGCGTGGAACAGCTCGCCGCTCGGCACGTCACGGACGTAGGCGTCGCTCCAGTCGCCCGGGGCCGGGTGCGGGACGAAGAACTGGTAGCCGACGCGCTTGCCGTCGGCGCTGATGGACGGGTTGGTGGCGGCGGTCTTCCGGTCACCGGCGGCGGGCACCTGGCTGACGCGGACGGCCTCGCCGGTGGTGCGGTCGACCCGGTAGACGCGTCCCCAGCCGTCGTCGGACTGCGTGAGGTCCGAGCGCTGGGCGATGAAGGCGACGTAGCGGCCGTCGGCGCTGAGGGCGGGCCGCCGGCCGGAGTCGTAGCCCGTGTCGACGGTGTCCTCGATGCGCTGGAGCGCGCCGGACTTCAGGTCCTTGACCCAGATGTGGCTGCGGCCGTCGCCGGTGCCGGTGGCGCCGAACGCCAGGTAGCGGCCGTTGCCGCTGAGGGCGACGTCGTCGACCGGGCCGGCGTCCGCACCGGTACTGGCCAGCCGGGTCGTGCCTGTCTTCAGGTCGCGTACGAAGGCGTCGGCGGCGCCGTCGGTGTCACCGGCGACGAGGTTGTCGGCGCTGGAGACGAAGGCCAGACGGCGGCCGTCGGCGCTCAGGCTCGGCCCGCCGGAGCCGCCGTTGCCCTCGGTGTTGTCCGGGGCGACGCTCGCCTTCTCGGTCCGCGGCACGGCCGGAGCGGCGGTCGCGGGCAGCGCGGCGAGGCCGCCGAGTGTGACGGCCAGAGCCACGCCGAGCGCGCCGGACGTGACCCTTGTGGTGCTGCTCATGTGCTGTTCCCCCTGTGTTCCCCGTTGACGCTTCTCCCCCGGCCCCGCGCCGAGGGCTCCCCCAGAGCCAACAGCACCGCGAGCCACAGGGTCAATCCGTCGTTTTGAGTACAACCCGGGCAGGCGTTCAGGCGTCCGCGAGGAGGCTGTCGGCGAGGAACTCCTGTACGTGCCGGAGGACTTGGGACCGGTCGGTGCCGCGCAGGCCGATCGCCACGTGGATGGCGAAGCCGTCCAGGAGCGCGCGCAGGCGGGTGGCGAACCGGTCCGGGTCGACGCTGCGGAACTCGCCCCGCGAGATGCCCTCGGCGAGCAGCGCCACCAGGTCGCGGTGCCAGACGCCCTCGATGGCGGCCTGCCGGTCGCGGGCGTCGGAGTCGACGGCGGCGCTCTGCGAGCGGTTCCAGACCTCGAGCCACAGCGTCCAGTGCGGGTCGCGGTGGCCGTCGGGGACGTACAGGTCGACGTAGGCGTCGAGGCGTTCGCGGGCGGTGGCGGCTCGGGCCAGCAGGCGTCCGCGCTCGGCGCCCAGCCGGCCCTCGCTCCACTCCAGGGTGCGCAGCAGCAGCTCGTCCTTGGAGCCGAAGTAGTAGAGCAGGTGACCGCTGCTCATGCCGACCTCGCGGCCGAGCGCCGCCATGGTGAGCTTCTCCAGGCCGCGCTCGGCGATCATCTCCATGGCGGCGGCGAGCACGTCGTCGCGGGGCGGGGCCTGCCTGCGCCCACCGGCCATCTGCTCTCCCGGGTGTCAGATCCTCGGCTGTTGCTGGGTGATGCAGTGGATGCCTCCACCGCCGGCAAAGATCGTACGGGCGTCCACCAGTGTCACGGTCCGCTGCGGGAACAGGCGGCGGAAGATGCCGGCGGCGAGTTCGTCGCGCGGGTCGTCGAAACCGCACAGCACCACGCCGCCGTTGCAGAGGTAGTGGTTGATGTAGGAGTAGTCGGCCCAGTGGCCGTCGGCCTCCAGGACGGTGGGGGCGGGCACCTCGACGACCTCCAGGCGGCGGCCGCGCGCGTCCGTCTGCGACCTCAGCAGACCGGCGATCTCCTTCGTCACCTCGTGGTCGGGGTGCGCCGGGTCCGGCTGCGCATGGGCGACGACGACGCCGGGGCGGGCGAAGGCCGCGACGATGTCGACGTGTCCCAGGGTGCCGAAGCCGTGCGGGGGGTAGTCGCCGGTCAGGCCGCGCGGCAGCCAGATCGCCTTGCGGGTGCCGAGCTGGGCGTGGATCTCGGCCTCGACCTCCTCCCGGGTCCAGCCGGGGTTGCGTTCGGGCCCCAGTTGCACGGTCTCGGTCAGCAGGACCGTCCCCTCGCCGTCCACATGGATCGCCCCGCCCTCGTTGACGAGGTGCGAGGCGTACGTCCGTGCCCCCGCGAGGTCCGCGACGTGCGCGGCGATCTTCGCGTCGTGCTCCCAGCGGGCCCAGCTCTGGGCGCCCCAGCCGTTGAAGGTCCAGTCGACGGCGGCCAGTCGGCCGCGCCCGTCGGTCAGGAAGGTCGGGCCGATGTCGCGCATCCAGGCGTCGTCGAGGTCGCGTTCGACCGTGTCGATCCCCTCGCCCAGCAGGGTGCGGGCCTGCTCCGACCGGCCGGGGCCGCACACCACCGTCACCGGCTCGAACCGGCGGATCGCGCGGGCCACCGAGGCCCAGGCGGTCCGGGCGGCGGCCAGGTCCTCCGGGTCGTCGAAGGTCGGGTTCGGGTCGGGCCAGGCCATCCAGGTGCGCTCGTGCGGGGCCCATTCGGCGGGCATGCGGAAGCCGTCGGCGGCTGCGGACATGGTGAACCTCAGAGGAAGTAGAGACGGTTGAGGGAGACGGACTCGGCCGGTGCGGAGCGCAACGGCTCGCCGTCGAGAGTGACGAGGCCGGTGCGCTGGTCGACGTCGACGGCCCCGGTACGGGAGTTGAGGCGCAGGTCGGCCGGGCCGATACCGCGCGTGCCGCGTACGGCGACCCTGCGGCGGCGGGTGGGCATGGTGTCGCGCCCTTGGTCCAGGGCGGCCCGCGCGACGAACGCCACCGAGATGTCGGCCGGGGTCGCCCCGTGCGCCCCGAACTGCGGTCCCAGCAGCAGGGGTTCGCAGGTGTCCGTCGCCGCGTTCGGGTCGCCGGTCACGCCGTACGCCGGGAAGCCGGCCTTCAGCACGAGCTGCGGCTTGGCCCCGAAGTACTCCGGCCGCCACAGCACGATGTCGGCGAGCTTGCCGACCTCCAGGGATCCCACCTCGTGCGCGAGTCCGTGTGCGATGGCCGGGTTGACGGTCAGCTTGGCGATGTAGCGCAGGACGCGTTCGTTGTCGTGGCCGGCTTCCGGGGCGCCGGACTCGGCCTTCATCTTCCCGGCCATGGCGAAGGTACGGCGGACCGTCTCGCCCGCGCGCCCCATGCCCTGCGCGTCCGAGGAGGTGATGCCGATGGCGCCCAGGTCGTGCAGGACGTCCTCGGCGCCCATGGTTCCGGCGCGGATGCGGTCGCGGGCCATGACGGCGTCGCCGGGCAGGTCGGGCTTGAGGTCGTGGACGGAGACGATCATGCCGTAGTGCTCGGCGACGGCGTCCCGCCCGAAGGGCAGGGTCGGGTTGGTGGAGGAGCCGATGACGTTCGGCACGCCCGCCATCTTCAGGACGTTGGGGACGTGTCCGCCGCCGCAGCCCTCGATGTGGAAGGCGTGGATGGTCCGGCCCTCCAGCACCCGCAGGGTGTCCTCCACGGACAGGCACTCGTTCAACCCGTCGCTGTGCAGGGCGACTTGGACGTCGTGCTCCTCGGCGACGCGCAGCGCGGTGTCCAGGGCACGCGTGTGCGCGCCCATGTCCTCGTGCACCTTGAAGCCGCAGGCACCGCCCTCGGCGAGGGCCTCGACCAGCGGCGCCGCGTGGGACGACGAACCCCGGCCCAGGAAACCGATGTTGACGGGCCAGGCGTCGAACGCGTTGAACGCGTGCCGCAGCGCCCAGGGCGAGTTGACGCCGACGCCCCACACGGGACCGAACTCCTGCCCGATGACCGTGGTCACGCCGGAGGCGAGCGAGGCCTCCATGATGCGCGGCGACAGCAGGTGGACGTGGGTGTCGACGGCTCCCGCGGTGGCGATGAGCCCCTCGCCGGACACGATCGACGTCCCGGTGCCGACGACGACGTCGACCCCGTCGAGGGTGTCCGGGTTCCCGGCCCGCCCGATCGAGCAGATCCGTCCCTCGCGGATGCCGATCGACACCTTCCGGATGCCCTGCACGGCGTCGATCACCACGACGTTGCTGATGACGACGTCACAGGTGTCCCGGACGGCGGCGGCCTTGAGGTGCAGCCCGTCGCGGGCGGTCTTGCCGAACCCGGCGAGGAACTCGTCGCCGTACCGCTGGGCGTCGGACTCGACGCGGACGACCAGGCCGGAGTCGCCGAGGCGGATGCGGTCGCCGGCGCGGGGACCGTGGGTGGCGGCGTACTCGTGGGGAGTGAGGCGGCGGGCCTGTGCGGGGTGGCCTCCTGGGCGGCTCATCGCTCGGCCTCCTGATCAGATGCCTGCGATACGCCGAGGTATCCGCAGGCGGCGGCCCGCCGCAGCGCCTCCTCCTTCGCGCCCGGCGCGTCCAGCGGCCCGTCGACGAGTCCGGCGAACCCGATCGCGATCCGCTCGCCCCCGACCGGCACCAGCCCCACCTCGACGCTCTCCCCCGGCCCGAACCGCACGGAGGACCCGGCGGGCACGGCCAGGCGCATGCCGTAGGCCCGTCCGCGGTCGAAGGCGAGCCGCGGGTTGGCTTCGAAGAAGTGGAAGTGGGAGGTGACGGAGACCGGCACGGTCGCGGTGTTGGTGACCGTCAGCCCTGCGACCGCCTCGGGTTCGGCGTGCTCGGAACCCGGCAGCAGGGCGCCCGGGGCCCGGTCGCCGAGGCCCCCGCCGATCGGATCGCTGACGACCGCGAGCCGCGAGCCGTCGTCGAAGACCGCCTCGACGTGCACCTCGGTCACGACGTCGGCGACACCGGGCAGCACGTCGTCGGGCCCGAGGACGGACCGGGCGGCCTCGACGGCCTCCGCGAGCCGCCTGCCGTCCCGGGCGGCCTCGCACACCGTGTCGGCGATGAGCGCGGTCGCCTCGGGGACGTTGAGCCTCAGTCCCCTGGCCCTGCGGGCGCGGGCGAGCTCGGCGGCGCCGAAGAGCAGCAGCCGGTCGCGTTCGGTCGGGGTCAGCCGCATGTCACTCCCTCCATTTAGAGCATCACTCTAATCATGAAATTCCCTTTGCCGGAAGGTTGACGGCGAGCCTTCCCGCCCATCACATTGAACGTCGCTCTAACCGAGGGAGACAGGCATGCCGATCGAACAGCGCGGAGTCGACACCATCCCCGAGGAGGAACGCACCAGCGGGCCGCGGGACCTCGTCTCGATCCTGCTCGGCTCCAACCTCTGCCTGGGCGTGATCGTCTTCGGCTGGCTGCCGCCGTCCTTCGGCCTGGACTGGTGGTCGTCGGTCAGCGCGGTACTGGCGGGCACGGTGGTGGGAGTGGTGCTCACGGCTCCCCTCGCCCTGGTCTCGCTGCGCACCGGCACCAACCTGTCGACCTCCTCCGGCGCCCAGTTCGGGGTCCGCGGACGGCTGGTCGGCTCCGTGGTCGGACTGCTGCTGGCCCTCGGCTACACCGCGCTGACGGTGTGGATCGGCGGTGACGTGATGGTGGGCGTGCTGGGCCGGCTGGCCGGGCTGCCGCAGGGCGGGGTGTCGTACGGGATCGTCTACGGGCTGCTCGCCGCGGCCACCGTCGCGGGCGCGGTGTACGGCTACCGGGTGCTGCTCGCCATGTCCCGGATCCTCGCCTTCGGCATGACGGCCCTGCTGGCGCTCGGCGTGATCGCCTACGCGCCCGGCTTCACCACCGCCGCACTGCCGGAGACCGGCGGCTACCTGCTGGGCGGGTTCTGGCCGACCTGGCTGCTCGCGGCCGTGGCCGCCGGACTGTCGGGGCCGATCGCCTTCATCACCCTCCTCGGCGACTACACCCGCTACATCTCCCCGGCCCGCCACTCCTCGCGCCGGGTGCTGCACGCGACGTGGCTGGGGCTGATGCTGGGCCTGCTGGTGCCGCAGCTCTTCGGCACCTTCACCGCCTACGCGGCCCGGGCCGCCCTCGACTACGCGGGGCCGCTGGTCGACGCGGCCCCCACCTGGTACCTCGTTCCGCTGCTGCTCGCGGCCTCCGCCGGCTCGGTCGGCAACGCGGGTCTGATGCTGTACTCGATGGGCCTCGACCTGGACGCGATCCTGCCGCGCGCCTCCCGGGCCAGGGCCACGTACACGGTCGCCATGCTCGCCACGGCCTGTGTCTTCGCCGGGCACTACTACTCGACCGCGCAGAACGCGATGACGTCCTTCGTCCTGCTGCTGACGGCCATCGGCACGCCCTGGGCGGTCATCAGCCTCATCGGCTTCGCCCGCTGCGGCGGGGTGTACGACGCGGACGCCCTCCAGGTCTTCAACCGCCGCGCACGGGGCGGCGTCTACTGGTACCGCGCCGGCTGGAACATCCCGGCGACCCTGTCCTGGGCGGCCGGCGCGGTCGTCGGCGTCCTGGCGGTGTCCCTGCCGTCGTACCAGGGCCCGCTGCTGGCCCTGACCGGCGGGGTGGACGTGAGTTTCCTGCTGTCGGGGCTGGTGGGCGGGGTGGCGTATGCACTGTCGGCCCCGGGTTCCGGTGCTACGGAGTCCGGGGCCGAGGAAGCGACCCCTGCTTCTTGTCCGACTGAATCGGGTGGCGGGTGGGCATAGGCCCCGGGGGTCCGGGGGCGGAGCCCCCGGTGGCACTCAGCCCAGCTGGTGCATCCAGCCGTGCTTGTCCTCCGCCGTACCACGCTGGATGTCGAGCAGGGCCTGGCGGAGCCGCAGCGTGACCTCGCCCGGCTCTCCCCCGCTCTGCCGCCACTCCGCCCCCGCGCGCTTCACCGTACCGACCGGCGTGATCACCGCGGCCGTACCGCAGGCGAACACCTCCGTGAGCGACCCGTTCTCCGAGTCCCGCTGCCACTGGTCGACCGAGACCCGGCCCTCCTCGGCCTCGTACCCGAGGTCACGGGCGACGGCGAGCAGGGAGTCCCGCGTGACACCTTCCAGGATCGAACCCGTGAGGGACGGCGTGACGATCTTGTCGCCGTACACGAAGTACAGGTTCATGCCGCCCAGCTCCTCGACCCACTTGTGCTCGACCGCGTCGAGGTAGCAGACCTGGTCACAGCCCTTGGCCGCGGCCTCGGCCTGCGCGAGCAGGGACGCCGCGTAGTTGCCGCCGGTCTTCGCGTCGCCCATGCCGCCGGGGACGGCACGGACGCGGTCCTCGGAGACCCAGATGGACACCGGCTTGACGCCGCCCGGGAAGTACGCGCCGGCCGGGGAGGCGATCACCAGGAACAGGTACTCGTTCGCGGGCTTCACACCCAGCCCGACCTCGGTCGCGATCATGAACGGGCGCAGGTAGAGGGACTCCTCCCCGCCGTGCGCCGGCACCCACGCCTTGTCCTGCTTCACCAGCGCGTCGCACGCCTCGATGAACGTCTCGACCGGCAGCTCGGGCATCGCCAGCCGGCGCGCGGAGCTCTGGAAGCGCTCGGCGTTCTTCTCCGGACGGAACGTGGCGACCGAGCCGTCGGGGCGGCGGTAGGCCTTCAGCCCCTCGAAGATCTCCTGCGCGTAGTGCAGGACCGTGGTGGCGGGGTCGAGGGAGATCGGCGCGTACGGCACGAGCTGGCCGTCGTGCCAGCCGCGGCCCTCCGTCCACTTGATCGTCACCATGTGGTCGGTGAAGTGGCGGCCGAACCCGGGGTTGGCCAGGATCGCCTCCCGTTCTGCGGCGGAGAGCGGGTTGGCGGACGGCTTGAGCTCGATCGTGGGCGTCGTCATGGGTTGAAGTCCTTCACCGGTTGTAGTGACGGGCCGCGCTCGGTACAGCTCTGATGGTGACCAGTGCTAGGACGTCCGAGCATTCCCTCGTTCCGCGGCCTCGCGTTCGATTATCGCCCGGAGGCGACGGAGGACGGAACGGGGTGAATGCGGCCCGGTGGTCGATGGTGACACCCGGCGGGGAACATGCGGAAGCCGCCGGGTGCGGATGCGACCCGGCGGCTTGGTGGAGCGCGGCGGGTCAGCCGGCTACTCGTACGGCGAGCGCGTCGCCGATCTCCGAGGTGGAGCGGGCGGGCTTGCCGGTGCGCTCCGACAGGTCGGCGGAGACCGCCTCGTCGATCCGGGCGGCCTCGGCCTCGTAGCCGAGGTGGCGCAGGAGCAGGGCGACGGACAGCACGGTGGCGGTCGGGTCGGCCTTGCCCTGGCCGGCGATGTCCGGGGCCGAGCCGTGCACGGGCTCGAACATCGAGGGGAACTCTCCGGACGGGTTGATGTTGCCGGAGGCCGCCACGCCGATGCCGCCGGAGACGGCCGCTGCGAGGTCGGTGATGATGTCACCGAAGAGGTTGTCGGTGACGATCACGTCGAAGCGCTCGGGCTGGGTGACCAGGTAGATCGTCGCCGCGTCGACGTGCATGTACTCGGTGGTGACCTCGGGGAACTCCTCGGCCACCTTGTTGAAGATGTTGGTCCACAGGTGACCCGCGAAGGTCAGCACGTTGTTCTTGTGGATCAGCGCCAGCTTCTTGCGCGGGCGGGCCTGGGCACGGGCGAAGGCGTCACGGACCACGCGCTCGACACCGAAGGCCGTGTTCACGGACACCTCGGTGGCGACCTCGTGCTCGGTGCCCTTGCGGATCGTGCCGCCGTTGCCGGTGTACGGGCCCTCGGTGCCCTCGCGGACCACGACGAAGTCGATCTGCGGCTCGCCGGCCAGCGGGGTCGCGACGCCGGGGAGCAGCTTCGACGGACGCAGGTTGACGTGGTGGTCGAAGGCGAAGCGGAGCTTCAGCAGGAAGCCGCGCTCCAGGACGCCGGACGGCACGCCGGGGTCGCCGATCGCGCCGAGCAGGATGGCGTCGTGCTTCTTCAGGGCGTCGAGGTCGGCGTCGGTGAGGGTCTCACCGGTGGCGTGGTAGCGCTTGGCGCCGAAGTCGTACTCCTTGGTCTCCAGCTTCACATCCTGCGGAAGGACGGCGGAGAGGACCTTCAGGCCTTCGGCCACGACTTCCTGGCCGATGCCGTCACCGGGAATCACTGCGAGATTGATGCTGCGAGACATGCGGGCACCCTACTCCTCGTCCCATGGAATGACACAGGGTGTCCGTGATGCGGACAGCCGAGACGGCACCCGCCCGGGGGAACGCACTCCGCCGACGGCTTGCGTTCACCCGTATGTGGGGCGGATGTTGGCGTTCGCTGGGAAATTGACCCGACATGGAGATCCCCCACTTCGGCATCCCGCCCGAGCTCGCACGCCGGATGAGCATGGCGGAACAGCACGAGTACCTGCGCACCCGGCTGTCGCGGCGCCGCACGCTGGTGACGGCGGGCGCGGTCGCGGGCGGTCTGCTGACCGGCTGCTCCGGCTCCGGGCCGACGGGCGGTACGGCGACCAGGAGCCCGTCGCCGAGCACGTCGAAGGCGCCGGGCTCCTACATCACCCCCTTCGGCCGCCATCTCGCCTTCGGCGCCGATCCGAAGACACAGATGCGGATCTCCTGGCAGGTGCCGCTGGCGGTGAAGAAGCCGTACGTCCGGGTGGGCCCGCGCCCCGACGACCTCGGCCGCAAGATCGAGGCGGAGCTGCGCGACCTGCACACCCCGGAGCTGAAGGGCGTACGGCCGGCGGTCGAGCAGTACTACCTCCACGCGGCGCTGGACGGCCTGCGCCCGGACACGACGTACTACTACGGCGTCGGCCATGAGGGCTTCGACCCGGCGTCCCCGCACCACCGGTCGACCGTCGCGTCGTTCCGCACGGCGCCCGCGAGCCCGCCGGAGCGGTTCGTGTTCACCGCGTTCGGCGACCAGGGCGTCGGCGAGGAGGCGGCCCTCAACGACCGTCTGCTGCTGCGCCGGAGCCCCGCCTTCCACCTCCACGCCGGCGACATCTGCTACGCCGACCCGACCGGCAAGGGCAAGGAGTCGGACGTCTTCGACGCCGGGCAGTGGGACCGGTTCCTGAAGCAGACCGAGCCGGTGGCCAGGTCGGTGCCGTGGATGGTGACGACCGGCAACCACGACATGGAGGCCTGGTACTCGCCGGACGGCTACGGCGGTCAACTCGCCCGTTTCTCCCTGCCGGACAGCGGCTTCGACGCGCGCACGGCACCGGGGGTGTACGCCTTCACGTACGGCAACGTCGGCGTGGTCGCGCTGGACGCGAACGACGTGTCGTACGAGATCCCCGCCAACTTCGGCTACACGGAGGGGCGGCAGACGAAGTGGCTGGACCGGAAGCTCGCCGAACTGCGGTCCGACACCTCGGTCGACTTCGTCGTCGTCTTCTTCCACCACTGCGCGTACTCGACGTCCACGCACGCCTCCGACGGCGGGGTGCGCGCCGAGTGGCTGCCGCTGTTCGCCAAGCACCAGGTGGACCTGGTGATCAACGGGCACAACCACGTCTACGAACGGACCGACGCCATCCGCAACGGCGAGGTGGGCAGGCCGGTGCCGGTGGGCGGGACCACGGATCCACGACGGGACGGGATCGTGTACGTCACGGCGGGTGGCGGCGGCAAGGAGCTGTACGGCTTCCCCGACGGCGTGAAGGAGAGCTACGAGGGGAACACCGCCGACCATGAGTCGGTCGGCACGTTCCGGTGGACGAAGTCCCGGGACACCAAGGCGGAGTCGGTGCGGTGGTCGCGGGTGCGCTACCGCGGCTTCTCGTTCCTCTCGGTGGAGGCCGTGAGCGGCGCCGCGCCGAGGCTGAAGGTGTCGGCGCTGGCGTCGAGCGGTGAGCGGATCGACCATTTCGAGGTGCGGCGCGGGGCGTGAGCCCCGCACCGCGCCTCGTCGGGTGCGGCTCCCGGACCAGGGGTGTTGCGGCTCAGTGGCCGGCGGGTCCGCTCAGTGACCGGTGTTTCCGCCGTTGTCCCTGCGGTCGAGGGCGCGCTGGAGCGCTGCGGCGGCGTTCTTGCGGTCTGACTCGCTCGTGCGGGAGACGTGACGGACTCGGCGGCGGACGGTCGTCTCGGCCATGGGAAATCGACTCCTTCGACAGCATGGAGCGCAGAGAGAGATACGAGACGCCGGATGGGGCGGGGAGCGGTGCCGCAGGGGTTGCCTGCGCGGGGCCCGGCTCACGACCGCCATTCGCTTGGTCGAGCGAGACGTTCGGCTCCTACAAAACTAAGGGAGTCCGGAGCGTCTGTCTCCACAATTACTCGGACTTCCTACTATCTGAGACGGTGGACTGCGTCACACCGCGCTGACCTGCGGTGATCCCTAGAGCACATCTCCGTCGCGCCAGTCGAAGAGCAGCTCGTGCGCGGGGTCGAGCGGGCCGGCGAGGGCGGGCCGGACATAGGTGCTGTCCTCCTCGTCCGGCAGGCGGACGACGCCGTCCTGCGGGCTGAGGGCGTGCACCTGGCCGCGCCACAGCCGCCAGCCGCGGGAGGTGTAGAGCCGTGCGCCGGCGTCGCTGGCGGAGAGGGCGCCGAGGTCGTAGGCGCGGTCGACGACACGTTCCAGCTCGGACATGACCTGCCCGCCGAGGCCGGTGCGGCGGGCGTCGGCGCGTACGGCGACGTTCTCGACGTACCCGGCGCGCAGCCACCGGCCGCGGTGCCGCACCCGGCGCATCACGACCGCCCCGTGCGCGGCGAGCCCCGAGCCGTCGTACACGAGCGCGTGCATGCCGCCGAGGCCGTGGTCCCAGTCCTCGTCGCCGAAGTCGCCGTCGAAGGCGGCGTCCAGCAGGGCCCGTACGGCGTCGAGGTCCGCGGGGCCGAGGTCGGCGGTGTGGGCGGTGCGCACTCGGGTGGTCATCGGCCCAGTCTTCCCGCGGACATGCCGACGGGCCAGGTCATTTCGTGACCCGGCCCGTCGGTGCGGCGGGGCTCAGCCCATGTGCGGGTAGGTGTAGTCGGTCGGCGGGACCAGCGTCTCCTTGATGGCGCGGGTCAGGGTCCAGCGCATCAGGTTCTGCGGGGCGCCGGCCTTGTCGTTGGTGCCGGAGGCACGGCCGCCGCCGAAGGGCTGCTGGCCGACGACGGCGCCGGTCGACTTGTCGTTGATGTAGAAGTTGCCGGCCGCGTAGCGGAGCTTGTCCGCCGTGTAGGCCGCCGCCGCGCGGTCGTTCGCGATGACCGAGCCGGTCAGGGCGTAGTCGGAGACGGACTCCATCTGCGTCAGCATCTCGTCGTACTTGTCGTCCTCGTAGACGTGCACGGCGATGACCGGGCCAAAGTACTCGGTGCGGAAGACCTCGTTCTCCGGGTCGGTGCACTCGATGACGGTCGGGCGGACGAAGTACCCCTCGGAGTCGTCGTAGGTGCCGCCCGCGACGATCGTGCAGGAGGGGTCCTCCTTGGCACGGTCGATCGCGGCCTTGTTCTTGGCGAAGGCCCGCTCGTCGATGACGGCGCCGATGAAGTTCGACAGGTCGGTGACGTCACCCATCCTGATGCCGTCGACCTCGGCCGCCCACTCCTCCTTGAAGCCGGAGTTCCAGATCGAGGCGGGGACGTACGCCCGGGACGTGGCGCTGCACTTCTGGCCCTGGTACTCGAAGGCACCGCGGGTGAGCGCCGTCTTCAGGATGGCCGGGTCGGCCGAGGGGTGGGCGACGAGGAAGTCCTTGCCGCCGGTCTCGCCGACCAGGCGCGGGTAGGTGCGGTACTTCTCGATGTTGCTGCCGACCGTCTTCCACAGGTACTGGAAGGTCTTGGTCGAGCCGGTGAAGTGGATGCCGGCGAGGTCCCGGTGCTCCAGGGCGGCCTTGGAGACCTCGATGCCGTCACCGGTGACGAGGTTGATGACGCCCTTGGGCAGGCCGGCCTCCTCCAGGAGCTGCATGAGCAGCACGGCGGCGTGGGTCTGCGTCGGGGACGGCTTCCAGACGACGACATTGCCCATCAGGGCCGGGGCCGTCGGCAGGTTGCCCGCGATCGCCGTGAAGTTGAAGGGCGTGATCGCGTAGACGAAGCCCTCCAGCGGGCGGTGGTCCAGACGGTTCCACACACCCGGGGAGTTGGCCGGGGGCTGCTCGGCAAGGAGCTTGCGGGCGTAGGAGACGTTGAACCGCCAGAAGTCGATCAGCTCGCAGGGCGTGTCGATCTCGGCCTGCTGGGCGGTCTTGGACTGGCCGAGCATGGTGGAGGCGGCGAGCGTCTCGCGCCAGGGGCCGGACAGCAGCTCGGCGGCGCGCAGGATGATCGCCGCGCGGTCGTCGAAGGACATGGCACGCCAGGCGGGCGCGGCGGCCAGGGCCGCGTCGATGGCGTCCTGGGCGTCCGCCTGCGTGGCGTTGCGGTACGTGCCGAGCACGGCCTGGTGGTTGTGCGGCTGGACGACCTTGAAGGCCTCACCGCCGCCCATCCGCTTCTCGCCGCCGATGGTGCAGGGCAGGTCGACGGGGTTGTCGGCCAGCTCCTTCAGCCGGGCCTCCAGCCGGGCACGCTCGGGCGAGCCGGGGGCATAGCCGTGCACCGGCTCGTTGACGGGGGTGGGGACCTGGGTCACAGCGTCCATGTTTTCCGTAACTCCTTACTGAGCGGTGTTTCGGTCTCAGCCCTTGACGAGCCTCAGTCCTTGGTGGGCTCTCAGCCCTGTCGGGCTCTCAGCCCTTCGTCAGCATCGAGCGGGCGAAGAAGCGCAGGTTGGCCGGCTTCTCCGCGAGTCGGCGCATGAAGTAGCCGTACCAGTCGGTGCCGTAGGCCGTGTACACGCGCATCCGGTGGCCCTCAGCGGCCAGTCGCAGGTGCTCCTCGGTGCGGATGCCGTAGAGCATCTGGAACTCGTACTCGTCGAGCTTTCGCCCGGCGCGGTGGGCGAGCTCCTGGCCGATGGCGATCAGGCGCGGGTCGTGGGACCCGATCATCGGGTACCCCTCCCCCTCCATCAACGTCCTGAGGGTCTGGACGTATGCCCGGTCGATCTCGTGTTTGTCCAGATACGCGACCGAGCCCGGCTCCTTGTACGCGCCCTTGACCAGGCGCACCCGGCTGCCGTTCGCGGCGAGGCGGCGGGCGTCGGCCTCGGTGCGGAAGAGGTAGGCCTGGATGACGCACCCGGTCTGCGGGAAGTCCTTCCGCAGCTCGTCGTGGATGGCGAACATCGAGTCGAGGGTGGTGTGGTCCTCGGCGTCCAGGGTGACCGTGGTGCCGATCTCGGCGGCGGCCTCGACGACCGGGCGGACGTTGGCGAGGGCCAGTTCGTGGCCGCCGTCCAGCGCCTGCCCGAACATCGACAGCTTCACGGACATCTCGGCGCGGGTGCCGAGCTCCAGCGGCTTCAGGCGGTCGATCAGCTCCAGGTAGGCGTCCCGCGCGGCGGCGGCCTGGGCGGGGTTGGTGATGTCCTCGCCGACGACGTCCATGGTCAGCTCCAGGCCCTGCCCCGTGAGCTCCCGGATGACCGGCACGACGTCGTCGACGTCCTCGCCCGCGATGAATCGGTCGACGACCTGTTTGGTCACCGGGGCCGCCGAAACCAGGCGTCGCATCCGGTCGCTGCGCGACGCGGCGAGAATCACGGGACCCAGCACGGGGCACCTCCAGAGCACAACCAACGGATGGCCGGACCCCGGGCGGATGACGCTTCGGGTACGGCGCGGAGAACCACCGTGAAACCTAAGGATCCCCCCGATCGTCGGCCATCGACAGCTGTCACGCATCCGTGCCGCAGATCTCAGACAGATGTATGAAGGGTCCCCTGGAGTGCGGGACAATGCCCGGATGACGTCGGAACACAGGGGTGACTACGAGGAGCTGGTCGACGAGATCTCCGAGCTGCTCGGGGCGCCCGCGACGCTGGAGAACCGGGACTTCGAGCTGATCGCCTTCGGCGCGTACGACAGTGAGGGTGACCTCGATCCGTCGGCCCTGGACCCGGTGCGCACCCGCTCGATCCTGACCCGCCGCTCGACGGCGGCCGTCCGGGCGTGGTTCGAGGGCTTCGGCATCACGCGTGCGACCGGCCCGGTCCGTATCCCGCCGACGCCGGAAGCCGGGGTGTACCGGGGCCGGATCTGCCTGCCCGTCCGGCACCGGGGCGTGGTCCACGGCTACATCTGGCTGCTGGACGACGACCCCGGCCCGAGCGAACGCCAGCTCTCGGCCGCCATGCAGGTCACGACCAGGATCGGGGCGCTGCTCGCGGACGAGGCCCAGCACGGCGCCGACCTCAGCCGGGAACTGCGGGCCGTCCTCACGGCCGACCGCGACTGGCAGCGCGACATGGCCATCGCGGAACTCCGCACCGCCCTCGGCCCCCGCGCCGACGGTCTCCACGCGGTGCTCTGTGTCGCCCCCTGGCCCACGGCCGACCCCGACGACGCCCCTTCGGTCCGCACGATGCCGGGCGCGACAGCCCTGTGCACCGTGCCGTGGGGAGCCTCGTCCCAGTGCGTGGCCGTCCTGATCCGCCTGCGCTCGGCGGACGTACTGACCCCGGCGACGACAGCGGCGGCCCGCCTGCTGGAGCGGGCGGGCGGTCCGACGGGGCCTGACGCGCGGGGGGCGGCGACGAGCCCGGCACGAGGAACGTCCACGGGCGCGCGAGGCGGACCGGGCGCCGGCACCGCTTCAGCCGGACCGGCCGGCAGCGCCTCGCGCGGAGCGACCGGCACCTCGGGCGCCCCGGCCGGCGGCGCCCCGCGTGGAGCGGGCACCGGCTCCCGCTCCCCCGCCGCCGGTCTCGCGACGCCCCGCTCCGGTCTCGCCGAGCTGGGGACCGCCTGGTGGGAGGCATCGGCGGCGGCGCGGGCCGCGTTGGCCGAACCCCGGCTGGGGCCCGTCGCCGAGTGGGCGTCGATCGGGCCGTTCCGGCTGCTCACCGCCCTGCCGCCGGAGGTGGCCCACGACCCCGCGGTGCACGCCCTGCTCTTCCCCGTCCACCGGGAGCTGGCCCGTACCGCCGAGGTCTACCTCGACTGCGCCGGCCAGGCCGCCCGGGCCGCCGCCGAGCTGGGCATCCACCGCCAGACCCTGTACTACCGCCTCTCCCGGATCGAGAAGCTCACGGGTCTGGACCTGGACGACGGCGAGGACCGCCTGCTCCTGCACATGGCCCTGAAGGGGGCCCGGCTCGCACACGGTCAGGACAGCGGGCCGTCCGGGTGACTCCCGTCGCCTGCACGGGCGGTCGGGTTCCGCTCCGTGCCCTGACAGCCGGGCGGCGGGGCGGCCCGGCAGCCGGGTAGGGCAGCCGGGACCGCTTCTGAAAACGATTGTCATCATGCTACGGTCGTGGCGCTTTCAATCATTTACCAGGCCTTGACCGAGGTGTCCCGTGCGCGTCCCCGCCCGTCTCGTCCCCCTCACTGCCCTCAGCGCGGCTTCCGCCCTGCTCACCGGCTGCTTCTCCGGTGGGCAGTCGGCCACCGACGACACCGGGGCAGGGGGCAAGCGGATTCGCGTCGCGATGATGCAGCCACCGCGCTCGGGGCTGTCCCCGCTGTCGGACGACGCCTTCAAGCTGTCGCGCTGGTCCACGGCGGAGACCCTGGTGAAACTGGACGCGGACGGTGACGCCGAGCCGGCGCTGGCCACCGGATGGTCCCAGTCCGGCCGGAACTGGACCTTCACCCTGCGCGACGGCGTCACCTTCCACGACGGGACGAAGCTCACCGCCGAGACCGTCGTCACCTCCCTCACCAAGGCCGCCGCCGCCTCCCCCAAGCCCCGCATCCTCGACGGCGTCGACCTGACCGCGAAGGCCGACGGCGACAAGGTCACTGTCACCACCGCCACCGAGGACCCCCTGGTTCCGCAGCGGCTGAGCTCCCCGCAGCTGTCGATCCTGGCCGCCAAGGCCTACCGGGGGAAGACCGTCAGCCCTGTCGGCGCGGGCACCGGCCCCTTCGAGCTGACCAAGGTCAACGGCACCTCCTCCGCCGCTCTCGACCGCTACGACGGCTACTGGGGGAAGAAGGCCAAGGCCCCCGGCATCGACGTGCGGTTCGTGCCGGACGGCACCGCCCGTGCCGCGGCCCTGCGCAGCGGCGAGGCCGACATCGTCGAGGCGGTACCGGTGTCGCAGGCGGCGGTGCTGGACCAGGACCTGATCACCGAGGTGCCCATGCCGCGCACCAACACCCTGTACCTCAACACCGGCAAGGGCCCCTTCAAGGACGCCGCGCTGCGGGCGGCGGCACGCGAGGCGATCGACGCCGAGTCGATCGTGAAGGGCGTGTACGAGGGGCGCGCCGACGTCGCCGAGGGGCTGCTCGGCCCCGCCCTGCCCTGGGCGGCCGAGCTGCGGAAGCCGGTGAAGCGGGTGAAGGCCGGCGACCCGGTCGGCAGGACGATCACCATCGGCACCTTCACCGACCGCGCCGAACTGCCCGAGGTCGCCGCCGCGCTGCAACAGCAGCTCCAGAAGGCCGGGTTCAAGGTGAAGCTCGACGTCCGTGAGTACGCCAACATCGAATCCGACGCGCTGGCGGGCGCGTTCGACGCGTTCATCCTCTCCCGCGCCACCGTCCTCGACTCCGGTGACCCGGCCGCCTACCTCTACAGCGACTTCGCCTCCGACGGCTCCTTCAACATCCCCCAGCTCGCCGACCCGGCCGTGGACAAGGCCCTGAAGAAGGCCGGCGAGACGCCGACCGGCGACGCCCGGCGCAAGGCGGTCGTCGCCGCCGAGGCCGCCGTGCTCGGCACGGACGCGGCCGTGCCCATGCTGCACGAGCGCGTGATCCAGGGCGACGCCGCCGGCGTGACCGGCGCTGCCCACGACCCGCGCGAGCGGGAACTGGTCACGGCGGACACCTACGTCAAGTGAAGGCCCGTATCCGGCGGTTGGCCGGCGCCGCCGCGCTGACCCGCCTCCTCTGCCTGATCGCCGTCCTGGCCGCCGTCGGCCTGCTGCCCTGGCTCTCCGGCCGGGACCCGGCCCTGGCCGTGCTGCGGGCCCGCTCCGCCGAGCAGGACCCGACCGAGGAGGCGCTGGACTCCGTGCGGCGGGACCTCGGTCTGGACGCCGGGCCCCTTTCCCTGCTGGGCGGCTGGGCCTCGGACCTGCTGCGCGGCGACCTCGGCACGTCCTGGGTGTCGGGCACCGAGGTCCTGCCCTCCGTCATCTCCGGGCTCCAGGTGTCGCTGGCGCTGATGGGTGCCTCGCTCGTGGTGGCCCTGCTGCTGGCGTGCGCGCTGGTCGCGCCGGTGCTGGTGCGGGGACGGGCCTCGGCCGGGGCGTGGGCGGCGATGCTGGCCGCCGTGCCCGAGTTCCTGCTGGCCACGGTCGCGCTGCTGGTGTTCGGGGTGTGGCTGGGATGGCTGCCGACGTCGGGCTGGATGGGGCCGCAGAACATGGTCCTGCCCGCCGTGGCCCTCGGCGTCCCCGGTGGCGGGCTGCTCGGCCGTCTGGTCGCGGACGCGCTGCCCGCCGTGCTCGACGAGCGGTGGGTGGAGCTGTGGCGGGGCGCCGGGGTGAGCCGGGCGCGGATCGCGGGGGCGGCGCTGCGCCGCGTCCTGCCGCCGCTGGTCCCGCAGTTCGGGATGGTCGCCGTGGGGCTCACCGGCGGCGCGGTCGCCGTGGAGACGGTCTTCGCGGTGCCGGGCATCGGCCGCACCGCGCTCGGCGCGGCCAAGTCGCAGGACCTGCCGCTGCTCCAGGGCGCGGTGCTCGCGCTGCTCGCGCTCGGCCTGGTCACGGGCGCGCTGGCGGCGCTCGCCCGGCGGCGGCTGCTGGGCCCGGCCCTGCGGGACGCCTCGCTGGCGCTGCCCCCGGCACGGCCGGTGCGCGCCCATCCCGCGGTCCCGTTGTCGCTGTTCACCGTCCTCGCCGTGACCATCGGCTGGGGTCTGCTGCGCGATCCGTACGCCGTCAACACCATGGCCCGGCTGGCCGCGCCCTCCTGGGCGCACCCGCTCGGCACCGACGGCCTCGGCCGTGACGTGCTCGCGCGCCTCGGCCACGGCGCCGCCTCCACGGTCGGCACGGCGGCGGCCGTCTGCCTGTTGAGCCTGCTGGTCGCGCTCGCCCTGGGTTTCCTGCCCCGGATCGCGGAGGGCGCGGCGGACATCGCCAACGCCCTGCCTCCGGTGATCGTCGGCATCCTGGTCGCGGCGGCCGTCGGCCCGGGCACCGGCGGCGCGGCCCTCGCGGTCGCGCTGATCTCCTGGCCGGCCCTGTCCGCGCACGCGGCGGCGCTGGTGCAGGAGGTGCGCGCGTCGGCGTTCCTGACCGCCCAACGGGCCATCGGGGCGAGCCCGTTCTGGATCCTCACCCGGCACGTCCTGCCGTCGGTGGCCGGCCCGGTCGCCCGTCACGCCCTGCTGCGCCTGCCGGGCATCGCCCTGGCCCTGGCCTCGCTGGGCTTCCTGGGCCTGGGCGCCCAGCCGCCCGCCCCCGAGTGGGGTCTGCTGCTCGACGAGTCCCGCGCCTATGTGGAGCGCGCCCCGTGGGCGGCCCTCGCCCCGGCGGTGGCGCTGGCCCTGCTGGCGGGCCTCGCGGTGTCGGGCGCGGCACTCACCCAGGGCCGGAGGGTACGGCGAGCCACCCCGACTCCGGTCACGATGACGAAGGAGGCCCCCGTTGGAGTCTGAGGCACTGCTGTCGGTGCGCGAGTTGCGGATCGCCTTCGACGGGGTCGAGGCCGTGCGCGGCCTGTCCTTCGACGTCCGGCCTCGCGAAGTGCTGGCGATCGTCGGCGAGTCGGGAGCGGGCAAGTCCCTCACGGCCCGCGCGCTCCTCGGCATGCTGCCGCGCGGCGCGACGACGAGCGGGACGATCAGCCCGGACCTGTCGGCCCACCGGGGCCGGCGGATCTCCCTCGTCCCGCAGGACGCCCTGTCCGCCCTGTCCCCCGTGCACCGGGTGGGCGACCAACTCGCCGCCGCCGTACGGTCGGTGGCCGGGGTCTCACGCACCGAGGCCCGGGCCAGGGCGGTCGCGGCCCTGGACCGTGTCGGCATCCCGGACGCGGCACGCAAGGCGCGGGCGTATCCGCACGAGTACTCCGGCGGCATGCGGCAGCGCGCGGTGATCGCCATGGCCACGATCAACGAACCGGACGTCGTGGTCGCCGACGAACCCACCACCGCCCTCGACGAGGAGCGCCGCGACCGGGTGCTGCGGCTGCTCGCCGAGCAGCGGGAGGCGGTCGGCGCCGCGCTCGTCCTGGTCACGCACGACATGGACGCCGTACGCGGGCACGCCGACCGGGTGCTGGTGATGTACGCCGGGCGCCTCACCGAACTCGGCCCGGCGGACGAGGTGTTGGCCCGTCCCCGGGCACCGTACACGGCCGGCCTGCTGGCGTCCCTCCCGCAGCACGCGACGGGCCGCCGTCTCCCGGCCCTGCGCGGCACCCCGCCCGCCCCGGGCACGCTCCCGCCGGGCTGCGCCTTCGCCCCGCGCTGCCCGCTCGCCGCGGACGCCTGCCACACGGCGGACCCGGAGCCCCGGCCGGTGTCCGGACGCCTGGTCGCGTGCCACCGCTGGGAGGAACTGCCCCACCCGGCCACCGAGTTGTTCCTGAAGGAGGGGCAGCCCGCATGACCGATCCCCTGCTCGACGTCCGCGACCTGGTCGTCCGCTACGGCCAGGTCACCGCCGTGGACGGCGTCTCCTTCACCCTGGCCGCCGGCGAGACCCTCGCCCTGAACGGCCCGTCCGGCTGCGGCAAGTCCTCCACGGCCCTGGCGGTACTCCAGCTGCACCGCCCGGCGGCCGGTGAAGTCCGTTTCGAGGGACGGGAGTTGACGTCCCTCACCGAACGCGAACTGCGCCCGCTGCGTCCCCGGATGCAGCCGGTCTTCCAGGACCCGTACGGCTCGCTGAGCCCCCGCCACCGCATCCGCGACGCCATCGCCGAACCGCTGAAGATCCAGGGTCGCTGGCATCCCGCCGACGGCCCGGCCCGGGTCGCCGAACTCCTCGACCGGGTCGGACTCGACCCCGCGTACGGCGACCGCCGGCCGCACGAACTCTCCGGAGGGCAGTGCCAGCGCGCCGGCATCGCCCGCGCCCTGGCCTCCGAACCGCGGCTGCTGGTGCTCGACGAGCCGGTGTCCTCACTCGACCCGTCGGTACGCGCGGGCGTACTGAACCTGCTCGCCGGCCTCCAGGACGACCTGGGCCTCGGCTACCTGTTCATCTGCCACGACCGGGCGGTCGTCCGGCACGTGGCGGACCGGGTGGTCGAGATGCGGGAGGGGCGCGTCACGTCCGGGCAGCCGCCTCGATCACCCGGCGCAGGCCTTCGGTGAGCGCGTCGGCGTCGACCGCACGCTCGGGGTCGAAGTTCCACTGTGCGATGAGGCCCGTCATCAGGGTCGTGTAGAACCTGCCGAGCGTGTCGAGGGTCTCGTCCGGGACGTCCTCTTCACGAACCCCCGTGAATAGCGCGACCAGGGCACGCTCGGCATCCCGCTGCTGCTGCGCCAGGTGCTCGCGCACCACGGGCAACTGATCCCCCATGGCCACGATCTCCATGCTGAGGCGCCACATCGAACCGGGCTCTCGCATGGTCCCGATGATGTTGGACCACACCTCCTGGAACCGCTCCAGCGAGCCGGGCTCAGCCGTGCTCCCCCCGGGCTTCTCGCCGTCGAAGGCATCGGAGAGCTCACCGACCAGCGCCAGGTACGCCTCTGCGAGCAGCGCGTCCTTCGAGCCGTAGTGGTAGCCGATCGACGCCAGGTTCGTCCCCGACTCCTTGACGATGTCGCGCGCGGTCGTGCGCAGGAAGCCCTTCGCCAGCAGGCAGCGCTTCGCGCCTTCCAGCAGATCCTCACGGTGTCCCATGGCTCGTCACCCTACTCCGGCATCCAGACGTGCGTCTTAAACAAGCGTACTAGACAAGCGTTTAATACGCCCGTACAGTCCTGCTCCATGACGACGAACCCCAACCCGCCGGCCCGCGCCGGCCGCCGCGAATGGACGGCGCTCGGCGTGCTGATGCTGCCGTTGCTGCTGGTCTCGATGGACGTGTCCGTCCTCTACTTCGCGATCCCCGCGATCAGCGCCGACCTGGAACCGAGCGCCACCCAGCAGCTGTGGATCTTCGACATCTACGGCTTCGTGCTGGCCGGCCTGCTGATGACGATGGGCTCGCTGGGCGACCGCATCGGCCGCCGCAGGCTTCTGCTGTTCGGCGCCGCCGCCTTCGGCGCGGCCTCCCTGGTCGCGGCCTACGCGGACAGCGCCGAGACCCTGATCGCCGCCCGCGCGGTCCTCGGCATCGGCGGCGCGACGCTGATGCCGTCGACGATGGCGCTGGTGCGCACGATGTTCACCGACCCCGCCCAGCGCACCAAGGCGATCGGAATCTGGTCGGGTGTGATGACGGCCGGCATCGCGCTCGGCTCGGTGATGAGCGGTGTGCTCGTCGAGCACTTCTGGTGGGGCTCGGTCTTCCTGGTCAACCTGCCCGCGATGGTGCTGCTGCTGGTCCTGGGGCCCGTCCTGCTGCCCGAGTCGAGGAGCCCGGGCCGGGGCCGCTTCGACTGGCTGAGCGTTCCCCTGTCGATGGCGGCGGTGCTCCCCGTGATCTACGGCCTGAAGGAGCTCGCGTCGCAGGGCTGGAACGTTCGGTACGTCCTGTCGGTGACGGTCGGCCTGCTCTTCGCCGCACTGTTCGTCCACCGCCAGCGCACGGCGGTCTCCCCACTGATCTCACCGGCACTGTTCCGCAGCCGCGGCTTCACCCCGGCCGTCGTCCTCAACCTCGTCGCCGCGTTCGGCATGATGGGCTCGGCCTACTTCACGACCCAGTACATCCAGTCGGTCCTGGACAAGAGCCCTCTCGAAGCAGCCCTGTGGAGCCTGCTGCCGTCGGTGCCCATCGGACTGGCGGCCCCGGTCAGCGCCCAACTCGTGCAGCGCGGCGTGCCCCGCGCGTACGTCGTCGGCGGAGGCTTCGCGGTCACCGCGGCGGGCTATGTACTGCTGGCCCTGACCGGCACGGAATCCCTCTGGCTGCTGCTGGCCGCGTGTGCCGTCCTGGCCTGCGGTGTCGTCGCCGTCATGTCCCAGGTGGCCGACCTGGCCCTGAGCGCCGCCCCGGTGGAGAAGGCGGGCGCGGCCTCGTCGCTGCTGGAGACCGGCACGGAGTTCGGCGGCGCGCTGAGCATGGCGTTCCTCGGCTCCATCGGTACGGCCGTCTACCGCCACGAGATGCCGGCCTCGGCGCCCGCTGTGGCCCGCGAGACACTGGGCGGCGCCCTGGCCGTCGCCGACCGGCTTCCGGGGCGCGCGGGAGACGCCCTGGCGACGGCGGCACGCGACGCCTTCACCAGCGGGATGCACGCGGCGGCGGTCACGAGCGCCGTGCTGCTGGTCGGGGTGGCCGTGGCGGCGACGGTGACACTGCGGCGGGTCCGGGTACGCCAAAACGCCGGACGAGCTGACCGACTCAGCCCGTCCGGCGTGTGAAGACGAACCCGTTCGGGGGCGAACAGGGCCCGGGGGCGTCAGCCCCCGGGAGGCATCAGACCAGGTTCACCGAACGCGCCGAGGTCGCACCGATCTCGGCCGCCACTTCGGCCAGCACACCGGAGGTCACCGTGTCGTCCACGGTCAGCACCGCCAGCGCCTCGCCGCCGGCCACGGCCCGCGACACCTGCATACCGGCGATGTTAATGCCCGCCTCACCGAGGATGCGGCCCACCGTGCCGACGACACCCGGCCGGTCCTCGTACTTCAGGACGACCATGTGCTCGGCGAGCGCGAGGTCGACGTCGTACTCGCCGACGGCGACGATCTTCTGGAGGTGCTTGGGGCCGGCGAGCGTGCCGGAGACCGACACCTCCTCGCCGTCGGCGAGGGTGCCGCGCACCGTGACGACGTTGCGGTGCTCGGTCGCCTCCGAGCTGGTGGTCAGCCGCACCTCGAC
Organism: Streptomyces afghaniensis; assembly: GCF_044327915.1. Lineage (NCBI taxonomy): Bacteria > Bacillati > Actinomycetota > Actinomycetes > Kitasatosporales > Streptomycetaceae > Streptomyces > Streptomyces afghaniensis. Next base: position 247,900 of record NZ_JBIRGJ010000012.1, read on the forward strand.
GCCGCGCTCCTGGGCGAACAGCGGGGCGTTGACGTACGACACCGTCTCGTCGACGACGTCCTCGAAGACACCCTTGAGGGCGGACAGCTCCAGCACCTTCACGTCGTGCTGGGTGATCTCGCCGTACACCTCGACGTCGAGGCGGACCGCGACCTCACCGGCGAGCGCGGTGAAGATCCGGCCCAGGCGCTCGGCGAGCGGCAGGCCCGGCTTGACGTCCTCGGCGATGACGCCGCCCTGGACGTTCACCGCGTCCGGCACGAGCTCACCGGCGAGCGCGAGGCGCACCGAGCGGGCGACGGCGATACCGGCCTTCTCCTGCGCCTCGTCGGTGGAGGCACCGAGGTGCGGGGTGGCGACGACCTGGTCGAACTCGAAGAGCGGCGAGTCGGTGCACGGCTCCTTGGCATACACGTCGAGGCCGGCACCGGCGACCCGGCCCTCCTTGAGGGCGGAGTACAGCGCCTCCTCGTCGACGATCCCGCCGCGCGCGGCGTTGACGATGCGCACGCTCGGCTTGACCTTGCGCAGCGCCTCGTCGCCGATCAGACCGAGCGTCTCGGGGGTCTTCGGCAGGTGGACGGTGATGAAGTCGGAGACCTCGAGCAGCTCGTCCAGCGACAGCACCTTGACGCCCATCTGCGCGGCCCGGGCCGGCTGCACGTAGGGGTCGTAGGCGACGACCTTCATGCCGAAGGCGGACATGCGCTGGGCGACGAGCGCGCCGATGCGGCCGAGGCCGACGACGCCGAGGGTCTTCTCGGCCAGCTCGACACCCGTGTACTTGCTGCGCTTCCACTCGCCGTTCTTCAGCGCGGCGTTGGCCTGCGGGATGTTGCGGGCGGTGGCGAGGAGGAGACCGCAGGCCAGCTCGGCGGCGGTCACGATGTTCGAGGTGGGGGCGTTGACGACCATCACGCCGGCCTTGGTGGCGGCGGAGACGTCCACGTTGTCCAGGCCGACGCCGGCTCGCGCGACGACCTTGAGCTTCTTCGCGGCGGCGATCGCCTCGGCGTCGACCTTGGTGGCCGAACGGATCAGGATCGCGTCCACGTCGGCGATGGCGGGGAGCAGTTCGGCTCGGTCCCCGCCGTTGCAGTGCCGGATCTCGAAATCCGGGCCCAGCGCGTCGACGGTGGCAGGCGACAGCTCTTCAGCGATGAGTACGACTGGTTTCGAGCTCACGTGAGTCCTCACAAGTCCAATGCTGCGGACGGCCGTCCCGACGGCCGCAGGCGGTGGAGGGGGCTAGCCGCGTGGAAGACGCACGACGCTGTGGGCCTGACGCGTATGTAGTGCAGCAGTCTAGTGGCGCCGAGGGCGTCGTCTTACGCCGCTGCGGAAGGATCACCCGTCCGTGGCCGGACGGGATGGACAACGCCGTACCACCGACGTTACCCCGGGTCAGCCGAAAGGGCCGGAGCCTGTCGCTCCGGCCCCCCGGCCGTGAGGCTTACGCCTCCTCGTCGACCCAGCTCATGAGCTTGCGCAGCTCCTTGCCGGTGGTCTCCAGGAGGTGCTCGGAGTCCTGCTTCTTGTACTCGTTGTACTTCTTCAGACCGCCGTGGTACTCGTCCATCCACTGCTGCGCGAAGGAGCCGTCCTGGATCTCGGCGAGGACCTTCTTCATCTCGGCCTTGGTGGCGTCGGTGATGATGCGCGGGCCGGTGACGTAGTCGCCCCACTCGGCGGTCTCGGAGATCGACCAGCGCATCTTCTCCAGGCCGCCCTCGTACATGAGGTCCACGATCAGCTTCAGCTCGTGCAGGCACTCGAAGTACGCGATCTCCGGCTGGTAGCCGGCCTCGGTCAGCGTCTCGAAGCCCGCCTTCACCAGCGCGGCCGTACCACCGCAGAGGACGGCCTGCTCACCGAACAGGTCGGTCTCGGTCTCCTCGGTGAAGGTCGTCTTGATGACGCCGGCGCGGGTGCCGCCGATGCCCTTGGCGTACGACAGGGCCAGCGCGAAGGCGCTACCGGTGGCGTCCTGCTCGACGGCGGCGATGCAGGGAACGCCGCGGCCCTCCTCGTACTGGCGGCGGACCAGGTGGCCCGGGCCCTTCGGGGCGACCATGCAGACGTCCACGCCGGCCGGGGGCTTGATGAAGCCGTAGCGGATGTTCAGGCCGTGGCCGAAGAACAGCGCGTCGCCGTCGTTCAGGTTGGGGGCGATGTGCTCCTCGTAGACCTGGGCCTGGATCGGGTCCGGGACGAGGATCATGATGACGTCGGCCTCGGCGGCGGCCTCCGACGGCGTCACCACGCGCAGGCCCTGCTCCTCGGCCTTGGCCTTGGACTTGGAGCCCTCGTGCAGACCGACGCGGACGTCGACACCCGAGTCACGGAGCGACAGCGCGTGGGCGTGGCCCTGGCTGCCGTACCCGATGACCGCGACCTTGCGGCCCTGGATGATGGACAGGTCGGCGTCGGCGTCGTAGAACAGCTCGGCCACTTTGGGTTCTCTCCTCGGGAGTGCAGGTGTTGCGTCCCACCGTATGACGGGGGGCGGAAGGGAAGTCTGAGGGTCTCGGAATACGGGCGGCCGGCGGCGCGCCGACCGCCCGTTTCAGGTCTTAGGCCGACCGGTCCAGGGCGCGCAGCGACCGGTCCGTGATGGAACGGGCACCACGGCCGATCGCGATCGTGCCGGACTGGACGAGCTCCTTGATGCCGTACGGCTCCAGCATCTTGAGCATGGCGGACAGCTTCTCGCCGGATCCAGTGGCCTCGATGGTGACGGCCTCCGGGGAGACGTCGACGGTCTTGGCACGGAACAGCTGGACGATCTCGACGATCTGGGAGCGCGTCTCGTTGTCGGCGCGCACCTTCACCAGGACGAGTTCGCGCTGCACCGCCTGCGACGGCTCCAGCTCGACGATCTTCAGCACGTTGACGAGCTTGTTGAGCTGCTTGGTCACCTGCTCCAGCGGCAGGTCCTCCACCCCCACGACGATGGTGATCCGGGAGATGTCGGGGTGCTCGGTGACGCCGACGGCGAGCGAGTCGATGTTGAAGCCGCGGCGGGAGAACAGCGCGGCGATCCGGGCGAGGATGCCGGGGGTGTTCTCCACCAGGACGGAGAGCGTGTGCTTGGACATGATCTCTTCGGTCTCTCTCGCTCAGTCGTCTTCGTTGTCGCCGAAGTCGGGGCGGACGTCCCGGGCGGCCATGATCTCGTCGTTGGAGGTGCCGGCGGCGACCATCGGCCAGACCATCGCGTCCTCGTGGACGATGAAGTCGACGACGACCGGGCGGTCGTTGATCGAGTTCGCCTCCTCGATGACCTTGTCGAGGTCGTCCGGGGACTCGCAGCGGATGGCGTAGCAGCCCATGGCCTCCGACAGCTTCACGAAGTCGGGGACGCGGGTGCCGCGGGCCTCGGGGTTGACGTCGTCCGGGCCGGAGTGCAGCACCGTGTTGGAGTACCGCTGGTTGTAGAAGAGGGTCTGCCACTGGCGGACCATCCCGAGGGCGCCGTTGTTGATGACGGCGACCTTGATCGGGATGTTGTTCAGGGCGCAGGTGGTGAGCTCCTGGTTGGTCATCTGGAAGCAGCCGTCGCCGTCGATGGCCCAGACGGCCCGCTCGGGTGCGCCGGCCTTGGCGCCCATGGCGGCCGGGACGGCGTAGCCCATCGTCCCGGCGCCGCCGGAGTTCAGCCAGGTGCCCGGCTTGTCGTACTTGATGAAGTGGGCGGCCCACATCTGGTGCTGGCCGACGCCCGCCGCGAAGATCGTGCCCTCGGGCGCGAGCTGCCCGATGCGCTCGATGACCTGCTGCGGGGAGAGCGAGCCGTCGCCGGGCTGGTCGTAGCCGAGCGGGTAGGTCTCGCGCCAGCGGTTCAGGTCGTTCCACCACATGCTGTAGTCGCCCTGGTGGCCCTCGCTGTGCTCCTTCTGCACGGCCTGGATCAGGTCGGCGATGACCTCGCGGGCGTCGCCGACGATCGGCACGTCGGCGGCGCGGTTCTTGCCGATCTCGGCCGGGTCGATGTCCGCGTGGACGATCTTGGCGAAGGGCGCGAAGCTGTCCAGCTTGCCGGTGACGCGGTCGTCGAAGCGGGCGCCGAGCGCGACGATCAGGTCGGCCTTCTGCAGGGCGGTGACGGCGGCCACGGAGCCGTGCATGCCGGGCATGCCGAGGTGCTGCGGGTGGTCGTCGGGGAACGCGCCGAGCGCCATCAGGGTGGTGGTGACGGGCGCGCCGGTGAGCTCGGCGAGGACCTTCAGCTCGGCGGTGGCCTTGGCCTTGAGCACGCCGCCGCCGACGTACAGCACGGGCCGGCGGGCCTGGGTGATCAGCTTGGCGGCCTCGCGGATCTGCTTGGCGTGCGGCTTGGTGACGGGCCGGTAGCCGGGCAGGTCCATGGTGGGCGGCCAGGAGAACGTGGTCTTCGCCTGCAGGGCGTCCTTGGCGATGTCGACCAGGACCGGGCCGGGGCGGCCGGTGGAGGCGATGTGGAACGCCTGCGCGATGACCCGCGGGATGTCCTCGGCCTTGGTGACGAGGAAGTTGTGCTTGGTGATCGGCATGGTGATGCCGACGATGTCCGCCTCCTGGAAGGCGTCCGTGCCGATCGCCTTGGACGCCACCTGGCCGGTGATCGCGACCATCGGCACGGAGTCCATGTGCGCGTCGGCGATCGGGGTGACCAGGTTGGTGGCGCCGGGTCCGGACGTCGCCATGCAGACGCCGACCTTGCCGGTGGCCTGCGCGTAGCCCTCGGCCGCGTGACCGGCGCCCTGCTCGTGGCGGACCAGGACGTGGCGCACCCTGGTGGAGTCCATCAGCGGGTCGTAGGCCGGGAGGATCGCACCGCCGGGAATGCCGAATACCGTGTCGGCGCCGACCTCCTCGAGGGAGCGGATGAGGGACTGCGCGCCCGTCACCTGCTCGGGGGCGGAGTGCTGTCCTCCGGATCGGGGCCGGGGCTGCGGGTGATGGGCCCCGGTGGCCTGCTCGGTCATCGGCATTCTCTTCTCAGATGCTGAGGGTTTTTGCGAGGTTCGTGCGGTTTTCGACTGCTGCACGGACAGTGCCTGTGCAACAAAAAACCCCTCGTGCCATAAGGCAAGCGAGGGGAGCGCGCCGGGTGGGGTCGCTGAGCGGTCGAAGCTCAGCGTCAGCCGACGCGCTTTCCAAGTACGAGAATTCGGGTGCGCATGGCACAGACCCTCCCCCCGGCACGCACCCACTGTCAAGTGGGTGGGACGGGAGTCTCATTATGTGAGCGGAGGACCGTGCCGCCTCCGATGACGGCGGACACACCCGAGCTGTACACCCGCGAGGCACCGCCCGCGAAAGCCGGTTCGGCCGGTTCGTGCGGCACCGGATAATGGCCGGAAGCGAGCGCCCGGCGCAGCCGGTACTCGTCGAGCGGCCCGGAGAAGGCCATGCCCTGCCCGTGGGTGCAGCCCATCGCGCGCAGGGCGACGACCTGCTCGGGCAGATCCACCCCCTCGGCCACGGACTGCAGCCCGAGGTCGCCGGCGATGCGCAGCAGCCCACAGGTGATTTTGTACAGGCGGGCCGACTCGACGACGCCCTCGACCAGACCGCGGTCGAGCTTCAGCACGTCGACGGGCAGCCGCCTGAGCACTGTGATCGCCCCGTAGCCACTGCCGAACCCGTCCAGGGCGATCCGGACCCCGACCCGCCTGAGGGCGCCCAGACGCCGCTCCAGCTCGTCCAGGCCGGCCCTGGGGTCGGCGTCGGACAGCTCGATGATCAGCGACCCGGACGGCAGCCCGTGCCGCGTGAGCAGCGCCTCGATCGAACCGAGCGGCATCGACCGGTCCAGCAGCCGGCGGGCGGTCATCCGGACGACCACCGGCGCGGACAGCCCGGTCCCGTGCCGCTCGGCGGCCTGCTCGACGGCCTCCTCGATCATCCAGCGGCCCAGCTCGGCGGTCTTGTCGCTGTCCTCGGCCACCCGCAGGAACTCCGCCGGGGTGAACAGCACCCCCTGCGAGGAGCGCCAGCGCGCCTGCGCGGACACCGACGTGATCCGGCCGTCCTCCAGGGACACCACCGGCTGGTGCAGCAGGGTGAACTCGCCGTCGTGCAGCGCGGCCCGCAGGCGCGTGGCCAGCTCCGCCTTCCGTACGACGTCCTGCTGCATCTGCGGCTTGTACAGCTCGACGCGGCCCTTGCCGCCCGCCTTGGCTCGGTGCATCGCGAGGTCGGCGTTGCGCAGCAGATCGCCCGCGCCGAGGCCGGCCTCCGCGAAGGCCACGCCGATGGAGGCGTTGACACGGACATCGTGGCCGTCGATGACGTACGGCTGGGACAGCGTCGTCCTGAGCCGGTCGGCGAGCTCCAGTATGTGCCGTTCCCGTGCGGCCCTGTCACGGGTGTTGTCCCCGACGATCAAGGCCGCGAACTCGTCACCCCCCAGCCGGGAGGCGGTGTCGCCCTGCCGGACGGAGTCCTGGAGACGGCGGGCGGCCTGGACGAGCAGCTCGTCCCCGGCCTGGTGCCCGATGGTGTCGTTGACGGCCTTGAAGCCGTCGAGATCGATGAACAGCACGGCCGTGTTCCGCAGGGCCACGCCCCGGTCGGAGGCGCGGCGGCCCGACAGGGCGTGCTGGACGCGCTTGGTGAACAGGGCCCGGTTGGGCAGGTCCGTGAGCGGGTCATGCTCGGCGTTGTGCTGCAACTGGGCCTGGAGCCGGACCCTTTCGGTGACGTCCCTGCTGTTGAAGATGAGGCCGCCGTGATGCCGGTTGACGGTCGACTCGACGTTCAGCCAGCCTCCGTCACCCGAGCGGAATCGGCACTCGATGCGCGTAGTGGGTTCCCCGACCGGGTCGGCGGCGAGGAAACGCCGCACCTCGTGCACGACGCAGCCCAGGTCCTCGGGGTGGATGAGGTTGGCCAGTTCCGTGCCCACCAGCTCCTCCGCAGGGCGGCCGTACACACCCGCGGCGGCCGGGGAGACGTACCTCAGGACGCCGCTGGGTGCGGCGATCATGATGACGTCGCTGGAGCCCTGCACCAGGGAGCGGAAGTGGTTCTCCTTCTGGGCCAGTTCCTGGGTGAGGGTGATGTTGTCGAGCAGCATGATGCCCTGGCGCACCACCAGCGCCAGCACGACCGTGCCGCCGGTGAGCAGGACCACGCGGTCGACGCTGCGGCCGTTGAGCACGTTGTAGAGGATCCCCAGGGTGCACACGGCCGCCGCGAGATACGGCGTGAGGGCGGCGAGCGAGCCGGCGATGGGCCGGGCCGCGGCCGGATACCGGCCGAGCTCGCCTCCGGGCAGGGACACATGGTGGTGCGGGCCGCTGCGCTGCCCGGGCACGTGCTCGTGCACCACGCGCGTGTGCCCTGCCGTGCCCTGCCGGTCCGGGCCGTGCCGGTCGGTGTCCGGCGTGCGGGGCCCGGCCCACGGGGCGTAGGCCAGGAGCAGCGAGCCGGCGAACCAGCCCGCGTCGAGCAGCTGGCCGGAGTGGTAGTCGTAGTGCATCAGGGGTGAGGTGAACAGGGCGTCGCACATCACGGTCAGCGCGAGCGCGCCGATCGCGGTGTTGACGGCGGAGCGGTTCACCGAGGACCGCCTGAAGTGCAGCGCGAGCACCATGCTCACCAGCGCGATGTCGAGCAGCGGGTACGCCAGCGACAGCGCGGTGTGCGCCACGCTCGGCCCTTCGGACTTCGCGGCCTGGGCGAGGGCGAGGCTCCAGGCCAGGGTGAGCAGCGAGCCGCCGATCAGCCAGGCGTCCAGGCCGAGGCAGACCCAGCCGGCCTTGGTGACCGGCCGCTTGGCGAGCACGAGCAGCCCGACGATCGCGGGCGGGGCGAAGCAGAGGAAGAACAGGTCGGCGTAGCTGGGACTGGGCACGGGCTGTCCGAGGACGACCTCGTACCACCCCCAGACCAGGTTGCCCAGGGCCGCCATGGCCGAGGAGAGGCCGAACAGCAGCCAGGCGGGTCGAAAGCGGGTGTGGCGGCTGCGGGCGTAGAGGAAGCACGACACGGCGGCGGTGGCCGCCGCGGCGCTCAGTCCGAAGTCGCCCATGATCAGGGCCAGTTCGCCCGAACCCCAGCCGAGCGCGGAACCGACGGCGTATCCCGCGCAGACCAGGGCGAGGACGAGCTGGAGGGCCGGGCCCGGCCGGGGGCCGGGGGCCGGCGTGCGGGGCAGGAGCGCCCCGGGGGACGGAGGCTGTGCCCGCAGCGCTCCGTCGAGCGTGGGCGCGGGGGTCGGCGGCGCGCTCACCGGACCCTCCCGGTCCGCACCGCTCCCGGGTCCCGCGGGCCCCGGGGCGCCGGCTGGGCATGCCTTCTGCGGCTGCCGGGCCTGCGGCGGTGATCGCTGTGGTCGGTGTGGTGGTCGCTGTGGTGGGTGTGGTGCCCGCCGTGATCGGCGTGGTGACCGCGTCTGCCCGCGGCCGTCCGCCAGGGTCGCCGCCGGCAGCCCCGCCCCGTCGGATCGCTCGTCCATAGGCCGTGCATCGCCTGTCGCCCCCCTCACAGTCCGAAGTGTCCATCCCCGGCGCCGAACGGTCCGCGGCGCTGCCCCTGTCGGGACGATACACCAGTCTCGTCACTCAGGGACATAGGTTCTCTACTCTCCGTGACGATCAATAGATATATGAGTACCCACCGCGCCCGAAGGATTGCGGACGGTACTCGAGTTCGGATCAGCCGGCGGATGCACCCGTCGTAAGGATCACGTTGCGCAGCGGCTCCCGGTTCACATAACGGTTCAACTGGTCCACCAGGAGCCGCTTGGCGCGCGGCAGGAACGCGGAGGTGGGACCGCCGACGTGCGGGCTGATGAGTACCCCCGGCGCACGCCACAGGGGATGTTCGCGCGGCAGGGGCTCGGGGTCGGTGACGTCGAGGGCGGCGGTGATGCGGCCGCCCTCCAGCTCGGCGAGCAGCGCCTTGGTGTCGACGACGGGGCCGCGGGCGACGTTGACGAGGAGGGCTCCGTCCTTCATGCGGGACAGGAAGTCGGCCCCGGCCAGGCCACGCGTGCTTTCCGTGAGCGGCGTGGACAGGATGACGATGTCCGCTTCCGGGAGCAGCGCGGGGAGTTCGGTGAGCGGATGCACCGGCCCGCGCGCCGTGGTGCGCTTGGAGCGCGCGACGCGCGCCACCCGCGCCACCTCGAACGGAACGAGCCGGTCCTCGATGGCCTCGCCGATCGATCCGTATCCGACGATGAGGACGTTCTTGTCGGCGAGCGCGGGCCGGAACCCGGCGAGCCACTCCCCGCGGTCCTGCGCGCGGACGAAGTCGGGGACACCGCGCAGTGAGGCCAGGATCAGCGCGAGGGTGAGCTCTCCGGTGCTGGCCTCGTGCACTCCGCGCGCGTTGCACAGCCGCACACCCGGACGCAGGTGCCGCAGCCCCGGCTGCACGTGGTCGATCCCGGCCGAGAGGGTCTGCACGACCTGTACGTGGCTCATCTCCGGCATCGGACGCACGCACAGCGGGCTGGGCTTCATGTAGGGGACGACGTAGAAGACGCAGTCCGCCGGGTCCGCGGGGAAGTCCTCCTCGCCGTTCCAGAAGCGGTAGGCGGGGCCTTCGGGGAGTCCCTCGATCTCGTCCGGCGGGATGGGCAGCCACACGTCAGCAGTCATGCTCAGGAGGCTATGTCAGGAGGCTGCGACGCCAGAGGTTAGGTTGGGGTGGCCGGAACAGGGAGGGTCACGACCAGGTGGAGCGCAGGACGATCGGCGCGGCGGCGCTCGCGGTGGGGGCCGTCGGACTCGGGTGCATGCCGATGAGCTGGGCGTACAGCGCGTCGCGGCAGCGTGGGGACGAGTCGCTCAGGGCGGTGCACCGGGCGCTCGACCTGGGTTCGTCCCTGCTGGACACGGCCGACATGTACGGCCCCTTCACCAACGAACTGCTGGTGGGGCGGGCGTTGAAGGAGCGGCGGCCGGACGCGTTCGTGTCGACGAAGGTCGGTCTGCTCGTGGGTGACCAGCACATCGTCGCCAACGGCCGCCCCGGGTATGTGAAACGGGCCTGCGACGCGTCGCTGCGGCGCCTCCAGACGGACGTCATAGACCTCTACCAGCTGCACCGGGCCGACCCGGAAGTGCCCGTCGAGGAGACGTGGGGCGCGATGGCGGAGCTCGTCCGGGCCGGGAAGGTAAGGGCGTTGGGCCTGTGCGCGGTGGGCGCGCGGGCCGGCCGCCGCTCCGGGGCCCGGCTGCACGACGCGACGATCCGGCAGCTGGAGCGGGTGCAGCAGGTGTTCCCCGTGAGTGCCGTGGAGGCCGAGCTGTCGGTGTGGTCGCCGGAGGCACTGGAGACGCTGCTGCCGTGGTGCGAGACGCGGGGCATAGGGTTCCTGGCGGCGATGCCGCTCGGCAACGGCTTCCTGACCGGCCGGCTGCGGCCCGGCGCGGGCTTCGAGGCGGACGACCTCCGGGCCCGCCACCCCCGCTTCACGGCCGAGATGATGGCCGCGAACCAGCCGATCGTCGCGGGCCTGCGCCGGGTGGCCCGCCGCCACGGCGAGCACGTCACCGCCGCCCAGGTCGCCCTCGCCTGGGTCCTCGCCCAGGGCCGGCACGTGGTCCCGATCCCCGGCACGAAGCAGGAGCGCTGGGTCACGGAGAACGCCGCCGCTGCGGCCCTGCGCCTGACGACCGAGGATCTGCGCGAGGTGGCGGAACTGCCGCCGGCCCAGGGGTCCTGGGACTGAGCCCCCGCGCAAGGGCTCGTTTCGGGCAAACCCCGTGTTCGCGGTCCCGGGTTCCGTGATCGGGAACTTGGGAGGCGCCTGCGGTGTATGACAGGGAGAAGACCTGCCCCGTCGAAGGGACCATGATCGTGCAACGTCGAGCCGTGCCGACCGTGTTGGCCGCCGCCGCGCTCCTGCTGACGGCCGGCTGTTCCTCCGACGGCGGAGGATCATCCGGAGCGGACGGGAGCGCCTCCCCGAGCCGCAGCGCACCGGGGTCTTCCGCACCCGCGGGGCAGGCCGCGGAGGAGACACCGCCCGCCAAGGGCTCGGTGAAGGTCGTGCGTACCGTCGCCGAGGGCCTGGACTCCCCCTGGGGCCTCGCCCCGCTGCCCGGCGGCGGCCTGCTCGTCTCCTCCCGGGACGACGGGACGATCGTCCGGGTCGACGAGAAGACCGGCAAGAAGACCGAGCTGGGCGAGGTGCCGGGCGTATCGGCCGCCGGCGAGGGCGGCCTGCTCGGCATCGCCCTGTCCCCCGAGTACGCCTCGGACCACATGGTCTACGCGTACTTCACCTCGGCCTCCGACAACCGCATCGTCCGCATGCTCTACGACGAGAAGAAGCCCTCCGGCGAGCAGCTCGGCGCCCCCGACACGGTCTTCAGGGGCATCCCCAAGGGCTTCGTCCACAACGGCGGCCGGATCGAGTTCGGCCCGGACAAGATGCTGTACGTCGGCACGGGTGAGAGCGGTGACACGGGCCTGTCCCAGGACAAGGACTCCGTGGGCGGCAAGATTCTGCGGCTGACCCCGGAGGGCGAGCCCGCGCCGGGCAACCCGTTCGGGAACTCGCCGGTGTACTCGTACGGCCACCGCAATGTGCAGGGCCTGGCCTGGGACGCCAAGCAGCGGCTGTTCGCCTCGGAGTTCGGCCAGGACACCTGGGACGAGCTCAACGCGATCAAGCCCGGCGACAACTACGGCTGGCCGGAGGCCGAGGGCAAATCCGGCGACTCCGGGTTCCACAACCCGGTCGACCAGTGGACCACGGCCGAGGCCTCGCCCAGCGGCATCGCCTACGCCGAGGGTTCGGTCTGGATGGCGGGCCTGCGCGGCAAGCGGCTGTGGCGCATCCCGCTGAACGGCACCACGGCCTCGGCCGAACCTCAGGCGTTCCTGGAGGAGGAGTACGGCCGGCTGCGCACGGTGGTCCCGGCGGGCGGTGACCGGCTGTGGCTGGTGACCAGCAACACGGACGGCCGGGGCAGTCCGAAGGACGGGGACGACCGGATCCTGGAACTGCGGGTGACATAGCCCGGGGCCGGGCTTCGGGGTCGGGCCTGGCTCAGTCCTCGGAGCCTTCCGAGTTTTCGGCGTTTCCGGAGTTCTCGTCCTCCGGCTCGTGCGGCGGGCGTACGACGACCTTCCCGGACGACAGGTCTATCGGCCCGCGTCCGGGATCGGCGTCCCCGGTGTCCTGACGGGTCAGCTCCAGGCGGTTCTGTTCGTCACGGGTGTGCTTGCGGCCAGGTGAGAACAGTTCCTCGAACATGTTGAACACGGAGCCTCCCAGGGCCGCGACTCCCCCGACGTCCTTTACAGCGTATGCCTCAGCCTGCCGGGCCGGGCATGACGGATTCGGCCGGGAACAGCCCCAGCCGGTGGGCCACCGCCGCCGCCTCGCCGCGGCCGGAGACCCCGAGCTTCGCCAGGATGTTGGAGACGTGGACGCTCGCGGTCTTCGGGGAGATGAACAGCGCCTCCGCTATCCGGCGATTGGTGTGACCGGCGGCGACCAGGCGCAGCACGTCCCGTTCCCTGCTGGTCAGGCCGAGGGCCTCGGCGGGGTCCGCGGGAGCGGGGGCCGGTTCCGCGGCGGGCGTCAGCGGGAGTCGGGCGCGCTGGGCGAGCGCGGTGGCGGCGTCGGCGAGCGGCCGGGCCCCCAGGTGGCGGGCTGCGGCATGGGCGAGGCGGAGCAGTTCCGTGGCGCGGTCGCGCTCGTCGGCCTCGCCGCCGTCCGTCAGCAGCGACTCGGCCAGGCGGTACCGGACGCGGGCGAGGTCGTAGGGGCGCTCCAGGGTTTCGAAGGCGGTCACCACCTCCGACCAGGTGTCCGGGGCGCTCCGGCTTCCGGCGCCGTGGAATTCGGCGCGGTGGCTGTCGGCGCGGCGGAGTTCGGCGCGGCTAAGTTCGGCGCGGACCCACTTCTCGTGGGCGAGCCAGACAGGGGCGTTCGTGGTGAGGCGTTTGGCGGCCTCGAAGATGCTCTCCAGGGTCTCCTCACGGCCGTCCCGCGCGGCCGGCAGTGCCCGGGCGTCGGCCTCAGCCGTGGCGGCTTCGAGCAGCAGGGGCCAGGCGTAGCGCTGGGTGCCGGGCGGGAAACCTGACTCCAGGGCCCGGGCCAGTTCGGCGCGGGCGTCGGCCAGGCGGCCCTCGGCGACGGCGACCTGGAGGGTGAGGCAGGCGATCGGGAGGTCGTGCTGCGGCATCGGGTCGTGCGGGCCGTAGGAGGCGCGGCTCTCGGCGAGGTGCCGAGCCGCCTCGGGCACCCGGCCGCGGGCGAGCGCGAGGAACGCCAGGCTGTTGGCGCCCGAGCCGTACGGCGCGGCCGTCTGCCCGCGCCGCTGGGCGTTGACGGCCGCCTCGGCCGCCTCGTCCCAGCGGCCGAGGGAGATGAGCGACTCGGCGAGGTTGCCCCAGACCCAGCCCTCGGCCTCCCGCAGGCCCATCCTGCCGGTGAGGCGCAGGCCCTCGTGCAGGACGTCCACGGACTCCTCGGAGCGCCCGATGCCCTCCAGGGCGGAGGGCAGGTTCACATGGCTGCGGCCCACGACCACCGCGAGCCCACGGGCCTCGACCTCGTCCTTGACCTGGTACATGTGGGCCAGCCCGGCCTCGATCTGCCCGGCGTCGATCATGAGTGCGCCGAAGGTGAGCCGGGCATTGCACTCGATGTCGTCAGCGCCCACCATGCGCGCGTACTCCACCGCACGCTCCGCGGCCGTCAGGGCCTCCGGGCCCGGCTGGCGGAGCATCGACCAGTGGGCGACCGTGGCGAGCACCTCGGCGTGCACCTCGGACGGCGGCAGCCCGCGGACCAGGTCCTGCGCGGTGGCGATCTCCTTCCAGCCGTCGCCGCGGGCGAGCCGCTGCACCAGCCGGGAGCGCTGGATCCAGAACCAGGCGGCGCGTTGGGGGTCCCTGCTCGAACGCAGTTGAGAGCTTGAGGGAGAGTCGTCCTCCTCGGACAGCTGGCGCAGCGCCCGCTTGGTGATCTTCAGGGCGCTCTCGCGCTCCCCGCAGAGCCGTCCGGCCACGGCCGCCTCGGCCAGCAGGTCGAGGTGGCTCAGCGCGGTGGCCTCCGGACCGCCGCAGGCCGGATAGACCTCGGCGTAGTCGACGGGGCGCAGGGTCCGGCGTACGGCTTCGGGGACGCTGTCCCACAGTTCCATCGCCCGTTCCAGCAGCCGCAGTTGCTCGGCGTAGGCGTGGCGGTGGCGGGCCTCGACGGCGGCGTCGAGCACGGCGGGCAGGGCCTTGGCCGCGTCATGGGCGTGGTACCAGTAACTGGCCAGGCGTGTCGCGTGCTGGTCGGCCGGGACGAGGGTCGGGTCGGCCTCCAGGGCTTCGGCGTAGCGGCGGTTGAGGCGGGAGCGCTCGCCGGGGAGCAGGTCGTCGCTGACGGCCTCGCGGACCAGGGAGTGGCGGAAGCGGTAGCCGTCGCCGCCGGGCGCGGGGGTGAGGATGCTGGCGTTCACGGCGGCCCGCAGCGCCTCGATGAGATCGTCCTCGGCGAGCCGGGCGACGGCGGCCAGCAGCCGGTACTCGACGGTGGAGCCGCCCTCGGCGACGATCCGGGCGACCTGCTGGGCGGTCTCGGGCAGCCCTTCCACCCGGACGAGCAGCAGGTCGCGCAGGGAGTCGGTCAGGCCCGTGCGGCAGCCCTCGTGGGCGGCGACGGCGAGTTCCTCGACGAAGAAGGCGTTGCCGTCGGAGCGTTCGAAGATCGCGTCGATCTGGTCCGGGTCGGGTTCCTGGGCGAGGATGCCGGCGACCTGGCGGCACACCTCCTCGCGGTTGAAGCGGGCGAGTTCGATGCGGCGGATGGTGCGGAGCCGGTCGAGTTCGGCGAGCAGGGGCCTGAGCGGGTGGCGGCGGTGGATGTCGTCGGAGCGGTAGGTGGCGAGGACGACGAGGCGGCCGGTGCGCAGGGTGCGGAAGAGGTAGGACAGCAGGTGCCGGGTGGAGGCGTCGGCCCAGTGCAGGTCCTCCAGGGCGAGGACGACGGTGTGTTCAGCGGTGACGCGCTCCAGCAGGCGTGCGGTGAGTTCGAAGAGGCGGGCCATGCCGTCCTCGTCGTGCCGGGCCGCCTCGCGGGCTGCGGGCGTGCCGATCTCGGGGAGCAGCCGGGCCAGCTCCTCCTCCTGCCCGGCGGCCGCGGCGGCGAGTTGCCCGGGCAGCTCGCGGCGCAGGGCGCGCAGGGCGGTGGAGAACGGCGCGAACGGCAGCCCGTCGGCGCCGATCTCGACGCAGCCGCCGAGCGCGACGACCGCGCCCCGTCCGCGGGCCGCGGCGGCGAACTCCTCGACGAGGCGGGTCTTGCCGACTCCGGCCTCGCCGCCGATGAGCAACGCCTGGGGGTCGCCCGCGGCGGCACCGGCGAGCACCTCGTCGAGCAAGCCCAACTCGGCCGCCCGGCCGACGAACACGGGGCTGACGGACCTGGTCTCCACGGACCTGAGCATCGCATGCGGGTCCGACAGCGCGGCACCGGTTCGGCCACGACGGGCCACGGGACCGGCCGTCGCCCCCGCCCGGACGACCACGGAACCGGCCGCTGTGCGGGCGATCGCGGAGGCGGCCGGTCCCACGCCCGTGTTCACGCGGCCCGGGCGGACCGTGGCCGGCGGAAGCGGCGGCTATGGCTCTCGTGCTCGGCGGAGCCTTCCGCGGCTTCGCGGCGGGCGGCGCGGCGGGCCCGGGCGGCCTCGCGGACCTGGCGCTCGTGGTCGGCGCGGCGGATGAGGTCGGCGGCGCGCAGCTGCTGGAACTCGTACTCGTACATGGCGTGTCCTTGGTGAGAGTCGGGTGCGTGGGCTTCGCTTTCTGCGATGCCTCCACCTTCGTCTCCCAGGCGGGGCCGCCACATCGGGAGAGTTCCGCATCTTCGGGGGGCGGGCGGGGCCTTAGATGCGGCTGAGGGGCCTCAGACACGGCTGAGGGGCCTCAGGGCCTCCGTAAGGTGCTCACGGATGCCCTAAGACCCCTCAGGACCTGCGGTGACTCAGCCCGCCGACGGCAGTCCGAGCAGGATGCCGGTGTACTTGAGGACGGCCAGGAACAGGCCGATCACGCCGAGCGCGACACCCGCCCAGGCGACCGACTTGATCCAGGGGGCCTGGATCCTGCCGGGGGTGCCGAAGGCCGGCCGGGCCAGCACGAAGACGCCGGCGATCAGCGCCGTCACCGCGAACAGGCCGCCCCACAGGGCGGTGGTCTGCCAGGCGTCGCCGTAGACCGCCTGGATCTGCTTGGCCACGCCCGCGTTCTGCGCGGTCTCCAGCTGACCGACGAGGTTCTGCCGTGCGGCAGCCACCGTGCCGATCCAGCTGCCGGTGAGCGAGACGACGCCCAGCGCGGCGGAGACCACGGCGGCAGCGCCCTGGCCGACGCCGGTGGCACCCTCCTCCTTGGTCTCGGCGGCATCGGCCGGGACCTCGGTCCGGGTCACCTCGTCGGACTTGGTGGTGTCCACCGCCTTCTCGTCGGTCGTGGCCTCGGTGGCCTCGGTCTCGTCCACTGCGTTCGTTGCCATGTGTCGCACCGTAGGGTCGCTGTCTGAGAAGTCTCTTAATGATCGTCCTGAGCGGCACGCGCGCGTGCGGCGCGCCACTCGGGCGCCAGCACCGACCAGACTTCGAGATCGTGCCGTACGCCACCATAGGGGTGCGCCTCGCGCCGCACACCGTCGCGGGTCATGCCGAGGCGCCGGGCCACGTTCAGGCTCGGCTGATTGCCCGAGGCGGCGATCCACTCGATCCGGTGAATGCCGCGCTCTTCGACCGCCCAGTCGATCAGGACGCGCATCGCCCGGGTGACCAGTCCGCGCCCGGTCCCTGCGGGCTCCAGCCAGCAGCCGACCTCGCAGTTGCCGCTCGCGGCGTCGAAGTTCAGGAACAGCACGCCGCCCACGAGCTTGCCGTTCAGCCACAGTCCGTGCAGCGAGCGGGTGTCGGCGGCGCGCATGTCGGCGTACCGCTGGAGCATGGCCCGCGCGGACTCCACGTCCGTCTCCTGCGACCCGAAGCTGATGAACCGCCCGATGAAGTCCCTGCCCCGCTCCAGGTGCGCGAAGAACTCCTCCGCGTGCCAGGGCTCCAGGGGGCGCAGTTCGGCGCCGTCGTCACCCAGGGATATCGCGTACATCCCGCTGCCGCTCCTCCTCCGCCAGGACGTCCGCCACCTCGGCGTCCGTCGCGGCGGCCAGCCTCTCATGCGCGGCACGGCATTCGGGCGGTTCGATGCTGATGCGCGGCATGCGCTTGTCGAGCCAGCGGGGCAGCCACCAGTTGGCGCCGCCGAGCAGGTGCATCAGGGCGGGGACGAGGAGCGTGCGCAGGACGAAGGCGTCCAGGGCGACGGCGGCGGCCAGGGCGATGCCGAACATGGCGATCACGCGGTCGCCGCTGAGCACGAAGGCGAGGAAGACGGAGATCATGATGACGGCCGCCGAGTTGATCACCCGGCTGGTCTCGGCGAGGCCGACCCGCACGGCACGCCGGTTGTCGCCGGTCTCCAGCCATTCCTCGTACATCCGGCTCACCAGGAACACCTGGTAGTCCATGGACAGGCCGAAGAGCACCGACACCATGATCACGGGCAGGAAGGGCTCGATGGGCCCCGCGCTGCCGAGGCCGAGCAGTTCGCTGCCCCAGCCCCACTGGAACATCGCGACGACCACCCCGAAGGCGGAGGCCACGGCGGCGACGTTCATCACGGCGGCCTTCAGCGGGATGCCGATCGACCGGAAGGCCAGCAGGAGCAGCAGACAGCCCAGGCCGATCACGACCCCGACGAAGAGGGGCAGCTTGGCGACGATGATGTCGGCGAAGTCGTCGTAGCCGGCCGTCATGCCGCCGACCTGCGTGTCGAGCGAGGTACCGGCCTCGGCCCGGGGCAGCACCTCCTCGCGCAGCCGGTCGACGAGGTCGCTGGTCTGCTTCGACTGGGGGGAGGACTCCGGTACGACGGTCAGGTAGGCGGTGTGCCCGCCGGAGTCGAACGTCACCGGCGTCACCGAGGCGACGCCCTCGGTGGTCTGGAGCGTGCTGTCGAGGTTGTCCAGGGCGAGCTTGTCCTCGGCCCCGTCGACCTCCGTGACGAGGGTGAGCGGGCCGTTGACACCGGGGCCGAAGCCGTCGGCCAGGAGGTCGTAGGCCTGGCGGGTGGTGGAGGTCTTCGGGTCGTTGCCCTGGTCGGAGGTGCCCAGGTGCAGGGAGAACGTGGGCAGCGCGAGGACGGCCATGACCACCAGCGCGACCACGCCGAGCACCTTGGGGTGGCGCTCCACGAACGCCGACCAGCGGGCGGCGAAGCCCGTGGGCAGTTCGGGTTCGGGCCCGTGCTCCGCCAGGCGGCGGCGCTCGCGGCGGCTGAGCGCCCGCATGCCGATGAGGGACAGCAGGGCGGGCAGCAGCGTCACGGAGGCCGCGACGGTGAGGATCACGGTCAGGCTGGCGGCGATGGCGACGCCGTTGAGGAAGCTCAGCCGCAGGATCAGCATGCCCAGCAGGGCGATGCAAACGGTGGCACCCGCGAAGACGACCGCCCGTCCCGTGGTCGCGACGGCGTTGGTGGCCGCCTCGGTGACGGACAGCCCGCGTTTCAGCCCGCGCCGGTGTCTCGTCACGATGAACAGCGCGTAGTCGATGCCGACGCCGAGCCCGATCAGCATGCCGAGCATGGGGGCGAAGTCGGCGACGGTCATGACGTGCCCGAGCAGCACAATCCCGGCGTAGGCGGTGCCGACGCCGACCAGGGCGGTGGCGATGGGCAGCAGTGAGGCGGCCAGCGAACCGAAGGCGAGGAACAGCACGACCGCGGCGACGACCACCCCGACGACCTCGGCGAGGTGCCCGCCGGAGGACTCGGTGAGCGCGACGGCGCTGCCGCCCAGCTCCACCTGGAGCCCGTCGGTCTCCGCGCTCTTCGCGGTGTCGACGACGGCCTGCGCCTCGGACCGGCTGACGTCCTGCGCCTGGTCGTCGAAGGTGACCGTGGCGTAGGCCGTACGGCCGTCCTCGCTGACGCGTCCCGCGCCCGGCCCGTCGTAGGGGCTGGTCACGGAGGCCACGCCGGGCAGGTTCTCGACGCGTTCCAGGGCGCGGGTCATCGTCTGCTCGACGTCGGCGGCGCGGACGCTGCCGGACGTGGTGTGCCAGACGACGGTGTCGCTGTCACCGCCGAGCCGCGGGAAGCCCTCGTGCAGCAGCTCGGTGGCGCGGCCCGACTCGGTGCCGGGGACCTGGTAGTCGTTCGAGTACGCGGAGCCGGCGACGGCGGCGCCCGCGGCCACCCCCGCGAAGGCGAGGAGCCACAGCAGAACGGTGACCAGACGGCGTCGGACACACCAGCGTGCGAGGGCTGCCACGAAACGTGCTCCCAGGGTGACTTTTTTGGATCTTTGACCGGGAGCAGTCGTCCATGAACTGAACAGCCCGCAAAGAACGCATGAGCAATGCGGAATCACTCTTACAGGCGCACGAGATCATTTGTCGGTT
Source organism: Streptomyces afghaniensis (assembly GCF_044327915.1). Classification (NCBI taxonomy): domain Bacteria; kingdom Bacillati; phylum Actinomycetota; class Actinomycetes; order Kitasatosporales; family Streptomycetaceae; genus Streptomyces; species Streptomyces afghaniensis. The sequence goes on from NZ_JBIRGJ010000012.1 coordinate 267,333, forward strand.
TCGTGGGCTTATTCACAGCGGGCGGGATCAGTCGAACTGGTCCCCCAGCGCCATCACCATCACGCCGGCGATCAGCAGCCACAGGGCCCGCCGGGTGCGTCCGCGAGCGCCCAGGAGGGCGGCGCCCGCGCAGACGGCCGCGCCGCCGGCGTACGCCGCCGGGACGAGTGCCGGTGCGGAGCGGGTGAGGCGGAGCAGTGCCGCGGACAGCCCTGCCAGGGTCAGCGCGGCGCCCGTACCCGCCGCCGTCCAGCGGGCCCGCCGCGCGCCCTCCGCCGGATCGTCGTCGTCCGGCTCGTCGTCCAGTTCCTCGTCGGTGGCTGCCTCCGGGTCCGTTATCTCAGGATCGGTGTCGGAATCAGCGCGTCCACTCATGGCCGAGACGGTAGCGCGTCGGGCGGGGAAACCGGATGCGGGGCCGACGGGCCGGCTGCTAGCGTCCGCGGGTCCGAGGAACGCCCGCGGCACCTCGCCGCCCGGCCGAAGCAGGTGCATTGTTTGACGGTCCGACCGAGCTCCGACGCATCCCCCTTCTTCCTCAAGGACTCAAGGAGCCCGTTCACCGATGCCGGACATCACTTCCCGGACCTCGAACGACCCCCTCACTGACCGCGTCAGCCACCCCCGCTACCCGCGCAGCAACCGCTACGACGCCCGCTGGACCGTCGAGAACCAGATGGGCCCGCACGCGCTGTGGCTGCTGGAGTGGCTGGCCCCGGCGCTGGGCCTGGAGCAGTTGCGCCCCGGCTCGCGCGTGCTCGACCTGGGCTGCGGCCGCGCCATGACATCCGTCTTCCTCGCGAAGGAGTACGACGTCCAGGTCGTCGCCGCCGACCTGTGGATCAAGCCCGACGAGAACGCCGCGCGGATCGCCGAGGCAGGCGTGGCCGATCGCGTCCTGCCCATGTTCGCCGAGGCGCACGACCTGCCGTTCGGCGAGGGCAGCTTCGACGCGATCGTCTCCGTCGACGCCTACCAGTACTTCGGCACCAACGACCTGTATCTGCCCACCCTGACCCGGCTGCTGAAGCCCGGCGGGCGGATCGGCATCGTCGTACCGGCGCTGCGCGAGGAGATCGACGGCGTCGAGCCGCCGGAGCACCTGAAGGAGTACTGGCAGAAGGACCCGGGCTTCTGGGCGTTCCACTCCCCCGCCTGGTGGCGGCGGCAGTGGACGCGCACCGAGGCCGTGGAGGTCGAGACGGCCGAGTGGCTGGAGGACGGCTGGCGCGACTGGCTCCTGTGGAGCGAGGTGTGCGCCGAGGAGAGCCCGAGCGAGTTCATGGCGGACATGGCTCGCTGGTCGGTGGAGCTGATGCACGCCGACGTGGAGCACGCCCTCGGTTTCGCACGCGTCGTGGGGCGCCGCCTCTGATGTGACACACCTGGGCGGATGCATCGGTCGGTCCCGATGCATCCGCCCAGGGCAGTGCGAAACTCCGGGCTCAGCCCTCGCTGACGCCCAGCTTCTGAAGGATCAGCTCCTTGACGCGGGCCGCGTCGGCCTGGCCCCGGGTCGCCTTCATGACCGCGCCGACCAGCGCACCGGCCGCCGCCACCTTGCCGCCGCGGATCTTGTCCGCGATGGCCGGGTTGCCGGCGATGGCCTCGTCGACGGCTGCGGTGAGCGCGCCCTCGTCGGAGACGACCTTCAGACCGCGCTTGTCGACGACCTCGTCCGGGGTGCCTTCGCCCGCGAGGACGCCTTCGATGACCTGACGGGCCAGCTTGTCGTTCAGGTCACCCTTCGCGACCAGCTCCGTGACCCGGGCGACCTGCTGCGGCGTGATCGCCAGCTCGTCGAGCGCCGTGCCCGACTCGTTGGCGCTGCGGGCCAGCTCGCCCATCCACCACTTGCGGGCGGAGGCGGCGTCGGCCCCGGCCTCGATGGTGGCGACGATGGGCTCCAGCGCACCGGCGTTGAGGATCGCCTGCATGTCGGTGGCCGAGACGCCCCACTCCTCGCGGAGCCGGTTGCGGCGGACCAGCGGCAGCTCGGGCAGCGCGGCCCGCAGCTCCTCGACCCACTCGCGGGACGGGGCCACCGGGACCAGGTCGGGCTCCGGGAAGTACCGGTAGTCCTCGGCCTCCTCCTTCACCCGGCCCGAGGTCGTCGACCCCGTGTCCTCGTGGAAGTGCCGGGTCTCCTGGATGATCGTCCCGCCGCTGCTCAGCACGGCCGCGTGCCGCTGGATCTCGAAGCGGGCCGCGCGCTCCACGGACCGCAGCGAGTTGACGTTCTTCGTCTCCGAACGCGTGCCGAACTTCTCGGTGCCGTTCGGGCGCAGCGACAGGTTCACGTCGCAGCGCATCTGGCCCATCTCCATACGGGCCTCGGAGACGCCGAGCGCCTTGATGACCTCGCGCAGCTCACGGACGTAGGCCTTCGCCACCTCGGGAGCGCGCTCGCCCGCTCCCTCGATCGGCTTGGTGACGATCTCGATGAGCGGGATGCCGGCGCGGTTGTAGTCCAGGAGCGAGTGCGAGGCGCCGTGGATACGGCCCGTCGCACCGCCCACGTGCGTGGACTTGCCGGTGTCCTCCTCCATGTGGGCGCGCTCGATCTCCACGCGGAAGGTCTCGCCGTCCTCCAGCTGCACGTCGAGGTAGCCGTTGAAGGCGATCGGCTCGTCGTACTGGGAGGTCTGGAAGTTCTTCGGCATGTCCGGATAGAAGTAGTTCTTCCGGGCGAAGCGGCACCATTCGGCGATCTCGCAGTTCAGCGCGAGGCCGATCTTGATCGCGGACTCGACGCCGGTCGCGTTGACGACCGGGAGCGCGCCGGGCAGGCCGAGGCACACGGGACAGGTCTGCGCGTTGGCGTCCTGGCCGAGGGCGGTCGAGCAACCGCAGAACATCTTGGTCTTGGTGCCGAGTTCGACATGGACCTCGAGGCCCATGACGGGGTCGTACGACGCGAGTGCTTCCTCGTACGACACCAGGTCGGTCGTGGTGGTCACGGTGAAACTTCCCTCTCAGCCCAGCAGGACGTCGTCGTCGCCCAGCCGCTTCAGCTCGCGGTACAGGATCGCGAGGCCGGTGACGATGGCGACGGCGGACACGGTGGCGTCGATCAGGACCAGGGTGTCCTTGTCGGCGCGGGCCTTCTTCAGCCGCTTGGCGACGCCGATCGCGCCGAACGCGGTCCCGGCCATGGACAGGTACGTGCCGGACCTGGACTTCTTGAAGCCCTTGGCCTTGGTCAGTGCACTCACAGCGACGGAGCCTCCTCGATCAGCGGGTGGCCCCACTTTTCCACGAAGGCGGCCTCGACGGCGGCGCCGACCTTGTAAAGACGGTCGTCCTTCATGACCGGGGCGATGATCTGCAGTCCGACCGGGAGGTTGTCCTCCGGGGCGAGACCGCACGGCAGCGACATGGCCGCGTTGCCCGCCAGGTTGGTCGGGATGGTGCACAGGTCGGCGAGGTACATCGCCATCGGGTCGTCGGCGCGCTCGCCGATCGGGAAGGCGGTCGTCGGGGTCGTCGGGGAGACGATCACGTCGACCTGCTCGAACGCCTTGTCGAAGTCCTGCTTGATGAGCGTGCGGACCTTCTGGGCGCTGCCGTAGTACGCGTCGTAGTAGCCGCTCGACAGGGCGTACGTGCCGAGCATGATGCGGCGCTTGACCTCGGGGCCGAAGCCGGCCTCGCGGGTCAGGGAGGTGACCTCCTCGGCCGAGTGCGTGCCGTCGTCGCCGGTCCTCAGGCCGTAGCGCAGGCCGTCGAAGCGGGCGAGGTTGGAGGAGCACTCGGACGGCGCGATCAGGTAGTACGCCGACAGCGCCAGGTCGAAGGACGGGCAGTCCAGCTCGACGATCTCGGCGCCCAGTTCCTTCAGCAGCGCGACGGACTCGTCGAACCGCTGGATGACACCGGCCTGGTAGCCCTCGCCGCGGAACTGCTTGACCACGCCGACACGCATGCCCTCGACGCTGCCGTTGCGGGCGGCCTCGACGACCGGCGGGACCGGGGCGTCGATCGAGGTGGAGTCCATCGGGTCGTGGCCGGCGATCACCTCGTGCAGCAGGGCCGCGTCCAGGACCGTGCGGGCGCAGGGGCCGCCCTGGTCGAGGGAGGAGGAGAAGGCGACCATGCCGTACCGCGACACCCCGCCGTACGTCGGCTTCACGCCGACCGTGCCGGTGACGGCGGCGGGCTGGCGGATGGAGCCGCCGGTGTCGGTGCCGATGGCGAGGGGCGCCTGGTAGGAGGCGAGCGCTGCGGACGAGCCGCCGCCGGAGCCGCCGGGGATCTTGGTCAGGTCCCAGGGGTTGCCGGTCGGCCCGTAGGCGCTGTTCTCGGTGGAGGAGCCCATGGCGAACTCGTCCATGTTGGTCTTGCCGAGGATGACCACGTCAGCGGCCTTGAGCCGCTTCGTGACGGTCGCGTCGTACGGCGGGATCCAGCCTTCGAGGATCTTCGAACCGACGGTGGTCGGGATCCCCTCGGTGGTGAAGATGTCCTTGAGCGCCAGGGGAACGCCGGCCAGCGGACCGAGCTTCTCCCCCTTGGCACGCTTCTCGTCGACCGCACGGGCCTGCGCGAGCGCGCCCTCGCGGTCGACGTGCAGGAAGGCGTGCACCTTCTCGTCGACGGCCTCGATCCGGGCGAGGTGGGCCTCGGTGACCTCGACGGCCGTGAGCTCGCCGGAGGCGATCTTGGCGGCGGTCTCGGCGGCCGTGAGCTTGATGATGGGGCTGTCCGTCATGGCGGTTTACTCCTCCCCCAGGATCTGCGGCACCTTGAAACGCTGCTGCTCCTGGGCCGGGGCTCCGGAGAGCGCCTGCTCGGGGGTGAGCGAGGGACGGACCTCGTCCGGACGCATGACGTTCGTCAGCGGGAGCGGGTGCGAGGTCGGCGGTACGTCTTGGTCGGCGACCTCGCTGACGCGGGCCACCGCGCCGATGATGTCGTCCAGCTGTCCCGCGAAGTGGTCGAGCTCTTCGGGCTTCAGCTCCAGACGCGCCAGCCGGGCGAGGTGGGCGACCTCCTCGCGCGTGATGCCAGGCATGCAGCGATCCTCTGGGGTGAGTGTCGTGTGGTTCGGGCCTAGGGCCTGGCGTCACCTTCCCGTCGTCCGCCCGGAGGGCAGGCGGGAATGTGGCGCCAGGCCCTAATCCTATGGGGCGGGCAGGTGTGACCGTGAAACGGTTTGCCCGGCCCCGGCGGCCCGGCCCCGCCGGAGTCGTTCAGGACCGGCGACCGAACCGGGTCCGGCCGGGCGCTCAGGCGATGCGGCCCGAGTCGTCCGCCGTGGCCGCCGGGAGGGCGGCCCGGGGGCGCTGCCAGCCGCGGGAGCCGCGGGCGCGGAGCCAGGCCGTGGTCTCCTCGGGGGGCATCGCGGCGGCGACCAGCCAGCCCTGGACGGCATCGCAGCCGAGGTCGCGCAGGCGCTCCCAGGTCTCGTCGTCCTCGACGCCCTCGGCGACGACGAGCAGGCCGAGGGAGTGCGCGAGGTCGACCGTGCAGCGCACGATCTCCGCGTCCTCGGTGTCGACGGCGAGCCGGGCGACGAACGAGCGGTCGATCTTCAGCTCGCTGACCGGGAGCTTGCGCAGGTGCACCAGCGAGGAATAGCCCGTGCCGAAGTCGTCCAGGGACATCTTCACGCCGTGGCCGGTCAGCCCGTTGAGGGTGTCGGCGGCGCGCTGCGGGTCCTCCAGGAGGACGTGTTCCGTTATCTCCAGTTGGAGCGCTCCCGCCGGGACGCCGTGCCGGGCCAGCCGGGCGGCGACCGAGCCGGCGAAGCCGGGGGTGTGCACGTCACGCGGGGAGACGTTGACCGCGACCGGGACGAACAGTCCCTGTGCCCGCCACCGCGCGACCTGGCCGAGCGCGGTCTCCAGGACGTACTCGGTGAGGTGGGGCATCAGGCCGGAGGACTCGGCGATCGCTATGAACTCGTCCGGCGGCACCTTGCCCCGCTCGGGGTGCACCCAGCGGACCAGGGCCTCCAGGCCCGCGACCTGTCCGTCGAAGCGGACCTTGGGCTGGTAGTGCAGCTCGACCTCGTGGGCGTCCAGCGCCCTGCGGAGGTCTCCCAGCAGACCGAGCCGGTCCGGGGTGTTCGAGTCGCGCTTGGACTCGTAGACCTCCACGCCCGTACGGTCCCGCTTCGCCTGGTACATCGCCACGTCCGCCCGCCGCAGCAGCCCCTCGGCGTCCAGCGCGTGGTCGGGGAAGACGGCGACCCCGGCGCTGGCCTCCAGGACGAGGGTGAGGCCGTCGAGGTCGAGGGGTGAGCTGAGCGCGGCGACCAGGTTGCGGGCGACCCGGGTCGCGGACGTCGTGGAGTCGGCGACCGGCAGTAAGACGGCGAACTCGTCCCCGCCGAGCCGCGCGGCCTCCGCCCCGCGCGGCAGCGCCACCCGCAGCCGGTCGGCGATCTGGAGGAGCAGCCGGTCACCGGCCAGATGACCGAGCGTGTCGTTGACGGACCGGAAACGGTCGAGGTCGATCAGCATGAGGGCGGCGCGCGCGTCGATCCGCTCGGCGTCGTCGAGTGCGGTCCAGATGCGCTCCAGCAGCCACTGCCGGTTGGGCAGCCCGGTCAGCGGGTCGCGCAGCTGCTCCTCGGCGCGGGCCCGGGCTATCCAGAGGGTGGAGTCCAGGGCGATGAGGGGGATGGAGAACAGCGGCAGCAGGATCGGCTTGGCCATGGCCACCACGCAGACCAGCGGCGCGATCCCCAGCAGCGCGATGGCGACCAGGCCCTGTCTGACCAGGGCCGTGCGGGCGACGGTGGGCAGGCCGGGGCGCGGGGCGTGCAGGTACCAGAGCAGGACGCGGGTGACCGCCAGGTAGGAGACGGCGACCAGGACGACCTCGGGCGCCGTGTAGAGCGTCCAGCTGTCCGGATCGGAGGGGGACTCGACGGACGGTACGGACCCGAAGAGGCCCAGCACCAGTGCGCCGGCGCCGATGCCGAGGAGGTCGACCGCCCCGTGCAGGATGCCCTGGCGCCAGCGGTTGCGGCGGGCCACGCCGACCAGCACGACGACCGTGAGGCTGACCATGCCGGCCGGCAGCCAGCCGTACAGCAGCAGCACGGCGAGCGTGAGGGCGGCGCCCGAGCCGGTGCCGCCCCACCAGCGGGAGCGGCCCAGCATGACGAGGTGGCCGACGATGATGCCGGTCAGCACGGCCAGCGCCCAGCCGGCCGTGCCGGACGGGAAGAGCGCGTGGCCGCCGGTGAAGGCGCGGTAGAAGCCGGCGCCCAGGACGAACCCGGCCGCCGCGACGACCGCCGCGGGCAGCGCGGGCCAGGACAGGTGCCGTTCGGGGTCCGCGTCCGCGCCGGTCAGTCCGGAGGTGTGCTCGGTGACCGGCTGTGCGGCACCGCGGCCGTCCGCCGCGGCGCGCCCCCCGGGGGTGCGCCCGTCCGCGGTGTACTGTCCGACGGCGCGCACTTGTGCGCCCGGACGCCCCGCCGGCCGGCCCGTCCCACGGACTGCACGCCAGACGACCGCCATGCGGCGCAGGCGCAGCCGTGAGCCCGGCACGGCGCTCTCGGTCGGTTCCATTCCCGTCCCTCTCACAGCCGGCGGTGCCCACGCCCCGCGGCCCGGTGCCCGACAATCCCTGGGCGGCCCGCGTTGGAAAAAACTTCCTCGTGCTCCGCGAGCACGAAGATGCCCCGACCGCAGCTGGGCACGGCAGGCGCACATCTCAACAGTAGGCCGCAGAAGGCTTCCACGGGCAGCGGTCGCCGACGGTTGCCCGAATGCGCCCCGGCCACCCGTATGCATCTGGTATGCGCCGATCGGGTGGCCTTCAACCGCTACTCCTCGGCCGAAAGAGCGACTTCGGCCGCCGCGTCCGGTCCTTGTTCCAGCAGGACCCCGAAACCCTCCTCGTTCAGGACCGGGACCTTCAGCTGCATCGCCTTGTCGTATTTCGATCCAGGACTGTCACCCACAACGACGAATGACGTCTTCTTCGAAACCGAGCCGGTCACCTTCGCTCCGCGGCTCTGCAGCGCCTCCTTGGCGCCGTCCCGCGTGAAGTGTTCGAGGGTGCCCGTGACGACGACCGTGAGCCCTTCGAGCGGGCGCGGTCCCTGGTCCTCGCCGGTGCTCTCCTCCTCCATGCGGACGCCGGCGGCCTTCCACTTTCGGATGATCTCGCGGTGCCAGTCCTCGGCGAACCACTGCTTGAGGGAGGCGGCGATGGTCGGGCCGACGCCCTCGGTGACCGCCAGCTCCTCCTCCGTGGCCTGGTCGATGCGCTCGATCGAGCGGAACTCGCGGGCCAGTGCCTCGGCGGCGACCGGTCCGACGTGACGGATCGACAGGCTGGTGATGATCCGGGCGAGGGGACGCTGCTTGGCCGCCGCGATGTTCTCCAGCATGGCGAGCGCGTTCTTGCGGGGCTTGCCCTCCTGGTTGGCGAAGATCGTGGCGACCTTCTCCTCGCCGGTCTTCGGGTCGCGCTTGGGCAGGCCGCTGTCCGGGTCGAGGACGTACGCCTTGATGGGCAGCAGCTGGTCGACGGAGAGGTCGAACAGGTCGCCCTCGTCCACCAGCGGCGGGTCCTCGGGCTCCAGCGGCTTGGTGAGGGCGGCGGCGGCGACGTAGCCGAAGTGCTCGATGTCCAGCGCCTTGCGGCCCGCGAGGTAGAACAGGCGCTCGCGCAACTGGGCCGGGCAGGTGCGGGCGTTCGGGCAGCGCAGGTCGACGTCGCCCTCCTTCATCGGCCTGAGCGCCGTACCGCACTCGGGGCACTCGCTCGGCATCACGAACTCACGCTCGCTGCCGTCGCGCAGGTCGGCGACCGGTCCGAGGATCTCCGGGATGACGTCACCGGCCTTGCGCAGCACCACCGTGTCACCGATGAGGACACCCTTGGCCTTGACCACGTCCTGGTTGTGCAGCGTGGCGAACTCGACCTCGGAGCCCGCGACCGTGACCGGCTCGACCTGGGCGTACGGCGTGACCCGGCCCGTGCGGCCCACGCCGACGCGGATGTTGACGAGCTTGGTGTTGACCTCCTCCGGCGCGTACTTGTACGCGATCGCCCAGCGGGGGGCGCGCGAGGTGGAACCGAGGCGGCCCTGGAGCGGGATCTCGTCGAGCTTGACGACCACGCCGTCGATCTCGTGCTCCACGGAGTGGCGGTTCTCGCCGAAGTACGCGATGAACTCCCGTACGCCGTCGAGGCCGTCGACCACCTTGTTGTGCCGGGAGGTGGGCAGGCCCCAGGTCTTGAGCAGGTCGTAGGCCTGGGAGAGGCGGGTCAGGCCGGTGAAGCCCTCCAGGGCGCCGATGCCGTGGACCACCATGTGCAGGGGTCGGGTGGCGGTGACGCGGGGGTCCTTCTGGCGCAGGGAACCGGCCGCCGCGTTGCGCGGGTTGGCGAAGGGCTTGTCACCTGCCTCGACCAGACGGGCGTTGAGCTCCTGGAACTTCTCCATCGGGAAGTAGACCTCGCCGCGGATCTCCACGAGGTCGGGGACGGAGTCGCCCTTGAGGCGCTCCGGGATCTCCGCGATCGTCCGGACGTTCGGTGTGATGTCCTCGCCGGTGCGGCCGTCGCCGCGGGTCGCCGCGCGGGTGAGACGGCCGTGCTCGTAGGTGAGGTTCACGGCGAGGCCGTCGACCTTCAGCTCGCACAGGAAGTGGTAGTCCTGCTCGCCCAGTTCCCTCGCGATGCGTTCCGACCAGGCGGCCATCTCCTCGTCGTTGAACGTGTTGTCGAGGGAGAGCATGCGCTGGCGGTGCTCGACGGCCGTGAACTCCGTCTCGTAGGACCCGGCGACCTTCTGCGTCGGCGAGTCCGGGGTGCGCAGCTCCGGGAACTCCTCCTCCAGGGCCTCCAGGAAACGCAGCAGCTCGTCGAACTCCGCGTCGCTGACGACGGGAGCGTCCTTCACGTAGTAGCGGAAGCGGTGCTCCTCGATCTGCTCCGCGAGGCGCGCGTGCTTCTCCCGTGCCTCGGCGGGCACCGTCGTCGTCTCCGCTTGCTTGTCGCCGGCCACCGTGTCGTCCTCCCGTTACTCTGGGTTGTCCGCGAGGGATCTCGCCGCCCGGGCGCAGTGCGCGAGAGCCGTGCGCGCGTACCCCGGGGAGGCCCCCGCGAGTCCGCACGCCGGAGTGACCGTGACCGCCTCCGCGAGAAGCCCCGGTGACAGCCCCAGCCTGCGCCACAGCGTCCTGACACCCATGACGCTACCGGCAGGGTCTGACAATGGGCCCTCCGCGGACGGGACGACACCGGTGAAGAGCCGGGTACCGCCCTCCACCGCCTCCCCGATCACGTCCTCGTCACGCTCGGTGAGCAGGGAGAAGTCGAAGGAGACGGCCGCGGCGCCCGCCCGGCGAAGCAGGGCGAACGGGACGTCGGGGGCGCAAGAGTGGACGACGACCGGCCCGTCGGTGTGCACCCCGACCAGGTCGCGCAGCGTCTGCTCGACGGTCTGCCGGTCGGCGGCCCGGTGGGTGCGGTAGCCGCTGGCGGTCTTCACCTGGCCGCGCAGGACGGCGGTGAGGGACGGCTCGTCGAGCTGGAGGACGAGCTGCGCGCCGGGGATCCGCCGCTGCACCTCGGCGAGGTGCTGCCGGATGCCTTCGGCGAGGGAGGCGGCGAGGTCGCGGCAGGCGCCGGGGTCGGAGAGGGCGGCCTCGCCGTTGCGCAGCTCCAGATGGGCAGCGAGCGTCCAGGGCCCCACGACCTGTACCTTCAGCGGCCCCGCGTACCCCTGCGTGAATTCCTCCAGCGCGTCGAGGTCCTCGCCGAGCCAGGAGCGGGCCCGTTTGGTGTCCCGCCCCGGGCGGTCGCCGAGCCGCCAGCCGCTGGGCTCCACGCGCGCGTACAGCTCGACGAGCAGGCCGGCGGTCCGCCCGATCATGTCCGCGCCGGGTCCGCGGGCGGGCAGTTCGGGCAGGAAGGGGAAGTCCTCGAAGGTTCCGGTGACCGTTTTGACGGCTTCCCGGGCGTCGCCCCCGGGCATGGAGCCGACACCGGTGGCGGCACCGAACCTGAACTGGCTGTTTTCGCTCACCGCAGCAGCCTACGCAGCGGCCCGGCCGGTCAGTTCCCCGGTCGGACCGTCAGGTCGTTGACCTCGGCGTCCCTCGGCAGGTCCAGGGCCATCAGGATCGTCGTCGCGACCGACTCGGGGTCGATCCACTTCGACGCGTCGTACTCCTTGCCCTCCTGCTGGTGGACCTTGGCCTGCATGGGGCTGGCCGTGCGGCCGGGGTAGACCGAGGTGACGCGGACGCCGCCCGCGTGCTCCTCGTGGCGCAGGGAGTCGGCGAGGGCCTTCAGACCGTGCTTGGAGGCGGCGTACGCGGACCAGCCGGCGTGGGCGTTGAGGCCGGCGCCGGAGTTGACGAAGACCACGTGGCCCCGGGCGGCGCGCAGCTGGGGCAGGAAGTGGCGGGTCAGCTCGGCCGGGGCGACGAGGTTGACGTTGAGCTGGTGGCGCCAGGTCTTCGGGGTGAGCTCGCCGACCGGGCCGAGGTCGACGACCCCCGCGATGTGCAGCAGCGAGTCCACGCGGTCGGGCAGCGACTGGTGGGAGAAGGCCCAGGAGAGCCTGTCCGGGTCGGCGAGGTCACCGACCAGGGTCCTCGCCCCGGGGAACTCGGCCGCCAGCTCCTTCGCGCGGCCCGCGTCGCGCGCGTGCAGCACGAGGTCGTCCCCGCGCGCGTGCAGACGGCGGGCCACGGCCGCGCCGATGCCGGAACCGGCTCCGGTGATCACATGAGTAGCCATGCCCGCCATGCTCGCATCAGGCGGGGGTCACGCAGGGCAGCGGCCCGGGTTCACGCCACGCCCCGGCTCTCCTCCAGGTACGCCAGCGCGCCCACCGGCTCCTCCGCGAAGAACACCAGGTCGGTGAGCGGGCGGGGCAGGAAGCCCTCGTCCTCCATGCGGCGGAACTGCTCCTTCAGGCCGTCGTAGAAGCCCGCGGTGTTGAGCAGGACCACGGGCTTGTCCGTGTGGCCGTGCTTCTTCAGTTCCAGGATCTCCGTCGCCTCGTCGAGCGTGCCGGTGCCGCCAACCATGATCACCACGGCGTCGGCCTTCTCCAGGAGCAGCTTCTTGCGCTCGGCGAGATCGCGGGCGACGACCATCTCGTCGACGCCCGGGCGGGCCTTGGCGGAGAGGAACTGCACGGAGACGCCGACGAGCCGGCCGCCCGCCTCCTGCACGCCGTCGGCGACCACCTTCATGAGGCCGACGTCGGAGCCGCCCCACACGAGGGTGTGGCCGCCCTTGCCCAGCAGTTTGGCGAACTCCCGCGCGGGAGTGGTGTAGCGCTCGTCGAGGTCGGCGGCGGAGAGGAAGACACAGATGTTCATGAGCCCACCGTACGGGCCCGGTCCGCCGTCGCGGTGATCCGCATTTTGGACTGCCGGTGCGGGAGTTGTTCCCAGTCGTCCATGAACCGGGCGTCCAGGCCGTACCGGGCGGCGAGTGCCGTCAGCGTCGCCGTCCGGTAGTAGAAGTCCTCGTGCAGCACCTGGTGCTCCTCGCCCTCGGTGCGGTCGAACGTGAAGTCGAAGAACCCGCCGGGCGCGAGGATCCGGCCGACGTGGGCGAAGCACTCCTCGATGACGTGCAGGGGCGAGTGCGAGAAGACGCTGTGCGCGTGGACGATGTCGAAGTGCGCGTCGGGCAGGAAGGCGAAGGTGAGGTCGTCGGCGAGCGCCAGGTAGGGCAGTTTGGACTGGAGGCCCTCGGCCACGAGGGTGTCCTGGGCGGCGAGCAGGATGTGCGGCGAGATGTCGATGCCGTAGTAGTGCCCGGTGTCGAGGTGGTCGATGAAGAGGCGCCCGGCCCGCAGGTTGCCGCAGCCGATCTCCAGCATGCGGTGGTGCGGCTGGAGGCCGTGTCCCACCAGGTAGTCGAACTGGAGGCGCCCGATCCGCGTCCACGCCTCGCGCGAGGGGTTGTGCCCCACCGCCGCCTCCGCGCTGCGCGCCGCGTCGGAGGCCATGACGGCGCGGTAGTACGCGATGTGGTCGCGGTACCGCAGCCGCAGCCAGGTGTCCCGCACCGCGCGCCGGGCGTGCGCGGGCACGCGCTCCGGGTGGCGCAGGGCGTACCGGATCTGGTGGACCAGGGCGCTGCGGTTTCGGGCCCGTTCCGTGGCTCGCATGGGTGGCCTCCTGCGGCTGGGGAAGAACTCCGCTTCAGCGTGCGCTGTATCCGGGGAGTCGGCTACCCAAGGAGGGCGATCGTGACCACCGGGCATCGCATCACCGTCGAGAAGAGTGACCGTCCCGTGCGCGTGGCGCACGCCGGGCAGGTCCTGGCCGAGAGCGACCGGCCCCTGGTCCTGCGCGAGACGGGCTGTCCCGACCGCTACTACATCCCGGCCGAGGACGTCCGCCTCGACCTGCTGACCCCGTCCGGCACGCGCACGTACTGCCCGTTCAAGGGCACCGCGTCCTATTGGTCCCTGCCGGACGCCGCGGACCTCGTCTGGGCGTATCCGGAGCCCAAGGCGGACGTCGCGGAGATCAAGGACCACCTGTGCTTCTACGAAGTGGAAGTGTTGTGATCGGCTGACGCACGGCCCGCCTCACCGATGAACACCGTGCCGTGCGGCAGTCTGCACTGACATGGACAAGAGGATCCTTTCGCGCGACGGCACCCGCATCGCCTACGAGAGCACCGGCCGGGGACCCGCCGTCGTCCTGGTGAGCGGTGCGATGTCGACGGGCGGCACCCTGGCGCCGCTCGCCGTGTCGCTCTCGGAGCGTTTCCAGGCCGTCGTGTACGACCGCCGGGGCCGCGGTGCCAGCGGGGACACGGCGCCGTACGCCGTGGAGCGCGAGGTCGAGGACCTGGCGGCGGTGATCGAGGCGGTGGGCGGCGAGGCGTTCCTGTACGGCATCTCGTCGGGCGGGGCGCTGGTGCTGGAGGCGGCGGCGAGCGGTCTGCCGGTGCGGCGGGTCGCGGTGTACGAGACGCCGTTCGCGATGTCGGAGGAGGGCGCCGAGGAACGCGCGGAGTACACCCGGCGGCTGACTCAGGCGCTCGGCGAGGGGCGGCGCGGGGACGCGGTCGAGCTGTTCCTGCGGCTGACCGGTCTGGCCGAGAGCGTGATCCAGAACGCGCGCCAGTCCCCCATGTGGGCGGGCATGGAGGCGCTCGCCCCGAGTCTCGCCCACGACGACGCCGTCATGCGCGACGGGCGGGTCCCCCGGGACCGGCTGGCGTCGGTCGGCGTTCCCGTCCTGGCCGTCGCGGGCGACGCGAGCCCCGGCTGGCTGCGCGAGGCGGCCCGGGCGATCGCGGACTCCGTCCCCGACGGGTCGTACCGCACGCTCCAGGGCCAGACGCACATGGTGGAGCCGAATGTGATGGCGCCGGTGCTGGTGGAGTTCTTCTCGCGGGGGTGAGAGGGACGAAGGGCACGCGCGCGTGGAGCATGCCCCCGCCCCCGAAGGTCCGCAGCGTCAGGCCACGCCCGCCGTCGCCCGCCTGGTCGACGCGATCGTCGCCGAGCCCACCACGCGTGTGCCGTCGTACAGGACGATCGCCTGGCCGGGGGCGACGCCGCGGACCGGCTCGGCGAAGGACACCTCCAGGTGCCCGTCGACCAGCTCGGCGGTGACCTCGGTCTCGCCGCCGTGGGCGCGGAGCTGGGCCGTGTAGGTGCCCGGGCCGGCGGGGGCGACGCCGCACCAGCGCGGCTTGATCGCGGTCAAGGCGCTGACGTCCAGTGCGTCGGCCGGGCCGACCGTGACCGTGTTCGTGACCGGGGAGATGTCGAGGACGTAGCGGGGCTTGCCGTCGGGGGCCGGGGTGCCGATGCGCAGGCCCTTGCGCTGGCCGATGGTGAAGCCGTACGCGCCCTCGTGCGTGCCGAGCCGGTTGCCGGACTCGTCGACGATGTCGCCCTCGGAGCGGCCGAGCCGGTTCGCGAGGAAGCCCTGGGTGTCGCCGTCGGCGATGAAGCAGATGTCGTGCGAGTCGGGCTTCTTGGCCACCGCCAGGCCCCTGCGCTCGGCCTCGGCGCGGATCTCGTCCTTGGTGGTGACCGTGTCGCCGAGCGGGAACATCGCGTGGGCGAGCTGCTTGTCGTCCAGGACGCCGAGGACGTAGCTCTGGTCCTTGGCCATGTCGGAGGCGCGGTGCAGCTCGCGGGTGCCGTCCTCGTGGACGATCACCTTGGCGTAGTGGCCCGTGCAGACCGCGTCGAAGCCCAGCGCGAGCGCCTTGTCCAGCAGCGCCGCGAACTTGATCTTCTCGTTGCAGCGCAGGCAGGGGTTGGGGGTGCGGCCGGCCTCGTACTCGGCGACGAAGTCCTCGACGACGTCCTCACGGAAGCGGTCGGCGAGGTCCCACACGTAGAAGGGGATGCCGATGACGTCCGCGGCGCGGCGGGCGTCGCGCGAGTCCTCGATGGTGCAGCAGCCCCGCGCGCCCGTGCGGAAGGACTGGGGGTTGGCGGAGAGCGCGAGGTGGACGCCGGTCACGTCGTGGCCCGCCTCGGCCGCGCGGGCGGCGGCGACGGCGGAATCGACTCCGCCGGACATGGCGGCCAGGACGCGGAGGGGACGGGAGCGCTGCGGGGTGTGAGTCATAACGCTTCCAGGGTAAGGGGGCGCGGGAACCAGGGCCGCCGGGTATCCGTTGGCGATCACATGGGGGCGAGACGAGCATCCAAGGACACGGACCGGCGCATCGGGCGGCGGGCCCTGATCGTCGGCGGGGTGGCGGCCGCCGCGGGTTCCGCGGTGCTGGCCCGGGACGAGCTGGGCCGGCTGTGGTGGCGCGTGCCGGGCGTGGAGAAGCCGCGCAAGGAGGGCGAGGTCGACTACGCGGGCGCGCGCTGGGTGGCCGCGTCGGACGCGAACTGGCGCCGTGCGGACCGACCCGACGACTACGGCATAGACATGGTGGTCATCCATGTCACCCAGGGCAGCTTCGACAGCGCGGTGAAGGCGTTCCAGGACCCGGCGCACAGGGCGGCCTCGCACTACATCGTCCGCAAGGACGGGCACATCGCCCAGATGATCCGCGAGCTGGACGTGGCCTACCACGCGGGCAACCGCGACTACAACGAGCGCAGTGTCGGCATCGAGCACGCGGGCTTCGTGGACCGGCCGCAGGACTTCACGGACGAGATGTACGAGGCCTCGGCCCGGCTCACGGCCCGGATCTGCGCGCGGTACGACATCCCCGTCGACCGCGAGCACATCATCGGCCATGTGGAGGTCCCGGGCACGGACCACACGGACCCGGGGCCGCACTGGGACTGGGACAGGTACATGCGGCTGGTGCGTGAGGCGCGTACGTCCCCGGCCTGACCGGTCGAGGAGGCGGAGGCGGCAGAGACGGCGGAGACGGCGGAGACGGCGGGGACTACGTGAGCCCCGCCGCCCGTGCCCGTTCCACCGCCGGTCCGATGGCCTTCGCCAGGGCCTCGACGTCGGCCTCCGTGGAGGTGTGGCCGAGGGAGAAGCGGAGGGTGCCGCGGGCCAGGTCCGGGTCGGTGCCGGTGGCGAGGAGGACGTGGCTGGGCTGGGCGACGCCGGCGGTGCAGGCGGAGCCGGTGGAGCACTCGATGCCCTGGGCGTCGAGCAGGAGCAGCAGGGAGTCGCCCTCGCAGCCGGGGAACGTGAAGTGCGCGTTGGCCGGGAGGCGCCCCTCCGGGTCCGGGTCGCCGCCGAGGATCGCGTCCGGCACGGCCTCACGGACGGCGGCGACGAGGGCGTCCCGCAGGGCGCCGATCTCGCGGGCGAACCACTCGCGCTGCTCGGCGGCCAGCCGCCCGGCGACCGCGAAGGAGGCGATGGCGGGCACGTCGAGCGTGCCGGAGCGGACGTGGCGCTCCTGTCCGCCGCCGTGCAGGACGGGTACGGGGGTGTGTTCACGGCCGAGGATGAGCGCGCCGATGCCGTACGGCCCGCCGATCTTGTGGCCCGACACCGTCATCGCGGCGAGGCCGGAGGCGGCGAAGTCCACGGGGGTCTGACCGAAGGCCTGGACGGCGTCCGAGTGCAGCGGGACACCGAACTCGGCGGCCGCCTCGGCGAGTTCGCGGATCGGCAGGATCGTCCCGATCTCGTTGTTGGCCCACATGACGGTGGCGAGGGCCACGTCGTCGGGGTTGCGGGCGATCGCCTCGCGCAGGGCGTCCGGGTGGACACGGCCGTGGATGTCGACCGGCAGGTACTCGATGGTGGCGCCCTCGTGTTCGCCGAGCCAGTGCACGGCGTCGAGGACCGCGTGGTGCTCGACGGGGCTGGCGAGGACGCGGGTGCGGGCCGGGTCGGCGTCACGGCGTGACCAGTAAAGGCCCTTGACGGCGAGGTTGTCGGCCTCCGTGCCGCCCGAGGTGAAGACGACCTCGCTGGGGCGGGCGCCGAGGGCTTCGGCGAGGGTCTCGCGGGCCTCCTCGACGGTGCGGCGGGCCTGCCGGCCGGATGCGTGGAGGGAGGACGCGTTGCCGGTGGCACCCAGGAGGGCGGTGAGCGCCTCTGCCGCCTCCGGGAGCATCGGGGTGGTCGCGGCGTGGTCGAGGTAAGCCATGGTGAGCCCGATTCTACGGCTCCCCTCCGGCGGTCCTCAGATCAAGGTTGGCCGAACCTGGAAGGAAGTGAACCGCTTTCCCGCGCGGCTGCGGCCCGTCGTCCCCGGGCCGGCCGCGGCTCGTCGGTGAGGGACGGTCCGACGGCGGCTCAGAAGCTCCACGAGATCGTGTTGTCGGCCTGCACGAACGCGGCCAGGACCAGCAGGTCGGCGACGCCGAGACCGAGCCCCAGCAACGCGCGGCCGCGGCGCTGGGTGCCGCGCCACAGGGCGACGCTCGCCAGCACGATGGCGATCGGGCCGAGGAAGACGTTCAGCACGAGGAGGCCGAGCAGGCCCAGGATGAAGGACGCGACGGCCATGCCGTCGGTGTCGCGGATACCGGTGCGGCGCGTGGCCGGAGCGGTGAGCTGCATGGTGATCGACTCCCGGTGTCGGGTCGGTGGTGCGGTGGTCGGTGAGGGACGTGCGGCCGTCAGTGGGCCTGGGTGTGGCGCCGGCGGCCGTGGCGCTCGCGGAGCGCGAAGATGCCGAGCCAGACGGCGATGACGACGCCCGTGGCGACGGAGAAGGTGAGCGGCGCGTGGGCCACGGTGCCCAGGACGAAGCCCAGCAGCAGGAGTGCGGCGACGATGAACAGCACGGGAAACAACCCCCAGGGTTTCGGTGAACGATTGTGGTTACAGTTGTTCACTGACTTCCCAGTCTAGCCCGTCTCACGACTTTCCAATTACAGAGAACAGTTGTTAACTGCATGGTATGAGTCACACCCTCGGCATCCGGCAGGCCCAGAAGCAGAAGACCCGGCAGGCACTCCTGGACGCGGCCCTCGGGCTGCTGGAGGAGCAGAGTCTGAGCAGCCTGGGGCTGCGCGAGGTCACCCGCGCCGTCGGTGTCGCCCCGACCGCCTTCTACCGCCACTTCCGCTCCACGGCGGATCTGGGCGTGGCCCTGGTCGAGGAGGCGCTGGGCAGCCTGCACCCGATGATCCGGACGACGGTGTCCACGACGGGCGACCATGAGGAACGCATCACGCGCACCATCGAGCTGATCGCCCGTCATGTCGACGGGTACCCCGCACATGTCCGGTTCATCGCCCGTGAACGACATGGCGGAGTTCAGCCGGTCCGCGCGGCGATACGGGACCAGCTCGCCCGGTTCGCCCAGGAGGTCAAGGACGAACTGGCCAAGGACCCGGTGTCCGCGGGCTGGAGCGAGGACGACCTGCTGATGCTCGCGCACCTCTACGTCGACCAGATGCTGATCACCGCGTCGCTGTTCCTGGAGGCGCTTGAGGGGCCGGAGCAGGAGCGCGAGGAACGGACCCGGCACGTCGCGCAGGTGGCGACCCGGCAGATGCGGCTGATCGGCCTGGGCCGGCACCACTGGCTGGACTGACCGCGCGACAGGACGCGCCGGGACGAGGGCCGGGGCGGCACACCCGTTCACCTCGGGGCCTCGCCGGAGCGCTGGTACAGCTCCGTGACGGAGGCGGCCGCCCGGGCCAGTTCCTCGCGCACCCGAGGGGGCGAGACAACCTCCACCTGGCGGCGCAGGCCCTCCCAGACGCCGGCGAGTTCGAGGCCCGGCTGGCGCCGTACGGGCTCGTCGAGGAGCCCGGGCGGAGCGCACCCGGTCCGCCCGGAAGAGCCGGGGTTCGGCCCGCCGGTCGGCGACCAGGTACCAGACACCCGCCTTGGCCCCGGTAGCGCAGCCGCAGCCGGCGGTCGGCGAAGACCGCGTCCCGCAGCACCTCCAGGTCGACGACCTGCTGCGGCCCGCCGCCCCAGCGGGTGGCGTCGACGGGGATGCGGCGGGAGGCCGTCTCGGCGGCCGGGCGGTGCGGGGCGGGCAGCGCGGCCATCACCTTGCGCAGGGCCGAGCCGAACGCCGCGTCCAGGCCGAACGCGGCGTTCGGCCGCGCCGCGGAGCAGGCCGCCGAGCTCATCCGGTCCGTCCGCGCGGAGCAACTGGACGGCCCCACGCCGTGTACCGAGTTCGACGTGCGCACCCTGCTGAGCCATCTCACCGGCGCGACCCACCGGGTGGCCGTCGTCGCCGAGGGCGGTGACGCAGTCGCGGTACGGCCGTTCGCCGAGGGCGTGCCGGACGACGGCTGGACGGCCGCGTACGACGAGGCCAGGACCCGGGCCGTGAAGGCCTGGGCCGGCGACGGCCTGCTGGACGCGGTGGTGCGCCTGCCGTTCGGCGAGATGCCCGGCCGGGCCGCCCTGTTACGAACAGCGCGACGAGAACACACCGTTCGCCACGGCCCGGCCGTTCCCCGAGGGCGCCGACGTCTACCGCAGGCCGGCGGCCCGGCTGGGGCGCGAGCCGCTCAGGCGAGCCTGACGCGTGCGAGCTGTCGGGATTGCGCCACCAGCCGGTCGGCGCTGTCCCACACCTCGGCGTCCTCCTCCAGGAAGCCGCCGGCGAGGTTGCGCGTGGTGATCGACACGCGCAGCGGGCCCGGCGCCGGGCGGCAGCGGACGTGCACGGTCAGCTCGACGGTGGGGACCCAGCCCTTCAGCCCGAGTTCGAAGGCGGTGGGCGGCAGGGCGTCCACCGCCAGCAGCAGCGAGAGCGGGTCGTGGTCCCGGCCGTCCGCGAGCCCGAACCAGGCCCGCATCTCGCCCTTGCCGGACGGCTTGCCGAGGGCCCAGCCCAGGGTCGAGGGGTCCAGCTTCAGCATCAGCCGGTCGGCGATGGCCGAGCTGCCGTCGACGGGGGCGGGCCCGTCCTCCGGGCCGAAGCAGTGCTCCAGCGGCGGGATCGCGGGCGGCCCGGCCGTCGTCCGGACGTCGTCGGGCAGGGTGTCCAGGTTGCCGTAGGAGGCGAGGACGCGGATGCGTTCCACCTCTCGGCCCTCGTCGTCGTACTGGAAGAGGGAGGCCTGGCCGGTCGACAGGGTCCGGCCGGTGCGGACGACGTCCGTGCGGACGACCGCAGGGCCGGGCTGGGACGCGGTCAGGTAGTGCGCCGAGATGGTGAAGGGGTCGGCGTGCGGCAGGGTGTCCGCGAGCGCGCGGCCGAGGACGGCCAGCAGATAGCCGCCGTTGACGGCGCTGATGATCGTCCAGCCGGCGGAGAGGTCGATGTCGTAGACGCCGGGCGCGCGTCGGGTGAGCGCGGTGTCGCGGTCGAACTCGCTGTCCCCGATCGTGGCCCGGACGGCCGGGGCGGAGGCTGCTTCTGGCATGGCTGAACAGTACAAGAACTAACTACTAAGCGGTAGCTTTGGTTGGTTCGGGCTTCGGTGAGGCCCGGGCAATTTCTCGGTAAGTGTCCGCACTCGTCCGTAAACCCGGAAGGCCGTCCGCTCCTCTGAAGAGACATGAGCCTCACCGGGACTCCGTTCCTCTACACGCTGATCGCGCTGTCGGTCGTCGCGCTCGCACTGCCGCTCGCCCTGTGGTCGCGCGTCCGCGGCCCCCGCGCCCTGCGCACCGCGACGCGCGCACTGATGCTGCTGTTCGCCCAGGGAACCGCCGTGGCGCTGGTCTTCACGCTGGTCAACAACGCCAACAACCTGTACGACAACTGGGCCGACCTGCTCGGCACCGGCGACCACGTGCAGCAGGCGGCCGACCTCGGCGCCGACGGCACCGGAGGCATCGCGCTGAAGCGGCTGCCCAAGGTGCGCCAGACCTTCCGGCCGGCCACCGGGCCCGGCATGCGCGCGGCCGGCGGGGTGCGCGTCACCCAGCTCAAGGGCCGGGTGTCGGGCGTGAACGCCGAGGTCTACGTCTGGCTCCCGCCCCAGTACGACGAACCGGCCTACCGCCACCACAGGTTCCCGGTCGTGGAGCTGCTGCCCGGCTACCCCGGCTCGGCGAAGGCCTGGTTCGGCTCACTGCACGCGCACGAGCAGCTGGAGCCGCTGATGCGGGACGGGCAGGTCGCCCCGTTCATCCTGGTCGCGCCGCGCACCAATCTGCTGGCCGGGGTGGACACGGGCTGCGCCAACATCCCGGGCACGGTCAACGCCGACACCTGGCTGAGCGTCGACGTGCCGATGATGGTCATGGACAACTTCCGCGCCGAGTCCGCCCCGCGGGGCTGGGCCGTGGCCGGTTACTCGGCCGGGGCACACTGCGCGGCCAAGCTCGCCGTCGCCCACCCCGACCGCTACCGGGCCGCCGTCAGCCTGTCCGGCTACAACGACCCGATCGGCGAACGCGACTCGCTCGCCGCGCAGACCCCCGCCCTGCGGGACGAGAACAACCCCTACCTGCTGCTGCGCAACGCGCACGTCCCCCCGCGCGTCTCGCTCTACCTCTCCGGCCAGCCGCACGACGGCTACGAGGCGGCCGTCGCCCTGGAACAGACCGCGAAGGCCCCGACGACGGTGCACGTCGTGTACATCCCGAAGAGCGCGGGCGGTCACACCATGGCGCTGTGGCGGCCGCAGGTGGTGCCGGCGTTCCGCTGGCTGACGGAGTTGACGGGCCGCGGCCACGTCACGGCAGGACGGGCTGCTCCTCCTCGCTCACCGTCGACCGCCGGTGCCACGCCCGCGGAGCTCGCCAGTGGAACCGCATCGCGAGCAGGCGCAGTACGAAGGCGGTGATCACCGCGAGGGCGCTGGTGAACGGGTTCAGGGCGTCGTAGCGGAGGCACAGCGCGACCAGGGCGGCGCCGACGATCGCCGGGACCGCGTACAGGTCCCGGTCCCAGCGCAGCAGCGAGGGCACCTCGTTGGCGAGGACGTCGCGCAGCACACCGCCGCCCACCGCGGTGGTCAGCCCCAGACCGGCGGAGGCGGTCAGGCCCAGCCCGTACTCGTACGCCTTGATCGTGCCGGCGACACAGAACAGGCCGAGGCCGGCCGCGTCGAAGACGTTCACGGCGACCTGGATGCGCTCCACCTGCGGGTGCAGGAAGAAGACCAGGAGGGTGGCGAGCAGCGGGGTGAGGAAGTACCCCAGGTCCGTGAAGGCGGCGGGCGGTACGGCCCCGATGACCAGGTCACGGAAGAGCCCGCCGCCCAGCGCGGTGACCTCGGCGAGCACGGCGATGCCGAACACGTCGAAGTTCTTGCGCACGGCCAGCAGGGCGCCGGAGATCGCGAAGACGAAGATGCCGATCAGGTCGAGCGTGTGCTGGACGGACGGGCTGAAGAGTTGCTGGAGCACCCGAACATTTTTACCCACGGGTGAGCCCCCGCCCCGAGGCGCGGGGACGGGGGCTCGGGCGGGGTCACTTCTCGACGGGGGTGGCGCCGCCGTTGTCCGCCGCGACCTCCTTGGCCGAGGACAGCAGCTTGGTGTCCTGCGGCTGCTGGTCCTCGAAGTTCTCCGGGTGGTGGCAGGCGACGCGCTGCCCGGCCCGCAGCTCCACCAGCGGCGGCTCCGTGGTCTTGCAGATCTCCGTCGCCTTCCAGCACCGGGTGTGGAAGCGGCAGCCGCTCGGCGGGGCGATCGGCGAGGGCACGTCGCCCTTGAGCAGGATGCGCTCGCTCTTGACGCCCCGGCGCTTCGGGTCGGGGATCGGCACGGCCGAAAGCAGCGCCTTGGAGTACGGGTGCATCGGCGACTTGTACAGCTTGTCGCGGTCGGCCAGCTCGACGATCTTGCCGAGGTACATCACCGCGATCCGGTCCGAGACGTGCCGGACGACCGACAGGTCGTGCGCGATGATCACGTACGTCAGGCCCAGCTCCTCCTGGAGGTCGTCCAGCAGGTTCACCACCTGGGCCTGGATCGACACGTCCAGCGCGGAGACCGGCTCGTCCGCCACCACGAGCTTGGGGTTGAGCGCGAGCGCGCGGGCGATGCCGATGCGCTGGCGCTGACCGCCGGAGAACTCGTGCGGATAGCGGTTGTAGTGCTCGGGGTTGAGGCCGACCACCGACAGCAGCCGCTGGACCTCCTTCTTCACCCCGCCCTCGGGATCGACGCCCTGGAGCCGGAAGGGGGCGCCGACGATGGTGCCGATCGTGTGCCGGGGGTTCAGCGAGGAGTACGGGTCCTGGAAGATCATCTGCACGTCGCGGCGCATCGGGCGCAGCTCGCCGGTCTTCAGGTGCGTGATGTCCCTGCCCTCGAACTCGACCGAACCGCCGGTCGGTTCGAGCAGCCGCGTGATCAGCCGGCCCATGGTGGACTTGCCGCAGCCCGACTCACCGACGACACCGAGCGTCTCGCCCTTGCGGACCTCGAAGTCGATGCCGTCGACGGCGCGCACAGCGCCGGTCTGCCGCTGGAGCAGGCCCTTGCGGATCGGGAAGTGCTTCTGAAGGCCGGTCACCTTCAGCAGGACCTCGCCGTCGGCGGCGGTGTCCTGGGTGAGGGTGCTCCCGCTCGTGTCCGGTGTGGTCACCGCTTTGTCGTCGCTCACAGCTTCGGCGCAATCTCTTCGGTCCAGATACGCTCCCGCTGCTCCTGCGTCATGTGGCAGGCGGCCCAGTGCGAGCCGCCGACCTCGGTCAGCTCGGGGCGGACCGTGCGGGTGACGTTGTCCTTCGGGATGTCCGCGTACGGGCAGCGCGGGTGGAAGGCGCAGCCGGACGGGAGGTTGATGAGTGAGGGCGGCGCGCCCTTGATCGGGATGAGCCGGTCGGTCTCCTCGCGGTCCAGGCGCGGCATCGAGCCGAGCAGGCCCCAGGTGTAGGGGTGCCGGGGCTCGGAGAACACGTCCTCGGCGGGACCGCGCTCCACGCACCGGCCGCCGTACATGACCAGCAGGTCGTCGGCCATCTCCGCGACCACGCCCAGATCGTGGGTGATCATGATGACCGCGGAGCCGAACTCCTTCTGCAGATCGTGGATCAGGTCGAGGATCTGCGCCTGAACGGTGACGTCCAGGGCCGTGGTCGGCTCGTCGGCGATGAGCAGCTCGGGGTTGTTCACCAGCGACATGGCGATCATGGCGCGCTGGCGCATACCGCCGGAGAACTCGTGCGGGTAGCCGTCGACGCGCTTGGCGGGCTCGGGGATGCCGACCCGGTCGAGCATCTCGATCGCCCGCTGCCGGGCCGCCTTCTTGCTGACGTCGTTGTGGACCCGGTACGCCTCGACGATCTGGTGCCCGACCGAGTAGTAGGGGTGCATCGCCGACAGCGGGTCCTGGAAGATCATGGCCATCTTCCGGCCGCGCAGCCGCCGTACCTCGTCGGGGTCGGCCGCGATCAGCTCCTGGCCGTCCAGCCAGACCTCGCCGGAGACGTGAGCGCGCGCCGAGCGGTGCAGGCCCATCACTCCGAGGGAGGTGACGGACTTGCCGGAGCCGGACTCGCCGACGATGCCCAGGGTCTTGCCCTTGCGCACGTCGAAGCTGACGCCGTCGACGGACTTGACCAGGCCGTCGTCGGTGTCGAAGTGGATGCGCAGATCACGGACGGACAGGAACACGTCGTCCGGGACGGACGGGGCGGTGGTGTCCGGTTCGCCGAGCGCGGCTTTGTCGAGCTTGCTCACGAGTACCTCACCCGGGGGTCGATGGCGGCGTACACCAGGTCGACGATCAGATTGCAGAAGACGATGAAGAACGCGGCGACCAGGGTCACGCCCATCACGATGGGCAGGTCGTTGTCCTTGATGGCCTGCACCGAGTATGCGCCGATGCCCTGGAGGGAGAACACGGTCTCGGTGAGCACCGCGGTGCCGACCAGGGTGCCGAAGTCCATGCCGAAGATCGTGACGATCGGGGTGAGCGCGGAGCGCAGGCCGTGCTTGGCCACGACCGTGGTCTCCTTCAGACCCTTGGCCCTCGCCGTCCTGATGTAGTCCTCGCTCATCGTCTCCAGCATGCCCGCCCGGGTGAGCCGGGCGTACAGCGCCGAGAAGAGGAAGGCGAGGCTGATCCAGGGCAGCATCAGGTGCCAGGCCCATTCGGCGGGGTTCTCGGTGAACGGGACGTAGTCGATGCTGTCCCAGACGGGGATCTCGTAGACGAAGAGCGCGAGCAGGATCTGGCCGGTGAAGAAGATCGGGAGCGAGACACCGGCGAGCGCGATGAACATGGAGAAGCGGTCGATCGGCTTGCCCTTGCGCAGTGCCGAGATCACACCGGTCGTCACACCGGTGATCACCCAGATCACCGCCGCACCGATGGCCAGCGAGAAGGAGACCGGGATCCGCTGCTCCAACTGCGGCCACACCTCGATGTGGCTCTTGAAGGAGTACCCGAAGCAGGGTGCGCTGCAGTGCGTCGCGTCGGGACCGAACTTGTAGTCGGCGCCCACCACGAGGCCCTTGATGAACTCCCAGTACTGGACGTAGACCGGCTGGTCCAGACCCAGGTTCTGCTTGATCGCGGCGACGGATGCGGGGTTCGCGTCCTTGCCGACGTACTGGGTGGCCAACTGGTCGGCCGTCTGCCCCCCGAGGCGGGGGACCAGGAAGAAGATGGCGAAGGTGACTGCGCTGACCACCAGCAGCAACAGCACTGCGCCCATGACGCGTCGGAGGATGTACGCAGCCACAGCTGTACGGCCCCGGGTGGCCGCGGCGGGATCGTCCGCCGCGGCCACCCGGTGCCTTCACCTGCCTTTCGAAAGGATCCGGCCTGCTGAGTTACTTCGCGGAGCTCATCAGCAGGTAGTCGTACATGCCGAGGTAGGCCTGCGTGACCGTGACGTTGTTCGCCGACGCCGGCCGGAGCAGCAGGTTCTTGCGGTAGATCAGCGGGACGACCGAGGCGTTGTCGAGCACCATCTTGTCGATCTCGCCCCAGGCCTTGGTGCGGGCCGCGTCGTCGGTGTTGGCGATCGCGTCCGTCAGGGCCTTGTTGATCTTCGGGTCGTCCAGCTCCATCAGGTTGTTGCCGCCCGAGGGCTTGATGGCCGCGCCGTTGACGATCTGGTCGAGGAAGCCGTAGCCGGTCGGCCAGTCGGCGCCCCAGGCCATCGAGAGCATGCCGAGCTTGTTGTCGTGGACGTAGCTCGGGACACCGGCGAAGTTGGAGAAGTACTTGCCGGAGGGGAACTGCTTGATCTCGATGTTGATGCCGATCTTCTTCAGCGACGCCTGGACGGCGGTCGCCGCCGCGACCTCGGCGGGCCGGTCGGAGCGGGCCGTCAGGATCGTGTTGAAGCCGTTCGGCTTGCCGCACGCCTTGAGGGCAGCCTTGGCCTTGGCCACGTCACCCTTGTGACCGTCGGTCGCGTAGGTGTCGAACTTGGTGTAGCCGTTGACCGACGGCGGCAGCAGCGTGGTCGCCACGTCGCCCTTCGGCGAACCGCCCATGGCGTCGAGCACCGACTGCTTGTCGAGGCCCCACTGGACGGCCTTGCGGCAGTCGGCGTTGTCGAACGGCTTCACGTTGACGTTGAGCGCGATGTACTGCGTCGCGCCGGCGTAGGAGCTGTCCGTCTGGTTGGCGTACTTGCCCCGCAGCACCTTCGGCTGGGTCTGCGGCTGCACACCCGTGCCGGCCGCGTCAGCCGTGATCTTGTCGGCGAGCAGGTCGTTGTCGACCGTGACCGGGTTGACCTTGAACTTGATCGTGACCTTGTCCGGCAGCGCCTTGCGGATCGGGTCCGTCTTCGCGTCCCACTGCGGGTTGCGCACCAGGGTGGCGCCGCGGCCCTCCTCGTAGGACTGGAACTGGTACGGGCCGGAGGACACGATGTTCTGCACGTACTTCGCGCCGTTGTCCTTCGCCTTCGGCACCGGCGCCGTCTGCGAGAACGTGGCCAGGTAGTCGAAGTCGGCGAACGGCTGCTTCAGCTTGAAGACGATCGTCCGGTCGTCCGGCGTCTCGATCGACTTGATGCCCTCGGCGGACTTGTCCTTGTAGGGACCCTGGTACTTGTCGCCGCCCTCCAGGTACGACTTGAAGTACGTCGGGCCGTTGGACAGGGCCTCGGGCGCGAAGTTGGAGCGCTCGATGGCGTACTTCACGTCCTTGGACGTCACCGGGGTGCCGTCCTGGAACTTCACGCCGGCGCGCAGCTTGTACGTCCAGGTCTTGGCGTCCGGGCTGGACTTGCCGAGGGACTCGGCGAGGTCCGGGACGACCTCCAGGCCTTCCTTGCCCGCCGCCGGTTTGAACGTGGTGAGCGTTCTGCCGTAGAGGCGGGAGAAGTTCTGCACCCAGCCGTAGTACGTGTTGCCCGGGTCGAGGGAGTCGGGCACGTCCGAGTGCTCGTACGTGACCGTCCCGCCCTTCTTGCTCGACGGGTTGACGATCGAGGTCAGCGCGGCGTCCTTCTTGCCGTTGCCTCCGTTCCCGTCGTTGTCGTCGCCTCCGCCGCCACATGCGGCAGCGCCCAGCGACAGTGCCAGGACCGACGCAACGCCGGCGGTCACCCTTCTCGTCTTCACCTGAGGAAGCCCCCTCATTCGATGGATCACTTGCTGCGAGGGTCGAGGGCGTCACGCAGCCCGTCACCCAGCAGGTTGAAGGCCAGGACGGTGATGAAGATCGCCAGTCCGGGCACGAACATGTACTGCGGATCAGCCGTGTAGAGATCCACAGCGTTGCTGAGCATGCCGCCCCAGGAGGCCTGCGGCGGAGCGATACCGACGCCGAGGAAGCTCAGCGCGGCCTCGAACAGGATGTTCGTCGGGATGATCAGCGTCGAGTAGACGAGGATCGGCGCGACGAGGTTCGGGAGCAGTTCCCGGAACAGGACGTACGGGCCGCGTGCCCCGAGGCTCGTGGCGGCCTCGATGAACTCCCGCTTGCGCAGGGTCATCGTCTGGGCGCGCACGATGCGGCCGATGTACGGCCAGCTGAAGAAGCCGATCACGAAGATCAGCACGCTGATGCGCAGGGACAGGCCTTCGAGACCGAAGAAGCCGTCCTGCACGGAGGCGGAGATCGAGATGGCGAACAGCAGCAGGGGGAAGGCCAGGAAGGTGTCCATCAGCCTGCTGATGACGCTGTCGATCCAGCCGCCGTAGTACCCGGCGATGACACCGAGCACAGTGCCGATGCACACGGACAGCAGCGTGGCGCCGCCCGCGACCAGGAGGGAGACCCAGGAACCGTCGATGATGCGGGCGAGCATGTCCCGGCCGTACTGGGGGTCCACGCCGAGCGGGTGGTCCCAGCTCATGCCTCCCCAGCCGCCCTTGGGGGCGAGCAGCGCGGGGTCGATGAGGTCCTGGTTGAACTTGTTGGGATCGAGGTTGAAGATCCATTGGATCGGCTTGGAGAGCACCGCCATCAGCGTGAGCAGGATGACGACGACGCCTCCCGCCATCGCCACCTTGTCCCGCTTGAAGCGCATCCAGGCGATCTGAGTGAGCGAGCGCCCTTCGATCTGGCTCTTCTTGACCCCGGAGAGCACGGCCTCGGGCTGTGCTCCGGCTTCCGCCCCGGTGGTCTCGATCGGTGCGGTCACGGTGCGATTGACCCCTCTCGGGCCGGCGATCGCCGAGCCCCTGGCTGCCGCTGTAGCGGTTTGTTTGTCTCGTACACGCGACCGACCCGGCCCGTGTCTTGCGGGGAGTCTTCAACGCTTTGGCGATCTGTTGCCAGACTTGGCGGTGAAAGGATGCGTAAACGTGATGCTGTCTGCGGGGTTCCGTTATCCGGACAGTGGGTAACGGCGGTCGGACGCGCTGAGACAGGGGCATATTAGGGCAAAGCCGCCTTTTTCAATCCCATCTACGCGCGAAGAGCTGAGAGCCCGTCGCGTTCGAAGGTGGGGAAACAGGGACCGTCGGCCGGCCTGCGGGCGGCCCGCCGGATGGGTCAGTACCGGCCCTGGACCGGGGGGTAGCCGTAGCCCGAGGCCGGGGCCTGGACGGGGGCGGTGGCGTGGGCCTCGCGGTCGTAGAAGGGGCGGGCGCTCGCGCGCAGCCACATGGCGACCGGGTCGTGCTCGTCGGACATGGCCACGGTCGAGACGGGCAGCCCGTCCGGTACGGCACCGAGGGACTGCTGCATCATCGCGCGCACGGAATCCACGGCCGGCGGCGAGGTGTCGTACACATCCAGTCCGATGGCGAGGTACGGCGCGCCCAGCGCGGGCTGCACCCAGGCCCGGCGCAGCGAGCGGACGGCCGGGGTGCGGTGGGCGTTCTGCGCGAGCAGGGCGTAGAACTGCGGGAGCTCGATGGCCGGTTCGGACAGCCGCAGCGGGCCGGCCGGCTGGCGGTCCAGGCCCGTGGCGATCCGGCGCAGGTCGAGCCAGGGGATGCCGACGCCGCCGCCGGGGGCGTGCGGGTTGAGCCAGAGGCCGTAGTGGTCGGGGTAGAGGGCGCGGGCGACGTCGACTCCGTCGACCACCTCGTAACTGCGGTTCCAGCCGCTGGCCGAGAGCTCCTGGGCGGAGGTCACACAGGGGGCGTAGCCGCAGCCGTCGACCTCCATGTTCCCGTACTGGGCGTCGGGGGAGCCCGCCTGGCCGTGCCAGAGGAGCATCCAGATCTGGCCGGTGTGCGGGGTCGCGAGCGCGCGCAGGAGTGCCTCGTAGGCGTCGTAACGCCCGGGCGTGACCTGGCGCAGCATGTGCTCGACCTGTCCGGCCGCGGCCGTGCCGCTCGCGCTCACCTTTACCGCCCCTTCGTACAACGCCTCGACCGTGACCTAGCTTAAGCCCGCCCACCGACTCCGGACTTGCCCTCGTCCGGCGGGTGCGGCCCGTCTGTTGCTGGTCGCGCGGTTCCCCGCGCCCTGGGGAACCTGACCTACCGCTGGTAAAAGGGCCGGACCCGGTCCCTCATCCAGGTGCCCACCGGGTCCTCCGCCACGTCCAGGAGGACCAGGTTGACCTGCCAGGGGGCCGGGCACCGGGTCACGGCTCGGGACAGAGCCTCCAGGGGGAGGGCCCGCAGGTCGCCCTCCCACTGGGAGAGTTCGACGCCCACGAACATCACCGGGTCGGCCGTCTCGATCTCGGCGAGGCAACGGCGGGCGGTGAGGACGACGCCGACGGCCTCGAACTCGGCGGAGGCGGCGGCGAGGAAGTCCACCGGGTCGTCCTGCCAGTCGGGCTCGAAGAGGCGGACCCGGCCGCCGCTCGCGGGGCCGTCCAAGGGGGTCCGGCCGGCCCGGCACAGCTCGGCCACGGCGGGCGGCGGGAGCGGGATGCCGACCACACCGCCCGGGTTGACGGCTATCCCGGCGTGCGGGGGCAGGCCGCGGGCGAACTCCACGGCGGGCGCGATCGTGTACGACATGTGGGAGCCGACGACCTGGCGGAACTGCTCCTCGGAGCTGAACACCGGGACGTACGCCTGGCCCTCGATCTCGATGCCGGGCAGGTCGAGGGGACCGCTCTGCGGGCCGCCGCCGTTCGGCAGGGGGATCCAGACGAAACTCCGGCCGAGCACCTCGACGATCCGCCCGCCGGCCGACGGCCCGGCGCCGAGGGAGGCCGAGAGCACCTCCTCCAGTTCGTTGCCGGGCCATCCGCCGTGCGGGTGGGTCTGCGTGTGCGCCGGGAAGTCCGCGGAGAAGTCCGCCGGGAAGTCCATCTGCCTACCGCCTGCCTGGAACCACTGCTGTGGCTCAAAAGGCTAGCGGCTCATCGGCCCTCGGCGGTCAGCCCGTGAAGCCGATCCGGCGCAGGGTGCCCGCCGCGTCCCGGTCGACGAGGATCGCCGAGCCGCAGCCCGCGGGCAGTTCGCCCCGCTCCACGGAGCGCAGCAGGCGGTTGGCCGCCGCGCGGTGGCGCAGGAACGCGTACCGCGAGACCCCCCGGCCGCGGTCGCGCTGGCCGGCCAGGGCCTCCTCGGGCGTGACGTCGAGCATGAGCAGATGCAGGGTGCCGCCCCGGCGGCGGGCCTCGCGGGCCAGCCAGCGGCGGACCCAGGCCTGGGTGCCGCAGTCGTGCACGACGACGCCCTCGCCGCCGCGCAGGGCGCGGCGCAGCCCGGCGTAGTGGGCGAGGCGGACGAGCGGGCGGTAGACCCCGTACGGCAGGAAGCGCGGCATGCGGCTGTCCCAGCGGTCGCGGGTGTCCTGGGAGTCGATGCGCCGGCCGGGCACGGTGCGCCGCATCAGCGTGGACTTGCCACTGCCGGGCAGGCCCGTGACCACGACGAGGTCGCGGGGGCCGAAGAGCAGCGCGTGCGGGCCTCGGCCCTCGCGCTCGCGCAGATCGCGGACGACCGGCACCGGCAGCGGGCCGCAGGCCGCCCGTGCCGGAGCGGCCGGCTGCCCGGGCAGCGCGACGCCCGATGTCGTGGCGTACGCGGTGGTCCTGTTCACCGTGATCGTCCTCCCCTGGGGCCAGGTACTTCAGTCCCATCCCCGCCGAGTGTAAAGAGAAGGTAATGCCCGATGTCTCTGGTTTTAGTCCTCTTCCCGCAACAGCCCTGCTACAGGTGGTGCCCCTGCCGCCGCGCGACGATGCGTGCAATGATGTGCGCGCCAACTGCATACCGGCCGTTTGAATCCGCGCGGGAGAGTCCCCAGCACCGCTGACGCTGGGGCGCCGAAGGAGCAAGTCCCTCCCTTGAATCTCTCAGGCCCCGTTACCGCGCGGGCGAGGCACATCTGAAAAGCGGGCCGTTTCCTGTCGTCGAGACGACGGGTGCGGCTCCACCCAAGGTGCAAGCCGTGTCCCGTGTGGTCATGGCGAACCTCTCAGGTTCCGATGACAGATGGGGAGGAACGACCTCGCCCGTCATTGCCCTGGGAGACGACCGACTGTGAGCAGTACAGGAGAACTCCGTCACACCGCGCTCGATGCCCTGCATCGTTCGCTCGGCGCGACGATGACCGACTTCGCCGGCTGGGACATGCCCCTGCGCTACGGCTCCGAGCGCGACGAGCACAACGCCGTGCGCACGAAGGCCGGGCTCTTCGACCTCTCGCACATGGGCGAGATCACCGTCAGCGGTCCGCAGGCCGCCGCCCTGCTCGACTTCGCCCTGGTGGGCAACATCGGCGGCGTGAAGCCGGGCCGCGCCCGCTACACCATGATCTGCCGGGCCGACGGCGGCATCCTCGACGACCTGATCGTCTACCGGCTCGCCGAGACCGAGTACATGGTCGTCGCCAACGCCTCCAACGCCCAGGTGGTCCTGGACGCGCTGACCGAGCGCGCCGCCGGCTTCGACGCCGAGGTGCGCGACGACCGGGACGCCTACGCGCTGATCGCCGTACAGGGCCCGGAGTCGCCGGGGATCCTGAAGTCCCTCACCGACGCCGACCTCGACGGGCTGAAGTACTACGCCGGGCTGCCCGGCACGGTCGCGGGCGTCCCGGCCCTGATCGCCCGCACCGGCTACACCGGCGAGGACGGCTTCGAGCTGTTCGTGAAGCCGGAGCACGCGGTCGAACTGTGGCAGGCGCTGACCAAGGCGGGCGAGGGTGCCGGGCTGGTCCCGTGTGGGCTGTCCTGCCGCGACACGCTGCGCCTGGAGGCGGGCATGCCGCTGTACGGGCACGAGCTCTCGCGGGAGCTGACGCCCTTCGATGCCGGGCTCGGGCGGGTCGTGAAGTTCGACAAGGAGGGCGACTTCGTGGGCCGCGCGGCCCTGCGTGAGGCCGCGGAGGACGCGAACCACGAGCCGCGCGTCCTCGTCGGACTCGTCGCCGAGGGCCGCCGGGTCCCGCGCGCCGGGTACGCGGTGGTCGCCGGCGGCGAGGTGATCGGCGAGGTCACCTCCGGCGCCCCCTCCCCCACGCTCGGCAAGCCGATCGCGATGGCCTACGTCGACGCTGCGCACGCCGCCCCCGGCACGCCCGGCGTGGCCGTGGACATCCGGGGCAGTCACGAACCGTACGAGGTCGTGGCGCTGCCGTTCTACAAGCGCCAGAAGTAGACACTGGCCGTCGGGCCGCACCGGCGGTCCCCGGCACATCGCGCTCACCAGCAGTCCCCTTCATCAGCACTCCCGCGCGTACAGGAGAATCCAGGCCATGAGCAACCCCCAGCAGCTGCGTTACAGCAAGGAGCACGAGTGGCTGTCGGCCGCCGAGGACGGCGTCTCGACGGTCGGCATCACGGAGCACGCGGCCAACGCGCTCGGCGACGTGGTCTTCGTCCAGCTCCCCGAGGTCGGTGACACCGTGTCCGCGGGCGAGACCTGCGGCGAACTGGAGTCGACCAAGTCGGTGTCCGACCTCTACTCCCCCGTCTCCGGTGAGGTCACCGAGGTCAACGAGGACGTCGTGAACGACCCGTCGCTGGTGAACTCGGCCCCCTTCGAGGGCGGCTGGCTGTTCAAGGTGCGGGTCGCCGAGGAGCCGGGCGACCTGCTCTCCGCCGACGAGTACACCGCGTTCTCCGCCGGCTGAGGAGTCGTAGCCGTATGTCCGTCCTGAACACCCCCCTGCACGAGCTCGACCCGGCCGTGGCCGCCGCGGTCGACGCCGAGCTGCACCGGCAGCAGTCCACGCTCGAGATGATCGCCTCGGAGAACTTCGCTCCGGTCGCGGTCATGGAGGCGCAGGGCTCGGTCCTGACCAACAAGTACGCCGAGGGCTACCCGGGCCGCCGCTACTACGGCGGCTGCGAGCACGTCGACGTGGTCGAGCAGATCGCGATCGACCGCGTCAAGGAGCTGTTCGGCGCCGAGCACGCGAACGTGCAGCCGCACTCGGGCGCCCAGGCCAACGCCGCCGCGATGTTCGCGCTGCTCAAGCCGGGCGACACCATCATGGGTCTGAACCTCGCGCACGGCGGGCACCTGACCCACGGCATGAAGATCAACTTCTCCGGCAAGCTCTACGACGTCGTCGCCTACCACGTGGGCGAGGACGGCCGGGTCGACATGGCCGAGGTGGAGCGGCTCGCCAAGGAGTCCAAGCCGAAGCTGATCGTGGCCGGCTGGTCGGCGTACCCGCGGCAGCTGGACTTCGCGGAGTTCCGCAGGATCGCGGACGAGGTCGGCGCGTACCTGATGGTCGACATGGCCCACTTCGCCGGGCTCGTCGCGGCGGGGCTGCACCCGAACCCGGTGCCGCACGCGCACGTGGTCACCACGACCACCCACAAGACGCTGGGCGGCCCGCGCGGCGGTGTGATCCTCTCCACGGCCGAACTCGCCAAGAAGATCAACTCCGCTGTCTTCCCCGGTCAGCAGGGCGGTCCGCTGGAGCACGTGATCGCCGCCAAGGCGGTCGCGTTCAAGGTCGCGGCCTCGGAGGACTTCAAGGAGCGCCAGCGCCGTACGCTGGAGGGTGCCCGCATCCTGGCCGAGCGTCTGGTGAAGGACGACGTCCGGGCCGTGGGTGTGGACGTCCTGTCCGGCGGCACGGACGTGCACCTGGTCCTGGTCGACCTGCGCCACTCGGAGCTGGACGGCCGGCAGGCCGAGGACCGCCTCCACGAGGTGGGCATCACGGTCAACCGGAACGCGATCCCGGACGACCCGCGCCCGCCGATGGTGACGTCCGGTCTGCGGATCGGCACACCGGCCCTGGCCACCCGGGGCTTCACGGCCGAGGACTTCACGGAGGTCGCGGACGTCATCGCCGAGGCGCTGAAGCCGTCGTACGACGCGGAGGCCCTCAAGGCCCGGGTGAAGGCCCTGGCCGGCAGGCACCCGCTCTACCCGGGTTCGCGCACATAACGAAGAAACCTTTCAGGGCGCCCCGTTCCGCGTGGGGCGGGGCGCCCTGTCCCCCTGCACCACCCCTTGCACCACCCCCGTAGTCAGGAGTCCCCGTGGCCATCTCGGTCTTCGACCTGTTCTCGATCGGCATCGGCCCGTCCAGCTCCCACACCGTCGGGCCGATGCGCGCGGCCGGGATGTTCGCCCGGCGGCTGCGCAACGAGGAGCTGCTGGCCCCGACCGCCAAGGTCCGCGCGGAGCTCTACGGCTCGCTCGGCGCCACCGGCCACGGCCACGGCACGCCGAAGGCGGTGCTGCTCGGCCTGCAGGGCGACTCGCCGCGCACGGTGGACGTGGAGACGGCCGACGAACGGGTGGAGACCATCAAGGCTGGCGGCCGGCTGAACCTGCTGGGCGAGCGCGAGATCGCGTTCTCCTACGACGACGACATGGTCCTGCACCGCCGCAAGGCCCTGCCGTACCACGCCAACGGCATGACCCTCTGGGCGTACGACGCCTCGGGCGCGGAGCTGCTGACGAAGACGTACTACTCGGTCGGCGGCGGCTTCGTCGTCGACGAGGACGCGGTCGGCGCGGACCGCATCAAGCTCGACGACACCGTGCTGAAGTACCCCTTCCGCACGGGCGACGAGCTGCTGCGCATGGCCCAGGAGACCGGCCTGTCCATCTCGGCGCTGATGCTGGAGAACGAGCGGGCCTGGCGCACCGAGGAGGAGATCCGCGAGGGCCTGCTGGAGATCTGGCGGGTCATGCAGGCGTGCGTGGCGCGCGGCATGTCCCGCGAGGGCATCCTGCCGGGCGGTCTCAAGGTACGCCGCCGGGCCGCGAACACCGCCCGCAAGCTGCGCTCCGAGGGCGACCCGAAGGCGCTCGCCATGGAGTGGATCACCCTCTACGCGATGGCGGTCAACGAGGAGAACGCGGCCGGGGGCCGGGTCGTCACCGCACCGACGAACGGCGCGGCCGGCATCATCCCCGCGGTCCTGCACTACTACGTCAACTTCGTGCCGGGCGCCGACGAGGAGGGCGTGGTCCGCTTCCTGCTCGCCGCGGGCGCGATCGGCATGCTCTTCAAGGAGAACGCGTCCATCTCCGGCGCCGAGGTCGGCTGCCAGGGCGAGGTCGGCTCCGCCTGCTCCATGGCGGCGGGCGCGCTGGCCGAGGTCCTCGGCGGCTCGCCGGAACAGGTCGAGAACGCCGCCGAGATCGGCATGGAACACAACCTCGGCCTGACCTGCGACCCGGTCGGCGGCCTGGTCCAGATCCCGTGCATCGAGCGCAACGGCATGGCCGCGGTGAAGGCCGTCACGGCCGCGCGCATGGCGATGCGCGGCGACGGCTCCCACAAGGTGTCCCTGGACAAGGTCATCAAGACGATGAAGGACACCGGCGCGGACATGTCGGTGAAGTACAAGGAGACGGCGCGGGGCGGGCTGGCGGTCAACATCATCGAGTGCTGAGAAGGACCCTCCGGACCGGTGTCCCGGTGACCGGCGCCATGCCGCGGCCGCCGGAGCGGTGCGCGGGGCTTGGGCAAGCGCTTTCGAGCGTCCGTCATGCGGTCGGATCAGACGTCACCGGTCACAGCGACGCATCCCCCGTGGGCCGCCGAAGTTGACATTTCCACGTCAGTCCGGGAGAGGCCGTGTCATGGTGGTGAGCACAACTCCCCTTCCCCCACCAGCACTTCAGGGAGCCCCCCATGCTGCGCGGCATCGACGTGAGCGCCTACCAGTCCTCCTCCTACGACACCGACGGCCTGTCCTTCGTCTTCGTCAAGGCGACAGAGGGTCGTTCCTACGTCAACCCCAGACTCGCCGCCCAGACGAAGCGGGCCCGCGACGCCGGTCTGGTCGTCGGCTTCTACCACTTCCTGTGGCCCGGCAACCTCACCGCCCAGGCCGAGTACTTCCTCGCCAAGGCCCCGGACCGGCCGGGCGACATCCTCGCCGTCGACTGGGAGACGACCAGCGACGGGACGCACGCGAGCAACGCGGAGAAGGACCTGTTCATCCGGAAGCTGAAGGATCTCCGGCCGAACAACCAGGTCGTTCTCTACGCCAACCGCAACTTCTGGCTCAACATCGACACCACCTCCTACGCGGGCGACGGCCTGTGGATCGCCGACTATGTCAGCGCGGGCAAGCCCCGCATCAAGGCGAAGTGGCGCTTCCACCAGTACACGGACGACCCGCTGGACAAGAACGTGGCCGACTTCGCGAGCAAGGCGGCACTGCGGAAGTGGGCGGAGGACGCCTGATCGCCTGTCAGGGGGTCTGGAAGACGAGGGCGGCATTGTGTCCGCCGAAGCCGAACGATGTGCTCAGGGCCGTGTCGATCCGGCAGGGCCGGGCGACCTTGGTGACGATGTCGAGGTCGATGCCGGCTTCGGGGACGTCGAGGTTGGCGACTGGGTGAACGGTCTGGTGGTGGAGGGTCAGGACGCACACGGCGGCTTCGACGGCGCCTGCGGCGCCCAGCGAGTGGCCGAGGATGCTCTTGGTGGCGGTGACGAGCGGCGGCTGGGCGAAGACGCGGTGCAGCACCGCGGCTTCCATGCGGTCGTTCAGTGGCGTCGACGTGGCATGGGCGTTGACGTGGTCGATGTCGGCGGGCGCCAGATCGGCCTGCCGCAGCGCGTCGTGCACCGCGCGTACGGCTCCCTCCCCCTCCGGGTGGGGAGTGGTGGAGTGGTGGGCATCGCTGGTGGCCCCGAATCCGGACAGGACGGCTTTCGGCCTGACCCTGCGGGCACGGGCGTGTTCCGCGCGCTCGAGTACGAGGACGCCGGCGCCTTCTGCCAGGACGAACCCGTCTCGTTCCGCGTCGAAGGGCCGCGAGGCGCCCAGCGGATCATGGCAGCGGGTCGACAACGCGCCCAGCCGCCAGAAGCTCATGCTGGACAGTGGGCCGCAGGCACTCTCCGCGCCGCCGACCACGGCGATGTCGCACATGCCGCTCTGCAGGAGCTGCCTTCCGATGCCGATGGCGGTCGCGCCGGAGGCACAGGCGGTGCTGACGCCGAGGCCCGGCCCTTTCGCGCCCAGATCTGCCGCGATCTCACCGGCGGCCATGTTGGGCAAGGCCCGCGGGACCGTGGTCGGCGAGATCTTCTGATACTGACCTGAGGTCATGCACGCGGCAACGCGCAGGTCGGTGTCGCGGCTGCTGCTGCCCACCCCGATGACGACACCGACTCGGTCACCTTCCCAGTCCGTGGGCTCCAGGCCGGAGTCCCGGACGGCTTCCCGTGCGGCGGCGACGGCCAGGTGGATGAAGCGGTCGGTGCGCCAGCGCAGACCGCGCCCCAGAGCGGCGGCGAGGTCGTCGTCCGGGACCCGGCAGCTGAAGTCCACCGGCAGGCCGGCGAGCCGGTCGTCAGTGGTCGCCGTCGGTCTCCCCTCGCACAGCCGTCGCCAGGTTGCGTCGGCTCCGACACCGCCCGCGGTGGCCAGTCCGATGCCGGTGACGACGGTCCGGGATCCGCTCACACGTCTGCTTCCTCAGGCACGGTGGCCAGGATCTTCAGCACGGCGAGAGCGGACTCGTCGGCGAACCGGGCGACGTAGTCGGCCACCTGTGCCACGGTGACTTCGGGGCCTGCCGGCATGGCTTCACTGGTAAGGGGGACGTCGATGCCGGTCTCCTCTTCCACCACGACGAGAAGTTCAGCCAGGGCGATCGAGTCCAGACCGAGGGGCTGCAACTTGCTGTCGGCGGTCACCTGACCGGGGTCCATCTCGAAATGGCGGACGATGAGACGAATGATGGCGTCAACGAACAGCTGTTCAGCCAAGGATCACTCCGGAGTGATGGAAGGAAAGTCCGTTCGACCGGCCCAGCAAATCGCACTCACGGCACGGCGGCTGTTGAAGCGAGAGTGCGTGTCGGAAGAAATGCCCGGTGTGGTCTATCGCGAGGCACCCGGTTCGGTGCGCACGCTGAGGTGCGGGGGTGGAGACAGGGCGGGGCGGTGCGGCAGGCATCGCCACGCGGCCGCCGCAGCCGTGAGGGCGACAGCGGCTGCCACCCAAGCGCTGCGGTTCAGACCCGCGACGAACGCGTCCGTCGCCGCGGTCAGCAGGTGACTTCTCACGGCAGGGTCGGCATGCCTGCCGGCCAGGGCAGCGGCGGCGACACTGTCGGTTGCGGCGGACGGCACCTTGGTCAGTCCCGTGTGGGCGAGCGCGTCACGCATCTTGTGCGTGTAGGCGGTGGCCAGGACAGAGCCCTGGACAGCGACGCCCAGTGTGGCACCGACCTGGCGGGCGGCGTCGTTGACGGCGGATCCGACGGCGGCGTGGGACTCACCCACGCTGTCCATGACGGCGGCCGTACCGGATGCGGCCGTCACCCCCGCCCCCATACCCGCGATGACCTGGACGAGGGCCAGGTGCGGGTACCCGGATTGCGCCGTAGTGCCGGCCAGCAGCAGGAAAGAGCCGGCGACGACCAGCAGGCCGCTCACCATCAGGAACTTGTGGGGCAGCCGGTTCGTGAGCACGGCCGCCAGCACCGCCCCGGCGATCAGAGCGGCAGGCATCGGCAGGGTGCGCACGCCGGCCTGCCAGGGGGTGCAGCCCAGCACTCCCTGGAGGTACAGGGAGATCACGAAGAGCGCACCGAACATGCCGAACGACATCATGGCGAGTGCCGCTGCCGCGATGGTGACCGGACGCCGCATCACATGCCGGGGCACCATGGGCGCCGCAGCCCGTCGCAGCCACCAGCCGAACGCCGCCAGCGCAGCGGCGGCGACGGCGAAGACCGCGAGGACCGACGGGCTGGTCCATCCCCGGCCGGGGCCTTCGATGATCGCCCAGACCAACGCCAGCAATCCGGTGGCGGACAGCACGGTCCCCGGCAGATCGACGCGCTCAGTGCGGGAAGGTCTCGGTGCGGGGACCAGCAGGAGCGACAGCACGATGACCGCTGCGGCGAGGGGAATGTTCAGCCAGAACACCGCCCGCCATGAATGCCGGCTCACCATCCAGCCACCGATCACCGGCCCCAGGGCACCACCCACCCCGCCGACCGCGGCCCACAACGAGATGGCCCGGTGCCGAAGGCCCGGTTCCGGAAAGAGCTGCGTGATCAGCGAGAGCGTCGCCGGCATGATCAGCGCGGCGCCCGCGCCCATGGCACCGCGCGCCGTGATCAGCTGCCACGGTGCGGAGGCCACCGCACCGGCCAAGGAGGCAAGTCCGCATACCGTCAAGCCGCTGAGGAAGGCACGTCTGCGGCCGATCCTGTCGGTGACGCTCCCTGCCGTCAGCACCAGGCCACCCAGGACCAGGGCGTAGGCGTCGACGATCCACTGCGTCTGCCGGGCCGAGGAGCCGAGGGCCCTCTGCAGGTCGGGGATGGCGACGTTGAGCACGGTGAGGTCCATGCCCAGCAGGAACAGCCCGCAGCAGAGTGCCCCGGCGCCGGCCCAGCGTCTTCGCGTCTTTCCCACAGCCGCGTGAAAAAGGGAAATATCCGTTCCGTGTTCACCGCGCATGTGCACTATCTACCAGAGCGTGTACGGGGCATCGGAGAATGGATTTTCCGGTGTCTTTGAAATGCATAACAACGCGAGGACACCTGAATGGACGCATCCGAAACTCTTGTCGATGTCCTGATGAGGCAGTTTCCCTTCGACGTGAGCACCGAGGAGTTCGTGCAAGACCCGTATCGCTTTTTCGAGCAGGTACGCCGCACGAGCGGTCCTGTTCACCGGACCCGGTCGGGGGATGTGGTGGTTCTGGGCTATTTCGAGGCCATGGCGGTCCTGCGTGATCCGCGTTTCGGGCACGGAGCGCAGACGGCTCAGGAGCAGACCAACTACGGTGTGCCCGCCCGTACGTTCCTGCTGACCGACCCGCCCGGCCACACGTGCCAACGCGCTCGCGTACGACGAGCCTTCACCGCGCGTGAAGTCCTCCGTCTGCGCGTAAAGATCAACGAGTTGACGGCGACCCTCGTCCGCGCGGCGGCACAGGCAGGCGAAGCGGACATCGTCGCCGATGTCGCGCGGCCGCTGTCCGCGACAGTGATCGCCGACCTGATCGGCGTACCGGAACACCTCCGCGACCGGTTCGCCCAGGCAGCCGCGCTCCTTATCCGAGCCATGGACCCACCCCAGCTGATCGACGCCGAAACCCGTGAACGCATCGCGCGGGCGCGAGTCAGCCTGGCGCGGGACATCAACGTCGCACTACGGCATCCGGTCGGCACGGGACTCCTGCGCGCCATGGCCCGCGGCCCTGCGGATCCCACGGCCCGTGCGGAGACGGTGGCCACCTGTGCCCAACTCGTCGCAGCCGGATACGAGACGACCGTCGGCCTGATCGCCAACGGCATGCACGCTCTCCTCCGGCACCGCGACCAGCTGGCACAGCTTGCCGCCACCGGCCCCTCGGAGAAGGCGGCAACGGCGGCGGTGGAGGAACTCCTCCGCTACGACCCACCCATTCAACTCGCTCCCCGCAGCGCCCTGGTCGACGCCGACATCGCCGGCACTCCCGTTCCCCGCGGCACCGTCGTCTCCGTACTCCTCGGCGCGGCCAATCGGGACCCACGCGCCTTCCCCCAACCGCACCTGCTGCGCTTCGACAGGCGGACACGGCATATCGCCTTCGGTCTGGGCACCCACTACTGCCTCGGCGCTGCGCTGGCCCGTCTCGAAGCCACCGCAGCGCTGAGGCACTTGCTCACCCACAGTCCTCGGCTGGTCGAGCCCCGGATTCTCTACAGTCCCGCTCGAGTCGCCAGAAGCGTCCAGAGCCTGCGCGTGCGCCTCAGCGCCTCCTGAAAACAATCACGCTCTAGCCGCTGAACTCCGGGGTGCGTTCGCGGGACGCCTCCGTCAGGGCCTTGCCGACCGCCTCGACGCCGCCGCGCAGGCCGTAGACCGGGGTGCCGGGCTGCTGGCGCCAGGAGTCGTCGAGGCCGCCGGCGTCGACGGTGTCGAAGCCGAGTTCGTCGATCAGGTCGCGTACCTTGCGCTTGGCCGCCTCGTCGTCGCCGGCCACCGGCAGCGCGATGCGGTCGGGGTCGCCGGCCGGCAGCGGGCGGTCCAGGATGTCCTGGGCGTACGTGCCGTTGAAGGCCTTGATGACGGGGTGGCCGAGCTGCCGCTGTGTCCAGCGGCTCTCGGTGAGGCCCTCGTCCTCGATCGCGGCGATCCTGCCGTCCCGCTGGCGGGGGTAGTAGTTGCCGGTGTCGATGACCGCGACGCCGTCGGCCGCCTCGCCGAACAGGCCGGACGGCAGGTCCGGGACCGCCTTCAGCGGAATCGTGACGACGACGATCTCGGCGCCCCGCGGTGCCTCCTCGACCGTCACGGGTGTCGCGCCGGTCTCCTCCGCGAGGGCCGTGAGCGTGTGCGGGCCGCGGGAATTGGCCACGTACACGTCGTGACCGAGGGCGGTGAGCCGCCGGGTCAGATTGCCGCCGATGTTGCCCGCTCCGATGATGCCGATCTTCATGTCCTCGCCTCGCCCTTCCAGGGGGTCAGGAGTTCCTGGCCAGCTTCGTGATCAGGGTCAACCTGCGGGGCGCAGGAGCTATTCCGGCTTCCGGGAAGGTGCGAACGGGTCCTCCAGTTCCGCCCGCAGCACCTCCGCCGCCCCCTCCGCGTCCCCATCGGCCACCGCCCGGACGAGTGCCTCGTGCGCCTCGTCGCCGGTGTCCGGGTCGTCGGCGCGCAGGCCGGTCAGGGACAGCAGCTCGATCAGGCCCTCGCGCAGGACGGGGCTGAACTCGGCGAACAGGTCGGCGAGCACCGGGTTGTGGGCGGCGGCGATCACGGCCGCGTGGAAGGCGATGTCCGCGTCGACGAAGGCGGCGTCGTCGGCCGCACCGGCGGCTCGGCGGCCCTCCAGCGCCGCCCGGAGCGCCGTGACGTCCTCGGGGGTGCGGCGGCGCGCGGCGAGCCGGGCCGCGTGCACCTCGACCGCCATCCGGACCTCGTAGACGTCGGTCACGGCGGCCCGGCGCAGACGGGTGGGCCAGTCCTCGACCGGCTCGGTCGCGATGACGAAGACGCCGGCGCCCTGGCGGGGCCGGACGAGCCCGGCTCCGGCGAGCGCGCGCAGCGCCTCGCGGACGGTGGAGCGGCCCACGCCCAGCTCCTTCGCCAGCGTCGTCTCACCGGGCAGCCGGGTGCCGACCGGCCAGGCGCCGTCGGCGATCTGCTCGCGCAGCCGGGCGGCGGCCTGTTCGACCAGAGGGCTGGGGCGGACGGCGGACAGCGGCATGCGGTTCACCAACTTGTCTGAGGAGTGGGAGGTTTCCACTTGTCTGAGGACCTGAGTGGTGGATAGCGTACTGCGCATGATCTTCCGCGGTCTTCTTCTCGGCTGCCGCGGCGGGGCCTGACGCGACCGGCACCCCGCCGCGGGGCGCCGTGCTGCCGGTCACCGTACGACCGAGCCGGAAGGCCACAGCCGACGATGACCACCACCCCTGCCCCGGTCTGGAACCCCCAGCGCCCGGGCCCCATGCCCTTCCACCGCTACCGTCCCTTCCAGGAGCGCGTGCACGTGCCCGCCGCGGACCGCGACTGGCCCGCCGCCCGGATCGAGCGCGCTCCGCTCTGGGTCCCCGTCGACCTGCGCGACGGCAACCAGGCCCTCGCCGAACCGATGGACACGCCCCGCAAACGCCGCTTCTTCGACCTGCTGACCGGCATGGGCTTCAAGGAGATCGAGGTCGGCTACCCGTCGGCGAGCCGCACGGACTTCGACTTCGTACGGCACCTGGCGACCTCCGGTGCCGTACCGGACGATGTCACGCCGGTCGTGTTCACCCCGGCCCGCCGGGACCTGATCGACCGCACCTTCGAGGCGATCGAGGGGCTGCCGAGGGCCGTCGTGCATCTGTACATCGCGACCTCGCCGGTGTGGCGGGACGTCGTCCTGGGGCGGGACCGGGCCGAGGTGTGGCGGACCGTGCGGGAGGCCGCCGAGCACATGGCCCGCCGGGCGGACCGGGCCTCGTACGTCCGCTTCCAGTTCTCTCCGGAGACCTTCAACCTGACCGAGCCCGACTTCGTCCTGGAACTGTGCGACGGGCTGACCGGGCTGTGGGACGCGAGCCCGGACCGGCCGGTCACCCACAACCTTCCGGCGACCGTCGAGATCGCGACACCGAACGTCTACGCCGACCAGGTCGAGTACATCCACCGCCACCTGTCCCGGCGCGACAGCGTGATCCTCTCCGTGCACCCGCACAACGACCGCG
This sequence comes from Streptomyces afghaniensis, assembly GCF_044327915.1. Lineage (NCBI taxonomy): Bacteria > Bacillati > Actinomycetota > Actinomycetes > Kitasatosporales > Streptomycetaceae > Streptomyces > Streptomyces afghaniensis. The sequence continues at coordinate 311,486 of NZ_JBIRGJ010000012.1, forward strand.
GCACCGGCGTCGCCTGTGCCGAACTGGCCGTGCTGGCCGGTGCCCAGCGCGTCGAGGGCTGCCTGTTCGGCAACGGGGAACGCACCGGCAACGTCGACCTGGTGACCCTGGCGCTCAATCTGTACGCCCAGGGCGTCGACCCGATGATCGACTTCCGGGACATCGACAGCGTCAGGGAGACGGTCGAGCACTGCAACCGGCTGCCCGTGCACCCGCGCCACCCGTACGCCGGGGAGCTCGTCCACACCGCCTTCTCGGGCACCCACCAGGACGCGATCAGCAAGGGCCTGGCCCGGCACGCCGAGCGGGCCCGGGAGCTGGAGGTGCCGGAGCGCGAGGCGCCCTGGTCGGTGCCGTACCTGCCGATCGACCCGGCGGACGTGGGCCGCTCCTACGAGGCGGTGATCCGCGTGAACTCGCAGTCGGGCAAGGGCGGCACGGCCTATCTGCTGCGCACCCGGCACGGCGTCGACCTGCCCGCGCGCATGCGGCCGGACTTCTCCCGGGCCGTGCAGGAGGCGACGGACGACAGCGGGCGGGAGATGACGGCGAAGGAGCTGTACGCGCTGTTCCGGGCGACGTACCTGGTGGAGGACGGGGAGGTGGCGCTGGAGGCCTGGTCCGTGCACCCGGACGAGGCCGGCGGCCATCGCTTCGTGTGCACGCTGCGCACCGGCGACCGCACCGGCGACTACGAGGGCACCGGCGGCGGTCCGGTCTCCGCGTTCGTCGACGCGCTGGCCGGCGCCGGCATCGGCGTCGACGTGCTCGACTTCTGCGAGCAGGCCGGCGACGGGGGCACGGACGCCTTCGCCGAGTGCCGTGCCGGGGGCAGGACGTGCTGGGGCGCGGGCCGGGACTCCTCGGCCCTGGGCGCCTCCGTCAAGGCGGTGCTGTCCGCGGTGAACAGGGCGCTGCGGTGACGCCGGTCGTCCTGCGCGCCGAGGACGTCCACGTCGTACGCGACGGCCGGCCGATCCTGGCGGAGGTGTCGCTGACCGTCCGGGCCGGTGAGCACTGGGCACTGCTCGGCGCGAACGGCGCGGGCAAGTCGACCCTGCTCGGCCTGCTCGGCGCGCATCTCCACCCGACCCGGGGGTCCGTGGAGGTGCTGGGCCACCGGCTGGGCCGGGTCGACCTGCGGGAGCTGCGCGCGCACGTCGGGCACGTCGACCCGCGGCATCCGCTCACCTCTCCGCTGCGGGTACGGGACGTCGTCCTGACTGGCCTGACCAACTCGGTGGAGCCGCTGCCCCGGTGGCGTCCGGCGCCGGAGCAGCGGGAGCGGGCGGAGCGGCTGATCCGGACGCTGGGGCTGGCCGGGCACCGTGAGGCGCGCTGGCCGACGCTGTCCCAGGGGCAGCGCGGCCGGGCCCTGATCGCCCGGGCCCTCATGCCGGAGCCCCGGCTGCTCCTCCTGGACGAGCCGGCCACCGGCCTGGACCTGCCGGGCCGGGAGCAGCTGATCGAGGCGCTCGGGGAGCTGCGCCGAGAGCATCCGCGCCTGGCGACGGTCCTGGTCACCCACCACCTGGAGGAGCTGCCGGCGCACACCACGCACGCCCTGCTGCTGCGCGAGGGGCGTCCGCTGGCGGGCGGCCCGGTCGCCGGGGTGCTGACCGCCGACCAGCTCGGCAAGTGCTTCGACCTGCCGCTGGCCCTGGAGCGGCACGACGGCCGCTGGAGCGTACGCACGGCTCGGCGGGCATGACGAGGGGCCCGGTCCGTCCGCGGACGGACCGGGCCCCACACCGCGCGGCACCTGAGCGCCGCCGTCACTTGTTCAGGTAGGCCCAGAACTCGTCGAAGCTCAGCTTCTTGTCGCCGTCGAGGTCGCGGGTCTTGATGACGACCTCGGCGACCGACTCGGTGACGTTCCAGTCGCCGGAGCGGGCCAGGGCGGTCTTGAACTCGGCAGCGGTGATGAATCCGTCACCGTCCGTATCGATCCGCTCGAACTGCTTGCGTGCTTCCTCGATGTCCGCCACCGGTCCGCCCCTACTCTCGTGTTCTGGGTCTTGCTGACGCAGGTCAGATTAACTGGCCGTACGTGCCTCCAGCGCGGCGACCACCCAGGCGAACTCCTCGCGGTACGCCGCCCCGGGCCCGGTTCCCTTCACGACGGCGAGCAACTCACGGTAGCGGGCGACCCGGTTGGTGGCGTGCGACCGCAGCCGGTCCAGCACGGCGGCGGGATCGGCATCGCCCAGCAGCTCGCCCAGCACCTCCGCGGCCTCCGCCGAGTCGGGGGCGATACCGCGCTCACGGGCCCGGGCACCCAGTTGTACGAGCCGCCGGGAGAACCACAGGGAGGCCCCGGCGGGCGCGTCATGACCGCGGTCGGCCGCGTTGAACTCGGCGACCTTGCGCATCTCGGCCCTGAAGTCCGGGTCCTGGAGCATCTCGGCCAGCTCCAGCCAGGCGTCCACCTGCTCGGGTGCCGGTTCCTCGGGCAGGTCGGCGGCGGTGTTCCGCATGCGTTCACGGATCACCGGGTCCGCCGTGTCCAGCCCGTCGAACACCTCGTCCACGAACTCCTCCACGATGCGTCGCCGTTCGGCCGCCGACAGCCGTGCCAGTCTGTTCACAAGCGTCATCTCCTCCGCGCCGGAACCACGTTTCGCCACTGTCGACAGCACCGCACGGGTCACCTTGAGCGACCGGATCTGCGCGTCGAGCGCCACCACGTGCGCCGCGGCCACCCGCGCGACGGTCGTCTCCCCGGCCAGCACCCGGCGGACGTCCGCCAGCCCGAGGCCGAGTTCGCGCAGGGTCCGGATCAGCTCCAGACGGGCCACGGACGCGGCGTCGTACAGCCGGTAACCGCCCGCGGACCGGGTCACCGGGGGCAGCGCTCCCTCGTCGGACCAGTACCTGATGGTGCGCACGGTCAGTCCGGTGACCCGGGCCAGTTCGCCGATGGTGAGCAGTCCGGTGCCGTCGTCGGTCATGTCCGCGAGTCTGGGCCTTCCAGCGGGTGGAGACTCAAGCCCCGCTCAGTGCCAGGGCTCGTAGTGCGGGTTGCTCTCGCACTCGCTCATGATCTCGGTCCTGGTCCGCTTGTCGACCGGGCAGACGCCGACGATGTACTCGCGGGCGATGCCGCCGGGGAAGGCGACCTCCTGCTGGTCGGCCCACTTGTGGGTGTCGCCGATCGTCTTGTTGACGTCGATCCCGCCGGGGGCGTCGACGTAGTAGTTGAAGGCGGACTTCCACTTCTTGAACAGGTCGTGGTCGTACGTGGTCGACACATACGGGGAGGGCTGGTTGACCAGGACGTACTTCTCCAGGTCGTACTGGCCGTTCACCACGTCCTTGGGGTAGAAGCCCTGCTCGAAGACGACGGACGGGCCGCGGCCGTCGGCGCGGTAGAGGGTGCCGCAGCCGGTGCGCCAGGACGGGTCGGGAGTGATGCGGGCGACCTGGACCCGGCGGTCGGCGGCGGCCTTGGTCTTGTCGTGGAACTGGACGGGACAGGCGGCCGGACCGGGGGCGGCGGCCGTGGCGGCCGTTGTCGCGGAGGCAGTGGCAGCCGCGGGAGCCTGGCCGGGCGTGGCGGCCGTGGTGGTGAGGACGGTCGCGAGACAGAGGGCGGCGGCAGCGGTGCGCCGCCGCATGCTGGTGGTGATCACGAGGGGTACGATCGCGGGTCCGCGGCGCCGGGCCGGGGACCCTCACCCGATCAGGGGCGTGTCAACTGCCCCTCGGTGGACGGCCGATGACCGTCACCGGAAGATGCCCGTGTGGCCGAGCGAGTAGCGGCCGGGCTGCGGGTAGACCGCGAGGCCGTGCGGGCCGCTGCCGACCGGGATGCGGGCGAGCTGGGTGCCGGTGCGGGTGTCGACGGCGTACACCTCGCCGTCGTAGCGGCCGGACAGCCACAGCACCTTGCCGTCGGCGGAGACACCGCCCATGTCGGGGCTGCCGCCGTCGGGCAGCTGCCACTTCTTGGTCAGCTTGCCCTGCGTGAAGTCGAAGACGGAGATCGTGCCCTCGCCGCGGTTGGACACGTACATCTCCCGCGAGTCCCGGCTGACGTACAGGCCGTGGCAGCCCTTGCCGGTGGGCATCAGGGTGGGCTCGGTGAACTTGTCGCCGTCCAGGACCCACATGCCGTGGGCCATCATGTCGGCGATGTAGAACCTCTTGCCGTCGGGTGAGATCTTCACGTCCTGCGGCATGGCGCCCTCGAACGGCAGCCGCTGCTGTCCGACGACCTTCATCTTCTCGGTGTCGACCTTGAGCAGTTCGCCGCTGAACTCGCAGGAGACGATGAAGTAGCGGCCGTCGAGGGAGAAGTCGGCGTGGTTGACGCCGTAGCAGGAGACCGGGACGGTCTTCCTGACCGCCATGGTGTGCGGGTCGCGGAAGACCAGTTCGCGGTCGAGGGAGGCCATGACGACGGCGTACTTGCCGTTGGGCGTGAAGTAGAGGTTGTACGGGTCGTGGACCTCGACCTCCTTGCCCGCCTTGCCGGTCTTCGGGTCGATCGGGGTGAGGGTGTGGCCGCGGTTGTTGTTGACCCAGAGCGTCTTCAGGTCCCAGGAGGGGACGACGTGCTGGGGCTGCCGGCCCACGGGGATCGTCTCGATGATCTCGTACGTCTTCGGGTCGATGACGGAGACCGTGTCGGACTCAGTGTTGGGGACGTAGACCCGGGACGGGAAGTCCTTGACCACGGGCGACAGTTTGTTCGGGCGGTCGGCCGCGTACACGTCCTCGGGGTCCAGGACGGGCGGCATCCCGGGCAGCCCCTGAACGGGCTTCTTCTCGCGCGGCGCGGGCACGGCGGCCTTGGTGCCGCGTGCCTCGGGGGTCCGTTCCCCGCCCTGCGTGCCGCAGGCGGCGAGACAGGCGAGGGCGGCGCCCACGACGAGGGCGCTCTTGACAAGGTGGCGGTGCATTGCACCATTTAAGGTCCGCCTCGCGGGGAAACCGGTGATTCGCCCGATCGGCGGCCAGGCGAGCTGTCGCAGGTCACACCACTCGTCGCGCCCGGCCGGTGGCGGTCCTCAGCGGTCGTTGACCCGCATCTCGAACCACGTGGTCTTGCCCCGGGGCAGCAGATCGACCCCCCAGCGGTCGGCCAGCTTGTCGACGAGGAACAGGCCCCGGCCGCTGATGTCCAGCTCCTGGACCGGCATCAGACAGGGCAGCCCACGGGACGGGTCACGGACCTCGACACGGATCCAGCCGCGGCGCCGGTGCAGACTCAGCCCGAAGACCCGGGCGCCGGTGTGGCGTACGGCGTTGCCCACCAGCTCGGAGACGAGCAGGACCGCGTCCTCGGTGATCTTGGGGGTGAGCCCCCAGTGGCGCAGGACCACGACCTGGGTCAGTCGTCTGGCGGTGGCCGCGGACTCGGGGCGGGACGGCAGTGAAACCTCTGCCTCCGTCGGATCGCCGTACAACTCCAGCGCCTTCAGCGCGTGTTCGTCCTCGACGGTCGGCGACCAGCGCGCCGCGGCCGCATGTGCGTGTCCCCGCGGCTGTTCCATACCCTCCAGCCCCGCCATGCCCCCCATCATGGCCGCCCGGAGCGGCCTTGGGGGCCGTTCCGGGGGAAAACGCCCCCGGGAACGGGGTACGGACCGGCGAGCCGATGGCATATGCCAGAGGCGATTCGAAATCACTCACGGCCCTGTGACCTGCGCCGACGTCCCGTTTCGCGGCAACCGACGCAGAGACGCGACCGGACACGCTCAAGGCTGCCTCAAGGCCGGCATGAACCGCCCCATCGGGGGACGCGGATCAGACGCCGCGTCAATTGCAAGCCCCAGGAGGGGGATCAGAGGAACTTCGCCTTGCCCGGCCCCTCCTCCACGAAGCTGCGCATGCCGCGCTCGCGGTCCTCGGTGGCGAACAGGCCCGCGAACCAGTTCCGTTCGATCGCCAGACCCGTGTCGAGGTCCGTCTCCAGGCCCGTGTCGATCGCCTCCTTGGCGGCGCGCAGCGCGAGCGCCGGGCCCTGCGCCAGCTTCGCGGCCCAGGCGTGCGCCTGCGTGTACACCTCCTCGGCGGGCACGACCCGGTCGACCAGGCCGATCTCCTTCGCCTCGTCGGCCTTCACCATCCGGCCGGTGAAGATGAGGTCCTTGGCCTTGGAGGGGCCGACCAGGCGGGCCAGGCGCTGGGTGCCGCCCGCGCCGGGGATCAGGCCGAGCAGGATCTCCGGCTGGCCGAGCTTGGCGTTCTCGCCGGCGATGCGGAAGTCCGCGCACAGCGCGAGTTCACAGCCGCCGCCGAGCGCGTAGCCGGTCACGGCCGCGACGACCGGCTTGGGGATCCGGGCCACCGCCGTGAACGAGTCCTGCAGAGCGCGGGCGCGCAGGACCATCGCGGTGTGGTCCATCGCCTGCATCTCCTTGATGTCCGCGCCGGCCGCGAACACCTTCTCGCCGCCGTAGACCACCACGGCCCGCACGTCCTCGCGGCGCGCGGCCTCCTCGGCGAGTTCCTTCAGCCGGTCCTGCGTGGCGATGTCCAGCGCGTTCATGGGCGGGCGGTCGAGACGGAGCGTGCCGACGCCTTCAGCGACTTCGAGAGAGACGGTCATAGGCAGCAGGTTAACGGGGACTAACGACGAAGGCCCTGGTGCGGTCCGTCACACCAGGGCCTCGTCGTCAGGGCCGTCAGGCCGGGGTCACTTCTTCCACTTCTCCCACGACATGTTCCAGCCGTTGAGCCCGTTGTCCGGGTCGACGATCCGGTCCTCGGAGTTCTTGACGACCACCACGTCGCCGACCATCGAGTGGTTGAAGAACCACGCGGCCGGCACCTTCTTGTCCCAGCCGCCGCGCACGTCGCGCAGGCCGATGCAGCCGTGGCTGGCGTTGTAGTTGCCGAAGGCGCCGCCCGCCCAGTAGTTGCCGTGCAGGAAGGTGCCGGAGGTGGTGAGGCGCACGGCGTGCGGGACGTCCTTGATGTCGTACTCGCCGCCGTAGCCGACGGTCTCGCCGTTCATCCGGGTCACCGTGAGCATCTCGCTGATGACCATCTGGCCGTTCCAGGTCTCCATGCCGGGCTTGCCGGTGGTGACGGGGATCGTCTTGATGACCTTGCCGTCGCGCATGACCTTCATCGTGAGCTTCTTGGCGTCGACGACGGAGACCTGGTTGCGGCCGATGGTGAACTCGACCTTCTTGTCCTGCTCGCCGTAGACGCCGGGGCGGCCCTGGACGCCGTCGAGGCCGAGGTCGACGGTCACCTTGGTGCCGGGCTTCCAGTACTTCTCGGGGCGGAAGTCGAGCCGGTCGTTGCCGAACCAGTGGCCCTCGACGTCCACGGCCGGTTCCGTCCTGATGCGGATGGCCTTCTCGACGTCGTCCGGGTTGGTGATGCCCCTGCTGAAGCGGATGGAGAACGGCATGCCCACGCCGACCTTGGAGCCGTCCTCGGGGGTGAAGGTGCCGATGAAGGTGTTCTTCGGCGTCAGGGTCGTGAAGCCCGCGTCCTCCGCTGCCGTGCGGCCCTCGGAGTCCTTGGCGACCGCGTGGACCGTGTACTTGGTGGCGGCGGCCAGGTGGGTGGACGGCGTCCAGGTGGCGCCGTCTCCGGATATCTCGCCGTCGACCTTCTTGCCCTTGGCGTCCTTGACGACGACCTCGGTCAGCTTGCCCTTGGCCGCGGTCACCTTCAGCGCCCCGCTGGTGTCGACGGACTTGGCGCCGTCCTCGGGGGTGATGCCGACGACGGCCTCGGACTGCTTGCTCTGCGCGGCGTCCGCGTCCTTGCCGGCGCCCCCGCCGGAACCGGAGCCGGTCCCCCCGCCGCCGCACGCCGTGACGGCGAGCAGCAGCACTCCCAGTATCAGTGCGAGCAGTCCGTGCCTGCCGCGGGCCGACGCCCCCGATATCGGTCGCCCGTTCAAGTTGTTCTCCCCTCCCAGGGCCTGGTCAGGCCCGCACCCCTGCGCGTCCCCCGCGCACCGGCGAATATTAACCACAAGGCTCCGGGCCCCGGCGGCCTGCGATTGTCACTGTTCAGTCCCAACTTCCACGGAAAGTTGAAGCAGCTCGCCCCCCTGTCGGGTTACTTCACCGCACTGCCCGCTTTCCATGCGTTCCAGCCCATGTTCCAGCCTCCGAGCCCGTTGTCGGGAGCGACCTTCTTGTCGTTGCTGTGGACCACCTCGACGACGTCCCCGATGAGGCTGCGGTCGAAGAACCAGCCGGCCGGGGTGTCCGAACCGCCGCCCTTCACATCGCGCAGTCCGACACAGCCGTGACTGACGTTGGTCCGTCCGAAGACGGAGTGGTGGGCCCAGTAGTTGCCGTGCAGGAAGGTGCCGGAGTCGGTCAGGCGCATGGCGTGCGGGACGTCCGGGATGTCGTACTCGCCCTTGCCGTCGCGCTTCTTGAAGCCGACCGTCGCGCCGTTCATCCGGGTGACGTCGAGCATCTCGGTCACCACCATCTTGCCGTTGTACGTGGTGTTCTTGGGAGCCCCGGCCGTGACCGGCACGGTGGCGAGCACCTCGCCGTCGCGCCGCACCTCCATGGTGTGCCGGGCGGCGTCGACCACGGAGACCTGGCTGCGGCCGACGGTGAAGGAGAACGTCTTGTGCTGGAGGCCGTAGACCCCGGGCGCCCCCTCGACGTCCCGCAGGCGCAGGTCGACGGTGACCTGGGTGCCGGGTTTCCAGTAGTGCTCGGGGCGGAAGTCGAGGCGGGTCCGGCCGAACCAGTGCGGGCGGATCTCGACGGCGGGGCGGGCGGTGACCCGCACCGCGCGTTCGACGGCTGCGCGGTGGGCGATCTCCCGGTTGAACTCCAGCGAGACGATCATGCCGGTGCCCACCGTGGCCCGGTTCTCCGGGCTGACGTAGCCGATGAAGCGTTCCTCCGGGACGTACGTCGTGAACGTGGTGTGCCGGGCGGAGCGGCGTCCGTCGCCGTCCACGGCCACCGCGTCGACCGTGTACTTGGCGGCCAGCGCGAGCCGCTTCTCGTCGGGCTCCCAGGTCAGTCCGTCGGCGGAGAGGTGCCCGGGCACCGGGGACTCCTGGGCGTCCTGCGACCGGACGACCTTCACCGACTCCAGCCTGCCGTCGGGCACACGCACCCGCAGCTTCTTCCCGGGGCGCACACCCCTGCTGCCGTCGTCGGGCGAGACCCGGATGACGTCCTCGGGCGCCGGGGGCGCGCCGAACGCCCCGGCGATCCCGCCCGCGTCGTCCGAGGTACAGCCGGTGGCCCCGGTCAGGAGCCCTGCCCATGTCACTACGGCGGCCAGCGCGGCCCTCGCGCGCCGCGCGCGCCCTTGTACGTGCCTCACGAGGTGCCCAACGACCGGCCGCGTCCCCGGGAAACGACCATGCCCGCCCCCGGGGAAACGTGAGTGCGACCCACCCTCTGGGCAGAACAGTGGGGAGGACGACGCGCAGGGGAGCCGCGACCCGGGCCGCAGCAGAGCCGCACCCCTCTGTCCCCCGTCGTCCCACGAGCCGCGGGAGGCTGACAGGTGTCCAGCGCAGCCGAGCAGGAGGCGGTGGCCGGTCATCAGGCCACCGGGAACGGGCGCCAGGCCGCCGCCGTGAACGGCGCGCGGCAGGCCGCGCCGCCGCCCGCGGTGCCCGCCCGGCCGGGCGCGCCGACGCCGCTGGGCGCCCGGTACCGGGTCGGCCCGGACGGGGTGGCGGGAACCAACTTCGCCCTGTGGGCGGGCGGTGCCGAAGGGGTCGAGCTGTGCCTCTTCGACGAGCGGGGCAAGGAGTCGCGGGTCCGGCTCGCCGAACTGACCCACGAGATCTGGCACGGCTTCGTGCCGGGCGTACTGCCCGGGCAGCGCTACGGCTACCGGGTGCACGGCCGCTGGGACCCGTGGACCGGCGCCCGCTGGAACCCGGCGAAGCTGCTCCTCGACCCGTACGCCCGTGCCGTGGACGGCGACTTCACGCTGCCACCGGAGGTGTACGGGCACGTGCGCGACTGGCCGCAGCAGCACGTCGCCGACACCGTGCGCGACGACCGGGACTCGGCGCCGTACGTCCCCAAGGGAGTCGTCGTCCACGATGACGACGACTGGGCGGACGACCGCCGCCCGAAGACGCCCTGGGCGGACTCGGTGATCTACGAGCTGCACGTCAGGGGCTTCACCCGGCTGCACCCGGGCATACCCGAGGAGCTGCGCGGCACCTACGCCGGTCTCGCGCACCCGGCGGCGATCGAGCACCTGGTGAAGCTGGGCGTGACGGCGGTGGAGCTGCTGCCGGTGCACCAGTTCGCGCACGAGGACCATCTGCTGCGCAGGGGCCTGAGGAACTACTGGGGTTACAACTCCATCGGCTACTTCGCCCCGCACGCGGCCTACGCGGCCTCCGGGACGACCGGCCAGCAGGTCGGCGAGTTCAAGCGCATGGTGCGCGCCCTGCACGCGGCCGGGATCGAGGTCATCCTCGACGTGGTCTACAACCACACGGCTGAGGCGGGTGAGCTGGGGCCGACGCTGTCCCTGAAGGGCATCGACAACCGCGGCTACTACCGCCTCCAGGACGACCCCCGCCGCTACGCCGACTACACCGGCTGCGGCAACACCCTGCACGTGGTCCAGCCACATGTGCTGCGGCTCATCACGGACTCCCTGCGGTACTGGGTGACGGAGATGGGCGTGGACGGCTTCCGCTTCGACCTGGCGGCGGCGCTGGCCCGCTCCATGCACGACGTCGACATGCTCTCCCCGTTCCTGGCGGTCATCGCCCAGGACCCGGTGCTGCGCCGGGTGAAGCTGATCGCCGAGCCGTGGGACGTGGGGTCGGGCGGCTACCAGGTGGGGGCGTTCCCGCCGCTGTGGACGGAGTGGAACGACCGGTACCGCAACGCCGTCCGGGATTTCTGGCGGCACGCGCTGCCGGACGTACGGGAGATGGGATACCGCCTGTCCGGCTCCAGCGACCTGTACGCCTGGGGCGGCCGCCGGCCGTACGCGTCCGTCAACTTCATCACCGCGCACGACGGTTTCACCCTGCGCGACCTGGTGAGCTACGAGCGCAAGCACAACGAGGCCAACGGCGAGGGCAACCGCGACGGCACGGACGACAACCGGGCCTGGAACTGCGGCGCCGAGGGCGAGACGGACGACGAGGGCGTCACCGCGCTCAGGCGGCGGCAGCTCAGGAACCTGCTGACCACGCTGCTGCTGTCGACCGGTGTGCCGATGCTGGTCGCGGGCGACGAACTGGGGCGTACGCAGGGCGGCAACAACAACGCCTACTGCCAGGACAACGAGATCAGCTGGGTGGACTGGGGCCTGCTCCAGGACCCTGGCTGGAAGGCGCTGTTCGAGCTGACCTCCCGGCTGATCGAGCTGCGCCACCGGCACCCGGTGCTCCGGCGCCGGGCCTTCTTCTCGGGCCGCGCCCAGACCGCGGACGGCCTGCGCGACCTGGCCTGGTTCACGTCCCGGGGCACCGAGATGACGGAGCAGGACTGGTACGCGCCGGCCGCCACCTTGGGCATGTACCTCTCCGGCCGGGACATCCCGGGGCGGGACGAGCACGGAGACCAGATCCTCGACGACAGTTTCCTCGCCGTCCTGCACGCGGGCGAGGGGCCGGTGAGTTTCGTGCTGCCGGGGCCGCCGTGGGCGGAGCGGTACGAGGTCGTCGTCGACACCAGCCTGGAGGAGCAGGAGGGGGCGCCGGGGGTGGAGCACCCGGCGGGGGCGGAGATCACGATGCCGGCGCGGGCGGTGCTGCTGCTGCGGGTGACGGGCTGAGGGACCGTTTCGCCGGACCCCGGCGACAGCGGCCCGCCGACCTGACGGTCGGCGGGCCGGTCCGCGCCCTGGCCGGTTTCTACGCCTGCGACGCCGGTGCGAGCGGAGTCGCGGCGGGAGTCGTCGACGCCGGAGTGCCGCGACCGTGCTGGGAGTACGACAGGACGCCCGTGAGGACGATCCGGAGGACCTCGCGCAGTTCGATGTGGAGCGGCAGCCGCCCGTCCGGGTTCTGCGACCAGCGGTAGAGCAGGCCCAGGTACGAATCACGCAGGATGTTGCCGACTCTCATCGGATCGATGTCGAAGGTGACCTCCCCGCGCCGGCGCCCCGCTTCGATGATGTCGGCGAAGACCTGGCCCGCGTAGGGCTCTTCGAGGAGTGGCTGGCCGGCCTTCACCCAGGCCTGGAGCATGGCGGCGGTGATCTCCCGCTCGGACTCGTTGAACTCCGCCAGTGCCGCCATGCACCTCTCCAGGTGCACCGTCACATCGTCGTTCCGCGATTTCATCGACTCTTCCATGCACAGCTCCAGGCGCCGCTTGCGGGCCTCGGCCCAGGCGGTGACCAGGTCTTCCTTGCGCTGGAAGTAGTTGAAGAAGGTACCCCGGGCCACGTCGGCGTGCTCGGCGATCTGGTCGATCGTGGTGCGGTCGTACCCCTGCTCCGCGAAGAGGGTCAGGGCAGAGGTGTAGATGCGGTCCCGAACCCGCTGCTTGCTGCGCTCTCTGCGCCCGAGGGGGCGGGCAGGTTCAGAGGCCATGTGCTTCCTCGCCTTCTCACGTCGTTGTGCGGGCTCCCCCGGCCATGAAAAAATTATACCACGGTACATCTATGAGTCATGGTCTTCGTTTTCTGAGGTGACGTCAGGGTGGTGGCTTCAGGGCTGTGACGTCAGGGCTGTGACGCCACGGAAGCGGCGATCACGCCGATGGGTTCGCGGCCCAGCAGTCGTCCGGCGGATATGTCGACACCCGCCGTGCGGTGCAGACGCACCCTGAGCTCGGTCGCCAGCAGCGAGTCCAGTCCCAGGGTCCGCAGCGGTCTGCGCGGATCGAGCCGGGTCGCCGAGAGGCCGAGCACGGTGGCGGCCTGCTTCAGTACGTCGTCGGGCGTGGGAGCGCGCCCGGTGGTCGTGGTCGCGGGAACCGGCAGCGGCACCGGGCCTTCCGCGTCGAGCGCCTCGCGGGCGGGGCCTGCCGCCCGGCGACGCAGTCGTATGTCACGGAACTCCGCGATCACATGGCCGTCCTCGGCCGTCAGCCACACATCACAGCGCGCGTCGTCCGTACCGTCCGAGGGCGTGAAGCGGGCCACGCACCAGTGGTCCTGGCCGACTCCCGCCTCGTCGCGGACCAGGACGCGGCCGAAGGACACCGGCACGTAGCCGTCCGGCCTCCCCCCTGCTCCCGTGGCGTGCGGCCACGCGGCGAGCATCGTCAGCAGCCCCGCTTCCAGACCCGTCGTCCCCGCGCCGGGCGAGCGGCGCATGCGGGCCACCGACTCGCCTTCGGAGCACCACAGTTGCGCCACGGTGCACAGCGCCGCGTCGATGGTGTAGCCGCGGGCCCGGGCACGGCGGTAGAACTCCGCCGCCGGCACGTACGCGGTACACCGCGTCAGGCCGGCGTCCAGCAGCTCCCGGCCGTACGGCCCGGCCGTCCCGCTCCGGCCGGGGGTGCCCTCCCCCGCGTCGGCGGCCGGGGCGGCCGTGCGGAACCTGCCGGTCATGCACAGCTCACCGTCCCGGGTGCCGCCCGCGGTGCGCAGCGCGGTGACGGTGAACACGAAACAGCCCTGCTGTGCGGCGGGCGTCAGGCACACACGTACCGCGGCATCGCGGGCGTGTGCCAGCTCCCAGGGCCGGTCCCCGAACTCGACGTCCTCCAGCACGCCTTCACCGCGTGGCCCGATGCCGTCCGCCGCCCGCAGGACCGCCTCGACGTAGAGCACCGGCGGTACGACGGCTGCGCCGTCTCCGATGCGGACGCTCCGGCCGAGGTCGTCCAGGCCCAACTCGCGCAGTTCGACCTCCCGTACGTGCTCGGCCGGCGCGGCGGGCACCGGAGCGGGGGCCGGCTCCTTCCTGAACTGTTCCTGGTCCCAGGCGTACGCCGGCAGCGGCACGCGGGGCGCGGTCCCCTGGAAGTAGCGGTTCCAGTCGATGCGTCCGCCGTGGGAGAAGAGCTGCCCGAGCGCCCGGGTGAGGTTCTCGCCGTCGTCCTGGTGACGCTTCAGGGTGGCGACGGCCGCCGGTGCGGCGCCCTGCTCGTCGAGGACCGCCGTGACGGACTGGACGAGCAGCGGGTGCGGGCTGACCTCCAGGAACACCGTGTCCTCCTTGGTGGCCGCGCGCACGGCCTCGACGAAACGCACGCGCTCGCGGAGGTTGTCCACCCAGTAGGCGGCGTCCAGTTCGGGGCCGTCGACCGGCTCGCAGCGGGTGGTGGAGAACATCGCGGTACGCGCGGGCAGCGGCGTGAGGTGGGCGAGGGCGTCGGCCAGGTCGTCCCGCAGTTCCGCCATGTACGGCGAGTGGGACGCCACGTTGACCTTGACGTACCGGCAGGACACCCCTTGGGCCTGGAGGCGTTCGGCGATGAGGTGCAGAGCGCGCGCGTCCCCGGCGAGGACGGTGCTTCCGGGGGCGTTCTCCGCCGCGACGCACACCGCGTCGCCGTGGGGCGCCGCCGCGTCCGCCGCGGCCTGCGCGTCGAGTTCGACGGCCAGCATCGCGCCGCGCCCCGCCTGACCCTGCATCAGGGAACTGCGCCGGCAGATGACCGAGGCGGCGTCCCTCAGCGACAGTGCCCCGCAGACCTGCGCGGCGGCCACCTCACCCATGCTGTGCCCGACGCACAGGCCGGGTTCGACTCCCTTGGCGCGCAGGAGCGCGGCCAGTGACACCTGCACGGCCCACAGCAGGGGTTGCACCACGGCGACGTCGTCGGGGAGTTCCTGCGCCGGTGCGTCCTCGCCGTCGCCGGTCAGCAGGCCGATGACCGACCACCCCAGCTCCTCCCGGACGGCCGCGTCGCATTCCGTCAGGGTCCGGCGGAACACCTCTTCCGAGGCCAGCAGGCGGCGCCCCATGCCGAGCCATTGCGAGCCCTGCCCGGGAAAGACGAACGCGGTCCGGCGGTCGCCCGTGAAACCGGCGTCGGCCGTCCCGCCGTCCGGTGTCTCCTCGCCGGCGGCCAGGGCGCGCAGGGCGGCGGCGAGTTCGCCGTGGGTACGGCCGACGGCCCACAGGCGGTGGGGGTGGGCGTCTCGTCGCGTCGCGGCGGTGTGACAGATGTCGCGCAGGGGGAACGCGCGGCCTTCGTCGCGGTCCAGGAAGTCGGCGTAGCGCGCGGCGAGCCGGCTCAGGGCGGCCGGGGTGCGGGCGCTGAGCAGCAGCAGCTGCGCCTCTCCGGGAGCGTCCGAAGCGCCGTGCGGGAGCCTGCCTGTGCGCGGCTCGGGCACGTACTCGCCGACGATCACGTGCGCGTTGGTGCCGGAGAGGCCGAAGGAGCTGACACCCATGAGTGCGGCCCGATCGCCGGGCACGAGCGGGGTGTTGCGCGTGACGACGGCGAGGGCGGCGGCGTCACCGGCCAGGGCGGGGTGCGGCGTGCGCAGGTGGAGGGACGCGGGGATGGTGCGGTGCCGGGCGATGAGCACCGTCTTGATCAGGCCCGCGATTCCGGCGGCGGCTTCGGCGTGGCCGATGTTGGTCTTGACGGAGCCGATGGGCAGCGGACGGGGCCGGGACCGTCCTTCGTCGCCCACGGCCTGTGCCAGCGCGCGCAGTTCGACGTCGTCCCCGACGGGCGTGCCGGTGCCGTGTGCCTCCACGTAGTCCAGCTGGTCCGGGGTGATGCCGGCGCTGCGGCAGGCGGAGCGGATCATCTCGGTCTGTCCGGACACGGCGGGCTGAAGCAGCGTTCCGCTGCCCTGGCCGTCGTTGGTGACGGCGCTTCCGCGCAGTACGGCGAGGACCTCGTCGCCGTCGCGCAGGGCGTCGGGCAGCCGCTTGAGCAGGACGGCCCCCACTCCTTCGCTGCGGACGAAGCCGTCGCCGGAGGCGTCGGCGAACTTGCAGCGCCCGTCGGGGGCGAGCATGCCGCCCTGGGAGTAGGTGATGGCGTCGGACGGCGAGAGCACGGCGTTGACTCCGGCGGCGACGGCCAGGTCGCTCTCCCCGGTCAGCAGACTCTGCCGGGCCAGGTGCACGGCCACCAGGGACGAGGAGCACGCGGTGTCGACCATCAGGCTGGGCCCCCGCAGGTCGAGGGCGAAGGACAGGCGCCCGGCGGTCATCGTCCGTAGCCGGCTGCCCGCCATCCCGTGCACGTCCTGATGCCCGTCGGACTCCGCCAGGTCCGCGTACTCGGCGGTCGCCTGCCCCACGAAGACACCGGTGCGGCTGCCTGCCAGCGAGGACGGGAGGATGTGCGCCTCCTCCAGTGCCTCCCAGACGACCTGGAGGAGGACCCGCTGCTGAGGATCCATGGCCAGCGCCTCGCGCGGGGCGATCCCGAAGAAGGCGGCGTCGAAGCCGTACAGGTCGTCGATGAACCCGCCGTGCCGGGAGACGGTCGTGCCCGGTTCGCCCGGCCGCGCCGAGTGGTACCGCCGCACGTCGAACCGGTCCTCCGGCACGGGTGTGACGGCGTCGGTGTTGCGCTCGAGCAGGTGCCAGAACTCCCGCACCCCGGGCGCTCCCGGAAATCTGCATCCCATCCCGACGATCGCGATGTCAGGCATGCCGCCTTGCTGCACGAAGCCCCCCTTGGTTTCTGCGGTGTGAGGTCCAAAAGTAAACCAGAGGCTAAGTTTGACTTCCAGTTGACTCGATGAACGAGAGGAGAAGAGTGCGTCACAGGCGCATTTCCCCTGACTTCGCAAGGTTGATGACGTGCTGCTTCCTTGAATAGGGCGAGCAGTTCGCGAACGACAGCGGTCAAAACATGAGCTACAGTCCATTGATACACCGCTACACACCTGAGCGAGGAGGACGGATGATCGCCAGAGTGCTGGGCCCCCTGCGCGTGACCATGAACGGCGTGTCGGTGGTTCCCACGGCGCTGAAGGCCAGAAAGCTCCTCGCCGTGCTCATCCTGAACCGGGGCCGCGTGGTGCAGCGGGCCGCCATCGAGCGCGAACTGTGGGGCCTCGACGTGCCCATGAGCGCCTCGACGGGCATCCAGAACTGCGTCATGCAGATCCGCAAGAGCATCGGCCACGCCCTCGCCGGCGGCCCCTCGGACCGTCTCCCCAAGGAGACGCTGATCACCGAGGCCACCGGTTACCGGCTCGAAGTCCCCGGTGAGCAGTTCGACATCGTCGGCTACCACCGGCTCGTGTCGGCGGCGAGTGAGGCGGAGGCCAGGGGGGACCTGTCACAGGCGTCGGCGCAGTTGAACAACGCGCTGAAGCTGTGGCGTGACGCGCCCCTGGCCGATGTGCCGGCCGGGCCCGTACTGCACCCGCACGTGCTGCGGCTGGAGGAGGACCGCAAGGCGGTGCTGAGCCAGCGCGTCGGCCTGGACCTGCGGCTGCGCCGTTACGCCGAGGTCATCGGCGAACTGCACGCCCTCGTGGCGCTCAATCCCTACGACGAGGTGCTGCACGAGTACCTGATGCTGGCGCTGTACCTCTCCGGGCGCCGCAACGACGCGCTGGCGGCCTACCAGGGCGTCCGCGCCGCGATGACCGACGGGATCGGCCTGGAACCCTCGCACCGGCTGCGTCGCCTCCAGCAGCAGATCCTGAACTGCGACGACGCGCTGGAGCACACGTTCCTGGGCGACCGCTCCCCCCATCTCGTCGGGGCGTAGCGCCCGTCTCAGTGGGCGAGTGCCCCCGTGTGAGCGGCCGTCAGGGACGCGCGGAGCTCTTCGAGCAGGACGCCCTGACCGTACGGGGTGAAGGGGAAGAAGTGCCCGCCCCGGGCGAACCGGCAGCGGAACGGGCCCGACGTGAAGCGGGCCCACAGGGGCAGCGCGTCCGGCGGGACGAGCGGATCGTCCGTACCGGCCAGCGCGGTCACCGGCACGGTGAGCCGCAGCGGTTCCACGGCGCGCAGTGCGTCCCGCGCGAGCGCGAGGTCATGGGCCAGGATCCGTCGCGCGGGGCTGAGCGAAGGGTCGTGCAGGGCGTCGGCGGGCAGGCGGTGGGATGCGAGGATCTCGGCCAGTTCGGCGGCCGTGCCCGGGAGTTGCGGGCGCGGCCGGCTGTGCGCACCCGGTTGCGAGCAGCTGACGACCAGGCCGTCGCAGTGTCCGCCGGCGTCGGCGACGGCGAGCGCCAGCAGCCCTCCCAGGCTGTGGCCGTAGAAGACGGTGGGGGCGGGGTCGAGGGCGCTCAGCTCCTGGCGGATGCCCGGCACGGCGGCCGCCAGCGTCGTACGTGGTGCGAGGCTCGCGCGCCGCTCCCGCCCCGGCAGGGTGACACCCACGACCTCCACCGTCTCCGGCAGACCGGCCAGGACGCTCGCGTAGCGCTGCGCGCCGGCGCCCGCGTGGGGGAAGACGACGACGCGGCCGCCGCGGTCGGCGGAGGGCCGCAGCACATGCGTCCAGTCCTCGCAGTGGGAAGCCATGCTCATTCCTTGGTGGGTCGGGGACCGTGGGAGCGCCGTACACAGGGCGCGTGCAGCGCCCGCGCCGGGCGGGGAGCGTGCTCCCCGCCCGGCGCGGACCTCGCGGCGTCGGACTCAGGCCGACGTGATGACGAGCGCGGCGTTGTGGCCGCCGAATCCCAGCGACGTGCTGACGGCGACGTCCACCGGGGTGGTGCGGGGTTCGCCGCTGACCACGTCCAGCTCGATGGCGGGGTCCGGGTTCTTCAGGTTCGCCGTCGGCGGCACCGTGCCGTGCTGCACGGCCAGCACCGTGTACGCCGCCTCGATGGCGCCCGCGGCGGCCAGCGCATGGCCGGTGACCCCCTTGGTCGACGTGACCAGGGGCGTGCCGCCCAGAACGCGGCGCAGCATCCTGCCCTCGACGAGGTCGTTCATCGCGGTGGCGGTGCCGTGCGCGTTGACATGGCGTACGTCACCGGAGTCGGCACCCGCGTCCGCCAGGGCGGCGCGCAGGGCCCGCTCGATGCCCTCCCCGTCGGGGTGCGGGGCGGTGGCGTGGTGGGCGTCGGAGGAGGATCCGTAGCCGCTGACGACGGCGCGGATCCTCGCACCCCTGGCCCGGGCGTCCGCCTCCCGTTCCAGGACCAGCACGCCGGCCGCCTCGGCGGCCACGAATCCGTCCCGTTCCGCGTCGAACGGTTTGCCGGCGTGCTCGGGCGCGTCCCCCGACTTGGACAGAGCGCCCATCTTGCACAGCCCGGCCATCACGGTCGGGGTGAGCGCGGACTCACTGGCACCCGCCAGCACGATGTCGCAGGCACCGGAGCGCAGCAGGTCCCGGGCGGTGCCGATGGCGGTCGCCCCGGACGCGCACGCGGTGGCGGTGACCAGGCTCGGCCCCCGGGCACCGACGTCGATCGCCACATAGCCGGCGAGCATGTTCGGCATGTACTTCGTCACGAGCAGGGGCGAGACCTTGCCGGCGCCGCGCTCGCGCAGCGTGTCGTGCTGCTCCGCGAAGGTGGCGGCGCCGCCGAGCGAGTTGCCGAGCACCACCCCGACCCGGGTGCCGTCCCAGGTCGTCGAGTCCCATCCGGCGTCGGCGACGGCCATCCGGGCGGCCACGAGGGCGAGTTGGACGAAGCGCTCCAGCTGCCAGCCGGCGAAGCCGCCCAGCAGTTCACCGGCGTCGAAACCCGGTACCCGGCAGGAGAAGTCGACCGACAGCTCGGTGAGCGCGGGGTCGCGGGTGGCGCAGGAGCGTCCGGACAGCACCCGCTCCCAGTTCTCCTCCAGGCCGATTCCGGCCGGGGTCACCAGGCCCAGGCCGGTGACGGCCGTGCCGTGTGCGGGACCGTCCGCCATCAGACCGCCGCTCCCTTGGCCGACAGCAGCTGGACCAGGTCGTCCAGGGTGTGCTCCTCGGTGAGCTCACCGTCCGCT
Source organism: Streptomyces afghaniensis (assembly GCF_044327915.1). Classification (NCBI taxonomy): domain Bacteria; kingdom Bacillati; phylum Actinomycetota; class Actinomycetes; order Kitasatosporales; family Streptomycetaceae; genus Streptomyces; species Streptomyces afghaniensis. Next base: position 331,212 of record NZ_JBIRGJ010000012.1, read on the forward strand.
ATCTCGACCCCGAACTCCTTGTCGAGGACGAGGCCGAGCTCGATCAGGACCAGGGAGTCGAAGGACAGTTTGCCGAGCGTCACCTCGGACGCGATGATCTCCGGCTTGACCTTGAACTGGTCGGAGAGAAGGACCGAGACCCGCTCCGCGATCGCCTGCATGGTGTTTCTCCTTGTGGTGCGGTGAGTGGTGAGAGGTGAGGGTGGCTGTGAGGGGGGCCGGCGTCAGGCCGCCGTGATGTCGGGCCATACGAGGGCCACCGACCCCCAGGTGAGTCCGCCGCCGAACCCGCCGAGCACGACGCGCTGGCCGGGGAGCAGTTCACCGTCGGCCGACGCGTCGGCCAGGGCCAGCGGGATCGAGGCCGCGACGGTGTTGCCGACCCGCTCGATGTTGGCGGGGAACCGTTCGAGCGGTACGTCGATGCGCTCGGCGACCGCTGCCAGGATGCGCGCGTTGGCCTGGTGGAGGACGACCTTGTCGATGTCCCGGACCGCCCAGCCCGCGGCGTCGGCCGTCGTCGTCACGGAGGCCGCCATGTGGCGCACGGCCTCCGCGAACACCGGGCGGCCCTCCATGGTGAAGTAGGAGGCCTCCGGCGCGGCCGGACGTCCGGTGGACCGCTGCCGTGAACCGCCGGCCGCCACCTGGATGAGGTCGCTCTGGCCGCCGTCGCTGCCGAGGTGGAGTCCCTTCAGGGCACCCGGCTCCGTCGCCGCGCCGGCGCGCAGGTACACCGCTCCGGCGCCGTCCCCGAAAATGGCCCGGGTCGTACGGTCGGCCGGGTTGAGGATGGTGGAGAAGGTGTCCGCCCCGATGACCAGGACGGAGCGTGCGAAGCCCGCCTGGACGAAACCGGCCGCCGCCCCCAGGGCGTAGACGAAGCCCGTGCACACGGCGGCGATGTCGAACGCGCCGACCCCGCCGAGACCCAGCCGCTCGGCGACCTCGGGCGCGGTGGCCGGGCAGGGGCGGTCCGGGGTGCTGGTTGCGACCACGACGACGTCGGCCCGCTCCTCGCCCGCGGACTTCAGGGCCCTGCGCCCGGCCTCGACGGCGAGGTCGCCCGTCGATCCGCCCGGGTCGATGACGTGCCGCCGGCGGATCCCGGTCCGGCTGCTGATCCACTCGTCCGAGGTGTCCAGTTGCCGGGCGAGGTCGTCGTTGGTGACCACCGTGGGCGGGACCCAGGCGCCCAGGCCGGCGACGACCGCCGCGCGGTCCGACCCGGTCATCCGGCGTCTCCGTCACCGTGGGAGTCGTTCGGGGTGTCGCTGTCAGCCACAGCCGTTGTCGCTGTCGTAGCCGTCACTGCGTCGTTCCTCCTGGCTGCTGTCGTGGTGCACCGATGTGCTGTGGCGCCGTCGGAGTTCTCACCCTGACAACGCGGGCTCCGCTTTCCCTCACGAGCGGCCCACGCAGGGGACATGTGCCGCTCACGTCGGCCGTGAGCGGCACATGAGTGGCGCGTAAGTACGCGCTGCCAGCCTGGAATGCGTCCGGCGGCGGCCCCGCGCCGCGGTGCAGGGGACCGCGCTCCGGACACGCCTTCACACGACCCCGCTCAAGACCGCGCACGAGGAGAACTGAGTGCAGCAACGCAGGATTGGCACGAACGGCCCGGTGGTCTCCGCCATCGGTCTCGGCTGCATGGGGATGTCGGAGTTCTACGGTCCGACCGACGAGGCCCAGAGCCTGGCGACCCTCCAGGCGGCCCTGGACAGCGGGGTCACGCTGCTCGACACCGCCGACATGTACGGCAAGGGCCACAACGAGAGCCTGGTGGGCCGGGCCATCGCGGGCCGCCGCGACCAGGTGGTCCTCGCGACCAAGTTCGGGATCCGGCGCGACGACAGCGACCCGAGGCAGGGCCGGAACATCGACTCCAGCCCGGAGCACTGCCGGCGGGCCGTCGACGCCTCGCTGAAGCGCCTGGGCGTCGACCACATCGACCTCTACTACCTCCACCGCAAGAGCCCCGACATCCCCGTCGAGGAGACGGTCGGAGCCATGGCGGAGCTGGTGCGGGCCGGCAAGGTCGGGCACCTGGGGCTGTCCGAGGTGACCGCGCAGACCCTGCGCAGGGCGCACGCCGTCCACCCCATCGCGGCCCTGCAGACCGAGTACTCGCTGTGGACCCGCGAGGTGGAGGCCGAGGTCCTGCCGGTGGCCCGGGAGCTGGGCACCTCACTCGTGGCGTACTCGCCGATCGGGCGGGGCTTCCTGACCGGTGCGATCAGCCGGCCCGAGGACCTGGACCCCACCGACTTCCGGCACTCGCACCCCCGCTTCCAGCAGGAGCACCTGGCGCGCAACATCCGGATGGTCGAGCGGCTCCGCGAGCTCGCGGAGCTCTACGGCTGCAGCCCCGTACAGCTGGCCCTGGCCTGGCTGCTGGCCCAGGGCGACGACATCGTCCCCATCCCGGGCACGCGCCGGATCGGCTACCTGCGCGAGAACGTCGCCGCCGCGGAACTGCGGCTCACCGACGAGCAACTGGCCGCCGTGTCGGCCGCGGTGCCCCACGACGTCGTCTCCGGCGAGCGCTACGACCCGGCGGGCATGGCGACCGTCGGCCACTGACTCCTTCGCTCGTCCCTCCCTTCGCTTTTCACCCTCCTGACCACGTAACGAGGAATCCCATGGCAGACAAGCTCAAGCAGCTCAAGCTGGCCGCCGTCAACATCGACGGCGTCCTGCTGAACGACACCTTCAGCCCCGTCATCCACAACTTCATCGTCAGTCGTGGCGGCGAGTACACCGCAGACGTCGAGCGCAGCATCTTCTCCCAGCCGCAGCTCGTCGGCGGCCAGGGCATGGCGAACGCGGCGCGCGTTCCGTGGACCGCCCAGGAGGCGATCGACGTCTACTTCAAGGAGCGGGAGGAGTACACCCGCGAGCACCCGGTCGAGCTGCTCGACGGCGCGATCGACCTGCTGCGCCGGCTGCGCGGACTGGGGCTGAAGACGGTCAGCTACGGCGGCCTCGACAAGTCGCACTTCGACCACTTCCTGGGCGAGCACGCCGACCTCTTCGACGAGCCCGGCTACGTCTGCACCAACGACTTCCGCCCCGGCCTGCGCGAGATCACCACCGAGGTCTTCGGCCTGAAGTACGACGAGGTGCTGTTCATCGACGACGTGGCCCGGGTGGCGGAGGTCGCCAAGGCCCTCGACATCCCCTTCATCGGGCACCCCAGCTCCTTCGAGCACAGCTTCCAGCCCCAGCTGATGCGCGAGAGCGGCGCCCGGCACATCGTCGACTCGCTGCACTCCATCGACGAGGAGCTGCTGCGCACCCTCGACACCGAGGCCGCCGCGCACTCCGTCTGGCGCGACTGAGTCCACGCGCCGCCGCGCGTGCCGGACCGCCCTTCCCCCGGCCGGTCCGGCGCCGCCGGCGCCCCTCCCCTTCCCGCGCGGTCCCGGCCCTTCCGGCCGCGCCCCCTCATCCCACCCAGGAGTTACGCCTTGGACCGCGCCGCTTCCCCGCACACCGTGCTGCTGGACTTCGACGGAGTGCTGAGCCTGAACGCGTCGAGCCTGCTGCTGCTCGCCCTGCACGAAGGCATCAACCGCCACACGGAGTTGCCGATCGAGGCGACGGTCACGCAGTTCAAGGCCATCAGCACCTTTCCCCAACGGGACAGCCTGCGCGTACTGTTCGCGGGCCTCGGCATCGAGCAGCACCTCAGCGCCGAGATCGACGCCCTCAGGTCGCTGACCGCCGTCCGGGGCACGCCGCTGACCCTCGGCGAGGGCGTGGAGGCCTTCTGCGCGCAGCAGCGTGCGCGGGATGTGCGGTTGCGGGTCTTCTCCACGATGGACCGCACCACCGCGCGCCGCTCGCTGCTCGACGGGCTGTTCGGGCCCGAGGACTACGTGGCGCTCGACCACGCATCCAAGGCCGACCCCGACACCTACGCGGCGCTGCTCGCGGCCGAGGGCGAAGTGGACCCGGGGCAGTGGCTGCTGGTGGACGACTCCCCGCTCGCCCTGCGCGCGGCCAAGATCGCGGGGCTGCGTACGGTGCTGATGCGCGGCGCGGTCTTCTCGGACGACGACGTGTCGGCGTTCGGGTCGTTCATCGACGCGCAGGTGACCTCGTTCGCGGAGCTCGGCGCTCTCCTCACCGCCGAGGACGACCGGCCTGCCCCGCTGCCGGCCTCCCGGCTCTGACCACGCACCCGACCCAAGTCGCCCCAGGATTGATAGGTTTCGATGTCCCAGTCACTTGCTGATTCCGAGCTGTCACCACCCAGGACCGTCCCTGCGGAGACCGCCCCCAATCCCACGCGTGTACTGGTGGCCATCGCTCTGGCCGCCGTGATGCTGCCCATCTCCGTCACGGGGCCGGGAGTCGCCCTCGCCGACATGTCCGGCGCGCTGCACGCCTCGGCCGCCTCCACCCAGTGGGTGCTGAACGCCTACAACGTGGCGTTCACCGCCTTCATGCTCGCGGCCGGTTCCGCGGCGGACCTCTTCGGGCGCCGCCGCCTGTTCCTGAGCGGCACGGCCGTCTTCGCGCTGGCCTCGCTCGTCGCGGGCACCGCGCCCACCATCCTGCTCGTGGACCTGGCGCGCTTCGTCCAGGGCATGGGCGCGGCCGCGGTGCTGACCAGCGGTTCCGCGCTGCTCGCCCACACGTTCAGCGGGGCTGCCCGGGCCAGGGCCTTCGGCATCTTCGGCGCCTCGATCGGGTTCGGCCTGGCGATGGGCCCGTTCGTGTCCGGTCTGCTGGTGGGCGTCGCGTCCTGGCACGCCGTGTTCCTGGTCAACGTCGTGCTCGGTGCGGTCGTGCTCGTCCTGGCCCGGCCGCTGCCCGAGTCGAAGAACCCGGGTGCGCGGCGCATCGACCTGCCCGGCGTGCTGACCTTCACCCTCGCCCTCATGCTGCTCGCCCTCGGCTTCGTCGAGGGACCCGCACAGGGGTGGGGCGGCATCGTCACGCTCGGCTCCTTCGCGGGTGCGGCGCTGTTCCTCGCCCTGTTCGTCGTGGTCGAACTGCGTGTCGCCGAGCCGATGTTCGACCTGAGCCTGCTTCGGCGTCCCACGTTCGTCGCCATCATCTGGCAGCCGGTGAGCATCGTCTTCGCGTTCGCGGCCCTGCTCGTCTACCTGCCGCCCTACTTCCAGGGCGCGGGCGGCGCGGGCTCGACGATGTCCGGAGCGATGCTGCTGCCGCTGACGCTGCCGGTCTTCGTCCTGCCGCTGTTCACCCCCGCGCTGGTGCGGTTGCTGTCCGTGCGGACGCTGCTGGCCGTCGGACCGGCGGTGCTGGCCGTCGCGCTGCTGCTGATGACGTTCACCGACCCGGTGTCGTCCCGTACCGGGCTGTACGCGGCGCTGCTGCTGGCCGGTGTCGGTATCGGTCTCGCCTTCGGCGTCATGGACAACGCGGCGGTCAGCGTGGTGCCGGCCGAGCGCAGCGGTATGGCGTCGGGCATGTTCAACACCCTGCGGGTCGCCGGCGAGACGATCGGCGTGGCGTGCGTGGGCGGGCTGCTGCTCACCTCGACCCGTCAGCAACTGTCCGCGGGCGACGGTGCGATGGCCGACGACGTGGTCCAGGGCCGGCTGGGTTCCGTACGCGCGAGTGGCGGGCAGGACCTGGTGGACCGGGCGGTCCAGGGTCTCCAGCACGGCTGGGGCGTCGTCTACGTGGTGCTGGCCTGCGTGGCCCTCGCCGGGGCGATCGCCATCTTCACCATGGTCCGTGACCGTGACCTGGACCAGTCCTCCACCGCTCAGGAGGGATGACCCCTCCCCGCTCCCCCCACGGACGAGAAGACCGTCCGGACCCCACCTCGGGGAGTCCGGACGGTCCTTCTTGTGTCACCGTCCCGCGCTGCCGCCGGGCTCCAGCCTGAAGGCGGCCCGAGCGACGCTGCGCCCGCCCTGTTCGAACGTCACGGGGATCGAGACGGTCCCGGCGGCGTCGGCCGCCTGCTCGTGGCCGTCGCCGACCACCGTCAGGGGCTCGTCGAGTTCCGCGTAAGCGCCGAACGAGGCCTCGAGACCGGTGAGCGACCAGGACGCCGCCGGGGCCCCGAAGAGCTCCTCGGCGGTCAGCAGGGCGGTCTGCCGTCCCGCCTCCATCAGCACCATGCCGGGCACATGGTCCTGGGCGTGGTCGAACAGGCTGGGGTGCCCGCCGGCCACCAGCAGCCGTGCCCGGACCTGCCGGCCCTCGGTGACCGGGTCGAGCAGCACCACGTTCTCCGGCCGCTCCCGGCCCACGCGCCCGGGCCTCACAAGGCCCTGTGTGGCCGGCCGGCGGTACGACTCGGACGTCGGCGTGCTCCCGCCGTCCCGTCGGCCGCGGAGCATCCCGTACACGCTGTCGGCGACGTACTTCACCCTCATCGTCACCTCGCCCACCGGCTGCCCGGACACGCTGATCGCCATGCGGTACCGCAGACCGCGCAGCGACCCCCCGACCCACTGGGCGTCGTGCGTCGTGGCCGCGACCGTCACCTCGGCCGGCCCGTGGGCCCGCTCCAGCGCGCTCAGGCCCGGCAGGTCCATCGACCACTGCTGGAGGACGAACTTGGTGCCGTCCGGCGCCCCGAAGTGCGCGTGCACCGCGTGCGTCTCGGCCTGGCGGCAGCACTCCAGCAGGAACAGCGGATCGACCGCGGAGCCGGTCGTGTGGTCGGTGTAGTAGGCGTGGGACGGCGGCAGTTGCGCTCCGGCCACGAAGTGGTCGTCGTCGACCGCCCTGCTGTCGGTCAGGAACACCTCCGACAGTGCCCGCCGGTGCACGAGTCCTTTCGCCACGGTGTGCTCGAACGTGAGCGCACGCAGCGCGGCTCCCACACGGTCCGTCTCGGCCGTCACGGTCACGCGAATCCCCTTTGTACAGACTGTGCTTGACGACAGCCACGCTCCCAGCGACCGCTCACGCACACCTCACGCGCCCATCACGCCTCGCCGAGGACGGCTAGCCGAGGATCCCCCGGTCGTACGCCACCGCCACCGCCGCCGCGCGGTCCTTGACGCCGAGCTTGGCGTACAGGTGGGTGAGGTGGGTCTTCACGGTCGCCTCGCTGATGAACAGTTCGCGGGCGATCTCGCGGTTGGACGTGCCCTTGGCGACCAGGGCCAGCACCTCGCGTTCGCGCGCGGAGAGCGGCTCGTTGCCGGGGGCCCTGGGAGTGCGGACGGCGGAGACCAGGCGGGAGGCCACGGCCGGGGAGAGGACCGTACGGCCCTGTGCCGCCGCCCGTACGGCGGTGAACAGCTCCTCGCGGGGCGCGTCCTTCAGCAGGTAGCCGGTGGCGCCCGCCTCGATCGCGGGGAGGGTGTCGGAGTCGGTGTCGTAGGTGGTGAGGACGAGGACCTTGGCGCGGGCGCCGGTGCGGGTCAGGGCGCGGATGGCGTCCACTCCCCCGCCGCCCGGCATGCGCAGGTCCATCAGGATCACGTCCGGATCGAGGCCGGCGGCGAGCGAGAGCGCCTCGACGCCGTTCGACGCCTCCCCCAGGACCCGGAACCCCGGCGCGGACTCGAACATGCCGCGCAGTCCGTCCCGTACGACGGGGTGGTCGTCGACGATGAGCAGGGTGATCGCGGCGTCACCCGCAGCGGCGTCACCCGTTGCGGCGTCACCCGTAGCGGCGTCTTCAGTCATGGCGGACCAACGGTACGCGAGCGGAGACCGCCGTACCGTGGCCCGGCTCGGACTCGACGGTGAGGGAGCCGGCGATGCGTTCGGCGCGGGCACGCATGCCGTCGAGGCCGAAGCCGCCGGAGCGGGTGCGGGCGGGGACGGTGAGGGGGTCGAAGCCGCTGCCGTCGTCACGGATGTCGAGGATCACCTCGTCGCCGAGGAAGGACAGCGTGACGCCGACGCGGCCGGCGGACGCGTGCCGGGAGGCGTTGGAGAGGGCCTCCTGGACGATCCGCAGGAGGGTGGCCGCGACCTCCTCGTGGAGCTGCTCGGCGGTGCCGGTGACCGTGAACTCGGCGCGTACCCCCGTTCGTTCGCCCCACTCGGCGACCGTCTTCTTCAGGGCTTCCGGCAGCCCGGCGTCGGTCAGCGCCACGGGGGCGAGGTTGTGCACGGAGCGGCGGGCCTCGCCGAGGCTGTGCCGGGCCAGGCCGGAGGCGCGTTCGAGGTGCGTGCGGGCCACGGCCAGGTCGGGGGCGTTCGCGACGACCTGGAGCTGGGCGATGATGCCGGTCAGCCCCTGGGCGATGGTGTCGTGGATCTCGGCGGCCAGCCGCCGGCGTTCGTCGGCGACGCCGGCCTCCCGGGCCTGGACGAGGAGCTGGGCGTGCAGGGCGGCGTTCTCGTCGAGGGCCCGTTGCAGGGCGGCGTTGGTGCGTTCGAGTTCGCTGATGGTGACGGCCCGCTCGCGGGAGCGCTGTTCCTCCTGCTGGGCGATGTGGCCGACCACCGTCAGCAGACCGAAGTTGGCGACCAGCAGCCCGCAGAACAGCAGCCACTGGGTCGGGCTGCGGATCGGCATCCCGCCGGACTGCGAGCCCGCCACCACGACGACGGTGGCCAGGAGACCGAGCCACTGCCGGCGCCTGCCGGGGATCAGTTCGTCGCTGTCGAAGTAGCCGGTGGACGCGTAGAACCCGAAGAACGGGTTCAGCCACGTGAGGACGAAGGAGACGGCCCAGCGCAGCGCGTAGTAGACGGTCCCGCGGGCGGACGGCGTCCGGCGGCCGCGGCGGGGCCCGTGCCACAGCTGGAGGAGCACCGCGGCGACGACCAGCGCCCCGGCCGCGTACCACTCGGCCGGGCTCGTCATCAGCTCGTGCGCGGCGACCGAGAGGAGGGCGGAGACGGCGAGCAGTCCGTAGACGCCCCAGGTGTGGAACTGGTTCTGACGGTGCTCGATCTGCTCGTCCGCCGAGGTCATCTCCCCAGTGTGCACGGCCCTTCGCCTACTCCCAGCGGAACCAGCGCGAGGCGCCGGCCGTCAGCAGCACGGTCCAGGCCACGAGCACTCCCAGGTGCCCCCAGCCCGGCCAGTCCCCCGCGGCGGCCCGGTTCAGGGCCTCGGCCGCCGCGCCGAACGGCGTGAGGCCGACGGAGCGCGCCAGTACGTCCGGCATGGTCTGCACCGGCATCCACACCCCCGCGCAGAACATCGCCGGGAAGAACACCGCCGACCCGACGGCGCCGGCGATCTTCGTGGACCGGGACAGCGCGCAGATCACCGCGCCCAGCGCGAGGGCGGCCAGCACGGCCAGCAGCAGGGCCAGCGCGTATCCGAAGGCCTGCCGTGGCAGACGTACGGCGAAGGCGAGCCGGCCGACCGTGAGGGCGAGCAGCGCCGAGACCAGGGCGGCCCCGCCGTACAGCAGCATCTGCGCGGACAGCAGGGCGGCGGGGCGGACCGGGGTTGTGGACATCCGGCGCAGGATGCCGCGCTCGCGGTAGCCCGTGAGGGTCTGCGGCATCGCCTGGATGCCACCCATGATCAGGCCGAGCAGCACGCTCACCGGGACGTAGCCGTCGACCGGGCGCAGCCCGCCGAAGGACGGGTCGGCCTCCCGGAAGGACGGGATGGAGCCGAGGATCACCAGCAGCAGGGTCGGGAACACCAGGATCCAGAAGAGGCTGCCGGGCTCCCGGCGGAACAGGCGGATCTCGCTCTTCAGTACGGCGGTGTTGACCAGAGCCGTGCTCATGCCGCTGCCTCCTTCGTGAGGTCGAGGAACGCGTCGTCCAGGGTGGCGTCGGTGACCCGGAGCTGGTGGGCCGTGACGCGGGTGCGGGCGAGGAGGGAGATGACGGCGTTGACGGTCTCGTCGGTGCCGGCCAGGGTGACGCGGCCGTCCCTGTGCTCGACCGACGCGAGCGCGGGCAGCGCGTTCAGGTCACGGTCGTCCAGCGGGGCGGACGGGGTGAAGCTGATGACGGTGGAACCGGCCGAGCGGCGGATCAGGCCGGCCGGGGTGTCCAGGGCGGCCACCCGGCCCTTGTCGATCACGGCGATCCGGTCGCACAGCCGCTGCGCCTCCTCCATGAAGTGGGTGACGAGGAGGACGGTCACGCCGTTGGCCCGGATGTCCTCGATCAGCTCCCAGGTGTCGCGGCGGGCGCGCGGGTCGAGCCCGGTCGTCAGCTCGTCCAGGACGACGGCCCGGGGGTTGCCCACCAGCGCGAGCGCGATGAACAGCCGCTGCTTCTGACCGCCGGAGAGCTTGGCGAACCGGGTCGTCAACTTGGCTGTGAGGCCGAGGCGTTCGGCGAGTGGCCGCCAGTCGAGCGGGCTCGGATAGAAGGCGCTGTACAGCTCCAGCGCCTCGCGGACGGTGAGTTTCGCCTGGAGTTCGCTCTCCTGGAGCTGCGCGCCGAGGACGCGGCGGGTGGCCTCGGGCTCGGTGACGGGGTCGAGGCCGGTGACGCGGACCCGGCCGGAGTCGGGCACGCGCAGCCCCTCGACGCACTCCACGGTGGTGGTCTTGCCGGCGCCGTTGGGGCCGAGGACGCCGAAGATCTCGCCCTCCTCGACGGCGAAGGAGACACCGTCGACGGCCGGGCGGCCGGCGTAGGCCTTGCGCAGGTCGGTGACTTCGATGACGGACATGCGTCGAGGGTCCCGGGGCGGGCCGGCCCGGCGCATCGGCCGTCCCGCTCGAACGGGCATCAGCCGATCGGCTGATGCCGCCGTACGACCCCTCGAACGCACCCCCGAGCTCTCGGCTTCGCTCGAGCAGGAAGGTACCCCCAGGTCGTAGGACCGACGGCCGAGTTCGGTAGGGCCAAAACTCGGTGGGCAGTGTCAGTGGCGATCCGTAGGCTCGCTGCTGATGGCCACGACACCCGCCCCCGCCCAGGACCGTCCCACCGTGCGAACGCTGCTGCGCCTGTGGCCGTATGTGCGGCCCGTGCGGGTGCGGCTGTTCACCGCCGCGTTCGTCGCGATACTGGCCTCCTGCGTGGGCCTGGTGATCCCGCTCGTCCTGAAGTGGATGGTGGACGGGCCGATCGCCGACCGGGACCCGGGCGGGGTCTGGCTCGGCGCGCTGTACCTGCTGCTGCTCGGCTTCGCCGAGGCCCTGCTGTTCGGGCTGCGGCGGTGGCTGGTGGCCCGGCCGCTCTCCCACGTCGAGGCGTCCATGCGGGCGGCTCTGTACCGGCACCTCCAGCGGCTGCCGGTGGCCTTCCACGACCGGTGGGCCTCGGGGCAGTTGCTGTCCCGGGGGACGACGGACCTGATGCTGCTGCGTATGTTCCTCGCCTTCCCGCTGACGTTCCTGCTGGTCAACGGCGTGACGATCCTCGTCGGCGTGGTCATCATGCTGCTCCAGGACTGGACCCTGGGGCTGGTGATCCTCGGGCCGGCCGTGCCCGTCATGGTCACCTGCGTGATCTTCGAGAAGCGGTACGCCAGAGTGGCCCGGCTCGCCCAGGACCAGGTCGGCGACCTGACCACGGTCGTCGAGGAGAGCGTGCTCGGCATCCGCATCATCAAGGGCTTCGGCCGGCACCGGAGCCAGGCCCGGGCGTTCCGGGAGCTGTCGGGGACGCTGCGCGGCACGGAGCTGCGCAAGGCGCGGCTGCTGGCGACGATCTGGGGCGTCATCGTAACGCTGCCGGAGGTCGCGATCGGGGCGGCGCTGGTGGTCGGGGTGGTGCAGGTGGCCGACGGGGGGCTGTCTGCGGGGACGCTGGTGGCGTTCCTGTCCACGGCGCTGGCGCTGCGGTGGCCGGTGGAGTCGATCGGGTTCCTGCTGGCGATGAGCCAGGAGGCGGCGACGGCGACGGAGCGGTATTTCGAGGTGATGGCCGAGGGGGTGGAGGAACGGGGGGCTGCCGGTGACCCGGTGTCCGTGCCCGCAGCTCGGGCAGGCCTGTGCTTCCACGACGTCACCTTCCGCTACCCCGACGCCCCGCCCCACTCCCCTCCGGTCCTCGACGGGGTCGGCCTCCACATCCGCCCCGGCGAATCCATGGCGCTCGTCGGCGCGACGGGCAGCGGCAAGACGACCCTCACCGCGCTCGTCCCCCGCTTCTACGAGGTGACCTCGGGCCGCATCACCCTCGACGGCGTCGACATCACGACCCTGTCGAGGAGTGCGCTGCGCGCCAAGGTCGCGGTCGCGTTCGAGGAGCCCACGCTCTTCTCGGCCTCGGTCGCCGACAACGTTCTCATGGGCGCCGACGGCTCGGCCGGCCCGGCCGAGCTGGAGCGCGCCCTGGCCGTCGCCCAGGCCGACTTCGTGTACGCCCTGCCGCAGGGGACGGACACCCAGGTGGGCGAGCAGGGGCACAGCCTCTCCGGCGGGCAGCGGCAGCGCCTCGCGCTGGCCAGAGCTGTCGTAGGACAGCCGGAGTTCCTCGTTCTGGACGACCCGCTGTCGGCCCTGGACGTGCACACCGAGGCCGCCGTGGAGGCCGCCCTGCGGCGGGTCCTCGCGGACACCACCGCCCTGATCGTGGCGCACCGCCCGTCCACCGTGCTGCTCGCCGACCGGGTCGCGCTGCTGTCCGGCGGCCGGATCGCCGCGGTCGGCACCCACCAGGAACTGCTGCGTACGAACGCCGAGTACGCGCACCTGATGTCCGGCGAACAGTCCGGGGAACAGCCGGGCGACACGTCCGGGGAACAGCCGGGCGACCCGTCCGGGAAACAGCTGGGCGACCCGTCGGACGCCCAGTCAGCCGCACGGTCAGCCGAACAGGAGGGCGCACGATGACGGCGGCCACCACCGCACCGGCCGACGGGACACCCGGCGACGAGAAACCCGACGGCGCGGAACCCGGCGCTCGGCCCCCGGCCACCGGCGACCCCTTCGACCGGGACGTCCTGCCCACGCCCCCGGGCGCCACCGCCGCCCTGCTGCGCTCCCTGCTCTCGCCCATGCGGGCCCGCGTCACGGTCACGACGCTCCTGCTGCTGCTCCAGCAGGCGGTCGTGCAGGCGGGCCCGCTGCTCGTGGCGTACGCCATCGACCGTGCCGTGCCGGCGTTCCGGGCGCAGGACCACGGGCCGCTGATCGCGGTGGCCGTCGGCTATCTGGCGTGCGCACTGGCCGCGGGCGGGCTCCAGTTCGCCTTCGTCGCCGCCGCGGCCCGCGTCAGCCAGGACGTGCTGCTGGACCTGCGCGGCCGGATCTTCCGCCACGCGCAGGCGCTGAGCGTCGACTTCCACGAGCGCTACACCTCGGGCCGGCTCATCTCCCGCTCCACGACGGACGTGGAGTCGCTGCGCGAGCTGCTGGACGAGGGCCTCCAGGAGCTCGTGACGGTCGTCCTGTCCTTCGTCTACATCTCGGTGATGCTGCTCTGGCTCGACCTCGGCCTCGGCGGTGTGGCGGTGGCGTCCCTGGTGCCGCTGTACGCGCTCGTGCGGTGGTATCAGCGGCGGGCGGGCCGGGTGTACCGGGCACGGTCGACGGCGATCGCGGCCGTCATCGTCAAGTTCGTGGAGACCATGAACGGCATCCGGCCGGTGCGCGCCTTCCGCCGCGAGGCCGTCAACGACGCCGGCTTCGGCGCGCTCAACGAGCGGCACGAGCGGACCAACGGCGACGCGCTGCTGGAGATGGCCCGGTACGTCACCGGTTCCCGGCTGGTCGCCAACACGGCGGTCGCGTCGATCGTGCTGTGGGGCGCCTACCGGGTCGCGGACGGCACGCTGGCCCTCGGTGTGCTGGCGGCGGCCGTGCTGTACCTGCGGCGGCTGTACGACCCCATCGACCGGCTCGGGATGTTCCTCAACTCCTACCAGTCGGCGGCGGCCTCGCTGGAGAAGATCGCCGGGCTGCTCGCCCAGACCCCGTCGGTCCCCGAACCGGCCACCCCCCGGCAGCTCCCGCCGCTCGGGGGCGAACACCCCGGCCGCGAAGTGGTCTTCGACGGCGTCCGCTTCGGCTACCGCACCGGCGGCGAGGTGCTGCCCCGTTTCGACCTGACGATCCCAGCCGGGCAGACGGTCGCGGTCGTGGGCTCCACGGGCGCCGGCAAGTCGACGCTGGCCAAGCTGCTCGCCCGGTTCTACGACCCGTCCGAGGGCCGGGTGCTGCTGGACGGCGTCGACCTGCGCGACCTTTCCGTGCCCGAACTGCGGCGCGGGGTGGTCATGGTGACGCAGGAGGCGTTCCTGTTCTCCGGCACGGTCGCCGAGAACATCGCGATCGGCCGGCCGGACGCCTCGCGCGAGGAGATCGAGCGTGCGGCGAAGGAGATCGGCGCGCACGACTTCATCGGCTTGCTGCCCGACGGCTACGACACCGACGTTCGCAAGCGGGGCGGCCGTATCTCCGCCGGTCAGCGTCAACTGGTCGCGTTCGCGCGGGCCTTGCTGGCGGATCCGGCGGTGCTGATCCTCGACGAGGCGACCAGCTCGCTGGACGTCCCGGGCGAGCGCGCGGTGCAGCGGGCGATGGCCACGGTGCTGAAGGGCCGTACGGCCGTGGTCATCGCGCACCGGCTGTCGACCGTCGAGATCGCGGACCGGGTCCTGGTGATGGAACACGGGAAGATCGTCGAGGACGGCGAACCGGCCGAACTGGTCGCGGGCACGGGCAGGTTCGCGGATCTGCACCGGGCCTGGCGGGACAGCCTGGCGTAGGACGGCGGCGAGGAGAGGGCGGCGGAGGGCGGGCGGATGATCGACGCGTACGAGGACCCCGGCACACCCGACCACCGGGGCGGCGCCCGTTACCTGTGGTGGCTGGTCACCCGGCAGCCCTGGCGGTGTGCGGCCGGGGCGATGTTCGGCAGCGTGTGGATGGTGCTGCTGGCGGCGACGCCGTACCTGATGTCCCGGGCGATCGACGACGGTCTGGAGCCCGGCGACATGGGCGCACTGGCCCTCTGGAGCGGTGCGCTGTTCACGGTCGGGGCGTTCAACGCCTGGCTGAGCATCATGCGCCACCGCACCATGACCCGCGTCCGGATGGACGCCAACTTCCGCACGGTGAAGGTCGTCGTCGGCCAGGCGGTGCGGCTCGGCGCCTCGCTGCCGCGGCAGATGGGGGCAGGGGAGGTCGTCACGATCGGGGTGGGCGACGTGCAGACGATCAGCCAGTCGCTGACGGTCGTCGGACCCGGTGTCGGCGCGGTCGTGGCCTACCTGGCGGTCGCCGTCCTGCTGGTCTCGGTCTCCCCGCTCATCGCCCTGGTGGTCCTGCTCGGCATCCCGCTGATCGTCCTGCTCGTCGGGCCGCTGCTCGGGCGGCTGCAGGGTTCCGAGACGGAGTACCGCGAGCGGCAGGGCGTGCTCACCGCGCGGATCGGCGACCTGGCCGGCGGTCTTCGGGTCCTCGCCGGGCTGGGCGGCAAGACACTGGTCGCGGACGCCTTCCGCCGTGACTCGCAGCGGCTGCGCGAGCAGGGGTACCGCGTCGGCGCGGTGACCAGCTGGGTCCAGGCCCTCGGCATCGGCCTGCCCACCCTGTTCCTCGCCGTGGTGACCTGGCTGGCGGCCCGCCTCGCAGCCCGGGGTGACATCACCGTCGGCCAGCTGGTGTCGGTCTACGGGTATGTCGCGGTGCTGGTGGGCCCGGTGTCCTTCTGGGTGGACTGCGGCTACCAGATCAGCCGCGGCCTGGTGTGCGCGCGCCGCGTCGTCCGGTTCCTGCGCCTGGAGCCGATGCCGGACACCGGCACCCGGGGCGCCCCGTCCGAACCGGCGGCCCTGCACGACCCCGAGTCCGGCGTCCGCGTCCTCCCCGGCCGCCTGACGGCCCTGGTCGCACAACACCCGGCCGACGCCACGACCATCCTGGACCGCCTCGCCCGCTACACCCCTTCGAACGCGACCTGGGGCGGCAAGCGCCTCGACGAGATCGCCCTGAACCAGATCCGCCGGCGGATCCTGCTGGCCGACCACGAGGCGGACCTGTTCGCTGGAACCCTCCAGGACATGATCAGGCCTGTTGGGGGCGCGGGGAACTGCGCGACCAGCCACGACGGCCCCGCAGCCGCCACACAGCACGACACGGCACTTCGGACGGCGCTCCACACAGCCGCAGCCGAAGACATCGTCCAAGCCCTCCCCGACGGCCTGAACACCCACATGGCCGCCCAGGCCCGCAACCTCTCCGGCGGCCAACGCCAACGCATCCGCCTGGCCAGAGCCCTCCTCGCCGACCCGGAGATCCTCCTCACCGTCGAGCCCACCTCCGCCCTCGACGCCCACACCGAGGCCACCGTCGCCGACCGCCTCAGTAAGGCCCGCCAAGGCCGCACCACGGTCGTGACCACCACCTCACCCCTCGTCCTGGACCGCACGGACACCGTCCATTACCTCGTCGACGGCAAGGTCGCGGCCTCGGGCAGCCACCACGAACTGCTCGACACCACCCCCGGCTACCGCGCCCTCGTGGCCCGGGACAACGAGGAGGCCGTCCGATGAGCCGCGGCCACCTCCCCGTCGCCGAACGGGCGGACGTCCGACGGGCGTTGCTGGCCCTCGTACGGGCCGACACCCGGGCCTTCACCACCGTCCTCGGCCTCAACGCCCTCGCCGCCCTGGCCGGTCTGGCAGGACCCTGGCTGCTGGGACGGATGATCGACGACGTCCGTGCCGGACACGGCACGGCGGCCGTGGACCGGCTGGCCCTCCTGCTCCTGGCCTGCGCCCTCGCCCAGTTGTTCCTCGCCCGCTGGGCCCGCTACGTGGGCCACCGCTTCGGCGAACGCACCCTCGCGCGCGTACGGGAACGGTTCGTGGACCGCGCCCTCGACCTGCCCGCCTCGGTCGTGGAGCGCGCCGGCACCGGCGATCTGACGGCCCGCGGCACCTCGGACGTCACGACCGTGGGGAACACCTTGCGGGACGCCGGTCCGATCCTGCTCATCAACCTCGTGCAGTGCCTGTTCCTGGTCGGCGCCGTGTTCCTGCTCGACCCGCTGCTCGGTGCCCTCGGCGTGCTCGGCCTGACGCCGATCTGGCTGGCGTTGCGCTGGTACCTGCGGCGGGCCCGGGACGGGTACCTCGCCGAGGGCGCGGCCACCTCGGACGTCGCGGAGATCCTCGCGGCGACCGCGGCCGGAGCGCGGACGGTGGAGGCGTTCCGGCTCGGGAAGCAGCGCACCGCGGCGAGCCGGGAGGCCCTGGAGTCGTCCCGCCGTACGCGCTTCTACACGCTGTTCCTGCGCACGGTGTTCTTCCCGGCGGTGGAGGTGTCGTACGTCGTCCCGGTGGCCGGCGTGCTGGTGATCGGCGGGGCGTTGCACACCTCGGGCGCGATGAGTCTCGGGGCGGTGGTGGCGGCGGCCCTGTATCTGCACCAGTTGAGCAATCCGCTGGACGAGATCCTGGTCCGGGTCGAGCAACTCCAGAGCAGCGGCGCCTCCTTCGCCCGGGTGGAGGGGCTGGCCCGGGCCCCGCGGGCCGCCGGGGAGGGCGACGGTCCCGATCCGGACGGCGACCGTATCGACGTCGCCGGGGTGCGCTACGCCTACGACGGTGGCGTCGAGGTGCTGCGCGGCGTCGATCTGACGGTGACGCCCGGGGAGCGGCTGGCCATGGTCGGGCCGTCGGGCGCCGGCAAGACCACGCTGAGCCGGCTGATGGCGGGCATCGACGCGCCGACCGCCGGCTCGGTGACGGTCGGCGGCGTGCCCGTCGTCGGACTGGGACCGGAGCGGCTGCGCCGCCAGGTCGTCCTGGTCACCCAGGAGCACCACGTGTTCCTCGGCACGGTCCGCGACAACCTGCGGATCGCCGAACCGTCCGCCGGGGACGAGGAGTTGTGGAAGGCGCTGTCGGTGGTCGGCGCCGAGACGTGGGTGCGGGAGCTGCCCGGCGGTCTGGACGCCCTTCTGGGCCAGGGCGGTTGCCGCACCGACGGCTCGCAGGCCCAGCAACTGGCCCTGGCCCGGGTGGTGCTGGCGGACCCGCACACGCTGATCCTCGACGAGGCGACCGCGCTGCTCGACCCGACGACGGCGCGGCACACCGAGCGGGCCCTGGCAGCCGTGCTCGAAGGGCGGACCGTCATCGCCGTCGCGCACCGGCTGCACACCGCGCACGACGCGGACCGGGTGGCCGTGATGGAGGACGGCCGGCTGACCGAACTGGGCACGCACCACGAGCTGGTGGCGGCCGGCGGGGCCTACGCGGCGCTGTGGCACTCCTGGCACGGGGACGCGCCCAGGGATCACCAGGAGTCCGTATAGCGAACATGAACTTCCGGTCAACGAACCGATTCCGGCCATACTCTTGACACGCCCCTGACAGAAAGCGCACTCGCCTGCCACGCTTCCCACGACTGCTCCACGGCAACCCCACGGCAACACCTCCACCTCCCCAGGCCGGGCGACCCCCGGTCCCGCAGAAGGAGCCAGTGTTGAGAAGCAGTTCCTCGCGAAGAAGCAGCTCCCACAGACGCACTCCCCACACCCCCCGCCGCACCGCGGCCGTGGCCCTCGCCGGCGTCGCCGCGCTGATCGCCGCCGCCGTGCAGAGCGGCACCGCCACCGCGGCCCCTACGATGGCACCGCAGGCCGCGAGCAAGGCGAACCCCGGCTCGGAGTCGGTCAGGCTCACCCCCGCCCAGCGCGCCGCCCTGATCCGTGAGGCCGACGCGGACAAGGCCCGGACGGCGAAGGACCTTGGCCTCGGCGCCAAGGAGAAGCTGGCGGTCCGCGACGTCCTCAAGGACCGCGACGGCACCCTGCACACGCGCTACGAGCGCACCTACGACGGCCTGCCGGTCCTCGGCGGCGACCTGGTCGTGGAGAGCACGAAGGCGGATGCCGCCGCGTCCGTCGTGAAGGCCACCCGCGCCGCCATCGAGCCGGCCACGACGAAGGCCGCGGTGCCCGCCGCGAAGGCACGGCAGCAGGCCCTGGCCGCGGGGAAGGCCGAGGACGCCAAGAACCCGGCCGTCAACCGGGAGCCGCGCAAGGTGGTCTGGGCCGCGAAGGGCAAGCCGGTCGTGGCGTACGAGACGGTCGTCGGCGGCTTCCAGCACGACGGCACCCCGCAGGAACTGCACGTGGTCACCGACGCCACCACCGGCGAGAAGCTGTACGCGTGGGAGGCGATCGAGAACGGCACCGGCAACACGGTGTACTCCGGCACGGTCGATCTCACCACCACCCAGTCCGGGTCGACGTACAACCTCACCGACGGCGCCCGCGGCAACCACAAGACGTACAACCTCAACCGCGGCACCTCCGGCACCGGCACGCTCTTCTCCGGCTCCGACGACGTCTGGGGCAACGGCACCCCCTCCAACCTGGAGTCGGCCGCCGCCGACGCGCACTACGGCGCCGCGCTGACGTGGGACTACTACAAGAACGTGCACGGCCGCAGCGGCATCCGCGGCGACGGAGTGGGCGCGTACTCGCGCGTCCACTACGGCAACAACTACGTCAACGCGTTCTGGTCGGACAGCTGCTTCTGCATGACGTACGGCGACGGCTCGGGCAACGCCAACCCGCTGACGTCGATCGACGTGGCCGCGCACGAGATGACCCACGGCCTCACCTCCAACACCGCGGGCCTCAACTACAGCGGCGAGTCCGGCGGTCTGAACGAGGCGACCAGCGACATCTTCGGCGCGACCGTCGAGTTCTACGCGAAGAACTCCTCCGACGTCGGTGACTACCTCATCGGTGAGAAGATCAACATCAACGGCGACGGCACGCCGCTGCGCTACATGGACAAGCCCAGCAAGGACGGCGACTCCAAGGACGCCTGGTACTCGGGCATCGGCTCGATCGACGTGCACTACTCCTCGGGCCCGGCGAACCACTTCTTCTACCTGCTGAGCGAGGGCAGCGGCACCAAGACCATCAACGGTGTCACCTACGACTCGCCCACCTCGGACGGCCTTCCGGTCACCGGCATCGGCCGGGACAAGGCGGAGAAGATCTGGTTCCGCGCGCTGACCACCAAGTTCACCTCGACCACCAACTACGCGGGCGCCCGTACCGGCACCCTCGCGGCGACCGGTGAGCTCTACGGCACCGACAGCGCCGAGTACAAGGCGGTCCAGGACGCGTGGGCGGGCGTGAACGTCGGCACGCGCTCCGGCGGCGGGGGCGGCGGCGGTACGTCCTTCGAGAACACCGCCGACGTGGCGATCCCCGACCGGGGCGCGGCGGTCACCTCGCCCGTCACCGTCTCCGGCCGGACGGGCAACGCGCCGTCCAACCTCCAGGTCGCGGTGGACATCGTCCACACCTACATCGGTGACCTCAAAGTGGAGCTGGTCGCCCCCGACGGCACGGCGTACACGCTGAAGGGCTACGGCACGGGCGGCAGCGCGGACAACATCGCCACCACCTACACGGTGAACGCCTCCTCCGAGGCCGCCAACGGCGTCTGGCAGCTGCGGGTCCAGGACAACGCGGCCCGCGACACCGGATACATCAACAGCTGGAAGCTCACCTTCCCGTAGGCCCGTTCGCGGTCCGCCCAGGACAGGGCGCCGCCCCGGTGGGTTCGACTCCCCCGGGACGGCGCCCGCTTCATGCGTCCGGGCGTACACCTCGTCGTCGATTTCCGGCCAACATCACGCGCGCTCCTGACATGTACGCGTCTCAAGTGCCACTCTTCCCCCACCCGCCGCACAGCACCACAGCACTTCCCCCACACCTAGGAGCTTGTGTGTCCACCCCTCTCTACGCGCGTCACAAGCGCACCACGCTCGCCATCGCCACCGCCGTCGCGGCCGGCGCCCTGCTCACCACCGGAATGACCTCCGGCACCAGCGCCGCCGCCGACTCCTCCTCCAAGCCGGCTCTGGCGGCCGCTCCCGTCCTGCTCTCCGCGCCCGCCCGCGCCGCCCTCATCAAGGAGCAGCAGGCCGACGCCACCGGGACCGCCGACGAGATAGGCCTCGGCGAACAGGAGAAGCTGGTCGTCAGAGACGTCGTGAAGGACGCCGACGGCACGGTCCACACCCGCTACGAGCGCACCTACGCGGGCCTGCCGGTCCTCGGCGGCGACCTCGTGGTGCACGAGTCGAAGTCCGGCGTGACCAAGGGCGTCACCAGAGCGACGAAGGCCGCGCTCAAGGTCCCCTCGCTCAAGCCGGCGGTCCCCGCCGCCAAGGCCGAGAAGCAGGCCGTGACGCTCGCCAAGGCGGCCGGCTCGGAGAAGTCCGAGGCGAACTCCACGCCCCGCAAGGTGATCTGGGCGGCCGACGGCAAGCCGACCCTCGCCTACGAGACGGTCGTCGGCGGCCTCCAGGAGGACGGCACCCCGAACGAGCTGCACGTCGTCACCGATGCCGCCACCGGCAAGAAGCTCTACGAGTACCAGGGCATCGAGACCGGCACGGGCAACACCACCTACAGCGGCCAGGTCACCCTCGGCACCACCAAGTCCGGGTCGTCGTACAACCTCACGGACGGCACGCGCGGCGGCCACAAGACGTACAACCTCAACCGCGGCACGTCCGGCACCGGCACGCTCTTCTCCGGCTCCGACGACGTCTGGGGCAACGGCAACCCGTCCAACCTGGAGACCGCCGCCGCCGACGCGCACTACGGCGCCCAGGTGACCTGGGACTTCTACAAGAGCACCTTCGGCCGCAGCGGCATCCGCAACGACGGCAAGGCGGCCTACTCTCGCGTCCACTACGGCAACAACTACGTCAACGCCTTCTGGTCGGACAGCTGCTTCTGCATGACCTACGGCGACGGCTCGGGCAACACCCACCCGCTGACCTCGCTCGACGTGGCCGCGCACGAGATGAGCCACGGTCTGACCTCGGCCACGGCCGGCCTCAACTACAGCGGCGAGTCCGGCGGTCTGAACGAGGCGACCAGCGACATCTTCGGCGCGGGCGCGGAGTTCTTCGCGGGCAACTCCTCCGACGTCGGTGACTACCTCATCGGCGAGGAGATCGACATCCGCGGCGACGGCTCCCCGCTGCGCTACATGGACAAGCCCAGCAAGGACGGCGACTCGGCCGACGCCTGGTCGGCCAATCTGGGCAGCCTGGACGTGCACTACTCCTCCGGCCCCGCCAACCACTTCTTCTACCTGCTGTCCGAGGGCAGCGGTTCGAAGACCATCAACGGCGTGACCTACAACTCGCCCACCTCCAACGGTTCCACGGTCACCGGCATCGGCCGCACCAAGGCGCTGCAGATCTGGTACAAGGCGCTGACGACGTACATGACGTCGACGACCAAGTACGCGCAGGCCCGCACGGCGACCCTGAACGCGGCCTCGGCGCTGTACGGCGCGTCCAGCACGGAGTACAAGGCGGTCGCGGCCGCCTGGTCCGCCGTCAACGTCGGCTGACCCGAAGCACGGCCGAGGGCGGTACCCGGACCGAAGGCAGACCCGGGTGCCGCCCTACTCTTGGTGACCGTGTCTTATGCGGATCCGAAGGACTTCACCTACGCCGATGTCGGCGCCACCCGCGACGAGGGCTTCTGCCCGCCGGGCTTCCATCCCATGAACGTGCGCACCCGCCTCGGCGAGGGCGAGGAGGTCTTCCGCCGGGCCTCGGAGGCGGTGCTCACCTGGGAGATGCACCGGGCCATGGGCGTCGGCATCGACGCCGGCGCGGACCGGGCCGCCCCCGGCGTCGACGTCACCGTCACCCTCGCCGGCATGATCAAGGCCCCCTGCCGCGTGGTGTGGACGCTCGAGGAACCCCGCCGCGCCGGCTGGGCCTACGGCACGTTGCCCGGCCACCCCGAGTGCGGCGAGGAGTCCTTCGTGGTGGACCGCACGGGCGACGGCACGGTCTGGCTGACCGTGAACGCCTTCAGCCGCGCCGCCAAGTGGTACGCGAGGGCCGGCGGCCCGGCAACCAGGGGCTTCCAACACGCGTACGCACGCAGGTGCGGCAGCATCCTGCGGAACCTCGCGACGCAGGGTGGTGCGGATACTTAGGGGCGCGGGGAACTGCGCGACCAGCCCCCACGCACCCGCGGACAACACTCAACGCATCAACAGCCCAGCAGCCTCGACAAGCTCCTCAGAGGGCCCGGCCACCAAGCCCAGCTCCGCACTCGAAGCCAACAGCCGATGCGCGGGAAGGATCCGCACCGTATACCCAAAAGGCCCGGTGCGATCCAGCGACAAGGGCCCCTCATAAACCCACCGCCCGTCCAGACCGGCGGAGCCCACCGGCTTCAACGGAACAACCGTCGCGTCACCGATCCGGTCCTCCTCGTCCACCCGCCCCGAAACGGCCTGCACCTCCACGTCATCAGGCCCGAGATCCCCCAGCCCGACCCGCACCCGCAAGGCCAGCGTCGTCCCCAACTCCGCCAGCGCCGCCGAAGACGACGTCTCCACATGGTCGACAGTGACGGCCGGCCAGGCCCCCCGCACCCGCCCCTTCCACTCGGCGAGCTCCCGCGCCGCGTCCGGATCCATGGACCGGTGGGCCAGCGCCGCCGGCGAGTAGAGCCGCTCGACGTACTCGCGGACCATCCGCCCGGCCAGCACCTTCGGCCCCAGCAGGCTCAAGGTCTGGCGGACCATCTCGATCCACCGGTCGGGCAGCCCGCTCTGGCCGCCGCGCTCGTAGAAGCGCGGCGTCACCCGCTGCTCCAGCAGGTCGTACAGCGCCGCGGCCTCTATGTCGTCGCGGTGGTCGGGATCGGTCCCCACACCGTCCGCCGTGGGGATGGCCCAGCCGAAGTCGGGCTGGAACCACTCGTCCCACCACCCGTCCAGGACGGACAGATTCAGACAGCCGTTGAGCGCCGCCTTCATCCCGGACGTGCCGCAGGCCTCCAGCGGGCGAAGAGGGTTGTTCAGCCAAATGTCGCACCCCGGGTACAGCTTCTGCGCCATCCCCATGCCGTAGTCCGGCAGGAACACGATGCGGTGCCGTACCCGCGGATCGTCCGTGAACCGCACCAGCTCCTGCACCAGCCGCTTCCCGCCGTCGTCCGCGGGGTGCGCCTTGCCCGCCACGACGATCTGGACCGGCCGCTCGGGATGCAGCAGCAGGTCCATCAGCCGGTCGCGGTCGCGCAGCATCAGCGTCAGGCGCTTGTACGACGGGACGCGCCGCGCGAAGCCGATGGTGAGGACGTCCGGGTCGAGCACGCCGTCGATCCAGCCCAGCTCGGCCGTGCCGGCGCCGCGCTGCCGCCAGGAGGCGCGCAGCCGCTCCCGCACCTCCGTCACCAGCTGCTCGCGCAGGCCCCGCCGCAGCTCCCAGATCTCCTGGTCGGGGATGTCCGCCACCGCGTCCCAGCGGTCCGAGCCGCCGACGGTCAGCGCGTCCTCGGCGCGGTGGACGCCGATCTGCCGGGCGCCGAGCCGGAAGACCTCGGGGGCGACCCAGGTGGGTGCGTGCACGCCGTTGGTCACGGACGTGATCGGCACCTCGTCGGCGTCGAAGCCGGGCCACAGGCCGGAGAACATCTCGCGGCTGACGTTGCCGTGCAGCAGGGAGACGCCGTTGGCGCGCTGGGCGAGACGCAGGCCCATGACGGCCATGTTGAACAGGTTGGGCTCGCCGCCGGGGTAGGTCTCCATGCCCAGCTTGAGGACGCGTTCGACGTCGATGCGGGGCAGCTCGGCGTCGGGGCCGAAGTGGCGGGCGACCAGCTCGCGGTCGAAGCGGTCGATGCCGGCCGGGACCGGGGTGTGGGTGGTGAAGACGGTCCCGGCGCGGACCGCCTCCAGCGCCGAGTCGAAGTCAAGGCCCTCGGCGCAGAGCTCGGCGATCCGTTCCAGGCCGAGGAACCCGGCATGCCCCTCGTTCGTGTGGAAGACCTCCGGCGCGGGGTGCCCGGTGAGCCGGCAGTACGTGCGCACCGCCCGGACCCCTCCTATGCCGAGCAGCATCTCCTGGAGCAGCCGGTGCTCGCTGCCGCCGCCGTAGAGCCGGTCGGTCACGCCGCGCTCGCCGAGGTCGTTCTCCTCGACGTCGGAGTCCAGCATCAGCAGCGGGACCCGGCCGACCTGCGCCAGCCAGATCCGGGCGTGCAGCTGCCTGCCGCCGGGCAGGGCGAGGGCGACCTGGGCGGGGGTGCCGTCGGACTCCTCCAGGAGGGCCACGGGCAGCTCGTGGGGGTCGAGGACGGGGTAGTGCTCCTGCTGCCAGCCGTCCCGGGACAGGGTCTGGCGGAAGTAGCCGTGCCGGTAGAGCAGGCCGACGCCGATCAGCGGGACGCCGAGGTCGCTCGCGGCCTTCAGGTGGTCGCCGGCCAGGATGCCGAGGCCGCCGGAGTACTGGGGCAGGGCGGCCGTGATGCCGAACTCGGGTGAGAAGTAGGCGATCGCGGCGGGGAGTTCCTCGGGCTGGGCCTGGTACCAGCGGTCGCCGGTCATGTAGTCGTTCAGATCGCCGGCGACCGCGGCGAGGCGGCGCAGGAAGCGGCGGTCCTGGGCCAGGTCCGCGAGCCGCGCGGGCGGCACGCTGCCCAGCAGCCGGACCGGGTCGCCGCCCGAGGCGGCCCAGCGCTCGGGATCGACGGACTGGAACAGTTCACGGGTCTCCGCGTGCCACGACCAGCGCAGATTGCGGGCCAGATCACTGAGCGGCCGGAGGGGTTCGGGGAGAACGGGTCGGACGGTGAATCGACGGATCGCCTTCACGGGTTCCACCTCGGCGCGTTCGCAGGATGACGCAGGGTTCTGACACAGGGCTTCATCGACGTCACCTACGACAGTACCGGCGTCGGTGCCGCAGCCGCTGAAGCTCCGCCTCCCGACGCCCGATCGGCCGGAACCGGCCCATCCACGGATATGGCCGATTCCGCCCCATAGGCGTCCTTGTGGCGCTTCACCTGCCACGAGAGGCTGCCCCTGGCGTACCGGGCCCGCGCCCGCCGTTCGCGGCACCGCGCGGCAGCCGTACGCCGAGTCGAGGAGGGGAACTCGGACCATGGCACGGACGCGCACACGGCGTCTGCGCTGGACGGGGGGCCTGGTGGCGGCGATCTGTGCCGCGGCGTTTTCGGCCATCACCCTGCCCGCGCACGCCGTACCGGAGGGGCGGATACTCGGCGCCGGAGAACCCGGCTCCGTGCACGGAAGTTACCTGGTGACACTGCGG
The DNA here is from genome assembly GCF_044327915.1 of Streptomyces afghaniensis. NCBI lineage: Bacteria > Bacillati > Actinomycetota > Actinomycetes > Kitasatosporales > Streptomycetaceae > Streptomyces > Streptomyces afghaniensis. Next base: position 357,128 of record NZ_JBIRGJ010000012.1, read on the forward strand.
GAGGGCATACGGGCTCCGTCGGCGGCCGGACGGGCCCTCGCCGAGAAGTACGGGGTGCACATCAGCCACACCTACGGCACCGTCCTGAACGGCTACGCGATCAGGACCGACGCGAGACGGGCCGGGCGGCTCGCCGCCGACCCCCGGGTCGCCTCGGTCGTCCAGGACACCCGCGTGCGGCTGGAGCGCACCCAAGCCGAGCCGCCCTCCTGGGGGCTGGACCGCGTCGACCAGAAGAGTCTGCCGCTGGACCGGAGCTACACCTGGCCCGAGTCGGCGGGCGCCGGGGTGACGGTGTACGTGATCGACACCGGCGTCCGGACCACACACCGGGACTTCGGCGGCCGGGCGAGCCACGGCTGGGACTTCGTGGGGGACGACGAGGTCGCGTCGGACGCCAACGGCCACGGCACGCACATCGCCGGCACGGTCGCCGGGAGGACCCACGGTGTCGCCAAGCAGGCACGCGTCGTCTCCGTGCGCGTCCTGGACGCCGCCGGGGCGGGCACCACGGCCCGGGTGATCGCCGGGATCGACTGGGTGACCCGGCACGCGAAGAAACCCGCCGTCGCCAACCTCAGCCTGGGCGGGCCGCGCAACGAGCGGCTGGACGCCGCCGTCCGCGCCTCCATCGCCTCCGGCGTCAGCTACACGGTCGCCGCGGGCAACGACGGCAGGCCGGCGGGCCTGTACTCCCCGGGGAGCGTCAAGCAGGCGATCACGGTGGGCGCGACCGACCGGAGGGATGCGAAACCGGCCTTCTCCAATCACGGCCCGGCCCTCGATCTGTTCGCCCCGGGCGTGCACATCACCTCGGCGTCAGCCGCGAGCGACACCGCACGGGTCACCTTCTCGGGTACCTCGATGGCGGCACCGCACGCAGCGGGCGCGGCCGCGCTGTATCTGGCCGATCATCCGAAGGCGGCTCCGGCCCAGGTCACAAGGGCCCTGACCGCGGGAGCGGCGACCGGGAAGATCTCCGGCCGGGGTCCCGGTTCGCCGGACAGGTTACTGCGGGTGCCGCACGGCTAGGGCGAAGGAGCAGCCACGCGCGGGTGCCGGCCTCGTCCGCCGCGGACGAGGCCGGTCTTGTGTGTCGACATACGCGTGAGTAGTTAACAAAGTGCCGGATTGCCCACCCGAATAGGGTGGGAAGGCTCCTGCGGGTACCCCTCTCAGGAGCACCATGCAGGACCCACCTCCCCACAGACATCCGCCCACCCACGTTGACGCGGACAGGAGCGGTCATGCCCGCCAAGCACCATTCGTCACCACCCCCCACCCGCCGCACCGGGGCGCGCGCGCCCGGCGGCGAGTCCCGTCCCGCGCGCCCGGCCGACGCCGGTCCGCAGGTCCCGCAGCCACCCCCCGTGGGCGACGCGACCGCCGTCGGGCGCATACCCGTGCTCGATGTCCGCCCGGTCGTCCAGCGCGGACGCCGGCCGGCCAAGGCCGTGACCGGCGAGACCTTCGAGATCTCGGCGACCGTGTTCCGGGAGGGGCACGACGCGGTCGCCGCCAATGTCGTCCTGAAGGATCCCGAGGGCCGCCCCGGCCCGTGGACGCCGATGCGTGAGCTGGCTCCGGGGACGGACCGGTGGGGCGCCGAGGTCACCGCCGGGGAGCCCGGCCTGTGGTCGTTCACGGTGGAGGCGTGGGGCGACCCCGTCAGCACCTGGCGCCATCACGCGCAGATCAAGATTCCGGCGGGCATGGACACGGACGTCGTCCTGGAGGAGGGCGCGCGCCTGTACGAGAGGGCCGCCGCCGGTGCGCCCGAGGAGGGGGGCCGCCGGAACGTGATCCTCGCGGCCGTCGCCGCCCTGCGGGACGAGGACCGCCCGGCGGCGGCGCGGCTGGCTGCGGCGCTGACGCCGGAGGTGGACGAGGTCCTGGCCCGCCATCCGCTGCGGGACCTGGTCACGACCTCGGAGCCGCTGCCCCTGCTCGTGGAGCGGGAACGGGCCCTGTACGGCTCCTGGTACGAGTTCTTCCC
>NZ_JBIRGJ010000013.1:0-68503 GCF_044327915.1 Streptomyces afghaniensis
GGGAAGAACTCGTACCAGGAGCCGTACAGGGCCCGTTCCCGCTCCACGAGCAGGGGCAGCGGCTCCGAGGTCGTGACCAGGTCCCGCAGCGGATGACGGGCCAGGACCTCGTCCACCTCCGGCGTCAGCGCCGCAGCCAGCCGCGCCGCCGGAGGCAGCGAGTCGTCGCGCAGCGCCTCCGCGGCGTCGAGCAGCACGCCGCGGCCGGCTTCCCTGGGAACGCCGGCCGCCGCCCGCTCGTGGAGATCGGCGCCCTCTTCGAGGACCAGCCCGGGGTCGATGCCGGCCGGCACCTTGATGCCCGCCGTGTGGCGCCAGGTGGCCACCGGGTCGCTCCAGGCCTCCACCCGGTACGTCCAGCGGCCGACGGCGTCCGCGGTGACCTCGGCGCCCCAGCGGTCGCTGCCCGGGGCCAGCTCGCGCATCGGCGTCCACGGGCCGGGGCGGCCCTCGGGATCCTTCAGGACGACATTGGCGGCGACCGCGTCGTGCCCCTCCCGGAACACGGTGGCGGTGACCTCGAACGTCTCGCCCACGACCGCCTTGGCCGGTCGGTTGCCGCCCTCCACGGCCGGGCGGACGTCCCGTACCGGGATCCGGCCGATGGCCCGGGTCCTGCTCATGGTCCTCACCTCCACCGTGCTCGAAAGCCGGGCCATGGGCCCGGTTCAGGGGACAGGATGTGCGGGAAGGCGGCTACCGTCCCGCGGGGGAGCGCCGCTCCGCCGCCGGCGGTCTTCGCCGGACCGCGGTGGCCGGACGGGGCCGTTCGTTCGGTTCCTGCAGACAGGTGACCTGCTGTTCCTGCAGACGGGTGACCTGGTTCGGTTCCTGCAGACGGGTGACCTGGTTCTGTTCCTGCACCGGGGCGACCTGGTTCGTGCGCAGATACCGCTCGGCCGCGTCCGCCGCCTCCCGCGCGCAGCGCTTGCCCATCAGCACACAGAGCGTGTAGCCGGAGTCCTCGAACGTCGTCCGCACGGTGCGGTCGTTCGGTGCCGCGAGCATCGCGCGTTCCCAGGCCCGGTAACGCCGCAACTGCCGGGCGACTTCGGCTTTGGCGGGTAGCAGCATGGCGCCGATCACCTTTCGGGCTTCGAGGGGCACGGTCTCCCGACGGTCGGACGGCGGCCGTGCGCACAGCGGCACGGACCCGTAACGGCGATCGAGTTCTTCACACATGGTGCACGGGTGACGACGCAGCGTCTTGTTGGATCTTCAATCAATGACGGCTCGGTCGAGTCGCCCAGGTGCGTCAAGGCTTGCTCACTTGGGCACCGAAAGGCCTCAACTGTGCGCTCGTGTTGCACGAACGGGCTAGCACCCTCAGGCTGAGGGTGACTCAGAAGCGATAAGCGCTCACGTTCCGTGTTCGGGGCTCGTCCCGCAGGACCGCGGGAGCGAGGAGGAGCTGAGCTTCGCGGTGAGGAGCCGACCGATGAAGACCGCAGTGCCCTGCTACTACCACCTCGACGTGGAAGTCAGCCCGGAACGGGTGGGACAGGTCAGCCGCATTCTGGCCGCTCACCTGAGGTTCTGGGACCTGGACAACCTGATCCAGCCCGTCTGCGGCGGTGCCGAGATGCTGCTCAAGGCCATCGACGAGCACGCCACGGACAAGAACACGTCGATCGAGATGTGGTGGAACGGCCAGCACCTGATCACCGCCATCGGGGACAACGACCGTGCTCTGCGCCCGGACCAGGAGCTGCGTGGCTGCCTGGAGCACCTCGCGGCGATGAGCGACGGCTGGGGCTGCTGCGCCACCGAGACCGGTAGCAAGGTCATCTGGTTCTCGCAGCGCGCCCGGGCCGGCGAACGTGTCCCGCTGGTGCCGACCGCGCCCGCTCCGCACCTGAGCGAGGGCCTCGACGTGCCCCGCGAGGTGCGCGTCGCGCAGCTGGCCGGCCCGGCCAGTACACCGGAAGAGGTCCTGGAGGACGCCCGGTGACCCGGCGGCAGACCCGGAAAGGGGTGTCCGCCTGGAGCGGACGCCCCTACCCGCTGGGTGCGGAGTACGACGGGGAGGGCACCAACTTCGCGCTCTTCAGCGAGGTGGCCGAACGCGTGGAGCTCGTCCTCGTCGACGACGACGGCACCCACACCGACGTGCCGCTGACCGAGGTCGACGGCTTCGTCTGGCACGGCTACCTCCCCGGTGTCGGCCCCGGCCGGCGCTACGGCTACCGCGTGCACGGGCCGTGGGCCCCGGCCGCCGGCCACCGCTGCAACCCGGCGAAGCTGCTCCTCGACCCCTACGCACGCGCGGTCGACGGGCAGATCGACAACCACCCCTCGCTCTACGAACGGAACCCGGACGGCCCCGACCCGGCCGACAGCGCCGGGCACACCATGCTCGGTGTGGTGACCGACCCGGCCTTCGACTGGGGCGACGACACCCGGCCCTGCCGGCCCTACGCCGACACGGTGATCTACGAGGCGCACGTCAAGGGCCTGACCCGCACCCACCCCGAGGTGCCCGCCGAACTCCGCGGCACCTACGCCGGGCTCGCCCACCCCGCGGCCGTCGGACACCTCACCTCGCTCGGCGTCACGGCGGTGGAACTGATGCCGGTGCACCAGTTCGTCCACGACGGTGTGCTGCACGACCGCGGTCTGGCCAACTACTGGGGCTACAACACGATCGGCTTCTTCGCACCGCACAACGGCTACGCCGCCCACGGCACCCGCGGCCAGCAGGTCGCCGAGTTCAAGCAGATGGTGAAGACCCTGCACGCGGCCGGGCTCGAGGTGATCCTCGACGTGGTCTACAACCACACCGCCGAGGGCAACGAGAAGGGCCCCACCCTGTCCTTCCGGGGCATCGACAACTCCTCGTACTACCGCCTGGTCGACGGCGACTGGGAGCATTACTACGACACCACCGGCACCGGCAACAGCCTGCTGATGCGCCACCCCTACGTACTCCAGCTGATCATGGACTCGCTGCGGTACTGGGTCACCGAGATGCATGTCGACGGCTTCCGCTTCGACCTCGCGGCCACCCTGGCCCGGCAGTTCCACGAGGTGGACCGGCTGTCGGCGTTCTTCGACCTGATCCAGCAGGACCCGGTGATCAGCCGCGTCAAGCTGATCGCGGAGCCGTGGGACGTCGGCGAGGGCGGCTACCAGGTGGGCAACTTCCCGCCGCTGTGGTCGGAGTGGAACGGCATGTACCGCGACGCGGTGCGGGACTTCTGGCGCGGTGAGGACCACACGCTCGGCGAGTTCGCCTCCCGGCTGACCGGCTCCTCCGACCTGTACCAGCACAGCCGGCGCCGGCCCCGCGCCAGCGTCAACTTCGTCACCGCGCACGACGGGTTCACCCTGCGCGACCTCGTCTCCTACAACGACAAGCACAACGAGGCCAACGGCGAGGACAACCAGGACGGCGAGAGCGCCAACCGGTCCTGGAACTGCGGCGCCGAGGGGGCCACCCGCGACCCGGCCGTGCTGGAGCTGCGCACCCGCCAGCAGCGCAACTTCCTCACCACGCTGCTGCTCTCCCAGGGCATCCCGATGCTCTGCCACGGCGACGAGCTCGGGCGCACCCAGCGCGGCAACAACAACGCCTACTGCCAGGACAACGAGATCTCCTGGATCGACTGGCGGCTCACCGAGGAGCAGCGCGACCTGCTGGAGTTCACCCGGTACGTCATCCGGCTGCGCACCGGGCACCCCGTGCTGCGCCGGCGCCGCTTCTTCCTCGGCGAGACCATGACCCGCGCGGACCAGCCGCTGCCCGACCTGGTGTGGCTGGCGCCGGACGCCCAGGAGATGACCGACGACGACTGGCAGCGCGGCGACGCGCACTCCGTCGGGGTCTTCCTCAACGGCGACGCCATCGCCGAACCCGACCCGCGAGGCCGCCCCGTCGTCGACGACTCGTTCCTCCTGCTGTTCAACAGCCACTGGGAGCCGGTCGGCTTCCGCCTCCCCGACGCCGCCTACGGCGAACGCTGGACGGCCCTGATCGACACCGCCGCCCCGGAGGGCACGCCCGACGAGGCGGAGCACAAGGCGGGCACGGCCCTGACGGTCGAAGCACGCAGCCTGGTCCTGCTGTCGCGGCCTTCCCGCACCAGGATCAGGTGACTGGCTGACGACGACCAGCAGAGCAGGGGACTCGTGACGTCAGCGGCCCCGGCGCGCCGTCACCGTGAACTGCGCGCCGTCGTGATCGCGCAGCACGGCCTCGTCGCTGCCCTTGGACAGCACGCTGCCGCCGTGCAGTTCCGCGGCCCGGGTGCAGGCCTCGACGTCGTCGACGCTGAAGTGGACCTGCCAGTGCGGCCGGATCGTCGGGTCGGGGGCGGCCTCCAGCGCCCCCGACTCGATGCGCGCCACCACGTCACCGCGGCTGCGCAGCACGACCTCCCCGCCCTCGTAGTGGACCTCGCAGCAGCCGGGGCTCTCCGACGCCCAGTCGAGGACCTCGCCGTAGAAGATGGCGGCGTCGAAGGCGTCCCGGGTGTGCAGCGTGATGAAGGCAGGCTGCGCGTTGCGCCAGGTCTCCCAGTCGGTGAACAGGTCGCCCTCCCAGATCCCGAAGGTCGCCCCGTCCCGGTCGGCCAGCAGCGCCGCCCGGCCCGGCGGCAGGGAGATCGGTCCGACCGCGACCGTGCCCATGCGTTCCTGCACCCGCGCCACCGCGTCGTCCGCGCTCCGCACGGCGAAGTACGGCGTCCACGCGACCGCCATCTGCCACATGGCGGCCACGCCCGCGATCCCGGCCACCGGCGAGCCGTCCGCCAGCGCGATCCGGAACCGGTCGCCGAGCTTGGCCGGCCGCCATTGCCAGCCCAGCACGGCCCCGTAGAACTCCTCGGTCGCCTTGACGTCCCTGCTGGTCAGACTCACCCAGCACGGTGCGCCGAACACGGAGTGTGAAGAGACGACGTCCTTGGTGCCGGAGGGGGTGGGCATGTCGTGGTTCATGGCAGTCGCGTCCTGATCTCGTCGGCCTGGCAGCCACCGGAGGAATGACACCAGTGTCCAACCGGAACCCCCGTGGGCGCCTGCCGAGTACCCCGGCGACGGCAGCAAAACGGCGGGGTGAACCGGCCTGGACCGCCCCGGTGGCACCGGGCGGGCCGAGTGACGACGATGGAGGCGTCGGACACTGCGTCAAGGCACTCAAGCACCCCACGAGGTCATGGGGACAGCGGCGCACCGGACCCGGAGGTGACCATGCCCACGGACGGGGGCTCGGAGCGGATCTTCGAGTTGCAGGAAGAAGTCCGGCAACTGAAGGAGGCGGTCGTCTCCCACGCGGTCGTGGACCAGGCGATCGGGATGGTCGTCGTGCTCGGCCGGATCTCTCCCGACCAGGGCTGGGCCGTGCTGAAGGAGGTCTCCCAGCACACCAACATCAAACTGCGCAACGTCGCGGAACTGATCCTCGTCTGGGGACGCACCGGTGTGATGCCCCGGGAGATACGGGCCGAGCTGGAGGACGCCCTCGACCGCGCCGGACCGACCCAGATCCCCGAAGCGCCACCGGAGCAGTGATCCGCCCGGCGGCGCCGATGGGGGGTCCGGTCACCTGACCTCGGTGAGCAGCTCCTCGCGCAGATGGGCGAAGCAGCTGCTGAGCAGCCTCGAGACGTGCATCTGCGAGATGCCGAGCTGCTCCGCGATGCGGCTCTGCGTCATGCCCTTGAAGAACCGCAGGTAGAGGATGATCCGCTCGCGCTCCGGCAGCGCCTCCAGACAGGGCTTGACGGCCACGCGGTTGACGACCGTGTCGAAGGCCGGGTCCGGCCCGCCGATCGCGTCCCCGAGGGCGTAGCCGTCCGTGCCGGGCATCTCAGCCTCCAGCGACAGGGCGGAGAAACACTCCAGGGCCTCCATGCCGGTGCGCACCTCACCCTCGGTGAGGTGGGCGTACTCGGCGATCTCGGCGACCGTCGGGGAGCGGCCGGGGGTGGTCTGCGACAGCTCCTTGGCGGCGTGCCGCACCCGGTTGCGCAGGTCCTGGACCCGGCGGGGGACGTGCAGCGTCCACATGTGGTCGCGGAAGTGGCGTTTGATCTCGCCGGTGACCGTCGGCACGGCGTAGGCCTCGAAGGCGTTGCCGCGCGCCGGGTCGTAGTGGTCGACGGCCTTGACGAGACCGAGGGCCGCCACCTGGTAGAGGTCCTCCAGGGCCTCGCCCCGGCCCCGGAAGCGGACGGCGATGCGCTCGGCCATGGGCAGCCAGGCCTCGACCAGCTCGTCGCGCAGGGCCTTTCGCTCGGGCCCCTCGGGCAGCCGCGCGAGACGTGCGAACGCAGCGGCGGTGTCGGGGGCGTCGTCGTGGGGGTGCGTTCTGGTGCTGCCGGCGATACGCATGGTGCGCACCTCCCTGAGCAGGTGCCGAAGGGTCGGACACCGTAGGAAGCACGGACTCGGACCTCACGGAGGGGCACCCGGGGCCCGGGCGGCTCCCACGGACGTGCCTCCGGTCCGAAGCACTTCATCGCCCTTTCCCGGGCGGGGAGACCACGAAACAATTCCGACAATACGCCCATTCGTGAGCATGGGCTTTTCCGGGAGCCGCTGCCGTCTCGAGTACATCCCTTGACTCCGCCTTGGCCCGATTACCTCTGTCACAGAGCTGATCTCGCCGCATGGAGCCGGAGACCTTCCCCGAAGAGCTGGCCGACGCGCTCGTCGGGGTCCAGCGGCTGATCCGGCGGCGCCTGCGCCGCGAGATGCCCGACCCCCGCCTGCGTGGCGCCGAGGCGGAGCTGTTGCGCCTGGTCGTGACGCGGCCCGGCATCGGCATCTCCGACGCGGCGAAGGACCTCGGGTTGGCGGCCAATTCCGTGTCGACCCTGGTCAACAAGCTGGCGCGGGCGGGCTGTCTGGTCCGTGAGACCGACCCGGCCGACCGGCGGGCCGCCCGGCTGCTGCCCACGCCGGCCGCCGGGGCCCGGCTGCGCGAGTGGCGCCGCCGCCGCGCCGATCTCGTGCGACGCCATGTGTCGCGGCTCGACGAGGCGGACTGCGATGCCCTGCACGCCGCGATCCCGGCCCTGCGCAAGCTGGCCGACGCCCTGCACGAGGAGGCCGGCGAGTCATGACGCGGGACACCGGACGACCACAGGCCGAGGCCGTCGCCTGCACCGGGCTCGTCCACGGCTTCGGCGAGACCCGGGCCGTGGGCGGACTCGATCTCACGGTCCGGCAGGGCGAGGTCTTCGGACTGCTCGGCCCCAACGGCGCCGGCAAGACCACGGCCATCCGCTGCCTCACCACCCTGCTGCCGGTGCCGGCCGGCACGGTCCGTGTCTTCGGCCACGACGCCGCCGGCGACCGCATGGCCGTACGCCGGCTGCTCGGATACGTACCGCAGCAACTCTCGGCGGACGCCGGTCTCACCGGGCGGGAGAACGTCGCCCTGTTCGCCCGGGTCTTCGACGTGCCCCGCCGGGAACGCGCCGAGCGCGTCGCCCGGGCCCTGGCCGCCGTCGGCCTCGCCGACGCCGCCGACCGGCTCGCCGCCACCTATTCCGGCGGCATGGTCCGACGGCTCGAACTCGCCCAGGCCCTGGTCAGCGCCCCGCGGCTGCTGATTCTCGACGAGCCCACGATCGGCCTGGACCCGATCGCCCGCACCGGCGTGTGGGACCACATCGAAGCGGTCCGCGCGGCCACCGGCATGACCGTGCTCGTGACCACCCACTACATGGACGAGGCCGACCAGTACTGCGACCGGGTCGCCCTGATGCACCGCGGCCGGATCCGGGCCCTCGGCACCCCGGCCGAGCTCAGGGAAGGGCTCGGCGCCCGCCGCCGCGCCGCGGGCGCGGCCACGGACACGCTGCCCACGCTGGAGGACGTCTTCCGCGACGTGGCAGGCAGTGGTCTCGACGACGAGGCAGGAGAATTCCGCGATGTCCGAAGCACCCGCCGCACCGCCCGCCGCGTCGGCTGACCCTGCTCCCGGCCAGGGCACGGACCTGCTGCTCAAGCCCCCGCAGCCCCGCGCCGGCTGGCTGCTGCTGCCCGCCCGCGTCGGTGCGATGTGCGTGGTGGAACTGCAGAAGCTGCGCCACGACCGCACCGAGCTCTACACCTGGGCGGTCCAGCCGGCCCTCTGGCTGCTGATCTTCGGCCAGACCGCTCCTCGTCACGCCGACTCCGCGCTCCGCGCTGATCACCGGCAAGGCCTTCGCGGCGGGAGTCAAATCGCTCGTCCAGGCGGTCGTGGTCCTTCTCATCGCCGCCCTGCTCGGCGTGGCACTGACCTGGAACCCGCTCAAGCTGCTCGCCGTAGCCGCGATCGTCGTCCCCGGCTCGGCCTTCTTCTCCTGCCTGTCGATGATCATCGCCGGCATCGTCCTCAGCCGCGACCGCCTCATGGGTTTCGGGCAGGCGATCACCATGCCGCTGTTCTTCGTGGTGTCACCGCGGCCTCGGCCCTGCTGGGCCGTCCGGCCCGTTGATCTTCACCCGGGAAAGTGATGTGCGGCACGCGGCGGCAAGCGCTTTCTCCGCTTGTTTCCGGATAACCGCTGGGCACGGCTTGATCACCGATCAAAAGGGATGAACTGCCAGGCCACAGCGCATTCCGCTCATTTGACAGTGCGCTCGGCCCACAGATAGGAAGCAGCTTCCAGAGGTCGAGAGGTGCAGCGTGTACGAGCCGAACGTGGTCGGGGACTGGCAGGAGTACGACGAGCATGCCGGTCTGCGCGTCCGCGTCCACCGTCTGGAGCTGGCCGAGCCGCCCCGCGGCCGTGACGACGCCGCCGACGGGCTGACGTACTTCAGCCTCCGCGTGACCGTCGAGAACCGCGGCAGCCGGCACCTCGGCATCCACCTCGAGGACGGCCAGATCGACGTGCGGATCGGCCCGGACGGGGAGAGTGCCTTCCTCGACTGGCGCAACTCGCAGTTCATCGAGGGCTTCGACGTCTACCCGCTGCGCCGGGCCACCGCCGTGCTGTACGGGGCCGGCGCCGAGGCGTCCCTGGGTCTCGTGGACGTCCAGGTCCAGCTGCGCGTCGAGGAGGAGTGGGCCGACCGCCGGCTGTGGTCGGGCGGTATCGGCGCGCACGAGGGGCCCGCCGGGGCGCAGCAGGGCGCGCTCCGTGACAGCCTGGCCCACCAGGTGAGCGTCTTCCTCCAGGACCAGGCGGGGGAAGGCACCGCCTGATCCGGTGTCAGCGCGTCCCGCCGGTCAGTGCGGGATGCCGTCGATGATCTCGCGGGCACCCTGGCGCAGCAGGGCCACGGCGACCGAGGTCCCGAGCGTGGCCGGGTCGAGCCGGCCCGCCCACTCGTGGGCGTTCAGCCGGGTCTTGCCGTCCGGGGTGAACACACAGGCCCGCAGGGACAGTTCGCCACTGCGGTCGACCTGCGCGAACCCGGCGATCGGGCTGTTGCAGTGCCCCTGGAGCACATGCAGGAACATGCGCTCGGCGGTGGTCTCCCGGTGGGTGTCCGGGTCGCCGAGACCGCTCACCGCGTCGATCAGGTCGGCGTCGTCCTCACGGCACTGGAGCGCCAGTACGCCCGCGCCGATGGGCGGCATCATCGTCTCGGTGGAGAGGATCTCGCTGATCACGTCCTCGCGGCCGATGCGCTCCAGGCCGGAGACCGCGAGCAGGAGGGCGTCGGCCTCTCCGGCTGCCAGCTTGGCCAGGCGCCGGTTGGCGTTGCCCCGGAACGGCACGCACTCCAGATGCGGGTGGGTTGCGGCCAGTTGGGCGACCCGGCGCACCGACGAGGTGCCGATCCGCGTCCCGGCCGGCAGCTCGTCCAGGGTGAGCCCGCCCGGGTGGATCAGGGCGTCCCGGACGTCGTCCCGCTTGAGGAACGCGGCGAACACCGTCCCCGCGGGGAGCGGCCGGTCGGCGGGCACGTCCTTCACGCAGTGCACGGCGAGGTCGGCCTCACCGGCCAGCAGTGCCGCGTCGACCTCCTTGGTGAACGCGCCCTTGCCCTCGACCTTGGACAGGTCGCCCATCCACTTGTCACCGGTGGTCTTCACCGGTACGACCTCGGTGCGCACTCCGGGATGGGCGGCGGACAGCTCCGTCCGGACTCGCTCCACCTGGGCGAGCGCCATGGGGGAGTCGCGGGAGACGATGCGGATCAGTTCGGGGACGGACATGCCGCCACGATAGACCCTCCCGGGGGTACGTCCGTGCCATACCTCCCCCGACCGCCCTTCGGCGTACGTCAGTTCGGGACGAGGGGCTCGCTCAGTTCGACCGCGCGCAGGGCCGCGGCCAGGGCCCGCTCGTCGCCCACGCCGAGGGCGGTGTCGGCGAGCTTGATGACGTGTTCGTCGCCGTGGGCGAGGGCCCGTTCCAGCACCTCCTCGGCGGTGCGGCCGGGCGCGGGAGCGTGGGTGAGGGGCTCGGCGTGGGCGTACATGGCGGTGACCGCCGCGGACGCGGTCCACGCCGCGTGCAGGCTCGGTGCCCACAGCTCGCGCGGCAGGGAACCGAGGGTGCGCAGCACGGCGTTGGGTGCCGTCGCCGCGTGCACCAGCATGGTCTCCTCGCCGTGGCCGTGGGTGGCGTACCGGTGGGTCGCGGCCCGGACCAGTTCGGTCAGGCGTGCCCGTGCCGTGTCCGGGTCGGTCACGTCGCCCGCCCACAGCGGCAGTCGCCGTACGGCCGCCAGCCGGTCGGGAAAACCGCCTCGGGGGTCGGCGATCGGCGGCACGGCGTCCAGGGACCGCGCCGCACTCGGCGCGGCGGGCAGTACGGCGATGCGGGACACGGGACGGTGCCGGGCCGCCCAGTAGCCCAGCCCGTGGGCGAGTTCGGCGAGCCGCGGCGCGCTCTCGCCGGCTCCCAGCGCCCGTACGGCGTGGCCGACGCGGATCACCGGGTGCGTGGAGCCGCCGTACAGCCCCGGCAGCAGCCGTGGCCACCAGGCCGCGAGGACGTCCCGCCAGGGTCGTTCCGCCAGGGCGTTGTCGAAATACTTGATCCAGTCGGCGGCCCGGCGTGGATCTCCCAGCGCCTCACGCCAGTTGGCGTCGGTCACCGGTGCCACGGGGGTGGGGAAGTCCTCCAGCTTGGGCCGGTACAGGTCCAGCCAGCGGTGCACGGCGTCCGCCCGCCCGTGCGCGGCCAGCGCCTCCACGACCATGGGGGCGTGGTTGGTGAGCCGGCCGAGCCGCTCCGGCCCCGAGGCGTGGAGCCGTTCGAGGGCTTCCTCGAGTGTCCCTGTCGTGTCGTGTGCGTCCATGAACGGGACGCTAGGCGGCCGCCCCGCGCCGGCGGATCGGACGCGGGGCGGAAGCCGGACCCGGCCGGGGGACCTAGGCCCCCCGGCCGGGCCGGGCGCGATCAGGCGTAGGGGTCGAACGCGATGCCGGAGGGCTTGGCCGACGCGAGGTGGTTGGCGAAATTGGCGTCCTTGAGGCCGAAGTTGGCGCTGCCGAAGTTGTAGGACGTCAGCTTGTCGCGCACCCCGGCCGGGTAGCCGTTCCAGCCGACCAGCGGGGGGTACTGCCAGGTGCCCTTGTGGTTCTCCGGCGGCTCGTCGTTCGAGTTCGCGAGACGGAAGCAGTGGGTGCTCGCCCCGTCCTTGTGGTAGACGATCTTCGGGTGCGTGCCGTCGAAGCGGACCTGCGACGCCGCGTGCACGCTGAACGAGCCGTGGGCGGACGCCGAGACGTACTTGACCTGGTTGTCCTGCACGAACACCGCGACGTGCTCGAAGTCGTGCCGGTGGCCGCCGATGCCGCTGCCGGCCACCGCCTGGTCCTTCTCGAAGTAGAGGGCGTACAGGATGGCGCACCAGCCGTTGTTGCACTTGGAGCGCGAGTAGCCGTTGGTGTTGTCCAGGTCCGAGGCGTCGCGGCAGTCGCCGTTGAGGGCGCCGGTCGGGTTGAGACCGCCGTTGACGGTGCCGTCCGCGCCGATGGCGGGCGTGGAGTAGCAGCCGTCGGTGTCGTAGTCGTAGGCGGGCTGGAACGTCTGCTCCAGCGACTCGGCGTTGGCGGGCAGTGCCCGCGGCGGGGCGGCGGAGGCCGTGGCGGGGAAGGCGAGGACGAGGGCGGCGGCACCGGCCAGTCCGGTGAGCCATCTCCTGCGGGGTGCGAACGGGCGTGACGACACTGCGTCCTCCTCTTGGGCGCAGCCCAACGGCTGTGGGGGAAAGGGAGGTTCAGCTTCCAGGCTGAACGCGTCCATGCCAAGAGGAAGGTGTGATCCCAGGGGTGAATCGCAGCCCAACAGCCAGAGTCGCGGCCCCGTTTCAGACCATGTCGTCCGGGATGTCGGCCGCGGCCTCCTCGGGCGCGAGATCCGGCCGGAGCCGCAGCCAGGACGGTTGCCGCAGCAGGCCCTCCCGGGTGCGGGTGCTGTAGCGCACCTCGCCGACCAGCCGGGGTACGACCCAGTGCGCGCCCGGAGCCCGCGGGGCGGGGTCGAAGGGGCAGACGTCGGTCGCGGCGGCCCGTAGCAGCCCGGCGAGTTCGGTCCGTTCGGCTTCGCTCCAGCCGGTGCCCACGCTCCCGACGTAGCGCAGCCGCCCCGCCGCACGCTGCCCCACCAGCACCGCGCCGGGCAGGCCGGTGAGCCGTCCCTTGCCGGGCTGCCAGCCGCCGACCAGGACGTCCTCGGTGCGCATGTTGCGGATCTTGATCCAGGCCCGGGAGCGCACCCCCGGCTCGTACACCGAGTCCAGCCGTTTGCAGACCAGGCCCTCCATGCCGTGCTCCCGCGTGGCGGCCAGGGCCTCGGCGCCGTGGCCGACGATCGCGGCCGGGGTCGACCAGGAGGGCCCGGCGAGGCCGAGGTCCCCCAGCGCAGCGCGGCGTCGTGCGTAGGGCAGCCGGATCAGCGACCGGTCCCCCAGATGCATCAGGTCGAACAGCACGAGATGGACCGGCACCTCCGCCGCCCGCCGGGCCGCCCTCGCGGGCGCGTGCGCCAGCCCCATGCGGGACTGCAGCAACTGGAAGCTCGCCCGGCCCTGTTCGTCCAGGGCCAGGATCTCCCCGTCCAGCACGGCCGGCACGGGGCCCAAGGCGGTGCCCAGGGGCCGCAGTTCGGGATACGCGGCCGTGATGTCCTCCCCGGAGCGGGCGCGCAGCAGCACGCTGCCGTCCCCGGGGAGATAGACCACCACGCGCTGGCCGTCCTGCTTGGTCTCATAGGCCCAGCGCGCGTCCTGCGCGGGGGGCGGCAGGGTGCCGGGCGTGGCGAGCATGGGCGGGATCAGCGGCAGGTCCACGGGTGAGTTGTGGACGGCCCCGCGCCGGGTCACGCCCGTTTTCCGGGTCTTTCCCCTGAACGGCGTCGATACCGGCGCCGTCCTCAGGGCCCCTGGTTCGCGCCGGGCGGCGCGCCGCTGCTTCGGTCACTGGCTGGGCCACGCCGACGCCGAGCCCTGGCGTGGTGTCCGCACCATCGTGAATTACTTGAGTTAGGCAACGAGCTGGTAAAGTGGCTCACATGTCCACACCACCGCTCCCCGACACCCCCTCCCCGGAAGTGATCGAGATCGAGCGTGCGCTCACCCGTATCACGTACCTGAGCACGCGCGCCCGCCAGCACGACCGGCTGATGGCCCTGGCGGGCGTGCCGCTCGACCGTGCCGCCGTCGCGCTGCTGCGGCAGGTCGCCGACTCCGAGCCGCTGCGGCCGGGAGAACTCGCCGCCCGGCTGGGAGTGGAGGCCTCGCACGTCACGCGCACGGTGCAGCAGTTGCAGAAGTCCGGCTACGTCACCCGCGTCCCCGACCCCGACGACCGCCGCGCCCAGCGCATCGAGCTCACCGACGCCGGCCTGCAGGCCATCGCCAAGGTCCGCGAGGCCGGGGTCCGCGGCATGCAGATGGCCCTGTCCGACTGGTCGCCCGAGGAGCTTCGCCAGCTCGCCACGCTCTTCCACCGCATGGTCGACGACTTCCTCGCCCACGCCGTCGACGAGGAGCCCGAGGGCCGGTCCGCCCCGGTGGGCCGGGCCTGACGCCCGCAGGTCACCGTGTGGCCGGGTCGCGCGGATCCGCCCGCTCGGCGACCGCGGGGCCGGGCGGTGCGGGCTCGCGCAGCCGGCACAGCAGCAGCCGGCCCACCGCGGGCAGGGCGATGAGCGGCAGCAGCGCCGTCCGCAGGGACGTCGCGTCGGCCAGCGCCCCGAGCAGGGGCGCGGCGAGGCCCCTGACGCTCACCGTCAGACCGAGCGTGACCCCGCTCGCGGTGCCCACCCGCCGGGGCAGGCAGTCCTGGCCCAGGGTGATGTGCAGCGAGAACGGCACGTACAGGCCCGCCGACGCCAACGCGACGAACAGGTACACCAGCGGCCCCGGCGCCAGGACCAGGCCGGCCACGGCGAGCACCGTCAGGGCGTACGACCGGCGCACCACCGTCAGCCGCCCGTACCGCTCGGCCAGCCGCCCCCCTGCCAGCGTGCCCACCGCGCCACCGGCGTAGAGCACGAACAGCGCCGCCGTACCGGCGACCTCCCCGCCACCGGTCCGCTCCCGCACGTACAGCGGGACGAACGCGCTCAGACCGACGAACACGACCGAGCGGCAGACCACGGCCCCGGACAGCCGCAGAAAGGCCGGCCAGTCGTCCCGGCCCGTGGTGACGGGCGCACCCGCCCGCGCCGCACCGGACGCGGTCGCGCGCACCGCCGCCGCGCACAGTGCCGCTCCCGCCACCGCGGGCACCGCCAGGAGGGGAGAGGCGCGCAAGCCGCCCGTCGCCATCACGGCGAGGACCAGCAGGGGTGCCAGGGCGAAACCGGCGTTGCCGCCGAAGGAGAACCAACCCATCGCCGTGTGGCGGCCCTGCGCGACGGCCCGCGCCACCCGGGCGGCCTCCGGGTGGTAGGCGGCCACCCCCGCCCCTGACACGGCGACGACCGCCAGGGTCGACGCGTAGGAGCCGGTCACCCCGCTCAGGGCGACGCCCGCCCCGGCCGTCAGGGCGCTGAGCGGCAGCAGCCACGGCATCGCCCACCGGTCGGTGAGCACCCCGAACAGCGGCTGCACCAGAGACGACAGCAGGGAGGCGGCCAGTACGACGCCGGAGGCGGCGGCGTAGGAGTAGGCGCGCTCGGTGACGAAGTACGGCACCAGAGCGGCCACGGCGCCCTGGTACACGTCCACGCAGGCGTGTCCCAGGGACATCAGAGCGACAGGCCGGTTGCGGCGGGAAGCGGTCACCCGGAGATCGTCGCCGCCGGGACGCCTGGCCCGCTTCCGATAATCTGCCGGACTGTGCCGAACATCCGCCACACCCCGACGGCCCCGACCCGCGCGCAGCGGCTGACCGCGGGCGACCGCATCGACGCGCACCGGCACGACGACCACCAGATCGTCTACGCGGGCTCCGGCGTCGTCGCCGTCACCACCGACGCCGGCACCTGGTTCGCGCCCGGCACCCGCGCCATCTGGGTCCCGGCCGGCACCGTGCACGCCCACCGCGCCCACGGCCGGCTCGACCTGCACCTGGTCGGCCTGCCCACAGGCGACAACCCGCTGGGCCTGGACCACCCGGCCGTCCTCGCCGTCGGCCCGCTGCTGCGCGAGCTGATCCTCGCCTACACCTGCGACCCCGGTGACGACAGCCCCGAGCGGCACCGGCTGTGTGCCGTCCTGTGCGACCAGCTGCGCCTCTCGCCGCAGCAGCCGCTGCGCCTGCCCACGCCCGCCGACCCGCGCCTGGCCGCCGTCTGCGCGCTCGTGCACGCCGACCCGGCCGACGCGCGCACCCTCGCCGCCCTCGGCGCCGCGACCGGTGTGGGGGAGCGCACCGTCAGCCGGCTCTTCCGCAGCGAGTTCGGCATGACGTTCCCGCAGTGGCGGACCCCAGTCACGGCTCTACCACGCCCTGCGGATGCTGGCCGACGGCCTGCCCGTCACGACCGTCGCCCACCGCTGCGGCTGGTCCTCGGCCAGCGCCTTCATCGACGTCTTCCGCCGTGCGTTCGGCTGCACGCCGGGCGCGCACAACCGACGCGGCTGACCCGTCGAAACCCCGGCTGCGGGCACCCCTTTACCGTCCAGTAATATCGCGCGGCAGGTCATCAGAGGAGGAACCGTGTCCCGGTCCGAACGCTCGCCCCTGCTGCTCGCCGGCCTGCTGGCCGCCGCGGGGGTCGCCCACTTCGCCGCCCCACGCCCGTTCGACGCGACCATCCCGAGCGGTCTGCCGGGCAAGCCCAGGACCTGGACCCACGCCAGCGGAGCCGCCGAGCTCGCGCTGGCCGCCGGCCTGGCGCTGCCGCGTACCCGCAAGGCGGCCGCGCTGGCCGCGGCGGCCTTCTTCGTCGGGGTGTTCCCCGCCAACGTGAAGATGGCGGCGGACTGGCGCCACCGCCCCGCGCCGCAGAAGGCCGCGGCCTTCGGCCGCCTGCCTCTGCAGGTGCCCCTCGTGCTCTGGGCCCGCGGCGTCGCACGGAACGCGCAGGGCCGGTCGTGACCGCGCGCGTGGAGACCGGGGACACGGTCGAGGACTTCGCCCTTCCCGACGAGACCGGCACCGTCCGCAGCCTGTCCGGGCTGCTCGCCGAGGGACCGGTCGTGCTCTTCTTCTACCCGGCCGCCCTGACCCCCGGCTGCACCGCACAGGCCTGCCACTTCCGCGACCTCGCCGCCGAGTTCGCCGCCGTCGGCGCACGCCCCGTCGGCATCAGCGGGGACACCGTCGAGCGCCAGCAGGAGTTCGCCGGACAGCACGCCCTCGGCATGCCCCTGCTGTCCGACACCGACGGCACGGTCCGTGAGCGGTTCGG
This sequence comes from Streptomyces afghaniensis, assembly GCF_044327915.1. Lineage (NCBI taxonomy): Bacteria > Bacillati > Actinomycetota > Actinomycetes > Kitasatosporales > Streptomycetaceae > Streptomyces > Streptomyces afghaniensis. Next base: position 16,704 of record NZ_JBIRGJ010000013.1, read on the forward strand.
CGTGAAACGCGGCTTCTCCCTGGCGCCCACGAAGCGCACCACCTTCGTCATAGCGCAGGACCACACCGTCCTCGACGTCGTACGCAGCGAACTGCGCATGAACGCGCACGCCGACCGGGCCCTCGCCGCCCTGCGCGCTCACCGGAGCTGACACTGTCACGAATGCTCCGTCGCGGTTGATACAGGGCGGCAAAGGGATAATCCTGGACGATATGGAGGACGCCTCCGCTGCTGCGATCATCAACGCCCGCGGCACCGTGACGGGGTGGAGCGAGGGTGCCCGGCGGCTGACCGGCTACCCGGCCGAGGAGGCCGTGGGCCGGTCCGTACGGGAGCTGCTCGCCGAGGACGTGCCGGCCGAGGCGGTGTCCGCGCGGTCGGGCACCGTCATGGTGCGGCACCACGACGGCTATCTGATCGGGCTCCGTGTCCGAGCATGCGCCGTGACCGGCCCGGACGGGGCACCGAACGGCTACGTGATCACCGCCGAGCCGCCCGGCAGCGCCGAGACGTCCCTGGCCGGAAAGGCCTTCCAGCAGGCGTCCATGTCGATGTCCGTGTTCGACACCGACCAGCGCTATCTACGGCTCAACGACGCCGCCTGCCATGTGATGGGCGTGCCCGAGGAGACCCTGCTGGGGCGGCACTTCCCGGAGACCGTCGAGGAGGCCGAGCACAGCCAGGGCTTCAACTGGCACCTGCGCCACGTCGTCGAGACCGGCCGCCCGCTCCGCTACGAGAGCTACACGGGCGCCCCGGCCCTGAACCGGGAGCACGCCTGGGTCACCGAGATGTGGCCGGTCCGCGACCACTCCGGCGAGCTCCTGGGCACCGCCCTGGCCGCGTTCGACAGCACCGAGCAGTACTGGGCGCGAGAGCGGCTGGCCCTGCTCAACGAGGCCGCGGCGGCCATCGGCACCACCCTGGACGTGGTGCGCACGGCCGAGGAGCTGATCGGGATCGTGGTGCCCCGGTTCGCCGACTTCGCGAGCGTGGACCTGTTCGACTGGGTCCTCGGCGCGGAGGAGTCGCCGACCGTGCCCACCCACGAGATCGTGCTGCGCCGCGTCGCCCACGGCTCCGTCACGGAGGGCACCCCGGAAGCCGCCGTCCACCTGGGAGAAGTGGACGCCTACCCCGCGTTCTCCCCCATCGCGCGGGCGATGCTGGAGGGCCGGGCGATCGTCAGCCAGGCGGGGGAGCCGTCCTTCATGCGGTGGGTCGCCGAGCGCAACACACGCGCCCCGCATGGCAGCCCCTACCGCCAGGGCGCCCACTCGATGATGGCGGTGCCGCTCCGGGCCCGCGGCACCACCCTCGGCGTCGCGGTCGCCGTGCGCATCCGAAAGCCGGACGACTACGCCGCCGACGACGCCGTGTTCGCCGAGGAACTCGCCAGCCGTGCCGCGGTCTGCGTCGACAACGCCCGCCGCTTCGCCCGCGAACGCACCACCGCGCTGGCGCTCCAGCACAGCCTGCTGCCGAGAGGACTGCCCGGCCAGGCCGCCGTCCAGGTCGCCCACCGCTATCTGCCCTCCGGCTCGGCGGCCGGCATCGGCGGCGACTGGTTCGACGTGATCCCGCTGTCCGGCAGCCGGGTCGCGCTCGTCGTCGGCGACGTCGTGGGCCACGGCATCCCCTCCACGGCGACGATGGGCCGCCTGGTCACGGCCGTACGGACCCTCGCCGACGTCGACCTGCCACCCGACGAACTCCTCACCCACCTGGACGACCTGGTCACCCATCTCGCGTCGGACGAGGACGGCGACGAGGTCGCCGAACTCGGCGCGACCTGCCTGTACGCCGTCTACGACCCCGTCACGCGCCGGCTGAACCTGGCCGCCGCCGGGCACCCCGCCCCCGCCCTGGTACTGCCCGACGGATCCGCGCGGCTGATCCCCATGAGCGCCGGGCCCCCACTGGGCGTCGGGGGGCTGCCGTTCGAGGCGACGGAGCTCCAGCTGCCCGAGGGCTCCGTCGTCGCCCTCTACACCGACGGCCTCATCGAGGACCGGGACCGCGACGTCGACCACGCCACCGACGAGCTGTGCCGCGCCCTGACCGTGCCCGCCGACTCGCTCGACGCCCTGTGCGACACCGTGCTGAAGGCCGTACTGCCGGAGGAGCCCGGCGACGACGTCGCCCTGCTGCTGGCCCGTACCCGGGCGCTGGGCGCGGACCAGGTCGCCACCTGGGACGTGACACCCGACCCCGCGCAGGTGGCCGCCACCCGCCAGGCCGCCACCGAGCAGCTCACCGCGTGGGGGCTGGACGAGACGGCCTTCGTCACCGAACTCGTCGTCAGCGAACTGGTCACCAACGCCATCCGGTACGGCGCCGCGCCCATCCAGCTCCGTCTCATCCGCGACCAGACCCTCATCTGTGAGGTGTCCGACGGCAGTTCGACCTCCCCGCACCTGCGGCGGGCCCACCAGGACGACGAGGGCGGCCGCGGACTGCTGCTGGTCGCCCAGCTCACCCAGCGCTGGGGCAGCAGGCAGACCACCCGGGGCAAGACGATCTGGTGCGAACAGTCGCTCACGCCGCTGTTCTGACCCGACCGTTCACGCGGCGGCGTGCCCCGACGGGCGTTCCCGCACCACGTCCCGTGGCTTCTTGTCGTCCCGAAGCCCCAGGTAGCGGGGGTGGCGCAGCATGCCGTCCCGGGTCCACTCGGCGAACGCGATCTGGGCCACCAGCTCCGGCCGCACCCAGCGCGCGCCCGCCTCCCGCACCGGCCCGTCGAACGGCGAACCGGACTCGCGCATCCCGTCGAGCCGCTCACGCAGGTCCAGCAGCGTGCGCCGGCCGAAACCCGTGCCGACCTTGCCCGCGTACCGCAGCCGCCCGCCCTCGTAGTGGCCGAGGAGCAGCGCGCCGAGCCCCACCCGGCTCCCGGCCGGTTCGGTGAAACCCCCGACGACGAACTCCTGCCCCTGGGAGCACTTCAGCTTCAGCCACTCCGACGACCTGCGCGGCTGGTAGACACCGTCGGCGCGCTTGGCGATCAGGCCCTCCCAGCCCCGGGCGCACACGTCCGCCAGCAACTCGGCGCCGCCCGCGTTGCGGTGCGGCGTCAGCCGGAGCGGGGAGCGGTACGCCACAGCCCGGCGCAGCAGCGACTTGCGGGCCCGCAGCGGCAGGTCCCTGGTGTCGGCCCCGTCCAGCCGGAGCAGGTCGAACACGTAGTACGTCACGGCCACCCCGCTCGCCGCCACGTCCTGACGCCGGGTCAGGCCCATGCGCTGCTGGAGCCGGGAGAAGTCCGTACGCCCGCCCGAGAACGCGACGATCTCCCCGTCGAGGACGAAATCCGCGCACGACTGTGCGGCGAGCGCGTCCACGATCTCCGGGTAGGTGTCGTTCAGCCGGCGGCCCGACCGCGACAGCAGCGTCACCCGCTCCCCGTCCCGGACCGCCAGCACCCGGATGCCGTCCAGCTTCCGCTCGAACACCCACTCCTCGTCGGCGTCCGAGAAGTCCCGCCGGTCGCTCAGCGTGGCGAGCATCGGGCGCGCCGCCAGTGCCGCTCCGGGACGGGCCGCGCCGAGCAGCCGCCGCTGCCCCTCGGGCAGGGTGTCGAGGAGGCCGGACACCGCCGTCACTCCCCGGTCGCGTCCGAGGCGACCTGGGCGAGGGTCCGCCCGGACACGGCCGAACGCGCCCGGCGCGGATCGGGAGCCCCGTGCGTACGGGCCCGGCCCCCGGCCCGCTTCACCAGCAGCCAGGCCTCCTCGCCGTCACCGCTGCCGTCGCCGCGGAACCGGGTCAGGGCGTACTCGCCGCGCAGTTTCGCCCCGCTCAGCCGGAACGTGGCGTGCCCGCGCTCCAGCGACTCGGCGAAGTCCACCGGCCGTCCCCTGCGGTCGTGGCTCAGCGGCTCGTAGGTGCCGTGGTCCCAGACGATCACCGTGCCGCCGCCGTACTCGCCACGGGGGATCACGCCCTCGAACTCCTCGTACTCCAGCGGATGGTCCTCCGTGGGCACGGCCAGCGGCTTGTCCTTCGGGTCGGCCGAGGGGCCCTTGGGGATCGACCAGGACTTCAGGACGTCGTCCACCTGCAGCCGGAAGTCGAAGTGCATCGTGCTCGCGTCGTGGATCTGCACCACGAACCGGGGCCGGTCCCCGGCGGACTCCCCGCTGCCCCGGGGCTCGCCGGTCCGGTCGAAGTCGCGCTTGCCGCGGTAGTCCCGCAGCCGGTCCCGCTCAGCCACCTGCGGCTCCTTCCTGCCTCGCGGGCCCCGGGTACCCGTCAGAACTCCTCGTGCACCTCGGGGTCCCCGCCGACCCGCCGGTGCGACCGGTCCGCGACGGCGGTCATCTCGTCCTCGCTCAGCTCGAAGCCGAAGACGTCGAGGTTCTCGCGCTGCCGCTCTGGGTTCGCCGACTTGGGGACGGGCACCGCGCCCAGCTGCGTGTGCCAGCGCAGCACGACCTGCCCCGCCGTCACCCCGTGCGCCTCGGCGATCCGCGCCACGGCGGGATCCCGGAGCAGGGGCGTGCCCCGGCCCAGCGGGCTCCAGCTCTCGGTCAGGACGCCCTTGGCCTCGTGGAAGGCGCGCAGGTCGTCCTGCGGCAGGAAGGGATGCAGCTCGATCTGGTTGACGGAGGGCAGTACGCCGGTCTCCTTCTCCAGCCGCTCGATGTGCCCGGCCGTGAAGTTCGAGACGCCGATCGACCGGACGAGCCCCTCCTCGCGCAGCTTGATCATGGCCTTCCAGGAGTCGACGTACCGGTCCACGCGCGGCAGCGGCCAGTGGATCAGGTACAGGTCGACGTACTCCAGGCCCAGACGGGCCCGGGACTCCTCGAAGGAGGCGAGCGTCTCCTGATAGCCGTGGTGCCGGCCCGGGAGCTTCGTCGTCACGACGATCTCCTCGCGCGGCACCACGCCGGAGGCCACCGCCCGGCCGACCCCCGTCTCGTTGCGGTAGTTCGTCGCCGTGTCGATCAGGCGGTAGCCCGCCTCCAGGGCCGAGAGCACCGCCTGCTGGGCCTCGTCGTCGCCGAGCGGCCAGGTGCCCAGGCCGAGGGCGGGGAGCGCCGTACCGTCGTTGAGCGTGTGCGTCGGGATGCTGATCACCGTCGGGCCTTCCCGTTGACTGTGTCCTTGCGACTGTGTCGTCCCTCCAGCGTCACGGATAGGGTGAGCGGTGATCAACCGGACGGGTGGGGGATGAGGACGGCGGACGGCATGGGCAGCGCCGAGGGAAAGCAGGCCACCGGATCAGGGCGTCCCACCTCGCGGGACGTCGCCCGGCTCGCCGGCGTGTCGCACACCGCGGTGTCCTTCGTGTTCAACGGCCGCGCCGAGGGCAACCTCTCGCCCGCCACCCAGGAGCGCATCCGGCAGGCCGCGGTCCAGCTCGGCTACCGCCCCGACCCCGTCGCCCGCGGTCTGCGCCGCAGCCGTACGGCCGTGATCGGCCTGGTCACCGACGAGATCGCCTCCTCCCCGTTCGCCGGGCGGCTGCTGCGCGGCGCCATGGACACCGCCTGGGCCGGGGAGCACCTGGTCCTCACCGTCGACTCCGGCGGCGACCCGGCCAAGGAGGACGCGGCGGTCGCCGAACTCCTCGACCGGCGCGTCGACGGCATCATCTACGCGGCCATGTCCCTGCGCCGCGTCCGGGTCCCCGAGGGCCTGCACCGCACCCACTCCGTGCTGGCGAACTGCCTGCCCGAGGACGATTCGCTGCCCGCCGTCATCCCCGCCGAGCGCGCCGGCGGCCGTACGGCGGCCCGGCTGCTGCTGGAGCAGGGGCACCGGAGGGTCGCCCTCGTCGGCGGGGAGGACGACATCGCCTCCGTGGAGCGGCTGCGCGGCTTCCGCGACGCGCTGCGCGCCGAGGGCATCACCGTCCCCAGGGACTGGGTCGTACGGAGCGGAGGAGAGATCTCCAGCGGTTACGAGGGTGCTGTCCGCGTCCTGGACGCCACCCCGGCCGACCGCCGGCCCACCGGGATCTTCACCTACAACGACCGGGTCGCGGCGGGTGTCCTGCACGCCGCGACCCGGCTGGGCATCGCCGTACCCGGCGACCTGTCGGTGGTGGGCTACGACGACCAGGAGCACATGGCCGCGTATCTCGCGCCGCCCCTCACCACCATCGCGCTGCCCCACCGGGCGATGGGCGAGGCCGCTGCCCGGCTCCTCCTCGACGCCATCGCCACCGGCCGGACCCCGCCCGCCTCCGTGCGGCGCCTGGCCTGCCCGGTGATCAGCCGCGCATCGGTGGGACCAGCTCCCATCCGGTGACGGCCACGCCGGACGGCACCCTCAACTCCCGTACGTCGTCGGCACGGTGGTAGACGCGCTCGGTGACCACGGCCCGGTCCCCGACGAACAGCTCGTACAGCGAGCCGTCGGCCAGGACACGCACCGTGAGCTCCTCCCGCGGCGGCACCCGGACCACGACCGGCGCCGGCGGGCCGGCCTCCGTGCGCGGCCAGTCGCCCCGGTCGAGTGTCACGGTGCCCTCGTCCGGGTCCAGCCGGACCGTCAGCTCGGCGCCCGAGGGCGACCGCAGGAGACTCACCGCGGCGTGCCCCCGGGCACTGACCGTCAGGTCGTAGGCCGCCGGCAGCGCGGCCCGGCCCGGGCCGGCGACGAACGGCTCGGCGGCGTGCAGGCGGTGCAGCTCCGGGGCCGGGCTGACCCGCAGCGCCCCGTCCGGATGGACGTCGACGACCCGGGGCGCGGTCAGGACGCCGGCCCAGTCGGCCCCGCCCGGCTCGCGGGCCTCCCACGACCAGCCCCACATCAGGGCCCGGTCCGGCTCCTGGAGCACGGCGGGCGCGTAGAAGTCGCGGCCGTGGTCGAGCAGGCCGCCCGCCCGGGCGGAGAAGCGCAGGTCCGTCGGAGCGCGTCCGGGGTCCAGACGCCCCGTGAGATAGCCGGTGGTCCACGGGTCGCCGTCCCACAGGGACACGACCAGCACCCACTCGCCGCTCCGCGTCGCGTACAGCTGCGGGCACTCCCAGCCGGTCGCCCGGTCGCCGAACGCCGCCGCGGCGGCCGGGTCCCGGCCGTCCAGGAGCACACCCGCGAAGCGCCAGTCGGTCAGGTCGTCGCAGTCGTAGAGCAGCACCGACGGCGTGCCGTCCGCGTGGCCGGCGCCGACCAGCGCCCAGCGCCGTCCGTCGTGCCGGAAGACGAACGGGTCGCGGAACATCGCCACGTCCAGGCCCTCGGGCGGGCCCGTCACCACCGGCGTGGGCAGGGGAGTCCAGTCGGTCAGCGCGGGGTCGTCCGGATCGGCCGCCCGGGCCAGGCAGACCGTGCCGAGTCCGCTGTGGTCACGGTCGACCCCGGTGTAGACGGCCGTCGGCACGCCCCCGTCGTCGACCACGCACCCGGACCAGCAGCCCGCCTCGTCCGGGCCGCCCGGAGTCGGCGTGAGGGCGATCGGGTGGTGCTCCCAGCGGGCGAGGTCGGTGCTGGAGGCGTGGCCCCAGTGGACGTTCGCGTGGACCGGGGCGTCGGGGTTGTGCTGGTAGAAGAGGTGGTAGCGGCCCCGCCAGTGGAACGGGCCGTTGGGGTCGTTCATCCAGTTGGCGGGCGGGCGGACCCTAAAGCGCGGGGCGTGCGGGTCCTGCGGGGGAGCGGCGAGGCTCAACGGTTGACTCCTGCGGACGTGATGCCCTCACGCAGAGGGCGCTGGCCGACGACGAACACGGCGACGGCGGGGATCATGGAGAGGACGACACCGGCGAGCACCACGGAGATCGAGCCGGTGCCGAGGTTGCCCTGGAGGGAGACCAATCCCAGCGGCAACGTGTAGTTCTGGCCCGACGTTTCGAGGATCAGCGGCCGGAAGAACTCGTTCCAGTGGTAGTTGAAGGCCAGGACGCCGACGATCGCGAGGCCCGGCGCGGCCAGCGGGGCGTACACCGACCGGAAGGTCCGCCAGGGCCCGGCGCCGTCCAGCATCGCCGCCTCGCCCAGGTCCTTGGGCATGCCCAGGAAGTACTGCCGCATCAGGAACGTGCCGAACGCCGTCGGGAAGGCCGGGATGATCAGCCCGAGCAGGGTGTCGGTCAGGCTCATCGACTTCAGGACCAGGAACACCGGCACGATGGTGACCTGCAACGGCACCATCATCGTCGCCAGGACCAGGCCGAAGAGCGGCTTCTTGAAGCGGAACTCCAGCCGCGCGAAGGCGTATCCGGCCAGGCCGGCCGTGATCATCTGGCCGGCCGCGATCAGGCCCGTGACCAGTGTGGAGTTCAGCGCGAACAGCCAGACGTCGATCTGGTCGAACACCCCGCGGTACGCCTCGGTGGAGGGGTTCGCCGGGATCAGCTGCGGCGGCAGGTCGAACGCCTCGGCGGGGGTGCGCAGCGAGGTCGACACGGTCCACACGACCGGGCCGAGGGTCAGCAGCGCGCACACGGTCAGCCCGGCGATCCGGGCCCAGGGCGCCAGCCCGTGCCGCACGCGGCTGGAGGACAGGGTTGCTTGGCTCATGGGAGGACTCACCCGGCTCACTGGTAGTGGACGAAACGCCGGCTGAGCCGGAACTGCAGGGCCGTGACCGCCATGATCAGCACGAACAGCAGCACACCCACCGCGGACGCCTCACCGAAGCGGAGCTGCTCGAACGCGGTCTCGTAGATCACCATCACGACCGTGCGGGTCGAGTCGCCGGGACCTCCGTTGGTCAGGACGTACGGCTGCTCGAAGACCTGGAGCGCGTTGATGATGCCGACCACCGAGGCGACCAGCAGCGTCGGCGACAGCAGGGGCAGCGTGACGCTGAGGTGCTTGCGCAGGCCGGTGGCACCGTCCAGCGCGGCGGCCTCGTGGATCTCCTTCGGGATGTTGTTCAGACCGCCGACGAACAGCAGGAACGAGAAGCCGAACTGCTGCCAGACGTAGACCAGGACCACGGTCGCCATCGCCGCGTTCTCCGACGTCAGCCATGGCACCGGCGCGATCCCGACGAAGCCGAGCAGCCAGTTGACCACCCCGAAGTCCTGGTTGAACAGGTACTTCATCACCACCGAGATCGACGCGGCGGACAGCACCAGCGGGAAGAAGAACGCCGAGCGGAACACCGACCGCAGCCACACGGGCATGCGCCCGTTCAGCGTCAGCGCGAGCGCCAGGGCGACCAGCAGCTGCAGCGCCACCGCGATGACCATGAAGACGAGGGTGTTGCGGAAGGACACCAGCACGGTCTCGTCGCCGAACACCGCGCCGTAGTTGGAGCCGCCGGCGAAGCGCGGCGAGTCGATCACGTTCCAGTGGAAGAGGCTCAGCACCACCGAGCCGACGATGGGGACGACCGTGAAGACGACGATGCCGACGATCGTCGGGGCCAGGAACAGCGTGGCCAGCAGCCGGGTGCCGCGGTCGCGGGCCGAGGGACGCGGTGCGTTCCTCGTGGGCGGGGCCTCGGGCCGTCCGGCTCGGGCGGGCGGTGTCCGGGTGTCCGTCATGCGTCACGCTCCATGGCCTTCTCCAGGTCGCCCTGCAACCGGCGCAGCGCTGGACGGACCGAGCGCGGGGAGGCCAGGGCCGTGCCGGTGTGCTTGAGCAGCAGCTGCTCGACCTCGGCGACCTGCGGCGGCGCCGGGATGGGTCCGGTGTCGGGGAACCGGTCGAGGGTGTCGTAGAAGACCGGCCAGTGCGCCGGGCCGGTCTTCTCGTACCGGTCGGCGGTCAGCATCGAGCGGCGGGCCGGGGTCGTCTGGTTCGTCGTGAACAGCCGTGTGAGGGTGTCCTTGCGGGCCGCGTACTTGATGAACTCCCAGGCCTCCTCCTGCCTCTTCGAGGTGCGCAGCAGCGCGTAGCCCGCCGCGCCGTACTGCATGCGCTGGGCGCGCCAGCGGGGGAAGTACTGCACGTCGAACCCGTCCCGCTCCATCCCCGCCAGGTGCAGGCCGCCCGCCCAGAAGCCGCCCGCCGGGGTGACACCGACCCGGCCGTTGGAGAACACGCCGATGAGGTTCTGGCCGTTGCCGCCCTCGGGGCGGGTGCACAGGCCGTCCCGGACGAGGGAGGCGAGGTAGTCGTAGACCTCCTCCACCCGGTCGTGCGTGGCCTGCGGCGTCGTCCACCGGAAGCCGCCCCCGCGGCCCTCGCGCTGCGCGGCCGGGTAGAAGGAGTCCCACAGCCACGCGCCGCCGGGAGCCTTGGACTCGGCGAGCAGATTGGTGTCGTTCGCGAACAGCCAGGGCACCACGCCGCCCCACAGCCGGTTGGTCCAGAAGTAGGGCGTGAAGCGGGAGCCGCTCGCCTGCTTCATGTCCCGCAGCAGCGCCGTGAAGTCGTCGCGGGTCCAGTCGGCCGGCGGGTACTGCGCGCCGGCCCTGCGCAGCACCTGGCGGTTGAGGTACATGTCGGCCGCGTTGAACTCCACCGGCAGCTGGAAGAGGCTGCCCTCGTACATCATCGACTCCACCAGCGACGGATGGACGTCGGCGAAGTACTCCTTCAGTTCGGCCGCGTCCCGCTTGACCCACTTGTCCAAGGCCACGCCGAGCCGCTGCGCGAACAGCTGCACGCCCTCGGTGGCCACGTAGACCAGGTCGGGGGCGGTGCCTGCGGCCACCTGCGTGAGGATCTTCGCGAAGAAGTCGGACCAGTCCACGGCCTGCACGGCGTTGATCTGGAGCTTGATGTCGGGGTGCAGGTCGCGGAAGCCCTCGCGGAGCATGCGGATGGCCTCCGGCCCGTAGGCGGGGCCCAGTGTGGCGACGACGAGGGAGCCGTCGTCACGGCCGGGTATGTCGGCTCCGGTGAGCCGGTCCCAGCTCGCGGCGGTGCCGGCCAGGGCGGCTGCCCCCGCGCCGTAGGCGCCGTACCGCAACAGGGCGCGCCGGGTGAGGTGCGAGTCGGTCATCGTGACGCCTAACTCGTGTTAGTCGAAGTGATGCCCCAGATGATGTGAGCGCCGCACGGGCCTGTCAAGGTGCTCGACGGGGCGGACCTTTAACGAGTTAGGTCCCGCGGTGTCGCCCTGGGCGGAGATCGCTGTCACGATCTTCCGGTAGGCACGACCACGTCCACGACCAGCGGAGTGCGCATGACGACGGACAGCCCGATGACGGACGAGGCGGTGCGGGACGCCGGGATCGAGGTGAAGCCGGTCGCGGGGCACATCGGCGCCGAGATCAGCGGGGTCGACCTGGCCGCGGACCTGGACGGCACCGTGGTCGCCGCGATCAGGTCGGCGGTGCTGCGGTGGAAGGTGGTGTTCTTCCGGGGGCAGCGGCTCGACCATGCCGGGCATGTGGCGTTCGCGCGGCGGTTCGGTGAGACGGTGGTGCTGCCCCGGCGCGGCAAGGCCTCGCCCCCGGACTTCCCCGAGATCGAGACGACCGCCGACCGGCTGGAGCTGGGCGGGCGGTTCGGCATGGAGCACGACGAGTGGCTGCGGCGCCGCCGCCACACCCTGCTGCGCGGCTGGCACTGCGACCACGGCGCCCGCGTCGACCCGCCCGCCGCGACGATCCTGCGCGCCGAGACGGTGCCGCCCTACGGCGGCGACACCACCTGGTCGAACCTCGCGGCGGCGTACGCCGGGCTCTCCGCGCCGCTGCGGCAGTTCGTCGACGGGCTGCGGGCCGAGCACCGGCTCGGCGTCGGCTACCAGCCCCGGCCCGGCGACGACGCCTACGTCCGCCACCTGCTGGACCGCCAGGTCGCCTCGCTGCACCCCCTGGTGCGCGTCCACCCGGAGACGGGCGAGCGGATCCTCTACGTCAACGGCTACTACGTGGAGCAGATCGCCGGCCTCTCCCGGCCCGAGAGCGCCGCGATCCTGGAGATGCTGCTGGAGCAAGCGGTCCGGCCCGAGTACACCGTCCGGTTCCGCTGGGAGCCGGGCAGCGTGGCGTTCTGGGACAACCGCGCCACGATGCACCTGGCACCCGGCGACACCGCACACCTCGACCACCCGCGGATCATGCACCGGGTGATGCTCGCCGGGGACGTGCCCGTCGGGGTGGACGGCAGGGCGTCGGAGCCGATCACGGGGACGGCACCCGGCCGCTGGTGACACGAAGCCGATCCGTGCGTCGCGATGAGTTTTGCGGTGTCCCGGGGTCGTACGGTCGAACCCCTTACCGAGGAGGACGCCGATGCGCAGCGTGACCTATTCGATGAGCGTCTCACTGGACGGCTACATCGTCGGGCCGGACGGCGACTTCGCCTGGACGGTGCCCGACCCGGAGGTCTTCCGCTTCTGGATCGACGAGATCCGGGACGTCGGCGTCCACCTGATGGGACGACGGCTGTACGAGACGATGCTGTACTGGGAGACCGCCGACCAGGATCCCTGGCTCGACGCCCCGGAGCTCGAGTGGACCGCGCTCTGGAAGCCGCTCCCGAAGGTGGTGTTCTCCACCACGCTGTCGGCGGTACAGGGCAACGCCCGCCTGGCCTCCGGCGGTCCGGCGGAGGAGATCGAGCGGTTGCGGGCCGAGCCGGGGGAGGGCGACATCGCGATCGGCGGCGCGACCCTCGCCGCCGAGGCGGCCGCGTCGGGTCTGATCGACGAGTACCGGACCGTGGTCTACCCGGTGCTGGTCGGCGGTGGCATTCCGTACTTTCCGCGAGCCGAGCGCCGGGTGGATCTCGAACTCGCCGAGACCCGCACCTTCGGCTCGGGAGTCGTCTACCTCCGCTACCGCGTGGCGCGCTAGGGGGTGTCCGCCGGTCGCCGGCCCAGTGCCGGTGCGAGCTTCGTCGCCATGTCGGTGAGGATCTGGACGTAGTCCTCGTGCTCGAAGGTGAACGGGAGGGCGAACGCGACCTCGTCCACCTCCCGGAACGCCGCGTGCGCGTGCAGCCGCTCGGCGATCTCCTGCGAGGTCCCCACCAGGTCCGGCGCGAACAGCAGCCGCGCCGGGCCCTGCGGCGCGGCCGTACGAGGGGTGCGCTCGGCGGCGTACTTCTCGTAGCGGGCGCGCTGCCCGGGCGAGGCGGAGTCCGTGGGGATGACGACCAGGCCCTGCGAGACGCGGGCGGCCTCGCCGTCGGGGTGGGCGGCGCGGAACGCCCGGATGTGGGAGAGCTGGATCCGTGCGAAGTCGTGGGGCCCGTGGGGGTCCTCGGCCTTCACGACGCTGCTCGTGAGCAGGTTCATGCCGTGTTCGCCGGCCCACCGGGCGGACCGCAGGCTGCCGCCGCCGTACCACAGGCGGCGGCCCAGACCGGGGGAGTGCGGCTGCACCCGGTCGGAGAAGGTCTCGAACCCCTCCGTGCCGCTGAAGTCCGTCACCGGCTCGCCCCGGACGGCGTCCAGCAGCCGCTCCACCCGCCCGTAGCCGAAGTCCTCGGCGTCGGCCGTGTCCGGGTAGAGCGCGTCCTTGACCTGGTCGAAGCGCATCGGCGGGCCCACACTGACGCCCGGGTTGAGCCGGCCCCCGGACAGCAGGTCGACGGTGGCCAGGTCCTCGGCGAGGCGCAGCGGGTTCTCCCAGCCGAGCGGGATGACCGCCGTGCCGAGTTCGATCCGGCGGGTGCGCTGCGAGGCCGCGGACAGGACGGCGACGGGGGAGGAGATGCCGTACTGCAGATGGCGGTGGCGCACCCACGCGCTGTCGAAACCGAGCCGCTCGCCCAGTTCGATGATCTCCAGCGTGGACTCGTGGCCGCGCCGGGGATCCGCCTCGTCGAACAGCCCGATGGTCAGGAAGCCCAGCTTGCGCAGCGGTCGCGGGGTCGGTGGCACGGGCGCCTCCATGATTGAACGTTCAAGGGTCTACGGCTGTGCCAACCCGGCGGCGGCCCGCGCTGTTCCCGCCGCACCGGTTCCCGCGTGTCAGCGCAGCGGGATCGTCACCTCGTCCTCGACCGGCGGGGCGAGTTCCTGAGCGCGGTTGCCGGTGGCCGCGAAGCAGCGCAGCCGGACCGACTCCGGGGAGACGTCCAGACGCAGGAAGCACTTGAAGAACGGCGGGCTGTACGTCGCCGAACTCGGCGAGAACAGCGACGTGTAGATCTTGCGCACGGGCAGCCGGAACCGCTTGGCCCGGTCGGGCCGGCGGCCGGTTCCGAGCAGCCCGGCGACCAGCCGGACGCGCCGGGTGACACGAGTGGCCGCGCCCGGGACACGCGTCGGCGGGATGCCCAGGCGCTCGGCGGTCACGGCCGTCGCCTCCGCCTCGGTGAGCGTGAAGAAGCGGGGCATGCGCAGCCGGCGGCCGTAGAGCCGGCTGTAGAAGGCGAGGGAGTCGCCGCGCAGCGGATAGCAGCGGAAATCCCGCTCGGTCACGTTCGCGACGTTGACGCGGGGGATGGTGTGGGTGGCGTGCATGAACGCCCCGCCGCCGCCCGCGACCACGTACTGGATGGTGCGTCCGTCGTCCAGCCGGACCGGGTAGCGCTGGTAGTTGTGGATGTCGCCGCCTATCGCCGCCACGTAGTGGTGCTCCGGGTCGCGGACGATGTCGTCGACGGTGCCGCCCCCTTCGATGGCGCACGGCTCGCGCCTGCCGTCCACGTACAGGGGCGACCCGGTGACCAGGATCTTCGGACGGGGCCCCTGGGACACCTCGCGCAGCCAGGCGCCCTGCTCGGCGTCGAGGGTGCCCAGCAGGCCCGTGTCGATGCCTATGATCCGCACCGGTCCGGCGTCGATCGCCCAGTACGGGCCCGGCTGGACGGCCTGCTGGGCGGGTGCCGAGCGCAATGTCCGTGCCTCGGCGAGGCGGTGACCGTCGTCCGGTCGCGGCCGGTGCCACAGCAGGGACCGCAGCCAGGCCCGGGTCAGCGGGCGCGGCCGGGGCTCGGGCGGCAGCGGCGCGGCGTCGTCGCAGAAGACACGCATGAAGCCGCCGAGATCCTCGTACCAGTCGTGGTTGCCGGGGATCGCGTAGATCGGCGCCTGGTAGTCCTGGTAGGGGCGGAAGAACTTGGTGCCGTAGTCGTCCGCGCTGCCCACCGGGTAGATCACATCACTGGCCAGCACGGCGAACCGGGTGTCCTGACCGGTCTTCAGGAGGCCCGGCACGACGGCGTACTGGGGGTCGTCGCCCTCACCGGTGTCGCCGATGACCAGGAACGAGAAGCGGTCCGGATCGTCGCGCCGGATCACCTTGTCGGCCGGTGCGCCGGCGGCCGCGCGCTGTGCCACCCACCGGCCTCGGGTGCGGCCGGTCGGGTCCCCGAACCAGGAGGCCAGCACGCCGTTGCGGGCGGCCCACAGCATTCTCGGGTCCAGCCAGGAGATCTTCTCGACCTGCTGCGGCATCAACTGCCGGTACGCGCCGCGTTCGCCGGTGCCCCAGCCGGCACCTTCGGCAGTATGACGTGAGGAGTCAGACACCGCTGCACCGTAACAATGATCTATGAGCCGTCCGCAGGCGGGTCGTTCAGCGGTGACGGGCGGGCGAGTCCGTGTCGTGCCACGAAGTACGGGGCGCGGGAACCGCGTTGGCGGGCCGGACGCCGGCGGTGCGGCCCGGGTGCGGGGCGGGGTTGCGGTTCCCGGCCCGCTCGCCGTGGACCAGCAGCGGGTCGAACATGACCACGACTCCGGCCAGCAGCAGGAAGACGACCGGCCCCAGCAGCATCGGCAGCAGCAGCGACAGGGGCGACTCGCCCTCCCACGTCCCGCCGGTCGTGTCGTGCACATGGACGCTGACCGCGGACATGCCCGTGTAGTGCATCCCGGACACCGCCACGCCCATCACCAGGCTGGCCCCGAGGCTCGTCAGCAGGCCGCGGATCGTGACGGCCGACCACAGCGCGGCGGTGGCTGCGGCGATGGCGATCAGCACGGACAGTACGACGCCGACCGGGTCGTAGCCGATGTCGCCGTGCAGCCGCATCGCGGCCATGCCCAAGTAGTGCATGGCCGCCACCCCCAGGCCGGTGACGACACCCGCGACCGCCAGGGTGGCACGGCCCGGGCCGCGGTAGCCGACGATGAACACGCCGATGCCCACGACGGCGACGGCCACGACGAGACTGAGCACCGTCGTGGCCGCGTCATAACGGACCCGGGTCTCCTCCACGTGGAAGCCGGTCATGGCGATGAAGTGCATCGTCCAGATCCCGCACCCGATGGAGGCCGCGCCTAACGCCAGCCAGCCCGGCTTCCAGGAACGCGCGTTCAGCAGCGAGCGCACGATGCACCGCAGCCCCAGCGCCCCTCCCAGACAGGCCATCAGATACGCCGCCACCGGGGTCACCGCACCGTAGCGGAACCCGTCGACCGTGCCCTCCATGAGACTCCCCCCGAGTCATGACTGATGTTCAGCAAGGTCTACGCGCAGGGATCGAGGGAAAGCAAGCCCTTACCGTCGGTAGGACGGCAAGGGCTTTCGGCCAGGAGTCGATTGGGGTCAGAATGTGCGCTTCAGCAGGTCGAACAGCGCCGCCCAGTGCCGCTCGTCGGCCTCCTCGTGGTACGACGCGGTGTCGGACTGCGTGAAACCGTGGGGCGCGCCCGTGTACACCTCGCACCGGTGGCGGACGCCCGCCGCGGTCAGAGCCTCCTCCAGGCGCTCGATCTGCTCCGGGGGCAGCGAGGGGTCCTCGTCGGCGTGGCCGAAGTACAGCTCGGCGGTGACCTTGCCGGCCACCAGATGCGGACTGTCCGGCGTGTCCGTCGCCAGCCGCCCGCCGTGGAAGCCGGCCGCGGCCGCGACCCGCTCCGGGTAGGTCCCGGCCGTGAGCAGCGACAGGCGTGCCCCCATGCAGTAGCCGGTCAGCGCGACCGGACCGTCGGCCACCGCGGGCGACTCGGCCAGCCAGCGCAGATACGCACCGGCGTCCCGCATCGCCCGCTCGTTCGTCAGGTCCTGCATGACCGGCACGATGCGCTCGAATATCTCCGGACGCGCCCCTGGGTCGATGAACTCGGGAAGGTCGAACAGGGGGGCGTGACCGTGCCGGTAGAACACGTTCGGCACCAGCACCGTGTAGCCCTCGGCGGCCAGCCGGTCCGCCATGGACCGCAGCCGCGGGCGCAGTCCGAAG
The DNA here is from genome assembly GCF_044327915.1 of Streptomyces afghaniensis. NCBI lineage: Bacteria > Bacillati > Actinomycetota > Actinomycetes > Kitasatosporales > Streptomycetaceae > Streptomyces > Streptomyces afghaniensis. Next base: position 33,645 of record NZ_JBIRGJ010000013.1, read on the forward strand.
GCGTCCATGTAGAGCAGGACCGCCGGGTGGGCGGCCCCGTCGGCGGGATGTGCCAGATACGCGTCGGCGGTGCCGTCCTCGGTGGGGATGTCGACGGCGGTTCCCTGTACGGCGGTCATGACTGGGCTGCCTCTCTGCGGGGGTGGGGGCCTGCAACCCGTCCGCGTGACCGGGCGGATCATGGTCATCGTGACACGCCCGTCCCGGGGCATTTCGCCCACCCCCAGCACGCGGTTGAACCGTGAATCGCCTTTGGCGTGCCCTTTACTCGAACCGTGAGGTGTCGCCCGCGCCGTGCCGCACGATCTCGGCCTCCCCGCCGGAGAAGTCGATGACCGTCGTCGGCTCGGTGCCGCAGTCACCGGAGTCGACCACCCCGTCCAGCACGTGGTCGAGCAGGTCCTTGATCTCCCAGCCCTGCGTCATCGGCTCCTCCTCGCCGGGCAGCAGCAGGGTGCTCGACAGCAGCGGCTCACCGAGCTCGGCGAGCAGGGCCTGGGTGACGACATGGTCGGGGATCCGCACGCCGACTGTCTTCTTCTTGGGGTGCTGCAGCATGCGCGGCACCTCCTTCGTCGCGGGCAGGATGAACGTGTAGCTGCCGGGCGTCGACGCCTTGATCGCTCGGAACACGTCGTTGTCGATCCGCACGAACTGACCGAGCTGCGCGAAGTCCTGGCACACGAGGGTGAAGTGGTGCCGGTCGTCCAGCTTGCGGATCGTACGGATCCGCTCGATGCCGTCACGGCTGCCCAGGCGGCAGCCCAGTGCGTAACAGGAGTCCGTGGGGTAGGCGACAAGAGCGTCCGCACGGATGCTGTCGGCGATCTGGCCGATGGTGCGGGGCTGGGGGTTGTCGGGGTGCACGTCGTAGTACTTCGCCATCCGCCGAGCTTATGCCGCCCGCGCGGTGCGGCGGCGCAGGGCGGGGTGCCGGCCCGCGGGCGGGCGCCGGGGCGCGTCCGCCCGGGATGCCCGGGATGAGAGCGCGGGACGTGTGAGGTAACGTCCGCGACCGGTGCGCCGGAGGCGGCGCGAGGGACGAGGGGAAGGCCGAGGTGGCTGGCCGAGAGGACGGGAACCGGCAGCAGGGGATACCTGCCGGGCAGGGGACACCGGCCGGGCCGGGACCCGCGTGGGCGGAGGAACTGCTCGAACACCTGCGTCCGGCGGGGCGCGACGTGCGCAGGGTCGTGGACTGGCTCGCCGGCGCCGTGCGCGGATCCGTGGCCCTTCAGGACGCCGCCGGGAACCTCATGGCCGGAACCCGGCTCCCGCTGGACGAGGGCCTCGTCACGGACATCACCGCCGGCCGGATCGCCTCCGCCGCCTGGGAGAGCCGGGAGTGCCATCAGCGCCTGGTCAGAGTGGGGCACCCGTCCCGCACCTGCGTCCTGGCCGTCTCCCGCGAGGCCCCCTTCGACCGCCGGGCCGCCGACGTCGTCACGCACACCGCCCAGGTGATCGAGCTCCTGCTGACCGAGCGCGAGTCGGCCGTGGCCGGGCACCGGCTCCGGCGGGCCACCGCCGACCTGCGCCTGGCCATCCTGCAACTGCTGATGGTCGAGGACACCATCGCCGCCCGCCGTGTCGCAGCCGGGCTCTGGCCCGGACTGCTCGACGCCGACACGGCGTGCGTGTACGTCGTCGAGTCCGACCCCGCCGTACGCGACCGGATCGCCGACGAGTGCCTGGACAGCACCAGGGAGGACGCCCTGGTCGTGCGCTGCCCGGCCATGGACGGCCATGTGATCGTCGTCAGCCCCCGCGACGCCACCGGCGAGACCCTGCGGTCACTGGTCGGCCGGCACCCGGACATCTTCCTCGGTGGCAGTGTCCGCCAGAGCCTCGCCCGGACCGCCACCGCGTACGGACAGGCCGTCAGCGCCCTCGCCGTCGCCCACTTCCGGCCCGACAAGACGGCGGTCTACGCCGAGCGGACTCACCCCGAACGCCTCATGGATCCGGAGGCACTGCGCGGCTGGACGGCCCGGGTGCTGCGCCCGCTCGACACCCTGCCGCACCACACCCGCGCCGAACTCCTCGCCACCACCCGCCTCGGCCTGGAGTTCACCGCCGTCAACGCCGCCAAGGTCCTCGGCGTCAGCCGCAACACCGTCCGCGCCCGCATGGAACGCGTGGAAGCCCTGCTCGGCACCGACTTCGCCGACCTCACGGTCCGGGCCGTCGTCCACCTGGCGATCAACACCCAGATCGGCCTGCCCGACGCCCAGTACCCCGACGGCACCGGTGACTCCACGCTCCGGCTCGCCGACCTGCTGTCCGGGCCCGCCGTGACCACCTGGGCCCGGGACCTGCTGGGCCGGATGGACGCGGACGCCCGGAACCCCCGCCGGACGCTGCGCACCTGGATCACCGCCGGCGGCAACGCCGAACGGGCCGCGCAGACCCTGGGCATGCACCCGCAGACCGTGCGCGAGCACGTCCGCAGCGCCGAACCCGTCCTGGAACGCCAACTCCTCGCCGCGGGCACCGACCTGTACGAGGTCGTGCTGGCCCACCTGGCCGTCGGCGACCTCGATCCGCCTGTTTTCCGCCGCCCCGGCTGACCGGCTCGCCTCCGGGACAACCGGTTGGCCAGGTCACGGCGGGACGAAACCGGGCCATCCGGACTCAGCTGTGCACGGGTGAGCCCTGTTGAGCATGCAACGGGCATCGACGCGATTCACAACGTCTCGGCCAGGGACGTAGGTTCGACGAACCGCGGGGGCTCGACCGGAACGGGGGACCGGTCGCGCTCCCGCGCGCAGCCTGCGGGCGGCAGCCCTCCTGTTGCCTCAGCCGCGCAGCCGCACGGGAATCTCCTGCCAGCCGAAGGCGATGAAGGACGGCACCTGCCGCAGGCCCTCCTCACCGGTGGCCAGGCTCAGGCCGGGGAACCGGTCGAACAGCGCCGGCAGCGCGGTCAGCGCCTCCAGGCGGGCCAGCGGTGCGCCGATGCAGCGGTGGACCCCGATACCGAACGCCAGATGGTCGTCGGAGGCGCGCGTGGCATCGAAGACGTCGGCGTCCGGCCCGTAGCGCTCGGGGTCGAGCCCCGCGGCGGCGTACGTCGTGAGGATGGCGTCTCCGGCCGGGATCGTGACGTCGCCGACGGTGAGGTCCGTGACGGCGAACCGGAGCGGCAGCGAGGCGACCGACGGGTGGGCGCGCAGCGTCTCGTCGACGACGGCGTCCCAGCCGATCTCCCCGGACCGTACGGCGGCGAGCTGCTCGGGGCGGCGGAGCAGGGCCACCACCGCGTTGCCGATGAGATTGACGGTGGTCTCGAAACCGGCCCCGATGACCAGCAGCAGCGTGTACAGCAGCTCCTCGTCGCTGAGCCGGTCACCGTCCTCGTCCCGGACCCGGATCAGCTCCGTGGTCATGTCGTCACCGGGGTGCGCGGTCTTGTGGGCGATCAGCGCGGGCAGCACCGTGCCGATCTGCCGTTGGACGGACGCCGCGTGCTCCGGGCTCGGGTCGGTGGTGTCCATCAGGGCCGCGATCATCCGGGCGGTGTCCTGGCCCAACTCGTGGGGCACACCGAACAGTTCGCAGATGATCCGCATCGGCAGCGGATGGGCGAACCCCTCCTTGATGTCCACGACCTCGCCGCCGGCCGCGTCGAGAGCGTCCAGCAGCTCCGCGGTGATCGCCCGCACCCGGGGCCGCAGCGCCTCGGTGCGCCGGTGCGTGAAGCTCGGCGCCACCAGCTTGCGCAGCCGCGTGTGGTCCGCGCCGTAGGTGGAGAGCATGTTGACCACGCCCACCCAGCTCATGATCCAGCCCCAGGACGGGTGCTCGCCGATCTCGGGCCACAGCCGCCAGTGCAGCCGCGGGTCCTTGCTGACCCGCGCGTCGAGGATGAGTTCCTTCAGCGTGTCGTAGCGCGTGGGCGCCCAGGCGGGGATCCCGCCGGGCAGCTCCACCGGCACGATCGGGCCGAGGGCGCGCAGCCGGGCGCTTTCGCCAGCGATGTCCGCGCCGAACGGGTCGAGTGCGATGCGGTCGGTCACGGTCACGTTCGTCCTCCTGGCTGATCGGGGGAGCGGGGAGTGAAACGGACGGGCAGCGCCGTCAGCGAGCGGTGGAACGGGCCGGGACGCCAGGTGAGACGCTCGCGCGGCAGCACGGGTTCCAGGTCGGGCAGCCACTGCGTGAGCCGTTCGATCGCCTCGGTGGCGATGAGCAGCGTGTGCTGCTTGACCGGGCAGGCGTGCGGGCCCGCCGACCAGGACAGGTGGGAGGCGTCGCCCGGGTGCCGGTCCGCGCCGCGCTCCTGCTCGGCGGCCTGCGCCAGCGCCCCGTACGAGATCACCACCGGCACCGCGGCCCGGATCCACGCGCCGTGGAAGGTGACCGGCGTGCGGGCGTAGTGGATGCCGTAGTTGGCGAGCGGGGTCTCGTGGTGCAGCACCTCCAGCACCGCGTCCGTCACCGGGCGGGCGCCGCTGGTGAGCGTCGAGTAGTAGTCCGGGTTGCCGAGGATCCTGGACAGCGCGTTGGACACCAGGTTGGCCGTCGGCTCGTGGCCCGCGCCGAGCGTGAGGAACACCTGCCAGGTGACCTCCTCGGGGGTCAGCCCCGCCGGATGGTCCAGCAGCCAGCTCGGCAGGTCGTCGCCGCGCCGACCGGTCTTGGCCGCGATCAGCTCCAGCACGTACCCGGCGTACTCCGCCTCGCCCTCCGCCGCCTGGGCACCGCCCTCGATCAGCTTGCCGAGCGCGGCGTCGAGCCGGTCGCCGGCGCCGTCCGGCAGACCGAAGAGGCTGTTGAACACCAGCGCCATCAGCGGCCTGGTGAACTCGCCGACCAGATCGGCCTCGCCCCGCGGCCCGATCCGGCTCACCAGCAGATGCACCGCCCGGTGCACCCTCTCCCGCAGGTCGTGCGGCTCCACCAGGTCGAAGGCGTCGATGAGGGTGGTGCGGTAGCGGATGTGGGCGGCACCGTCGGCGAACAGGGTGTTGGGCCGCCAGCGCATCATGCCGAGCACCGGGGAGTCGTCGGGGACGGTCGCCTCCCACGGCCGGGGGTCGTGCGAGAACGTCTGCGTGTCGTGCAGCAGATCCAGCGCCGCCAGCCGGTCCGTGACGACGTACGCCGGCACACCGGGCGCGAGTTCCGCCCAGCCGACCGGGCCGTGGGCCCGCAGGGCGGCGTAGTACGGGTGGGGGTCGCGGGCGAAGCCGTCCTCCCACAGGCGGACGGGCGCCGCACGGGAGAAGGCCTGCTCGGCAGGGGACGGGTGGGTCACCGGTACTCCGCGGGTCGGTGGTCGATCAGGTGCTGGACCAGGGCGAGCAGGGCGTCGATCGAGGAGTTCGCCTCCCGCGCGTCGCAGGTCACCATCGGGGTCGTCGGTTCCAGGTCCAGGGCGGCGCGCAACTGCTCGGGGGTGTGGTGCCGGGGCGCGTCCGGGAAGGTGTTGAAGGCCACCGCGTACGGCAGCCCGGCCTCCTCCACCAGCCCGAGCACGTCGAACGAGGCGTCGATCCGGCGGGCGTCGACCAGCACGAGCGCGCCGAGCGCACCGTGGGCGATGTCGCCCCACAGCGACCGGAACCGCTCCTGGCCGGGCGTGCCGAACAGATACAGCACGATCCCGCCCGGCAGGCTGATCCGGCCGAAGTCGATGGCGACCGTGGTGGTCGACTTGTCCCGGATCCCGGCGAGATCGTCGACCCGCGCGGACGCCTGGGTGAGCTGCTCCTCCGTGTGCAGCGGGCGGATCTCCGACACCGAGCCGATCAGGGTGGTCTTGCCCACCCCGAAAGGCCCCGTGACCAGGATCTTCACCAGGTCGCGGGCGGTGTCCGGGAGATGGATGCCACCGTCGCCGGCGGCGTCAACGGCGCTTGAGGTCGCGGAGGCCATCGGCCACTCTCTTCAGCAGGTCGGGGTCGAAGCGCCGGGCGGGCGGGATCGGCGCGCGGGCCAGCACCAGGTCACGGTCGATGAGGTCGTCGGCCAGCACCAGCACGGCGGAGACGGGCAGCCGCAGCAGGGCCGCGGCCTCCACCACCGTCAGCGACCCGTACTCCAGCTCCTCCAGCAGGGCCGCCTGCGCGGCGGGCAGATCGGCGGGAGCCGGCTCGCCGCTGCCGGTGAGGACCGACAGCCGTTCCAGGTGGGCACGGCTGGGCCGGGCCACCCCGCCGGTCGACAGATACGCGGGAACCAGGGGGCGGCCGCCTCGGCGCCCGGTCATGCCGGCGTGTCGCCGTCGGCCCCTCGGGGCCCGGCGGCCATCGCCTTCTCACCCAGCCGCGCGACCTGTGAGTGCACCCGGTGCGCGAGCAGGTCCAGGCGCACCTCGGGGTCGCCGTACGCGGCGACGCAGGTGCCGTGGTCGGTCGGGACGATGAGCACATAGCCGTGGTCCGACTCGATGACGACCTGCCGGATGTCGGCCCGGTCGGTGTCGGCGAACGCCGCCGCCGCGGTACGGCAGGCGCCCTGCACGGTGCTGGTGATGGCGGCGACCCGCTCGGCCGACGGCTGCGACAGCGCGTCGGTGTAACCGGTCACGAGCCCGTCCCGGGTGAGCAGGACGGCGGCCACGACGTGCGGCACCTCCAGGACCGGTTCGAGCACCCAGGCCGTGTCCCCCGTTGCGCGGCTGGTCATCGAGCCGTTCCCCCTTCGTGGTCGTTCCGGTCTCGGCCGGTGTCGTCGGGCCCGTCGGCCGTGGTCGCGGCCGGGGCATCCTCAGGTACGGCTGGAACGGCGCCGGTGTTCGGCCGGGCGGCGAAACGTGCGGCCGCCGTGCCGGACTGGAGGGCGCCGAGGGCGGCGGCGGACTCCTCGGGACGCCGCGGTCGGCGCTGCGGTGCGGGTGCGGCGGCCGGGGTGTCCGGCGGGGGCGTGACCCGGCTGCGGCGACGCCGCTGGGGGAGTCCGCCGTTGTCGCGGGGGCCGTGGTGGCCGGGGACTGGGGCGGAGACCTGCTCGGCCTGGTCCGTGCCGTAGCCGTGGTCATCGGGTGCGGTGGAGTGGGCCGCGGCGGTGGTGGTCGGCGGCTCGGGGTTCCGGGGCGCGGTGCGCGGCTCGGAGCCGTCGGACGCGCAGGCCGGGGCAGGTTCGGATGCACGGGCCGGGGCCGGCGGGGCGTCAGGTGCCTCAGCGGCATCGGGCGCCTGGGACGAGGCGGAGATCGACGCGCCACCGCCCGCCGTGACCCGCTCGGCCCTCCGCGTCGAACGCGGGGCGCTGGCCGCCGGAGGCAGTTCTTCGGGATCGATGCGGGTCAGCAGATGACTGTCGACCCGCAGCACCGCCCGCACCCCGCCGTACGGGGACGGCGAGGACAGGTCCACGCTCAGATCGAACTGCCGGGTCAGCCGGCCGATGGCGGCGAGTCCCATGCGCGGCGGGTCGCCGAGCTCGGTGAGCAGGATCGGTTCGGAGCCGGCCACCATCCGCTGGGCACGGGCCCGTTCGTCCTGCGTCATGCCCAGCCCGGCGTCGTCCACGGTGACGCAGACACCGTGGTGGACGGCCTCCAGGTTGACCACGACGTCGGTGTCGGGCGCGGAGTGCCGCAGCGCGTTGTCGAGGAGTTCGGCGACGATGATGGCGACCGGCTCGACGGCGTGGGACACCAGGGCGGTCCCGGCCTCCAGGTGGTTGTGGATGCGGACGCGCTGGTAGCCCGTGAGCCGGGCCTGACCACCCGTCACCGCGTCCACCAGATGGGACTCCTCCCGGGCCAGCCCCACCCAGGCCCCGCACACCACCGCGGCGATCTGCGCGCGCCGCAGCGACTGCTCGTTCTCGTGGTCCAGCTCGAACAGGGTCTGCGCCAACTCGGGGTCGTCATAACGCTGTTGCAGACCGCGCAGGGCGTCCTGCAACCGGTACAGCGCTGCCTGGATCTCCCGTGTGGCCCCGCGCATCCCGGCCTGCGCGGCGGCGTCGATGCGGGTGCGCTGCGCGGCGAGTTCGGTGTGCAGCCCCTTCAGCACCTGCTCCAGCGCGAGTCCCAGGGGCGAACCGGAGAGCTGCGGGCTGAGCGGGCCGGACACGGTGACGTGCGGGTGGGCCACCTGCCGGGCCGCTGCGGGCACGCGCCGCGCCGCCAGGTGCTCGACCTCGGCCGTGAACGCCCGTGTGGTGCCGTCGAGTTGCGCCCGCAGGGCGGCGATCTTCGCGCGCTGTGCGGCCAGTTGCCGCCGCGAGCGCAGCAACCCGCTGCCGAGGGCGAACGCGGACAGTGTGCCGACGGCGAGACCGCCGACGACCAGGTCCGGTAATTCGATCATCGAGTCGAGTCCAGGGAGAGTCGGGCAGGGCGGAGTCCGAGGTGCTCTGACGAGCCACCCGCAGCACAGTACACACCGTCATCGACCGGTCTCGCACGGTGGAAGGGCACTTCGTTCTGAAACCGACCGGGGTCTGTTCGCTTCTGTGGCAACTGTCAGGATTGCCGTACGGGGGAGGGGAGTTGGTGGTGCGTACGGGTCTGACCGACGGGCCGGCCGCCCGCCCGTCGAGGGCGTGACCGGACGGTCACGGAACGTGATACGGGTGGGCTGTGTGTCCCACCGGAGGACGGGTACCCGTCCGGCGCCTGAAGAGGTCCGCTCCGCAAGAAGGAGGTCCGAATGACCAGCGAGACGGAGACCGGCGGCGTGACCGGTACGCAGGACAAGGACTACAACCTGATCTGGTACGTCGAGGCGTGCCTGAACAACGCCCTGCGTCTGGAGGGCTACATCCAGGACGCGGAGCGCGCCAAGGACACCGAGGTGGCGGACCTGTTCCGCAAGGCCCAGGCGGACAGCCGCAAGGGTGCCGAACTGGGCAAGAACCTCCTGCGCGCACGCCTCAACGGCGGCTGAGGCCCCACCCGGGCCACGGGCCCGGACACCGCCGGCGGGCGGGTCCGGGCCCATTTCCCGGCGTAGCCCCTGCCCTCCTTCACGAGCTCGGTGCACGAGGCGATCCGCGTACGGGTCAGAGCCGAAATACTCCGCTCACCCGCTCGGCGAGTTCGTCCTCCGACGTGGTGAGGCCGACCGTGACGGCGGGCAGCCGGAGGCGTGCCGTCTCCTCGCGGAGGCGCTCCGTGAACAGGTGATCCCGCACGGCGACGTTGCGATTCGCCCGCTCCGGGTCACTGGTCCGCCCCGTGAACCCTCCGCCCGGCGTGCTCCGGCTCGTGACCGCCGCCTGCCGGAACTCCGGTGTGGGCAGCAGCCAGACGGCGTGCCCCGGGCCGGGGAGCAGGGGCTGAACGAGGTGCGGCAGCAGCCGGAAGCCCTCGACGACGACACAGGGTTCCCGCGGCATGCGCAGCAGGTCCTCGACAATCAGTCCGAAGCCCTCGCCGCGAAACCAGTGGAACGTCTCGAGCATGGTCTCCGGAGACCGGTTCACCCAGCGCTCGTCCATGTCCATGGCCATGAACTCGTGCAGCAGCGGCGCTTCGTGGGGCGTGGTCCGGCGAGCGTGATCCCCCATCACGTCGTCGGTCGCGTAGAGACGCCAGCCGTGCCGATCCGCGAGCCGGCGGGCGATCGTGGACTTGCCCGCGCCGCTCCCGCCCCCGATCCAGTAGACGTGCCGCATTCTGCCGCTCTCCCGTGGTCGCGTTCGGATTGTCAGTGGTGGCTGCCACGATGCCCAGAGGTTCACCGCCGCCTGGCCCCCGACCCGTGCGAGACACGTGACTGACCCCGCCCCGCCGGGTACCCGGGCATTCCGCCATGCCCGGCCGGGCGGCCGCTCGCGGCGCCGACCAGGTCGGCCACCGGCCATGAGCCGAAGGAGCCCACGCATATGACGGACGTATCCGGTACCGGTCCCGCTCCGGGCGACGACCGCGAGGTCCTCACCAACCGCCAGGGCCATCCGGTCTACGACAACCAGAACCAGCGCACCATCGGCGCCCGAGGCCCCGCCACCCTGGAGAACTACCAGTTCCTGGAGAAAATCAGCCACTTCGACCGGGAACGCATCCCCGAGCGCGTCGTGCACGCGCGCGGCGTCACCGCCTACGGCCACTTCGAGGCCTACGGCACCTGGGGCGACGAGCCGATCAGCCGCTACACCCGGGCCAAACTCTTCCAGGAACGCGGCAAACGCACCGACGTGGCGGTCCGCTTCTCCACCGTCATCGGCGGACGCGACTCCTCCGAGGCCGCCCGCGACCCGCGTGGCTTCGCGGTGAAGTTCTACACCGAGGACGGCAACTGGGACCTCGTCGGCAACAACCTCGGCGTCTTCTTCATCCGTGACGCGATCAAGTTCCCGGACGTCATCCACGCCCTCAAGCCGGACCCGGTGACCTTCGAGCAGCAGCCCCGCCGCATCTTCGACTTCATGTCGCAGACGCCCGAGGCCATGCACATGCTGGTCAACCTGTTCAGCCCGCGCGGCATCCCGGCGGACTACCGCCACATGCAGGGCTTCGGCGTCAATACGTACAAGTGGGTCAACGCCGACGGTGACACCAAGCTGGTCAAGTACCACTGGATGCCCAAGCAGGGCGTGCGCAGCATGACCGAGGAGGACGCGGCCAACGTCCAGGCGGACTCCCTCGGCCACGCCACCAAGGACCTGTACGAGGCCGTCGGGCGCGGCGACCACCCGGAGTGGGAGCTGCTCGTCCAGATGATGGACGACCACGACCACCCCGAGCTCGACTTCGACCCGCTGGACGACACCAAGACCTGGCCCGAGCAGGACTTCCCGCCGAAGCCGGTGGGCCGGATGGTGCTCGACCGGATGCCGAAGGACTTCTTCGCCGAGAACGAGCAGATCTCGTTCGGCACCGGCGTCCTCGTCGACGGCCTGGACTTCTCCGACGACAAGATGCTCGTCGGCCGGACCTTCTCCTACAGCGACACCCAGCGCTACCGGGTCGGCCCGAACTACCTGCAACTGCCCGTCAACCAGGCCAAGAACGCGGAAGTGCGCACCAACCAGCGCGACGGCCAGATGACGTACCACGTGGACGGCGGCGGCGAGAACCCGCAGGTCAACTACGAGCCGTCGATCACCGGCGGCCTGCGCGAGGGCCGCTACCCGACCCACGACGAGCAGGGACCCGTGATCGAGGGGCGGCTCACCCGCAAGCGCATCCCTCGCACCAACGACTACCTGCAGGCAGGCCAGCGCTACCTGCTCCTGGAGGACTGGGAACGGGACGATCTGGTGAAGAACTTCACCGACCTGCTGTCCGAGTGCGACCGGCCCGTCCAGGAGCGCATGGTCTGGCACTTCCTGCTGGTCGAGAACGACCTCGGGCTGCGGGTCGGCGAGGGACTGGGCATCGGCCCGGAGGACGTCGCCGGTCTGGAGCCCCTGGCGAGCCAGGACCTCACGGACGAGGACCGCGAGCGCCTGGCCAACCTGGGCAAGAACCCGCCGCGCGACGTCGAGGGCCTCACCATGACCCACTGCGTGCCGGACGAGCGGCACGTCGTGACCCGCTGACCGCTCACCCCGCCAGGGCGGTACGGGCCGCCGCGAGGGCCTGTTCCGCGTAGCCCCGGCCGAACAGCACGGCGTGCACCAGCAGCGGAAACAGCTGGTGCACGCCGACGCGGTCCGTCCAGCCGTCGGCGAGCGGCGCCTTCTCCTGGTAGCCGTCCAGTACCTGGTCCAGGTGCGGGCAGCCGAACAGACGCAGCATCGCCAGATCGGTCTCGCGGTGCCCACCGTGCGCGGCCGGGTCGATCAGCCGGACGTCCCCGTCGGCCGCCCACAGCACGTTGCCGTTCCACAGGTCGCCGTGCAGCCGCGCGGGCGGCTCGGCGGGCCCCGCCAGCTCGGGCAGTCGCTCGCACAGACGTTCCACGTCGGTCGCCTCACCGGGCTGGACGGTGCCCTGGTCGACCGCGCGCCGCAGATACGGCAGCACGCGATGCTCGGCGTACCAGCCCGGCCAGTCGGTGCCGGGCTCGTTGCGCATCGGGGCGAGCCCGATGAACGCGTCCACCGGCCCGCCCGGGGGCGGCGCGCCGAACGCGGGGGCCCCGGCGGCGTGCAGAGCGGCCAGGTCACGGCCGAAGCGGACCGCCGCCTCCCGGCTCGGCCGCCCCTGCGTGACCCGGTCGACGACCAGCCAGTTCGCGTCGTGGCCGTGCACGGCCGGTACCCGCACCGTGCCGGCTCCCGCCAGCCAGCGCAGCCCGGCCGCCTCGGCCCGCGTCGCCCCCGGATCGCCGGCGCGTTTGACGATCACCACCCGCCCGTCGTCGAGCGTCACCTCGGCGAGGGCCCCGGACAGGGGCCGTTCCCCGGTGACCGCACGCCCGGTGAGCCGGGCCACGGCATCCGTACGGGTGGTCATACGCGCTCCTCCTCGGCTCCGGGCCTGATCGACACTCAGCGTAGGGCCGCGCCCCCAGAGGGCGGCGCCCAGCCTTCGGACCCGCGACACGACGTCCGGCAACCGGATCGGCCGCGTCGCGTCAAGGCCGACGTACGCCCTGAAGCCGGCCCTGCCGGAGCCGGGACATTCGCCACGCCCCGGTCACGCGGGACGGTGAAATCCCGCCGCCCGCCGACAGAACCGGCCACCGCCGGGGGACCAGTCGGCCATGACGAGTTCACCGTTCCAGCGCACCATCGCCCTGCCCGCCCCCGTGTGCGAACAGGCCGCACAGCACCTGGAGCAGGCCGCCCACCGGGCCATCGACGGGGCCGCGATCCCCTTGAAGGCGTTCCGCGCCGCCGCCGACAACGACTTCATCTTCCCCGTGCCGGTCGTCGAGCAGGCGGCGGCGTGCCTGCTGGTCCTGGCCACCGAGACCGCCCAGACCGTACGGCCCTCCGCCCTGCGTGCCACCATCAGCGTCGCGTTGCGGCTGCGGGACGCCGTGGAACTGTCGCATCAGCCGGCTCTCAGCAGCAGGTTCTGGTAAGCCAGGGCCGTCGGCGGGGCCTGTGTTCAGGTCTGGCGGAAGGCGACCTGGACCTGGGCGCGGCGCAGTTCCTCCAGCGTGGCGCGCTGCCGCCGGGCCCGTTCGACGAGGTCGTCGAGCTGCCGCGCGTCGAGGCGCGCGTCCGTTGCGGCCAGGTCGCGCAGCGTCTGCCAGCCGGCCGTCTTGCCCTCCACTCCCAGACCCATCGCCTCAAGCTCCCACAGCGTGCTCAGCGGGGAACGCCGTACCAGGCTGCCGTTGCTCTTCAACCGGCCCACCTGCTCGACCGCCCGGCCCGCGTACACCTTGTAGCGCCGCACCGGGACGTCGAGCCGCCGCATGATGTGGAGCAGGCTCGCCCGGTCCTCGGCGATCTCGTCGGCGACCGGGGTCAGGGCGTCGGCGAGCGCCGTACCCCGGCACGAGCGCACCAGATGGCGCATCCGCGCCGTCCCGGCGGTGGCGCCGGCGAGATGGTCGTTGAGGTAGACACCCAGCAGCGACGTGTCGGTGGCCGGAGCACGGTGGGCGCCCGGCGGATCCGTTCGCTGTTCCGTCATGACACTGCTCCTGTCCTGCTCCGGCCCTGCCCCAGGGTGGCCGGAACAGGGGGTTCGCCGGACCTGTCCGGCTCGCGGAAGCCTACGCGGGGCGGGTGCCCGGGCCCCTCCGGGCGAAACGGGATCGGCGTCCCCGCCCACGAGCCCTGATTCGATGTGGCCGAGGCCACATCCCGGACGAGGTCCCGATCACGTCCGGGTGCGCGGAGCGGCGGCTACCGTCTACGGGCAGATCCCCGCTCCCCACCCCTTTCGGACGGCCCGGCAGTGCAAGCAGATCTCTCTCCTGTCATAGCGGCGACCGCCCAGTGGCTGACCCGCGCCTTCCCCGCCTCCGGCGGCGCTCTCGCCTCCGCGCTGTGCGAGGTGCAGGCCCGGCAGGCCGCGACCGTCGCGGCATGGCTCAGGTACCCGACGGAGATGGACGCCGCCCTGGTGGGTGTGGCGGGCCCCGGCGGCTCCGCGCGGCTGGACTGGGTCACCGGCGCGGACGCGTCCCAGGGTGACGACGCGGACGCGCACGCCTGGCGCACCTGGGTGGACGAGGTCGTGGCGAGCTGGGCGGCCAGTCTGCTCACCGACCCGGAGCTGGCCGCCCTGGCGGTGGCCGCGCTCGCCGAGGGCAGCCACAGCGCGGGCACACCGGCCGAGTTCCGCCGGCTCGTCGCGCCCGACGACAGCGACCAGCGCGCCGCCGCCCTGCTGCGCCACCCCGACCTGCTCGCCCCCGTGGCCGACCTGCACCGCTCCCAACTCCTCGCCCGCCTGCACCCGGGCCGCACACTGATCGCCTGACGCGGGCGCCTTGCCCCTGCCGGGGCCCGCGCCGCTTTCTCCCGGTGGTCTCGGTCCGCCGGCCTCGGGCGGTCTCTGCCTGCCGGTCTGCGGCGGCGTGGCCTCGCCGGTCTGCGGTGGCCGCGTTCGCCGGCCGGGGCGGCGCCGGCCTTGCCGGTCCGCGACGGCGGCCCGTTCGCCTGCCGGTCCGGTGGTCGCGTCTGTGAGCCGGGGCGGCGCGTCTCCCGTTCCGCGGCAGCGTCGGCCGGCCGATCCGCGGCGGCCGGAGGTGTGTGCCCGCCGGTCTGCGGTGGTGGCGTCCGCGGGTCCGGGCGGCGTCGGCCTGCCGGTCCGCGTCGACCTGAGCCCTGCCCTCGCGCCCGCCCCGTCGCCGGCTGGACGAGCACCCCGATCCCAGCTCTCCACCCCTGCCCCGACCTGCGAGAACAGCCGGTGACCCCAACCCCTCACCCTCCGTGACTCACCGGTTTGCCGTACGCGACCGTGCCCCGGGCGCACGGGCGGCGGACGCTGAGCTTGGGCTCGACGGCCTCCGGCCACCTTCCGCGGCGCGAGGCATGCACCGTCGTGCCGGGCCGTGACGCCGCTGACGGAGGAGAGACCGAGATGACCACCGCCCTCTCACGGAGCTGGGAACACGCCGTCGTCACGGGCGGCGCCGGATTCGTCGGCTCCCACCTGTGCGCCGCCCTGCTGGACGCGGGCGCGGCCGTCACCTGCGTGGACGACTTCAGCACCGGCCGGCCCGAGAACATATCCCCGCTGCTCGAACGGCCCGGCTTCACGCTCGTGCAGGCCAACGTCACCGAAGGCCTGAGGATCAAGCGAACGCCCGACCTCGTCCTGCACTTCGCCTCCCCGGCGTCCCCCGCGGACTACCTGCGCCTGCCGCTGCACACCATGGAGACGGGCAGCCTCGGCACCCGCAACGCCCTGGAACTCGCACGGTCCTCCCGCGCCCGCTTCGTCCTCGCCTCCACGTCCGAGGTCTACGGCGACCCGCAGCAGAACCCCCAGGACGAGCGCTACTGGGGCAACGTCAACCCGGTCGGCCCGCGCAGCGTCTACGACGAGGCCAAACGCTTCGGGGAGGCGCTGACCACCGCCCACGCCGACACCCACGGGACCGACACCTGCATCGTGCGGCTGTTCAACACCTACGGCCCGCGGATGCGCGGCCACGACGGACGCGCGGTGCCGACCTTCGTACGGCAGGCCCTGGCCGGCGAGCCCCTCACCGTGACCGGCGACGGCCGCCAGACCCGGTCGCTGTGCTACGTCGACGACACCGTGCGCGGCATCCTCGCGGCGGCCGCCCACGGCATGCGCGGCCCCGTCAACATCGGCAACCCGACCGAGATCACCATGCTCGACCTGGCCCGGCTGGTCGTCGAACTCGCCGGCTCCCCGTCGGAGATCCGCTTCATCGAACGCCCGGTGGACGACCCGGCCGTGCGCTGCCCGGACATCACGCTGGCCCGCGACAAGCTCGGCTGGGAGCCGCAGGTGCGCGCCGAGGAAGGGCTGCGGCGCACCATCGCCTGGTTCCGCGAGGACGCAACGGACGACTGACCTCAGCGCCCGCGCACCTCCGCACCGACGCGTCCGGTTCTCTCCCGACCGCCGAAAGGCCCGCCACCCCATGCGCATCCTCGGAATCAACGCCCTCTTCCACGACCCCGCCGCCGCCCTGGTGATCGACGGGCGGACCGTCGCCGCCGCGGAGGAGGAGCGGTTCTCCCGGCGCAAGCACGGGAAGAGACCCTTGCCGTTCTCCGCCTGGGAGCTGCCCGAGAAGGCCGCCGCCTGGTGCCTGAAGCGGGCCGGGCTGCGCCCGCAGGACCTCGACGCGGTCACCTACTCCTTCGACCCGGCCCTCGCCCGGCCCGCCGAGGACATGGGCCTGGACGACCCGTGGGACCACCTGCGGCTGATCTACGCCCGTGAGGCGCCCGGCTTCCTGCGGACGGCCCTGCCCGGCCTCGCCCCCGGCATCGTCCGCTTCGTGCCCCACCACATGGCCCACGCCGCCTCCGGCGCCTTCGCCGCACCGGACGCCGGCGACTCCTCCGTCCTGGTCCTCGACGGCCGCGGCGAACGCGCCTCCCACCTGGCCGCCCGCCGGGTGGGGAACCGGCTGGAGGCGCTGCACGCCCAGGACCTGCCGCACTCGCTCGGCCTCGTCTACGAGGAACTCACCGAGCACCTCGGCTTCCTGCGCTCCTCCGACGAGTTCAAGGTGATGGCCCTCGCCTCCCACGGCACCCCGCGCATGCTCACCGAGCTGCGCCGCCACGTGTATCCCACCGGCGACGGCGGTTTCCACGCCACCGGCGTGCCGTGGCAGGAGCTGTGTGCGCCGCGCGGGCCCGACGAGCCGTGGACCCAGGACCACGCCGACGTCGCCGCCAGCGCCCAGGCCGTGCTGGAGGAGACGCTGCTCGACCTCGTGCGCTGGCTGCACGGCCGTACTCACGACCGGGTGCTCACGCTCGCCGGCGGCGTCGCCCTCAACTGCGTCGCCAACTCCCGTATCGCACGTGAGGGCCCCTTCTCGCGGGTGTGGGTGCAGCCCGCCGCCGGAGACGCCGGTACCGCCCTGGGCGGCGCCCTGCTGCTGTCCGCCGGCGAGGGCGACGAACCGGAGCCCATGACCGGCGCCGACCTCGGCCGGGACTGGTCCGACGCGGAGCTCGGAGCCTGGCTGAAGACGGCTGCCGTGCCCTTCGAACGGCCCCCGGACATCGCCGCCACCGTCGCCCGTGCCCTCGCGGACAACGCGATCGTCGCCTGGTTCCAGGGCCGCTCCGAATAC
The DNA here is from genome assembly GCF_044327915.1 of Streptomyces afghaniensis. Lineage (NCBI taxonomy): Bacteria > Bacillati > Actinomycetota > Actinomycetes > Kitasatosporales > Streptomycetaceae > Streptomyces > Streptomyces afghaniensis. Next base: position 50,693 of record NZ_JBIRGJ010000013.1, read on the forward strand.
GGCCCCCGGGCGCTCGGCCACCGCTCCCTGCTCGCCCACCCAGGGCACGCCGGCAACCTGGAACGGCTCAACGACGTCAAGGGCCGCGAGCAGTTCCGGCCCGTCGCCCCGATGGTCCTGGCCGACCGTGCCGCCGAGATCTTCGACGGGCCGCTGCCCAGCCCGTACATGCTGTTCGTGCACGATGTCGCCCCGGCCTGGCGGGACCGCATCCCCGCCGTCGTCCACGTCGACGGCACCGCCCGGATCCAGACCGTCGACCCGGCCCGCGAACCGCTGGTGGCCCGCATGCTCGGCGAGTTCGAGCACCTCACCGGGCTCCCCGTCGTCGTCAACACCAGCCTCAACACGGCCGGCCGGCCCATGGTCGACGATCCGCGCGACGCCCTGGAGTGCTTCGGCTCCTCGCCCGTGGACCTGCTGGCCATCGGCCCGTACGCCGTCCGCCGCGGCGACCTGTTCCGTTCCGAGGACGCCGGAGGCCTGCGATGACCGAGTCCGCCGCCCGCGCCCGGGACGCCGAGTACGCCGTCGTCGTCCCGACCCTCGGCCGGCCCAGCCTGCGCGTGTGCCTGCACGCCCTGGCCGAGGCGAGCGGGCCGGGGCCCGTCCGGGTGGTCGTCGTCGACGACCGGCCCGGCCCGGACCGCCCGCCCCTCACCGCCGACGTCCCGCCGTCCCTGCGCTCACGCACCCTCGTCGTACCCGGCGGGGCGCGCGGACCGGCCGCCGCACGCAACCTCGGCTGGCGGGCGGCCGGTGACGTGCCCTGGATCGTCTTCCTCGACGACGACGTCGTACCCGGGCCCACCTGGGGCGACGACCTGACGCTCGACCTGGCCGCGGCGACGGACCGGACCGCCGGGATCAGCGCCCGGATCGAGGTGCCGCTGCCCGCCGACCGCCGCCCCACCGACTGGGAACGCAACACGGCCGGACTCGCCGGCGCCCGCTGGATCACCGCCGACATGGCGTACCGCCGGGCCGCGCTCGCCGCCGTCGGCGGATTCGACGAGCGCTTCCGGCGGGCCTTCCGGGAGGACGCCGACCTCGCCCTGCGCATCCTCGACGCCGGCTGGACCCTCACCGGGGGCCGGCGCACCACCACCCACCCCGTGCGGCCGGCCGGGCGCTGGACCTCCCTCCGTCTCCAGGCCGGCAACGCCGACGATGTGCTGATGACCCGGCTGCACGGCCGCCACTGGTGGCGCCGGGCGCAGGCGCCCCGCGGGCGGCTGCCCCTGCACCTGGCCCTGACCGGTGCGGGGGTGACCGCGCTCGGCTGCGCCCTGCTCGGCCGGCACCGACCGGCCGGGGCCTGCGCCGCCGCATGGCTGGCCGGCACGGCCGAGTTCGCCCTGACCCGGATCCTGCCCGGGCCGCGCACCCGTGACGAGGTGCTCACCATGGCAGTGACCAGCGCGCTCATCCCGCCGACCGCGACCTGGCACTGGCTGCGCGGGCGGCTCACGCACCGCACGGCCCGGCCGCTCACCCCGCTCGGGACCGGCGAGCCGACACCCGCGCCCCGCCCGGCCGTCAGGGAACGGCTACGGTCATGACCCGCCCCACCGGCCCCTGGCTGCTCTCCGGGCGGAACGGGCCCACCTGCCTACGGCAGCCCCCGCACGACCCCGGCGGCCCGCTCCCCGCGGCTGTCCTCTTCGACCGCGACGGCACGCTCGTAGCCGACGTGCCCCACAACGGTGACCCGTCGCGGGTCGCGCTCATGCCCGGCGCGCGGGAGGCCGTCGACGCCGTGCGCGCAGCGGGGATTCCCGTCGGTGTCGTGACCAACCAGTCGGGCGTGGCCCGCGGCCTGTTGACTCCTCGCCAGGTCGAGGACGTACGCCTGCGCGTGGAGGAGCTGCTCGGGCCGTTCGCCGTCTGGGCCGTGTGCCCGCACGGGCCGGGGGAGGGCTGCGGCTGCCGCAAACCGGCCCCCGGCCTGGTACTGGCCGCGTGCCGCAGACTCGCCGTCCCGCCCGGACGCACCGTCGTCATCGGCGACATCGGGGCCGACGTGGAGGCCGCGCGCGCCGCCGGGGCCCGCGGCATCCTGGTCCCCACGACCGCCACCCGCCCCGAGGAGACCGCAGCGGCCGACACCACGGCAGCCGACCTGCTCGCTGCGGTCCGTCTCGCCCTCGACCCGGCCCCGGCCGGCACGCAGGCGGGACAGCCACGACGGGATCCCGGCACGGCGACGGGGGAGTGGCGGAGCATCCCGCCCGGGCCGGCCGGGGAACCGCGCCGTCACCGGGCCACGCCGGCGGCGGCACCGCGCGGCCACCCCGCCCTGCCGACGGGGGAGCCGCGATGAAGGCCTTCCGTTCCCGCGGCCGCCTGCCCCGGACCCTCGTCGTCCGTCTCGACAGCGCCGGAGACGTGCTCCTGGCCGGGCCCGCCGTGCGGGCCGTCGCGGCCGGGTCGTCGTACACCGTGCTGCTGTGCGGGCCGCAGGGCGCCGCGGCGGGGCGGATGCTGCCCGGGGCGGACGACGTGCTGACCTACGACGCCCCCTGGGTCGGGCTGGAGCCCCCGCCGGTCACCCGGAGGGCCACCCGGCGGTTGATGGAGACGCTCACGGCGGGCCGCTTCGACCGGGCGCTCGTCCTCGTGTCCTACCACCAGAGCCCGCTGCCGATCGCCCTGCTGCTGAGACTCGCCGGGATCGGCTGGACCGCTGCCGACAGCGAGGACTACCCGGGCGCGCTGCTCGACCTGCGCCACCGCAGACCGCCGCACCGCCACGAGGCCCTGGCCGCCCTCGACCTGGCACGCGCCGCCGGCTACACCCTTCCGCCCGGCGACGACGGCGGGCTGCGCGTCACACCGCCGCCCCGCACCCTCCACCTCACCGGCCCCGAGCCGTACGTCGTCGTCCACCCCGGCGCCGCCGTCCCCGCCCGGGCCTGGACCCCCGGCCGGGCGGCACGGGCCGTCGCCGTCCTGTCCGCCGAGGGATACCGGGTCGTCGTCACCGGAGGGCGCGCCGAGCGGGAGCTGACCGCGCGGGTCGCCGGGCGGCACGCCCTGGACCTCGGCGGCGCCACCGACCTGCCGCACCTGGCCGGAGTCCTCGCCGGGGCACGGGCCGTGGTGGCCGGGAACACCGGCCCGGCCCATCTCGCCGCCGCCGTCGGCACACCCGTCGTCAGTCTCTTCGCACCGGTCGTGCCGGCCGAACAGTGGGCCCCCTACGGCGTACCCCACGTCCTGCTCGGCGACCGCCGCGCAGCGTGCGCGGACACCCGGGCCCGGCACTGCCCGGTGCCGGGACACCCCTGCCTGGACGGCATCGGCGACGCCGAGGTGCTCGCCGCCGTGGCGGGCCTCACCGGCGACGCGGCGGACCAGGGAGAACAGACGGAGCGAGGAGCGGCCGTATGAACATCCTGCTGTGGCACGTGCACGGCTCCTGGACGACCGCGTTCGTCCAGGGCCCGCACACCTACGTCGTCCCCGTCACCCCGGGCCGCGACCCGGACGGCCTCGGACGGGCCCGCACCTTCTCCTGGCCCGCCTCGGTCCGCGAGGTCGCCCCCGGGGAACTCCGCGACACGCCCGTCGACCTGGTCCTCCTGCAACGCCCGCACGAGCTCGAACTGGCCGAACGCTGGCTCGGCGGACGCCGCCCCGGCCGGGACGTGCCCGCGCTGTACCTGGAGCACAACGCGCCCGACGGCGACGTACCGGACACCCGGCACCCGTGCGCCGACCGCGCCGACCTGACCATCGTGCACGTCACGCACTTCAACCGGCTGTTCTGGGACTGCGGCAGCACCCGCACCGAGGTCGTCGAACACGGCATCGTCGACCCCGGCCACCGCTACACCGGCCGGCTCGCCCGCGCCGCCGTCGTCGTCAACGAACCCGTGCGACGCGCCCGGTACACCGGCACGGACCTGCTGCCCGCCCTGGCCGACGCGGTACCGCTCGACGTGTTCGGCATGGGCACCGAGGGCCTGGCCGGCCACCTCGCCCTGCCACCCGACCGGTGCCGCACCGCCGACCTGCCGCAGAGCGAGCTGCACACGGCGCTGGCCGAACGCCGCATGTACCTGCACCCGGTGCGCTGGACCTCCCTCGGCCTGTCCCTGCTGGAGGCGATGCACCTCGGCCTGCCCGTCCTGGCCCTGGCGACCACCGGCGCCGTCGAGGCCGTGCCGCCCGGCGCGGGCACCCTCTCCACCCGCCCCGACGTCCTGGCCCGCGCCGCCCGCCGCTACCTCCACGAACCCGAGGCCGCGGCCGCGGACGGAGCCAGGGCCCGGCAGGCCGCCCTCGAACGCTACGGGCTCAAGCGCTTCCTGGCCGACTGGGAACGCCTGATCACGGAGGTGTGCTCATGACCCCGTCCCTCAGCCCCTTCCCCACCGGACCGCTCGGCGGCGACCCCCTCGACCCGGGCGTCCTTGCGATCGCGCTCGTCTCGGAGCACGCGAGTCCGCTCGCCGCGCTGGGCGGGGTCGACGCCGGCGGGCAGAACGTCCACGTCGCCTGCCTCGCCGGGGCGCTCGCCGACCGCGGTCACCGCGTCACCGTCTACACCCGCCGGGACGCGCCCGACCTGCCCTGCCGGGTGGAGCTGCGCGACGGCGTCGAGGTGCACCACGTCCCCGCCGGACCGGCCGAGCCGCTCCCCAAGGACGAACTCCTGCCGCACATGGGAGAGTTCGGCCGCTACCTGGAGCGCGGCTGGCGCACCCGGGCCCCCGACCTCGTGCACTCGCACTACTGGATGTCGGGCCTGGCCGCACTGCGCGCGGCCCGCGCACACGGGCTTCCCCTGCTGCACACGTACCACGCCCTCGGCACCGTGAAGCGACGGCACCAGCGCCTCGCCGACACCAGCCCGCCCGAGCGGATCCCCGGCGAGATCGAGGTCGGGCTGGGCTGCGACCGCGTCGTCGCCACCTGCCGGGACGAGGCCGCCGAACTGACCCGCATGGGCATACCCCCGCACAAGATCGGCATCGTGCCGTGCGGCGTCGACCCCGACCGGTTCACCCCCAGGGGCCCGGCCGCGCCGCGCGGCCCGTACCCGCACCGGCTGCTCCAGCTGGGGCGGCTGGTGCCACGCAAGGGCGCCGCGGTGGCCGTCGCCGCGCTGGCCCGGCTGCCCGGCACCGAGCTCGTCATCGTCGGCGGGCCGCCCGCGGACCGGCTCGACGACGACCCGGAGGTGCGCCGGCTGCGCGGCATCGCCCGGGACGCCGGCGTCGCCGACCGGGTCCGCTTCACCGGCGCCGTGCCCAGCGAGGACGTGCCGCCGCTGCTGCGCTCCGCCGACGTCGTGGTGTGCCCCGCCGACTACGAGCCCTTCGGCATCGTCCCGCTGGAGGCCATGGCGTGCGGCGTGCCCGTCGTGGCCAGCGCGGTCGGCGGGCAGCTCGACACCGTCGCCGACCCGGGCACCGGGCGGCTGGTGCCGCCCCGCGACCCGGAGGCCCTGGCCCGCGCCGTCGCCGGCCTGCTCGCCGACCCGGCGGCCCGCGAGGCGTGCGGGGCGGCCGGGCGCCGCCGGGTCCTGAGCCGCTACGGCTGGGGCCGGGTCGCCGCGGCCACCGAGGCCGCCTACTGCGAGGTCCTCGACGCCGAGCCCGCCGCGACGGGCGCCGGCTGAACCGATCCGTCCCCGACCCGCCGGCCGCGGCCGACGCCCGAAGACCGAAGGAGGTGCGGGTCCGCCACCGTCCACCGGGCGGCGGCACGCCCGAACAGCATGAGCGAACACCCTGCACACCCCGCGCTCGATGCCGCCCGCCTGCACTGCCGGTCACTGGAAGAGGCACTCGGCCGGTTCCGCTCCGACGGCCTCGAACAGATCGCGGACTGGGGCGGCCGGCTCGCCGACGTCCTCACCGGAGGCGGCCGGCTGCTCGCCGCCGGCAACGGCGGCAGCGCCGCCCAGGCCCAGCACCTCACCGCCGAACTGGTCGGCCGCTACCGCCAGGAGCGCCGCGCCTACTCCGCGCTCGCCCTGCACGCCGAGACGTCCAGCGTGACCGCCATCGGCAACGACTACGGCTTCGACCACGTCTACGCCCGCCAGGTCACCGCCCACGGCCGCCCCGGCGACATCCTGATGCTGCTGTCCACCTCCGGACGCAGCCCCAACCTCATCGCCGCGGCCGTGACCGCCCGGCAGGCCGGACTGTGCGTGTGGGCCCTCACCGGGCGCGGTCCGAACCCTCTCGCGGAAGCCGCCCACGAGGCCCTGTGCGTCGACGCCGGCAGCACCGCGAACGTCCAGGAGACCCACCTCGTCGCTGTCCACGTGCTCTGCGAGTGCTTCGACACGGCCGTGTCCACACCGCTCGCACGGCGCACGGTCCTCACCCACGGGAGCACCTCATGACCGGCTTGGAACCGCTCGCGGTCGTCGGGGACGTCCTCCTCGACGAGGACATCGAAGGCGTCTCCACCCGGCTCTCCCCGGACGCCCCCGCCCCCGTCGTCGACGTCACCGGCGACCGGCGCCACCCCGGAGGAGCCGGACTGGCGGCCGCCCTCGCCGCCCGCGGCGGCCGGGACGTCGTCCTGGTGACCGCGCTGGGCGACGACGACGCCAGCGAGGCCGCACGGCGTGACCTGCGCGGCCGGGTCCGGCTGCTGGAACTCCCGCTCAAGGGCACCCTGCCGGTCAAGACCCGGGTCCTCGCGGGCGGCCGGCCCGTCGTACGCATCGACCGGGGCGGCGGCACCCCCGGCGAACCCGGCGACGCGGTCCGGGAGGCCCTGGCGAACGCCCGCGCGATCCTGGTCGCCGACTACGGGCGCCACACCGCGGGAGCCCTGCGGCCTCACCTGGAGGACATCGCCCGCCGCACACCCCTGGTGTGGGACCCGCACCCCAAGGGTGACCCGCCCGTGCCCGGAGCCCGGCTGGTCACCCCCAACGCGGCGGAGGCACAAGCCCTGTACCCCGGCTCCGGAGGGACGTCACTGGGCGCGTACGCCGAGCGCGGGACACGGCTCGCGGAGCGCTGGCGTGCCGCGGGAGTCGCCGTCACTCTCGGTGACCGCGGGGTGCTGCTGGCCCGGCCCGGTTCCGGCACGCCGATGCTCGTCCCCGTGCCCTACCGGGCCGACGGCGACCCGTGCGGCGCGGGCGACTGCTTCGCCGCGACGACGGCGGCGGCCCTCGCCGACGGCCTGCTGCCCGAGGAGGCGCTGCAACGGGCGGTCGCCGAGGCCGCCGCGTTCGTCGCGGCCGGCGGCGCGGGCAACCCCGACCTGTGGCGGACCGAGCCGCCGCCCGGCCCCGCGGACGACGCGGCGACCGACGCGTTCGCCCTCGCGGAGAGCGTCCGGGCCCGCGGCGGCACCGTGGTCGCCACCGGCGGCTGCTTCGACCTGGTGCACGCCGGTCACGTCGGCCTGCTGGAGAGCGCGCGGCGGATCGGCGACTGCCTCATCGTGTGCCTGAACTCCGACGCGTCCGTCACCCGCCGCAAGGGCCCGGGCCGCCCGCTCAACCCGGCGGCGGACCGCGCCCGCGTCCTCGCCGCGCTCGGCAGCGTCGACGCCGTCGTGGTCTTCGAGGAGGACACCCCCGAGGCGGTACTGGCCCGGCTGCGCCCGGATGTCTGGGTCAAGGGCGGCGACTACTCCGTCCAGGACCTGCCCGAGGCGGAGGCGCTGCGCACCTGGGGTGGCCAGGCCGTCGTCCTGCCCTACCTCGACGGCCGCTCCACGACCCTGCTGACCCGCCGGGCGGCGAAGGCGGCCACGACGGCCCTGCGGCCGTCGGGCTCCTGAGGCCTGCGCTCAGGCCGCCGTGCTCAGCGCCGGCTGCCCGTGGACGTCGCCCTCCTCCGTCCGGATCACCACCGGCGTGGTGGCACGGCGCTGCCGCAGCAGGTAGCCCGCGCCGATCGAGCCGGCGATGAGCAGGCCGCCGGTGACGAGGGCGCCACGGGCGCCGGCCAGTTCCATGAGGAGGCCGAGTGCGGGCGGGCCGCCCAGGCTCCACACCGTGCCGATGCTGCCCCACACGCCCAGCACACGACCCCGCAGATGGGCGGGCGGGTCGGTCTGGAGCACCGCCGTGCCGGCGGTGTCGGAGACGGACTCCACCACCGCCATCGGCAGCACGAGCACGATCAGCACCGCGAGCGACGGCGACAGCCCCGCCACCACCTGGAGCAGCGCCCCGGCCGCCGCCAGCGCCCCCACGAGCCGCACCGACGGCCGGCGCAGCCGGGCGCCGAGGAGCGCGCCGAGGATGCCGCCGACGGCGAGCACGGTCGACACCGTGCCGAACGAACCGGCACCACCCGCGAGCGGCCCGGTGACGAGCACGGCCAGAGTGAGCCCGTAGTTGCGGCCGAACACCGCGCTGATCCCGGTCACCCCGGCGAGCGCCATCAGCCGCGGCCGGCGCGCGAAGAAGGCCAGCCCCTCGCGCACGGACATGTCCGAGCCGGTGCGCTTGGGGCCCGCGGCGACCTCCCGCACCGCTCCTGCGGCCGGCCGCAGGAACGGAATGACCGAGGCCACGAACAGGAACGACACGCCGTTCGCGAAGTACGCCGCGGACGTGCCGAGGAACCCGACCGCCACACCGGCCATGGCCGCTCCGACGAGCCGGCCGGACTGGTGCACCAGCGCCCCGACCCCGATGGCCGAGGGGACGTCCTCCGCCGGGACGAGATCGTTGCCCAGCAGCGCGCACGCCGGGTTGTCGACGGTCGCCACGACGCCCGTGAGGGCGGCCAGCACCATCAGGGAGGTCATGTCGAGCTTGTCCAGCGCCACGAGCACCGCCGTGGTGAAGGCGATCGCGCCGAGCAGCGCCTGGCTCACGGCGGCCGTCAGCTTGCGGGGCCACCGGTCGACGGCCGCGCCGCCGAGGACGCTCATCAGCAGGGCCGGGGCGGCCTGCACGGACATGGACAGCCCCGTGGCGGCGGCGGACCCGGTGATCTGGAGGACCAGCAGGTTCTGCACCGTGAGCTGCATCCAGGTACCGGCGTTCGACACGAAGTTCGCGGCGGACCACCAGCGCATGCTGCGGTAGCGCAGCGATCGCCAGGGCGAGCGCGAGACGGGCTGGGCAGGGGAGGGCGACGAAGACACAGTGCGGTACTCGCAAGACGAGTCGGAGGACTCAGGAGGAGGGGGACGAGGGGAACGAGAGACACCGGCTGCGCTGCGCGGTGGCTCCCCTCGCCGGGTACGGCGCCGACCATCGTGGCAGAGGGAACCCCCGAGTCGGTTCCGTCCACACCTCGTTCACTTCCCTCACATCTCCCAACCGCCTCCCGTCTCCGGGAACTTGGGGCCGCGAGTGTGGTTGATCACAGTTGTCGATCATGGACCTCGCCCGGGCCGCAGCACGTGACGGTGATCACAGAAGACAGCGAGAAGGGCCCGTCGCCTCGGCGACGGGCCCTTCTCGCTGTCTGGTCTACTCGGACTTGCCGCGCCCGGTCAGCGCGTCGCGCAGCCGGTCGACCATCCCGGTGCCCGGAGCCAGGAGCTTGTTGGCCGGAGGCTTGTCGGGGGCGGCCGGGTGCGGGCGGGTGGGGGCGGTCTTCTTCGCCTTCCGGACCTTCTCGCCCAGCTCGTTGAGCGTGTCCATCGGACAGGCCTGCCGCAGCGCGGGGAAGAGGTTGCCCTCCTCGTCGGCGATGTGCGAGCGGATCTCGCTCATCAGCATGCCCATGAGCCGGTCGAAGTCGGCGTCGCCCGCGTCACAGCCCTCCAGGTCCTTCATGATCCGCTCGGCGGTGGCGTGGTCATCGAGCTCCCGGTCGGCGAGCGTGTCCCCGTTGGCCACGTGCTCGCGTACGGCCGGGTAGAGGTAGGCCTCCTCGGCCACCGAGTGCCGCACCAGCTCGATCGTCACCTGGTCGGCGTACATCTTGCGGTCCTTGTGACCGGACGGCAGCCCCTCGATCTTGCCGAACATCTCCTCGACTTCGCGGTGATCGGTCACCAGCTCGTCGATGACGTTTCCTCCGTGTCCCATGTCCTTCACCTCCAGCCCTCGGGTCCCCAGGGCCCCAGAGGGCTAACGCGCGGTCCCAGTGCCCCCCTTTGATGGCTCATCCCGGGAGCTTGGCCCGGACCCGCCCGGCCGCCGCGGCCGGGCCCGAGGTGGCGCGGACGGAGCGCCGCACCAGGCCGGCGTCCCGCCGCAGGTCACGGGCGGCGTGGCTGCCACGCCACAGCACCGAGGGACGGGCACCGGTGTCGTCCGCGGCGATCAGCAGCCCGCCCAGCATGGACATGTTCTTGAAGAAGTGGATCCGCTGCTCGGCCCGCTCCGAAGGATCCTCGGCCTCCCAGAAGCGGTGCCCCGCCAGTGTCGTCGGCACCAGCGTGGCCGCGATGGCCAGCGCGGCCGGACGCGGCATCCGCCCGGTGGCCAGCATCAGCCCGGCCACGACCTGTACGGCGCCGTTCAGCCGTACGACCTGCTCGGTGCGGTCGGGCAGGGCCGAGACGCGTTCGGTGACCGGTTGTACGACAGGCTCGGCGGCCGGGGCGACGGCCTTCGGGTCGCGGACGGAGTTCAGGCCGCCCGAGAGGAACATCGAGGCCAGCATGGGACGGCCGAGCACGCGCAACAGACTCATGGCCCTCTCCAGAGTGTCGGTGGGTACAGCGCTCGCCGGGTTCCCCACCCGGGGCCGAAGCACTCACCCGGTTCGCGCCGCCCGGTGCCGCGCCCAGGCCTCCTCGCGCAGCTCCTCGGACAACAGCACGTCCACGGCGGTGCACGCGAGGGCCTGAGTGGCGGCGACCAGCACCTCGCGGGCCCGGGGAGAGGCGGCGGCCTCGGCGAACTCCGGCGTGTGGTCGGAGCCGTCCTCGTCCATGATCGCCACGAACGGGTGGATGGCGGGCACCCGCGTACTGACGTTGCCGATGTCGGACGACCCCAGGTACACGCCGGGCACGGGCGGTGACAGGGGGATCCCGGCCCGGGACAGATGCGCGGCGAACCGCTCGGACAGCGCCTCGCTGTCCCGGAAGTGCTCGTAGCGCACGGTGGCCCGCTCCACCTCGGCGGTCGTGCCCGTGGCCCGGGCCACACCGCCGGCACACTCCCGCAGCTGCTCCGTGAGGTCCTCCAGCGCCCGCGTCGTGGCCGCGCGCAGACCGAACAGGCCCTCGGCGTACTCCGGGACGATGTTCGTGGCGGTGCCGCCCTGGGTGACGATGCCCTGCACGTGCGAGCCTTCCGGCAGCCGCCGCCCCAGCACGGCCAGCACGTTGAACAGTTCCACCAGCGCCGCGAGCGCGTCGATGCCCTCCGTCGGATTGCCCGTGGGGTGCGCGGCCCGGCCGTGGAAGGCCACCCGGTACTGCACCTGCGCGGTCAGCGGCGCCCGCACCCAGTCGTGGACGCCCGGATGGAACATCAGCGCCGCGTCGACGCCGTCGAACACCCCCGCCTCCACCTCCAGGGCCTTGCCACCGCCGCCCTCCTCGGCGGGTGTGCCCACCGCCAGCACCGACCCGGCGGACTCCTCCGCCACGGCCCCCACCGCCAGCGCGGCTCCCAGCCCCGCTGCCGCGATGAGGTTGTGGCCGCACGCGTGGCCGAGGCCGGGCAGGGCGTCGTACTCCAGCAGCAGCGCCACGGCGGGCCGGCCCCGGCCCGAGCGCGCGGTGAACGCCGTCGGCATCCCCGCCACCCCGCGTTCCACGAGGAAACCGGCCGCCTCCAGCTCACCCGAGAGCAGGGCAGCCGCCCGGTGCTCGGTGAAGGCGTACTCGGGCTCGGCGTGCAGCCGCGAGGCCACGCCCCACAACGCGTCGGCCCGCGCCGCCACCTCCTCACGAACGGCCTGGTGTACGTCGTCGAGCGTGCGCTCCACAGGGGCCTCCCGGGCGTCGACTGCGGTGAGTCCCTGACCGGGTTCTCCGCCCGGTGGGGCGACACCCGCCGCGTTTCGGCCGGTGTGACCGTGCCCTGGGCCGGGCGCCGCACGGTGCCGCGGCAGCACCGCGTTTCGACCCGTCCCCGAGTGCAACACGGTCGGTGTACCCGCCGGGCCACGACAGCGTGGACGCCGCGGCGGTGGCCGGGCGGGCCGGACCTGGGAGGAACCATGGACCACTCGCGCGTGCCGGTCCTGGAGGCGCTGGAGGACTTCCGGCGCCGCGGCGACATCGCCTACGGCCCGCCGGGCCACAAGCAGGGCAGGGGAGTGGACCCCCGGGTGGCCGAGATCGTCGGACTCGACGTGTTCCGTTCCGACGTGCTCTCCCTCAACGGCCTCGACGACCGCCGCCAGTCGCAGGGCGTCCTCAGCCGGGCGCAGGAGCTCATGGCGGACGCGGTCGGCGCCGAGCACGCGTTCTTCTCCACCTGCGGCAGCTCCCTGTCCGTGAAGACGGCCATGCTGGCCGTGGCAGGCCCGGGCGAGAAGCTGCTGCTGTCGCGCAACGCCCACAAGTCCGTCATCGCGGCCGTCGTCGTCAACGGCGTCGAGCCGATCTGGGTGCACCCGAAGTTCGACACCGAACGGCACGTGGCCCACCCGCCCGAGCCCGATGACGTCCGCCGTCGCCTGCGGGAACACCCGGACGCCAAGGGCATGCTGCTCATCACCCCGACCGACTGGGGCTCCTGTGCGGACATCGGGGGAGTGGCCAGGGTGTGCCACGAGTTCGGGGTGCCCGTCATCGTCGACGAGGCCTGGGGCGCCCATCTGCCGTTCCACCCCGCCCTGCCCGCCTGGGGCATGGATGCCGAGGCCGACCTGGTGGTGACCAGCGTGCACAAGATGGGCGGGGCCGTGGAACAGAGCTCCGTCTTCCACCTCCAGTACGACCGCGTCTCGCCCGAGGCCCTGAAACAGCGGGAGGACCTGCTCGGCACCACCAGCGCCTCCTCCCTCGTGTACGCCACGCTCGACGGCTGGCGCCGCCAGATGGTCGAACAGGGATACGAGCTCCTGGAAACGGCCATCCGCCGGGCCGAACGCGTCCGGGCGGCGGTCGCCGACCTGCCGGGGCTGCGGCCCATGGGCCGGGAGGTCGTGGAGGAGGGGCTCGCCGCCGACCTCGATCCGCTCAAGCTCGTCATCGACGTACGGAAGCTCGGCATCAGCGGGATGCAGGCCGCGGAGTGGCTGCGCACCCACCGCCACGTGGACGTCGGCGGCTCGGACACCTGCCGCATCAGCGCCTCGATCACCCAAGCGGACGACGACCGGACCGAGACGGTCCTGGTGGACGCCCTGGCCGCGCTCGTCGAGCGGGCGGACACCATCGAGCGGCGGCCGCCTGTCCACCTGCCCGAGCCCTCGGCACTGGAGCTGGAGCAGGCGATGCTGCCCCGCGAGGCGTTCTTCGCCCCGGTCGAGCGCGTGCCCGCCGAGCGGGCCGCGGGACGGATCGCCGCGGAGATGATCAGCCCCTACCCGCCGGGCGTGCCCGTGGTGGCGCCCGGCGAGGTCGTCACCGACGAGGTCCTGGACTACCTGCGCAGCGGTGCCGATCACGGCGTCCTCATCCCTGACGCGGCGGACTCCTCCGTCCGCACCCTGCGGGTCGTCGCACGCGGCTGAGCCGCATCGGACGTTCCGGCGTCGATCACCGGCAGCGCTGTAACTCATGTGCGAGATGTTGAATATGTTATGGAAATAAACTGATGGGTAAGTTGGCATGATTTGTCCCCATCAGGTGCACTAGAGGAGAAAGCATCCGCTTCTCCAAGGAGATGGTGCAATGACTTCCACCGAGAAGTTCACCGAAGAACTGACGGGCATCCAGAGTGCCGACATCGAGGCGGCACTCGACCCGGCAGAAACCGACGGTATCTACCGCGACAGCCGTGAGTGCGCCGCACTCGCGCTGTTCAAGGGCGGATACGGTCTGCTCCTTTCGCCGCCCACCCCGCGCCCCAAGAAGGGTTGAGTGGATCGACTGGAGTGACCATGGAGCAGTCAGGCACTTCGTCCCTCTTGCAGGACGCGGTGCAGGAACTCGCTTCCGGCGTGGTCTCCGCTCTTCGGAGCGGAGACCACGCTCGTGCGGCCGCCCCCGCGGCCGCCGACGGGGGAGCGAAGGACCTCACCCTCGCGGCCGTACGGGTGCTGGGAGCCGACGCGTTGCTGCCGAGCACCCTGCTGCGCGTCCCGCCCCTGCCCGACGAACTCGCCCGGTTCCGGCAGGCCGTGGAGGCCTACCCGCCCGCCGCCGGCGCCGCCCCCACCGTCGCGTGGAGCCACTGGGCCATGCGGCGTACGCTGCGACGGCTCGACCCGGGCCGCGCCGACGCCGAGTACGAAGAACCGGACGCCACCTGGCTGGAGGGCGCCACCTGGCCCGTCCTGACACACCAGCTCGCGGTGCTGGCCGCCCTCGCCCTGCCCGACGAGGACTGCGCGGTCGCCCGCGCGGCCGCGCAGCGTCCGGTCGACGTCGCCCGGGGTTTCGTGCGCGCGGTACGCCGCAGGGACTGGCGGCAGGCAGCCGGCGCCGGACGCTGGCTGACCCTCCTGGACGGCGTACCCCGGACGCTGGGACTCGAGAACGGCCTGGACTTCGTGCAGCTGATGGGCGGCCAGGACCCGCTCGTGGCCCTGCAAGTGCGGGCGGCGCGGCTGACCCGGACGGGAGCGTTCGTGTGAGCAGGGCACGGGGGACACGGCAGATCGCCGAGGACGCCCTGGCGTGGGTGTCCGCCCAACGCGCGCACTTCGCACTGGGTGAGGACGCGCTCGCCCCGGACGGGCAGGTGAACCGCAGTTGGAAGCCGCTCGGAGAACTGGCCCAGGTGTGCGCGACCGTGTCCCGGCACACCGCGCCACCGGATCCGCTCCACGCGTGCGCGGCCGACCTGATGGCCTTCGCGTGGCAGCAGACCGGCCGGGGAGAGCTGTTCGTGCGCCTGCAACGGCTGGAGCCCTTCGCCACCTACCCGTTGGAGGTGTACGCCGCCATGGCCGCGGCGGGCCTGCGGCACCCGGGCTACGAGGCGGCCACCGCCACGGTGGCCCGCACCCGGAGCTGGCAGCTGACCGAACAGGAGCCCACCCGGCGGCTCGGCGTCCTGAACGCCGAGACCCGCAGTGGCATCCGGGAATCCGACGCCATGCCACAGGCGCTGCGGCGCACCTGGCTGGCCGGGCTGCCCGAGCCCTGGACCTTCGAGGCGTCCTCGGGCTACTCCCTCACCCATGTGGTCTTCCACCTGACCGACTGGGGACGCGCCGGGCCCGGGGGCCTGCCGCCGGACCTGGCCGACTACCTCGCCGACTGGCTGCCGCCCTGGCTCGACACGTGTCTGGACGCCGGGATGTGGGACCTCGGCTGCGAGTTGCTGGCCGTGGCGGCGAGCCTGCCCCTGCTGCCCGACCGAGATGTCCTCGACGAAGCCTGGGCGCGGGTCGCGGCGGTACAGCACCCCTCGGGCGCGATCCCGGAGCAGGGGAGCGGCACGGGCCACGACAGCGGCCCGGACTTCCTCTCCCACTACCACCCCACCCTCATGGGCGCCTTCGCGGCGACCCTGACCATCGGGCGGCTCGACGACGGAGCCCGGGCGGGCACGCACCACCGGCCGGGCGGACAAGGAGTGCTGGGATGACCGACACCCGCCTGATCCACAACGTCGGAGCCGGCGCGCTGGAATGGCTGTGGGCCCATCGCGACGGCTTCCAGCTGGAACCCGACGTCGACCCGGAGGTCGGCTTCCTGGAGCGCTTCAAGCCCATCGGCGAACTCGCCATGATCTGCAAGGTGCTCTTCCGCGAAGGTGTCGCGGGATCGCGCCAGGCGCAGCTGGCCCGGCAACTCCTCGACCACGCCTGGCGCGAGACGCTGGACGGCGGCCGCATGCTGGTGCGGGGGCAGCTGACGGAGCCGCTGTCCCCCATCCCGTTCGAGGTCTACCTGCCCTTCAGGGAACTCGGCTACAGCCAGCCCGACATCGAGCGGGCAGCAGTCCTGAACCACCGGTTGGACAGCTGGGTGGCGTTCGAGGCGACCCCCACCCGGCGGCTCGGTCTGTCCGCCTTCCAGCGCCGGTTCGGTCTCACGCCCAGGCCGCCGGAAGCCGAACTGCGGGACACGACCTGGCTGGCCCGCACCCCCGAGCCGTGGACCGTGGAAGGGCACATCGCCTACGACGTCACGCACAACGTCTTCCACCTGACCGACTGGGGGGAGAGGCCGGACGGCCTGCCGCCCGGCACCGCGGACTACCTCGCGACCTGGCTGCCGGTCTGGATCGACGACTGGCTGGACCTGGAACGC
Organism: Streptomyces afghaniensis; assembly: GCF_044327915.1. Classification (NCBI taxonomy): domain Bacteria; kingdom Bacillati; phylum Actinomycetota; class Actinomycetes; order Kitasatosporales; family Streptomycetaceae; genus Streptomyces; species Streptomyces afghaniensis. Next base: position 66,923 of record NZ_JBIRGJ010000013.1, read on the forward strand.
TGGGACCTGCTCGGCGAACTCCTGGTGGTCGACGCGTGCCTGCCCCGCCCCACCCTGGACGAACGGGCGTGGGAGGGCTTCGCCGCCGCACAACAGCCCGACGGGGCCATGCCCGCCCTGCGGACGATGCCCGAGGGCACCCCCGACGAGGTGTTCGACATCGTCTACCACCCGACCCTGGTCGCCGCCTACGCCTCGGTCCTGGCCACCTCCCGGTCCCTGTCCCTGCTGGCCCAGGCCTCATGACGACCCGTCGGCACACACCTTGGCCCGGCGAACCGCTCGACACACCGAGGGGCCGGGCCCCGGGCCTGCGGGCCCGGTCGGCGGACGAGTCTCCGCCGCTTCGCGACACGGCGACGGACGAGCCGGCGACCCCCGCAACGGCCCCTGCGGCCACGGCCCGCCATACCACTGCCCGGCGCGCCCCTCGGCCGGCTGTATCCCCGGACGACGGCCCGCTCGCCGAGCGGCTCGCGGACGCCGTCACCGCCTCCGACGCCCCGGACGTCGTCTTCGCCCTCTCCCGGCACGGCCGCCGCACCGTCCTGAGCGGCGGTACCGCCCCGACTCCGCCCCGTCCCCGCGAGGACCTGCGCTACGAGACCGGTTCGGCCGCCAAGACGTTCACCGGCCTGCTGCTGGCCCGGCTGATCCACAGCGGCGAGTTGTCCGGCGGTGAACCGGCCGCCGCCCTGCTGGACAGGGGACGGCCGACGGGTGCGGACCCCGTGACGCTCGCCCACCTGATCACCCACACCTCCGGGCTGCCCGCCCTGCCGGCCGGCTTCTACCTCCGGGGCCTGCCCGCCTGGCACACCAACCCCTACGCCCGTTTCTCCGCAGACCGGGTCGTGGACGCCTTCCTGCGCCACCGGCCCCGCCACCGCCCCGGCACCCGCTGGCGCTACTCCAACTACGGCGTCGCCGTGCTCGGACAAGCACTCGCCGCCGCGACCGGCACACCGTGGGAGGACCTGCTCACCGGCCGGATCCTGCGCCCGCTCGGCCTGAGGGGCACGGCTCTGCGGGCGGACGACTCCGGCTCCGACGCCCCGGGACACGGCAAGGACGGCGTCTCATCCGTGCCCCCGTTCGACGCCGGGGGCTTCGAGGCGGCGGGTGCCGTGCGGGCCACGCCGCACGACCTGCTCACCTTCATCGAAGCTCACCTGGACCCCGCCGGAGCACCATCGCAGCTGGCCGCCGCCCTGCGCGCGGTGTGCCGTCCCGTGCTCCGCCGGGGCATCGGGCACCGGCACGTCCACACCATCGCCTGGTTCCGTCACCCGACCGACGGCGGGCCCATGTACTTCCACAGCGGTGCGACGCTCGGCCAGCAGGCGTTCCTGGGCTTCCGCCCGGACACCGGCACGGCCCTGGCCGCGCTGTGCACCCGCCGCTTCCGCGCCCACGACCCGTTCCTGGCCGCGGCGTACGCACTGCTGGCGGAGGACGAGTAGCGAGGACTGTCCGGCGGCCCCCCCCCCCGGGGGGGGGGGCGGGGCGGGCCGGCCCCCCGGCGCCCCCCCCGCCCCAGGGGGCGCGCCCGGGGGGGGGGCCCCCCCCCCCCCGGCCCGG
>NZ_JBIRGJ010000013.1:68513-258679 GCF_044327915.1 Streptomyces afghaniensis
GCGCTCGCGCGCCCCCCCCGCGTTGCGGGGCGCGGTTTCCTGGTGTTGGGCGGTCCCCTGAGTGCCGCGGTGTCGGGGGGCGCTCGCAGGGGCGCCGGCGGCGCCGGACAGTCCTGACCCTTCGTCACACCCGCTGCCAGAGGGCCGGAGTGCGGGCGGGTGCCCACGCGCCCTGGGCCTGGTGGCTCTGCAGGCACCGGTAGCGCACACCGGCGTGGCTCACCGTGACACCGGCCTCATAGACCCGTCCGGCGGCCCACGCCTGCGTGACTTTGTCCTGCGGTGCCGAGGACCGGGCGGCGGCGGTCTTGAGGGTGAGGCCGAAGTCCCTGAGCAGGGGATTGATCGGCTGGTAGAAGGTGGTGCCCCCGCTCCTGCAGTCGCCCGTGCCGCCGGAGGTCACGCCCTGCGCCTGGACGCCCGCGACGAAAGGCCCGCCGGAGTCGCCCGGCTCGGCGCACACCGTCGTCCGGGTCAGGCCGTCCACCCTGCCCTCGGCGTAGCTGACACTGGTGTCGTGCTGCTCGATCTGCCCGCAGTGCCACCCGGTGGTGGAGCCGGAGCGGCAGACGGCGGCCCCGACGAGCGCCTGGACCGAGCCGGTGATCTGCACCTTCTGCTCGCCCTGGACCCTCACGTTCGCGGTGGTGGTCCACTGGTCGTTGACGGCCACCCAGGACATGTCCTTGCCGGGGAACGTGGAAGCCTGGATCGTGCCCTGCTCCGCGTTGTTGTACCCGGTCGTCCTGGCGCCGCTCTTGCCGCAGTGGCCCGCCGAGGCGAAGCCCTGCTGCTGGCCCTTGGTGACGGAGAAGCCGACCGAGCAGCGGGCCGAGCCGTCGATGTAGAAGGCGTCGCCGCCCGTGATCTCCGCGAAAAGGCGCGGCCGGTTCGCCGTCACCCTGACGCCCACGCTCTTGCCGTCGAGGCCTGCGGCCTTGACGAAGGCGGCGGCCGCGGCCTTGTTCGTGGCCTCCACCGCGACCCGGTTCGCCGGGATGTCGACGTACCACAGGGGCGTGTCACGCGTGCTGACGCGGCGCGCCGCCGCGTCCAGTTTCCGCTTGGCGGTCACGAGATCGCGGAGCGTCCTCTTCACGACGACCGCTTTGGCGCCTTGGGCCTTGATGGTGGGCACATCCGTCGCGTGGGTGGTCGCCACGATCAGCTCCTGCGACGTCGTGCCGCGCAGCCAGGCCCCCGCGAAACGGTTGCCCAGCGCGTTGCGCAGCCGCCCCGCCCGGGTGCCCGCCTCCGCCTCGTTGACCAGCCGCCGGGACGCCTGGGCCGGGGTCAGCCCGAGGTCGCGCTGCAGAGCACGCAGTACCGGAGCCGGTGCCCGGTCGGCGCCGACGGTCTGGGCGGCCGAGGGCAGAGGGCCCGCGGGCGGCGTCGGCTCGGCCGCCACGGCCGGGGGGATCCCGGTGGCGACGAGCGCGCCGAGCGCGGTCAGGGCCGCCCGGCGACCGGTCACGGCATGTCTGTGGACCATTCGGTGTGTCTCCTTCGCTCACGGTGGAACTGTCGCAAGGCCATAGGCCTTGCCGGAACGGCCCGGAGTGATGTCCCGGACCGCCGCGTTTCGCGCTTTGGCGCGGGGAAGGGGAGCCAACTGCAGTACTGCGGACGCCAGGCGGGTCACGCGGACTTCAGGCCGGGCGAACCCACCTCCGTGACGAAGGACGCGGCCGTCGAGACGGCACCCCCGGGCGTCGTGATGGCCGAGACCGTCCGGAAGTCGGCCTGGGCGTTCTCGCGGCCCAGCGCGACCCGGACGTAGCCGCGCCGGCCGTCGAAGAACTTCATGTGAGGGTTGGCCTTCATGTACGTGTCCCACTCGGTGGGCTTCTGGGCGCCGTTCCCGCCGCTGGCGATGGAGGTGCAGGTGAACTCCGTGCCCAGCGTCCTGGACGCCGGGTCGTCGAAGTCGTCCTTGATGTCGAAGGCGTACCCGACGTGGACGTCGCCGGTGAGCACCATCCAGTTGTCGACGCCCGCGGCCTTGGCGCCCGCCATGACGCGGTTGCGGGAGGCGCGGTAGCCGTCCCAGGCGTCCATGGAGACCCGGGCCGGCGCGGTCAGGTCGAACTTGCGCTGCGAGAAGCACACCTGCTGGGGCATCACGTGCCACAGCGCGGCGGAGTTCCGCCAGCCGTCCAGCAGCCAGCGTTCCTGCGCGGCGCCGGTGAGGGTGCGGGCCGGATCGTCGGACTCGGGGCCCGGCGCGTGCGGCCGGTCGTTGTAGGCCTGGTCGGAGCGGTACTGGCGGGTGTCGAGGATGTCGAACTGGGCGAGCGAGCCCCAGGCCAGCCGGCGGTACAACCGGGCGTCGGGCCCCTGCGGCAGCTGCTCGGCACGCAGTGGCTGGTTCTCCCAGTACGCCCGGTAGGCCGCGGCACGCCGCACCAGGAACTGCTCGGCAGGCCCGCCCTTCTCGTCGACGGCGCCCGCGTAGTTGTTCTCGGTCTCGTGGTCGTCCCAGGTGACGACGAACGGGTGCCGGGCGTGCGCGGCCTGCAGGTCCGGATCGCTCTTGTAGAGCGCGTAGCGCAGCCGGTAGTCCGCCAGCGTGGTGGTCTCGCGGTTGAACACATCGGGCAGCTTGCGGTCGGTGTAGCGGCGGTCCCCGCCGGCGGAGTCCACCGGGTACTCGTACAGGTAGTCGCCGAGGTGGAAGACCACGTCGACGTCCTCCTGCGCCAGATGACGGTGGGCGGTGTAGTAGCCGTCCTGGTAGGCCTGGCAGGCGACGGCGGCCAGTCGCAGGCTGTCCGTGTCACTGCCCTCGGCAGGTGCCGTCCGGGTGCGGCCGACGGGGCTGATCCAGGTGCCCACCCGGAACCGGTAGTAGTAGTGGCTGTCCGGCATCATGCCCTTGACGTCGACGTGCACGCTGTGCGCGTACTCGGGGTGGGCCGTGGCGACCCCCTGGTGCTGGACGATGACGAACCACTCGTCCAGGGCCACTTCCCACTGGACGGCGACCCGCTGCTGGCCCAGGCCGCCGTCCTGCGCGAACGGCTCGGGAGCGAGCCGGGTCCAGATCAGCACCGAGTCGGGCAGCGGGTCCCCGGATGCCACGCCGAGGGTGAACGGGTCGTTCGGGATCCGCGCCGCGTCGAGTTCGGGAGCGGCGGTGGCACCGCGGGCCGGCCGGTTGGTGGAGAAGGCGAGCATCGCGGCCGCCGCGGTGACGGTCAGGAAACGGCGGCGGGCCACGTGCGGTGCCGCGGTTCGCAGTACGGCGTCGTGCGGCGAGAAAGCATGCTCGGACGGTGTTTTTTGACGGCCCGTCAGCGCCATCTGTTGTCCTCTCGTACGGGGCGCGGAGCAAGCATGCTAAGCAGACAAAATGCCTGATAACGGCGCGACTTGCGGGGCGTTCACACCAGAGGCGGTACGAGAGCGGAACGGGACATGAGAACGCCGCCGGCGTGGGCCGGCGGCGGATGGGTGACTCGGCTGTCTAGTGGGCCGCGTGTGCGGCGGCCCCGGTGGTGGCGTGGTCGCGGACGGGCAGATGGTAGACGTGGAAGGCCCGCCCGATGACCGGCTGGGCGACGTTGCGCACCCGCACGCCGCCGCTCGTCATGCCGTGTTCCGTGCCGGCGTGCGCGTGACCGTGCACCGCGAGGTCGGCACCGGCGGTGTCGATCGCCTCGGCCAGCAGATAGCTGCCCAGGAAGGGATAGATCTCCAGCGGCTCGCCCGCCAGCGTGTCCGGGACGGGGGAGAAGTGCGTCAGGGCGATCCGTGCGTCACAGCCCTCCTCGCCCAACTGCTCCAGGGAGGTTCGCAGGCCGTCCGCGCACCGGCGCGAGTACCTGACGAACTCCTTCATGAGCGGCTCGCCGAACTCCCCGGCGCAGCGGCCGACGAAGCCGCCGCCGAACCCTTTGGTGCCGGCCACGCCGATCCGTGCGCCGCCGCTCGACACGACCGTCCCCTGCCCCTCCAGGACATGGGCGCCGGCGTCCCGGAGGATGGCCGTGACCTCGTCGGGCCGGTCGTCGTGATGGTCGTGGTTGCCCAGCACGGCGACCACCGGTACTCCGAGGTCCTGGATCTCCCGGGCCACCACCCGGGCCTCCTTGGGAGTGCCGTGCCGGGTCAGGTCCCCGGCCAGGAGCAGGAGGTCGGCGCACTCGGGCAGGGTCTCGAAGGCGGGGCGGAGCAGGCCCTGATCGTCGGGCCCCAGGTGGATGTCTCCGACGGCTGCGATGCGGATCATGCCAGTTCCTCCGCATGGTCGGGGGAGGACGTCTCGGTGACCACGAGGTCGCTGTGCACCGGGACCCCGGCGAGCTCCTCGTGGACGGTGCGCAGAATCTCCTCGCGGCAGGGCGCCGAGGGCACGGTGCCGGTCAGCAGCACCGTCTGGCCGCGGGCCTCGACCCGGACGCCCAGTTCACCGAGCTCACCGGAGGCGAGGCGGTCCTGGAGGTGGGCGATCCGGTAGTCCAGGTTCTGCGCCGGCTCCCCGCCGCCCGTGTGCTGTGGGCCGTGGGTACTCATGGATGTTCCTTCCGATCAGAGGCGATCAGATGACGTTCAGGCGCTCCAGGAGGAAGAAGAAGGCGGCGGGCATGGGCGCGTCCCCGCACTCGCGCCGCACCCGCTCCCAGTCGACCTTCTCGCGCAGGGCACGCGCGATGGGCAGGGCCGCGCCGAAGTCGCAGTGGTGCTCGGAGAACGCGGCGATCAGGCTCCACAACAGGTCGGTCGGGGCCAGCACGGGCATGCGCACCGAGTCGACCGAGACCTCCTCCGCCCGCTCCAGCATGTCCGCGCCGACCGGCCGGTGCGCCAGCTCGAAGATGATGTCCACCGGCTGGCCGAAGCAGGTGGCCTTGATCAGCCAGTCCTCCGGCGGGCTGTACACGGTCAGCCCGGCCTCGCGGAGCGTGGCCGCCACCGCGTCCGCGTCCTCGGGGCGGATGGCGAAGTCGACGTCGTGCTGGAGGTTCTTCTCGCCGCCGTGGGCGTAGGCGGCCACGCTCCCCGCCAGCGCGAACAGATGCCCCTTGCGCTTCAGCACGGCACCGACCTGCTTGGCCGCCTCCAGGATCGCCTGGTTGCGGTCCAGGGGCAGCTCCTGCGGCGGCTCGTCGGCCTGCGGGTCCTGTGGTGGCGCGGGCTCGGGCCCGTCCGGGGCCAGCCGGAAATCGGGGATTCCCGGTCGCCGGACGAGCGTCGCGTCATCACCGTTCTGCGTCATGACCACTCCATTCGCCGAACCGGGCACCCGCCGCCGCGCGGTGCCCGGACCCGTGACGGCCTGCGTGCCTGCACTGAGTACCCGGAGCCGTCACGCCGACACGGGAGGCTTACGAGGGTCCCCGGCCGAGGACCACTTACGGCCGACGCCGGCCGTGGCGGTGAGGGCTGGCTGTGGCGGGGAGGGGTGCTGTGGCGGGGAGGGCTGGCTGCTGCGGAAGGGGCGCTGTGCAGTCGGACCCTCCTCCCCGATGCGGCCCGGGCGGAGCACGTCCGGTGGCAGGCCTGGCCCGCCCTGGTGACGCTGGCATGGCACCGACACCCCCTCCCTGCACGAAGGAGCCCCCGTGAACAGGCTGAACAAGCTGCCGTACGCCCTGCTCACCGCCCTGGCCGGGATGGTGCTCGCCGCGCCCGCGCACGCCGCGGCCCGCCCGGCGGACGTCACCGCGAGCCAGTGCATCGCCGGCGGCGGCTCGATCGTCATCTCCGCCGTGGGCGACGGATGGCAGTCGTACACCAAGCGCTGCATGGGCGGCGCCCACGACGGCGAGACCGTCCTGCGGGGCCTCGGCCGGGCCCTCGCCTGAGACCTCGGCTCAACCCGACAAGCACTCGCTCCAGCAAAGGCGGAATATGGGGCAGAGAGCTGGGAAACCGGTTGAAGCCGCTGGACAACGCGCTTGTGGAGGTCGCCATGAACCAGGAGACATCACGTTCGCCCGATCTTCCGCAGCCGTTGCGGGCAGTCGCCTCAGGCCTGAGGCACCTGCCGGGTGCGGAGCAGGTGGGCAAGGTGGCCGGAGACACCCTGGACCGGATCGGCGCGGTGTCGCCGCGCGGGCGCCGGATGGCCGTCTACGCCGGTGCCGGTGTGCTCGGCGTGGCCGGAGTGGTGGAGTGGCCGGTGGCGCTGACCGGCGCGGCCGTCGCCTGGCTGACCCAGCCGAAGCCCGGACAACGACCCGACGACGCATCAGGGAACGGCGGCACGCAGACCGCCGGGGCCCGTGAACGCCGCGCCGGCGACCAGGCCAGGCCGGACGACGAGGGCACCTCCTCCTACGGCCCCGGCGACAAACTCGCCGCCTCGCACTACCGGCACGATCGGCCGGAACACCACATCCACGAACAGCCCGCCAAGGTGGGTGACACCGTCACCGCCTCCGCGCTGAAGCAGGTCGCCGAAGCCACCGCGCACCACGACCAGCACGGCGAGGAGCCGGACCGGGAGCAGGCCCACCGGCACGGACACGACAGCCGGCCCACCGGCTGAGTCGGGACAGCAGGAGATGCTCACACGCTTCGACGTCGCCCCGCTCGTCGGGGCCATGGCCGGGGCGGCGGCCGGCGCCGCCCGCAGCACCGCCCAGGGCGTGACGTCCGCCTACGACACCACGCGGCGCGTCCGCAACGTCGCGCGCAACGCCCTGTCCGGCGGACAGCACTGGATGGCGGGGCAGCGCGTCCACGTCGCCCTGCGGCGGTCCGACGGCGAGACCGGCGGCATCGCCCGCAAGGTCGCCGGGGAACTGCTCGACCACCCGGACGTCATCGCGGCGTACTGGGACGAGGGACTGTCCCGCCTGGTGATCACCGTGGCCGAGGACGCCGTCACCGACCGCGTCAGCGAGCGCGCCACCGCGCTCGCCGCCCGCTTCGGCCTGACCGAGGGCGCCGACCCCGAAGCCGAGGAGACCACCCACCCCGGCGACCCCGGCGAGGTGCGCCTCACCGCGGCGGCGGTGCTGCTGGACGCCGCAGGCGCCGCCGGCGCGCTGGCCGGCCGGTCCCTGCGCCTGCCGCCCACCTCACGCATCGTCACCGCCACGGTCACACTGCTGCGGGAGAACCCCCGCTTCCGGGCCCTGCTCCGGCAGCGGTTCGGCACCCACGGCATGGAACTCGTCCTCGCCGCCGCCAACGCCGCCGCACACGGCGTCGGCCAGACCCCGCTGGCGCTCGTGCTCGACGGTCTGCTGCGCAGCACGCAGCTGACCGAGGCCGTGGCCAGGGCCGCGGCCTTCGAGGCGCTCCACGACGACATCTGCCACGAGGAGCGCACCAGCCTGCCCTGCCCTCCGGACACCCGGCCGCCGCTCAAGGTGACGCCCGCCCAGGAGTACGCCTCCCACGCCAGCACCGGCAGCCTCGCGGGTGCCGCCGCCACCTTCCTCGTCACGCACTCCGCGAGGGAAGCGGCCGAAGCCGTCCTCGCCGGATCCCCGAAGGCGGCCCGGTACGGACCGGCCGCCTTCAGCGCCACTCTCGGTACCTTCCTCGCCCGGGCCGGGATCCTCGTGCGCAGCGCGGAGCGCCTGCGTCAGCTGGAGATCGCCGACGCCCTCGTCCTGCACGCCGACGCCCTGCGCAGCTCGCGGCAGGACGCCGAACGCGACTCCGACGGGCTGCCCGACGACCCGGTCCATCCCTTCGCGGAGGCCGTCCTGGACGCCGCCCGCCGGGCAGGACTGCACGTCGTGATCGCCGGCGGCTCCGACCTGAGGGACATCACCCGGCTCGCCGACGAGGTCGCGCCGGGCGCCAAGCCGTTCGGCGACGTCGTACGGGCCCTCCAGGGCGAGGGGCACGTCGTGGTGACCGTCGCCCGCCTGGACGGGTCCGGAGGCGGGCACGTGGCGGCCGGACTGCCCGCCGGCGACGTGGCGATCGCCCTCACCGACGACCGCGCGGCCGTCTCCTGGGGCGTCGACGCGCTGGCCCCGGGCGGACTCGCCGACGTCTGGCGGCTGCTGACGGCGATCCCGGCCGCCCGGCGGGTCGGACGCCGTTCGCAGACCCTGGCCCGTGCGGGGGCGGCCCTCTCGGGGCTCCTGGTCGCACGCGGCGGGCAGCCCCCGGGCCGCCGGCTCCTGTGGCCCCTCACCCGGCACGCCCCCGTCAACATCGCCGCCGCGAACGCCCTGCTCGCGGGCTGGCTCGAAGCCACCCGCGTGGCCCGGGCCACCCCGCCCCCGCCCCGGCTGCACATCCCCTGGCACGCCCTGGAACCCCACGAGGCCCGTGACCGGCTGGGACGCCCCGACAGCGACGGCGAGCCCACCGGAATCGCCCTCCTCGCCGACCGCTCGCGGCAACGCGCCGCGCGCGTCGGCCGCCACCCGGCCATGGCCCCCGCCCGCTGGACCTGGCAGGCCGCCGGCGCCGTACGCCGCGAACTGGACGATCCGCTCACGCCCGTCCTGGCCACGGGCGCCGTCGCCTCGGCGCTGCTCGGCTCGCTCGTCGACGCGCTGCTGGTCGTCGGAGCCATGGACCTCAACGCCGTGACCGGCGGACTCCAGCGGCTGCGCGCCGAACAGGCACTGGCCCGGCTGGCGGCCCGGCAGCAGCCCAAGGCCCGCAAGCGGGACGGCCGCAGGCGCACCGTCACCGTCGACGCCGCCCGGCTGCGACCCGGCGACGAGATCACCCTCGGCGCCGGCGACGTCGTGCCCGCCGACGCCCGGCTGCTCGACGTCGACGGTCTCGAGGTCGACGAGTCGGCGCTCACCGGCGAGTCCCTGCCGGTCACCAAGGCCCTCGAGGCCACCCCCGGCCTGCCGGTGGCCCAGCGCACCTGCATGGTGTTCGAGGGCACCACCGTCGTGGCCGGCAGCGCCACCGCCCTCGTCGTCGACACCGGCGACCAGACCGAGGCCGGCCGCGCCGTCACGCTCGCCGCCCGCACCCCGCCGCCCGCCGGTGTACAGGCCAGGCTCCAGGAGCTGACCCGCAAGGCCCTGCCGGTGACCTTCACCGGTGGCGCGGCCGTGACCGGGCTGTCCCTGCTGCGCGGCAGCCCCGTACGACGCGCCGTCAGCGGCGGTGTCGCGGTCGCGGTCGCCGCCGTACCGGAGGGGCTCCCGCTCGTCGCGACGGTCGCGCAGATGGCCGCCGCCCGCCGGCTGTCCCGGCGCGGTGTCCTGGTCCGCACCCCGCGCACCCTGGAGGCGCTCGGACGGGTCGACACCGTCTGCTTCGACAAGACCGGCACCCTCACCGAGAACAAGCTGCGCCTGGTCCGCGTCGCCACCGCCGACGGCACCGTCCTGTCCGTGGAGTCCGAGCAGGCCCTGCCGCTCCTGCGCCTGGCCGCCCGTGCCTGCCCGCAGGAGGAGACGGGCCAGGGCCGCCGGGTCGCGCACGCCACCGACGAGGCCGTCCTCGACGTCGCCCCGCCCGACGAGGGCTGGACACCCACCGGCGAGCTGCCCTTCGAGACACGGCGGGGCTACGCCGCCGCGGTCGGCCGCGACGGCGACCCGGACTTCGGCGAGCTCCTCGTCGTCAAGGGCGCCCCGGAGACGATCCTGCCCGCCTGCCGGGACCTCCCCGACGGCACGACCGACACCGCCCACGAACTGGCGGGACAGGGGCTGCGCGTCCTGGCCGTCGCCCGGCGCCCCTGCCGGGCCGGCGACGCCGACGCCGAACTCGACGCGCCGCTCGCGGACCTGGAGTTCAGCGGGTTCGTCGCCCTCGCCGACGTCCCGCGCGAGACCTCGCACGCGCTGCTGGCGTCACTGCGCCGCTCCGGCATCCTGCCCGTCATGCTCACCGGTGACCACCCGGAGACCGCCCGCGCCATCGCCCTGCAACTGGGCTGGCCGGAGGAGACCGAGGCGGTGACCGGCGACGAACTGGTCGCGATGGAACGCCGCGAGCGTGTCCGGGTGCTGCGTGGCGCGGGCGTCATCGCCCGGGTGGCCCCCGAGCAGAAGCTGCACGTCGTGGAGGCCCTGCAACAGGCCGGGCGGGTCGTGGCGATGGCCGGCGACGGCGCCAACGACGCCGCCGCCATCCGCGCAGCAGACGTCGGAGTCGGCATCGAGGCCCGCGGCTCCGCCGCCGCCCGCAACGCCGCCGACCTCGTGCTCACCTCCGGCGACCTGTCCGTCCTCGTGGACGCGGTGGCCGAGGGACGTGCCCTGTGGCGCAGCGTCGCCGACGCGGTGAGCATCCTCATCGGCGGCAACGCCGGCGAGGTCGGCTTCAGCGTCCTCGGCACCCTGCTGGCCGGCGCCTCGCCCCTCTCGACGCGTCAGCTCCTGCTGGTCAACCTGCTCACCGACATGTTCCCGGCCATGGCGGTGGCGGTCACGCCGAGCGACGACCCCTCGACGGCGGAGCACGCCGCGACCGGCCCGATGGGTCTCGACGTCCTCGGCGCGCCGCTGCTGCGCTCCATCCGGCGCCGGGGCATCACCACTTGCCTCGGCGCGGTCACGGCGTACCTCATCGGCCGCCTCACCCCCGGCACCGAACGACGGTCCACCACCATGGCCCTGTGCGGTGTGGTCGGCGCCCAGCTCGTGCAGACCCTCTCCGGCCGGCGCCACAGCCCCCTGGTGTGGGTCACGGCCCTCGGCTCCGCCGCCGTGCTCGCCGCCCTCGTCCAGACGCCCGGCGTCAGCCACTTCTTCGGCTGCACCCCGCTGGGTCCCGTGGGCTGGGCCGGCGTGGCCCTGGCCATCGCCCTGTCGGCGCTGGCCCCGCGCCTGGAACGCCTCCAGGCGGTCCACACCCTCTACGACGCCGCGGCACGACTCGCCCTGCGCCTCGACGACCTGAGCCGGCAGGCCCGGGAACGGCTGCAGAGCGCGACGGCCCGGCCGGCCGCGGCGTAGCGGTCGAAGACCGAAGGCGGCAGAAGGACCGAAGGCGGCAGAAGACGGCAGAAGAAGACGGCAAAAGACGGCAGAAGGCGGCCGCCACCACGATCAGTGGTGGCGGCCGCCGTTCTTGCTGATCACACCTCGCCGCGCCAGGCTCCGGTCTCCGTCCCACGGGACTCCATGAACTGCTTGAACCGCCGCAGATCACCGGAGACCTGCCGCTTCACGAACCCGAGCTTGTCGCCCACGGTCTCGGCCACGCCGCTGGGTTCGAACTCCATCTGGAGCATGACCTTGGTCGTGTCGTCCTGGATCCGGTGGAAGGTGACCACACCGGCCTGCCGGGCCTCGCCGTTCACGGTGGTCCAGGCGACGCGCTCGTCCGGGATCTGCTCGGTGATCTCCGCGTCGAACTCCCGCTCCTGGCCGCCGACCTTGGTCACCCAGTGCGTCAGGGTGTCGGTGCGCTGCTCGATGCGCTCCACGCCGTCCATGAACTGGGGGAAGTCCTCGAACTGCGTCCACTGGTTGTACGCGGTGTGCACCGGGACGCGGACCTCGATGGATTCCTCTACCTGTGACAAGGCGATACCTCTCTTTCACGTACGGAGAACGACGGACGGGTACCAGTTCTCGCGCGAGGCACTCATGGTCGTCACGACTTGTAAGGTCGGGTGACGTGGCCACCTTGCTGATCGTCCATCACACGCCCTCGCCCAACTGCCAGGCGATGTTCGAGGCCGTCGTCTCCGGGGCGAGCGACCCCGAGATCGAGGGCGTCCGGGTCGTCCGCGTGCCGGCCCTGGCCGCCACCGCCTCCGACGTCCTCGCCGCCGACGGCTGCCTCCTCGGCACCCCCGCGAACCTCGGCTACATGTCCGGCGCCCTCAAGCACTTCTTCGACCAGATCTACTACCCCTGCCTCGACGCGACCCGCGGCCGGCCCTTCGGGTACTACGTGCACGGCGGCAACGACGTCACCGGAGCCGTGCGGGGCATCGAGTCGATCACGACGGGCCTCGGCTGGCGCCGCGCCGCCGAGGCCGTGACCGTGACCGGCGAGCCCGGCAAGGACGACATCGAGAGGTGCTGGGAACTGGGCGCCACGGTCGCCGCCGGACTCATGGGCTGAACGGATCAGGTCCCTTCCATGCGGCGCCGGTCCTGGTCGTCCCACGCACGGGTGTCACGCGGCTGCGTGTACGGTTCCGCCTCGGGCGGATGACCACCGGCGATGGCCCGCTGCCGGACCGCCTCGGCGTCGAACTCCAGGCCCAGCAGGATCGCCAGGTTGGTGATCCACAGCCACACCAGGAAGACGATGACGCCGGCCATCGTGCCGTAGGTCTTGTTGTACGAGGCGAAGTTGGCCACGTAGACCGCGAAGCCGGCCGACGCGATCATCCAGATGAGCAGAGCCAGCAGACTGCCCGGCGTGATCCAGCGGAACCCCTTCACCTTGGCGTTCGGGGTCGCCCAGTAAAGGATCGCGATCATGATCGTGACCAGCACCACCAGAGCGGGCCACTTCGCGATCGACCACACCGTCAGCGCGGTGTCCCCGATCCCGAGCGCGGTTCCGGCCTGCCGGGCCAGCGCGCCCGTGAAGACCACGATCAGCGCGCTGATCACGGCCAGCACCATCAGCACGACCGTCACGGCCACCCGCACCGGCAGCAGCTTCCACACCGGCCGGCCCTCGGGCATGTCGTAGACGGCGTTGGCGGAGCGGATGAACGCCCCCACGTAGCCGGACGCCGACCACACCGCGAGGACCAGACCGACGATCGCCATCAGCGAGCCGATGCCGGCGTTGCCCTGCAACTGCTCGACGGCCCGGGTGATGATGTCGCGCGCCGAGCCGGGGGCGAACTGCTGGACGTTCTCCAGCACCTTGTCGGTGGTCGACTTGCCGGTGATGCCCAGCAGCGAGACCAGCACCAGCAGCGCCGGGAACAGCGCCAGCACCGCGTAGTACGTGAGGGCGGCGGCCCGGTCGGTCAGCTCGTCGTCCTTGAACTCCCGCAGGCTCCCCTTCAGCACCGCGCCCCACGACTTCCGGGGGAGCTCGCTCGGGCTGTCCGGCGCGGCCCCCTCCACTTCGGGCCCCGGCCCGGGCTCCTGCTCCGGCCGTGGAGCGGGCCTTTCCGCAGCCGGAGCGTGGGCCCGGCCGTGGGCGGAGTCCCGAGGCGGAGCAGCCTCGTTCGCGTGGTGTTCTTTTCGTCCCGGAATATGCAGCTTCACCATGGGGCCCGGGTAACCCCGAGCCGTGCGCTTAAGCCGCGCCCGGCAGGTCGGCATCGCCCATCCGTGGCCGAGTCGCCCCCGCGGGGCGAGCGTCCGCTGCCGCAATGCCTCCGATCGCATTGGGGGAGCGCTCCCAGCAAGGGCACGATGCCGTCATGACGACACTCCCCGCCATCCGCCCGTACCGCCCCGAGGACCGTCCGGCCCTCGACGACATCTGCGTCCGCACCGCGCACAACGGCCAGGACAGCCGCCCCCACTACACGGATCCGGGTATCTTCCCGGTCACCTTCGCGGCTCCGTACGTCCATCTGGAGCCGGAGCTGGCGTTCGTTCTGGACGACGATCAGGGACGGGCCGTCGGCTACATCCTCGGCACCGCGGACACCGCGAGCTTCGCCGAGGCCTTCCGCTCCACGTGGCTGCCGCTGGTCGCCGACCGCTACCCGGAACCGCCCCATCCGCCCCGCACCCCTGACGAGGCGATCGCCCGCCTGCTGCACCACCCCGAACGGATGGTGGTCCCCGAACTGGCCGCGTACCCGGCCCATCTGCACATCGACCTGCTGCCCGGCCGACAGGGCCGCGGCCACGGACGCCGGCTGATGCGGACGTTCCTGCAGGCCCTCCAGGACAGGGGAGCACCGGCCGTCCACCTTGCCATGGCAACCGCCAACACCCGGGCCAGGGCCTTCTACGACCGCATGGGCTTCCACGAGCTCGACGTCCCCGGCGGCGGCTCGGTCACATACCTGGGCCGCACCACCAAGGACCTCGACCGGCTCTGAGAGAACCCTCCGTCGAACGCATCGAACGCGCCAGGAGACACGGAAGTGGCGCAATCGGACGTTGCCGACCTCGGGCATCCGGCGCAGCCTGGGCTTGCGGGAGCGCTCCCACGCAAGCGCTCCCGCACCCCCACGGACGGCATGGAGAGCACCGCAACCCCCACACCCGAAAGAAGGAGATCATGGATTGTCATGGTCATGACCGCAGAGTCCGTTCCCGCTTGACGCTCGCCCTGAGTGTCCTGGTCGCCGCGCTGCTCAGCCTCATCCCCTGGAGCGGCACCGCCGTCGCGCACGGCTCGGTCGTCGATCCGGCCTCCCGCAACTACGGCTGCTGGCTGCGCTGGGGCAGCGACTTCCAGAACCCCGCGATGGCCCAACAGGACCCGATGTGCTGGCAGGCGTGGCAGGACAACCCCAACGCCATGTGGAACTGGAACGGCCTGTACCGCAACGGCTCGGGCGGCAACTTCCAGGCCGTGGTCCCCGACGGCCAGCTGTGCAGCGGCGGACGCACCGAGGGCGGCCGGTACAACTCCCTTGACACGGTGGGCGCCTGGAAGACCACCGACATCACGGGCAACTTCACCGTGAAGCTGTACGACCAGGCCAGCCACGGCGCCGACTACTTCCTGGTGTACGTCACACGGCAGGGCTTCGACCCCACCACCCAGCCGCTGACCTGGAGCGACCTCCGGCTCGTCGCGCGCACCGGCAAGTACGCGCCCAGCCAGAACTACGAGATCCCCGTGAGCACTTCGGGCCTGAGCGGCCGGCACGTCGTCTACACGATCTGGCAGGCGTCGCACATGGACCAGACCTACTTCCTCTGCAGTGATGTGAACTTCCGCTGACCTGCGGTTCCCCGCCGGCCCCTGGGACCGGCGGGGTTCGGGTGTTTCGTGGCTTCATGAGAGTTCTCCGAAAATTTTCGATACACGTGAACGCGCCAGTGCTCCCGTACGTATGGGGCGAGGGGATTTTCATGCCCGGTACGCCACAAGCGCAGGAGAGCACCCTTGGGACGCAACACGCGAAGACGCCCTACCGGCCCACGACGCGCGACCTTCGCCGCATTCGCACTGATCCTCGGCGGAGGCGGCCTGATGGCCGCGAACGTCTACGCCTCCGCGACCGACGGCGGTTCGGGCGGTGACTCCGCCCAGACGCGGTCCGGTACGGGGGTCCGGACCGCGGGCTCCACGATCGACTGTCCGGACGTCGGCAGCAAACTGACGTCGGTCCCGGAGCAGGCCCGGGGGGAGGTCGACAAGGAACTCGCCCTCCTGGACGAGCAGATCGCCAAGGCCTACCAGCGCCTGAGCGAGTCCGCGCAGCAGGTGCGGCAGGACTCCGGCTTCGCCGACAGCGCGATCATGAACCCGCTGAAGGACAAGCGGGCCGCGACCCTCGAGCGCATCGCGATCGCCATCGACCGGGTGGGGGACCGCCCCGAAGGGCTCGACGCCCTCGCCGCCTGCACGGTACGGGACTCCGGCAACCAGGCCCCCGCGCAGGGCGAAGGCCAAGGCGCCGACGGCGACCAGCAGCCCGGCCAGGAGCAGGAGCAGGACGGCCAGGAGCAGGGTGACGGCCAAGGTCAGGGCGGCCAGGGCAGCAACGGCGGGCAGGCGGGCAACGGCCCCGTCGCCGCCGACTTCGCGCCCATCACCAGCGTCCAGCCCAACGCCGGCACTCCCCCTCAGGGGACGCAAGCCTCCCGGGGCTCCTTCGTCACCGACTGCGGCGTGAACGAGAACGGCCTGTTCAACTCCGACAACATCATCGCCGCCCCGGGCGTCACCAACGGTGCCCACCACTTCCACGACTACATCGGCAACCAGGCCAACAACGCCTTCGCCAGCGACCAGGATCTCGCGAACGCCGAGACGAGCTGCGTCGACAAGGGCGACAAGTCCTCCTACTACTGGCCGGTGCTGCGCCTGCAGAACGGCTCCCAGGAGCAGGACGCCAACTCGCCCGGCGGCGGCATCGAGGGCAACGCCGGCGAGATCGTCACGCCGAAGCAGGTCACGCTGACCTTCGTGGGGAACCCGCGTGACAAGGTCACCGCCATGCCGCGGCTGCTGCGCATCATCACCGGTGACGCCAAGTCGTTCGTCAACGGCCCGGCCAACGCCAACGCCTCCTGGAGCTGCACGGGCTTCGAGGACCGGCAGCTGAAGGACAAGTACCCGCTGTGCCCGCAGGGCAGCGACGTGGTGCGCACCTTCAAGTTCCAGAGCTGCTGGGACGGCCGCAACATCGACAGCGCCAACCACCGCACGCACGTGGCGTTCACGGACGCCGCCGGCAACTGCCCGTCCGGCTTCCGGCCCATCCCGCAGCTGGTCCAGCGCATCGTCTACGACGTCGACGCGCCGAGCCTCGAGGACGGCGGCCGTACGACACCGCTGTTCGCGGTGGACTCCTTCCCGGAGCAACTGCACAAGCCGGTCACGGACCACGGCGACTTCATCAACGTCTTCGACGAGGACCTGATGCGGGACATGGCCGACTGCATCAACGACGGCCGCAAGTGCGGCGCCGGAGCAGGCGCCGAGCCCGGCGACAAGCCGGAAGAGGAGCCGCAGGAGCAGCCGACGAAGGCCCCCGAAGAGCCGACGAAGACCCCGGAGGCCCCGCAGGAGCAGCCCACCCGCACCCCGGACGCCCCGCAGGACGGCAACGCCGGCGGAAAGCCCGGCGACACGGGCGACGTCGACGGCGGGAAGGGTGACGGCGACGGCGGGAAGGGCGAGGCCGCCGAGCCGCCGGCGACGAACAAGCCGGCCCCCGAGCCGGAGCAGCCTGAGCAGGGCGGCTCGCCCACGGCCGCGCCGCGCACCGACGGACCGGAGGTGTTCGCGACGCCCACCCCCGAAGGCGGCACCGCTAACGCCGGTGAGCAGGGCGGCTCGAAGGACGACGCCGGCGAGGACACGGACGGCCTCGGCCAGTCCCAGGCCGTCGGAACGGCGACCAGCGCCGCTCCCACCCCGTCGCTCCCGTCCCGGACCGAGCCCCAGGCGGTCGGCAGCGGCGGACTCGCCGACACCGGCGCCCAGCTCTGGCCGGCCGCGGCGGGCGCCGTCCTGGTCATCGCGGGCTTCGTCGTCCTCCGTCGCGTCCGGCGAGGCTGACGGACAGGACCGGCACGACCGGCGAACAGCGGCGGGATCCGGCCCGGATCCCGCCGCTGTTGATCGTTCCCGGTCATCCGTCACCCTTCGACGGCCGCCGAACCGACCACCCTCTAGCGTGATCCCATGAACCTCAGCAGGAACGCCGGGCCCAACGATGCTGGTGGAGCGGCACTGTGACGCCGGGCGAGATGGCGGCCGTGTTCGCCGCCGGCATGGGCGCGGGTGCCGTCAACGCCGTCGTCGGCTCGGGAACACTGATCACCTTCCCGGTCCTGCTCGCCACCGGCCTGCCCCCGGTCACCGCAACGGTGTCCAACGGGCTCGGCCTGGTCCCCGGCTCCATCAGCGCGGCCGTCGGCTACCGCGAGGAACTGCGCGGGCAGCGCCGCCGCGTCCTGCTGCTCGCCATCGGTGCCGTGCTGGGCGGCCTCGCGGGCGCCGTCCTGCTGCTGACCCTGCCCGCATCGGCCTTCGAGCGGATCGTGCCGGTCCTCGTGAGCCTCGCCCTCGTCCTGGTCGCCTGCCAGCCGCTGATCTCCCGGAGGGTGCGCCGCCGTCGCCCGGTCGGCGGCCCCGCCCGTCGTGACGGCGGCCCGCTGCTGTTCACCGGCCTGACGCTCGCCAGCGTCTACGGCGGCTACTTCTCCGCCGCGCAGGGCATCATCTACGTCTCCCTGATGGGCATGCTGCTCGACGACACGCTCCAGCGGCTCAACGCCGTCAAGAACGTGCTGGCCGCCGTGGTCAACACCGTCGCCGCGGTGCTCTTCCTCTTCTTCGCGGAGTTCGACTGGACGGCCGTCCTGCTCATCGCCGTGGCTCCGCACTGGGCGGTCTGATCGGGGCCAGGACGGGCCGCCGCTTCAGCCCCGCCGTCCTGCGCACCCTGATCGTGTCGGTCGGCACCGTCGCCCTCGTCCACCTGGTGCTGCACTGAGCCCTGCCTGCTAGGCCCGTCCCCCCTCGGCGTCGATGTGCGGCAGCACCCGCTCCAGCCACCGCGGAGCCCACCAGGCGTGCCGCCCCAGCAGCGTCATCACGGCCGGCACCATGAGCAGGCGTACGACGGTGGCGTCGATGAGCACGCTGACGGCCAGCCCCAGCCCGAGCATCTTGACCACGATGCTGTCGCTGACGATGAACGCCGCGAACACGCTCACCATGATCAGCGCGGCGCAGGTGATGACCCGGGCCGTGATCTCCAGGGCGTGCGCGACCGAGGCCTTGGCGTCCCCGGTGCGCAGCCACGCCTCGTGGACCCGGGACAGCAGGAAGATCTCGTAGTCCATGCTGAGGCCGAAGATGATGGCGAACATCATCATCGGCACATAACTCTCGATGGGCACCGTGCCGTTGACGCCGAGGGCGGGGCCGCCCCAGCCCCACTGGAACACCGCGACGACCACGCCGTACGAGGCGGTGATCGACAGCACGTTGAGGACGGCGGCCTTCACGGCGACGAGCAGCCCCCGGAACACGGCCAGGATGATCAGGAACGCCACGGCCACCACGACGGCGATGATCACCGGCAGCCGGGAGGCGACGATGTCGCGGAAGTCGACCTGGGCCGCCGTCGTGCCGGTGACATAACCCTTGGCGTTCGTGCCCTGGACGGCGTCCGGCAGCGTGTCGTCGACCAGACGGTTGGTCAGGTCCGTGGTCGTGGCGCTCTGCGGGGACCGGGGCGAGTAGACCGTGCCGATCAGGACGTCCCCGTCCTGGGTGGCCGTCAAAGGGGTGACGACGGCGGCGTCTTTGGCCGAGTCGAGCGTCTGCTGGGCCTTCGAGGCCAGTGTGGAGCGCTGCGAGTCCGGTACGTCCGTCTGGTCGATGACCACGGTCAGCGGACCGTTGGAGCCGGGCCCGAACGCGTCGGTCATCAGGTCGTACGCCCGCCGGTCGGTGAAGGACGTCGGGTCGGCGCCGTCACCGATGTGACCGAGGCGGATGGACAGCACCGGGATCGCCAGGACGACGATCACGGCGACACCCGCCGCAAGGAACCACAGCGGCCTGCGCTCCACCCGCTGCGCGTACCGGTGCCAGGTGCCCTGTGGTGCGTCACCCGCCCCGGCGTCGGTCTCGGCGACGGGTCGGCGCACCCGGTAGCGGTCGATGTGCCGGCCGAGGAGCCCGAGCAGGGCCGGAACCAGGGTGAGCGCGCCGGCGACGGCCGAGACCACGGTGACGGCGGCGGCGAGCCCGAGCTTCGCGATGAAGGAGACCCCGGACGTGGACAGGCCCGCCAGCGCGATGATCACCGTGCAGCCGGAAACGAGGACGGCGCGGCCGCTGGTGGCGGCGGCCTGCCCGGCGGCCCGCACCGGGTCCGCTCCGTCGAGGAGGTTCTGCCGGTGACGGGTGATCAGGAACAGGGCGTAGTCGATCCCGACACCGAGGCCGATCATCGTGGCCAGGGTCGGTGAGACGGTCGCGAAGGTGAACGCGGCGGCCAGCAGCCCGAGGATCGCGAGACCGGCGACCACGCTGATCAGTGCGGTCAGCAGCGGGACGCCGGCGGCGATCACGCTCCCGAACCCGACCAGCAGCACGACGACGGCCACGCCGAACCCGATCAGCTCGCTCACCCGGTCGTCGGCGGCCGGCCGGGCGAGCTCGCCGAGCGGCCCGCCGTACTCCACCTCCGCCCCGGCCGAACGCAGCGGCTGTACGGCGTCGTCGACCCCGTTCAGATAGTCGTCGCCGAGGGTCGACGGCTGTACGTCGAAGCGGACGGTGATGTAGGCCGTCTTCCCGTCGTCCGACAACGGCCCCACGTTCTGCTGCGACTGACCGGAGGACGAGCCCGAGGCGGAGAGCGGGTTCTGGGCCGACAGGACGTGCGGCAGCTTCTCCAGGTCGGCGACCGCGGTGGACATCTGGGAACTCAGAGAGCTCAGGGACTTCCCGTCCTCGTGCAGCACGATCTGGCTGCTGTAGCCGCCGGCCTGCGGATCGTGCTTCTCGAGCACGTCCAGCCCCTTCTGCGACTGCGCCTGGGGCAGGGTGAAGTTGTCGGAGTACGTGCCGCCGACCGAGCGGCTGACGACCTGAAGTGCCACGAGTGCCACGAGCCAGGCGATGACGACGACCACGAAGTGGCGCGCGCACCACTCGCCCAGCCTCCGCAGGAGCCCCGCACGCGCGGCCTTCTCGTCCTCTTCACCGGTGCGGGTGTGCGGCATGGACGTGGACTCCTGTGTGGGCCGGAACGTGCGACGCCGTCCATTAGAGGCGCGAGGGATCACCCGGGCGTGCCGGACACGGCGTCGCCACGCCCCTCGGGGCGGCCGTTCCCCCGGAAGGCGGCCGCCTGGGGAGTGCGGTCGTCCGCCCGGATCGCCGACGGCCTGCCGCTGCCCGGCCGCGTCTGCGCCCCGGACCCCAGGGCGACACCGAGACCGACCAGCGCGCTGCCGGCCGCCTGCGCCAGGCCGTAGGAGCCCGTGCCGACGAGCGGTGCGGTGCAGGCCGCCGCGACCGGGATGAGGCCGGAGAACAGGGTGGCGCGTTCCGCGCCGATCCGCTGCATGCCCATGTACCAGCACACGAAGCCGACCACGGTGACCACCACCGCCTGCCACAGCAGCGCGGAGGTCTCGACGGCGTCCGGGCGTCGCAGCCACCCGCCGCCGTCGGCGAGCAGCCCGGCCGCCGCCGACTCCAGCGCGGCGACCGCGCACACCGTGGCGGACAGCAGCCGGGGGCCGAGGGGCCGCAGTACGGGTACGGCGAGCACGGCGAACCCGACTTCCCCGGCCAGGGCGCACACGGAGAAGGCGATGCCCGCGCCGTCGGTGCGCCCCCAGCCCTGGACGGTGCAGGCGCCGACGGCCACGAGCAACGCCCCGTACAGCACGGCCCGTTGCGGCCGACGCCCGTCCAGGAGGGGCACGAGCACCGCGACCACCACCGGCGCACAGCCGACGAACACACCCGGGACCGCCGGTTCCGCCGTGCGCTCCGCGGCGATGACGGCCAGGTTGAAACCGACCATGCCGACCGCGGCCAGCAGGGCGAGCCGAACCCACTGACGGAGGGTCAGTGCCCGCAGCCGGGCGGCCGTGCCCTTCCCGGCCAGGGGCACGAGCACCAGACAGGCCAGCCCGTACCGCAGGAACTGACCGCCCGCGTACGGGTAGTCGCCCAGGACGCTGTTGGCCGTGAAGGACCCGCCGACGAGGACACAGGCGAGCGCGGCGAGAAGGGCGCCGCGCGTGGTGGTGGCGTTCATACGGGCGACGCTAGGCAGCCGGGCGGCCCGGGAAGGAGTCCACTTCTGTGCCTGCTTGCAGGACCAATCCCCGCCCGGGCCGCGGTCGTCAGCCGATGTGATAGCTGTCGCCGTAGACCTTCCAGTCCAGCGGCGGGTCGAGGTCGAGGTTGCGCTTGCGCAGGAAGACACGCTGCGCCGTGTCGACCCTGCTGGTGTCGCTGTGCGCCTCCTCCTGCTTCATGGCCCACACGCGTGCGTCCAGGAAGGCGTCGAGATACCGCACCTCGTCACCGCCCCACGCCGGCGGGTTAGCCGTGCGCAGCGCCCGCTTGCGGATGCTGCGGAAGCTCAGGGGGTCGTTGCCGTCGCCGTGCATGACGATGGCGTCGTAGTACGCGAACTGGCCCAGGACCCGCAGTCCGTCCGCCTTCCCCTGCCGGACCGCCGGGCCGAAGTACACCCGGTCGCGCTCGTCGTCCTGGGCCCGCCGGAACTCGGCGTCGCGGGCCGCCCTGCGCCAGTCGCCGGGGAAGCCGGGGTCGAGCCCGTCGTGCGAGTCGGAACCGTCGACCCTGCGCAGCGCCGGCAGGTACTTCGCCAGGACGTTGCCTGGTTTGCGGTCGGTGTACAGCTCGACGAGGCCGAGCATGTCGCCGGTGCCGGAGCAGAACCCGATGATGCCGGCGGTGTAGCCGCGGCCGTCACCGATGTCCTCGATGTACTGGTACTGCGCCTTCCAGTCCAGCGAGGAGTTCTCCGCGCTCGACACGAGCTGCATGGCGATCTCCTTCTTCGCCGGGTCGTCGAGCCCGGCCGCACGGACGGACGCCGTGGCACGCGGGGGCTTGAGGAACGGGGTGGCGGCGAGGGCCGCGCCGAACAGCGCCAGAACGGTGCGGCGTGCTGCCGGGGTCGATGGGTGTCTCACGGGGCCTCCAAGCAGGGTGGGGGGTCGGGAGAGCTGGCCGTGCAGAACTGATAGGAAGGTTTCCTATCACTGGCGGAACCCAAGGAAAACAGCCGAGCGGAAAGTTCGTAGGGTCGAACAAGCGACCCCGCGGGAACCATGAGCCCGGCTCGCGCGTCAACTCTTTGCCCAGGGAGGCCGATCGGTCGTCACAGACCAGCCGGAGAGGGGAATCGCCGTGGACGACGGGACGTCGCAGCGGAGCAGCGAGGCGGAGGCAGCAGCACGCAAGGCCCGGTTCGGGACACTGCCGGAGCCGGTGCGCCTTGAGGACACGGTCGAGGAACGGGCCGCCGGCACGCCCGACCCGGCGCGCACCGCGTACAACCAGGACGAGTGGCTCGTGCGCTACTGCTTGTGAGACACCGCGGGCACTACGGGCGGCTCCGCGCACCCAGGCCGCGCAGCCACCGCACGACGTCGTCGGCGCCCTGGGCACCGGCGATGCCGAGCGGGGTCCGGTCGTCGTAGCCGCACCAGTCGATGTCGGCGCCGTGCCGGTGGAGATACTGCGCGGTGGGCAGGTGACCGCCGTGGCAGGCGCCCCAGAAGGCGCTGGTGATCTCGTCGGGCGCAGGCGGCTCGTCGGCCTCGACGTACGCCCGGACGCGGTCCAGCAGGCCGAGCGTGGCGGCGTCCTGGAGAGTGGTGCGGGCACCGTGCTCGACGAGACGGTGCGCGGCACGCCACTGACCGAAGGCCCGGGCGTCGGCGAGCGGTGTGCCGCCGGCGATCACCGCACCCGGGGCCTCGATGTCGGCCCCCGCGGCGATGAGCGCGTCCAGGACAGGCACGTCGTTGCTGCTGGCCGCCCAGTGCAGCGGCGTCTCCTCGTGCGCCCCGCCGAAGCGGGCGTTGGGATCGGCCCCGGCGGCGACCAGCGCGGCGATCACCTCGGGGCCGTGCGGGTAGTGACCGGGCCAGTCGGTCGCGATGTGCAGCAGACTGCGCGTGCCCTCGCCGTCCTCCCCGTGCTCGGTGACACGGACGGTGGCCAGGCCGGGATGCTCGGCGAGCAGGTGCCGGAGTCCGGGCAGATCACCGCCCCGGATCGCTTCGGTGACGGCGACGGCCAGCGGTTCCCGCGATGTCAGCGTCTGCAAGGCCGGCCTCCCGGTCGCCGTCGCGGACCTCCGATTCTGCCAGCCGGGCACACCGCCCGGCCATGCCTTCCGGCAACCGCCCGGCCACGCCCCGCACCACCACGCGTCCTGCCGCAGCCCGGCCTGTGACGTGCCCCCACGCCCCGCGAGGCGTAGCGTCCGGATAAGAGCGGGAGGACACCATGCCCGGGAGCGACGAGCCGCCCAGGGGCGCCGGATCGCTGGACGACGCCCTGGGGGCGGCCCTGGCCGAAATCGTGCGCGCTACCGGCGCCTCGATCGGCGGCCTCTACCTGATCGACGAGGCGGAGCCGCTGCTGCGCCTGGTGGCGCTGTGCGGTCTGCCGGTGTCGTTCACCGTCACGTGGCAGCGCCTGCCGCTGACGGCACCCGTCCCGGTCGCCGACGCGATCCGCGACGACACCCTGGTCCGCATCGGCAGCCAGGACGAGATGGCCCGCCGCTACCCGCGGGCCGCCGCCGTCCTGCCCTACCCGTTCGCCCTCGCCGCGGTCCCGCTGAGCGGTGTACGGCGCCGCTGGGGCGGCATCGTGCTGATGTGGCCCGCCGTACGTCCACGCAGGGGCACGTCCCGCGAACGAGGCGACATCACCGCCGGCGCCCGCCGCATGGCCCGCCTCCTGGACGAGGCCTCCCGGCCGCCCACCCTGCCGGACCAGCCGCGCGTCGTCCCCATCGAGGCCGCGCACCACCCCGTGCAGACCGGCCTGGCCGCCGCCGACTACCTCGAACGCCTCCCGGAGGGCGCCCTCAACCTCGATCTGGAGGGCCGCATCACCTTCGCCTCCGCCACCGCCGCCCGCCTGCTCGGCCGCCGCGCCGACCGGCTGCTGGGCACCCGGCCCTGGCAGTCCCTGTCCTGGCTGGACGATCCCGTCCACGAGGACCATTACCGCAGCGCGGTCGTCAGCCGCGCCCCTGTGTCCTTCACCGCGCTGCGCCCGCCGGACCGGTGGCTGACCTTCCAGCTCTACCCCGGCACCAGCGGCATCAGCGTCCGCGTCGCCCCGAGGGGAGAACAGAGCGAGGCTCCTCCACCGCCAGCCGCCGCACGGCCCGCTGCTGCCGCACCGACGGGACGCCTCTACCAACTCGTGCACCTCGCCGCCGCGCTCACCGAGACGGTGACCGTGCGCGACCTGGTGTCGCTGATCGCCCACCAGATCCTGCCCGCCTTCGGCGCCCAGGGCCTCGTGCTGTCCGCCGCCGAGGCCGGCCGTCTGAAGATCACCGGCTACCACGGCTACCCGGCCGACGTCATCGAACGCCTCGACGCCCTGTCACTGGACACCGAACTCACCCCTGCCGGTCAGGTCCTCGCCAGCGGCGCCCCCGCCTTCTTCGCCGACCCGGCCGAGATGGCCGGCACCTACCCCAGAGCACCCCGGATCAGCGGCAAACAGGCCTGGGCGTTCCTCCCGCTGGTCATCTCCGGCCGGCCGGTGGGCTGCTGCATCCTGTCCTACGACCACCCGCACACCTTCACCGCAGACGAACGCGCCGTCCTCACCTCGCTGTCCGGCCTGATCGCCCAGGCCCTCGACCGCGCCCGCCTCTACGACGCCCAGCAGCGACTCGTCCACGAACTCCAACGCGCCCTGCTGCCCCGGGCCGTGCCGCACCTGCCCGGGCTCGACGTCGCCGCCCGCTATCTGCCCGCCGGCCACGGCATCGAGGTCGGCGGCGACTTCTTCGACGTCCTGCGCCTGGACGACACGACCGCGGCCGCCGTCATCGGCGACGTCGAAGGCCACAGCATCACCGCCGCCGCTCTCATGGGCCAGGTCCGCACCGCCATCCACGCCCACGCCACCGCCGGCGCCGCACCCGGCCAGGTCCTCGCCCGCACCAACCGGCTGCTGGCCGACCTCGACTCCGAACTGCTCGTCTCCTGCCTCTACGCCCACCTCGACCTGGCACACCACCGTGCGGCCTTCGCCAGCGCGGGCCACGTGCCACCGCTGCTGCGCCCCGTCCACGCCACCGCAGGCATCCTCGACGTCGAACCGGGCCCCCTGCTGGGCATCGACACCGGCGCCGCCTACCCGGTCACCACCGCGCCCCTGCCGCCCGGCACCACCCTCGCCCTGTACACCGACGGCCTGGTCGAGCTCCCCGGCACCGACACGGCCCGGACCACCTCCGACCTGGCCGGGCACCTGAACGCCGGCGACGGCCACGAACTGGAACGGCTCATCGACAGGCTCGTCCACCACACGGCCCCCACCGGACAGCACGCCGACGACATCACCGTGCTCCTGCTGCGCACCGCCCACACCGACGGCGGCCCGGCGTGAGGTACCGCACCGCTCCGGTCATGCCTGGCCGGCAGCCTCGACGCGGACGTGCCGGGCGACGTCGCGCAGCTTGATGTTGTGGTGCTGGGAGATGCGCCGCAGCACGTCGAAGGCCTCGTCCTCGCTCATCCGGTGGCGCTCCATGAGGATCCCCATGGCCTCCCCGATGGCGTGCCGGGTCTCCAGGGCGTGCTCGAGCTGGTCGACGGTGCGGGCGGTCTTCAGCGCCACGGCGGCATGGGAGGCGAGCAGCCAGCCCGCGGCCTCGATGTCCTTGCCGAAGGCCCCCGGCCGGCGCGAGTACAGGTTGAGCGCGCCGAAGTTGTCCTCGCCGGTGTAGAGCAGCACACCGGTCATGCTGCCTATCCCGAGGTCGCGGGCCGCCTGGGAGAACCGCGGCCAGGACGGCTGCGGCTTCGTCATGTCGGCGATGCGGAACAGCCGCTCGCCGTCCACGCGCCGGGCCGCGTCGAAACACGGTCCCTCGCCCAGCTCGCCCTGCAGCCGGTCGGACTCCTCGACCATGTCGCCGCAGACGGAGAGCGTCACGGCCTTGCCCTTGGACACCGTCAGGATCCCGGCCGCGTCACAGCCCTCGACCAGCTTCACAGCGGCAGCCGCGATCTCGTCCAGCGTCGCCTGCACCGAATCCTGCGCCACCAGATCACGGGCGAGCATCGCCATCTGCTCGGCGTACCGCTGCCACTCCACCGCCACCACCGCCTCGCTCACACGTCCCGCCCACCGTACCCCGCGCCACGTCGCCCACGCCGGTCGCGTGAGCGGGCCCGGTCCCTCAGCGGTACGCCGTCAGCAGCAGCGCCACGTCGTCGGGCCGCTCCCGGGCGCGGCGGGCCGTCCGCACCAGCCGGTCCGCGAGATGGTCCACCGAGTCCGCCGGAGTGTCGGCGAGGCAGCGACGGACCTCCTCGATGCCGGCTTCGATGTCGCTGCCGGGCTGCTCCACGAGCCCGTCGGTGTACAGGGCGAGGACACTGCCCGGAGCCAGCGTGAGCTCCGTGACGGGATAGTCCGCGTCGGGCTGCACGCCCAGCATGACGCCGCCCACGAGATCCAGCGTCTCGGCGTGCCCGTCGGGGCGGCGCAGCAGCGGCGGGGGATGCCCGGCCCGCACGGCGAACGCACGCCCCGTACGCGGGTCCAGCTCGATGTAGCAGCAGGTGGCGCAGACGTCCGCCTCCAGCTCGGCCAGGTGCCGGTTGGTGTGCGTGATGACCTCCTGCGGTGGCCACTCGCTCGCGGCGAAGGCGTGCACCGCACTGCGCAACTGGCCCATCACCGCGGCGGCTCCGACACTGTGGCCCTCCACGTCCCCGATGACCAGGGCCACCCCGCGCCCCGTGGTGATCACGTCGTACCAGTCGCCGCCGATGGCCATGCCCTGGGTGCCGGGCAGATAGCGGCCGGTGGTGCGCAGCCCCACGACGGCGGGCAGCCGGTGCGGCAGCAGCCCCTCCTGAAGACCACGGGCGACAGCGGACTCGGCGTCGTAGAGCCGCGCCCGCTCCAGCGCCTGCGCGGCCAGCCCGCTCAGCGCGGTGAGCGCGGCACGCTCGTCCGGGGTGAACCGGTGCGGGGTGTCCCAGCCGAGGATGCACGAGCCGACGGGATGCCCGGAGGCGATCAGCGGCAGGAACGACCAGGCGCTCATGCGGTCCAGGGTGATGCCCGGGTAGGCGACGGATAGGTCCTCGGGCGACTCGAAGAAGAGCGGCAGCCGCGTGGTCAGCGCGTGCACGCCGGGCAGCTGCGTGTCGAGGGTGACACCCTCGAACGGGGCGAGGAAGCCCTCCGGGTAGCCCGACTCCCACAGCAGGTACATCCGGCCCTCGCGCACCGTGTACAGGGCGAGCTCCCGGACACCGAACGCGGGCAGCAGCTGCTCGGACACGGCCCGGCACACGTCCTCGACGGTGACCGCCTGGGTGAGCACGCTCGCCATCTGCACCACGTGGTACAGCGCACCGGCCCGCGCCGCGGCGACCGGCCCGGGCGGCGGCGTCACGGCTCCCGGAACGGGACCGGCGGTGGACCCCGCCTCGAGCGCAGGCCCGGCCTCGGTGGGCGGTCCGGCCGGACGGACCCGGCCCGTGAGCCCGTGCACATCCGGGTACAGCACGAAGCTCAGCCAGTTCCCGGCGGGATGCCGCACGAGGAAGGACACCTGTTCCTGCGACAGCATCGCCGCCCGGTAGCGGTCCTCGTACGCGGGATCCCGGAGCCAGGTGATCACCTCCCACGGATAGCGGCCCAGGAGCGCCTCCCGGCCGCCGCCCAGCAGTTCCTCGCAGCAGCGGTTGGCGTACGTCACGCGGCCGTCCTGGTCCAGGGAGAAGAGACCGTCGGGCAGCCGCTCGGCGGCCTCGGCCGCCGTGAGCCCGCTGACCGCGTCGACGAGGGCCCCCACCAGGACCCGGGCGGAACCGGCGCCGCCGTGCCCGAGATGCCCCCACAGCTCGACGGGCCGGTAGCCGGCCTCCGCCTCGCCCGCGGAGTCGTCCCGCACCCGCAAGTGCCGGGACCTGACCCGGCCGAGCGTGAGCGCGTCGCGCCGGCTCGCCCGCAGTTCGTGCAGGTCGTCGGGGCTGATACGGGCCTCGATGTCCGCCATCGTGCCGCCGAACTCCGTCCGGCCGATGCCGAGGAGAGCCAGGGCCTCGTCGTCCGCCGTGCACCGGTCGCTGTCCAGGTCCCAGTCGATGAGCCCGACCCGGACAGGAGGATGGACGGCGGGCGTGGGCAGCCGCACGCCGACCGGTTCGCCGTCGTACTCGACCCGGTACGCGGCAGGGCCCGTGCCCGGCCGGCCGGCGGCGAGGCGGGTGAGGCGCTCCTCCATGGCCTGCCCGGCGGGCCGCAGCGCCTGCTCCACCGCGGCCGCGTCCATCGGCGACCGGGCGGCCGAACGCAGCACGACCAGGACACCCACGGCCTCGCCGCCGGCCCGTACCGGCTGGTAGGCGGAGCCGAAGGAGTACGGCAGCCCGGCGGTGAAGTGCGGGAAGCGCACCATGGTGGCGCGCTCGTCCGGCAGCCACAGGGTCTCGTCGCGCCGGTAGGCCTCCGCCATGGGCAGCGCACCGCCCACCGGCACCCGCCACCAGGACCTGAGCAGCGACCGGGGCACCCCGGTCACCATCGCGAGCACGAGCGAACGCCGGTCGCGGGAGCGCAGGTAGACCAGTCCGCCGTAGCCCCCGAGGTCCCGTACGGCCCCGATCAGCGCAGAGGTCAGGGCAGCCTCGATCCAGCCGGTGTCCCCGGTCCGGACCCGGCCGTCACCACCGCCCCGGCCCGGGCCGTCGCGTGACCGCGGCCCGTCCGGTCCGGCGGCTGACTCATCCATCTCGCGTCCTCCCGGTACGGACGCACCGGACCCCATCGCTCCCCACCAGGATGTGCCATGGTCGGCGGTCCGGCGCGGTGGGTGCAACCTTTCGGTCCGGCCGGTCGTCTCACCCCATACCAGCAACATGCGAGCCTCGGGGGCGGAAATGGTACGAATCAGAACAGCATGCGCGACTCTCGCGCTCGTGGGTGCCACGGTGACCGTGGCAGCCGTCCCGGCCGGTGCCACACCGGTCGCCGCCCGGGCCGCCACTCAGGCCACGGCCTGCCCGACCGGCTGGGGCAGCCTCCCCAAGACCGACACCAGCGGCACGATCGCGCCGGTGAAGGACATCCGGACCGGCCGTCACACCTGCTTCGACCGGATGGTCGTCGACGTGCCCGGCGGGGGCAGCGACGTCGGCTACTCGGTCCGCTACGTCGACCGGCTCTACCAGGACGGCTCGGGCCGGGAGATTCCCGTGGCCGGCGGAGCCGTCCTCGAGGTCCGGGTGGCAGCGCCCGCCTACGACCCGGAGACCGGCGCCGCCACGTATCCCGGCCGGGTCTCGCGCCCGCTGCCGGGTGTGGACCTCACCGGCTACCGCACCTTCCGGGACACCCGGTTCGCCGGCAGCTTCGAGGGGGAGACCCAGATCGGGCTCGGCGTCCGCGCCCGGCTGCCCTTCCGGGTGCTGCAGCTGGACGGCCGCGTCATCGTGGA
Organism: Streptomyces afghaniensis; assembly: GCF_044327915.1. Classification (NCBI taxonomy): domain Bacteria; kingdom Bacillati; phylum Actinomycetota; class Actinomycetes; order Kitasatosporales; family Streptomycetaceae; genus Streptomyces; species Streptomyces afghaniensis. Next base: position 98,206 of record NZ_JBIRGJ010000013.1, read on the forward strand.
CGTCGCCCACAGCTGGACCGGCACGAGCTGACCGCGGCGCGCCCGGTTCCCCGGAGCCGGGCGCCCGGCCGGGCCGGTCTCAGTGACCGCGCAGCCGCCCCACCTCCTCCAGGGCCCGCGCCGCCACGCCGGCCAGGCGAGGCCGGTTGCGAACGAAGCGACGGGCGGCCCGTGCGGGCTCCCGGCTCACCCAGTGGGCAGCCCCGCCCGGCACCGGCCGTACCACCACCCCCTCGTACACCGGCAGGTCACGGGTCTTGAGCGACTCCTTGTAGCGGGCCGGACCGCTCCCCAGGTCGACCGTCCCGACGCCGTCGGCCGCCGCGGCCTGAAGCATCCTCAGCTGGAGCACCAGGCCGGGGGAGTACTTGGCGTAGGCGCGGTCGTACGCCGGGAACCACCAGGACAGCACCGTGCGCGAGCGCAGCCCGAAGTGCGCGGCCACGGGCCGGTCCGCCGCGTACAGCACGGACAGCACGCCACGGCACTCCGGTTCCTCGCTCTCCCGGAGCAGCCCCACCAGCCGGGTGATCCACTCCTGCGAGAACCGGTCGCGCCGGCCGGTCCGCCGGTACTGCGCCGACTTCCACTCCATCAGCGCCCGCAAGGCGCCCGGGTCCCGGGCGTCGTACGCGAACCGCACCTCGCCGACCTGCCGGGCCAGCCTGCGCTCCTTGGCCAGGGTCTGTCTGAGGAAGCCCGGCGACTTCGCGCGCAGCCGCTGCGTGTACCGCTCGAACCCCTCGTCGATGTCGACGACCGGGGACGCGAGTTCCTCGACCGCGTGCGGCACGAACACCCCCTGGCCGGCTTCGAGGTTGTCGAACTCCCAGGACGACAGCGCGCAGGACCTCAGTAACCTGCGGGCGTCGAGCCGGATCCCGGGGCGCAGCACCGCCCCCTGACTGTCGGACACGCCGAGCCCGATGGCCCTGCCCTGCCCCAAAGGGCCCCTCTCGTACGGGAAGAACCCGACCGGGGAGCCGTCGTCGTGCAACACCGCCACTCTGGCCGCGGGCCTGACCTGGCCCACCGCCGTGGTGAACGCCGGGTCGAGAAAGGGATTCGCCGGGGCACCGGACTCCGTCCGTATCTCCCGCCACATCTTCCGGTCGGACGGGCTCAGTTCGTCCGGCTTCAGAATCAGAACACGCTTTCCGGGCAACTCCGCCTCCTGTGTCATCGGCATGGGGACACACGAAGGCCCGCACATCACCGCGTACCGGCACCAGGCAGTACTCGGGCCGCACGGCGCAGGCCCCTGTCGGTACTGCCGTCACTCAGCAGCGAAACGTCTGTAGTTCAGCGGCGTTCGGGGCGGTTGCGGCCACCCCTGGACACCGGCCCGTTCCCACCGCTCGGACGTCCGTACCACCCCGGTCCACCAGGGACGCGCCGGTCACCACGGCGCCCGCCCGGGCCGCTCCCGCCGTCCTCGGCGTCCGTGCCGCCGGCTTGCGGACCGACGGCTCCTCCTCGCACGGACAGGGCTCCCCGGCGCCTTCGGCCCCGGGCCCTTCGGAGCCGGTGCCCGAAGCCGGCCCCGGCTCCGTCGCGTCCACCGCCGCCGTGACCGCGGCCTCACCCGTGCGCCCGCCCGGGGCGAGCCCCGGGACCACGAGATGCAGCAACAGCAGGCAGGCCACCAGGCCCACCGCAGCTGCCCATCGTCGCCGCACCATCAGACCCCTGATCTGCGTCTCGGCGGGGGAGGACGGAGCGATTCGGCCCGAGGGGCCCGCGCCGGACCAGACCCCCGACACGGCCGGCTGCGCCTTCCAGTAGGCCGAGCGCATCTCGCCCCGTCAAGCCCTTGTGCGCCTGTTCGTCCCACTCGGCCAATTGCTGCCGAATTCCAACGGAAAGCGCTGTCGGCGATCGCCCGCTCTCCCGCGGCGCCGGTCAGCTGCCGCCCGGCACGCTCAGCACCTCGCCCGCCTTCGGCGCCCGGATGTCGAGCGGTTCGTCGAAGTCGCTGAAGGAGGTGGTGGTCTGCTGTGCGTCGCTCTTGTAGACCGTCCTGAGCAGGTACGGCCTGCCCTCGGCCGCCACGTAGAAGGTGTACGTCCCCGCCTTGTCCGCCTTGTCGGTCACCACCAGCTTGACGGCCTTCGTGCCCTCGACGCGGGCGGAGCCGCCCTTGCGTGCCGTGCCGAACGAGTCGAAGGGCCGTTCACAGGACGCGAGACCGTCGCGGCCGGCGCCGGCGGGGTCCACCGGCGTCTTCACCCACCGCTTCTGCTCGCCGGTGAGGCCCGGGTAGTTCTTCCACTTCTGCAAGTAGGCCCGGTTCGGCCGGACGTAGTCCGTCTCGCCGAGCCGAATCTGTTCCAGGGTGCCGCCCCGGGACCAGGTGGTCCTGGATCTGCACCGGCTGTCGAGGTCGGTCTGGAGACGGTTGGTGACCGAACCGCCGCTCGTCGTGCGGTTGGTGATGTCGACGGTGACCGAGTTCAGCTTCCGCATGGTCGCGTTGGCCTCGTCGAGGATGTCGTCGGCGGACTTCTCCTCGCCGGTGCCGCCGGTGCCGCACCCGGTCAGTGCGGCACCCGTCAGCAGGCATGCGAGCGCGGTCGTCGTCACGGTACCCATGGCCCGCACGGAGCCCCCCTGTTGTTCGTGTCGTCCGATGATCGGCAAGGGAGCCTACCTGCCTGCCCTGTTCAGGTCGTGGCGCCGACCTCACGGACCAACTCGATCGCCCGGCCGAGGGTGTCGAGCCGGTCCTGAAGGGTCTGTCCGGCCGGGTAGAGACGGACCGTGTCCACCCCGGCGTCCCGCCAGACGCGCAGCCGCCGCCGCACCATCTCCTCCGTGCCGATGAGCGTGGTCGCCAGCACCATCTCGTCGGTGACCAGACCGGCAGCACCGTCCCGGTCACCCGCCTGCCAGCGCTCCCGCACCTCCGCCGCGACCTCGGCCCAGCCCTGCCGGCTGTAGGCCCGGTTGTAGAAGTTGGCCGACGCGGAACCCATGCCGCCCAGGCTGAAGGCGAGTTCCTTCTTCCGGCCCGCGACCATGGCGCCCAGCGCCTCCTCGTCCGGGGCGAAGGCGACCTCGGCGCCCTGGCAGACGTCGAAGCCTGCGCGGCTGCGGCCGGCGGAGGCCAGCCCCTCGTCCAGCGGGGCGAAGTAGGCGTCCGCCGCACCCTCCGGGACGAAGCTGGTGCCGAGCCAGCCGTCCGCGATCCGGCCGGTCAGCCGCAGCATCGCGGGTGACAGCGCGGCCAGGTAGACGGGCACGGCGTGCTCGGCCCGCATGGACAGGCGCATCGGCACCGCCTCCCCGCCGGGCAGCGGAATCCTGAACTCGGAGCCGGAGTAGGAGATCTTGCCGCCCGCGAGCACCTGCCGCACGATCTCCACCGTCTCGCGCACGCGCACCAGGGGACGGGCGAACGGCACCCCGTGCAGGCCCTCCATCACCTGCGGACCCGAGGGGCCGAGACCGAGCAGGAAGCGCCCGCCGGACAGATTCGACAGGGTGATCGCCGTCTGGGCGAGCGCCACCGGTGTGCGCGTCCCGACCTGCATGACCGCGGAGCCCAGCAGCATCCGTTCCGTACGGGCCGCGTAGAAGCCCAGGGCGGACGGGGCGTCGGAGCCCCACGCCTCGGCCACCCAGCAGATGTCGAGCCCCAGTTTCTCGGCCTCGACGACGAAGTCGGCCTGCCGGGACCAGGAGCCGAGGCCCGATGCCTCGACGGTCGTCGCCGTCCGCATCACCCCTCCGCCCACTGCCGGATCCGCTCCAGCGCGGCGGTCATGCCGCGCTCGAACTCCCGCAACCTCACGAACACGATCTTCTGCTCCTTCTCCGGCATGGCGTCGATCGCGAAGGAGAGCCCGGAGCGACCGGGCCCCATCCGCATCCACTGCGACAGCTCGGTCCCGCCGTTCTCGGGTGCGAGGCCGAACCGCCAGACGGCACTGGGCTCGTCCGGATCACCGACCGCCCAGGAGAACACCCGGCCGGGCTCGCACGCGACGATCGTGGAGGTCGTCTCCCACTCGCCGAACGCCTCGTGCTTGTTCCGCCCTGCGAACCGGGCCCCGACCGTGGGACCGGTGGCCCCGTCGACCCACCGCACCGACTGGACTTCCTCGCTCAACTCGGGCATCCGCGTCACGTCCGACACCAGCGCCCACACCCGCCCCGGCGGGGCGTCGATCCACGTACTCACCTCGACCGTCGGTCCGTCCGCGTACCGCGCGCCCGTCCACTCCATCGCGTGCCGGCCTCCTCGTCGACAGGAACTGTGCCAAGCAGCAGAGTTGCGGAATGAGACTCACCAGGTCAAGGGGGAGTGCGGAACCACTGTCGGCAGCGGCGGCACGGTTGGGCACCGATGTGCCCCGGTGCGCGGAACAGCGCTCGCGGGGCCGCGTACGCTACCGATGGCTCCGCCCCGGAAGATCGTCACGTCTGACGCGCCCCACGGCGGGGGAGCCATCAGGGATGGCAGTGGCCATGCCGATCCGTCGGCGGGCACCATGTTTCACGGCCGAGCGCGGTCCGGAAGGCCCGCCCGCGCCTTCGAGTGGAGGAACCACATGGGATCGGCGATGAGCGAGCGGTATCACCGCCGGCAGAGATGGGCGGCCAGGGGCGCCCTCACCGCGGTCGCGCTGGCGGCGTTGCTGCCCCTCGTGTCCGGCGGTCTGAAAGGACTGCTGATGCTCGCCGTCGGCCTGGCGGGACTCGCCCTGACCGCGGCGGCGCTCTGGTGGGTCCTGTCCCGCCGGGGACCCGCCCGCACGGGGGCGGCCGCCCTGGCCGTCGGCACACCTGTCTCCGTCATCACCCTCTTCGCGGCCGCCAATCTGCTCTGGGTGGTCTTCGCGTCCCTGGTGCTGTGGTGCCTCGCGGTCTGGAGCGGCCGCTATGCCCTGCGCAGCACGGGTCTGCGGCCGGTACGGGTCAAGGAGCACCGCACGCCACCGCCGAAACGCCCCTTCCTCCTGCTCAACCCCCGGTCCGGCGGCGGCAAGGTCGAGAAGTTCGGCCTCAAGGAGAAGGCCGAGGCGCTGGGGGCCCAGGTCGTCCTCCTCGACGGGAACCAGCACCATGACGTCACCGCCCTGGCCAGGGCCGCCGTGGCCGACGGGGCCGATCTGCTCGGAGTCGCGGGCGGCGACGGCACGCAGGCTCTGGTCGCCGCCGTCGCGGCGGAACACGGCCTGCCGTTCCTCGTCATCTCGGCCGGCACGCGCAACCACTTCGCCATGGACCTGGGCCTGGACCGCGACGATCCGTCCACGTGCCTCGACGCCCTCACCGACGGCGTCGAACTCCGCGTCGACCTCGGCTTCGCCGACGGCCGCCCCTTCGTCAACAACGCCTCGTTCGGCGTGTACGGGGCCGTCGTCCAGAGCCCGGGCTACCGCGAGGACAAGGTGGGCGCGGCGCTGGAGCGGCTGCCCGACCTGCTCACCCGGCAGAGCGGCCCGCGGCTGACCGCCGGCGCCGACGGCACCACCATCGCCGACCCGCAGGCCGTGCTGGTGAGCAACAACCCGTACCGCATGGACGACCCGTTCGGTTTCGGCCGGCGCGAGCGGCTCGACTCCGGGAAGCTGGGCGTGCTCGCCGTCCGCGTCGACAGTGCCGTGGAAGCGGCCGAACTCCTGCTGGCCCCGCGCCCGGAGGGGCTCACGGTGCTCACCGCCCAGCACGTCGTCGTCGAGGCCGACGCCTCGCACCTGGAGGTCGGCCTCGACGGTGAGGCGCTCACCCTGCCCGCCCCCGTCCATTGCCGCATCGCCCGCCGGGCCCTGCGCGTCCGGGTGCCCCGCAACCGCCCCGGGGTCCCCGAGGCGCCACCGCGCCTGGACTGGCGCCGGCTCCGCAAGCTGGCGGCGGCGGTCGGCCGTACCGCCGCACCGTCGCGCTCCTGGCGTACCTGAGTACCTTGCCGAGGCCCACGCCGTGGTGCGGGAGGTGGGAGCCTCGCATCTCAAGGTGCAGCTCGGCCTCTACAGGGGAAAGCGCCTGAGGATCGTCATCGCGGGCCTCATGAGTGCCGCCAGGATCACGACGCCCGCGCCAGCCGCACGATCGCCGCGATCGACCGGTCGACGTCGGCCTCCGTCGTGCTGTGCCCGGAAACCGAGATGCGCATCAGCCGTCGGCCGCGCCAGGTGGTGGCGCCCATCCAGCAGGTGCCGTCGTCCTGGACCGCCCGCACGACGTGATCGGTGCGGGCGTCGTCGCCGAAGCCGACGAGGACTTGGTTGAGTACCACGTCGTTGACCACCTCGAAGCCCGCCGCGGACAGGCCGTCGGCGAAACGGCGGGCGAGCAGGCAGCAGCGGTCCACGAGCGCGGCCACGCCGTCACGGCCGAGTTCGCGCAGCGCCGCCCAGGTGGCGAAGCCGCGGGCATGGCGGGAGGACTCGGTCGTGTAGTCGGCGCCGCCGGCCGCGGTGCTGTCGGCGCGGGTGAGGTAGGAGGCGGTGTACGACAGGGCTTCGGCGTGAACGGCGGGGCGGGAGCAGAAGGCGTAGCCGCAGTCGTAGGGCACGTTCAGCCACTTGTGGCCGTCACAGGCCCAGGAGTCGGCCAGCTCGACGCCGTCGACGAGGTGGCGGGTCGCCGGGCTCGCGGCCGCCCACAGGCCGAAGGCGCCGTCGACGTGCAGCCAGCCGCCGTGGGCGTGGGTGAGATCGCAGGCGGTACGCAGGTCGTCGCAGGCACCGGCGTTCACGTTGCCCGCCTGGGCACAGACGATCGCCGGCGTGCCCCGGTCGGACGCCAGCACGCGGCGCAGGTCGTCGGTGTCCAGGGCGCCGCGTCCATCGGTGCGGACCGTCTCCAGGCAGTCGGTGCCCAGGCCGAGCAGCCGCAGCGAGCGGTCGATGGTGGCGTGGCGCTCCTCGCCCGCGACCACCCGCAGGCGCGGGGCGCCGCCCAGCCCCTTGTGCCCGAGGTCCCAGCCGGCCTCGGTGAGCAGGTGCTGACGGGCTGCCGCGAGGCCTGCGGTGTTGGCCGCCTGCCCGCCGGTGACGAACCCGGTGGACGCCGTGGCGGGAATGCCGAGCAGGTCCTTCAGCCAGCCACCCGCCGCCTCCTCCGCTGCGAGCGCGGCGGGCGAGAGCGCGGCGTTGAAGGCGTTCTGGTCCCACCCGGCGGCGAGGATCTCCGCGGCGGTGGCGGCGGGCAGCGCCCCGCCGACGACGAACCCGAAGAACCGCGGCCCCGCGGTGGCGACGAGTCCGGTCTCTGCGGCGGCCACCAACTCGTCGACCACCGTGAGCGGGTCGGCGGGTGAGTGGTTCAAGGGGCGGGAGAACGCGGCGCGCAGGGCCGCGTGGTCGACGGGCCGCGCCACCGGCCGCTCGGGCAGCGAGCGGCGGTAGGCGGCGGCGTGCTCGGCAGCGCGATGGAAGATCTTGGTCAGCTCGTCCATGGCACGACCGTAACCCCCGTCTGAGCTGCAGGGCACGGCCAAAAGAGGGAGCTCGGACTGCCTCCGGCGAGTCAGATGCCGAGCATGGTGTTGAGCTCGTCCAGGGACTTCACCGTCACGTAGTCGTAGCCGTGGGTGACCGGGTCGCAGCCGCGGTCCAGGAGGACGAGGTTGCGGAAGCCCATGTCGTGCATCGGCATCAGGTCGTAGCGGGTGTGCGAGGAGACGTGCACGAAGTCCTCGGGGGACGCGTCGAGCTGGTCGAGCATGTACTCGAACGCGGCGTAGCGGGGCTTGTAGTAGCCGGCCTGCTCCGCGGTGAAGACCGCGTGGAAGTCCGCCCCGAGCCGGGGCACGCTTTCGGCGAGGAAGGAGTCGTCGGCGTTGGAGAGGATGACCAGCTTGTAGTTCTCGCCCATCTTCTTCAGCGGGTCCGGCACGTCGGCGTGCGGGCCCCAGCTGCGGACGCCGTCGGCGAACCGCTTGCCCGCGTCCGGGGCCGCCTTCAGGCCCCACTTGCGGCAGACCCCCTCGAAGGCGGCCTGCAGTGTCTGCTCGTAGGGGTAGTACTTGTCGAGGACCGAGTCGTAGCGGTAGCCGCGGAACTCCTTGACGAACTGGTCCCAGTGCTCGGCCGGGATCTGGTCGCCGACGAGCTCACGCGTGGTGGGGGTCATCGGCCACTCGATCAACGTGCCGTAGCAGTCGAACGAGACGTACTTCGGGCGGAACTGGAAGGAGGGAATGGGCATGGAAGTGCTCCGTTTTCTTGCTACGGGGAACTGGTTACGGCCCGACGCGGGCCTTTTCGGGCATGCTCGTGACAGAGGTGTCGAGGTGGGGGATGCCCTGGACAAGCGCCGGGGATCAGGCGGCGCCGACTCCTGCCGGGGCGAGGAAGTCGACGGGGTGGTCCGTGGTGCCGTCGAGTGCCAGGTCGGCGGCGATCTCGCCCATGGCGGGGGAGAGCTTGAAGCCGCTGCCGGAGAATCCGGCCATGACGACGATGTCGTCCTCGCCGGGGAGATGACCGACGAGCGGGTTCCCGGACTCGGTGTAGCCCTCCATGTAGGCCGCCAGCCTGATGGGGTCGGGGTTCAGGTCGGGCATGAGTTCACGGATGAGCTCGCGGAAGGTGCCGAGTTCTTCGGGGCGGACCGTACGGTCGAGCCGTTCGGGCTCAGGTACCGGCGCATGGTATTTGAAGGAGAGACCGAGCTTGACGGAGATGCCGTCGGGCGACGGGATCCCGAAGCAGTCGTGGGGTGTGGCGCGCACGAAGGGAGGGGCCCCGCCCGCGAACCAGTCGTGGCGGGTGGGCAGGTGCCAGGAGCAGACCACCCGGCGGATGTCGACGCTCCGGGGGAGGTCCGGGAGCAGGGTGTTGATCCAGGGGCCCACGGTCACCACGGCGGTGTCGACGTGGTCCGTGCCCTGGTCGGTGACGATGTTCACCCCGCCTCCCGCCGCGGGGGCGATCTCCCGCACCGGGGTGTAGCGGCGCAGCCGGGCGCCCAGCTGCTCGGCGCGGGTGGCGGCGGCCTGGACCGACGCCTCGGGCCTGATGATGGCGCCCTCGCGGTCGAGGACGGCGGTGTGTCCGTCCGGGAGGCGGTGCTGCGGGTAGCGGCGGGCGAGTTCCTCCCGGTCCAGCACCTCGTGGTCCAGCCCATGGGTGGAGCTGGCGGACAGGAGGAGGCGCATGGCCGGTGATGCGGTCTCTCCCATCACGAGGCATCCGCTGCGGCGTCGCAGCGACCGGCCCGTCTCCGCCTGGAGCTGCTCCCACAGCCCGTCCGCGAGCCGCAGCAGCGGAACGTACCCGGCTTCGCTGAGGTGGGCCGCTCGGAAGATGCGGCTCTCGCCGCCGGCCGCGCCACGGTCGTGCCCCGGGGCGTACCGGTCGTAGCCGATGACCTCGGCCCCGCGGGCGGCCAGTCGCCACATGGCCTGGCTGCCCATGCTGCCGGCACCGATCACGGCGACGCGCTTCGGGATGCGCATGAGGCCGTCCTTTCGATGGTGTGGTCGGGTGGTAGTCGGGACCAGCGCGGTGCCGACACCGTGCGGAACCTTCCGGTTCGGGTCCCGCTGAGGATGGCGTTCACTTTCCGCCCGGGAAACCTGCAGGTCAACCCATGCCGTGTGCCACCTTGAGGCAGGTGGAGACGGCTCAGAGGAACTCGATCAGCTTGTCGGTGAACTCGGCGGTGGACGCGGTTCCGCCCAGGTCACGGGTGCGGACATCGGTCTTGGCCAGGACCGAGGTGATCGCGTCCGTGATGTCCCTGGCCGCAGCGGGATGGCCGAGGTGGTCGAGCATCATGGCCGCGGACCAGATCGCGCCCAGCGGATTGGCGATGCCCTGGCCCGCGATGTCGGGCGCGGAGCCGTGCACCGGCTCGAACATCGAGGGGAAGTCCCGCTCGGGGTTGAGGTTGGCCGCCGGGGCGACGCCGATGGATCCGGCGACCGCGGCCGCGAGGTCGCTGAGGATGTCGCCGAAGAGGTTGGAGGCGACGACGACGTCGAAGCGGGCCGGCTGGAGGACGAACTTGGCCGCGAGCGCGTCGATGTGCTCCTGGTCCCAGGCGACCTGCGGGAACGAGGCGGCCCGCTCGGTGACGAGCTGGTCCCAGAACGGCATGGTGTGCACGATGCCGTTGGACTTGGTCGCGGAGGTCAGGCGGCCGCCGCGCTGGGAGGCGAGCGTGAAGGCGTAGTCCAGCAGGCGTGTGACGCCGGCCCGGGTGAACACGGCCTCCTGCACGGCGATCTCGTCCGGGAAGCCTCTGTTGAGCCGGCCGCCGACCTCGCTGTACTCGCCTTCCATGTTCTCGCGCACGACGACGAAATCGACCTCGCCCGGCCGCGCGCCGCGCACCGGGCTGTCGATGCCTTCGAAGACACGGATGGGCCGGAGGTTGACGTACTGGCGGAAGCTGCGCCGGATCGGGATCAGCAGCCCCCACAGCGAGACATGGTCGGGCACCCCCGGGTATCCCACCGCGCCCAGCAGGATCGCGTCCTTGTCGCGCAGCTGGTCGATCCCGTCGTCGGGCATCATGGCGCCCTCCCGAAGGTATCGCTCGCACGACCAGTCGTACGACGTGTAGGACAGGCTGAAGCCGTGGCGGCGGCCGAGAACATCGAGCACCTGCCGGGCCGGGGGCAGTACCTCGGTGCCGATGCCGTCGCCGGGGATCAGGGCAATGCGGTGGTTCGTCGTCATGCCGTTGATTGCAGCAAGGCGGTCCGTGGCGCGTCCAAGACGCAATGCGGATCTGCCTTATAAGCGGCGCCTATCAGCTGTCGGCGGCCGAGGCCGCGATGGTGACGAACGCGGCGGCTGCGGGGGACAGGCTGCCGCGGCGGCTGACGAGGGCGATGTCCAAGGTGGTCTCCGGCTCGATGTCCACGACGCGGGCGCCCAGTCGCCGGGCCAGGTCCCGCCAGGAATCCGTGACCACCGCGAGCCCGACCCCGGCCAGTACCAGGGGCATGAGCGACACGCGGTGCTCGGTCTCGGCGGCGACGGTGAACTCGATGCCCTGCTCCCGCAGCGCGTCGACGTAGGCGCGCATCCCGGTACCCGCCTGCCCGACGATCAGCCGCTGTCCCGCAAGCTCCCGGCACTGCACCGCAGTCCGGTCGGCGAACGGGCCGTCGGTCGGCACCACCAGCACAAAACGCTGCCGCCCCAGCGCATGCGAGACGACCTCCTTGTCGGAGACCGGACCGGCGGACGCCAGGAGCCCCAACTCCACCGCACCCGTGCGGACCATGTCGATCACGTCGCGCGAGGTGAAGGCCGCATGGATGGCCACCGAGACGCCGGGATACCGGTGGCTGAAGGCACTCACCAAGGTCGTCAGCGGCTCCACCGCCTGCGACGGCATCGACGCCACGTCCAGGCGCCCCTCACGCAGCTCATGCACCGCCGCGACACTCGCCCGCGCCGTCTCCAGACTCCGTACGGCCTCCCGGGCAGGCTCGATCAGGGCCCTTCCGGCCTCCGTCAGCACTGCCCTGCGCCCGATGCGATGGAACAGCTCGGAGCCGAGATCACGCTCCAGTGCCCGCACGGCCTGCGACAGCGACGGCTGCGACACGTACAGAGCCGAGGCCGCACGGTTGAACCCCCCACGATCAACGATCGCGAGGAAGTACTCCAACTGCCGAATGTCCATACGCGCCCTCTGACCCTCACGAAATCAACCGACGACTCAATTGGTCCCGACCAGGCTCGGACTGGAGGACCGCGTACGCGACGCGGAAGAGGATGACGGCCAGAGGGCCCTGTGGATCAGGAGGAGCTCTTCGGCCCCGCCTGCTGCACGACCTCGAACGACCAGAGCGTCGAGTCGCTCGCCGCGGGCTTGGGCCGCTCGCCTCCCTCGCCGCCGCCCTGGTGCGCGGCCTTCATCGGCCCTTCCATCCAGGCCTGGAACGACGCCTCGTCACGCCACCGGGTGTAGACGAGGTAGGTGTCGGTGCCCTCCACGGGGCGGAGGAGCTCGAACCACTCGAACCCGTCGGAGCTCTCCACGGTGTGCGCGCGGGACGCGAACCGCTTCTCCAGCGTCTCCCGCTGCTCGGCGGGCACGGTCAGCACATTGATCTTGACTACGCTCATGGCCCCCATCTTGCCTGATGGCACATCCGCGCAGGCTGAGTCCTGCGCCGTCGAGTGTTTTGAACGCGTTCAAATATAGGCTAGGGTCGCTCCCACACGTCGAGGGGGAGTGACATGAAGATCGTGATACCCGGCGGGACCGGGCAGGTCGGTACGGTCCTGAAGCGCGCGCTGAGCGCGGCCGGACATGACGTCGTGGTGCTGAGCCGGCACGCACGGCAGCAGGGTGAAGTGCACTGGGACGGCGCGACCCCGGGGCCGTGGGCGGGGGAGATCGACGGCAGCGACGTCGTGGTCAACCTGGCCGGCCGGAGCGTGAACTGCCGCTACACCCCCGCCAACCTCCGGGAGATGATGGACTCACGGGTCAACTCCGCCCGGGTCGTGGGCGAGGCGATCGCAGCAGCGGCCCGGCCGCCCCGGGTCTGGCTCCAGATGAGCACCGCGACCGTCTACGCCCACTGTCACGACGCGCCCAACGACGAGGCCACCGGCGTGATCGGCGGCACCGAACCCGACGCCCCCGGCTACTGGGCCTACAGCGTCGACATCGCCAAGGCCTGGGAGCGGGAGCAGGAGACGGCCGGTACTCCGCACACCCGGAAGGTGGCTCTGCGCGCCGCCATGGTGATGAGCCCGGACCGTGGCGGCGTCTTCGACGTCCTGCTGCGGCTGGCCCGGCTGGGTCTCGGCGGCCCCGTCGCCGGCGGCGCACAGTACGTGTCGTGGATCCACGACCAGGACTTCGTCCGGGCGGTCGAGTTCCTCGTCGCCCGGGACGACATCACGGGGCCGGTCAATCTGGCCGCTCCCGGGCCCCTGCCGCACCGCGACTTCATGCGCGCCCTGCGGACCGCGTGGGGTGTCCCGGTCGGCCTGCCCGCGACGCGCTGGATGGCCGAGGCCGGCGCCTTCGTCCTGCGCTCGGACACCGAACTGCTGCTGAAGAGCCGCCGCGTCGTCCCCGGCCGCCTCCTGGACGCGGGCTTCACCTTCGATCATCCGGACTGGCCGGCAGCCGCGGACGACCTCGTACGGCGGCTCCGTAGCCGTGAGGTGAGGTGAGCCGGGGTCAGCTCCGCCTCTTGCCCTGCTCCAGGGCCTTGCCGGTCATGTCGGTGACCTGTCCGGCCGGGGGCGCGTCCGCCTCCACCTCGGTGCCGAAGTCGGTGAAGTCCATGACCGTGCGCACCGTGACCTTCTGCGGCGCGGACGAGGCGTCGGTGGAGGACCGCTCCGTCGACCCCGGTGCGGCCTTGAGCGTCATGTCGATCTGCTGACGGCGCATGCGGCCCTCCTCGTCGAGCCACACGTCCATGGGGAGCGTCGGGCCGACCTGCTGCCGCAGCGCGTCACCGCCCGGCAGCTTCGCGACGTCGACGGAGACGCGGTAGCGCGTCGTCTCGACGCCGTCGATCGTGGCCGTGCCCTTCTCGGTGACGTCCTTGTCGGTGATCGCCTTCGCGTACGCCGCTGACTGCGCCGGGTCGCTCATGGACCGGTCGCCCGCGCCCTGCTGTGCGGAGACCTTCCCCAGGTCGATCTTGATCCAGGGCTTGCCGCCCGGCGCCTGACCGTTCGGCATCTTCTGGTACAGCACCTGATCGACCACGCGCTGCTCGATCCGCTGCCCCTGCACCGTGAGCGTCATGACGCTGTCGCCGTCGTCCAGATCCACGGCGCCCTGTCCGTTCGCGGTCTCCGAGGCGCCCTTTGCCGAGGTCCGCACGTGCAGCCTCACCTTGGCGGTGTCCTCCTCGGCCGTCCTGTCGTAGGCCGAGCGCACCGCCTGCGTGCCCTGCTCCTGGGCGTTGCCCTCCGCGGAGGAACCCCGTGCGCCGTCACCCGTGCCGTCATCGTCGCCGCAGCCGGCCAGCACCGTGCCGGCCAGCACACCGGCGACGCCTAAAGCACAGATCTTCCTGCCGTTCCCTGCCCTGCCCATCGAACCAGCTCCTCTCAGGTGTGGTGCGACCCAAGTGCCCATGCCGGGCATGAACACACGTATGTGCTCGAAGAGTTGGTTTCCGGGAGGCCCTGGTGCCGCCGGGTACTGCCGGTGCGGTCGGCGCGGCCCGGTCAGCGGCGGCCGCGGAGCTTCCCCAGCAGCCGCTGGGCCTGGGCCCGTTTGCGGGGATCGGCGGCGGCCCGCCGTGCCTGCTCGACGGCCCGCCGCCCCTGCGGGCTCCGGGCGAACTGCTTGATGCGGTTCAGGATGCCGGCCATGGTGCACTTCCCTCGTGTTCTGACGTCGTCTTGCCTGTAGCTCGCTTACCCCTCCGACGAGGTGCTCAGCCCTTCGCCGACCCGGACGGTGCGCGACCGAACGTGTTTGCCGCGGGAGTCAGAGGCAAGTCGGAGTCCATGACCGAAGAGAACAAGCGCACGAATCAGAAGCCGACCACCATACGGGCGACGGAGTCCAAGGCCCGCCGCACGGCGGACAAGGCGACCGCGCCGGCGACCCGGGCCGCGAAGGGAGCGACCACCAAGGCCGGTGACGCGGCGTCAGCCGTCAAGGCCGGCGCCGAGCGCTCCGCCGAGACGACGACGGCGGCCGTGCAGACCGCGGCCAGGAGTGTCGAGGCGGGCCGCCAGGCGGTCGTCGCGGCCTCGGGCCACGTCGCCGCCTCGGCGAAGACGGCCTGGACGGTGATCGCTCACCGCAAGGCCGTCGCCGCGGGCGTCGGGGCCGGCCTGACCGTCCTGAGCGCCGCGTCCTACGCGGTGGGACGCCGCTCGGAACGCCACACGCACGGCCCGCTCACCCGGCTCACCGGCGGGCGGATCTGACCCGGGGCACCCGAGGCGAGGGCGCCCGGCAGGACGCCCACCAGGCCGGAAGGCGGCGCCGCGTACCACCGGGACGCCCGGTGATACGCGGCGCCGCCTCTTCGTGGTGCGTCGCCCGGTCCGGCGGTTCGCCGCGTGGCCTGACGCACATCCGGCACTCACAGCGGTGCCCCTCTCGCGCGTCACGGCTGTGACGAGGAAGGATGAGTGCGCAAGCGAAGGATCACACCCATGTGGAGGAGCGGGCCCATGCAGCACGAGCGAGCGGGCAGTCCGGCCGGTCCCGAAGATCTCGTCGACGTCGCTCGGCTGGTCACCGCGTACTACGCGCTCCATCCCGACCTGGACGACCCGGGGCAGCGCGTCACGTTCGGGACCTCCGGACATCGCGGGACCTCACTGGCCGGCGCGTTCAACGACGACCACATCGCCGCGACCAGTCAGGCCATCTGCGAGTACCGCGCGGCCCAGGGCACCGACGGCCCGCTGTTCCTGGGGGCCGACACCCACGCCCTGTCGGAGCCCGCGCGGGTCACCGCGCTGGAGGTGTTCGCCGCCAACGAGGTGACGGTGCTGATCGACGAGGCGGACGGCTACACACCGACCCCGGCCGTCTCGCACGCCATCCTCACCCACAACCGAGGCCGCAGCACCGGTCTCGCGGACGGCGTCGTCGTCACCCCGTCCCACAACCCGCCCGCCGACGGAGGGTTCAAGTACAACCCGCCCAGCGGCGGCCCCGCCGCCTCCGACGCGACCTCCTGGATCCAGGACCGGGCGAACGAGATCATCCGCGGCGGCCTGAAGGACGTACGGCGCATCCCCCACGCCCGGGCCCTCGCCGCGGCGACCACCGGCCGCTACGACTTCCTGGGCGCCTACGTCACCGACCTGCCCGGCGTCCTCGACCTGGACGCGGTCCGTGCGGCCGGGGTGCGCATCGGGGCGGACCCGCTGGGCGGGGCGTCCGTCGCCTACTGGGGCCGGATCGCCGAGCAGCACGGCCTCGACCTCACCGTGGTCAACCCGCACACCGACCCCACCTGGCGTTTCATGACGCTGGACTGGGACGGCAAGATCCGCATGGACTGTTCGTCGCCGTACGCGATGGCCTCCCTCATCGGGCAGCGCGACCGCTTCGACGTCGCCACCGGCAACGACGCCGACGCCGACCGGCACGGCATCGTCACCCCCGACGCGGGCCTGATGAACCCCAACCACTACCTCGCCGTCGCCATCTCCTACCTGTACTCCCACCGCGACCGCTGGCCGGCCGCCGCCGGTGTCGGCAAGACCCTGGTGTCCTCCGCCATGATCGACCGGGTCGCCGCCGACCTGGGCCGCGAACTGGCCGAGGTGCCTGTCGGGTTCAAGTGGTTCGTGGACGGGCTGGTAGACGGCACCATCGGCTTCGGCGGGGAGGAGTCGGCCGGGGCGTCCTTCCTGCGCCGGGACGGCTCCGTCTGGACCACCGACAAGGACGGCATCATCCTGGCACTGCTCGCCTCCGAGATCACGGCGGTCACCGGGAAGACCCCCTCTGAGCACTACGCCGCGCTGACAGCCCGCTTCGGCGAACCGGCGTACGCGCGGATCGACGCCCCGGCGTCCCGCGAGGAGAAGGCCCTGCTCGCCAAGCTGTCCCCGGCCCAGGTCAGCGCGGACACCCTGGCCGGGGACGCGGTCACGGCGGTGCTCACCGAAGCCCCCGGAAACGGCGCACCCATCGGCGGCATCAAGGTGACCACCGACAACGCCTGGTTCGCGGCCCGCCCCTCGGGCACCGAGGACGTCTACAAGATCTACGCCGAGTCGTTCCGCGGCCCCGACCACCTCCGCCAGGTCCAGGAGGAGGCGAAGACCGTGGTGCTGACGGCACTTTCGGCCTGAGCACCGGAACGGGCCGGCCCGAGCACCGGAACGGGCCGGCCCGAGGTCCGGTGAGGGACGGCCCGGCGTCTCGACGTACCGGCTGGTCGGCGCGTACCGCGATACAGGACACTGGAGGAAGATCCGACCCGGGAAGGACCGTCACGTGATCATCTTCGGCACCAAGGGGTACCTGTACCAGCTGGCGATACTGACGCTGGTCTGCGGCCAGTGCGGCAACCCCGCCGCGCACACGCTCAGGAAGCGCGTCACGAAGTTCACGCTGTTCTTCGTGCCGCTGTTCCCGATCTCGACGAAGTACCTCACGCAGTGCACCTTCTGCGGTGCGGAACAGAAGGTGACCAAGGAACAGGCGGAGCAGTTGCAGGCCCAGAGCGCGAGCGGCGACGGCGGCCAGACGTACGGGCAGCCACAGCAGCAACACCGGTTCTGAGACCGGCCGGGCTTCCCGGGGCGGGGGAGGTGCTCACCCGGTCGTGAGCACCTCGTCCGCCAGGCCCAGGCGCCGCCGGAAGGCGTCGCGCCCCTGCTCCGTCAGCCGCACGACGCGGGAGCCGTCGCCGGGCACGAGCCAGGACGCCTCCAGCGCGCGGTGGAACAGGGCAGCGGCCACAGCGCCCGCCAGGTGCGGGCGCTGTTCCGTCCAGTCCAGGCAGGTGCGCACATGCGGACGGCCCGCCGCCCCCGCCGCTCCGTACGTGATTCCGAGGCCCGACAGCCATGCCGCGCCGGACGCGGTGAGCGCCGGGCCGGACTCCCAGGACAACAGCCCGCGAGCGGTCATGGCATCGGTCATCGCCACGGCGAGGGAGCCGCCGAGATGGTCGTAGCAGACACGGGCGAAGCCGACGGCCCGGTGCCGGCGGGCAGCGGTGAGGGAACGGACCGGGACCAGCCGGCGGGGCGCCCTGGCCGCCAGCGCCTCGACCATCTCCGCGATGCCGGGGTCCGCCAGACGCACATGGCGGTGCCGTCCCCGGCGTTCCTCCGCCAGCAGGCCACCGGCCACCAGCCGGTTCAGATGGCTCGTGGCCGTGGACGGCGCGACACCGGCCAGGCGGGCCACCTCGGAGGCCGTCCAGGCACGGCCGTCGAGCAGGGCGAGGCAGATCGCGGCGCGCGTGCGATCGGCCAGCAGCGCCGCCAGTGAGGCGAGATCAGGTTCTTCGGCATGAACGTCGGGGCTGGTCACCGACCGATTGTCCCCGGCCGACACTTCGACGGGCATCGAAACGTCCCACCCGTAGCGTCCTGGCCCATGACGACCGACACCCACCGAGTGATCCGGCCGAGCGTCCTCTACTTCGGCACGCCCGTCGTGCTGCTGACCACCGAGAACGACGACGGCACCTGCAATCTCGCCCCGATCTCCTCCGCCTGGGCCCTGGGACAGCACATCGTCCTGGGCATCGGCAGCGAGAGCCGGACCGTGCGCAACCTCGCCGAACGCCCGGAACTCGTGATCAACGTCGCCTCGCCCGAGCTGTGGGAGCACGTGGAACGCCTCGCACCGCTCACCGGGGCCGACCCGGTGCCCGAGGCCAAGCGGGCGCTGTACCGCTACGAGCCGGACAAGTTCGCCGCGGCTGGCCTCACCCCGGTCGCCGCCGACCTCGTGAGGCCACCGCGGGTCGCCGAGTGCGCCCTCCAGCTGGAGGCACGGGCCGCCGCGCTGACGCCCGGCGGGGCGGGCCTCTTCTTCAGCGTCGAGTGCGAGGTCCTGCGCGTCCACGCCGCCGACCGCGTCGTCGTACCCGGCACCCACCACATCGACCCGGCCGTCTGGAGCCCGCTCATCTACAACTTCCGCCACTACCACGGCCTGGCTCCCGAGGTCGGCCACGGCTTCCGCTCCCAGACGGCCAGGGCCACCGCCCCTGCCGTCTGACCCGCCCGCACCGCGCCTTTCGCCGGACGGCACCGAACCGTGTGGGAACCGGAAGATCCCGGGTACTCGTCCGCCACGGGCCCGGACCTGTGTGTGGGCCGATGGGCCTCCAGCAGTCGATCAGGAAAACGGAGGCATACAGATGAGCACCGTCAAGGAAACCGTGGAAGTCGACGTCCCCCTCCACACCGCCTACAACCAGTGGACCCAGTTCGAGGAGTTTCCGAACTTCATGGAGGGCGTCGAGGAGGTAAGGCAGCTCGACGACCGTCACAACCACTGGACCACCAAGATCGCCGGAGTACGGCGCGAGTTCGACACCGAGATCGTCGACCAGCTGCCCGACGAGCGCGTCACCTGGCGCACGACCAGCGGAGACACCAACCAGAAGGGCTCGGTCCGCTTCGAGCGCGTCGACGACACCCACACCCGCGTGGAGCTCGTGCTGGACGTCGAGCCCAGTGGAGCCGTGGAGAAGGCCGGGGACATGCTCGGAACGATCGACCGGCGGGTCAAGGGCGACATGAAGCGCTTCAAGCAGTACATCGAGGAGCGCGGAGCCGAGTCCGGCGCCTGGCGCGGCCGTATCCAGCCCGGCGGCGGCACCGGCCCCACCCCCCTCTGAGCGCAGGGCCCCGCTCACTCGGACCCGGCCTCCACCACAGACCTGGTGGAGGCCGGGTTCTTTTGTGCCCGGGTCCCGTCACGCCCGGGTCCCGGCATCCCCGGTCCCGGCGTCCCCGTGTCCCCGACGCGGGGAACATGTGGCGTTTCGGTCGTCTCGGTGACATGCACCTGTCCAAATCGGTCTCCCGGTGGCACGCTGCCCTCTGGTTCGCAGTGACACCCCTGCCTGACCGGGTGGATGAGCCCCGCCGCCCGGCCCCCACAGCAGAAGGAGACCGCGTGACAGGCATACCCCGTAGCCTTCGCCCCTCCGGCAGCGGCACCCGTGTTCCTCGCACCGTCCTCGGCGCACTCGCCGGCGTCGCCGCACTGCTGGCGACCGGCGTCACGGCCACACCGGCGAGCGCCGCGCCCGACCCCGGTGCGGTGGCGCCCTCGGCGCGGGAACGCGCCCTCGCCTTCTGGACCCCGCAGCGGATGCGCGAGGCCACCCCGCTCGACGTCCTGTCCGTCGACCGTTCCGACGTGCGGGCCGCGGCGCCCCGCAAGGGCAAGGCGACCGTCGTGGCACCCAGTACGCCCGCCGCCGATCCGGGCCCCCTGGCGATCCCGCACGGCGGCGGCCCCTGGACCGGGGGCGGCGCGGTGACCAAGACCGCCGGACGGGTGTTCTTCACCTACCAGGGCCGCACCGCCTCCTGCTCCGGCAACGCCGTCACCAGCGCCAACAAGAGCACCGTGATCACGGCGGGCCACTGCGTGAAGCTGGAGGGAGCCTGGCACACCAACTGGGTGTTCGCGCCCGGCTACCACGACGGACAGACCCCGTACGGCAAGTGGACGGCGGCCAAGACCCTCTCCACACCGCAGTGGACCGCCAGTGAGGACATCAACTACGACATCGGCGCGGCCGTGGTCGCCCCGCTGGACGGAAAGAAACTGACCGACGTCGTCGGCGGCCAGGGCCTGGCCTTCAACACCGGCTACAACAAGGCCATGTACGCCTTCGGCTTCCCTGCCGCCGCCCCCTACGACGGCGAGAAGTTCATCTACTGCAGCGGCACCACCTACCGTGACTTCCTGCTCTCCAGCGACCACGGCCTGACCTGCGACATGACCGGCGGCTCCAGCGGCGGCCCGTGGTTCACCCGGTTCGACGAGGCCACCGGGACTGGGCTGCAGTCCTCGGTGAACAGCTTCAAGTACAACTTCCTGCCCAACGCCATGTACGGCCCGTACTTCGGCGCGGACGCACAGAACCTGTACCAGAGCGCCCAGTCGTCCTGACCCACAGGCCGGCCGGGAGCCGGGCCCTCCTCGGGACGGTGGGGGAGGACCCGGCTCCGGCGCGTCGCCGCGCGGACGACGAACACGTCGCGCTGACCTGACCGACCTGTTCGCCTACGCCGACGGGCCGGATCCTCCTGGAACTGGTCCGCTCGGGTTCAGCCGGTCGCCTCGGCGAGCAGCCCCACCTGTTCGAGTCCCGACGCCGCGGGCACGAAGATGAGTTCGTCACAGCCGGCCGCGGCGAACGAGTCGGCGTACGACCTCACCATCTCCGCACTCACCGCGGCACTCGCCGCGATCTGCGCGGCGGCGTCGCCGAGGAAGCCGTAGTAGTGCTGGAGATAGCCGTCCGCGTGCGCCCGGGCGTCCGGGCCGAGCGCGAAGTACGCCAGCGCCAGCTTGCGCGGCGCGCCGGTACGCCCCGCCTCCTTCCACGCGGCATCGACGCCGGCCGAAGCCTCCGCGAACATCTCCGGCGTACCGCCGCCCATGATCCAGCCGTCGGCCAGCCGGGCCACCCGCCGGAAACTGACCGGGCCCGACCCGCCCAGGACGAGTTCGGGACCGCCCTCGCGTACGGGCTCCGGCCCGATCGCACCGGCGAGCCCCCGCTCCTCGCCCGACCAGACCCGTTTCATCTCCGTCAGTTGTTCCTCCAGCCGGCGCCCCCTGCCCTCGGTGGACAGACCGCTCGCGGCGAAGTCGTCGTCACGCCCGCCCAGGCCCACGCCGAGCACGAACCGCCCCCCGGAGAGCCGGTCGACCGAGGCCGCCTGCTTCGCCAGCAGCGCGCTGTTCGTGTACAGCGGCCCCAGCAGCACACTCGTCGTCAGCCGGATCCGGCTGGTGACCGCCGCGGCCGCACTCAGCGCGACCAGTTCCTCGTACCCCGGGTAGACCAGCCGCCCGATCGTCCCGAGCGTGCTGAACCCCGCCTCCTCGGCCCGCCGGGCCCACTCCACGAGAACCGAACCCTCGGTCCCGGGAACCGTGTTGGGAAGGCCTATACCGATGTCCATGTCCGCCTCCGGTCTTGAGAGGAGGAGCGCCTACCCATCCGGTGCCGGGCGAACCGGATGTGACGTACTGATGGCGGAGTGAGGGATTCGCGACCGTCCTGCGGACCTGGCACTCGTTCGGACTCAACTCCCCGGAGCCCGGCCCCAGGCCGTGGTCACGGTCGAGCCGGACCGCCTGACCCTGGTGTTCCGCCGGAAGCCGACACCGGCACAGCCGACGAGCGACAACCCGTCCCAGGCGGTGATCACGCCGGAACCGGGTCCGGACACAACGCCCGCCCCGTCCGGCAGTTGACGCCTGGCGTCAGCGCCACCGGAACGGGGACACACCGGCTGCCCCTCCCACTCACCAACCCTTCGCACCCGCCCCGGGCATCACCTGCACCGGCGATTCTCGGACGCCTGCCGCCGTACACCGCGTGTCGCCCGCCCGGCAGGTCCACACTGGGACCCATGCGCGTGGTGATCATGACTGCTGGATCGCGCGGCGATGTCGCGCCGTACACCGGGCTTGGAGCGGCGCTGGCGCGGAGCGGGCACGAGGTCACGCTTGTCACCCACGGCCTGTTCGAGCCGCTGGCCGCCGGTTCCGGGGTGCGCTTCCAGCCGACTCCGGTCGACCCGCACGCCGTGTCGCACTCCGACCGCGGCCGCAGCCTGCACGCCAGCACCACCGGGCTCGGCAAGCTGCTGCGCGCGGCGTCGATGGCACGGTCCGCGGCCGAGGAGATGACCGACGCCCTGGTCCGGGCGGCCCGCGGCGCGAACGTCGTCCTGGCCGCCGGTGCCGTGGCACCGCTCGGCCTCGCCATCGCCGAGGGCCTGGCCCTGCCGAGCCTGGGACTGTTCCTCCAACCCCAGCATCCGACACGCGAGTTCGGTGCGCCCATGCTCGGCGGACGCTCGCTCGGCGCCGTGGGCAACCGCCTGGGCGGAGTGGCCGTCGCCACCGCCATCGACCGGGTCTTCACCCAGGCCATGCGCCGGCTGCGCACCCGGCACGGCATGACCCTTCCCGGCACGGCCGCGCTCCGCCGGGCCCATGAGCGGGCGCGGTGGCCCGTGCTGCACGGATTCAGCGAACTGGTGGTGCCGCGCCCCCGGGACTGGCGGCCGGGACTGGAGATCGCCGGGTACTGGTGGCCGTACGACCCCCGCACGCTGCCCCGGGAGTTGGAGGAGTTCCTCGCCGCCGGACCCGCCCCTGTCTTCGTCGGGCTGGGCAGCGCCACCGTGCCGGACCCCGAGCGCCTCAGCGGCGAGATCGTGCGCGCCCTGCGCGCGGCGGGACTGCGCGGCGTGATCCAGCAGGGGTGGGCGGGCCTCGCCGCCGAGGCCGACGATGTGATCACGGTCGGCGACGTGCCGCACGCGCCGCTGTTTCCCCGTATGGCCGCCGTCGTCCACCACGCCGGGGCCGGCACCACCGCCGCCGTCCTGCGCGCGGGCGTCCCCACCGTGCCGGTGCCCGTGCAGTTCGACGGCGGCTTCTGGGCGGCCCGTCTCGTCGCGCTGGGCACCGCGCCCGGCGCCGTCCCGCTGCGCCGCCTCACCGCCGAGGCCCTCGCCCCCGCCCTGCGCCGCGCCACGAGCGACCCCGCCCACCGCCACCGCGCCCAGGCCCTGGCACGCCGGCTGGCCCAGGAGGACGGCGTGGCACCGGTCCTGGCCGCGCTCGACCGGCTCTCCCCGTGACCGCTCACCCTCGCCCCATGACCGGTCGCCCTCGCCCCGTGACCGATCACCGGCTCACGTCAGCGGCACCGTCGACCCCCTGATCACCACCCGGCAGGGCAGCGCCTCGACTCCCGACCGCCGCGTGCCGGCGATCGCCGTGAACAGGGCGTGCGCCGCCGCGCGGCCGACCTGTTCGAGGTTCATGTCGACACTGGTGAGCGGTGGCCGGGAAGCCGACGTCAGGACCCGCCAGTTGTCGAAGCCCATCACCGCCACGTCCCCCGGCACCCGTCGACCGCGCTCGCGCAGCACGTCCATCACGCCCCGGGCGATCTGGTCGCTGCCGCACAGCACGGCGTCCACGTCCGGGTGCCGGTCGAGCAGCATCGCCGTGGCCGCCCGGCCCCAGCCCTCCGACCACGCCCCGAAGGCCGGCTCGCCGGCCAGCGCCAGTCCGGCGTCGGCGAGCGCGGCCCGGGCACCCGCGGCCCGCTCCTGCGCCGCGGCGTACCCGGGGTCACCGGTGATGTGCGCGATCCGGGTACGGCCGCAGGCCAGCAGATGGTCCACCGCGAGACGGCCGGCACCCACGCTGTCCGGGACGATGGACAGATCCTCCGGATCCTCCGACGGCGCGTACGCGTAGACGACGGGGACGGGCAGCTCGCGGCCCAGGGACGGACGCGGATCGGTCCGGCTGCCGACCACGATGAGGCCGTCGACCCGGCGCCCCAGCAACGCGCGGACATGGTGCTGTTCGCGGATCGCGTCCCCCCGCGCGTCACACAGGAACACCGCGACCTCGCCCGCTCCGAAGGCGTCCTCGGCACCCATCAGTATCGGGATGCTGAACCGGCCCTCCAGGTCGCTGGTGAGCAGCCCCACCGTGCCCGTCCGCCCGGCCAGCAGGCCCCGGGCCACTTGGTTGGGCCGGAACGCCAGCCGCTCGGCCGCCTCGATGACGCGCTGTCTGGTCTCCGCCCGCACCTGGCTGCGGCCGTTGAGAGCCTTGGACGCCGTGGCGATCGACACGCCCGCCAGCCGGGCGACGTCGCTGAGCGTGGCGGGCTGCGAACGAGCGGGGCGGGTGGCCTCTGCCATGAGAGTTCTCCTGTCTCGTCTCGCGTCACACACTACGCGAGGCGTTTCGGTCAAGAGGCTCTCAGTGGTTTCGGTGATGGGCCAAGAGCCGTCTGCTACAGGGGGATTGACGGGTGGTGAGTCGAGTCCTAGCGTCTCAGAAAGCCTTTTCGGTTTCTTTCCGCCGCTCAGCTCAGTGCCACCACAGCCATCGTCCCGACCGGCAGGCCCGCGCACGGTCCGCCGCGACACGAGGGGATCGACCATGGGGAGCACGGCCGGACCACGTGGACACCTGCGCCGCCTTGTCACCGGCATCACCGCGCTGCTCGCCGCCGCGAGCCTGATGACGGCCTGCGGGTCGGGGGGCGACGGCTCGGGCGGAGGGGGAGGAGGGGGAGCGGTGGATGCCAAGGGTGTCGACGACGGCACGAAGCTGACGATGTGGACGCGTGCGGCGACCCGGCCGCAGAGCGAGGCCCTGGTCGAGGCGTACAACACGAGCCACAAGAACAAGATCGAGCTGACCGTCGTCCCCACCGACGACTACCAGGCCAAGGTCGGCGCGGCGGCCGGATCCAAGGACCTGCCCGACCTGTTCGCCTCCGACGTCGTGTTCGTGCCCAACTACACCTCCAGCGGCCTCTTCGCCGACCTCACCGAGCGCATCGACGCCCTGCCCTTCGCCGAGCACCTCGCCCAGTCGCACATCAAGGCCGGCACGTACGAGGACAAGAAGCACGTGGTCCCGCACACCCTCGACCTGTCGGTGCTCTTCTACAACAAGGACCTCTACCGGAAGGCGAAGCTCGACCCCGACAAGCCGCCCGCCACCCTGCGCGAGTGGGACCGGCAGGCCCGGGCCGTGGACGCTCTGGGCGGCGGTGTCGACGGCACCTTCTTCGGCGGCAACTGCGGCGGCTGCGGCGTCTTCACCTGGTGGCCGTCGATCTGGGCCGCCGGCGAGGACGTCCTGAACGAGGAGGGCACCGAGGCGAACCTCGCCTCCGGCACCGCGAAGAAGGTCTACGACACCTACCGCGGCTGGGTACGGGACGGCATCGTCGCCCCAGGCGCGCGCGACGAGACGGGCACGACCTGGACCGGCGTCTTCCCCAAGGGCAAGGTCGGCGTGATGCCCATGCCGTCCACCACACTCGGGCTCATGCCCGCGGACCTGGACCTCGGCGTCGCACCCATCCCCGGACCCGACGGCGGCAGGTCCACCTTCGTCGGCGGCGATGCCATCGGCATCTCCGCCACCAGCGAGTCGGCCGACCAGGCCTGGAACTTCCTCGCCTGGTCCCTGGGCGACAAGGCCCAGGTCGACGTGGTCGCCGCGAACAAGGACGTGGTGGCCCGCACCGACCTCGCGTCCAACGAGCACTCCGAGGCCGACCCACGGCTGGTCACCATCAACCGACTCGTCGCCCACGGCCGTACCCCGTACGCCCTGAAGTTCGGCCAGACCTTCAACGACCCCAACGGGCCCTGGCTGACCCTCATGCGGGGCGCCGTCTTCGGTGACGGGACGTCCGTCGCGAAGGACAACGAGGCGGTCACCGCCTCCCTGGCCGACTGAGCGCCCGGCCCCGCCCCTCCCACGTCGCACGGCAGAGGAGAGCCATGCAGGTCAAGGCGCCCGACCGAACGGCCGCCGAGCCCCGAACGCCACCACACCGCCCGCCCCCGGCCGCTGCCCCGCCCTGGTGGCGGTCCCGCACGGCCCAGGGCCTCGCCTACGCGGCCCCCACGGCCGTCTTCGTCGCCGTCTTCTTCCTGCTGCCCCTGCTGCTCGTCGGGCAGATGTCGCTCAGCGACTGGCCGCTGCTGGCGGGCGACCGCGGCCTCAACGCCCCCGAGAACTACACCGACATCACCGGCAGCACCCTGTTCTGGCCCGCGATCCGCTTCACCCTGCTCTACACCGTGATCGTCACGGCAGTACTCCTCGCACTGGCGCTGGGCCTCGCCCTGCTCGTGCAGGAATCCCGGCCCGGAGCGGGCTTCTTCCGCACGGTCTACTTCCTGCCCAGCGCCCTCGGACTGGCCTCCGCCTCCCTGCTGTTCTGGGGCCTGTACAGCCCCACCACCGGCCCTCTCAGCCGCCTGCTGGAGAAACTCGGCCTGGTCGACGACCCGGTGTCCTTCCTCGGCAGCCCGACCTCGGCCCTGTTGTCGACGGTCTTCCTCATCGTCTGGAAGTTCGCCGGGTTCTACATGCTGATCCTGCTTGTCGGTCTCCAGCGCATCCCGCACGAGGTGTACGAGGCGGCCCGGATGGACGGCGCGAGCCGCGGCCAGATCTTCCGCTCGATCACCCTGCCGCTGCTGCGGCCCTCCCTCGCCCTGTGCCTGCTGCTGTGCGTGACCGGTTCGCTGCTCGCCTTCGACCAGTTCTTCATCCTCACCAAGGGCGGACCGGACAACAGCACCGTCACCGTCGTCCAGTTGATCTACCGGGAGGCCTTCCAGCGGCTGGACCTCGGTACCGCGGCCGCCCTGTCGATCGTCGTCCTGGCCGTGCTGCTCCTGCTGAACGCCCTGCAGTTCCGCGGCCTGCGCCACACCGACGACTCATGACCACCGCCGCACCCAGAAGGGACACCACGGTGCTCACCCGCGCCCTCGGCCGCACGCCCCACTACGTCGTCGCCACGAGCCTCGCCGTCATCTTCCTCTTCCCCCTGCTGTGGAACGCCTGGGCGTCGGTCAGCGGCCAGCCCGGCACCGGCCAGCAGTCCGGCTACGGCCTCGGCAACTACCGGACGCTGCTCGACTACGACGCGGGTCTGTGGCGGTACCTCCTCAACAGCACCATCGTCTCGGCACTGACCGTCGCCCTGACCCTCGGCGTGTCCCTGCTCGGCGGCTACGCCTTCGCCCGCTTCGACTTCCCCGGCAGGAACCTGCTGTTCCTGCTCACCCTGGCCATCCTCATGGTCCCGTACGCCACGCTCCTCATCCCCCTCTACGTCCTGCTGGGCAGGCTCCACCTGGAGAACTCGCTGATCGGGCTGAGCCTGGTCCTCGCCATGTTCCAACTGCCGTTCGCCACCTTCATGATGCGGATCTCCTTCGAGGCGGTGCCCCGCGAACTGGAGGAGTCGGCACTGGTCGACGGCTGCGGTACTGCGGGCGCGCTGCGCCGGGTCCTGCTCCCGGCGGTGCGGCCGGGGCTCATCACGGTGGGCCTCTTCGCTTTCCTCGCCGCCTGGAACGACTTCATCGCACCGCTGATCCTCATCTCCGACAGCGAGAAGGCACCGCTGCCCCTGGCCGTCGCCAACCTGCGGCAGCAGAGCATGGGCGCCGTCGACTACGGCGCGACCGAGGCGGGCGTGATGGTCCTCGCCATGCCCTGCCTGCTGCTGTTCCTGCTCCTGCAACGGCACTACATCAGGGGCTTCATGTCCGGCGCGCTCAAGGGCTGAAGCGCAGGGAATCCGACCATGACCGAAGGGACGTACCGAAGGCATGAACCGGTGAAGGGGAACACGGCACACTCGCCCGTCCTGCCCGTGG
Source organism: Streptomyces afghaniensis (assembly GCF_044327915.1). Taxonomy (NCBI): domain Bacteria; kingdom Bacillati; phylum Actinomycetota; class Actinomycetes; order Kitasatosporales; family Streptomycetaceae; genus Streptomyces; species Streptomyces afghaniensis. Next base: position 126,039 of record NZ_JBIRGJ010000013.1, read on the forward strand.
CACCGACCCGCGGCCGGCTGCGCCCGCTCGGCCTCGACGAGGTCAGAATCACCGGGGGTTTCTGGGCCCGGCGCCGCCACACCAACGCGACCGCGACGCTCGGGCACTGCCGGGACTGGATGGAACGCGAGGGCTGGACCGGCAACTTCCGCGCCGTCGCCGAGGGCCGGATCCAACGCGACCGGCGCGGGCGGGAGTTCGCCGACTCCGAGATCTACAAGCTGCTCGAAGCCATGGCGTGGGAGGGCGCCGCGTACGACGCGGATGTCACCGCCCTCACCGAGGTGATCGCCCCCGCCCAGGACCCGGACGGCTACCTGAACACCGCCTTCGGCCGCCCCGGACAGCAGCCCCGCTACAGCGACCTCGAATGGGGCCACGAACTTTACTGTCATGGGCACCTCATACAGGCGGGGGTCGCCCAGGCCCGTTCCCGGGGCGAGGGCGAGCTGACGAAGATCGCCCGCCGGGCCGCCGACCACGTCTGCGCCACCTTCGGCCCGGGCGGGAACCCGGGCATCTGCGGACACCCGGAGATCGAGACGTCCCTCGTGGAACTCGCCCGGCTGACAGGGGAGCAGCGCTACCTCGACCAGGCCGCACTCTTCATCGACCGGCGCGGCCACGGCACCCTCGCCGACATCGAGTTCGGCCGCGCCTACTACCAGGACGACATGCCCGTCCGCAGGGCCGGCGTCCTGCGCGGCCACGCCGTCCGCGCCCTCTACCTCGCGGCCGGCGCCGTCGACGTGGCCGTGGAGACGGGCGACGACGACCTGCTCGCCGCCGTCGTACGGCAGTGGGAGGCCACGGTCGCCCGGCGCACCCATCTGACCGGCGGAATGGGCTCGCACCACCGCGACGAGTCCTTCGGCGACGACTTCGTCCTGCCACCGGACCGCGCCTACTCCGAGACCTGCGCCGGCGTCGCCTCCGTGCTGCTCGCCTGGCGGCTGCTGCTCGCCACCGGCGAACCGCGCTTCGCGGACCTGGCCGAGCGGACCCTGTTCAACGTGGTCGCCACGTCCCCGTCCGAGGACGGCCGGGCCTTCTTCTACGCCAACACCCTGCACCGCCGCCACCGCGGCACCAGGCCCCCGACCGACCGCGTCAGCCCGCGCGCCGACTCCGGCCTGCGCGCCCCCTGGTTCGCCGTGTCGTGCTGCCCGACCAATGTGGCGCGCACCCTCGCCCAGCTGCCCGCGTACCTGGCGACCGCCGACGACGACGGTGTTCAGCTGCACCAGTACGCCGACGCGGAGCTCGCCACCACCCTGGCCCACGGGCAGGGCGTCGCGCTGCGGGTCCGTACTGACTACCCGTCCGGCGGGACCGTCGCCGTGCGGATCAGCCGCTCTCCGGCCCGCCCCTGGACCCTGTCCCTGCGCGTCCCCGCGTGGACGGCGGGCGCGACCGCCTGGCTGGTCGACCCGGACGGGCAACGCCGTACGGCCGCCCCGGGCACGGCGCGGCTCACCCGGATCTTCCGGCCCGGCGACGAGATACGCCTCGAACTGCCGGTCGCCCCGCGCTGGATCCGGTCCGACCCGCGTATCGACGCGATCCGCGGCACCCTGGCCGTCCAGCGCGGACCGCTCGTCTACTGCGCCGAGTCCACCGACCTGCCGGACGGACACGACGTGGACGCAGTCCGTGTGGACCCGTCCGCCGCACCGGAGGACGGGCCGGACGGCACGGTCCTCGCCCCCGGCGAACTCACCGCACCCGCCGACCCGCACGACACCGCATGGCCGTACCGCCCGCTCGGCCCATCCACCGCACCGACGGCCGACCGCACGGGGATCACGCTCGTCCCGTACCACTCCTGGGCGAACCGCGGCCCCTCGACCATGCGCGTGTGGCTGCCGACCACCCAGTCCCCGACCACGCCCCCGCCCCCGACGACGCCCACCCGGAGGTAGTCGTGCCCGCCCCGCGAAGACGGCACCACCGCGGCGCCCTGGCCGCAGCTCTGACCCTGGGCCTGCTGGCCCCGATCGCCGCGACCACCCCGGCAGCGGCGGACAATTCAGCGATCGGCTACCCGGTCTACTCGGGCACGGACGTCCCCGTGCCCGCCCTCCCGGCCGGCTTCACCGTCCACCGCACCCTGCGCGCCCAGTACGAGGCCGACCGGAAAGCCGGGGACGGCACCGACTTCTGGATGGACCGGATGCTGGCCCGCAAGGGCGAGGACCCGGCGGGCGACTGGCTGTTCACCCGGGGACGGGCCGTGTTCATGAAGGAACACGACCCCGCGAGGCTCGGTTTCGCGGGCAAGGTCGCCTACTGGGAGAGCATCGACAACCGCTCCGCGTACACGCTCACCCTGAACGCCGACGGCGAGAACCTCACTCTCCGGGAGGACACCGGCGCCCGCACCCAGACGCCCAGCTACTGGCGCAGCGAGTTCACGCACGAGGCCACCGGCCTGAAGGTGACGCAGACCAAGTTCATCACCGACGCCAACGTCGCCGTCACGAACGTGGCCCTCACCAACACGGGTCCGCAGCGCCGCGAGGTACGGCTGCGCGCCACGTCCCCGTACGCGACGACCGCCGAGGGCCGGGAGCTCACCGGCGCCGTGCCCGCGAAGAACAACCTCACGACCGTCTTCCCCCGCCTCAGTGGCGACGGCTTCACCCCCGCCGACGACGACTCCCTGACGCGCACCCTGACCCTGCCCGCGGGCCGGACCCTCACCACCAAGGTCCAACTCGGCTTCGTCACCGAGGAGATCACCGGCTCCCGGCCCGAGTACGACGCGGTGCGCACCGCCTCCCCGGCCACGGCCTTCCGCCGGCACGTGCAGACGTACAACCGCTGGTGGGCCGAGAACCTGCCCTACCTCGACCTCCCCGACGACAACATCGAGAAGACGCTGTACTACCGCTGGTGGCTGCTGCGCTACAACTACCTCGACGCCGACATCCCGGGCAACGACTACCAGTTCCCCACCTCCATGGAGGGCGTGCTCGGCTACAACAACGCGATCGCCCTGACGGTGGGCATGTTCGTCGACGACCTGAAGTACCTGCGCGACCCGGCCTACTCCTACGGACCGTGGGTGTCCGCCGGGGAGGTCTCGAAGAACGGCAAGTACACCGACAACCCCGGCGACCCGGAGAACTGGTCCAACAGCTACACCCAGTACATCTCCGAGGCGGCCTGGCGCTCCTACCAGATGCACGGCGGCCCGGACGGCATCGTGCGCAACCTCGCGCGCTACGCGGAGCAGGACGTCCGCGGCCAGTTGGAGAACTACGACGAGGACGGCAACGGCCTGATCGAGTACGACTGGGGCGCCATGACCGGCAACGACGCCGACGCGGTGTCGTTCGACTGGAAGCCCGGGAACCTGGACCGCGCCGAATCCGCGTACGTCCACAGCAACGCGACAGCGGCGGCCCGCGCGTACGAACTCCTCGGCGAGAAGGCGAAGGCCGACGAGATGCGCGCGACGGCGAACCGCGTGCGGAAGGCCGTCCTCGAACACCTCTGGGACCCGGAAGACAAGCTGCTCAAGCACCGGCACGTCGACAGCGACACCCTCGTGCCCTGGAAGGAGATCAACAACTACTACCCGTACAGCGTGGGCCTGATGCCCACCCCGGACGAAGACCCGCAGTACCTCGAAGCGCTGCGGCTGTGGGCGGACGCCGAGCAGTACCCGGTCTTCCCGTTCTTCACCGCCAACCAGGCCGACAAGGAGGAGGCGGCGGAGCAGGGGCACCCGGGGAGCAACAACTTCTCCGTCATCAACTCCACCGTGACCTTCCGGTTCCTCTCCTCGGTGCTGCGGAAGTACCCGAACAAGTACATCGACAGCACCTGGTACAAGAAACTGCTGTCCTGGAACGCCTGGGCCCACTACATCGACGGTGACAACCGGTGGCCCGACCAGAACGAGTTCTGGGCCGACGGCAGCGCCGACCCGCAGAAGATCGGCTACCGCTCCTGGATCCACCACACCATCCTCGGCACCACCAACTGGACGGTCATCGAGGACGCGATGGGCTTCCGGCCGCGCACCGACCGGCAGATCGAGCTGTGGCCGATCGACGTCGACTGGCCGCACTTCGCCGTCACCGACATCAACTACCGCGGCACCGACGTGGCCGTCCTGTGGGACGAACCGGGTGACGGGAAACGGCCGTACGGCCGCCAGGTCCCCGAGGGCTACTCCGTCTACCTCGACGGAAAGCTCGCCTTCACCGCCGACCGCCTCGCCCACCTCGTCTACGACCCCGCCACCCGCAAGGTCACCTTCCCCGACGGAGGAGGAGCCAAGGCGAAAACCACCGACCTGCGTACGACGGTCGCGAATCCACAGGACGTCACCTACAGCCCGAAGGACCGCGTCACCGACCTGTTCGCCAAGGCAGGCCGCGACCTCACCGGCAGAGCCGGGGACAACCTCGCCGCCGTCGCCACCGCCCGTGCCTCCCACAAGGCCGACGGCCACGGCGTGGCCGGTGCCGTCGACGGCTTCACCGTCAACGAGCCCTACTGGGGCGCCCGCGGCTCGGGCAACGCCGAGGACTGGTACGAGCTCGACTTCGGCCGCACACGCACGGTCGACGACGTCCGGCTCCACTTCTACAGCGACAAACGGCCCGGCGGATACGCCGAACCGGCCCTCTACACCGTGCAGTACCAGGACGGGAACGGCCACTGGCGCGACGTGACCGGCCCCGCCAAGTCACCGCCGTATCCGCGCGCCAACCTCAACGATGTGCGCTTCAAGCCGGTGACCACGGACAAGCTGCGGGTGCTGCTGCGCCACCGCGACGGCCACACCAGCGGCCTGAAGGAGATCCAGGCCTACGACACCGGCACGCGCCCGCCGGCGGCCCGCAACCGGCCTCCCTACGTCGAGGCCTGGCGGGACCCGACGTACACCCGCCCGGGTCAGGTGAGGCTCACCGGCATCGTCGAGGACGACGGACTGCCGCAGCGCACCCTCTCCGCCTCCTGGAAGGCGGCCGACGGCCCGGACGGCGCCGCCGTCATCTTCGACGACCCGCGCGCCCCCAGCACCGTCGCCCGGTTCACCGAGGCAGGCACGTACACCCTCGAACTCACCGCCGCCGACGGCGCGTCGACATCGACGAAGCGGGTCGTGGTGAAGGTCGAGAAACCCGGCGACGGCCAGGTGAACCTGGCACCGTCCGCGACCCCCACCGCGTCCTACACCTCCGGCTGGGAGTCGGTGAACGCGATCAACGACGGCCGTGAACCCGCCTCGTCATCCGACGCACCGCGCTGGGGCAGCTGGCCGCAGAAGGACACCCAGTGGGTGCAGTACACCTGGGACGACCCGGTCCGCGTGGCCGGCTCCGACCTGTACTTCTTCCGCGACGCGCAGCCCGGCGCGGCCGACGGCGTGGGCGTGCCCGCGTCCTGGGTCATCGAGTACCGCGACGGCGACACCTGGCGCGAGGTCCCCGGCCCCAGCGGCTACGGCACCGCCGAGGACCGCTACAACCGGACCACCTTCACGCCGGTCACCACGACCGCGCTGCGGGCGAAGCTCACCGGCCATCCGAACCTCGCCCTCGGCGTCCAGGAGTGGAAGGTCTACGCGGAGACACCGGAGTCGGTACGCGAGACCCACATCCCCACCCCGCGCGGCACCGTCCCCGACCTGCCCGGGCAGGTGACGCTGGTGTACGCCGACGGCTCCACGGCGCTCTCGCCCGTGGCCTGGCCGGCGCTGACCGAGGAACAGGTCGCCGAGGGCGGCACCAGCGTGACGATCACCGGCCTCGCCGACCGCACCGCGCAGCCGGTCACCGCCACCGTGTGGGTACGGCACACCGGCGCGGTGGAGATCACCAGCGTCGCCGAGGAACGCGTCACCACCCGCCCGGGCACGCCCCCCGCGCTTCCCGCCACGGTGGTCGCCACCTACAACGACGGCTCCAAGGACAGCCGGATCAAGGTGACCTGGGACCCGGTGGACCCGGACCAGTACGCCGGTCCCGGAACCTTCGGGGTCGGGGGAACCGTGCAGGACACCTCGCACCGCGCCACGGCCACGGTCACCGTGACCCCGCCCGCATGACCCGGAGGGCATCTCCCCGCCCGCTGACGACCGATGACGATCGGAGTGCGCCATGCCCCAGCCACCCACCCGGCGCCGCGTGCTGAGCCTGACCGCCGGCGCCGCGGCCACCCCGCTCATCGCCTCCGGGCCCCTGGCCCAGGCCGCCCACGCCGCCCCGGCCACCTCCACGGCCGAGGCCGCCGCAGGCGCCGAGGCCGCGGGGATCACCGGGGGAGCAGTGCCCGCCCGGCCTGCCTGGCCGGTGCGGCCCTTCGCCCTGCACGAGGTCAGCCTCGGCGCCGGGGTCTTCCGCGCCAAGCGCGACCTGATGCTCGACTACGCCCGGGCGTACCCGGCCGACCGCATCCTCGCGGTCTTCCGCGCCAACGCCGGGCTCGACACACGCGGCGCACGGCCACCGGGCGGCTGGGAGACGGCCGACGGCAACCTGCGCGGCCACTACGGCGGCCACTTCCTCACCCTCGTCTCCCAGGCGTACGCCGACACACGCGAGGCCGCGCTCAAAACCAAGCTCGACCACCTCGTCACGGCCCTCGGCGAATGCCAGCAGGCCCTCGCCGACCACGGCACCCCGAAGCCCAGCCACCCCGGCTACCTGGCGGCCTACCCGGAGACCCAGTTCATCCTCCTGGAGAGTTACACGACGTACCCCACCATCTGGGCGCCGTACTACACCTGCCACAAGATCATGCGCGGCCTCCTGGACGCCCACACCCTGGCCGGCAACGCACAGGCGCTGACCATCGCCGCGAAGATGGGCGACTGGGTGCACAGCCGGCTGGGCCACCTCCCCGAAGCCCAGCTGGAGCGCATGTGGTCGATCTACATCGCCGGTGAGTACGGCGGCATGAACGAGGTCATGACGGACCTGTACGCCCTCACCGGCCGGGAGGAACACCTCGCCGCCGCCCGCTGCTTCGACAACACCACGCTCCTGAAGGCCTGCGCCGAGGACCGCGACATCCTGGAGGGCAGACACGCCAACCAGCACATCCCGCAGTTCACCGGCTACCTCCGGCTGTTCGACCACACGGGGGAGGAGAGTTACGCCGCCGCGGCCCGCAACTTCTGGGGCATGGTCACGGGCCCCCGCACGTACGCCCTGGGCGGCACCGGACAGGGCGAGATGTTCCGCGCCCGCGGTGCCATCGCGGCCACCCTCGACGACAAGAACGCCGAGACCTGCGCGACGTACAACATGCTCAAGCTGAGCCGACAGCTCTTCTGCCACGACCCGGACCCCGCCTACATGGACTACTACGAGCGGGGCCTGACCAACCACATCCTCGCCTCCCGCCGGGACACCCCCAGTACCGACAGCCCCGAGGTCACCTACTTCGTGGGCATGGGCCCGGGCGTACACCGCCAGTTCGGCAACACCGGTACCTGCTGCGGCGGAACGGGCATGGAGAACCACACCAAGTACCAGGACTCCGTCTACTTCCGCTCCGCCGACGGCAACGCCCTCTACGTCAACCTGTACCTGGCTTCCACCCTGCGCTGGCCGGAACGCGGCCTGGTCATCGAGCAGACCAGCGACTACCCGGCCGAGGGCGTCCGCACCCTGACGTTCCGCGAGGGCGGCGGCCGGCTCGCCCTGAAACTCCGCATCCCGTCCTGGGCCACGGCAGGCGTCACCGTCACGGTCAACGGAGCCCCGCACCGGGCCGAAGCCGAACCCGGCACCTACCTCACCCTGAACAGGAACTGGCGCCGAGGCGACCGCGTCCGCATCTCGACGCCCTACCGCCTGCGCATCGAACGCGCCCTGGACGACCCGACCGTCCAGTCACTGTTCTACGGCCCGCTCCTGCTGACCGCCCAGAGCCCGGAACAGCAGTTCCGCACCTTCTCCTTCTACAAGGACTTCACCCTCCGCGGCGACCTGGCCGACGCGATCAAACCCACGGCCCGCCCCCTGCACTTCACCACGCACGACCTGACCCTCGCCCCCTTCCACATCGGCAACGACGCTCCCTACCACGCCTACTTCACCCGCTCCGAACCCGTGATCGTGTTCGGCACCTCGGACTCGGGCGTGCCCAACCGCGCCCGCCACGACGGCCGGACCTTCCTCGATGTCCTCTGGCAGCAAGCCCCCTTCCCCACCTCCGCGCATTTCGTACGCTCCGTACGTACCCTCGCGGGCCGCTGGCTGTCCGAGAACCTGTTCATCCGCTCCGAACACGACCGCGTCGTCGCGGCGGCGAACCAGGCGGACCTGCGACGCTGAGCGCCGGGCAACGGGTCAGGTCCGCTCCCGAGCGCTCCGAAATCGCCAAATCCGGACTGAAAGTCGTCTAGACCACTCTTGGAGTCTTGAACGCGCCAGTCCGGGTCTGCTTGGGTTGCGGACCAATGGCCGCCGGTGGGCGGCGTCTTGGGGGGCAAGGGGATACCGGTCGTACTCCAGTCACACCCTTCATGCAGACCAGGGGAAGGTGCATGAGGTACTTCCGTCTGCTCGTCCTGGGCAACGGCATCTCGGCGTACGGCAGTTACCTGAACATGGTGGCGCTGAACGTCTTCGTCTACGACGCCACCGGCAGCGCGCTGGCCGCCGGCCTCTTCATGGCCGTACGGCTGGCGACCAGTGTCGTGTCGGGCTGGGTGAGCGGGCGGCTCGTCTCGGTCCACGACCGCAAGCGGCTGATGGTCGGCGCCGACCTGTGCCAGGCCGTGGCCCTTCTGTCGCTGCTGCTCGCCCCCGAGGGCACGCGCCCCGGGCTGCTGTACGTCCTGGCCGTGGTCACGGGCGGCTGCTCGACACTGTCCCAGGTTGCCCTGCGCAGCAGCATCCCGGAGATCGTCGGCGCCGAGCACCGGGTCCGGGCCAACGGGCTGCTGGTGACGGGGCGTTCGCTCGCCATGATCGCCGGGTTCGCCTCCTCGGGCGTGGTCGTCGCGCAGCTCGGCTACTCCGCGGCGTTCGCGCTGGACGCCGCCACCTTCCTGGTCTCCGCGACCGTGCTGTCCCTGCTTCCCGTCCGCACCAGGGCGGCCACCGACGCGGCGGACGGTGCCTCCGGCTCCGGCTCCGGCTCGGCGAAGGGTTCCGGCGCCGCGTCCCGGACGGCCCGGATGCTGCTGGGCACCGCGCCGCTGCTGATGGCGATGATCGCCATCCGGGCGGTCGACGGGCTGGGTTCGTCCTCCCACAACGTCGCCCTCCCCATCTACTCCAGCGGCCTGGACCCGGAGCATCCGGCCACGTTCATCAGCCAGTTCTGGGCCACCTGGGCCATCGGAAACATCGTCGCCCAGCAGGTGATCGGCCGGATCACCAAGAAGACCGGGCGGACACCGGGAGAACGGGCGTTCGCGCTCGGCGCCTGTGTGATGTCGGCCGGGTTCATCGTCGTCTTCTGCGGCCTGCCGACCGTGCCCGCCGTCATCGCCGCGCTCGTCGCCGGAGCCGCCGACGGATTCACCGAGATCGTCTACGTGTCGAGGCTCCAGACCGCCCCCGACGACCAGCGCGGCCGCCTCTTCGGGCTCAGCGCCTCGGCCGAGAACACCGGCTTCGGACTGGGCATGCTCGTCAGCGGCGCCCTCCTGGAGACCTTCTCGCCGCTGAAGGTGGTGGCCGCCTTCCACGGACTCGCGATCGCCCTGTGCGCGGCCCTGCTCCTGTGGCTGGTCAGCCGGGGCGGGACACCATCCGCCCCGCCCGCGGAAGAACCCGCCCGCGATACACCGACCATGACGGAGGGACGCGGCTGATGAGCACCAGCGATCCGGACCCGCGGATGGCCGTCATCGGCATGGCCTTCCGGCTGCCGGGCGCCGACACGCCCGAGGACCTCTGGCGGATCGTCCGGGACGGGACCGACTGCATCACCCGCTTCACCGACGAGGAACTCGCCGCCGCCGGTGTCCCCGCCGAGGAGTACCAGGCGGAGGACTTCGTCGGCGCCTCCGGCCTGCTGGACGACATCGCCGGCTTCGACGCCCAGCACTTCGCGATGAGCCCCCGCGAGGCCCGGCTCACCGACCCCCAGCAACGCATGTTCCTGGAGTGCGCCCAGCACGCCCTGGAGAACGCCGGCTACCCGGACGAACGCGGCGGCACCCGCGTCGGCGTCTACGCCAGCTCCGGCTACCACCTGTACACCTTCCAGAACTACCTGCTCAACAACGTCCTGCCCAGCCATCCCACGTCCGACTGGGCACAGGGCATGCAGATGACCGTCGGCAACTACGCCGACTTCGCCGCCACCCGCGTCGCCTACCGGCTGGGCCTGACCGGCCCCGCCGTCAACCTCCAGACCGGCTGCTCCAGTTCCCTGGTCGGCGTGCTGACGGCAGCCCAGTCGCTGCTCATGGGCGACTGCGACATCGCCCTGGTCGGCGCCACCGCCGTCCACGTGCCGCAAGTCCTGGGCTACCGCTACGTCAAGGGCTCGATCCTGTCCAGGTCCGGCCGCCTGCGGGCCTTCGACGCCGGCGCCGACGGCACCGTGGGAGGCACCGGCGTCCTGGCCGTCGTACTGAAGCGGCTGGCCCGGGCGGTCGCCGACGGCGACACCATCCACGGCGTCATCCGCGGCTGGGGCATCAGCAACGACGGCGCGGACAAGTCGGCCTTCACCGCGCCCAGCGCACGGGGCCAGCACGCCGCCATACGCCAGGCGCTGCGGCGCGCAGACGTCGGCGCGGACACCATCGGCTACCTGGAGACGCACGGCACCGGAACGCTCAAGGGCGACCCGATCGAATTCGAAGGAGCGGCCGGCGCCTACCGTGAGGACACCGACCGCGACGGATACTGCGCCCTCGGCTCGGCCAAGGCCAACATCGGCCACCTCGACGCCGCCTCCGGGCTCGCCGGCCTCGTCAAGACCCTCCTGGTCCTGCGCCACGGCGTGATCCCGCCGATGGCGAACTTCAGCGAGCCCAACCCCCGCATCGACCTCGACCGCAGCCCCTTCTACATCCCCTGCACCGCCCGGCCCTGGCCGGAGAGCGACTTACCCCGCCGCGCGGGCCTGACCTCACTCGGCGTCGGCGGCACCAACGTCCACCTGATCCTGGAACAAGCCCCGGAATCCACGCCCAGGACCGGCTCGGCCGCGCCTGCCGACGTGCTGCTCGTCTCCGGAAGCAGCCCCCAGGCCCTCGCGGACAACGCCCGGGCCTTCCGCGACCGGTTACGGCAGCCACCGGCACCGCACCCGGCGGACCTCGTCACCACCGCCGCCCTCGGCCGCAGCCACGGCCGCCACCGCCTCGCGGCCCACGGCTCCACCCCGGCCGCCCTCGCCGACGCCCTCGACGCCTGGCTCGCCGGAACCACCGCAGCGGCGGTGACCACGGGGACTGCACCCGGGGAGGGAGCCCCGCGCGTGGCGTTCCAGTTCACCGGCCAGGGCAGCCACCACTCCGGCACGGCCACCGTCCTCTACGCGCGTTTCCCCGCGGTACGCGACGTGCTCGACGCCTGCGAACAGCACTACAGCGACCTCACCGGCGACTCCCTGCTCGCGGCACTGTGTACGGAGGACTCGGGGGAGGCACCACGCGGAGGCACGGACACCGGGCAACCCGCGCTGTTCGCCCTGCAGTGCGCCCTCGTGCGGCTGTGGCGCGACTGCGGTGTCGCACCGCACGCGGTGACCGGCCACAGCGCCGGAGAGTACGCCGCCCTGTACGCCGCCGGAGCCCTGTCACTGGAGGACGGTCTGCGCCTGACCACGGAACGCGGCCGGCTGATGCAGCAGCGCTGCGCGCCGGGCGCGATGGTGGCCGCACCGCTCGACCGGGCGACCGCGATCGCCCTGGCCGCCGAGGTCCCCGGACTGGAGCCGGCCGTGACCAACGGGGCCCGCGCCCAGGTGCTCGCCGGCCCCGTGGCGGCCGTCGAGCGGGCCTGCGCCCTGCTGGACGAGCGCGGCACACCGGGGCAGCGGATCCCGTTCGTCAGCGCCCTGGACGGTACGACCCGGCCGCCCGGCTGGATCCCCGGCACGGACCACTTCCTCCGGCACACCCGCGAGCCCGTCCGCTTCGACGAGGCGTTGCGCGCCATCGGCGCCGAGCAGCCCGACGTACTGCTGGAGATCGGGCCGCACACCATCCTCAGCGGCCTGGCGCGCCGTGCGCTGCCCGGCGTACGGGCGCTGCCGTCCCTGCGACGCGGCACCGGAATCGGCGCCCTCTGGGGTGCGGCAGCCGGGCTGCACTGCGCGGGAGCGGACGTCGCCTGGGAGACGCTCCTGGCCGGCAGCGGCGGCAGACGCATCCCGCTGCCCGGCTACCGATTCCAGCACCAGGACCACTGGACGGGGCCGGAGCCGACGGCCCTCAGCACGGGAACACCAGCGAGCAAGGGAGCCGAAGTGGTTCAGCAGGAAGCAGCGGTCGCACGGGTACTTCACAGCATCGTCGCGGCGACCGCCCGGCATCTCGGCGAGGATCCGTCGGTGATCGCCGGCGACGCGAACTTCTTCGACCTCGGCGCCGACTCGCTGCAGATGATCAGCGTGCTGCGGGAGCTGGAACAGGAGCACCAGGTCAAGGTGACGATGCGCCAGTTGCTGGAGGAGACGGGGACGCCGCGGCGGCTCGCGGAGTTCATCGTGGCCCGCATGCCGGAGGCCGTGGCGGGCTCCGCTGAAGGGGTAGTGGCTGCAGGGGCAGTGGGGGAGCGGCCCGCGGCGCCGGAGCCTGCCGCACCGCAACCACCCACCGCCACCGAGCCCGGCCCCGTGGTCGCCCCGGCCGCCGGAGCCCCGGCTCCCGAGTACGCGACCCGGCAGGAGCTGGAGGACCTGGCCGACAAGATCCAGCAGATGTCCCGGATACAGCTCCAGATGATGTCCCAGCTCTCCCAGCTGCTCGCGCTCCAGACCGCCTCGGTGACGGATCGGCTCAACGGCAAGGTGGCCAAGTGAGCGGGCTGAACGGCATATCCACCGCACTGGACCGTGACCTGGCGGCGATGGAGGAACTCTCCCAGCGGATCGCGGAGCAGATCGGCGCCGGCACCCCCGACCCGGAGCCGCGGTCCCCGGAACCGGCGCGCGTCCACGGCCCCCGGGTGTCGGTCGCGAGGAACTCCGGCATGGTGCGGGAGGCCTCCCCGTCCGCCCAGCAGGCGCACCTGGACGACCTCGTCCGGCGCTACACCGCCAGGACCCCCATCTCCAAGCAGCTTGCCCGGCGCTACCGCCGCGTCCTGGCCGACAGCCGTGCCGTGGTGGGCTTCCGCAGTGGCACCAAGGAGATGCTGTACCCGATCGCGGGCCGCCGGGCGAGCGGGGCGCGGCTGGAGGACGTCGACGGCAACGAGTACGTCGACATCACCATGGGCTTCGGAGTCCTTCTCTTCGGCCACGAGCCGGATTTCGTCACCGAGGCCGTGCGCGAGCACCTGTCCCGCGGCATCCAGCTCGGTCCCCGCACCGCCGAGACCGGCGAGGCGGCGGAACTCCTCGCCGAACTCACCGGGCTGGAACGGGTGGCCTTCGCCAACTCCGGCACCGAGGCGAACGCGGCGGCCATCCGCCTGGCCCGTGCCGCCACCGGCCGCGACAAGATCGTCACGTTCCTGGGCGCCTACCACGGCCATGCCGACAACGTCCTGGGCCGCGCCTCGGGCAGCGGCGCCGACCGGATCACCGTGCCCGTCTCCCGGGGCATCCCGCGGACCGCAGTCTCGGACCTGCTGGTCCTCGACTACGGCAGCGACACCGCCCTGGAGACGATCGCCCGGCACGCCGACGACATCGCCGCGGTCGTCGTGGAGCCCGTGCAGAGCAGACACCCCTCGCTGCGACCGGTCCAGTTCGTCCGCAGGTTGCGGGAGCTGACCCGCCGCCACGGCATCGTGCTGCTCTTCGACGAGATGCTGACCGGATTCCGACCCGCCCTGCGCGGCGCGCAGGACCTGTACGGCGTGACCCCGGACCTCGCCACGTACGGCAAGCTCCTCGGCGGCGGCTTCCCCGTCGGCGCCATCGCGGGCCGCGCCGACATCATGGACGGCGTCGACGGCGGCTACTGGTCCTACGGCGACGACAGTTACCCGCCCGCCGACACGACGTTCTTCGGTGGTACGTACATCCAGCACCCGGTGTCCATGGTCGCCGCCCGCGCCGTACTCACCCACCTCAAGGAGCACAGCCCACACCTCCAGGAGCGCCTCAACGCCCGCACCGCGGAACTGGCCGCGACGCTCAACGGCTTCTTCGAGGCCGAGGAGTACCCGCTGCGGATGACCCACTTCGGCTCCCAGTTCCGCTTCGAGCACCGCGCCGACATGGAGCTCCTCTACCACCACCTGATGCTGCGCGGCGTGCACGTCTGGGAGTGGCGCAACTTCTTCCTGTCGACGGCCCACTCGGACGGGGACATCGAGTTCGTGGCGGACGCCGTACGGGAATCGCTGCGCGAGCTGCGGTCGGCGGGATTCTTCCCGGGCGCGCGGCCGGCGCCGCCGAAGGCCGCGCCACCAAGACCGGCAGCCGCCGCGCCCGCACCCGTGCCCGCGCCACCGCAACGGGCCGCCGCGCTCTTGCCGCCGCAACCGGCAGCCGCCGCACCCTCGCCCGCGCTCGTGCCACCGCAACCGGTAGCCGCCGCGCCCGCGCCACCACCAACGGCGTCGCCCGCGCCCGCGTCACCGCGACCGCCACTGCCGGAACCGACGCCGACGCCGACGGCGACGCCCGCACCCGTGGCCTCGATGGCCTGGAACGCCGCAGCGGTCACCGCGCCCCGCACGACACCCGCCGCCAGGGAAGTCGCCCCGGCCACCACCGACTTCAGCGTCTACTTCTTCGGCGACTACCCGCAGGACCCCTCGGCATCCGGCCCCAGCCGGTACGAACTCCTCATGGAGATCACCCGGTTCGCCGACCGGCACGGTTTTCACGCGCTGTGGATGCCGGAACGCCACTTCCACTCCTTCGGCGGCCTGTTCCCCAACCCGGCGGTGCTCGCGGCCGCGCTGTCCCGTGAGACCGAACGCATCCGCCTCAACGCCGGTTCGGTCGTCCTGCCCCTCCACGACCCGATCCGGGTCGCCGAGGAGTGGTCGATGGTCGACAACCTCTCCGGCGGGCGCGTCGGCATCGGCGTCGCCAGTGGCTGGAGCTCCAAGGACTTCGCCTTCTTCCCCGACCGTTTCGGCCGGCACAAGGAGCTGATGTTCGAACAGCTGGAGGAGGTGCGGAGGTTCTGGCGCGGAGCCCCTGTCCGCCGCACCACCGGCGACGGCGAGGCCGACCTGAGACTCTTCCCGCGGCCGGTGCAGGACGCTCCACCCATGTATACGGCGGTGGTCGGCAACCCCGCCTCGTACGAACTGGCCGCCCGCCACGACCTGGGCATCGTCACCAACCTGATGACCCAGACCGTCGAACAGCTCCGGGAGAACATCGCCCGCTACCGGAGTGCACGGGCCCGGCACGGCCTGGACCCGGAGGCCGGCCGGGTCGCCGTCCTGTTGCACACCTACCTCGCGGAGGACCACGACACCGCGAGGACTCAGGCGTACGAGCCACTGTCCCGCTACATGCGCGCGTCCCTGTCCCTCTTCAGCGGCGTCACCAACAGCCTCGGGCACAGCGTCGATCTGGCCGCACTCAGCGAGGACGACCTGGAGACGGTGTTCCGCCGTGCCTACGGCCGTTACTGCGACCAGCGCGCCCTGATCGGCACGGTGGACACCGTCCGCCCGGTCGTGGACGCGGTGACCGAGGCCGGCGCCGACGAGATCGTCGCACTCGTCGACTTCGGTGTCGCCCCCGACGAGCTGCGCGCGGGCCTTCCCCGACTGGACGCCCTGCGCCGCCACTACCGCCGACCGGCGACCACCGACCCCACCTCCACCGACGCGCCCTTGCTGCCGGGGCAGGAGCGGATCTGGTTCCTGGAGCGTCTGCTGCCGGGGCGTACGGCCTACAACGAGGTCAAGGCCGTCCGTCTCGACGGCCCCCTCGACATACCCGCCCTGCGCGCGGCACTACGCGGCCTCGTCGCCCGGCACGAGGGGCTGCGCACCGTCTTCCGGGAGACCGGCGGTGAGCCGCGTCAGCTGGTGCGGGCATCCGCCGATCCCGACTTCGAGCTCGTGGACGCCACCGGCGGCAACGGAACCACGCTCCAGGACGTCCTGTCGGCCGAGAGCACACGCCGCTTCGACCTGGCGGAAGGCCCGCTGTTCGTCACCCGGCTGGTCAGGCTCGGTGAGGCGGAGCACGTTCTCGTCCTGTCCCTGCACCACATCGTGGTCGACGCGGCCTCCGCGACGGTCCTCGCCCGCGACCTGTCCGTCCTCTACCGGGCCGAGCGCGACGGCACCACCCCCGACCTCCCGGCCCTCACCTGGAGCTGCGCCGAGCACGCGCGGGAACAGGCGGCGTCCGCGCCCGGCCCCGCGGCCGACGAGGACCTGGCCTACTGGCGCCGCACCCTCGGCGGCGACCTGCCCGTCCTCGCCCTGCCCACCGACCGGCCGCGCCCCTCGCCGATGACGTCCAACGGCCGGGCGGTCTTCCACACACTCGACCCCGAACTCTCCCGCAGCCTGCGCGAGTTGAGCCGAACCCGCCGCAGCACCCTGTTCATGACGCTGCTCGCCGGGTACGCGGCGACGCTGCACAGAATCACGGGGCAGAGGGACATCATCGTCGGCACCCCGTTCTCGGACCGGCCCGAGCGGGCCGAGCACGTGCTCGGGTTCTTCGTGAACACACTTGCGCTGCGTTTCGACCTGTCCGGTGACCCGGCGTTCACCGCGCTGCTGGACCGGGTGCGCTCGGTGGCCCTCGATGCCTACGACCACGCCCGCGTGCCGTTCGAGAAGGTCGTGCGGGAGCTCGCCCCGGCCAGGGCGGTCGACCGGACGCCGGTGTTCCAGGCGTTCGCCGAGTTCCAGCGTGCCGAACCGTTCCGATTCGACCTGCCGGGCATCGAGGCCACACCGCTGGACGCGGGTCCCGACAAGTCGCTGACGGACCTCACCGTGTACTTCACCGACCAGCCGCAGGGCATCCGCTGCCATCTGGAGTACAACACCGACCTGTTCGACCCGGACACCGTCGAGGGGTTCTTCACCACCTTCCGGGACCTGCTCACCGCCGCGGTCGACGCTCCCGAGGCGCCCCTGTCACGGCTCGCCCAGGCCGCCGTCGAGACCGCCGTTGAAGGGGAGGCCGTACCGCGGTCCTGGGAGCAGGGCCCGACCCGCCCGCCCGCGGACACCACCGTCCACGCTCTGTTCGCCCGGCAGGCAGCCATCCGGCCGGACAGCACGGCGGTGATCAGCGGCACCGGTCGCCTCACCTACCGCGAACTGGACGAACGGTCCGAGCGGTTGGCCGCCCTCCTGCGCGAGCAGCACACCACTGCCGACGGCGTCGGCGACACGGTGGCCCTGTGGCTTCCGCGCTCCACGGACCTGGTCGTCGCGATGCTCGCAGCGCTCAAGGCAGGCTGCGCCTATGTGCCTCTCGACCCCGTGCTGGGCCGGGCACGCGCCGAGCAGGTCATCGCCGAGTGCGGGGCCCGGACGGTGGTGTCGACGCGGGAAGAGGCCGCCGCGCTGAACCTGCCCGCGCACGTGAGGGTCGTCCGGCCCGACACGACCGGCCGCACCACCCATCCGCCTGCCACCCTGTCCGCCCCCGATCCCCGGTCCGCCTGCTGCGTCCTGTACACCTCGGGCAGCACCGGCACCCCGAAGGGCGTGGAGCTGACGCACCGTGGCGTGGTCGACCTGTGCGAGTGGCAGCACCGGCGTTTTTCCTGCACCCCGGCCGACCGCAGCGCCGTCGTGTGCAGCCAGAGCTTCGACGCCTCGATCCTGGAGATCTGGCCGGCGCTGACCGCGGGAGCGTCGGTCACGATCGCCGGCGAGGACCTGCGCAGGGACCCGCTCGCCCTGGCCCGCTGGTACACCGAGCAGGGCGTCACCTTCTCCATCCTCCCCACCGCCCTCGGCGAACAGGTACTCCGCCTGCCCCCGGCGGACCAGCCGCCCCTGCGTCACCTGCTGCTCGGCGGCGACGTCCTGCGCACCCGCCCGCGGCCCGAGGCGCCGTACGAGACGGTGAACGTGTACGGGCCCACCGAGGTCACCGTCCTGTGCACCACGCAGACCGTGTCCCCGCAGGAAGCCGCAGCCGGGCAGGACCCCGCCCGTCCCATCGCGCTGGGTCGCCCGGTCGACAACGTGACGCTGAGCGTGCTCGACGCCGCCGGCAGCCCGGTGCCCGTGGGCGCGGTGGGGGAGTTGTACGTCGGCGGCCCCGGTGTCGCACTCGGCTATCTGCACCGCCCCGAACTCACCGAGGAACGTTTCCTGCCGGACTCCGGCGGCGGTCCGAACGCCCGCAGGTACCGCACCGGTGACCTGGTCCGCTGGAACGGCGGCGGGAGACTGGAGTTCTGCGGCCGGGCCGACGACCAGGTCAAGATCCGTGGCTTCCGTGTCGAGCCGGAGGAGGTCTCCCGCGTGCTCAACGCCCTGGACGGTGTGCGCGAGGCGGCTGTGCTGGCTCGCCGCAACGACCGGGGGGAGGCGTATCTGGCGGCCTTTGCCGTCCCCGCCGACCCGATCGGCGGCACGGCCGACGACCGGCAGGCGCTCGCCGACCTCCTGGCCGAGGAACTGGCCGCCCGGCTCCCGGAGTACCTGGTGCCGCGTGCCTGGCGGATCCCGGCCGCCCTGCCCCTGACGGCCAACGGCAAGCTGGACCGCGCCGCGCTGCCGGCGCCCGACCTCGTCACCACGGCACCGGGCCGCAGGCCCGGCGGCACCGGCGGGGACGAGCCGGCGTCCGGCCACCGCACTGACATCGGACAACGCCTGCGACGCCTGTGGGCCTCCGAGTTCGGCATCGACACCGACGCCGTCACGGCCGACACCTCGTTCTTCGACCTGGGCGGCCACTCGATCACCGCGATGCGGCTGGTCAACCGAGTCCGGGAGGAGTTCGGCACCGAGTACCCGATGCTGGGCTTCTACCAGGAGCCGACACTGCGGGCCATGACGACCCACCTGGCCGGAACGCTCGCGGCGGTGACGCCGAGCCCCGCGGCCGAGGGAGGCGACGGCCCCGGCACGGTGGAGCACAGGGCACCCGCCACAACGCAGCAGTCCCGCTTCGCCACGGTGCACGCCGAACACCCCCTCCCACAGGTCTTCAACGTCGCCCTGCGGATCACCCTCTCCGGAAACCTGGACATCGCGGCCCTGCGCTCCGCCCTGACCCGACTCGTCGAACGACACGAGGGGCTGCGGACCCGCCTGGCCCGCAGCGGCAACGGCTGGGAGCAGCAGGTACTGCGGCCCGGCCCGGTTCAGCTGCCCTTGGAGGACCTCACCGCACGCCCCGCGCACGAGCGGCAAGCAGCCCTGGACCAGGCGAGCACTCAGGCCGCCGAAACACCCATCGACCCTACACACGACACACCGATGTCCCTGCGCCTGCTGCGCACCGGCGAGCGCACCTGGGTGCTGCTCCTCGTCCTGCACCACTCCGCCTGCGACGGATGGTCCGTCAGCCTGCTGCTGAAGGAACTGGCCGCGCTCTACGGGCTCGCCCTGCGGGACGAACCCCACACTCTGCCGCCCGTGCGGTGCCAGCCCGCGCAGTACGCCGAATGGCAGCGGGAACAGGCCGACGAGGCCACCGACGAAGGGACGCTGGACTTCTGGCTGCGTGCCCTCGACGGGGTGCCGTTCACCGTCCGCCTGCCCCTGGACCGGCCCCGGCCCGAGCAGCCGAGCGGACGGGGCGGCGCCGTGATGTTCACCGTGCCCGCGGGGGTGCGCTCCGCCGTCGAGCGCCTGGCGCGGCAGCGGGGCACGACGCCGTTCGTGGTCACCGCGGCCGCCCTGGGCCGGCTCCTCGCAAGGAAGTCCGGGCAGGCCGACGTGGTGTTCAACATCTCCTACGCCAACCGTGAGCGCCGCGCGTTCGAATCCCTGCTGGCCTGTACGATCTCCGGTTTCGCGCTACCGGTGCGGGGCGGCGCGGCCGGTTCCTTCGCCGCCCTGACGGACCGCATCGCCCGTACGGCGGTGGAGTGCATGGACCGGGCCGTGCCGGTGCGCCGGATCGCCCCCGCGTTGCAGGAGCGCACGGGCGTCGAGGTGCCGGACCGCCTGGACGTCGGCTTCGCGTACCAGAGCTCCCTGGACGCCGAGGTGGAACTGCCCGGCGTGACCACGGCGGTGGAGGACCTGGCCCCCGCCGCGTCCCGCACGTCGCTCACCTTCGGCCTCGTCCCGGCCGGCGACGAACTGAAGGGCTTCGTCGAGTACTCGGCCGACCTGTGGGACCGCACCACGATCGAGGCCTGGGCCCGCGACTACGTCGAGCTCCTGCGCGAGGAGACCGGCCGGGCACTCGGGCACTGACGCTCCTGTCCGTGACGCCGCCCCGTGGCGGGGGGGCGTCACGGACAGGGAGGCCCGGCCCTCGGGACGCACAACTCGTCATCCGTACCGGCGCATTGACAGGTCCGGACCAACGCGGCACGCTCTGAGAGCGCTCTCACCCCTTCCCGGATCGGCCCCTCGTCGAACGGAGACAGAGCATGTTACGGACCCTCAGACGCAGCATCAGGACTGCCGGGCTGTCCCTCGCTACAGCCCTGACCGGCTCCCTCCTCGCCACCGGAGCGGGAACACCGGCCCACGCCGCCGTCCCGGCGACGATCCCCCTGAAGATCACCAACAACTCGGCCCGCGGCGAGCAGGTGTACATCTACAACCTCGGCACCGACCTGTCGACCGGACGGCAGGGCTGGGCCGACGCCAACGGCACGTTCCACCCCTGGCCGGCGGGCGGCAATCCACCGACTCCCGCCCCCGACGCATCGATCCCGGGCCCGACGGCGGGCCAGTCGACCACGATCCGCATGCCGAAGTTCTCCGGCCGCGTGTACTTCTCCTACGGCCAGAAACTGGTGTTCAGGCTCACGACCGGCGGCCTGGTCCAGCCCGCCGTACAGAACCCCTCCGACCCCAACCGGAACATCCTGTTCAACTGGTCGGAGTACACACTCAACGACGCGGGCCTGTGGATCAACAGCACACAGGTCGACATGTTCTCGGCACCGTACGCGGTAGGAGTGCAGCGAGCCGACGGAACCACCGCGAACACCGGACGCCTCAAGCCCGGCGGCTACAACGGCTTCTTCAACGCGCTCAGGGGACAGCCCGGAGGCTGGGCCAACCTGATCCAGACCCGTCCAGACGGCACCGTACTGCGCGCCCTGTCCCCGCTGTACGGCCTGGAGACCGGCGCCCTGCCGGCCACCGTCATGGACGACTACATCAACCGCGTCTGGCAGAAGTACTCCACCTCGACCCTGACGGTCACCCCCTTCGCCGACCAGCCGGGCACCAAGTACTACGGCCGGGTCTCCGGGGGCGTCATGAACTTCACCAACAGCGCCGGTGCCACCGTGACCAGCTTCCAGAAGCCGGACGCCTCCTCCGTCTTCGGCTGCCACAGAAGGCTCGACGCGCCGAACGACCAGGTCCGCGGCCCGATCTCACGCACCCTGTGCGCCGGCTTCAACCGCTCCACGCTGCTGGCCAACTCCCAGCAGCCCGACTCCGGTTCCGACGCCTTCTACAAGGACAACGTCACCAACCACTACGCCCGCAAGATCCACGCCCAGATGGCCGACGGCAAGGCGTACGCCTTCGCCTTCGACGACGTGGGCCACCACGAGTCCCTCGTTCACGACGGCAACCCGCGCCAGGCCTACCTCACCCTCGACCCCCTCAGCTGATCCACGCCCCACGCCCCAACTCCAGGCTGCAACCGCACTGTTGACCCTTCATCATTTCTGGAAATCAATTACAACTTTGCTTTTCCTTGGTGTAGATGAACTGCGGTTTACGTGAGCCTCATGGGCACCAGGCGGTGACTGAACACCCTCCTGTAACAGGGAGGGTGTGGTCGCTGTCCCCCCATGCAAGGGTGAGAGGCACCAACCATGACGAAGAACCGCACACTGCGCTACGGCAGCCGCACGCTGGCGCTGACGGCGACCGCGATCGGAGTGATAGCGACGGCCGTCCCCGCGGCAGCCGAGGAACAGCCCACCGCTGAGCAGATCATGGCCGACTGCGCATCCGGGGAGGGCAAGTGCACCTTCAACTCCCCGCAGATCGGCCGGGCTTACCTCGGTGAGCCACGGCAGGTCTCCGAACTCCTCTACAACTGCACCGACTCGCCCGCCTCCCAGTCGATGTCCTGGGCCGACACGGTGGGCTCCTCCCACTCGGTGGGCGGCTCGGTCACGGCGGGCGGAGGCATCGAGGGCATCATCACGGCCAGCGTGACCGTGACCTACAACTACACATGGCAGAGCTCGCACACCGAGACGAGTTCCTTCACCGTGAACGTGCAGCCCGGAGAAGTCGGCTGGATCTCCCGCGCCCAGGTGATGCAGCAGATCACCGGCACGTGGCAGACCCACTACGACGACCCCAAGTGGGGCCACTACTACTGGTTCGTCCCCGACGTGGTCACCGGCCCGGCCCCGAACGGCACGGACGGCAAGCACAGCGCGGTCGTGGTCAAGTCCCGCAAGATGACGCCCGAGGAAAAGAAGCTCTGCTCCACCGGCTCCACCAAGGACGAACTCTTCACCCGCAGCTGAACCTGAGCGCACGTCGGCCTCCGGCCGGTCCGGCCGGAGGTCACTGGGATTGACGGATTCACCTCGCCCCCCACCGGGCAGTGAGCCAGAGAATGTCATGAGCACGACTGCCTTCCCCCACAAGGAGGTCGATCATGTACGTCCGCACGCTGACCGGCGGCCTGGCCGCTGCCCTGGTGCTGTCCTTGTCCCTGACGGGTGGCCAGGCCGTGGCCGCTCCGCCCGAAGCGGAGGATGCCCCACTGGCCGCCCGCGTCCTCCTCTACGACGCCGGCGGCTCCGCGGAGTTCAGGAGCGCGGTCGACCGGGGCGCGGCGATCTGGAACGAGAGTGTCGAAGCCGTCGAGCTGCGGCCGGCCGCCGCGGGGCAACGCGCGAACATACGGGTCCTCGCGGACAACGGCTGGCCGCGCGCCCTGCCCACCACCCTGGGCAACGGAACCGTCTACATCGGGCGCCAGGCCGTCGACCAGGGCTACGACACGATCCGTATCTCCGCCCACGAACTCGGGCACATCCTGGGCCTGCCCGACCGCAAGCCCGGACCGTGCTCGAGCCTGATGTCCGGTTCCAGCGCGGGCACCGCGTGCGCGAACCCGTACCCGAACGCGGCCGAGAAGGCAGAGGTCGAGGAGAACTTCGGCGGCGTACTCGTCGGTCCGGCGCCGGCGGCGCGTTCAGACGTGATCGTGGACTGACACGGCAGACGCCGGCTCGTCGATCAGTACGAACACTGAGTCCTCTGCGGACGGCGCGGGCGCCAGGCTGAGGTCCTGACGCCCGCCCGGCCGGGTGTGCTCACCCGGCTGGACGGCGCTCCGGCAGGGCCGGTGCCGCGAGGGTTTCAGACTGGCCCGCGCGGCGCAGTGACGCGGCGACGAAGCCGTCGGTCTTGAGCTCCTCGACCAGCTCGCGCAGGAATCGTATGGTCTCGGGCCGCCGGGTGGTCGTTGTGCCGACGGCTTGGCGGATCTCCATGAACTCCTTCTCGATCAGCCGCACTTCGGAGTGTGCTTCGGCGTAGGCGGTCATCGGCTGCCGGATGCCCGCGCCCGCCTCCAGATGCTGCGCGGCGAAGGTCTCGATACCCTCGTCGCCGCGAACCAGGGTGGCGTGGCGCAGGGTTCGGGTGAGGTAGAGGTCGTAGGCGGATCCGGCCTTCACGCCGATGCGGATGCCCGGCGCGTCGACGTCCTCGGGCGTGTTCAGTTCGGAGCCGCGGGGAACGGCGTACACGCCCTCGATGAGCACGTACGGGGCGGTGAAGGCGACTTGCGTCTCCCGGGCGGGCTCGATCGCGAGGAAGCAGACGTCGGCCCGCCCGCCGGCCATCGCCTCGAACGAGGCGCGCGCGGCGTCGAAGCAGAGGAATTCCACGGGCACACCGAGCCGGTCAGCGATCTCCCGGGCGAGATCGACGGTGATGCCACTGGGCGCTTGCGGCGTGCCTTGGGCGAGGACGGGATTGCCGAGGTTGATGGAGGCACGCAGGACACCGGTGGGCGCGAGGTCGGCTGCGAGAGAGGGAGGGATCATGGCGCGAGTGTAGGTTCCGGGACCGTCTGAGCGCGCCGCATCGTCAGCTGTGCTGACCGGCCGGCTCAGCGGACCCGGTCGTAGACGAGGGCCAGCGTGCCGTGCTCGCCCGCGGCCTGGCTGACGAGCATCCACTGCCCCGCGGGCAGACCGTCGTCGAAGAGGCGGGGCCCGCCGCCGAGGAAGACCGGGAAGATCGTGAGCGCCAGCCGGTCGACCTCGTCGGCCGCCAGCAGCGCCTTGATGACGCTCGCGCTGGAGAGCACGAGAATGTCGCCGCCTTCGGTTGCTTTGAGGTCCCCGACCACCTCGGCTGCCGGCTTGTCGACGATCGTCGTCCGCTCCCACGGCGCCTTGTCGAGGGTCGAGGAGAGAACCACCTTGTCGGTGTCGACCAGCCACTTCGCGAAGCCCTCGTCGCGCGGGTCGGCGCCCTCCATGCCGATGACGGTGGGCCAGAAACCGAGGAACCCCTCGGCGTTGACCCGTCCGAGCAGGGCCGTCGTGGCCGGCTCCCAGAGGCTCGTCAAGTGGTCGCGGGCGACGTCCGAGACGGCATAGGGCATCACCCAGCTCATGTCCACGGGGTTGTCCGGCGCGGCGTAGCGGCCGTCGAGGGAGAGTGCCAGGTTGGTGACGACTCGGCGGCCGGCGCTCTGCTCTGTCATTTCATGCTCCTCGTGTCGGTGCTGCCGGTGTCGTGCGAGTCCGCGGCGAGGATCGCCGCGAGCTTGTCCAGGCTCTGCCCGAAGCCGATCTCGATGCCGGCGATGAAGTCAGCGGAGTCGATCGTGCTGTCGGTGATGCGCCAGTGGACGTCGAGATCCGTGCCCGTGTCGGTGGGCCCGAGGCCCATGTCGACGTGAGCGGTGAAGGCGGGGCGGCCGTCGGGAAGCAGCGAGGAGAGCCGGTAGGCGAGGCGCTCACCGGGGCGTACGTCGTCGACGACTCCCTCCGCGCGCCCGGCGATCGGGTGGGAACCGTCGGAGTCTTCCGCGTCGCGGTACTCCTGCACGATCCGCCCACCGGGTCGCGCCTCGAAGACGAGCTCGGAGACGCGGAGGTCCTCGGGAGTCCACCAGTGCGCGAGCAGGACGTCCTCGGTCAGGTGGCGCCAGACCCACTCGGGGCGTCCCGTCAGTGACCGGTGGAACGTGAACGAGCGGCCGTCGGCCCATCCCGACTCCTTCGCGGCGAACCGCTCCGCGTGGAGGCTGCGCTCGTAGCGGTCGTGCGTCGCGTGCGGGCCGCTGGCCCGTTCCGCGGTGTCGGCGATATGGCCGAGCGCGGTCGCCAAGTCCCGCAGAGGGCCGGGCCGGAGTGCGTAGATGCGGCGCTGACCGGCGCGCTGGGAGGTCACGACGCCGGCGCGTTCAAGGGTCTGCAGGTGCTTGGTCGTCTGCGGCTGGCGCGCCTCGGCGAGCTGGGCGAGGACGCCGACCGGGCGGGGCCGCTCGGCCAGCAGGTTTACGAGCCGCCACCGGGCCGGATCGGCCAGTGCGGCGAGGAGTGCGTCCATGGCTTCGAGTATTCCTGAAGACGAATATTCGCGTCAAGGAATATCCCCCCGCGTGCCGAGTTCGAAGCCGACGGTCGCGCTGAGGTAGTCCGCACGGGCGATGCCGCGCACCGCGCAGTGCACGCCGTCGCCGCGGAGCGATGAGTCCGGGCGGCGGATCGGGTCTGCACTCGTATGACTCGGATCATCGCTGACATCTCGATCTCCCTCGACGGCTTCGTCACCGGGCCCGACCCCGGCCCGGACAGCGGTCTCGGCACCGGCGGCGAGGCCCTGCACACCTGGGCGTTCTCCGACGACCCCGACGACCGCCGGGTCCTGCGCGAGGCGACCGCCCGCTCGGGCGCCGTCGTACTCGGCCGTCGGCTCTTCGACTTGGTCGACGGACCGAACGGCTGGGACGACACAACCGGCTACGGCGCCGGCGAGGTCGGCAAGCCCGCGTTCGTCGTCGTGACGAGCTCGCCGCCGGAGTCGGTGCGGCTCACGGACCTCGACTGGACGTTCGTCACCACCGGCCTGCCCGACGCCGTCACCGCCGCGCGCGAGCGAGCCGAGGCGGCGTCGTCGCACAGCGGCAAGGACCTCGACGTCGTCCTCATGGGCGGCGGCGCCACGATCGGCTCGGCGCTCGGCGCCGGGCTCGTCGACGTGCTGTCACTGCACCTCGCGCCCGTCGTGCTGGGCGCCGGGACGCCACTGTTCACCGGCGGAGCACCGCGCACGCTGGTGCAGCGGAGCGTGACCCCGACATCGACCGCGACGCACCTGACCTACGACGTCCTGTGACGACGTCGCTGCGGAGCGATCAAGAGACTGTTGCGGCCGGCGGGTTCCATCGGCGGGTGCGGGGCGCCGTGTTGGAGATGCCGTAGTCGTTCTTGAGCTGGTCGGGGATGGCGTAGTGCATGACGCGTCCGCGGGTCAGGGAGGACAGTTCGAGGATGGTGGTCAGGTGGCCGAGGCGGTCCAGGGCCCAGGCGCCGAGCGGCGAGCGGTCCTCGATGGTTTCGAGGATGCCGAGGAGGTGGGGTACGGCCTTGACGACGGTGTCCCACGGGGTCTGCGGCACGTGGAGCCAGTCGGCGCAGGTGTTGCCGACGAGGTGGCGGATGAGGGCGGAGACGATCGGGTCGAAGAAGGTGCCGGGCACGACCTCCTCGTAGAGGTCGATGAGCTGCCGGGTCAGGTGCCGGCCCTCCTCGGAGGGCCCCATGTGCCGGATCATGTACAGGTCGAGGAAGGCGCGGGCCTCCTCCAGGGTCTCGGGGACGGCGTCCTGGTCGACGCCGAGCATGGCGCCGACGACGCGCCAGGCGTAGTAGTAGGCTTCGGCGCCTTCCTGCGACATGTGGATGCCGAGGCGGTGGAGGCTGTCCAGGACGAGCAGGGAGAAGAACATCTGCCCGCCGATCATGTCCTCCTGGCAGATCGGCGTTCCCAGCGCCGTGGTGTCCCACCGGCTCTCCCGCTCGAGATGGTGGCGGATGGAGGCGTGCAGCAGGCGCACCTTCTGGGCGGCGGGGACGAAGCGGCCGCCGGCCTCGAAGGCGTCCGGCTGCATCAGGTAGACGGTGAACTGGCCCGTCTCCGCCATCCGTTTGGAGGGGTACTCCAGCCCGTGGGTGGCCGACAACAGCTTCGCCACGTGTGGGACGACGTAGCAGGCGGGCATGGAGGCGAAGGACAGCGCGGTGGAGATGTGCACGTTGTTGTCGATGAAGAACAGCCGGGCCTTCTCCATCTCGGCCCAGTCCACCCAGGACGGCGGGACACGGGTGGCTTCCAGGTACTCCCGGGCGACATCGGGCAGCCCGTCGGGCAGGGGAGCGCCTGCGGTGGAGACGTAGCGCATCAGCGTGTTGAACGTGCCTGTCTGACCGCGCTCGAAGAGTGCGGCGACGGTGGCGTCGGCGAGTTCGTCGCCGACGTGCCGCAGGGCGTCCATGGCTGACTCGGTGTAGGTCACGGCGGGCTCCTTGTCTCTTCAGGACCGGCGACGGCCGACGGGCGGGCCGAGGGCCGGACATGGCGTGTGCCTGTGCCGACGGGGCCGGCAGAAGCTCAGGACAGACGGTCCGATGCGGACTGCGCCAGTGCGGTCAAAGCGCTCGAGGCGTGCGCTGGTACATCCAGTTCGTGGAGAGCGCCGAGTGCCTCCCGGACGCGTGCGCCGATCATGTCCTCGATGCGATCGGGCGCCTTCAGCCGGCGCATCACCTCGCGCACCGTGCCCAGGGCATCCGCGTCCGGGCGACGCCGGCCCAGCAGGCCACGCAGCTGTTCGCGGTCTTCGTGGTCGGCAAGACGCCAGGTTTCTGCCAGCAGGGCCGTGGGCCGGTGGCCGCGCACGTCGTCGGTGTCGGCCTTGCCGGTGCGTTCCGGATCTCCGAACAAGCCGAGCAGGTCGTCCCGCAGCTGGAATGCCTCGCCCAACGGCAGTCCGTACGCGGAATAGCCCTCGCGCAGCCGCGTGCCCGCCCCGGCCAGAGCGCCGCCGATCAACAGGGGCTGCTCGACGGTGTACTTGGCGGTCTTGTAGCGGATCACCTTCAGTGACGCGGTGGTGTCCGGACCGGCTCCGGTGCGCAGGATCTCCAGGCACTCTCCCGCGATCAGTTCCCGGGCCATCACCGACCACAAGGGCCGGGCCTGGGCGAGGTAGGCGGCGGGCAGACCGCTGGTGGCGAACAACTGCCCCGCCAGCGCCATGAGCAGGTCGCCGACCAGCATCGCCAGCGACCTGGCGGCGGCCTCGGCGCGCGGACGCCGCCGCACGGCACCGCGCAGGGCGATGTGCGCGGTGGGGCGACCGTGCCGCAGCGGGCTGTCGTCGATCAGATCGTCGTGCACGACCGCGGCGGCGTGCACCAGCTCCATGGAGGCCGCGGCCCGCACCAGTGCGTCGCTGTCCGGCTGTCCCACCGCGCGCCAGCCCCAGTAGCAGAACGCCGCTCGCAGCCGTTTGCCGTCCGCGACGGTTGTCTCCAGCTGCTCGGCCACCGGGCCCAGGAGCGGATCGATCGCGGCGAACTGGTCGGCCTCCTGCGCGACGAACCGATGCAGCACCTCGTCGACGCGGGTCTTGAACGCGGCCGGCTCCCACCGGTCAGACGCCATCGGCGGCCTTCCGTGCCTGGGCGTGCCGGGCGAGGATCTCCAGGTGGGCCGGGGGTGCGGCCGCGTACCGGTCCAGCGCCAGGCGCCCACGCGCCATCAGCTCGGTCTCGGCCTGCGTCGCCAACGCCGCGGTGTCCGAGCGGCGCAGCAACCCCCGCAGCGTCCCCACGGCCGAACTCAGCGTACTCACCGTCAGATCGGCCAGCCCGGCCACCAACAGCACCGCCTGCTCGTCCAAGCCGTCGCGCCGTCCCGCTTCTCGCGTCATGCTCTTCCCCCCACCCACACAACATCCGGGCGGCGCCGGTCACGCGCCGTTCTTCCGAGCATTGGCCAGACCGGGCCCGAGAGCTCAAGAACTCACGATCGAGTGATCACATCGCTCGACTGTGCGAATTCGCGGCTGCGGTAGCGCGCACTGGGACAGAACAGCCGCTCCGAGCCCAAGTCGCCACGCCGTGCTACGCCTCGGTGGGCGCGGCGAACGCGACCGTGCGCCACACCCAGCCGCTTCACCGGCGGAGCCGGGGGGCGAGCACCGTGCGCACGACCTTGGCCACCTTGCTTGCGGCGGATCCGTCCTCGTCTTCGGGTTCCGGTTCCAGCATCTGCTGGATCCGCAGCAGCAGTTGGTTGGTCGACCGCCAGAGCGGGACGAACATGCCGGCGACCGGACCGACGCCCTGGATCGGGCCGTCGGACAGTTCGGTGACCTTCTTGGCGAGCGTGACCGTTGCCGGATCCCGCAGGATCACGTGCACCTCATCGTCGACCAGCCTGATTTCCATTCTGCGCGCGGCGGCCTCCTCCGGGTTCGCGTCCGTGGTCGTCTCCGGATCCAGTTCGTCGATCTTGGCGGCGACCACGTCCGGGTCGACCCCGAGTTCGCGCAGCACCTTGGCCGCCATGCTGTTCTCCGCCCGCAGCATCGCCTCCAGCAGGTGATGGCTGCCCACCGGTGCGCCACCGGCCAGCGCGCTGGCGGCGGACACGGTGTCCTCGGTGGCAGGTGTGCCGGCCGGCCAGGGGCCGGCCGTGACGTCGTGTGATCCGTCCAACGAGGCCAGCACCGCGGCACGGATCTTGCTGATCGGATTGATCCGCTCGGCAAGGACCTTCGCGCCGACGCCCGCACCTTCCCTGACCAGGGCGAGCAGGATGTGTTCTGTACCGATGTAGTTGTGGTGCAGCTGCTGCGCCTCGCGCAGGGCCAGTTCCAGCGTCTTCTTCGCGCGCGGCGCGAACGGGATGTGGCCGGTCAGCTCCTCCGTGCCGGGCTTGACCACCGCGGAGACATCGGCCTGCGCCGTGTCCTTGTCGTACCCGAGCTCGTGCAGAACTTTGGCCGCCGTGCTGTCCGGCACGTCGAGCAGTCCCAACAGGAGGTGCTCCGTGCCGATGTGATGGTGCTTGAGCAGCCTCGCCTGCTCCTGGGCCGTGACGACCACCCGGCGGGCTTTCACTGTGAACCTTTCAAATGTCATGGTTCCATGGTCCCAACCCTGTCAATACACTGTTACTGACAGGGTGACCGTGCCGAAGGGAGGGTCTGATGGAGAAACCGTCGGACTGGGAGGACCGGCTCGCGCGCTGGCAGAATGAGCTGGAGTTGTTCGAGCAGCTGGACGAGACACCCTGGGTCACGCTGGCCAAGGCGGAAGCCGAGACGGGGGTTTCCCGCTCGGCCCTGCGGTCCTGGTACCGCAACGGCGAGATCGAGTCCCGGCTGGTGGACGGCCCGAACGGGCCACAGCGCCTGGTCCAGCTGGACGCGGTGATCGAGCGCGCCGCCGCGTCACCACGCATTCAGCGCAGGGCGGAACGCGAAGTCAGCCTGGAAGCACAGGTCACACTGCTACGGCACCGGGTTGACCAGCTCGAGCTGCGACTGGCCGCGCTGGAGCGGAAGTGACCGGCGCGAGCGGCCCGGTGCCCTCGGGCCCGGAACGGTCGGCAGGCGCCACCGTGGCCCGGCCGGGGGAAGGGCGTACCGGGCCACGGGAGTCTGGATCAGTAGCCGTAGATCATCTTGTAGGCGACCTCGGGGAGGAACTGCCCGGCCGAGGAGCCGCCTCCGACGCCGCAGTTGCCGTCGGACTCGCCCGGAACCTTGATCCACAAGAGCATCTCGGCGCCTCCGCCCAGCTGGGTGGGGGTGCCGATGCGGCGGCCTGAGGGGTTGCACCACTGGCCGTTGGAGCCGTTGCCATTGCGGCTGGTGTCCACGACGAACGGCTTGGTGTAGCCGTAGCGGGAGCTCAGTTCACGGTTGACGGCGTTGCCGTAGGCGGTGTTCTCGGCGGTGGTGATGTAGTTGGAGATGTTGAGCGAGAAGCCGTGGGCCTGTCGGAGGCCGGCTTCGTGGAGGCGCCGGGCCATGGTCGCCGCGTCGGCCCAGCGCGGATTGCCGGCGTCCATGTAGACCCAGGTGTTGGGGGCCTGCCGGCTGAACCGGGCGAGGGCGCCGGTGAGCATGGCCTCGCGTTCGTCGATCTGCGCCTGCGTCATGCAGCCGTAGTCCCCGAGGGAGTCCGGTTCGAGGATGACGACGGCAGGGCGGTTGGCGATCCCGCCGGCGAACTGGTCGATCCAGTCGGCGTAGGCGGACGGCGACGCGGCTCCGCCCGCGGAGTGCCCGCCGCAGTAGTCGCGGTTGTAGATGTTGTAGGCGACGAGGAGGGGGAGCTTGTCGACGCGGTCCGCCGCTCCCACGTACCCGCCCGTGGCGGTGCCGATGCTGCCGCTCCAGGAGCCGAACCAGCGGGCCATCGGGGTGTTGGCGATGTTCGCGTTGATGGCGGCGGCTCGGCCGTCGCCCGGATTGGCGGCGGCCCACCTCTTCGCGCTGGAGTCGGGGTCCACATAGAACCCACTGGTCATGGTGGTGGGGTCGGCCGCGTGGGCGGACGGTGCGACAGCGAACGCCAGCGGCAGAGCGAGGAGCGCTGTGGCCAAGGCGCGGAGTCTGCGGCGCATGACTGAACCTCGATTCCTGGCAGGGGTGCGTCGCACGCTCTGGTCCCGAGCGTGCGACCTAGCAAGAGCGGTGTTGCGACCTGATCTTGGGAGCGCTCCCACTGGAAGCGATCCCAACAGCACGGGAAAATCGTTGCGGTGTGCTCGGTATGGTGTTGCGGGGTAGTTGAGGTGTCAAGAGCCGACGCACACCGCGATTTCGTATGGCGAGAACAAGCCCCAATGGGCAACAACTGGAAGCGGTCCCAGACTTGCAGGGTGGCAGGGCTATGGTCCGGGGTGAGACGCTTCCCGTCCGGTCGTGAGGGAGGGGCTCGTGGTTCATGAATTTGCGCCGCGTCGGCAGCCGACGCTCGACGAGGTGGCCGAACATGCCGGTGTCTCCCGTTCCGTGGCCTCCCGTGCCCTCAACAACGCTCCGCATGTCAGCCGAGCCAAACGGGAGGCAGTTGAACGGGCTGTCCGGCAACTCGGTTATGTGCCCAATCCGACCGCCCGTGCTCTGGCCACCCGTCAGACGGGAGCGGCTGCACTGGTCGTCTCGGGAGAGGATCCGTCGATCTTCGCGGATCCGTTCTACGCCCAGGTGATCGTAGGGGCGTCGACCGCTTTGGAAGAGGCCGATCTGCACCTGATGCTGTGTCTGGCCGCTTCCGACCGGGGCCGCAAGCGGGTTGAGGAACTCTTCCGGTCCAAAGGTGCCGACGGCGTCATGCTGATGGCGCTGCGCGAGGACGATCCGCTGGCCGGTATGGCCGAGGAGGCGGAGATGCCTGTCGTGTTCGGAGGGCGCCCCGTCGGTTCGGCTCCCCGGTGGTACGTGGACGTCGACAATGTCGGGGGAGCGCGCGAGGCGACCGAGTACCTGGTTTCGCGCGGCCGGACTCGCGTGGCTGCGATCTGCGGCCGTCTGGACACCGAGGCCGGGCGCGCCCGGTACCGTGGCTACCGCGACGCCTTGCTGGCGGCCGGCCTCGATCCCTTGCCGCCGCAGGAGGGGGACTTCACCGAGCCCAGCGGAGCCGCCGCCATGGTTGCCCTGCTGGCGCACCACCCCGACGTGGACGGGGTGTTCGCTGCCAACGACAACATGGCGGCGGGGGCGTTGCGCACGTTGCGTGCGGCCGGCCGGGCGGTCCCCGCCGACATCGCCGTGGTGGGCTTCGACGACCTGACCGTCGCCCAGGTCGCCGATCCGCCCCTCACCACCGTCCATCAGCCCATAACGGCTCTCGGGCGGGAGATGGCGCGCATGCTCGTCACGGTCATCAACGGACACGACCCCACCCCTTTGATCCTGCCCACACGCCTGGTCATCCGCTCAAGCGCCTGACGGGCGTCAGCGGGGCGGGGAGGCGTTGCCCCAGTTGGCCCCCCCCGTGGACGAGATCTTGGCGATCAGTCCGGATTTCGCGCCCCGTACGCTCGTCCGTCAAGAGGCCCACGAAGACGGAGAGAGCGCATGGCGACGGACAGGGACACACGAGGGCTCGCGGCAGGGACCGGCCGAGTGGCCCGGCCGGCCGAGACCGCTCCTCCTGGACGCCGTACGGGCCCGATGCACTGGTTTCTGTTCAACAGCGCGTGCGTAGCGGCCTCGGTGGCCCTGATGTGGTTCGCGCCGGTGGCGCCCCTGCCGGCCTTCCTGCGCGGCCCGGCCTTCGTCACCTCCGCGCTGGTGATACCCCTGGCACTCGTCCTGGTGCCCGGCGTCTTGCTCCGCCACGTGACGCACAAGAAGGCGCCGAAACTGGCCATCGGGGCGCTCACCGTTGCGCTCCCTGCAGCGATCGTGCTGGCGATCATCACCCGAGAGGCAGGCGACGAACGAGGGCTGGAGAAGCGGGGGCGGTGGACCGAGGCCGTCGTAGTCGACGTCGACAACGGCAAGACCGACGAGTGCACGCTCCGCACCCGCGACGGCCGGGAGATCTCACCTGCGATGACGGACGGCTGCGACCCGGAAAGGGTTGAGCCAGGCGACAAGCTTCGTGTGCTGTACGACCCCAAGGGCGCAGCTGGTCCGTTGGAGGACGAGGACACGGCAGTGGACCTGGACCCCGGCGGGTACAAGGGGATGATCGGCGGCCTGGCAGCGCTGATCGTCGTGACAGGCACGTGGGGCTGCATAGGGGTGAGCCGGGGGGAGAAATAGACCCAAGGACCTGTCTGGCAAACGATCTCGGAGGGGTTCGTGAAGCCACAGAAGACCACTCCTTCGCAGCACGCTACTTCCTCGCACCACGGAAGACCCGTCGGCTGCTGAAGTCGAGTACCCATGTGGGTAAGTACGCGTACTCAAGCGGCATGTGCGGTGGTGACCGGAGACTCTGCACATGACACACATCCGTGCCTCCATCAGCGCATTCGCCCATCACCGGCGCGGCCTCGCGGTTGCCGCTCTCGCCTCTTTGGCACTCACCGGCTGCGGCAGCGAGCTGAGGGGCAGTGGCCCACAGAGGGAGCCGGCCGGCAGCGTCGCCTCCAAGGCGAGACCCACACAGCCGTCCCCCGAGCAGAAGGCGTTCGCGGCGATGCTGGATAAGTACGCGCAGGCATGTCCCCCGTCCGACGGGATCCCGCCGACACCGCCGGGAAAGTCGACCAGTCCGGAGCCGGTGATGAGTCTCGCCCCTGGGGAAACGCCCCCGACCGACCCGATCGAGCCCGGCCCTCCCACCGGGCCTGCGGCAGAGTTGGACCGGCACGATTGGTGCACGAGCGTCCACCACGAACAGCGCATCGTCGAGGCGCTGCAAAGGGTCGCGGAGCCCACCCCCGCCAAGGTCCGGAAAACCCTGAACAGCCTCGGCTACATCGACGAACGCATTCACGGCCTCAAGCAGGTCGGCAAGACCACGCGCTTCTACCTCGACCTCCGCGAGAATGGCGGCCAGCTGTGCGAGGCGGGTCTGGCGTCGGGCGAGACAACGGAAGTCACCGCGTGCGTAGCCCTCGCCACCGGACCGTTCACCGTCAAGACAGAAGAGCAACCATAACGGTGGTCCATTCCTGGGGGGACAACGTTGCAGTGTGGCCACGCCCGCCACCACGCCAGGTGCCGCTCGCAGGAGTGCTTGACCGGCGCAACGGCACGGCCGGCCTCGTCTCCGTCGGAGCCCTCGCGCTCGCCAACCCGGACCTGCCGGACCTGGTCGAGCGGCTACGCTCTGACGCGCCGCTGAACACCCCCGACCCGGCGACCTTCTACGGCGGGGGAGTGGCCCGCTACACGGACTACCCCACCCACACCGTCTGAGGAACCGAACCATGCCCGCCCCCACACCCCGCATCCCCACCACGGCCAGCGAGGGGCCGATGAGCTACGCGATCTTCCAGCTCGCCCGTGCTCACCGTGCCCGCGCCGCCGCCATGCTCCGCGAGATGGACCTGCATCCCGGCCAGGAACTGCTGCTGATGCAACTCCTGGACCGGGACGGCCAGACCCAGTCCGAACTGCTCGACAGCGTCGGCCTGGACCACTCCACCGTCTCCAAGTCCCTGCGCCGCATGCAGGACGCCGGCCTGCTCGTCCGCGAGCCGGCCGCACACGACCGGCGGGTCATGGTCGTCCACCTCACCGACAAGGGCCGTGCCATGCGCGAGCCCCTGGCAGCCATGTGGCGGGCCCTGGAGGAGACCTCCGCACGGAACCTCTCGGCGCAGCAGGCAGAGTCCTTCGTCCGCACCGCCTACGCCATCGCCGACGCGATCAACAGCCGTGCTCTTCCGCAGGAAGAATCCAAGTAACTCTCGCCGTTTGCACCCCGGTTCGGCACGGGGGTGCACATCGGTCCCGGCGTTCTTGCGCGTCGCCCGGAGGCGTTGGAGGATCTGTATGACGCCGTGGTCTCTGTCGATGACGATCCCGAGCAGCGCCTCCGCGCGGTGAGCCATGCATGTATGTCCCGGCAGTCACGCGGGAGCCGA
The DNA here is from genome assembly GCF_044327915.1 of Streptomyces afghaniensis. Classification (NCBI taxonomy): domain Bacteria; kingdom Bacillati; phylum Actinomycetota; class Actinomycetes; order Kitasatosporales; family Streptomycetaceae; genus Streptomyces; species Streptomyces afghaniensis. The sequence goes on from NZ_JBIRGJ010000013.1 coordinate 161,822, forward strand.
CCGGAATCGTCCAGTGGTACTCAACGGAGAACTCGTGGCGTCCGGCGACGTCGAACCCGGCACGGGACAGTACTTGATGGTCAGGGTCCTGCTGCCGTTCTCGGTCCCAACCGGGCGGGACGCGACCGGACGCGCCGAGGGTGTTCTGCCACGAGCGCAGCAGCCTGTCGAGCGCCTGCTGCCAGTCCCAGGGCCCGGCCCAGGGCGAGGTTGACCAGCACAACGCGAGGCAGCCGCCGGGCTTGAGCCAGGTGTAGGCGCGCTGGGCCACCTGCAAGCGGTTCAGCCGGTGAAATGCATTGCCGATGACGATCAGCTCGAAGCTGCCCGGCTCGGCATCCAGGTCTTCGGTGCGGGCGGTGACCGCCCGGACGTGGGCTGCGCCGACGGCGTCTGCCTTGGCGCGGACCACCTCGGTCATGCCAGGTTCGGCGTCTACGGCCCAAACGTCCGTGAACCAATCGCGCAGGGGGAAGGCGAGTTGGCCGGTGCCACAGGCCAGATCCAGCAGGCGTCCGCGCCCTGAGGGGGCGGCTCGGCGTGCGAGGTCGCCGATCATCGCGTCGGGGCAGGGGAGCCGAAACTGCTTCGGGGCCCCATCGCGGCCCGGTCGACCTCCGCGAACGCCCGCCGGGCGGGAAACGGCCCGGGCCGGCGAGTCAATGCCGTCACTTTCCGGTAGCACTCGGACAACAACACGCCCAACGACACCGCCCAGCCGGTCGAGGCGGCTGGCGGGGATGAACGTGGCGGGCGCGGTGCGTCGCAGCGTGAGCGGCCCCGGTCACTGCGAGGTGGATGCGGGCTATAGTCGCGGGGTCGCGAAAAACGATGTCCCGCGGGTCCACCCGCCGGGCATCGCTCGTACATCGATGCAGATGGTTCTGATCGGTGAGCGTCTCCTTGCCGGGACCGGACATTCCGTCCGCTCCCGGCGCTGACCGTCGCCGACGCGTGTCGGCGCTACAGAGGAGCGCAGCATGCAGAAGACCATCGCCATCGTCGGAGCGGGACTGGGCGGGCTGACGCTCGCCCGGGTACTTCAGGCTCACGGCGTCGCCGCGACGATCTACGAGGGTGAGGCTTCGGCGACGACCCGCACGCAGGGCGGCCTGCTTGACATCCACGAAGAGACCGGACAGGTCGCGCTTCGCGCAGCTGGTCTGTACGACGAGTTCCTCACTCTGGTCCGACCGGGCGAGGACGCCAAGCGCGTGGTCGACCGCCACGGCACGATCCTTTTCGACATGCCTGCGGACCCCGGTTCGGCCCGTCCAGAGGTGGATCGTGGCGAACTCAGGCGCCTGCTCATCGACTCGCTCGCGCCCGGGACGATCAGGTGGGGTCACAAGCTCGCCTCGATCCGGCACCGTCCGGAGGGCGGCTATGTCCTCACCTTCGCGGAAGGTTCCGCCACGCGCGCCGACATCGTCATCGGCGCGGACGGTGCCTGGTCGAAGGTGCGTCCGCTGCTCACCCCCGCCGAGCCCCTCTACAGCGGAACCTGCTTCCTCGAGACCGCCCTCACCTCGGGCGGCCGGAACCATCCGGCGAGCGTGGCCGCGATCGGCAGCGGCACGTTGATGGCGGTCGCGCCGGGCAAAGGCATTATCGCCCATCGCTACGCCGAGGGGCACGTGCGCGGATACGTGGCGCTGAACAAGCCCGAGACGTGGATGAGGTCGATCGACTTCGGCGACCCGTCCGCCGGCCTCCGTCAAGTCGCCGACGAGTTCGACGGCTGGTCGCCGCTGCTCACCGCCTTCGTGACAGAGAGCGACGCGGAACCGTGGCTCCAACCCATCTACGCCCTTCCTGTCGGGCTTGAATGGGACAGGGTGCCCGGCGTCACGCTCGTCGGCGACGCCGCGCACCTGATGTCGCCCTTTGCCGGCGAAGGCGCAAACCTCGCCATGTACGACGGCGCCGACCTGGCGAGCGAGCTGGTTGAGCAACTCGACATCGAGGCCGCGCTCACCGCCTACGAAGAGCGGCTGTTCCTGCGTAGTGGCGACGCCGCCGACCGCTCGGCGCGGAATCTGGAGGTCTTCTTCGGCCGGGAGGCACCGCAAAGCGTAGTCACGCTGTTCGATCGCTCCTAAGTGCCTGTTCCTGAACCGGGCGGATGGAAAGCCTGGGGAGGTGGTGGCTGCCGGAGCAGCAGGAATGGTGCGGCTCCCGCAGCTCACGATGACGCTTAGACGGTGTCCTATGTGGTGAGGCGGATCAGTCGCTTGTAGCAGCACAGGGTGGCGGCGAGGCCGAGAAAGGCCAGGTAGTTGCGGGAGTGGCGTTCGTGGCGGGGGCTGAGTCGGCGGTAGCCGGACAGCCAGGAGATGGTCCGTTCGCTGGACTCGATGCCGGGCGATGCGCACTCCGATGTGCTTGCCTCGTAACCATTTCCGCAGGTGGGGAATGTCGTAGGCCTTGTCGGCGTGCAGGCGTTGGGGCTTGAAATAGCGGCCGCGGTGGGGGTCGGGTCTCGTTTGATGACCCTCGACCATGGGCTTCAGCGCTTCGCTGTCGTGGGTGTTGGCGGCCGAGACGCCGACGAGAAGGGGCAGTCCGTTCGCGTCCGACAGGACGTGCATCTTGGAACCCGGCTTACCCGGTCCACGGGGCTCGGACCTGTGAGTTCGCCCCCTTCTCCGCCCGCACGTGAGCGGAGTCGAGGACCACGCGCGAGACATCGATGAGGCCGGCGTCATCGAGTCGGTGCTGCACCGCCTCATGCAGACGGCCCAACACCCCGGCCCGCGACCAGATCAGGAACCGGCGGTGCGCGGTCGACTTCGATATCCCGAAACACGGCGGCAGAGCCCGCCAGGCACAACCGCTGACCAGCACATAGATGATCGCCGCGAACAGCGTCTCATCAGGCGTGTCCTGCGTTCCGCCGCCCTGTGGCCGCACCTTCGACGGTGGGATCAGCGGCTCGGCGATCTCCCACAGCTCGTCCGGAACAATCCAACTCCACGTACCCCGCCCCATACAGGGCCCAACCCGTGATCAGCACATAGGACACCGTCTTATCAGGTGTTACGTGGGCCACCTCGGCATGCGGGACGGCGGTGGTGTCGACGGGGCAGCAGGCACGGTAGTGTCTGGGAAGCGTCGCGTGCCGGTGGCAGACCGTGTCAGGCATGGAGGCGCCGAATCGAAGGAGGCCGACGATGCACGCGTCGCACCCTTCGCTCTCGCGTGACTGAGCGCGAGACGACCAGGCTCGTCGCTTGGAGCCAAGAACTCCGTCGGGTGCACCACCGACTACGGGAAGCGCTGTCAGTGACCCGCGCCTCCCTCGCAGGCGGCACCCCCGGTCAGGCGGCCACCCGTGAACTTCTGCTGTATTGCCATGGCTTCTGCACGGCTCTCGACGGCCACCACCAAGGCGAAGACCGCACCCTGTTTCCGGCCATCGCAGCTGCGCATCCGGAGCTGCGCCCGGTGCTGCGCTCGCTCGAGCAGGATCACTCGATGATTGCCCACCTGATCGGCAGCCTCCGCGCCGCGGTCGACCGGGCCGCGCCGCCTGAGGAGCTAGACCAACACCTCGAAGGCATCGCCGCGATAATGGAGAACCACTTCCGATACGAGGAGCGGCAACTGCTCACTGTGCTTGAAACCCTTGAGCTGGCAGCCGTACCCCGAGAGGTGCTGGGCCCGATATGACTCCAGATCGGATAGGTGGTAGCGGTGGTGACCGCCGGCTTCGGAATGATCAGTTTGAGCGCGGTCACGCTGCGGCGTCCTGCGGATACCAGCGGAGTTCCACGGTGTTGCCGTCCGGGTCCTGGACGTAGACCGACGTGGCGGTGCCCCGTGCGCCGAAGCGGTCGACGGGACCTTCGAGGACGGTGAAGGCTCCCGAAGTGATGAACTCCTCCCAGTCCAGCGGTTCCACGGTGAGACAGATGTGGTCGACGTTGCGCTCTCCCCGAGGGCGACTGACCAGGTCGATGATGGTCTCCGGGGTAATTCGCACCGATGGGAACGGGATCTCGCCAACTCGCCACTCGGCAACGCGTACCGGTTCCAGGCCGAGGAGCCCGGCGTAGAAGTCCAGGGACCGCTCGACATCCTCGACGTTGAGGACCAGATGGTCGAATGCCTTCACGCGCAGCGAGGGCAACCCGGGTTGGTCGCCGAGGCTTTGTGCGGGGTGGCCGTGCTCCCGCAGGGGCTCGTCGGTCCGGGCCGGGCAGGTGGTGATGTCCGAGACGTTCATGAGTGCTTCCTTCGATGGTGGAGTCCAGGTGGGCGCCGTCAACGATCCGCTGGAGGGAGTCCGCCATCAAGGCAGGATCAGAAGACGATCGTAGAGCCTGATTCAACGAATGGGGGGATCGTGCTGGAACGGGTGGAGATCGAGACTTTCCTGACGCTTGCCGAGCAGCTGCACTTCGGCCGTACCGCCGAGCGCCTGCGCGTCACGACTGGGCGGGTCAGTCAGGTGATCAAGAAACTTGAACGGCGGATCGGCGGCATGCTGTTCGAGCGGACCAGCAGAACGGTTCGACTCACGCCGATCGGGCGGCAGTTGGCCGATGACCTGGTCCCCTTGGTCACCGGGATGGAGGAGGCGCTCCGAAGGGCCACCAATGCCAGTCGCGGTGTCACGGGAGAACTGCGGGTCGCCTTCCTCGGCGAGTGGACGGCACCTGCACTCCTGAAGGTGGTGAGTCTGTTCAGCGAGCGCCACCCCGATTGCAAGGTCGATGTACGGGAGGTTCAGCTGTCCAACTCCCGTGCGAGCCTGCTTGACGGCTCGATAGACGTCCTCATTGCTTCGTACCCGTTCGACGGAATGGCCTGTGGGCCAGTACTGCTGACGGAGAAACGAGTGCTCGCCGCTGCGGCCGGGCATCCGCTCGCCGGCGAGGAGTCGGTGTCGCTCGAAGTGCTCGCGGAACACCCCGTGGTGCAGTACCCGGAGGTGACCTCAGCGGGGTTCAAGCGGGATCGCACGCCGGACTACACCCCGTCGGGCAGGCCAGTTCTGAAGGGGCCGACGGGAGGATCGTTCTCCGAGATGCTCACGCTGGTAGCGATGGGGAGGGGCGTCCTGCCGGTCGGAGAACATTCCCGGCGTTACTACCCTCGACCGGACGTGGCCTATGTGCCTCTGCACGACGCACAGCCGATCGAGCGGGGACCGGTCCGGCTGGAAGGGAACACCTCAGAGCGCGTCCGCGAGTTCGTACGGGCTGCGGCGGATATTGCCAAGAAGTCGCCGATTGCATGAGCGTGCTGGCGGAAGTCTCAGCTTCGCGTCCTCGCCCCGGACGACGTCCTGGGCCTGATCGTGCGCGCGACGGCCGACCGGCACGACGCCCCCGGCGGGACCCGGCAGGCCGTCTGATGTGATCACCCACTGCTGCGAGCTTTCGGCCTCAGCCGTTCACCGCAGCCCCCGCACACCCTCTCTCCGGCTTGCCCGGCACCCTCAGACACCCCGCAAGGGTAGGGCCCGAGTTCTACTCAGAAAGCCGGTTCAGAAACAGGCACTAAGCAGGGCGCAGTTTTCGGAGAGGGCTGCTTGTGTGTGCCCCTTGGCATGCGGGACACAGTCGTGGCGACCGCCGCGCGTGACGATGGTGCCCGACCCCAGGCAGCGATCACAGTCGCGGGCCTGGACAGATCCGGGTGAGGGGGTGCTCTTCGAACGCCGGCTCGGCGAGAGACTGGAGGACCTCGTGCCCGGCATCCGCTCGGAGACTGAACACCGGGCCCCTGGTGGGAGTTTCAGAGCCGGTCGACCCAGGTGATGACGACCTGAAGTACAGGCTGGGCCAGTACGTCGATCACTCCTGTGGCGATGCCCGACAGGATCGCTTCAAGCACGTAGCGCTCCTTCTTCGGCCTGGTGGGGGAGGAGGGCTGTTCGGGCATGTCGTGCGAGGTTGTGTTCGTCATGGCGATGAGATTGCGGATCGGCTGAGCATGCTGCGCCATCGCATATCGAGATATAGGGCAAAGCTGCAGGCGAGGGCCGATATGGTCGGATATCCGGAGCGGATCCGGACCGGAGAAGACCGGAGGTGGGGGTTGTCGCGGAACCAGGAACTGACATCGGCCCGGGCGCAGTTCGCCAAACGGGTCCAGGACCTGATCACGGCATCAGGCTTGACGCGTGAGGAGTTCGCGAATCGCGCCACACAAGTTGAGCGGACACTGCCCCACCCGCCGAGAAGGGCGCCGGTCTTCAACGAGAAGAGGCTTGGGGAATGGTGCGCCGGCAAGCACGTACCCAAGCAGCGGGTGGTGGACACACTCGTTCACACGGCCGAGAGGGCGCGCAGGGAGCAGGGGCTTTCTCCACTGCAGGTCGGGCCGCACGTCCTGTCGATCGACCGGTGCCGCGAGTTGCGCCAGAAGGCCGAGGAGGAAAGGGCCACGGTGGCCTCGGCTCCGTCCCTGACACCAGAGGTGGTGCCCGCCAGGTTGGGATTGCCACTCGACCAGCTCGACCCGGTTCAGCATCTGCAAGTGCACCAGGCCATTGAGGTTGATCGCCGTACGCCGTCCACCGATGGGCCTGAGCAGCTGCCGCGGTACGTACGACGGGCTCATGACGGCCGGCTTCAATACGAAGTGGCTCAGGCGGTGGCCGGCCAGAGCCGTCTGGTGGTGTTGGTGGGCGACTCATCGACCGGCAAGTCCCGCGCCTTGTGGGAAGCCGTCACTCGATTGCCGGCGGGGTGGCTGGTCTGGCGGCCGAGTGACCGTGCCGACCTCCTGCAGGGGCTACGGAGTCAGCATCAGCTGTCCCACACCGTGCTCTGGCTCAATGAACTCGAGCGCTACCTTCTCCCCCACGGCCAACCGGACCCCGGCGGACGGGCAGCCAGTGCCTTGATGTCGTTGATGCACGAGGCCGACCGGGGACCCGTACTGGTCCTGGGCACGCTGTGGCACAGGCACCACACCACTCTCGCTCAGCGTCCCAGCGACTCCCAGCAGCACGACCCCCACCAGCAAGCACGCACGTTGCTCGACGGTTCCACCCTCACCGTGGCTGAATGCTTCACCCCCGAGGACTTGAGCACGCTGCAGGGCCTCGCCGCGGACGATCCTCGACTGGCCGAGGCCTTGGCCAACGGCGGCAGCAGGATTACGCAATACCTCGCCGGAGCCCGCGAGCTGGTAGACCGGTACGAACAGGCATCACCGGAGGTCCGCGCTGTACTTGACGCCGCAGCCGACGCCCGCCGCCTGGGACACGGCGAGTTGCTTCCGGAAGTCTTTCTCCGCGCGGCAGCCAGCTCGTACCTCCATCTCGACTACTGGCGGACCCAGACCTCGCAGTGGCGGCAGACGTGGTTCGAACGCGCCGTGCACGTCACCGATCAGGCATGCCGGGGAATCCCGGGCCCTCTCACACAGGAAGTGGCTCCCCCCGGTCAGCCGAACTGCGTCGAGCCTCTGTACCGGCTGGCTGACTACCTGCAGGCTCACACCGCGCACACGAGGCGCGGTGATTGCCCGCCGACCGGCTTCTGGGGAGCCGCGGCTGAGCACCTTACGGAGCCGGCTGTTCTCATGTCGCTTGCCCGTGCCGCCCATCAACGTCAGCGACTGCAGATCGCAGACCGCCTCTATCAAGCGGCGGTGCAGTACTACGGGCACAACGATGCGCTGTACGACTTGGCTCTGTTGCGGGAGGAGGTTGGCGACCAGGACTGTGCGGATGGTTATGCTCTGCGAACTGTTCGTCATGGCAGTGGACGAGCCGTGTCCGAAGTGGCTGAGATGCGGGAGGACACTGATGACTGGAGAGGGGCCGAGCGGCTCTACGTGAAGGCCGCTCAGGTCGGTGACACGTGGGCTCTGTGCCGTCTGGCCCAGTTGCGACGGGAAGCAGGAGACTGGGCCGAGGCTGAGCACTATGCCCAGCAGGCCGCCGCGCTGGGCGACACCCGCGCATTACGCGAACTCGTCACGCTGACCGATGACCTGGGCAGCGCTGAACGCTTCGCGTTGATGGCCGCCGACCAGGGGGACACACTCGCCCTGAGAACGCTCGCCCGACAGCACGAGGCGACAGATCCGAAAGAGGCAGAGCGACTGTACCGGTCTGCTGGGGACCGCGCAGATGGCGAGGCTCTGCGCCGCCTTGCCACGATGCGTCAGCAGAGCGGGGACGGAAGCGGTGCCCAGAGGCTGTATCACGAAGCTGCCGATCTCGGCGATACCGAGGCCATGCAAAAGCTCGCACTGAGGTACAACGAGGCCGGTGACGTGCAGGCCGCGGATCGAATGTACCGCCGGGCAGCCGAGCACGGGGACATGCTGGCTCTGGGGATTCTGGCCTTGAGGCGGGAGAGGGCCGGGGACCGGGAAGGCGCCGAACGGTGCGCCCGGGAAGCCGCCAGCCAGGGGGCCAAGGATGCTGTGTGGCTCTTCGTGCAGGAGCGGGCGATGGGCGGCGATCCCCGCGGTGCCGAGGACTATGCCGAACGTTGCGCGCGCGAGGGCGATGCCACGGTTCTGTGGTACCTCATCCAACGACGTGAGTGGATGGGGGACCGGGACGGCGCCGAACGTTTGTACCGCTGGCTCGTCAAACGGGGAGAGCCCAGCGGAGTGCTGGGCCTGCTGCGACTGCGTGAATGGGACGGGGATCGCGAGGGTGCCGAGACCTACGCCCACCAAGCCGCCCGCCAAGGTCACCCCGAGGCCTTGCGACTTCTCTTCGAGCTGCGACAAGCGGCGGGTGCCGAGAAGGATGCAGAGCGGCTGGCGCACGAGGCAGCCGATCGAGGCGACACGGCTCCCTTGCTGAGCACAGCGAGTCAGCGTGAAAAGAGCGGGGATGGAAAAGGCGCTGAGCGGCTCTACCGGATAGCTGCGGATCGAGGCGACGCCAAGGCTCTCCTGGCCTTGGGCCGACTGCGTGAGGCGGTCGGGGACCAGGATGCAGCCGACGAACTGTACTGCCAGGCGGCGGAAGATGGCTGCCGGTGGGACGTACATCTCCTTGCTCTGGGCCGTGAGGGTGACGGGGACCGGGAAGGCGCTCTGCGTCTGTACCGTAGGCTCCTCGACGATGGAGACCCCTGGCCTCTGGGGTGCCTGGCGCGGATTCAGGAGGCAGACGGAGACAGTGAGGGAGCCGAGCGTCTTTATCGCCGAGCGGCTGACTACGGGATTGTGCCGTACGAAACAGCGCGACAGCGCTGGCCGTTCGGACTGGATGCGAGCGGCAAACCTGTTCAGCGATGGTGGTGAAGTCTGCCCTCAGGGCGCCACCTGTCGCGCAACGCCGTAGACCCCACCAGGGCTGCCAACTGGGCGCCGTCCTGCGCCGGAGCCCAGGCAAGCCGGTTCCATGCCCGGGCAAGGCCTGTTTGGTAAGCGTGGTCATGCGTTTCCATCAGTCCTCCCCCCTCATGCATGACGACTGCGCCCGTCGCCGCGCGTCACGTCACGCGAGTGCCCTCGCGGTCTTCGAGAGCGCTGATGGCGGTGGCGGTGAGGCTGTGGGTGATGTGGCCTCGCATCAGCTGGGCGGCTTCGGCGGCGCGGCCGTCCACGATGAGGGAGACAAGTTGGTGGTGTTCCTCCAGGTCCCGGGTGCGGGGTTCGTCACCGGGCGGGAGTTCGAGTCCGAGGCGCCGGTAGCGGTCGGACTTGTCCCACAGGTCGTCCAGGAGACGGATGAGGACGTCGTTGTGCGAGGCCCGGTACACCGCCTGGTGGAAGGCGCGGTGGGCCGTGAGTGCCTCTTCCCCCCATTGGCGGGTGACGGGGAGGAGCTCGTCGACGGCGGCCCGCATCGTGGCGATGTCGTCGTCGGTCCGTCGCTGGGCGGCGAGTTCGGCGGCGGTCGGGTCCAGGGACAGGCGGACTTCGAAAAGCTGGCGGGCCTCGTTCGAGTTCATGACGGAGACCCGGACGTCGCGGTGGGTGTCGACGGTGACGAGTCCCTCGCTGCTGAGGCGGCGGATGGCCTCGCGCAGGGGCGTGATGCTCATGTTGAGGGACTCGGCGAGCTCGTACTGGGCGAGCCGTGACCCGGCAGGAAGAGTGCCGAAGAGGATCCGATCGCGGAGTTCCGCGTAGGCGAGGTCGCTCTTGCTGAAGAACAGGTTCTGCCCTGCCATGGCCCCCTGACCGTTCCCTTCCGGAGGTTCCCCACCCCTTGACACCCTGCATCGGACCGGCCCAGTCTAACAGCCGTCGCATCTTATAAGATATGAGAAAGGCTCCCGCCGTGAAGATCACCAACGTCTACGAGGGCGTCGTTCCGATCAGCTCCTCGATCCGTAACGCCTGGATCGACTTCAGCTCCATGGACTGTTCGATCGTGGCGATCGAGAGCGACGTCATCCGGGACGGCAAGCCCGTGGTGGGCTACGGCTTCAACTCCAACGGCCGCTACAGCGCCGGGGAGATCCTGCGCCGCCGGGTGCTGCCCCGCCTCCTCGATGCCGAGCCCGGCAGCCTGCTCGACGAGCAGGGCGGCCTGGACCACGCCAAGGCGTGGGACGTGATGATGACCAACGAGAAGCCCGGCGGGCACGGCGAGCGCTCGGTGGCGGTCGGTGTGGTGGACATGGCCCTGTTCGACCTGGCCTCCAAGATCGAGGGCAAGCCGCTGTACCGGTACCTGTCCGAGCGCTACGGCGACGGGCAGCCCGACGACTCCGTCTTCGTCTACGCCGCCGGCGGCTACTACGCCCCCGGCCAGACCCTCACCGACCTTCAGGACGAGATGCGCGGCTTCCTCGACCTGGGCTACGACGTCGTCAAGATGAAGATCGGCGGCGCCGACCTGGCGGAGGACCTGCGCCGTATCGAGGCCGTCATCGACGTCCTGGACGGCGACGGCTCCCGGCTGGCCGTCGACGTCAACGGCCGCTTCGACCTCAACACGGCCCTGGAGTACGGGCGGGCCATCGAGCCCTACGGGCTGTTCTGGTACGAGGAGGTCGGCGACCCGCTCGACTACCACCTCAACGCCACCGTCGCCGAGCACTACACCGGCTCCATCGCCACCGGCGAGAATCTCTTCTCGCTCCAGGACGCCCGCAACCTGATCCGCTACGGCGGCCTGCGCCCCGACCGCGACACCATCCAGGTCGACCCCGCGCTCTCCTACGGTCTGGTGGAGTACCTGCGCATCCAGGACATGCTCCGTCAGCACGGCTGGTCATCGAGGCGCTGCATCCCGCACGGCGGGCACCAGTTCTCCCTGCACATCGCGGCCGCCCTCAAACTCGGCGGCAACGAGTCCTACCCGGGCGAGTTCCAGCCCACCGGCGGCTTCGCCGACGACGCCGTCGTCGAGAAGAGCCGCGTCGGCCTGACCGACACCCCCGGCATCGGCTTCGAGAGCAAGGCCGCCTTCTACAAGGTGCTGCGCGCCCTGCACAGCTGACCGCCACCCCACCGCGGACGCGCCCGCCATCGGGCGGGCGCCGTCGGTCGGCACCGCCGGACACGGCGCCACACACGAGACAGGCGCCACACACGAGATCGGGGCGCGCGAGCCGCGTCGCGTCCCCCCTCCGCACCCCCCCACAGGACAGGGCTACACACGATCGTCGTGCAAGGGAGCACCAACGATGACAAGCACCACCACCGGCCGCCCTCAGCGGTCACGGCTGAGCCGTCTCCTACGTGAGCTGTGGCTCCAGGTCGTAGCGGCCGCCGTCCTCGGCATCGCCGTCGGCATCCTCGCGCCCGGCCTGGGTGAGGACCTGAAGCCGCTCAACGACTGGTTCATCGCGCTGGTCAAGATGATCGTGATCCCGGTCGTCTTCTGCGTGGTCACCACCGGCATCGCCTCCATGGACAACCTGCGCAAGGCGGGCCGGATCGGTGTGAAGGCGATCGGCTACTTCCTGGTGCTGTCCCTGGCGTCCATGCTGATCGGACTGGTCGTCGCCAACATCTTCCAGCCCGGCTCCGGCCTGCACGTCGACCCCTCGTCACTGAACGCCGACGACGTGCCCGAGACCGCCACCGAGCACGCCACCTTCACCGGCTTCGTCTCCTCCCTCATCCCCGCCTCCCTGCTGGGCGCGATCACCGGGGATGCGATCCTGGCCGCGCTGATGGTCTCGATCGTCTTCGGTGTGGCCCTGAACATGGCCGGCGAGGAAGGGGCACCGCTGACCCGCGGCATCAAGGCGCTGTCGGACGTCGTTTTCCGCATCGTGGGCTGGGTGATGCGGCTCGCGCCCCTGGGCACCTTCGGAGCCCTGGCCACCGTGGTCGCCACCTACGGCGCCGAGAGCCTCAAACAACTCGGCTATCTCATCATCCTGTTCACCGGGACGTGCATCGTCTACGTCCTGGTAGTCCTCGGCGCCATCATGCGGGCCTGCCGCCTGAGCCTGTTCGGCCTCATCCGCTTCCTCAAAGCCGAACTGCTCGTGCCCTCAGCACCTGTTCCAGCGAGGCCGTCCTGCCCCAGCTGGTACGCAAACTGGAGATCCTGGGCATCGGCCGGCCCGTGGTCGGCATCGTCATCCCCTCCGGGTTCTCGTTCAACCTGGACGGCTCCGCGGTCTACCTCACGACGGCCTCCCTCTTCCTGGCCCAGGCCATGGGCATCGACCTGTCCTGGCAGCAGCAGTTGGTCATGGTCGGCGTCATGATGCTCACCAGCAAGGGCACCGCCGGGATAGCGGGCGGCGCGTTCATCGTCCTCGCCAGCACCGTCACCGCGGTCGGCCACATCCCGCTCGCCGCCCTCTCCCTGATCGTCGGCATCGACCGCATCCTCAACGAGGGCCGCGTCTTCATCAACGTACTCGGCAACGCCGTCGCCACCATCGTGATCGGCAAGTGGGAGAACGACTTCGACACCGAACAGGCCCGCAAGGTCCTGCACTCCCGCACCACACCGCCGCAGGCCGGGTCGGACACCACCAAGGTCGGTGCCGACAAGTAGCCGTCCCCGCCGAGTTCCGTCACCCCTCAACGGCTCATACCTCACCCATCGGCGTCATGCTGCGGTAATTGACAGGGTACGAACGTACCTCTTAACGTACCCGCAATCCTGACAACGCCGCCGCGGCTCGACGAGGAGCACCGATGCAGCACCTTTACGACATAGATGTCCAGGTTCCGATGCGTGACGGCGTGGCCCTCGCCGCCAACGTGTGGCATCCGGCCGACGGGGAGGCCCCGACGCTGCTCGTGCGCCTGCCGTACGGCAAGGACGTGATGGGCTTCGGCCAATCGGCCATCCCCGACCTCCTGGCTCTGGTGGAGGCGGGCTACGCGGTGGTGGTGCAGGACTGCCGGGGCACCCACCGCTCGGAGGGCGAGTTCGTTCCCCATATGGCCGACCGGGCCGACGGCGAGGACACCGTCGCCTGGATCGCCGAGCAGCCGTGGTCGGACGGCACGGTGGGCATGTACGGGCCGTCCTACCTGGGCATGGTCCAGTGGGAGACCGCCGTAACCGGCGCCCCCGCCCTCAAGGCGATCGCGCCGGCCTTCACCTCGATCGACAACTACGAGGCGCCCTGGTACTCCCCGGGCGGTGCGCTTTCACTGAGCCTGGTCACGATGTGGAACGCCATGATGTACGCGGCCGACGCGCAGCGGTCCCTGGCGGCCGGCAGCGACAGCCTGGCCCAGCTGCAGCAGCTCGGCCAGGCGGCGCTGTTTCCCGAGCCGCTCAACGATGTGCTGCCGACGGCCGAGGTTCCGGTCCTGGCGGCGTACGGGAAGTGGTGGGACGACTGGATGGCCCACCCCTCCCACGACGGGTACTGGGACGCCATGGAGCTCACGCCCGAGCTCAAGAACGTCACCGTCCCGGCGCTCAACATCGGCGGCTGGTACGACCTCTACATCGGCCAGACCGTCCGCACCTACACCACCGCCCGCCGGCAGGCGGGCAGTGCGCAGGCGCGCGAGGGCCAACGGCTGATCATCGGCCCGTGGGATCACCTGTCCGCGAGTGGTGTCTATCCCGACCGATCCTTCGGCCCGCTGGCCAGTGCCCAGATGATGGGCCTGACCGGCCTGCATGTGAAGTTCTTCGACCGCTGGCTCCGCGGCGACACGACCGCTCTGGACGACGTGGCGCCCGTGAAGATCTTCGTCATGGGCATCGACCAGTGGCGCGACGAGCAGGAGTGGCCGCTGCCCGACACGAGGTGGACCGACTTCGACCTCACCAGCGCCGGCCACGCCAACACGGCGGACGGCGACGGCGTGTTGACGACTGAGCCGCCGGCCGGCGCCGGGCACGACACCTACCTCTACGACCCGCGCCGCCCGGTTCCCACGGCCGGCGGGGCGTCCATGCCGGTGACACCGGGATTCTGCGGCCCGGTCGACCAGCGCACCGTAGCCGGCCGCGAGGACGTCCTGTGTTTCACGGGCCCTGTGCTGGAGGAGCCAGTCGAGGTCACCGGTCCCGTCAGCCTCACGTTGTTCGTCTCCTCTTCGGCGGTGGACACCGACTTCACCGCCAAGCTCGTCGACGTCTTCCCCGATGGCAAGGCGATCAACCTGTGCGACGGGATCCTGCGCGCCCGCTACCGCAAGGGCCTCGCCACGGAAGAGCTGATGGAGCCCGGCACGGTCTGCGAGATCACCATCGACATGACGGCCACCTCCAATGTGTTCCTTCCCGGTCACCGCATCCGCGTGGACGTCTCCAGCAGCAACTTCCCGCGCTACGACCGCAACACGAACACCGGCGGCGTCATCGCCCGCGAGAGCGAGGAGCAGATGATCCCCGCGGTCAACCACATCCATCACGGCCCGGACCATCCCAGCCGTCTGGTGCTGCCGGTCATCGACCGCAAGGACCAGTCGTGAGCGCCGCCAACCGGGTCGCCGAACTGACCGCGACCTTCACGGCTCCTTCCCTGAACGTGGCCCACCTGCTGTGCGACCGGCACCCCGCCGACCGCGTCGCATTCACCATCGTCGATGGCGACGGGAAGGCTTCCGCGCTCTCATACGGCGAGCTCGCCGCGGACTCGCACCGGTACGCCCGGGCGCTGCAGCGGCTTGGCGTCGGTCCGGGTGACAGGGTGGCGACCCTGATGGGCAAGAGCACCGACCTGGTCACCGTCATCCTCGCGATCTGGCGGCTCGGCGCGGTGTACGTCCCGCTGTTCACCGCGTTCGCGCCCCAGGCCATCGCCCTTCGTCTGGAGGGCGCCGGTGCGCACGTCGTGGTCGTCGACCCGGACCAGCGCCACAAACTCGACCCGGGCCCCGACATGCCGGACGACCCTCAGCGCCGCGTCGTCGTCACCGGAACCTCCGCCTCACGCAGTGACGCGTCGCTCGCCGACCTCGTCGCGGCCGCGTCACCGGAGCCGGTTCCCGCCATCACCACCAGCGGGGACGGACCCCTGGTCCACATGTTCACCTCCGGCACCACCGGCAAGCCCAAGGGCGTCATCCACCCCGTCTCCTACATCGCCGGATGGCAGGTCTACCTGGAGTACGGCCTTGGCGTCACCCAGGACAGCCGTTACTGGTGCGCCGCCGACCCCGGCTGGGCCTACGGGCTCTACGCCGCCATCGTCGCTCCGATGGCCGTCGGCATCCCCAGCCTGCTGCTGTCCGGCGGGTTCTCCGCCGAGACGACCTGGCGCACCCTCGTCGACCACCAGGTCACGGACTTCACCGCCGCCCCGACCGTGTACCGGGGACTGCGCTCCTCATCGGTACCGGTGCCACAGGGCCTGCGCCTGCAACGGGCCTCCAGCGCGGGGGAGCCCCTGACCCCCGAGGTCAACGAGTGGGCCCGTTCGGCGCTCGGCCTCGCGGTACACGACCACTTCGGCCAGACCGAGGTCGGGATGCCGTTGGCCAACCACCACCACCCCGAACTCGAACGTCCCCTCAAGGCCGGGTCGATGGGCCGGCCGGTGCCCGGCTGGAGCCTGACCGTCCTGGCCGACGAGAAGGACGAGCCCGCCGAACCGGGCGTGCTCGGCCGGGTCGCGATCGATGTCGCAGGGAGCCCGCTGATGACCTTCCGCGGCTACCAGATCCGAGGGCAGAGCGACGCCAAGTTCACCGCCGACGGCCGCTGGTACCTCACGGGCGACGCCGGGCGCGTCGACGCCGACGGCGACTTCTTCTTCTCCTCCCGCGACGACGACGTCATCATCATGGCCGGTTACCGGATCGGGCCGTTCGAGATCGAGAGCGTGCTCGCCCAGCATCCCGCGGTCGCCGAGTGCAGTGTCATCGGCGCACCCGACGACGTCCGCGGCGAAGTCATCGAGGCGTACGTCGTCCTGCGCGACGGCGGCGACGGCTCGCCGGAACTGGCCACCGAACTGCAGCAGTTGGTCAAGACCCGCTACGCCGCCCACGCCTACCCGCGCACGATCCACTTCATCGACGCCCTGCCCAAAACGCCCAGCGGCAAGACCCAGCGCTACCTGCTGCGCAACCGCCGACGCGCCGAACTCGCCACCCCGGAGCCACGTTGACCGAGACGACCGAACCTCTGCTCGTCGAGCAACGCGGCACCGTCCGATGGCTGCTGCTCAACCGCCCCGAGCGGCGCAACGCCCTCGACATCACCCTCATCGAAGCCCTGGACAAGCAGATCACCAGCGCCGAGGCCGACCCCGGCACAGCGGTCATCGCCGTGGCAGGCAGAGGGCCGAGCTTCTGTGCGGGCGGGGACTTCCACCAGTTCCTGGAGCTGCACGAGCGGGGCGACAACCCGGTCGACTTCCTGGCCGACGTGTCGGCCTGCTTCAGCCGCATCGCGGCCAGCCCGAAACCCTGGGTCGCCGTGCTGCACGGTCACGCCGTCGCCGGGGGCCTCGAACTCGCGCTGGCCTGCGACGTAGTCGTCGCCGCCGACACCACGCTCATCGGCGACGGCCACCTGCAGAGGCGCCTGGTACCGGCCGGCGGGTCAAGCGTCCGGCTTCCCGGCGCGGTCGGACGCGGATTGTCGCGCTGGCTCCTGCTCACCGGCGAACTGCTGCCCGCGACCGCCTTCGCGAACACCGGCTGGATCCAGGCGATCGTGCCCGAGGCCGACCTCGACGCCACTGCCACCCGCATCTGCCACCAGTTGGCCGACCGCCACAGCCCCGCTCAGCAACGCCTCAAGACGCTGCTGCACCGGATCGACGGCATGGCCTCCGAACAGGCACTTCGCGAGGAACTGGCCGTCTTCGCCGACAACTGGTCGGCGAGCTCGGTGGCCGACGCCCTGCGGACCTTCCTCACTCCCCCCACCACGAAAGCGGACAACAAGTGAATCGCTACCAGGGACGGGTCGTCGCCATCACCGGGGCCGCACAAGGTCTCGGCCTCGCCATGGCGACACGGTTCGCCGCCGAGGGCGCCACGGTCGCGCTGGCCGACGTCAACGAACAAGCCCTCACCGACGCCGCCGGAACCCTCACCGACGCCCACGACGCGAAACTCCGCACCGACGTGGTGGACGTGACCGACTCCGCCCAGGTCAACGCCTGGATCACCGGCGTCACCGCCGATGTCGGCCGCCTCGACGTGCTGGTCAACAACGCCGGCATCATCCGCGACAACCGCGTCGAGGACATCACCGACGACGACTGGCACGCGGTCATCGACGTCAGCCTCACCGGCGGCTTCCACTGCGCCCGGGCCGCCTTCGGCCCCATGAAGCGCCAGGGCTACGGACGCATCGTCAGCTTCTCCTCCATGTCCTGGCGCGGGAACTTCGGCCAGACCAACTACGTGGCCGCCAAGGCCGGCATCGTCGGCATGACCCGCACCCTCGCCCTCGAGGGCGCCCGCCACGGCATCACCGCCAACGCCATCGCGCCCGGCCTCATCGACACACCCATGCTCGCCTCCATGAACGGCCCCGCACGAGACAAACTCACCAACAAGATCCCCATGCGCCACACCGGCCGACCCGAGGACATCGCCGAAGCCGCAGCCTTCCTCGCCAGCGAAGCCGCCGGCTACATCACCGGCATCGTCCTCGATGTGGACGGCGGCATCTCCATCGGATCCTCCATCCGGTAACGCCGCTTCGACGGTCACCCGGCGGACGAGCAAGTGATCAGCCACCCCAGCCTGCTCCGTGCGAGGTGATCGTCGAGAATCAGTCACACAGCCGACCCGGTCAGCACCGTTGCCTGAACGTCGCTCAGCGCACGGGGCCACCCCACGCGGGTACGTCAAACGGTACGCTAGTACCCATTTGCTAGGGTTGGCCGTCCAGCCCGGACGGCCACCCGCCGCTTCAGGCGGAGACGCTCATGGGAGACTGCTGCGGTGACGGCCCAAACAGACTCGCGTGACCGACGCCCGCGCCGAACGGCGCGCAGGCGGGTCGTCGACACTCGTCGGCGGGACGAACTGCTGCGCCAGGCCGAGGCGATCATCCTGACCGAAGGCTTCACCGCGGTGACGATGGATGACCTCGCCCAGCGACTGGAGTGCTCCAAGGCGACGCTGTACAGTCTCGCCTCCACGAAGGAGCAGCTGGTCCTGGCGGTCACCCGCGCCTTCTTCAGGGAGGCGACAGCCGAGATCGAGCAGGCGGTCCAGGCCGAGCCCGACCCCCGGCAGCGCATCCGCGTCTATCTCGCCGGCGTCGGCACGGCCATGCGCCGGCATTCCCACGCCTTCTACGACGACATGGTCGGCTACGAACCGACCGCGCAGATCTACCGCAAGAACTCCGCCGCCGCGGCGCGCCGGGTCCACGAACTGATCGAGGAGGGCGTACAGGCCGGCGCTTTCCGCGCGCTCAACGGGCACTTCGCCGCCCAGGTCGTGGCGGTCACCATCGACGCGGTCCAGTCGGGGGTCCTCCTGGAGAGGACCGGCCTGACCGCCGGCGACGCCTTCTCCGAGCTCGGTGACCTTCTGCTGGACGGGCTCAGTTCGGGGCAGGGCGCAGGACGTCTCTGACAGGCACCACCCCCTGTCCGGAACCACGTCCGCTGTCACTGCCTTCCGATCCGAGGGCAGTACCCGGGGGCACGAAATGGCCGTTGACATGCAGTCGTTCTGGGAGCCGCCGACGCGAGCCATACCCGATCCGCTGGGTGGGACCACTTCGCCAGGCAGAGACCGCCGATCCATGGATAAACCTTCCTCTCCCGCCCTTGCGGGGGCGCCCCTACGGTCGAGGCTGCGGGCGCTCGACGGCCCGCCGTAACGAAGGAGCGAGACCCCCATGAAGATGACCGGCAACACGATCCTGATCACCGGCGGAACCTCGGGCATCGGGCTCGGCCTGGCCCTGCGCCTGCACGAAGCCGGCAACAAGGTGATCGTCGCCGGCCGGCGCAAGGAACTCCTCGACGAGATCACCGCCGAGCACCCGGGCCTCGACGCGCTCGTCCTCGACGTCGCGGACCCCGACTCGATCGCCCGGGCCCGAGAGACCGTGGCGGCGAGCCACCCGGGGCTGAACGTCCTGGTCAACAACGCCGGCATCATGCTGCGGGAGAACCTCCTCGACCCGGCCCAACTCCCGGCCGCCGAGGATCACGTCGCGACCAATCTGCTCGGCACGATCCGGATGACGTACGCCTTCCTGCCCCTGCTCGCCGGCAAGGACGACGCGGTCGTCATGAACGTCACCTCCGCGCTGGCGTTCGTCCCGTACCCGAGCACCCCGACGTACAGCGCGACCAAGGCCGCGCTGCACTCCTTCTCCGAGAGCCTGCGCATCCAACTCGCCGGCGCTGACGCCGGCGTCCAGGTGATCGAGGTGGTCCCGCCGGGCGTGCGCACGACCCTGCTGGGCCAGCAGGACGACGACCATGCCATGCCGCTGGACGACTTCCTCACCGAGACCCTCGACCTGCTGCGCGAGAACCCGGATGCGAAGGAGCTGGTCGTCGAGCGCGCCAGGTTCATCCGCGACGCGCAGGCCAACGACTCCTACGACAACGTGCTCGCCATGATCACCAGCAGCTGACCGACCTGTGGTGACCGACGCGGAACGGTGAGGAAGCGCCTTCGGCTTCGTCCTGGTCGTCGTCCTGCTGGCCCAGGGGCATGCAGGTCAGGTGACCATCGGGTCGTCTCGCTGCGAGCGCCCTCGGCGTCGGCCGTGCGGGGCGGCTTCGCCGGGGGGAGAAGAGGGCTCAGCCATGGATCGGCGGTCTCTGGATAGCCCGGCGGGATGAGGCAAGGATGGGTGCATGGACAAGAAGGGACTGGCGGAATTCCTGCGCCACCGGCGTGAGACGCTGCGCCCCCGCGACGTCGGGCTGGTCGAGGGGCCGCGCAGGCGTACGCAGGGGCTGCGCCGCGAGGAGGTCGCGCAGCTCGCCGGCATGTCCACCGACTACTACGCCCGGCTGGAACAGCAGCGTGCTCCGCAGCCCTCCGTCCAGA
This sequence comes from Streptomyces afghaniensis, assembly GCF_044327915.1. Classification (NCBI taxonomy): domain Bacteria; kingdom Bacillati; phylum Actinomycetota; class Actinomycetes; order Kitasatosporales; family Streptomycetaceae; genus Streptomyces; species Streptomyces afghaniensis. The sequence goes on from NZ_JBIRGJ010000013.1 coordinate 182,132, forward strand.
TCACCACGGCCCTCGCCCGGGCGCTGCGGCTGACCCTGGACGAACGCGACCACCTCTTCGTCCTCATCGGCCACAACGCCCCGGCCCGCTTCCACCGCTCCGAGCATGTCAGCCCCACGCTGATGCGGGTCCTGGACCGCCTGGACGACTCCCCGGCCCTGGTGCAGACCGACCTGGTCGACACCCTCGCGATGAACCAGTTGGCCGTCGCACTGCTCGGCGACCAGACCCGCCACACCGGTCTGGCCCGCAGCGGCTACTACCGCTGGTTCATGGACCCGGCCGAGCGTCTGATGGTTCCCGAGGAGACCCACGAACGCCACGGCCGCGCCCAGGCAGCACGCCTGCGGGCCGCGCTGACAGCCGGCAGCGACACCCCCCGAGCCGCCCGGATCCTCGCCGAACTCCAGGAACACAGCCCCGAGTTCGTCCGCATGTGGGAACTTCAGGAGGTCGCCCGACGCTACGACGACTGCAAGACCATCCTCCATCCCGAACTCGGCCGCATCGACGTCGACGCCCAGCTCCTGTTCACGGAGAACCGCGCCCAGACCCTGGTGGTGCTGACCACTCGCCCCGGCACGGAGAGCCACAGCAAACTCGAACTGCTCTCCGTCATAGGGCACCAGCAGCTCACCCCCTGACGTCTGGCGGCGCCGCGGCCCAGGCGCTTCATCTCTCCGTGGTCGGGCCGCCGGTTTGACCGGATGCCCCCTCCGTTTTACTCTCGGATGCATACGGAGGCGGCATCCGTTTTGATGCGGCCAAAGGATCACGGCAGGCAGGAGGGCGCATGAGCGCCGGTGAACAGCGGGGACGCAAGCCCCGCGCGGACGTCCAGCGCAACCGCGCCGCCCTCCTGGAGACCGCGCAGCGTCACTTCCTGCAGCACGGGGTCGGCACCTCCCTTGAGGCGGTGGCCAAGGAGGCGGGCGTCGGGCCCGGCACCCTGTACCGGCACTTCCCCACCCGGGAGGCGCTGCTGGCGGCTGTGCTGCAGACACGCTCCGAGGAACTGATGGCCCGCCGGGCCGACATCGATCAGCTCGGCGACCCGGCCGAGGCGCTGGAGCAGTGGCTGCGGGCGATGGAGGAGTACTTCAGCGCCTTCAGCGGGCTGCCGGACCCGCTCATGGCCGCGGCCCGGGCTCAGGAGCCGGACAACCCGCTCACGATTCCCTGCCACATCCTCATCTCCGCCACCGATCAGTACGTGCGAGCCGCGCAGCTCGCGGGGCGCGTGCGGGCGTCGGTGCAGGGGCACGACCTGTTCCTCGCGGCCTGTTCCATTGCCTGGATCAAGGGCAACGGCGCCGAGGAGGAGTCACTCGACCGGCTCCGCATGCTCATCGCGAGCGGCTACCGCGAGCGGGACACCCAGGCCTAGACGCCAGACCCCCGGACCCGGCCCCCGCAACACCAGGTGGCACGACCACCCAGCCATCACATCGCGCTGCCCTCAGGGGCAGTGCGACCTCCCAAAGGACAAATCATGAAAATTACTGTCATAGGCGCCGGCGCCATCGGCGGGAACCTCGCTGCCAAACTCAGCACGGCCGGTCACGACGTCCAGGTGGCCGACGCCCGCGGCCCCGAGGCCGTCCGGGCGGAGGTGCTGGAGTCCGGGGCCCGCGCGGCGGAGCTCGCCGACGCCGTCCAGGGCCGGGACGTCATCGTCCTGGCCATACCCTTCGGGGCGGCGGGGAAGCTGGCCGGCCTGTTCGCCTCGGTCCCCGCCGAGACGGTGGTCATCGACACCTCGAACTACTATCCGCACCTCAGCGGGCAGATCGAGGCCGTGGACAACGGCGCAGTCGAGAGCGTGTGGAACGCCGAGCAACTGGGGCGCCCCGTGGTCAAGGCATGGAACGCCGCCCTGGCGGAGACCCAGCGGACCAAGGGGGTTCCGGCCGGAACGCCCGGCCGCCTCGCCATCCCCGTCGCCGGCGACTCCGAGGAGGCGCGGCGTGTGGCCATGCAGCTCGTGGACGACACCGGCTTCGACCCCTACGACGCCGGCACGCTGGCCGACTCCTGGCGTCAGCAGCCGAACAGCCCCGCCTACTGCACCGAGCTGACCCTTGACGAGCTGCCGGCGGCCCTGGCCGCGGCCGACCGCGTCAAGGACGCCCGCATCCGCGACAGCGTGCCGGAACGCCTCGCCACCCTCCCGGCCACGGCCACCCTGGAGGACGTCGTCGAGATGAACCGCGCCGCCCACCGCTGAATCACCCGACGCGGCTCTCGTGCACGCAACGGCACGAGGGCGGCAGCGTCGGCACGCCACGAACACACACGACGAACACGAAGAGCGCACAGTCCCACGCGCTGCAGCCTGCGGCGTCGGCACGCCGCTGCCTGCGAGCATCCGCAAGCCTGCCTGCACCCGCAGGGCGCATCCTGCACCCGGCCCTTACGCCGGCTGCCTCCTTGCGTGGCCTGCCGTACTGCGCTGCGCCTGCCGCCGTGGCTTTTACTGCGCGCCATGGAGAGGAACCGCCTTGCCCGGCACCGCATCACCCTTCACCGACATCGCCCGCTCCCGACGCTCCCCCCGGCAGTTCCTGCCCGATGCCTTGTCCCCTTCGGACATCCGCGGCGTGCTGGAAGACGCACAGACGGCCCCCTCGAACAGCAACACCCAGCCGTGGACGGTGCACGTCGTCTCGGGTGCGGCGCGGGACGCCCTGGCCAAAGAGCTGCTCCGGGCCGAGGAGGAGGGACGGACCTCCCCGGATTTCACCGATGGCTACGGCGAGGGCATCTACCTCGAGCGGTCGCAGGCCCTGGGTGCGAGTGTTTACGGGGCCCGGGGTGTCGAGCGCTCGGACCGGGACGGCAGGAGGGCGGTGGTCCGCGAGAACCTGGAGTTCTACGGCGCTCCCCATGCCGCCTTCCTGTTCATGCCGGCACTCGGCGACGGGGTACGGACCGCCGGCGACATCGGCATGTACGCGCAGAACTTCCTGCTCTCGCTGGCGGCCCGGGGGCTGGCCGGCATCCCGCAGGCCGTGCTCGGCCTCTACGCCGACACCGTCCGCGAGTTCCTGGGTGTCCCCGCGGAGCTCAAGCTGCTGTTCGGCATCTCCTTCGGCATGGCTGACCCGGCGGCACCGGTGAACACGCTCCGTACGGAGCGGGTTCCGCTGCAGCGGAGCGTGGTCCTGCATGACACCCCGGGAGTCCTCGACAGGCAGTAGTTCCTCCGCCCGCCGGAACCATCAGACGCCGGGCCCGGGCCGCCACTCGGCCGACCCGGGCCCGGCGCCCGCGTACCGGAGAGATTCATTGCCGACACCCCGGTCCTGGACGTCGACCTCGACCACGATGCCCCGCACCCCATGATCGACCCGCTGCTGATCCTGGCCGGCCTCGCACGCGAGACCGAGCGGATCGGCTTGGTCACCACCGCCTCCACCACGTTCACCGAGCCCTGTAATCTCGCCCGCCAGTTGAGGCCCTGGACGTGATCAGCCGTCAAGCGCGCCGGCCGCGACCCGCCGCCCTGGAGCGGCGCCGCTTCCTGGACGAGGTCGTCGACCTGAAGCAGCGCGTCCGCTACCTCGGCGCCATGATCGGCCTCCCGCTCGGCCCTGGCCGGCTCGACGAGCCGCTGTCCGCGGACCAGCTCGCCGACGCCATGCCCAGCCCGCACGACCCGCGCTCCGTCCGCGCCCTCGAAGTGGCTCGGGAGGGGTGGACCCTGCACGACGTGCTCCCCCTCGGTGTCATCGACTACCACCCGGTGGCCGCCGGCCCCGCTGCCGACGTGGCCACCACATGCAGGTCGTCCCGATCCTGCAGGGGCGCGGCCTGTTCCACGACGACTACGAAGGCCCCACACTGCGCGAGAACCTCGGCGCCCACGAGCAGTACGGCAGTACGGCCTCGACCCGCGCCTCACGAAGCCGACCCGCCGAGTGTCCGTTTAGTCATACCTTGACCTAAATCTGACTGCAACAACACACATATCGGGCATACGGGCAGGCAGTGTGGGAGTGCGCCCGACGCTCGCCACATCTGGTGGGAGGTTCCACCTCATGGCTCGCATCCCCGGCCCTCACTCTGGGATCCCGGCCCCCCGTCCAGACGTCGCCTTGGCCCGGGGCTGTGAGAGATGCAATGGCTGGGGCACTGTCGTCACCCCCGAGGGCCGTCATGAACTGTGCGAGGCCTGCCAGCAACCCACCAGTGCCCCTCCTGCTGCGGCCACCGCGCCAAACTCCTGAGGAACCTTTCTGGCTCCCGCTTCGGTCGGCGGCCTGATCGACATGTGAGCCCGCTCTCCCGGGGAGTTGAAATGACAGGGGCCCGGGGCATGAACAGCGGACGAGCGCCGGGACCTGCGCTCGATGAGCAGATCCCGGCCGACACGGCTCGCCGTCCGTTGGTGGCCTGACGGGCCGGGCCTTACCTCAGGTGTCGGGTGAAGAACTGGACTGCGGCGTCTCCCGCGAACTGCGGGACGCCGGTGTGCCCGCCCATGTTGGCGTGCAGGGACTTCTCCTGGGAGCCGAAGGCGTCGAACAGTTCCAGGGCCGCCTGACGGTCGTTCCCTTCGTCGTCCCACTGCAGCAGGACGTGCAGCGGAATAGTGACCTGCCGGGCCTCCTCGAACATGGCGCGAGGCACGAAGCTCCCGGCGAAGAGGCCGGCGGCCACGATGCGCGGCTCGACCACCGCAAGCCGGATGCCGATGGAGATCACTCCTCCCGAGTAGCCGACCGGGCCGCCGATCTCGGGCAGCGAAAGGAGGGCGTCCAGGGTGGCCTGCCATTCCGGGACTGCCTTTTCGACCAGTGGGAGGACGAGAGCGTCGACGATCTCGTCGCTGACCGGCTCGCCGGCCTGCATCACCCGGCGCAGGTCGGCACGGGCCTGCTCGGCGGCGGGCCAGCGGGGCCGGTCGCCGCTTCCGGGGAGCTCGATGGTGGCCGTGGCGAAACCTTCCGCCGCGGAGCGAAGGGCCCGGACCACCAGTCGGGGGTACATCTTGCGCAGCCCGAGGGGAGGGTGGCCGAGCAGGATCAGCGGCACCGGTGTGCATACGGATGCGGGTGTCCACAGGATGCCGGGGATCTCACCGAGGATGAATTCGCGTTCGAGGACACCGTCGTCGAGACGCTGTTCAGAAGTGAAACGCATGGTCGTGCCTTTCGGGAGTGCACTGGAACGGCACTCCCGGACGACCTGTCTATCGCCCGACCGTGACCCCGGAGGGGAGCACCCATGTCGATACTGCGTTCACGGGTACCACCTCCTCGATCTCTCGCACGGCCTCCGAAAACGTAGCAGTGGTCACCCTCGTCCGTCAGCGGGTTTTCGCGGAACCTCCGTGGCCGGACCCCACGGAGACACTGGGTACTTTGGGTGTCGTCGCGACTTCCCGGTGTGGCGTGCGATTACTTGGAGCGCATCCAGGCGACCCTCGACCCCTTCGCGGGCCGTTCGTGTGGTGGGTGCTCACGGCCGTGCTGGTCGCCATCGCCGCCGCGGGGATCGTGGCCCGCTGGGTGCGCCACGGATGGACGGAGCGGCACCAGTCAGGTGATCGTGATCGGCGGGATCGTCGCCGGCTAGGCCGCTCTCGGCTGCTGGGTCTGTGGCCTGGCATGATCGTCCTTATGGACGTAGAGATCACATCAGCTGAGATATGTGACATCCATCAGGTCCTGGGGGATCACCCGCGCTACTGGGGAGAGCGCGACCTCCGGTCTCTGCACCTGTTTTCCTTGGTGCACGAGTTCGGTTCAACGTGCCTGGTGGCCCGTGCCGGGGACGGGATCCGCGGGTACGTCATCGGTTTCGTCACGCCCACCGGCACGGGGTACGTGCACTTGATCGCCACGCGGGACGATGCCCGGGGCACTGGGCTCGGGCGGCGTCTCTATGCGGCGTTCGCACAGGCCGCGCGTCACCAGGGCGCGCAACGGCTGAAGGCGATCACGTCTGTCGGGAACACCGGCTCGATCGCCTTCCACCGCGGTCTCGGCTTCGACATGCAGATCGTCGAGGACTACGACGGCCCCGGCCGCCCCATGGTCGTCTTCGGCCGGCCGCTGCCGCCGGAAGGCGCGGTCTGGTGAGGCGTTCAGCGACTCCGGAGAAGGCGCGGGAGCGCCGTGGTCAGGCGCCGGGGCCGAGCTCGTCGATGACGTAGCGGAGCTGCTGTTCGTCGAGTTCGTAGACGGTCTCGCCGGCCTGCGGGTCGCGGGCATGGAGGGTGTGGAACAGAGGGCCGTGCGCGCCGAGTTGATCCAGGGTGGCGGAGGCTCCCCGCACTGCCCGTTCGGTTCGCGGGGCGGCGGTGAGGCCAACACGGCTGACAACGCCTGGGGTGACCCACACCGAATGCGCCGCTCCGCGGTCACGGCAGGTGCCGGAGCCACACGGCGCATACTGCGCATGCTGCGCGACCCTCCTCCTATGGGAAGTCCTGGCACGGCTGCACCGTCGCCTCGGTCAACAGTGCGCTCCAGCGTGCCCGCGCCACCCTGGCCGCCCGCCGCCATGCGACCGGCGACACGGTGGCACAGTCGCCCGACGCCGTTCAGCGGGCACTGGCGAAGCGGTATGCCGCGGCCTTCTCCGGCTTCGACATGGAGGAGCTGCACATGCTGCTGCACGTGGACGCCACCATGTCCCTGCCGCCACACGCCCTGTGGATGCGAGGCGCCACCGACATCCAGGCGTGGCTGACCGGACCCGCCGTCGGCTGCCGGGGATCCCTGCTGGTCCCCACCGTGACGATCGGCTCGCCGGCCTTCGGCCAGTACCGGCCCAGCCTCACCGGAGCGGGATTCGAGCCCTGGGCCCTTCAGGTCGTCGACATCTCCGGGGACAGGATCACCGACATCCATGTCTTCCGGGACACCGAGCGGCTCTTCCCGCTTTTCAACCTGCCCCCGCACATCGGCGAGCAGCAGGTGTGACGCAGCACACCTTTCATCGACCGCTGAGTCTGTTCGTGTTCCTCGGTCATACCAGCGACAACACCAAAGCAACACAACGGACAGACAGGATGGCCGACATGACCGCCACCGTGAAGGGCCCTGCCAGCTACTTCCCTTCCATCGAGAAGAAGTACGGCCGCCCGATCGCGGAGTGGAAGGACCTGATCCGCTCCTCTCCTCTGACCAAGCACATGGAGCTCGTGAACTGGCTCAAGGCCGAGCACGGGCTGGGCCACGGTCACGCCAATGCTCTCGTCGCGCACACCCTTGCCGAGCAGTCCGGCAATTGAGCTGCCACGCACGGGAGCACATTGCATGGGGCGGTCCGAGCGCACCCCGCCAACGACGGGATGCGCTCGCACGCCGTGACCCGGGCAGGCCGCCCCGGTTCCTGCTGCACCGCGAGGAGTACCGCACCAGCAGCGAAACCGAGTAGGAGGACTTCCTCGGCGACTTCGAACACGCCGCAGACTCTCCGCCGGCACCTGCGTCCGCGCCTACGGCACCGCCTGCATCCACGACGCTTGCGTCAGAGGGTCGCTCCTCCGACCTGACCCGACCCAACGGTGCGGATTGCCGAGATCCGCGACAACTTGATCGCCCGAATCGCCGAAGCCGAGACGCAAGCCCGGCTCGGCGAGGTCGAAGGTCTCCACTAGGACAAGTTCGAAGAAGCGCGCGTCAAACGCCCTTCAGAACACGATCAAGTGCTGCCCGGCCCACGGGTCCCCAGTGCGGCTTGCCGCCGGGAAGGCCCCGATCTCCGTTCTGCCCCATGAGCATCAGGAAGAGGCTCTTCATAGCGGCCAGTCCGCGGGCGCGCCGGATCGTCGCCTCGTCTGCATGCGCGTACGTGTCGAAGAACCGTGAGGCCGTGCCCGCGGGTAGCAGCACCCATGCGGCGGCGAGGTCCCAGGCCGGGTCGCCGGCGAACATGGCACCGAAGTCGACGACGCCCGAGAGCGTTCCGTCCGAGACGACGACGTTCGCGGGATGGAGGTCGCCGTGCACCCACACTGGCGGGCCCTCCCACTCGGGGGCCGCGACGGCGTCGTCCCAGACGGCCCGGGTGTCGGCAGCGATGTCGTCGGGGGCGACGGCCTGGAAGAAGTTCTCGAAGCCCTCGGTGCACTTCTTGGGGTGAGCGCCGAAGTCCGAGCTGATCGGTGCCTCGTCGGGCGCCTCCACATGGAGCGCCCGGAGGAAGCCCGCCAGCGTGTCGGCCGCGTGGGCGCCGCGGCTGATCGAGCCGTGGTCCAGCGGCTCGCCGGGAACCCACGTCATCACGGTCCAGTACTTGGGGAAGCGCTCGGACGGTTCGCCGAACCGCACCGGGGTCGGCACCGGGAGCGGCAGGCGCGGGGCCAGCACGGGTAGCCACCGTCGCTCCTTGAGCTGGAGTTCGGGGGTGGGGTCCATGCGCTGCATGCGCACGGCCAACTCGTCCCCGAGACGCCACATCTGGTTGCCCCAGCCGCCCGCCACTTCGCGGATGGTCAGCCCTGCAAGGTCTGGATGTTGCTCCTGCAGCAGGTCGCGAACCAGGTCTGCGGTGATCTCGATCTCGGTGTCGGTCATGCGAAGTCACAGTACTGAGGCCGCAGCGGAAAGGCGGTCGCTCCCCGGAACATCTCGCTGTGAGGCCTCTGGCATCACCGATTCGGTTTCACAGCGCTGCAGAGGCTTTGGGACGGACCGGCCTCAAAGTTCAGGAACGTTTTTGAACTGCGGCTGGCTTTGGGTGGTAGCCAGTGATCATTTGGATGCCGGGACGCTCACGACTCCTGACTGCGCGTGTTGGAGCTCCTGGATCTGGTGTTCGCTGAGTTCGGCGCGTCGGGACGCCGGTGGGACGTGAAGTCCATCCTCGTAGTCACGAGCGGCAAAAGAGTGTCATTGGAGCCTCCGGTACAGGTCAGCGAGACGTCCGGGTCGTTGGCCGAGCTAAGGGCTGGTCGGCGGGGCGACGACCAACTCGGTGTTCGGGTCGTGCTCGATCTGTGGAGGGCCGGCGACGATCATGGTGGCTCGGGCCCACGGCTGTTCTCGCAACATGAACGGCAGTTCCTCCAGCAGCCAGTTCGCCATGTGCTCCAGCTGCTCGGGGGAGTCGCCGTCGCGGGCGACCAGCAAGCGCTCTTGCTCAGCGAGGTCACCCTGCATCCACACTGAGGCGTCCAACCACCGGGCAAGCTCTTCGCGGATGATGCCGGTGCCCTCGACCCAGATGAAGTCGGCACCGGCGGGGATGGTGATCGATCCGGGCCGGTCGTGGGTGATCCAGGCATCCGGGCGGAAGTGCACCGCCTCGCCCCGATGCAGGGGTTGCAGGATGTTCTCGACGAGCACGGCGCTCCAGTCGAAGTAGGCGTGGTTCCAGGCGATGTCGTCGGTGTGCACGATGGCGGAGTTGGGCACCGCCTTGCGCAGCCGCTCGGCCAGGGTGGTCTTGCCGGCGCCGCCCCGGCCGTCGACCGCGATCACCCGCGGACGTCCGGTGACGTCGGGTGATGCATCGCGCAGCTGTCGAACGGCTTCGAGCAGGGGCACAACCCGCCAGCCAACGGCCTCGGTCTCGCCTGGATGCAGATGCATCGACAACCTGTCTCCGGAGGTGAAGGCACCCATCCTGCCTGCCCGGACGGGTCCGCCGATCGCCTGACCTTATCGACGTCATGGCCGAGCGGCCACGTCCGTGTCGGGCCGCGGCACTCGATCCAGAGTGGCGCTGGAGACCATTCGCGGGCCACTCAGCGGTTGGTGTCGCCCCATCAGATCCCAAGCTCGGGACGCCAACCGCACGAGGGCCGGTTGAAGAGAAGCACCACTCCTTGCGTCTCGAGACGGGAGCACGCTACGGCCGCGAAGGCTGGCTGGGGACTCCTAGCGGCACGACTCACAGGGGCACGGTGCTTTCCCGGACCACGAGGGTGGGCCGGAGCAGGACCTGTTCGGCCTTGGCGTCCGGGTCCTTGAGGCGGTCGAGGAGGAGGCGCATGGTGTGTCGTGCGACCAGTTCCATCGGCTGGGCGAGGCTGGTCAAGCCCGGGTCGACGAGGCGTGCGCCGACGCTGTCGTCGAATCCCACGACGCCTACGTCACGGCCGACGGCCAGTCCGCGCTCCCGGCACGCCTGGAGCGCACCGATCGCGATCGTGTCGCTGACGCACACGAATCCTGTCGGCGGCGTCTTCCCGTCGAGGAGTCGGCCGGCGACCTCCCGGCCCGTGCTGATCTCGTCCGGCCCGCCGGCCGCGAGATCACGGGTCGAGAAGCCGTGTGAACGCATGGCCCGGCGCCAGCCGGACTCACGGTCGTCCCCGAATCCGCTGGGCCCGTCCAAGCCCAGGTAGGCAATGCGCCGGTGGCCGCGTTCGGCGAGATGGTCCACGGCCTGCTCCATGCCGGCGGCGCCGTCGACGTCGACCCACCACGTGTCCGACATGGGGTGACCCCAGGGGCGCCCGAAGGAGACGAAGGGGATGCCGCGTTCGCGCAGGAAGGTGATACGAGGGTCGTGGTCCTGGGTGAAAGTGATCACCAAGCAGTCGACGGTGTTCGTGCTGAAGATCTCCTGGATGACCTGGATCTCTTCCTCGTCGGTGGCGGCGGGGTGGCAGTAGACCGCGTGGTCAGCTCGGTGTGCCGCTACCGAGAGTTCGTAGAGATAGCTCGCCCATACCCCGCCCGACTGACCTTCGGTGGTCGGCAACAGCCGAAAGCCCACGGCCCGCGGAGACTGCGTTCGCAGTGAACGCGCAGCCTGGTTGGGTCGGTAACCCAACTCGTCGACTGCTTTGAGGACCCGACGCAGCGTTGTCGGGCTGAGACGGTCCGGGGAGTTCAAGGCGTAGTGAACCGTCTGCTTGGAGACTCCCACCCGCGCCGCCACCATGGCCATGGTCGGCCTTGACGATCCGGACGTTCCCTCAGTGGCCGGTCTCCGGCCGCGCTTCGGATCCGATGGTTGATCGGTAAAACCCATCCGCCCATTCTGGTCGGCAGGAAGCGTGACAGTCAAGGATGTTCGACTCGCCCGCCCGTATCGTCACGCCGGTCAGGCCGCAGGGGCGCTGCGGGCTGCCGTCGAGCGTCCTCCGGGTGTGTCACGCGTATGCCTCGCGCCCCAGCGAATCGCCGTGACCTGGTGAAAGGTCCGGCGAAGTGGTCAGGGGCATGTCGGGCCCGCCCCGTGACGCCCCAGTGCGGGCACCGCTGCGACGGTCGCCGTCTGTTGCGTGCAGACCTCTTGACTTGCTGCGGCAAACGCCCCTACGGTCCCCGTTTTATCGGTAACACGGAAGTTATATCGATGACACCGAGGGCCCGCGAACCTGCGCCCACAAGCTCGACCAGGCGCCGTGACGCGGCGAAACGAACAAGGGCTGCTCTACGGCGACGTACCGTCAGCGGAAGGGACGACTGTGTTCAGACACAAGAATGTGATCAGGGAGGCGGCTGGCGCCACGGCCATGGACCGCCGCAGCCTCCTCAAGGCGGGCATGTTCGCCGGTCTCGGTCTGGCCGCCGCGCCCGCGCTCGCGGCATGCGGTGGCAGTTCCGCAGCGGGTGGACCTGGACTGAAGTGGGCGGGTTGGGACGGGCCGCCCCAGTCGGAGGTGTTCCGCCGGTTCTCCGAGAAGATGACTGAGAAGCTGGGCGTGAAGGTCACCTACCAGCAGGTCGTGGGTGACTACCTCTCCAAGCTGCTGCCGCAACTGTCGGCCGGCGCTGCTCCGGACGCCTTCTACGTCGGTGACGTATACATGGCCAAGCTGATCGAGACCAAGCAGGTGCTCGACCTCACCGACTACCTGGAGAGCGGCAACGCCGCGGTCAAGCTCGATGACTTCCACGAGGGGCTGTACCGGTGGTGCAGGCCCGCGGACGGCAGCCCCGGGCTGTTCGGGCTGCCGGTGGACTGCAGTCCGCTGGTGTTCTGGTTCAACAAGGACCTCCTGGCCGAGGCGGGCGTCAGTACCGACCCGGCTGCCCGGTTCGAGGCGGGCACCTGGACCCAGGACGCGCTGACCGACCTGCTCGACAAGGTCCGCGCCACCAAGAAGAGGGGTCTGGTACTCAATGGCAGCAACTGGTTCGACTGGTTCGGCTGGATGTCCACCTTCGGCGGGACGCTCTTCGACGAGTCCGGTAAGGCGGTGTTCGACACCGACCCCAAGTCCCAGGAGGCGCTGGCTTGGCTGTTCGAGCAGTTGAAGTCGGGAAACATCACCTACTCCGGCGCCCTCCCGCAGGGACAGGGCGCTGACGTGCTGTTCTACGCCGGCCAGCTGGCCTGCCTCACCTACCCCCGCGTCATCCTGCCGAACATGAAGAAAGTCAAGTTCGGCTTCGATATCGCCCCCTTGCCCTCCCTGTCCGGTAAGGACGTCATGCCGGTACCGGTCAACACGGCGGCGCTGTCGGTCAACGCCAAGTCCAAGAACCGGGCCAAGGCGCTGGAGTTCCTCGGCAACTTCCTGAACGCCGAGGGGCAGAGGTTCCGCCTGTCCGGCGGCGGCAACGCGGTGCCGTCGATCAAGGGCCTGGACGACGTCGTCACCGAGGGCAACGTGCCCGCGCACGGCAGCCTGTTCAACGACGTCGCGGCCAAGGGCTACGCCGTCCCCAGCGCGATCGCCGGCAACGCGAAGGTCGCCCGAGAGCTCCCGGTGATGGTGGACAAGATGCTCAAGGCGGGCAACGAGACGCCGCGTTCGTTCAGCGGCAAGGTGGTCAAGCTGATCAACGGGGGCGCCTGATGGCCGTCAGCAGCGCCGGTTCCCGGGCCCGGGCGCGGCTGACGTCCGCGGACCCGGACGTCCACCCGGACCGCCGGAGCCGGCGTCGGCGAGGCGGGGACACGGCCGCGGGATACCTGTTCCTGGCGCCCCAGTTGCTGGGGCTGGTGGTGTTCATGGTCGGCCCGCTGCTGTTCGCCCTGGTGCTGGCGTTCTACCACTGGGACGGGTTCGGCACCCGGTCCTTCGCCGGCCTGTCCAACTTCACGGAGGTCGTGTCCGACCCGCGCATCCAGCGCTCGGCGGTCAACACCGTCTGGTTCACGGTGTTGCAGGTGCCGGGACTGATGCTCACGGGACTGTTCTTCGCCCTGCTGATGCAGCGTGCCGGCAAGCTGACCCCGGTGTACCGGCTGGCGTTCTTTGCTCCGGTGATCACCTCCTCAGTTGCGGTCGCGGCGATCTGGCTGTGGCTCTTCAACCCCGACATCAGCCCGGTCAACAACGCGCTACGCGGGATCGGGCTGCCCGCGCCGAACTGGCTGCAGGACGCCCGGTTCGTCATCCCGGCCTTCGCGATCGTCGGGATCTGGCAGGGCCTGGGCTACCAGCTGATCATGTTCATGGCCGGGCTGCAGAGCATCGACCGCTCGTTCCTGGAGGCCGCCTTGCTGGACGGCTGTTCGGAGTGGCAGAAGCTGCGGCACGTCACCATCCCGCTGCTGTCCCCGACCATCCTGTTCCTCTCCATCACCTCGATCATCGGCTCCTTCCAGGTGTTCGACTACATCTACGTCTTCTTCGACGACAGGGCTCCGGACTCCGCCCGCACCATCGTCTACGAGGTGGTCCGGATCGCCTTCGGGGAGTTCAACTTCGGGGCTGCATCGGCTCTCGCCTTCCTCCTGTTCCTGGCCCTGCTCCTAGTCACCGGCTGCCAGCTCGCAGCCCAGAAGAGATGGGTCCACTACACAGAATGAGTACTTTCTCCAACCCCATCAGCCGCACGGTCACGACCGCCAAGGGCGCTCCCGGCTCCGGTCGGCCCGCCCGGCCCGCCCGTCGCAAACTGCTGCTGCACGCGGTCCTCCTCGTCTGCGCCATCGGCATGGCGCTGCCGTTCGCCTGGATGCTGTTCTCCTCGTTCAAACCCCTGGGCGAGATCTTCATGCAGCCGCCCAAGCTCTTGCCCCAGGACTGGACCGAGCAGGGCTACCGCACCGCCCTGGGCGGGGCCGACTTCGTCCGCGGGTTCTGGAACAGCACCTACATCGCCCTGACGGTCACCGCGGTCTCCCTGCTCACCTCGGCGATGGCCGCCTACGCGTTCGCGCGGATCGACTTCTGGGGCCGCCGCTGGCTGTTCATGGTCTTCCTCGCGACCATGATGGTCCCCGGCCAGCTCACGATCATCCCGCTGTACATCATCATGGGCTGGCTTGGCTGGGTGGACACCCATGCCGCAATCATCGTGCCGCCCGCACTGTTCAACGCCTTCGGCGTCTTCCTGCTGCGCCAGTACATCAAGGGCATCCCCGTGGAGTTGGAGGAAGCCGCCCAGCTCGACGGCGCCGGCCGGGTCCGCACGTTCGTGACGATCATCCTGCCGCTGCTGCGCACCCCGCTCACGGCGTTGGGGATCTTCACCTTCCTCGCCCAGTGGAACAACTTCTTCTTCCCGCTGATCTTCCTCAACAGCTCCGACAAGTTCACGCTGCCGCTGCTGGTCAACCAGTTCAAGGGCCAGTACGTCTCTGACTGGCCCGCGCTGATGGCCGCCACGACCTTGCTGGCTGCACCGATGCTGATCGTGTTCGCGTTCGCGCAACGCCAGATCGTCGAAGGCATCGCCCTGTCCGGCTCCAAGTCCTGAGCCACGCGCGTTCAGGAGACCGGTTCTCGAACTCCGGGCTACGCCGAGGCCACCGAGCACTCCCAGCCCATGAACCCCCCACAACAAGACCCAACAGAGAAGGGCACGCATGACCCCCCACGGAGACCCCTCCGACCAGGACAACCCCACCCACGACCCGGCACCCGCGCGGTCCGAGCACGCTCCTCCCGGTCACGACGACCACACGACCACCGCCACGGAAAAGTCCCGGCCCGACGCCGGATGGACGCTCAGCACCACCGAAACCGACGGCGACTACGCGCCGACCTTCCTCGGCAACGGCTATTTCGGTGGCCGGATCCCCGCGGCGGGGACGGGATACGCGACGACGCCGATCGAAACCCAAGCGCACCTGGCCGGGTTCTTCGCCCAGGACGGCTCGATCGAGAAGTACGCGAACATCCCGACCTGGTCCACGCTCGCCTTCTCCGACGAGTCGGGCACCTACGGACGGCTGCCGCAGGCGGCACGGGCAGGTGAAGAGGACGACCCGGAGCGGGGAGCGGTCAGCGACTACCGGCAGACACTGGACCTGCGGGCCGGGTTGCTGACCACACAGGCGACATGGACCTCACCGGCGGGCCGCCGCACCGATCTCACGTATCAGGTACTGGTCCACCAGTCCCGGCATCGGGTGGCCGCGGTCCAGCTCACCTTCACACCGCACTGGAGTGGCAGCGCGCGCGTGTCCGGGGTCTTCGACGGGACCAGCGCAAGGCTGACCGAACGGTCGAGCAAGGGCTACGACGGTACGGCGGCCGAGTCGTACGAGACGGTGACGACGCTCGGCACGGGTATCACCGCAGCGCTCGCGTCGCGACTGGAACTGCCCACCGGGGTGGCGGCACACGTCGCCGAGTTCGAGACCGGCCAGGTGCAGTCGGCTGGTGTGCAGGCCACCTTCGATGTGCAGGCCGGCACCACGTACACGGTCACCAAGTACGTCGGTGTGGCCAGTTCCCAGGACTGCGAAGACCCGCTGCCGGCTGCTCGCGCCGCAGCGGCGGCCGCGACGGACACCGGGTACGGGGACCTGCTGGCCGAGCACGAGGCGGCGTGGGCCGACCTGTGGCGGGCCGACATCGAGGTCCTGGGGGACCCGGTGCTGCAGCTGCAGGTCCGAGCCAGCAAGTTCTACCTGCTGGAGAGCACCCGCGCCGGGGTGAACTGGAGCCTGTCCCCGTGCGGCCTGTCCGGCGACGGTTACAACGGGCACGTCTTCTGGGACACCGAGACCTGGATGTATCCAGCGCTGCTGGCCCAGCACCCGGACATTGCGGCGGGTATGAACACCTATCGACAGCAGCGGCTGGCCGCGGCCCAGGAGTACGCGACCCGAACGGGGTTCGCGGGCGCGAGGTTCCCCTGGGAGAGCGCCTTGCATGGAGACGAACAGACCCCACCCGGCTTCGAAATGGGTGACCTCGAACACCACATCACCGCTGACGTGGCACTCGCCCACTGGCAGTACTACCTCGCCACCGGCGATCGCGACTGGCTCGCCGAGAACGCCTGGCCGGTGCTGCGGGGTGCCGCCGAGTTCTGGATGAGCTCCGCCGTTCCCCATGCTGACGGCGGCTACGGCATCAACCAGGTGATGGGCCCGGACGAATACCACTTCCCGGTCGACAACAGCGTGTACACCAACGTCGCGGCCGCGGAGACCCTGCGGATCGCCACCCGGGCGGCGAAGGCCGTGGGCGTAGCCGCGGACCCCGAGTGGGACCGGGTCGCCGACGGCCTGCGGATCCCGTTCGACGAGGATCTGGGCATCCATCCGCAGTACGACGGCTACGACGGCGACACCGTCAAGCAGGCCGACGTGGTGATGTTGCAGTATCCCTGGGAGCACCCCATGCCCGCCGAGGTCGCGCGGAACGATCTCGACTACTACGTGCCGCGCACCGACCCCGACGGACCGTCCATGACCGACTCCATCCACTCCATCGCCCACGCCGCACTGGGTACGCCGGGGTCCGCGGCCTACGACTTCATGCGGCGCAGCGTGGACCCCTTCATACGCGGACCGTTCGCACAGTTCGCTGAGCAGCGTCACGGAGGCGCGTTCACGTTCACCACCGGACAGGGCGGCTTCCTGCAGGTGTTCCTCTACGGCTTCAGCGGGATGCGCTGGCGTGAGGACCGGCTCAGGCTCGACCCGATCCTGCCACCTCAGCTGGACGGCCTCACCCTGCGCCGGATGTTGTGGCAGGGACGCGAGTTCGACGTGGCGATCGGCCCGGAGCACACCACGATCACGCTGACCGGAGGTCTCCCGACGACAGTCGAGGTCGCGGGCGTGACACACCCACTGCGTCAGGGCGCACCGCTGATCCTGCCGACCCGCCGGCCTGACCTGCTGCCCACCAGTGACCTCGCCGGCGCGTCGAGGAGAGCGTGAGCGCAAGTGTTTCCCAGGAGATCGAACTCATGAGTTCACAAGCACACCGGAATCCGGCAGCTGCGTGCCAAGGGGCGGGATCGGAGTCGTCCTCTCGCCCAGAGCGCCCCGCGGGCCCAGTGACCATGACCTCGCCGGCCTACCGGGACCCTTCGAGGCCGCTCGAGGAACGCCTCGAGGATCTGCTCGCCCGCATGACGCTGCCGGAAAAGGTCGGGCAGATGCTGCAGCTGGACGCCCGGGGCGACCTGGAGGATGTCGTGGCCACGAAGCTGGCCGGGTCGATCCTGCATGCCTCACCCGAGCGCATGCACGCTGCCGTCGAGCTGGCGGCAGCCACCAGGCTGGGCATCCCGCTGCTCGTCGCCGACGACTGCATCCACGGCCACTCGTTCTGGCCGGGTGCCACGATCTTCCCCACGCAGTTGGGGATGGCCTGCACCTGGGACACCGAACTCGTCGAGCGCATGGCCCGGGCCACCGCGGTGGAAGTCGCCGCGACGGGCATCCACTGGACCTTCTCGCCGGTGCTGTGCATCACCCGCGACCTGCGCTGGGGCCGTGTGAACGAGACCTTCGGGGAGGACCCACTGCTCATCGGGGAGCTGGGCGCCGCGATGGTCCGCGGGTATCAAGGAGCGGGACTTGACGACCCGACAGCGGTTCTGGCCTGCGCCAAGCACTTCGCGGGCTACTCGGAGACGCAGGGCGGACGCGACGCGAGCGAGGCGGACCTGAGCCGGCGCAAGCTGCGCTCATGGTTCCTGCCGCCGTTCGAGAGGGCTGCTCGCGAGGGCTGCCGCACGTTCATGCTGGGCTACCAGGCGATGGACGGGGTCCCGATCACGGCGAACAGGTGGCTCCTGAACGATGTCCTCAAGGGCGAATGGGAGTTCAGCGGCACGCTCGTGACCGACTGGGACAACGTGGGCCGGATGGTGTGGGAGCAGAAGGTCTGCGCGGACGCCGTGGAGGCCGCGGCGGTCGCGGTGCAGGCCGGAAACGACCTGGTGATGACCACGCCGGACTTCTTCGAGGGCGCCCAGGAAGCAGTCGCGCAGGGGCGGCTGCGAGAGGAGGAGATCGACGAGGCGGTCCGGCGGATTCTGAAACTGAAGCTGGAACTGGGCCTGTTCGAGGACCCCCGCGCGCCGGACCGGGCACGCCAGGTCGACGTGATCGGGTGCGCCGAGCACAAAGCCCTCAACCTCGAAGTGGCCCGGAGGTCCCTGGTGCTGCTGCGCAACGACGGCACCTTGCCCTTCGACGGCGGACTGGCCGTAGAGGGTCACGGCCACACCGTCACCGCCGGGGGCCCTCGCACGATCGCCGTGATCGGCCCCAACGGCGACGACCCGCAGGCCATGCTCGGCGACTGGGCCGGCGCGTCCGGTCAGGTGGACTGGATGCCGGACGGGCACCCGCGCGAAACCGTCACGACGGTGCTCGACGGGTTCCGCGCAGCCGTTCCCGACGGGTGGACGGTCACCTACGCCCGCGGCGCCGACATCGGGCAGCTCGTGCCGGACCCACAAGGACCGGTGTATCCCGACGGGCAGCCACGTCCGCCCCTGTTCGCGCCCGCGCCCGTGGACGAGGCCCAGCTCGCGGAGGCGGTGAGCCTCGCGCGCGCGGCTGATTACGTCGTCGCCGTCGTCGGAGACACCGTCGCGTTGACGGGTGAGACGTGCTCGACCGCGACCCTGGAGCTGCAGGGCGGACAGGTCGCCCTCCTCGAGGCGCTCGTCGCCACCGGCACACCCGTCGTCGTGGTGCTGGTCCACGGCAAGCCTTCGGTACTCCCCGACGCCGCGCTGGCGGCGGCAGCGCTGATCGAGGCGTTCAACCCGGGCATGCGAGGCGGCCAGGCGGTGGCCGAGCTCGTCCTCGGTCTCATCGAGCCGTCGGGACGCCTGCCCCTGTCCGTGCCACGCCATGTCGGGCAGCAGCCCGTCTACTACAACCAGGTGCGCGGCCAGCATGGTGACCGTTACGCCGACCTGACCCAGGAACCACTCTTCGTCTTCGGGGAGGGCCTGTCCTACAGCACAATCGAGTACACCGACCTGGCCATCCTCGACGAAGTCGTGACACTGGACGGCGTGGTTCGCGCCGAGGTGACCGTCTCCAACACCGGTGCCCGGCCAGTACTGGAGACCGTGCAGGCCTACATCAGCGACGTGGTCACGAGCGTCACGTGGGCGGAGCGGGAACTCAAGGCCTGGCGCCAGGCCACGGTCCCACCCGGTGACAGTGTGCGGGTCCGGCTGGCGATCCCCGCCGCGGCATGCTCCCTGGTCGACGCCGAAGGGCGCCGGATCGTCGAGCCTGGAGCGTTCGACCTGCTCGTCGGCCACAGCTCACGCGCCGCCGACCTGCTTCGCGCCCGTTTCACCCTCAGCCGGCCGTGACATCCGCCACGACGCCACGGTGCAACGAGCTGCCGTGCGCGTCTCTGTGATCGGGGACCGGGGCGTGGCGCCGCACATCGTCCAGCCGGGGCAGCTCAGCCCTGTTCCAGGCCACCAGGGCCTGTCCGGTGTTCCTCCCCGCCGACCGGGCAGGCCCTGGTCCCCACCCATGCGCAGGGACGGGCCGTGGCCGTTCGTCCGGCGTGTCCTGTGCGTCTGCCGGACGCCTGGGGGGAAGCCGCCGTCGCAGCGCACGGTGAACGCGACGGTCCTCCCCGCCTTCTGCCGAAAGTCCGGAGTGCCGCAGTCAGACTCGCACGGCGCCCTGACCAGCCACCGGGGCCCTGGCACTCCTCGTGGAGACAACGGCGGCCCATAGCCGCACTCATTCCTGGTGCGGATCCAGGAGAAACCAGTAGTTCACCGTCGGTCCCTGCGCAGCAAGCCCACCTCCGAGGGCTTCGTAAAGGGACCGGGCCGCCACGTTCGCCTCCCCGGTGGTCAAGAACATCTTCGTTGCCCCGGCCTTCGCCCCAGCCTCCATGAAGGCGCGAAGAAGATCCCGTCCGACGCCCCGGCGGCGATGGGCTTCCGCCACCTCGAGTTGGTGGACATAAAGCATCGATGACGAGTCCGGGCGCGCCAAGCAGTGCCCCCAGCACCACCCGATGATCTCTGTCTCATCAGCCGCTACGAACGCGAGTGCGCTGG
Source organism: Streptomyces afghaniensis (assembly GCF_044327915.1). NCBI lineage: Bacteria > Bacillati > Actinomycetota > Actinomycetes > Kitasatosporales > Streptomycetaceae > Streptomyces > Streptomyces afghaniensis. Next base: position 202,243 of record NZ_JBIRGJ010000013.1, read on the forward strand.
GCGTGCCGGCGAACGCTCGAACCACATCGGCCTCCTCCATGCCACGGAAGTGGCGGACCGCCCGCTCAAGCAGTGAAAGGTCGTCGCGCGAAATCTGTGTGATCACGCTCTCATCGTGCCCCGTTCGCTCAGGCGGCGGGAGCGGAGCGGTCGGCAACGGATGGGGTAAGCCGCTGGTGAGGTCTGAACGGTGCCGGGCTGGGGGGGCATGCACGACGCCCCTGATACCCCAACTCTGGTTGGGTGAGGTCACGGGGGCCTGCACGAAGGCAGCGTCGTTGCGGCGCGGCCGCTCCTGCACGCTGTCGCCATTCCTGAGGGAAAGGTCCGAATGAGTACCGATCCGGGTTCCGCAGTCGTCCTGATCACCGGCGTGATGGCGTCGGGGAAGTCCACCGTGGCTGAACTCCTGGCGAGGCAGCTGCCCCGAGCCGCCCACATCCGCGGTGACGTCTTCCGGCGGATGGTGGTCTCCGGCCGGGAGGAACTGCTGCCCGAGGAGACCACGGAGGCCAGGGCCCAACTGGACCTTCGCCACCGGCTCTCCGCGCTCGTAGCCGACGAGTACGCGCGCGACGGATGGACCGCGGTCGTCCAGGACATCATCCTGGGCGACGACCTGACCCGGTATGTCGCCAGGGTGCACACCCGCCCGCTGTACGTCGTCGTACTGGCCCCCTCCCGCGAGGTCGTGCGCGCCAGGGAGGCCGAGCGCGCGAAGACCGGGTACGGCGTCTGGACGGTCGAGGCACTCGACCACGCCCTGCGGGCGGAGACTTCGCGCATCGGGCTCTGGCTGGACACCTCTGAGCACACACCGGCACAGACGGTCTCAGCGATCCTCGACAACCTCCCCGCCGCCGACGTCGGGAACGGCTGACCAAGGTCACCGCGCGGCCCGGCTGCGGCACATCGGATCCACGTCGGCAACGGTCTGGCCGCCAAGGACTACGTGGGCTCCAGGTACGGCGATGCAACCTGCACTTACCTGGCGCACAGAGTGCCGGGGGAGCACGTCGCCACGTTCGGCACTTCCACCGGCCGATCTCGGCTTACCTCGCGTGCCTGTTGATGCTGATGGTGAAGTCTTGGGCACAAGAAGCCGGAGACCGTCCGCCACTACTTCAAGCCCGTTCCCCGTAGGCCATCTCCGAACTCACCAGCCTGCTCGCGCCAGGCGACGCGCGCGGGTGACAGCGGTCGCCGGGCCGCTGACCAGGCCAGGCCGCCCGTTGTAGCTCGCGGGTGACCCGGCCTGCTCCGACGCAGCAGTTCACCTGCCCCGTCTCGCTTCGGGAGCCTGCTCGGCCCGGTCGTCAGCGGGACGCTGCTATCAGGCGTCGCAGTGCGGTGTGAGCCGGTGGGCCCCAGGTGGCCTTACCCCCAGGGCGGCCGCGGACGCCGGCTTCTCCGATGCAGATGCCGCTGAGTGCGCGCAGCACCGCCCAGCCGCGGGCGCGGCGCAGGGTCGCGGCGTCCGGGGCCAACTGGTAGGCGTCATAGAAGCGGTCGGCGGCGCCGTCCGGCAGCAGCAGCCATGGGGCGGCGAGGTCGCAGGCCGGATCACCGGCACAGAGGTCGCCGAAGTCGATCACGCCGCAGAAGGTGCCATCCGCGGTGAGGATGTTGGCCGGATGCAGGTCGCCGTGAAGCCACAGTGCCGGGCCCGCCCACTCGGGCGCGGCGACGGCGTCTTCCCAGATCGCTCGGACCGCGTCCGGATCGGGGAGTAGCCCCAGCTCAATGGCCGAGGCGAGATGCTCGGCGAACTGCTCGGCTCGGTCGGCCAGTGGCCCCCCGCTGCCACGACCGGCGGGCGCCCCGTCGGGGGCAGGTCGGTGAAGAGCTGTAAGGAAGGCGGCCAAGGCGTCGGCGGCCTCCGCAGCGCGGGTGGCGGGAGCGTGGTCGGCGGGCGTGCCCGGCACCCAGGTGGTGACGATCCAGGGCCGCGGAAACCGCTCGGTGGGCTCGCCGAGGCGCTGCGGGACGGGGACCGGCAGTGGCAGGTGCGGGGCGAGGGCTGGCAGCCAGGCGTGCTCCTTGCGCAGCAGCGCGTCCGCGGACGGTGTCGCCCAGGGCACCCGGACGGCGAGGTCGTCGCCAAGCCGCCACAGTTGGTTGTCCCAGCCGCGCGCGCCGAGCCTCACAGGGCGATCGGCCAGGTCGGGGTGCTGGTCGCGCAGCAGGTCCCGGACCAAGTCCGCGGTGATCTCGATCTCGGTGTGGGTCATGCGGAGCAACGGTAGTCGGGCAGCGGCTCGCCCTCAGCCGGTTGACTGGGCTGCCTGTTCACAGGCCGAGCTGCACCGGTCCGGTTGGCACACCAGAGGTGATCAATGAGGTCAAAGGCGTGGCAAGGTCGCGCGGGGAGAACAGGTCGGTACCGACATATGCATCGACCTCATCAGGGTGCCACCACTTCAGACCGCTGATGTTCTCCGCGGCAAGCTGTTCGTCGGTCAGAGTCCCGCGCGGACTGAAATTGAAGGTACGTACAAGGAAGTAGTCGTTGATGACCCCGTCGTAGCCTTCGGCGTGACCAGGCGCCACGACCTCCTGGTGCCAGACATGCGGCGGATCGCTCCCGACGACTAGACCAACCTCTTCAAGCAGTTCACGGCGGAGGGCGGCAATTGGCGTCTCCCCAGGCTCGATTCCTCCACCGGGAGCTGCCCACACCACGGTGCCTGCTGGCTTTGGAATGGCGAACCGGCAGAGAAGGATGCAGTCGTCCTCATCGAGGATGATCGCGCGGACTGAACGTCGCAGGCTCACAGACGGCATCCGCACACGCTACTGAACTTGAATTCGTGATGTCGGTCTGACAGGGGCGGGTGGGGTGCTGCTGTCCGGCTCGAAGGGGGTCGACCAGCGGGCTTCCGTTCACCAGACTCCGTGCTGTTCTCTTCGACTCAGACCCGGCGTGCTGATGCAGCCGATCGGTGGCCTCGCCGACTTGAGCCGCGAAGTCCCCCCGACCGTGTTCCTGGAGAGGTACCCGGACGTCGAGGAGACCCTGGAGGAGCTGAGCCGGCGAGGGTGCGGATGGCCGTGGTGTCGGATGCCTGGCCCGGTTTGCCCGAACTCCAACGACTCGGCTGTCTCGGACGTGCCCTCCATCACCTCCCTGACGGAACTCCTGAATTTCTTCTGACACACCGGCACGGTCTCCTGGGTTCGGTCGCAGCGGAGTTGCCCTAACCACCGCGCAGATCCGAGTCGGCATCGTTGTCGCCGATGGTGACCGGCTGGTCGTTCTGGAGTTCGCCGAAGAGGGTCTTGGCCTGTGCCATGTTCCACAGCACCGCGTCACCGGCGTTCGGTGTGTAGTCGTTCGCGTTCGCGATCGGGACCGTCAGCTCGTGACCCTTTCCGCCGGAAATCCCCTTCAGTCCCAGGAACATTCGCGCCAGATCATAAGGGGTCATGTCCTTGTCCACGTTCAGCGTCGCGATACCCGCGTTGAGTGCCGGATAGAGCCTGAACGGGTTGAGGAGAGTGGACGGGGTCTCCGCCTGCCGGGCGACCGCGGCCAGGAACTTCTGCTGGTTCGCCATTCGGCTGAGGTCCTGGCCCGCTTCCTGGTGGCGCTCCCGGACCAGTTCGAGAGACTGTCCGCCGTCCAGCTTCCGGCACCCCGCCTTGAGGTCGGCTCCCGAAGCCTCGTCCACGATCGGCCGGTCCAAGCACACGGTGACGCCACCGAGCGCGTTGACGAGATCGACGAAGCCACCGAAGCCGATCTCCGCGTAGTGGTCGATGTGGACGCCGGTGTTGTACTCGACGGTCTCGGCCAGCAGTTGGCCACCGCCCAGGGAGTACGCCGAGTTGAGTTTGTTCGTCGTCGCCGGATGCCGTACGCCGTTCGGGTCGGTGAAGGCCGGAATGGTCACATAACTGTCGCGCGGCAGACTCACCAGAGTGTCACCATGCGCGCCGATGTGCAGCAGCATCGTCGAGTCGCTGTTTCCGTACGGGCCCTCGTCGTCATTGCCGGTGTGCAGTGCTTTCCGCTGTTGCGGCGTCAGGTTCTGGCGGTTGTCGGAGCCGGCGATGAGATAGGTGGTGCCCTGGTCCGGCGGCGGCCGGTCCGGGAGTTCGCCGAGGTTCACCGTACGGTCCAGCTTCTCGTCCGCCCATGCGTATGTACCTGCAAAGACTGCGAGCACCGTGAAAAGCAGTGCCAGCAGGGCCCGAGTGATTCTGCGACGCCCGTCGTGCGGCCGTACCACCGACGCCGGATCACGTTTCATCCGGACCTCCCTGAAGGTGAGCGTCGCCCCGCCGAACGGTGCCGTTCGATGTTCGCCGCGTCTCAGCGTAGGGATCGACTGAACACTCCCAGAGAGAGCTGCCGAATCTTGACCCTTGTCAGGCATGTTCCTGAGGAAAACTGCATGGATTCCCTACCCAGGCCTTATGGCATTTTCACGCGGATAGCGCGTAATAAGGAATCGCAGTAACGAATCGCAATAAGGAATCAGGGCCGGGCTCAGGGGAGGCGTTCGAGCATGATGGCTGTCGTGTCCCATGTCGGCCGCACCGGTCCACTCGGCCGGTTTGCCGCCGCCGGTGCCCTCGGCGCCGGAGCCGCGGTGCTCTTCGGTCTCGCGCGGTCCCTCTTCCGCTACGGTTTCGACGCCGTTGCCACCCTTGCCGTCTTCGCCGCCGCCACCGGTGCCGTGCTCGCGCTCGACGGGCTCGTACGCCGAAGCGCGGTGCCTCGGTGGCTGCGCCGTCTCATCACCCGTGGGTGCGTCCTCAGCCTCGGCGCGGCCGTGGTGCTCGCGGCATTGGGAGGTGCCCTCTTGGCAGCCACTCCGGGGGTGGGTGACGCGCAGGCCCGGGTGCGCGCACAGGCCGTCGCGCACGCGGTGAGCGACACCGATGCGGCCACGCCCCCGAGGGTCGTCGCGGCCCTGGTGGCCACCGAAGACGCCCGTTTCTGGCACAACCCCGGCATCGACCCTGTCGGAGTGCTGCGTGCGGTGGAGTTCTGGGCACGCGGTCACGGGGGCGACGGAGGAGGCGCCACCATCGAGCAGCAACTCGCCAAGATGCTCTACACCGACGGACAGCGCACCCGGCGCGACCAGCTGGAGCAGGTCGCGTTGGCCGTCAAGCTCGCTCATGCCTATCCCAAGGGGGAGATACTGCGGATGTACCTGTCCACCGCCTATTTCGGCCAGGGGTACTACGGTCTGACCGCGGCCGCTCGCGGGTACTTCAAGAAGAGTCCCGCCCAGCTGGACTGGCCCCAGGCCGCCCTCCTCGTCGGTCTCGTCCAGGCACCTTCCGCCTACGATCCCCTCCACCACCCCGATCTGGCCAAGCAGCGCCGGGCCGAGGTCCTGCACCGCCTGGAGGCCGTCGGCGACCTGACCCCACGCCAGGTCAAGGCATTCGCCGCCGCTCCGTTGGATGTCTGAAGCCGGGTCGGCCTCCGGCGTCGCACAACCCTGTGGGCGGGTTGTGAGTCCTCTGATCGATCACGTTGTGATCGGAGCCACGAGGAGACCGTCATCAATCCCATACGCAAGACCCTGACCGCCACCGCCGTCGTCGGAGCCGTCCTCGCGGGCGCGGCCGCCTGCGGAACGGTGGAGCAGCTGTCCGCCGGCAAGAAGCTCGACCGGGCCTTCGAGAAGCTCGGCAAGAAGAACACGCTCTCCTTCGAGCTCGACCTGGACACCGACGTCACGTCCCTGAAGGCGCTGGACGCCGGGTCAGGCCCCGCGCCCGGTGAGGAGATCCCGGACGAGGCCGCCGAGCTGCTCAGCGGCGCGAAGATCACGGTGACCGTGCAGTCGAGGAAGCCGCTCGACGAGTCCGGTGAGAAGGACCTCGTCGGCACGGCCATGAAGATCGGCACCCCGGACGGTGACCTCGTCGAGTACCGGCTGATCGGCGACCAGGCCTACATCCGTGCCGACCTGGACGCCATGGGCAAGATGACGGGCAGCCCCGTGCCGGACGTCGACGATCTGCCCCCGGAGGCCGGGGCGTTGAAGGACGTCATCGAGGGCAAGTGGGTGACGTACGACGCCAAGGAGATGGACAAGGCCGTCGCCGAGGGCCAGGAGGCCGAGGGCGGTCCCGCGCCCGCGCCGTCCCTCGACGCCAAGACGCAGCAGAAGCTCGTGAAGGCCCTCCGGGAAGTCATCTCCCGTGAGGTGGAGTTCAAGACGACCGGCGGCGGGGACGGCACCGAGCACGTCACCGCCACGGCTCCCTTCCGCACACTGATCACCGAGCTGTTCGACGAGATTCGCCCGCTGGTGAAGGACCTGCCGCAGGGCATGGATCTGCCGACGGCCAAGGACCTGAAGGACGCGCCCGACGCCAAGGTGACGGCGGACTTCACGCTCAAGAACGGCGAGCTGGCCCAAGTGGACGTGGACCTCGCCAAGCTGGCCGAGAAGGCGAAGGTCAAGAAGCTGGGTCTGACACTGCGGATGCGGGAGGGCAGCAGGCCCACCGCTCCGGCCGGTGCCACGAAGCTCGACCTGAACGAACTCATGAACGGCCTCTTCGCCGGCCCGGCGTTGAGCGACGCCGAGTCCGGCGAGAGCCCTCTGGCCGACGAGGACTTCCCCCTGGACGAAGTCTGATCGCGCACAGCGCGGGCTCCCGCCACCTCCCGAGGGACGAAGGCGGAAAGGACCCGTGCGGGAAGGACCCCCGGCAGGCGGTCGGCCTGGCAGGGGTCCTTGCCGGTGCGGCGAGCGTCAGCCGTCGGACTCCGCCGACGGGATGTAGGCACCGGGCACGTCGTCCGGGGCGTAGATCTTGCTCTCGCCGGGGTATGGGCGCGTCCAGTTGTGGGTCTGGTACCAGGTGAGGTGGTTCATCTGGGCCGGGTTGGCGTAGTCGGGAATGGCGTGGGGGCCGGTCAGATGCTGCTTGGACTTCCAGGCGTCCCACGCGGCGGCGAGGGACTCCTTGTCCGCCGGCACCTTCGCCGACGGTACGGCCGCGGCCTTGGGGTCCTGGGCCGCGGGGGTGTCCACGCCGCAGGACGGCGGGGTCTTCAGGCCGTCGGTCAGTGAGGTGCGGTTGGGCAGCGCGGTGAACGGCGTGTAGTCGGGGTGCCGGGTGAACGCGCCCCGCATGGGGGTGGCCGCGCTGTCCTTCTGGTTCATCGGGTGGATCCCGAGGATCTGCTCGATGGTGCGGATCATCGTGATCTGCGAGTAGTAGTGGCTGTCGACGGTGCCGTGCTGGGCCCAGGGGCTGATGATCTGGACCGGGGCTCGGTGGCCGTCGACGTGGTCCAGGCCGGCCTGGGAGTCGTCCTCGACGACGAAGATCGCCGAGTCCTTCCAGTACGGGCTGTGCGAGATCTTGTCGACGATCCTGCCGGTGGCGAGGTCGTTGTCGGCGACCTGGGCGGCCGGGCTCGCCGGGCCACCGGTGTGGTCGCTGGAGAGCCAGAACATGTTCAGGTTCGCCGGGCCGTTCTTCTCGAAGTCCTGCTTCCAGATCTCGTACCGGTACAGGTCCGGGATGCTGGTGTCGAACTTCGGGAAGCCGGGCACCGACACGCTGTTCAGCGACGGGATCGGTGAGGAGGAGTTCAGGGGGTAGGCGGTGGCCCGGCCGGTCGCGTCCATGTTCCTGGCGTCGCAGTACAGGTTCTGCCAGCTGGCCCCGGACGGCTTGGTCAGGAACTGCTGGAACTCGCCGAAGTCCCGCACGCTCTTGCCGGCCGCCTGCGCCCCCGTCCACAGGAAGCCGGTCTTCTGGTGGCCGAGGGCGTCGTCCTCGGTGTCGTAGCTGCGCGTGTACTCGCCGGCCGAGGACTCGGTGTACTCGGGGTTGTCGGCCTGCATGAGCCAGTTGTGGCCCTCGGCGGAGTTGGTGCCGATGTCGTAGGTGTTGTCGTACAGACCGAACTGCTCGGCCAATGCGTGCTGGTTCGGCGTCACGTTCTCGCCGAACTGAGTCAGCGACGGGTCGCCGTTGCCCTGGGGGATGTCACCGAGGACCTGGTCGTAGGTGCGGTTCTCCTTGACGATCAGGAAGACGTGCTTGATCGTCGACGGGTCGCCGATCCGCGCCGGAACCGGCTGCGGACTGACGCGGCTGTGGCCCTTGGCCAGCGGGACGGAGCCGGCGCTCCAGCCGTTCTGCTGGAAGACCTTGGCGGTCTGGGAGCGGATGACACGGTCGCTGGGCAGGGTGAACTGGGTCAGGCTGGAGGTCGTGTCGTGGGTGCCGTGACCGGCCGTGCCGGGGCGGCGCGCGTCGATGCCGCGGGTGTTGGAGACGACGACCTTCTTGCCCACGGTGGTGATCTCGGCGGGGAAGTAGTCCGTCGGGAGGAGCCCGATGTAGCTGACCGGCTCCTGCGGGGAGGTGTAGCGGTAGACGGCGACGGCGTTGGCGCGGCCGAGCGTCACCAGCAGGTGGCCGTCGTCGGTGAGGGTCACGGCGTCGGGCTCGTAGCCGACCGAGGCCTCCGGCCAGGGCTGGGTGGAGATGGTCTGTACGACCTTGCCGTTGGCGGTGTCGATGACCGACACGTTGTTGTCGGCGGTGTTGGTGACGAAAACCGCGCCCTTTCGGGCGTACACGGCGGTCGGGTGCAGACCGACGTCGATGGTGCCGACGGGGGCGGACGGGTCGGCCAGGTCGATGACGCTGACCGTGCCGGTGGTGGTGGCGCCGGTCTTCGGGTCGGCCGGCACCTGCGTGCCGTAGGAGTTGAGCGTGGAGTCGCCGGCCTTCGCCGGCCGGCCCCCCTCGTTGCTGACGTAGAGCTTGCCGCCGGCCAGGGCCATGCCGCGCGGGGCGTTGCCCACCGCCCAGCTCCGCTCGACGGCCCCGGTCGCCGCGTCGATCGCGACCACCCGGTTCTGGCCGTTGACCGCGGCGTACACGGTGGAACCGTCGGCGGAGAACACCGCAGCGGCGACCAGGGCCTGCTTGCTGCCGTCGGCCGGGACCCTGACGGCCACCGGGTCGGCGAGGGTGCCGTCCGCTTTCACGGTGAACTTGGTGTAGCCGTCGGCCTGGCCCAGCCACAACTGCTTGCCGTCGGGTGAGTACGTCGGGCCTTCCTGGCCGACGGAGCCGCTGCTGATGCGCAGGTCGTCGGCGGCGTTGGTGCCGACGCGCTGCTTGATCTGCCCGGTCGCGAGGTCCACGACCACCAGCGCGGCGTCGCCGTCGGTGACCGCGGCGGCGAGGTGGCCGCCGTCCGGGCTGACCGTCGACGACATGATCTTGCCGTCGTTGATGAGGAGACGGTCGCCGTACGGGGCGATGTACTGGTCGGCGGATACGACCTGGCCCTTGCCGGTGACCTGGCCGACCTGGTCGGTGCCGAACTGGCGGGTCTCGGCAACCGCGGTGCCGGTGGCCAGGGCGGCCGTGGTGATGCATGCCGTGACCAGCGTGGCCCGGCGGCTGACACGTCTGCCCAGCAGGTCGTAGTACTTCTTCTCGGCCTGCCGGCGACGGCGTGCTATCTGCATGTCATTCCTTCGGGGATCGGGCGACTTCGGGGGGTGGCCGGAGAGGAAGAGTTCAGGGAGCCGGGGACTCCGGGGAGGTGGCGAGCAGGTCGACGTTGCCGTCGAACTGCCACAGCGGGTTGGGTGCGTCTCCGGTCGAAGTCCGCACCAGGAAGTAGCCGTTCACTTCCTTCGGTCCGTCGCCGTCGGCGACGAAGCGCCCGTCTGCCGTGATGTCGAGCTGGTAGACGGCCGACCCGGTTGCCGCGGCGCCCGGCAGGTGCCAGGAGACGACGCACCGCCAGTCGTTGCCCGGGCCCTGGGCGCCGTCCTGGACACCGGCCTTGGTGCACGCCGCGGCGGTCCTCAACTGCGCCTCGGTGACAGGGGGCCGGTGGAGCTGGTCGGTCTGCAGGCGGTACAGGTGGGCGAACTCGGTGGCGAGCGAGTGCTGCACCTTGGCCTGCTCGATCCCGGAGCCGGTGGCCGTGGTCGTCGCCGCCACGACCGCGACCGTCACGCCGAGCAGCCCCACGAGCGGCAGGGCGGCCGTGGTGAGCGCGCGGCGCGCCGAGCCGTCGTCGGTGGGGTTGGTGAAGTCCCGCCGCAGGAACAGGACGTACGCCAGCACCGTCGCCGTCACGGCCCACAGGAGACTGACAACGATGCCGATGAGGAGCGAAGTGAGCTGCGCCGGACTGGTGAACAGGCCGTTCCAGGTGAGGAAGGCGTCGCCGGGCAGGGCGAGGCGCACGGCGACGGGCAGCGGCAGCATCTGGACGAGCTGCATGGCCAACGCGACGATCGCGGGCAGCAGCAGACCCATGGGGGAGCGGCCGAGTACGACCGACCCGAGGAGCCCGATTCCGGCGAGGGCCAGGGTCGGGGCGAGCACACAGGCCCAGGCCAGCAGGACCGTGCCGGCAGCGTTCCCGGGCTCGAGCAGATGGCCGTCGAGGCCGACCAGCGGCTGATTGCCGACGGCCACCAGCCCGCCGACCGTGCTGGAGACGGCCAGCCCGGCCACGAGCAGCAGGATGAAGGTGAGGCCGGCCAGTGCCTTCGCCGCGAAGATCCGCCGGGGCGAGCGGACAGCGACGAGCAGATGGCGCCAGGTGCCGAGCCGGTCCTCGGACGCGAACACGTCGCCGGCGACGACGGAGGTGAGCAGCGGAAGCGCCCAGGTGCCGGCGAAACCGAGTGTCACCAACGGCCCGGCCCACCCGGTGGCGTGCATCCAGCGGCCGAAGAGCGTGTCGGTGGGCAGCGTGCTCTGCGCGCTCACCCCGGCCACGAAGAGCGCCGGCGCGATCCAGCAGGCGAGGAGCAGGAGGCGGATCCGCCACTGGGAGAGGAGCTTGACGACCTCGAAACGGTAGCTCCGGGCAACTGTGACACGGCCTGACGCGGTGGTGTGCGCTTGCGCAGAGGGCACGGCGGCCGGGGTGGGGGGTGCGGATGAGGTTGTGGTTGCGGTCATCGACCCGTCTCCTGCTGCTGGGCGTCGGTCTTCTGCTGCTCGGTCAGTGCCAGGAACGCCGCCTCCAACGGGGAGACGACCGGGGCGAGTTCGCGCAGCGCGATGCCCTCGTGGACGAGCCGCACCACCAGGTCGTCGAGGTCGGGCACCAGCGCGCGCACCACCAGCACCTCCCGGCCCTGGCGTCCCGTGGTGTCGTCGGCCAGGTGGATTCCCGGCGCGTCGGCGGCCAGCCGGTACGCGCGCTCCGGGTCGGACGTGATCAGCCGGTAGTCGAGTTCGCGGTTCTCGGCGGCCAGCTTGCCCAGCGGCCCGGAAAAGACGATCCGCCCGGTCGCGAGGATGGTGACCTCGGAACACAGGACCTCCAGGTCGTCCATGCGGTGACTGGACAGGACGACGCTCGTTCCCTGCCGCGCGAGCCGGGTGAGAACACCGTGGACGTGCTTCTTCCCGGCCGGGTCAAGGCCGTTGGAAGGCTCGTCGAGGACCAGCAGCCGCGGCGTGGTGAGCAGGGCCGTGGCGAGGCCGAGCCGTTGACGCATGCCCAGGGAGAAGCCGCGGGTGCGGTCGTCGGCGACGTCCGCGAGCCCCACCTGAGCGAGTGCGTCGTCGATCCCGCCCGACCGCGTGTCGCCGCCCCGCAGAGCGGCGAGCGCGGCGAGGTTCTGCCGGGCGGTGAGCGAGGGGTACAGCCCCGGCCCGTCCAGGAACCCGGCGACACCGCCGGGCGCTTCGAACGCCCGGCCCACCGGCGTGCCGAGGATCTCCAGACGTCCGCTGTCCGCCACGGCCAGGCCGAGGAGGAGGCCGAGCAGTGTTGTCTTGCCGGCCCCGTTCGGACCGACCAGGCCGTGGATCTGGCCCTGTGCCACATCCAGGTCGACGCCGTCGAGCGCGACGACGTCGCCGAAGCACTTGGTGATGCCGCGAGCCCGGATGGCGAGCTGTGAGTCCATGAGCCCCTTCTTTCGGAAGGCTTCATGGACCATAGGGAGCACACACGACACCGACGGGGATCACCGGCTGAACGCTCAGGGAACGGGACCCCATACGGGAGTCAAAAGGCGTCCGTCGCGCCGGTGGTCGTAACTCTCCCGTGCGGTTGCGACGCGCAGGGACACAGCAGCAGGCCACTGTCTGCCGGCACCCTCACGGTCCTGGGCCGTCCAGCCCCCTTCTTCCGGTTGGCGGCTTCGTCCCTCTTCTCCGGGATGACCACCTTGATCAGCGCAGGTAGGCGCGGTTACCGCGGGACGAGTCGGTCTTGTCTGCCGCGACCGGGTCAGGCCGCGTGCGAGGACGGCCGACGGGCAGACGGACCCGCATCAATCCGAGCTTGCGCCGTCGCCGGACGTGTCGCCGCTGTCCCTGCTCGGGGCAGCGCGGTGAACACGCCGAAGTCTGGAAGGACCTGCGGCCGCGGCGGGAACAATCGGTCCGGCCGGCAGGGTTGCATCGACCGAGGGGACCGGCGCCGCACGGGCCGGGAAACACGGAGACCACAAGGTCTTCCGCCCCACCAGAATCCGGCCCTCAGGATCGCGGTACGCCCACCGCGCGCCTGGACCAAGACGCATTTACGCAGGAGGACTGTTTCATGACTGACCGGCCCTTGACGCTCATGGCAGTACACGCACACCCCGACGACGAGGCCACCGGAACCGGGGGTGTCCTCGCGCGGTACGCGGCGGAAGGCATCCGCACGGTTCTCGTGACGTGTACCGACGGCGGTTGCGGTGACGGGCCGGAGGGGGTCAAGCCGGGCGATCCGGGGCATGATCCGGCGGCGGTCGCCTTGATGCGCCGTCAAGAGCTTCAGGCGAGCTGTGATGTCCTGAAGGTCAGCGATCTGGAGATGCTGGACTATGCCGACTCCGGGATGATGGGCTGGCCGAGCAACGACGCCCCCGGCTCCTTCTGGCAGACCCCCGTGGAGGAGGGGGCCGCCCGACTCGCGGAACTCATGCGGCACTACCGACCTGACGTGGTCGTCACCTACGACGAGAACGGCTTCTACGGCCACCCCGACCACATCCAGGCCCACCGCATCACGATGGCGGCGCTGGAGATGACCGCGCTGTCACCGAAGGTGTACTGGACCACGATGCCCCGCTCGATGATGCAGCGGTTCGGCGAGATCATGCGCGAGTTCGGTGAGGACCTGCCGGAGCCGGATCCTGCCGAGGCCGCCGCGCTGGCCGAGATCGGCCTCCCCGACGACGAGATCACCACCTGGGTGGACACCACCGCGTTCAGCGGTCAGAAGTTCGACGCGTTGGCCGCGCACGCCAGTCAGGGCGAGAACATCTTCTTCCTCAAGATGGGCAAGGAGAGGTTCGGCGAGTTGATGGGCATGGAGACCTTCGTACGTGTCCAGGACACCACCGGCGCGGCCGTACCTGAGACCGACCTCTTCGCCGGACTGCGCTGATCCGCCCCATCCCACCGGCCGGGGAAGCGCATCAACCGCAGGGCGCGATCGAGCCGGTCGTGCACCGGAGGCTTGTTCACGCGAGTTCCGCTGGGGCGGCCGCGCCGGAATACGGGCGCGGCCCGCTGTGTTGGGTGGAGTGTGGTCGTGAAGGGGACAGTGTCCCCGGGCCTCACCTATTGCCTGCGGGGAAGATCGTTCGGCTGAAGCCCCGCAGCGCCTTTCGCCGCGTAGGCGACCGCCCTTCACGACCGCGCATGCGGATCAGCGCTGCCCGGTGACGCTTGCCGGGCAGGGCTGACTGCTGCTCCGGTCCGGGGCCATGCGCAGCAGCTGTACGGCTTCGCGGCGACCTGCCCACTCGGCGCCGGACAGTAGCCCTCGCCGATCTTCTTGTGGCCACTGTTCGAACGTGACCATTGACCGGCTTACGTCAGGCCGACTCTTCGTGTGTGGCGAGCAGCGGGGCATGACGGACGGCCGGACTGACTGTGCGGCTACCGAGCCCCGTCGATCACTCCACGCGCGGTCGGTACAGCCGCTTCGGGCCCGTCCGGCACGGGCTCCGCCTCTGCCGTAGTCCGAGCGGTCGCGGTCCCGGGAGGCTCGCTTCCCCTCGCGCCCGGATTCGCCGTGGTCTCCTGTCCCCGCTCGACCATGCCCAGCGCCACCCCGACGATGATGATCACGCCGCCCGTCACCTGGGCGAGCCGGATCGACTCCCCGTTGATCACGACGGCGCCGATGACGCCGAAGACCGGTACCAGGTTGAGGATGTTGACCGCGACGCTCGACGCCATCCTGCGCAGGCCGTAGTTGTAGAGCAGGAAGCCGCCGACCGAGCACGCCACGGCCAGGTAGACCAGCAGGGATGAAGCGGTCGCGCCCGGCATCCGCCAGTCGTCGGCCTCCAGCAGGGACGCGAGCAGGAAGCCGCCCGCGCCCGCCAGGGTCTGGTAGTAGGTGACGCTCGCGGCGTCCTGGCCGGCGCTCGCGCGCTTGCCGAGCACGTTGTAGCCGGCCCAGGCCAGCCCGCCGAGCAGCAGCAGGATGTCCCCCAGCCAGCGCGAACTGCCGCCGACCTCGGCCCCGTTGCGTACGACGAGGAACGCGCCGACGGTGGCCAGCAGCACGCCCGTCACACGCGGCAGCGGCATCCGGGTGCGGAAGACGACCAGCTCCACCAGCATCGTCATCAGCGGGTACGTGGCCACGATCAGCGACGCGTCGGATGCCGTGGACAGATCGACGCCGACGTTCTCGAGGATGAAGTACACGGTGATGCCGAGGAACCCGCTCAGGTAGAGCTGCCGCCGCTGCCGGGGGTCCGGACGGGCCGGGCGGTGCCTGCTCAGCCGTACCATCACGCCCAGGAGTAACGCCGCGATGGTGAACCTGATGGCGCCGATACTGAGCGGGCCGACATCCTCCAGTACCTGCTTGGTCACCGCGTACGAACTGCTCCAGAACAGCGCGGCCGCCATGACCGCACACACCGCCCACACCGTGGGTCCTCGATTGCGCATGACAAGTCGCCCCTCTCTACTACCCACTGCCGCCCACCACGCGATGACCGAACGAACATCGGTCAACTAGGCTGGAGGCTAACAAGATCATCGAAGATGATGCGAGGAGTCCGAATTACCTTCGGAATCCGGGGAGGTGAGGCAAGCGTGGACGAACTAGATTCGGCGTTGGTGCGGATGCTTCAGGAGGATGGTCGGCGCACCAACCGGGACATGGCTCAGGAACTCGGTATCGCCCCGTCCACGTGTCTGGAGCGAATCCGGTCGCTGCGCAGGAGCGGCGTCCTGACGGGATTTCATGCGGAGGCAGACCTCGCGGCGATCGGCCGCGGGTTGCAGGCGGTGATCGCCGTACGGGTCCGCCCGCCGACACGTGCTGTGATCGAGGCCTTCCAGACCTTCTTGGAGGGGATGCCCGAGGTCATCTCGATCTTCGTCCTCACCGGAAACGACGACTTCCTCGTGCACGTCGCCGTCCGGGACACCGACCATCTGCACGCAGTGGTCCTGGAGAAGCTGGCGAAGCGCCCGGAACTCGCCGACGTACGGACGTCGGTGGTTTATGGGCACATGCGCAAGAAGGTCATCGGTCCGGCGTGACACCGGCGCCGACCCCGCTCGCGGCGGGCCACCGGGCCCGCGGTGCGGTCGACGGAGACAAGAACCCGGGAACCCGTCCCAGTTGGGTTCTGCGGCCCCAGCCGGGCCGCAGAGTGGCGCACGCCGTGACCCGCGCGCGGCTGGCGGAAACCTTCTCGGGCGGCCCGGTCAGGAGGGAGAAGTTGCCGACGGGTACGGGCTGGTGGAGCCGGGCAATGGGGATGCTGTCAGGGTCAGGTCCCGGCAGGCGGAGGCGGCGCAGGCTGGCGGCGTCGAGTTCGGGGGCCCACTGGACGGGTTCGTCGATGCAACGAGCCCGGGCCTCGCGCGGCGAGGACGCCGACGTGCAGGAGCTGCCATAGAAGAAGTCGACGGCCCGGGCGGCGAAGGAGCAGCCGACGACCCAGAAGGTCGCAGCGAAGAAGACGACGAAGAAAGCTACGGCGAGGAAGACATCGGGACACCGCTCGAAGAGGGTTGCCGAGTGGCTCTGGACCAGGGGTCGAAGCAGGCCAGATCGGGGGAGGGGTTCAAGCGGTTCGGTGTCGGCGGGCGGGATGGTGCGTGCGGCGGCTGCAGTCGCTCAGACGCCCCATCGCATGCGGTCCCAGGTGACTGGGCCGACGATGCCGTCGTCTTTGATCTGCCACCCCCGCTGGAATTCCTTCACCCAGGCCTCGGTCCTTTCTCCGAAGTCGCCGTCGACCGTGAGGATCTGGCGGCCTGCCCATTCGTTGAGGATGCACTGGACCTCGCGTACCGCGTTGCCCTTGCTGCCGCGCCGCTGGGTCGCGGAGCCGTCGTAGTAGTCGCAGTAGTACTGGATCCCCACCTCGGACCGTGCCGACGCCGGCGCTGGGGGATCGGAGGCCTGGGCAGCGGAGGGCGCGGTGGCAAGGATGCCGCCCGCCATCACGGCACTGCTGAGCAGGGCTGCTGCTCGGCGACGGATGGTCATGAGTCTCCCTCTTCGGCTCCGTTGGTCTGTCCGTGAAGGTGGTGAAAGCAGGGCACCACCGACCGGCTGTCCGAACAGGTGACCAGAGGAGAGATGCTGCGGTAAGACGACGCTGAGCCAACTTTCGTGCCCCTCGGCCGGCGGTCACAGCCGTCGGCCGTCGTCCCGCCGGTGCGGCGAGACGAGTTCCTGGTATAGGTCCAGGAAGCAGCGCAGCCTTACGCCGGGCTCGCCGGGCTCTCGGGTCGTACGGTCCGCGGGCGCGATCGCATACCGCGCGGTGAGCAGCTCCTGGACCGCGAAGGCGGTCCCGTTCATCGACGACCGCGACCTCCACTCCACACAGCCGGCCCGGCCCTGCCACATGTGACCTGTTCGACGCCCGCGACGCGCAGGAAGGCCGACGGTGGCGGCTGCTGTGTGCCCGCGCCGCTCGGCCCGCTGGGACTCACAGGTCGCCGAGTCGACGCCCGACGGTGCGATTTGCCTGGTTTCCGTGGCCCCTTTTCCTGCCCTGCGGCCTCTTCAGCAGCGGCAGCAGTTGCGGTTCGACCACCATCCCGGCCGCGTAGTGATGGGCGCGGACCACCGCGGAGTCCACGCTGACCAGGGGCCGTGCGCGGTCGACCGGGCTGGGGCCGCTATTGGGTCCCGCCCGGCCGCCCCTGCACGTGCGAGGAGTCGATCACCGCCCGCGACCAGTCCAGCTTGTTCTTCCACCGCAGCTTCTTGAGCAGCACGGCGTGCAACTGGTCCCAGACGCCGCCCGGCAGTAACGGTCGATGAGCGATCACAAGCCCAAAGTCACATGATCAACCACTTCTGTTAGGGCCAGTCAGCCGATGTCCACATTCACCGCTTCGTAGATCTTCGGCTCCGCCTTCGGAAAGCCGCCCTCCTCGAAGATCGGCGCCGCCTTCTCCATGAATGCCCCGAAAGCCTCCTTCGACTCCCACAGGTCGACCACGAGCCAGCCGCCGTCCGACGGGGCCCCCGCATGGGAAATGAAGCCCTCCGCCGGCCACCACGGCGCCGCGTGGATGTTCGCGTGGTTGGCCTGGTACTGCTCCTTGGTGACGCCTGGCAGATCGACGATGACGATGACGGCCATAGTGCTGCTCCGTGAAGTCAGGGGCGAGGGACGCCTCCAGTCGAGCAGCCCGCCCCAGCCTCCGCACGGCGGCGTGAGCCACCCGGGCTACCGGCCCAGACCGTAAGCAGCACCGTCAAGCGAGGGCCACCTGATCGCAACGGTGAGCTTCGCCTGCGACTTGGCTCGTAAGCCGGCCTCGGCTACCGGTTGATCGAGTGCCGCACGGGTGCCTCCCGGTGTCGGGCTCGCGTTCGGTGAGCCGCATGGGTTGATCCGGGGCAGGCAAACAGCTGCTCCGCCGGGGGGCGAGCGGCGGCGTCAAGGGGCTCGGTGAGATCGTCATCGTCGGAGTGGCACTCGCCATCTCCAACGCGGTCTTCAACGCCCCGGTCGTCGGATCCGCGAACTGACCATCACACCCGAAGCTCTGCTCTGAACGCCCTGCGGCCCACGACGCCACACCGCCGGGTGTCAGGGCCGCCGCCTGGTCTCCCCACCTCAGGGCCCGGCGGCGGCCCGCTCATGCGGCCAACCCTCGTCCTCGTGCTCACCCACAGAGACGTTGACGCCCGCCTGTGCTCTCCGCGACAGGCCGGCAGGCCGGCAGGCCGGCAGGCCGACTGTCCCGATGTCTCAGTTCTCCAGGACGAAGATCGGCTTGTGGCCGGCCCGGTCGGAGGTCAGAACGTCGGGGATCTCGTCCCAGCCGTAGATGCCGCTGGTGACCAGCTCGGGGTGGAGCGTGCCGGCGGCCACCGCCTCCAGGGTCGGCGTCATGTTCGGCCTCGCGTGCCCCTTGCCGTTGTGGAAGTGGACTCCGCGCTGGTACAGCGCGAGCAGCGGGAGCTGGACCTCCTCGAAGTAGATGCCGACGCTGTTGACGTATCCCTCGGGCACGACCGACAGCAGTGCCTTGCGCAGCCGCTCGGGGTTGCAGCTGGCGTCCACGGCGAGGTGGAAGTCCTTCTCGCGCTTGCCGTGGATGTCGTGGACCTCGGCGCCGAGCTGCTCGGCGACCTTCAGCCTGACCGGGTCGTCGTCGTAGTAGACGGTGCGGGCGCCGGCGCAGTGGACCGCGACGTCGACGCAGTACAGGCCGATGGAGCCGGTTCCGCCGAACACCGCGATCTTCGGGTCGGGGATCCCGGCGACGGTCGGCATCACCGTCTCCCAGCCGAGGGCGAGATTGTCGCCGATCGAGGCCAGGTGCACGGGGTCGACCCCGGCGGGCAGCTTGGCGAGGTTGAAGTCCGCGTAGGGGACGCGGATGAGCTCGTCGAAGGTCCCGCCCCAGGCGCCGTTCACCGGCAGGCCGTACTGGGCGTCGCCGTGGAGGAGACAGCGGGCGGGGTGTCCGAGCTCGCACTGCGCGCAGGTGCCGCACGCGATGTGCCACGCGACGCCGACGACGTCGCCGACCGTGACCTCCGTGCAGTCGGGGCCGACCTCGACCACCGTGCCCACGCACTCGTGTCCGAGCGGGAACGGGCCGAATCCGGAGAACGGAGTCTTGTCGGCGATGACATGGTGGTCGAGATCGCAGGTCGTGGCCGCGAGCGGGCGCACGAGCGCGTCCGTGCCCTCGACGAGAGTGGGGGCGTCGACCTCGTCGAAGCGCAGCTGTCCGGGCGCGACGAACATCAGGCTCTTCATGGGAATGCTCCTCGGTTGCGTGGGGTCCCGGGCCGGGCCGACCGCTGTCGTGCGTCGGCCCGGCCCCCGTTGTCGGTCAGACGGTGCCGGCGTCCGGGTCGCCGGCGGGGACGGCGTCCAGGAAGACCATGTCCGGCGGTCCGGCCAGTGCCTGCGCCAGGGCGATGCCGATCTCACGCATCGTGGCGCCCTTCATGTGCGCGCCCAGCGCCTCCTGCGAGGCCCACTTCTCGATCATGACGAACTCGCCGGAGGTGCCCGCCTTGCGGTGCAGCGCGTAGCGCAGGCATCCGGGTTCGGCGTGCACCTTGGGCAGCGCCGCGGTCAACGTCTTCTCGACCAGCTCTTCCTGGCCCGGCTTGGCGACCATCGTCGCCACCAGGACTACCGGCTCGGCCATGGGTTACCTCTCTCGCTTTATGACAGTCGTTATAAAAATGGCAGATGGCGCAGGCCGCCGTCACGCGCCGCCGGCTCGGTGGCGAACCCGTCGACGCATCAGCGCCCTCGATCCAGGGCTGCGAAAGCGGCCTTGACGTACCGGGTCGTGCGGTCGCTGCCGAGCAGGCCGGTGCCCATGCGGTTCATGACGTACGAGACCGCGGCCCGGCGTTCGGTGTCGATGACGACCACCGATCCACCCCATCCGGTCCAGAAACAGATCCGTCCTCCCGGGAGGTACGGCACCGCCGGGGACGGCAGTCCGAATCCGATGCCGAAGCGCAGGTGCGCCCCGAGCACCAGGTCCGGCCCGTCCGTCTGCTGACGGAATATCAGGTCGATGGTCGACGGTGACAGCAGGCGTACGCCGTCGAGCGTGCCCCCGCAGGCGATGACGGAGTGGATCCTGGCGAGCGACCTGGCGTTGCCGTGGCCGCCCGCCGCGCCGATCTCGGCGCGACGCCACTCGGGGTGCCACGACTCCTCGGCACCGCCCAGGGGACCGGTGAAGGTCTTCGTCGCCACACCGTTCGGATCGGCGCCGACGAGATCGCTCGACCGGAACGGCGGCGGCACGACATCGGCGACCCTCCCGAACTCCGAGTCCGGCAGACCGATGTGGAAGTCGGCGCCCAGCGGACCGGCGATCTCCTCGGCCACGAACCGGCCCAGGGTGCGCCCGTCGATCCGCCGGACCAACTCGCCCACCAGATGGCCGTAGTTGAGCAGGTGGTAACCGGATGCCGTGCCCGGGGGCCACCACGGTGCCTGTGCGGCCAGCCGGGCCGTCGACGCCGGTACGTCACGGACGTCCGCGACGGTCACCGGCCGGTCCCACCCCGAGACGCCGGAGGTGTGCGACAGCAGGTGCCGGACCAGCACGCCCTCCTTGCCGCGCGCGGCGAACTCCGGCCAGTACCGGGCCACCGGGGCGTCGACGTCGAGCAGTCCGCGCTCCACCAGCAGCAGCGCCGCCAGGGACGTGACCGTCTTCGTGCACGACCAGACATTGGTGATCGTGTCGCGCCGCCACGGCGCCGTACGGCCCTGGTCGGCCCAGCCGCCCCACAGGTCGACCACCGGCTCCCCGTCGACCAGGACCGCGATCGAGGCCCCCAGTTCGTCGCCCGCGTCGAGGTTCTCGGACAGCCGCGCGGCCACCTCCGCGAAACGCTCGTCGCACACTCCGTCCAGATCCGCCATGGTCAGCCTCCGGCCCTGATGTCGTCGGCGGCCGGGCGAACCGACGCGCGAGGCACACCGCGCAGCTCGCGTCGGAGGCTGGCGCGCGCGATGTCGGCGGTGTCCAGCAGATAGGTCTGGCGCATCCGCCACGGGGCGCGGTGGCCCTGCCGGGGAAAGCTCTGGACGCCCCGCTGGACGTAGCCGGACGCCAGCTCGATCAGGGGCTGTTCCCGGACGCCCGGCTCCGCGGGCGGGGTGACCGCCGCGAGGTCGGCGCGACGCATGTGGTTGAGGACCCGGCAGACCAGCCGCGCGGTGAGGTCCGCCCGCATCGTCCAGGACAGGTTGACGTAACCGAAGCAGAGCGCGAAGTTCGGCACGTCGCTGAGCATGGCGCCCCGCCACAGCAGATGACGCGCGGGCTCGACCGGCTCGCCGTCGACGCTCACCGCTATATGGCCGAACGCCAGCATGCGCAGCCCGGTCGCCGTCACCACGATGTCGGCCGGCAGTACCCTGCCTGACCGCAGCCGGATCCCGTCGGCGACGAAGCCGTCGATGTGATCGGTGACCACTTCGACCTCCTCGCGCTTGATCGCCTTGAACAGGTCCGCGTCGGCCGTGATGCACACCCTCTGGTCCCAAGGCGCGTACGGCGGGGTGAAGTGCTCACGCACCGCCTCCTCGCCGATCCGCCGCGCGGCGGCCCTGGTCAGCAGGGTCCGCGCGCGTTCGGGAAAGCGCCGGCAGTAGTGGTAGAAGCCGTTGGAGTAGGCGGTGTTGCGCGCCCTGATGACCCGGTGCGCCAGCCCGGCGGGCAGCCGCCGCCGGACCCTGGCGGCGAACCGGTCCCGGCGCGGCAACGCGCTGACCCAGGTCGGCGTGCGCTGCAACATGGTCACCTGTGCCCCGTCGCGGGCCATCGCGGGGACGATGGTGATCGCGGTCGCGCCACTGCCGATCACGACGACCCGCTTGCCCGTGTGGTCGAGCCCCTCGGGCCAGAACTGCGGATGCACCACCGTCCCGTCGAAGGACTCGATGCCAGGGAACCGCGGGTCGTGGCCGCGCTCGTAGTCGTAGTAGCCGGTGCACAGGTAGAGGAACGAGCAGGTCACGGTGGACAGCCGCGGTCCGTCCTCGCCCCCGGGCTGCTCGACGGTCACCGTCCAACGGGCCGTCTCACCGGACCAGTCGGCCGCGACCACCTTCGTGGAGCAGTGGATGTGGCGGTCGATGCCGAACCGGTCGACGGTGCGCCGCAGGTAGTCGAGGATCTCGTCCCCGTCGGCCATGGAGTTCTCGCCGGTCCAGGGCTCGAACGGAAAACTGAGCGTGTAGATGTCGGAGTCGGCACGGACTCCCGGATACCGGAACAGATCCCAGGTCCCGCCCAGGGACTCACGGGCCTCCAGCACGGCGTACGACCGATCGGGACACTGCGACCCCAACCGGTACGCGGCGTCGATACCGGAGATACCCGCGCCGACGATCAGGACGTCGACATGACCGGGCAGCGAGGCGGGGCGTGGGGGACTGGTCATGGCACCCGAGTATGGAAGCGCCCCGAAGACGTCGCTTTGCCCTGGGCGACAAGAATTTAACTCCGCACGACACGCGGCGCGGCAGAGGTGTTCCTGGCGTCACGGCGGACCTGCGTCGGCGTCCTGCCGAACCAGCGGCGCGCCGCACGCGTGAGGGCCGCCTGTCCGGCCAGGTCCACCAGCGACGCGACCTGGGAGAACGTCATGTCGGTCCCCGTCAGCAGCCGGTACGCCGCGTTCTTGCGGACGTCGTCGACGATCGCCTGGAACGAGGTGCCCTCCTGTGCCAGCCGGCGCTGCAACGTGCGCGGATGCGTGTGCAGCCACTGAGCGACCAGATCGATCCGCGCCGGGCCCGTGCCCAGCGCGCGGCTCACCGCCGACCGCACCGCGGTCACGACGCTCTCACGCGGATCGGTGTAGTGCGCCTCCAGGTACTCCACGACCATGCGGCGCAGTTCGGGATTGACCGGGGTCGACATCGGCTGGGCGAAGAGCTTCGTCGGCACCCGCAGCAGGGCACGGCCGGTGTCGAACCGGACCGGCGCACCGAAGAACTCGGTGTACACCGACTCGTCGGTCAGCGGCGGATGGGGCAGGTAGACCCCGAGCAGGTCGTATCCCCCGCTCATCGTGATGAGATTGCGGTGCAGCAGTCCCAGACCCGCGTCGATGGTCTGCGGCTCGTAGGGGATGTCCGGATGCAGCATCCGGTATTCGACGGCGCCGACGCCCGCATAGCGTTCGGGATCCCGCGCGCGCGACAGACGGATCCCCTGGTTGTGCACGTAAAGGAACCGCGACGCGCAGTCCAGCCCCTCTCCGACCGTGTCGCAGTTCCCCACCGCCAGAGCCAACGGGCCGAGCATCGACATGTCCTGATACGCCGCCAGGCGCAGCCCGAAATCAGGGCAGTTCAGTCTCTTCGTGGCGCTGCGCAGGATCCGCCCGGCCGTCACTGTCGGCAACAACCCGTGCTCCGAGTCCAGATCAGCGGGCGAGACACCGAACTCGGACAACAGCGCCGCTCCGTCGCCACCGAGGTCGTCGATCAGACGATCGATGCCGCGGATCGCGGCGGCCCGGATCTCCATCTGCATGCGTCGATCTCCTGCGGTTCCTGATCCTCTCCGGCGGCGGACACCCGCTGCCGGCAGGCCCTCCAGTCGCCGTGGTCGCTCAGGTTTCCTCCCGCATGCCGGGGAACAGCGCACGGGCACGGGCGGGGTCCGGCGCGATGAAGACACCGTCCGCGGTGACCAGGTTCGTGGAAGGGTCCGCCTCGGTGGTGATCGTCCCGGTCACGAAGACCTTCCGGTTGTCCGTGCCGGTGACGCGCCCGAGGACGCGCAGGGGTGTCTCCAGCGGAATGGGCTGGTGGTAGCGCATCTGGAGGGAGACGGTCATGCCGGGGGTTCCGGCGGCGGTGCAGGCCTGGCCCATGAGTTCGTCCAGGAGCATGGCGCTCATGCCGCCGTGGCCGTAGCCGGGCGGGCCTTCGTGGGCGATGCCCAGCGTGCAGTGACCGATCACACCGTCATCGGTGGGCGTGATGCTCACGGGCGGGGCCAGTGGACTGCCCGCCCCGACGACCGGGCTGTACATCCGTGGCCCGCCGGGGAACCCGTCCACCTCGGGGATCTCCGCTCGTGCGCGCCGACGCCCGGTCAGCTGGCCGGCGACGTGGCGGACGCCGTCCGCCACGCGGTGGAGCGTGTCGGGCGAGGCGGCGGTGCGGACCGTGGCCTCCACCAGGGTGCGCAGTTCGTGCCCCAGGCGGGTGATGGCCGCCTTCTGGTGCTCCAGGTACTCCGCTCCCGCTTCTGCGGGCGGCTCGGCGAGGGGGGTGTGCATCGGCTTTCTCCGTGTGTGGAGGGGCGAGGTCCGGTGGGCGATCACGGTAAGCTATGACAATTGTTATAGATCAGGGATCAGAAGGGGTTCGCAGGTGACCGAGTCCAGTCCGTCAGCGCGCGAGCGGATCGTGGCCGGTGCGGCCGACATGATCAGTCGGCGTGGCCTGAACGCGACGAGCATCCGCGAGACGGCCAAGCACGCCAGGGCGCCGCTCGGCTCGACGTACCACTACTTCCCCGAGGGCAAGCACCAGTTGGTCACCGAGGCTGTGCGCTTCACGGGCGAGTGGACCGCGCGCAGCCTGCGCAAGGAATTGCGGGCTGGTCCGGTTGCCGGTCTGCAAGCCTTCCTCGCTCTCTGGCGTCAGGTCGTCGTCGACAGTGACTTCCGGGCTGGTTGTCCGGTCCTCGCGGTCTCCATCGAGGAACCAGCCGCCGGCGAGCCGTCCGCCGTCCTGGCGGCCGCTGCCGACGTCTTCACCACATGAGAGAGCCTGCTCTCCGACTCCCTGCGTGAGCACGGCGCCGAGCCGGAGCGGGCGTCCCAACTCGCGACGCTCTTGGTCGCGGCCGTCGAGGGAACCGTGGCCATGTGCCGTGCCAAGCGCAGCACCGACCCCCTTGATCGCATCGCCGAGCAGTTGCGGGCGCTCGTCCTTGACGCGATCGAGGACTGAGCCGGCTGGCGCTCGACGCCTCAGGCCTCAGATGTCCAGCGCGGCACGGACCGCCTTGACCCGCTCCTCCGTGAACACTCCGCTCTGAAGCAGCGGCAGGATCGACAGCACACCGCCGGACGAGCCCCAGCTGCCCTCGTCGATCACCCGGAAGTTGACCCACCAGGCCGGCGCCGGCTTCTCCAGCCCGCATGCCGCCGCCATCGCGGCCAGCACGCGTTCGATGACCTCGGCCCGCACCTCCGGCTGCCAGGCGGCGTCCATGACCGCGAGGTCGATCACCATCACGTCGAGTTCCGGATCGGCATCCGCCAGCAGTCGGCCGCCGATGGCCATCATGTCCCGCTCGCGCTCGACGAAGTGCACCTGGAAGCCGGGCCGGGCTGCCGGAGCGAACTGGCCCACCTCGGGCACCAGCACCGCGTCCGTCAGCGTCTCGGCCAGCTCGCGGCGTTGCTCCAGGCTCAGGCGTCCCTTGGGGGTGTTCACGGTGATGATGGTCACGACATCCTCCTATGACAGTCGTTATGGACAGCAGGCTACACAGCTTCTATAACAACTGTCATATCGAGATGTGCTGGCTGGACTGGTCGGCCGGAGCGAGGTGGTGGCGAAGCGTCAGTCGGTGATCACGGGGCTGCGGTGGATCCACTCGCTGCCGTGTACCACCTGGTGCATGAAGGCGGCCACGTCCGCGCGGCTGATCGTCGGGTTGCCCTTCATTGGCAGACGGTCTCCCGCGCTGTACGCGCCCTTGGCCGGGCCGTGAGTGAGCCGGGTCGGGTAGACGACGGTCCAGTCCAGACCGCTGGAGCGGATGCGGTCGTCCGCGATCTCCTTGTCGGCGTAGATCGACCGCAGCAGCGTGCGGTAGATCACCTTCTGTGCGGTGCTCGACCAGTCGAAGGTGCGGCCGACGCCGAACGACGACAGCCACACCAGCCGGGAGACGCCCGTTTCCTTCGCCGCACCGATCACGGCCGCCGAGGAGCGTGTGAAGAGGCCGTCCGCGCGCACCGAGTTGCCCCTGCCGAGTGCGGAGACGATCGCGTCCTGCCCGACCGCGGCAGCGGCGATGTCGCGGTGCGATGTGGCGTCGCCCTTGACCGGCGTGACCCTCTCGGCCAGGTCGTCCAGAGATGCGGGATTGCGTACCAAGGCCGTGACCGAGTCACCGGATCGCAGGGCCAGGTCGACGACATGGCGACCGGTGGGACCGGTCGCACCCAGGATGAGCAGTTTCATGGCAAGGGGGTCTTCCGTGAGCGTGTGGGCCGGGTGGGGGTGGGTGTGCGCCTGGCGCGTCAGCAGTCACATGCGTGCCACAACGGCAGGACCGAACCGGATAACTGTCCGATACTGGGAAGGTAGCGGACAGCTATCCGGTTAGCAAGGGAGGTTCCGGCACGGGTCGAGCGCGGACGTCGGACAGTGAGCTCACGGAGGCCGGTGTGCGGGCACGTGACGCGAAAGGGTCGAGGCGGATCCATTCACCGAGCGGATTCCGTCGGCCACCCCCCCCGTCTCGCGCCGCTGTCGGGGTCGGGTCGCCCTCAGTGCCGCCCCGGAGCCCCCGTGCGCAGGCCGTCCATGACGAGATCGAGCAGTCGGGTGGTCTTGGCGTGCCAGTCCCCGCGGATGTCGATCTGCCAGATGCCGGCGATGGCGAGGAGGAAGTCGTCGGCGGTCACTCCCGGGCGGATGGTGCCTGCCTCGTGGTTGGCGTTGAGCAGGGTTTCGATCGATCCGTACACCAGCGAGTACCCCGACGGCTCCGGCCCTGCCGTCGCGCCGGCGGCCTGGCGCAGGGCGTCGGCCAGTCCGGTCTTGGCCATGATGAAGCGGGCGAGGCGGTCCATCCATGTACGCAGGGCCTGGTCGGGCTCCTTGGTCTTCAGCAACTCGGCGGCGTGCTCGGTGAGTTGCTGCACCTCATGGCGGTACACCTCCATGATGAGCGCCTCGCGGTTGGGGAAGTTGCGGTAGAGAGTCCCTTGTCCGACGCCCGCCTTCTTGGCGATCACGCTCATCGGGACGTCCGCGGAATGCGACAGTTCGACCAGTGCCACCTCCAGGATGCGCTCCCGGTTGCGCTGCGCGTCCGACCGCTGTGGCCCGCCGGCCATCGACTCCACATGCCCTCCTCTCGGGCTTACGTCCGAAGCCCTTGCCTAACCGGACACTCGTCCACTAGGTTCCCCGGTGCCGGACTGCTGTCCGCTTGAGTTCCACCATAGCGGCCGGACCGTTCGACGACATTGGCCGCTGGTGTGCGCCACTGGCGTCCGCCCCTATATCCCGACTGATCGCCACCCGGCCTCGCCCCGTCTTCGGACACGCCCCTTGATCCGTCTGCCTGCCGGACGCTCCCGACGCGTCCCGAACCCGTGAAGGAAGGCTGATCCAGGAAGCGATCTCGTCATGCTGCACAGCCACGAACAACGGAGACGAACCATGAGTGAACGCGCCGACCAGATCATCGCTGCCCTGCGCAGCGGACACGACCACCTCGCCTCGCTGGTGCGCGGCCTGGACGCCGTCGACCTCACCCGGAAGTCCGGGGCGGCGGAGTGGGACGTGTCGCAGGTGCTCGGTCACCTGGGAAGCGGTGCGGAGATAGCCCTGGCCGTCCTCGAAGGCGCCCTCGACGGCACCGGCCCCAAGGACGCGGACTTCAACAAGTCGGTGTGGGCGCGCTGGGACGCGATGTCCCCGGGCGAGCGGGCCGAGCGCTTCGGGCCCGCCGACGAGGCGCTGGTCACCCGCTACGAGAGCCTCGACGCGCAGACGCGCGAGGATCTGCGGATCAACCTCGGTTTCCTGCCGATGCCCGTGGACGTGGCCACGGTGGCGGGCCTGCGGCTCAGCGAGCTCACCTTCCACACCTGGGACGTCGAGGTCGCCTTCGACCCGGCGGCCGTCCTGGCGTCCGCCGCGACCGGACCACTGCTCGACCAGGTCGGGATGCTCGTCGGCCGCCTCGGCAAGACCGATGCCCTGGACAGCCGTCCGGTCCGCCTCGCGATACGGGCCACCGCACCCGAGAAGTCCTTCGGGCTCCACCTCGACGAAGCGGTCGCGCTCGGCGAGGAGCCGGCCGAGCCCGACGCGGTGCTGAGCGCGCCCGCCGAGTGGTGGCTGCGCCTCACGACGGGCCGCCACGCGCCCGCGTACACACCGACGAGCGCGACCCTCACCGCAGGTGCCCTGACGCTGGACGACCTGCGGCGGGTCTTCCCCGGGTTCTGAGCCCGGGCGGTGGCCGGAGACACCCGCGACCTGTGTCAGCGGCCGTTCCCGATCTGTGAAAGAAGGCTGATGATGCCCCCATCGATGACCAGCACCATCACATTGCACATCAACGGCGAGAAACACAGGCTGCCCCTCGATCACCGCACCACGCTGCTCGACGCACTGCGCGAACGGCTCGGTCTGACCGGCACGAAGAAGGGCTGTGACCAAGGACAGTGCGGTGCCTGCACCGTCCTGCTCGACGGGCGCCGGACCGTTTCCTGTCTGCAGCTCGCGGCGGCGGCCGAGGGCCGGCAGATCACCACGGTCGAAGGTCTGGCCGACGGCGAGCAACTGCACCCGGTGCAGCAGGCGTTCCTCGAACTGGACGGTTACCAGTGCGGCTACTGCACGCCGGGACAGATCTGCTCTGCCGTCGCGATGCTCGAAGAACACGCGGCGGGCTGGCCGAGCGCCGTCACCAGTGACGTACGGCCCGAGACCGGGCCGCCGCCCCTTTCCGCGGACGAGATACGGGAGCGGATGAGCGGCAACCTGTGCCGCTGCGGCGCGTACGCGGCGATCGTCCAGGCGGTCGCACGTGCGGCCGAGGGGGAGAGCGCGTTTCGCTCTGGGCGTGAGCGGTCGCGCCCGAAAGAGGGCGGGTGCGGACAGGCCGCTCCTCGGACGCCGAAGCCGACGCCGCCGCCGACGCTCCGACGGACCCGCTCCCCAAGCGCCCTGAGGCACTCCCACGTGGCTGCAAGGCAGTGCCCTTTCCTTGGCGCCGCTCACTCGAGGCTCAAGCGTTGGACATCGTGGGGGCGCCGACATTGACCGAGGGCGCCAGGCGATCGGCGCTCCGCGCCAGGCGGAGGTGCGTGCCCGCAGCACCGACCGCTGAATTCCGTCACCACGACGACATTCGGCCAATACTCCACCCCTTGCCGTCTTTCGGACAACCGAACAACCGGTCCGCTGCTCTCACAGCGCGGGCACAGCAAGCGCCTCTCACGTGACGGCCCCGGCCCGGACCTCGCGGACGCGCCGTGCCGCCTGCTTCCTGCTCAACGCACCGGAGGACGAGGGAACCATGACCAGAAGACGCACCGCTCGGCTGCGGCGTACGCTGCTCGCCGGCACCACGGCCGTCGCCGTGACAGCCGTGACGGCCGGCATCGTGGCCGCGGCGCAGGAGCCGGCGAAGGCCGCGAGGGGCCCCGAGCTGAGCCTCATCGCGGCGACCACTTCGGTGACGCTCACCTCTTGGAAGGAGGAGCCGGGTGTGTACTTGGACCTCGGCACCTACCTCATCGCCGAGGGGGCACCGCTGGAGCTCAAGGTGACCCGGAAGTCCTACAAGGACCCGGTGACCATCACCCAGACCGTGTACGAGGGCGGCAAGGCCAAGACGAAGAAGCTGCCCGCCGGCACCGTGAAGGACTTCTCCGGCCTGCCCGGCTTCGCAGAGATCACCCTCACCGACGAAGCCGGCAAGAAGGTACTCACCCGCAGCGAGAGCTTCTGCCCGAACAACGCCAGCGGCCGAGTGCGGCCTGATGCACCCTCCACGTCCAAGTATCCGGAGAGCTGCCCCGCCAACCCGTTCACCCTCGGCTCCGTGTGGGGCGTCGAGAAGGGCTGGGCGGCCAACACCTACGCGGGCTCCTACACCGAGCCGGTCCAGCTGCCGGCCGGTACGTACACGGCCACGGTCGGTGTCGCCAAGAAGTACCGCGACCTGTTCGGCATCGCCGACAAGGCGGCCACGGTCAAGGTGACCGTGGTGGAACGAAGTGGCGAGGACGAAGAGGGCACCACCGGGGCGGTGCCCCGGTCCGCGAAGGCCGGCGAGCACGCCGGGCACGGTGCCGGTCACCAGGCGCCGACCGCGCACGCCGGTCACGGGCCGGGGCATGCCCCGGGCCCCGCCGAGGCCGCCGCGCCGGTGACGAGCGGTGCGGGTCCCTCGTACAACGTGGGCCACGGCCCGCTGAAGGCCGCGCCGCCGGCACTGCCGTGGGCACTGAAGAAGAAGCAGAAGTCCGCGCTGTCTCCGCAGGCCGGGGACACCGGCGGCCAGACCGACGGCTCGCGTCAGGCGCCCGCCCTCGAACCGCTGTCGAAGCGGCCCACCGGTAAGTCCTCCGTCCCGGACGTCCCCAAGCCGGACCTGCGCTCGCTGCCGGCCTACGGCATCACCATCAGCGACGGCGGCAAGGACATCCCGGGCAAGGACCACCTGGCGTTCAGCGCCAACGTCTGGAACGCCGGCCCGGCGCAGCTCGTGGTGGACGGGTTCCGCTCGCCCGGCAAGGACAAGATGGACGCCTTCCAGTACTTCTACGACGCCAAGGGCAAGCAGGTCGGCTACACCCCGACCGGCACCATGGAGTGGGACCCGCGCCCGGGGCACGAGCACTGGCACTTCACCGACTTCGCCAGTTACCGGCTGCTGAAGGCGGACAAGAAGGAGGCCGTGCGCAGCGGCAAGGAAGCGTTCTGCCTGGCCAACACCGACGCGATCGACTACACGGTGAAGAACGCCAACTGGCACCCGTACAACACGGACCTGGCCACCGCCTGCGGTGAGGAGAACTCGATCTCCGTTCGCGAGGTGCTGGACGTCGGCTCCGGTGACACTTACACCCAGGACCTGCCGGGCCAGTCCTTCGACATCACCGACGTGCCCAACGGCACCTACTACATCCAGGTGCTGGCCAACCCGGAGAAGCGGCTGAAGGAAACGAACCTCGACAACAACAGCGCCCTGCGGAAGATCGTGCTCGGCGGCAAGCCGGGTGAGCGGACGGTCACCGTACCGGCGCACGACCTGGTGAACGCCAACTGACCCCACAGCGCGACTCGGTGCGTGTCCTCGCCCTGGATCGGGGCGGGGACACGGCCATCGGCGGCATCCTCTGAGCGTGAGTCCGTAGCTCACATATGGCAGTCAACAGTCGCGGCGGTCGGTGACTTTCATTCGGGCGCTGAAGGGGAGCCGAGACGGGATGAAGCCCGTCGACCAAAGGTTGCTGCGCCAAGAGCGGCCTCGGCCGAAGCCGTCGCTCCCCGACGGCGGGGCGGCGCTGTCCGGATGCATTCGCCCTCTTTGGCGTGCACACGCTCGGATTCGTAGGGTCGCCCTGACATCGAGCGGGATGGGGCGGCAGCGGCTTCGACTGCGGGTCCGGGGGACGGTTGGTGGCAGTGACCCACGGCGACCTCGCCGCGCGATGGGCTGCTGCGAGGCCTGGTGCGCGGGCCAGGCGGCTCAGCCGTGCAGCCCCTTCAGCATCACCGCCAAGTAGCGGCGGCCGGACTCCAGGCGCGTCTGCTGGTCCTCGGCATGGACGTTGGCGGCAAAGGCGATCCCGCACATGAGCGGCAGCAGGTCGTCCCAGGTGACCACACCGCGTACGGCGCCTGCTGCGCGCGTGCGGTCGAGCAACTGGCCGGCGAGCGAGTCCAGTGCGGCGGTCAGTTCCTCGGTGCGGGGCAGGACACGATCCGGCGCGGCGCGCACGATGGTCAGCGAAGGGTCGGTCAGCTGCGCCTCCAAGGTGACGTCGAGGAAGCCGGTCAAAGCCTTCCAGGGGTCTTCCTCGGTCAGTGCCCGTTCCGCGTGGGCGACCAGTGCTTCCAGACCCGGGGTCGCCACGGTCTCCATCAGGGCCTCCGGTGTCGGGAAGTGCCGGTAGACGGTGGCCACTCCCACGTTGGCGAGGCGGGCGACGTCGTTGAGCTGCAGCGAGGTGCCCTCGTCGACGAGCTGCCGGGCTACGTCGACGATGCGCTGCCGGTTGCGGGCAGCGTCCTTGCGCATGGGTGCACTGGTCATGCGAACAGCATAAACGGATGAAGTATCCGCCTTGTGTTACGGTGAAGCGGATACATCATCCGGTTCGCTGTGGCGGCCCGCACCACGAGGGGAAACACGATGCCGTTCACCGTCACCGACGTGCCGAACCTGCCCGCCGGGTTCACCGACACGTTCACCAGCCACACCGTCAAGACCGGCGACCTCACCCTGCACGCCGTGGCCGGCGGTGACGGCCCGCCGCTGCTGCTCCTGCCCGGCTGGCCGCAGTTCTGGTACAGCTGGCGCCTTGTCATGCCCGCCTTGGCCGAGCACTTCACTGTCATCGCCCCTGACCTGCGCGGCATGGGCGCCAGCGACAAGCCCGCCACCGGCTACGACGCGGCCGCGCTCGCCGACGACATGGCCGAGTTGATGACCGCCCTGGGCCACGAGCGCTTCGCCGTCGTCGGTTACGACCTGGGCATGCTGGTCGGCTACGCCCAGGCTGCGAGCCACCGTGACCGCGTCACTCGCTTCGTCGGCGCCGAGTCGATCCTTCCCGGTCTCTCGCCGTCCCCGCCGTTGATGTCGGACCCCGCGACCAACGAGTTTCTGTGGCACTTCGCCTTCAACCGGCTGCAGGGCATCAACGAGCGCATGGTCGCCGGCCGCGAGGAGATCTACTTCGGCCACACCTTCACGTCCAAGACAGCCACACCCGGCGCCATCCCGCAGCACGCCATCGACGTCTACGTCGACAATCTGCGTGACCCGGCTGCTCTGCGCGCCAGCTTCGAGTACTACCGGACCCTGGACACATCCGCCGAGCACGCCCTGCGCTGGCGTGACGAGGGACCGCTGTCCATCCCGGTCCTGGCGATAGGCGGTCAGTACAGCACCGGCACCATGCCGGCGGAGACCATGCGCATGGTGGCCACGGACGTCACCGGCCTGGTCATCCCCGGAGCCGGCCACTTCCTGCCCGAAGAGGCACCGGAGGAACTCAGCAAGGCAGTGCTGGACTTCCTGCGCTGACCGGGCGATCCCGCCCCGCACGACAAGAGGCCGCAGGACCTCGGCCACAAGCCACGTGAAGGCCATCCTGCGCTGTGCAGTGTCGCCAATACGGCCTCGTCGTCGGCGGGGGGAGCAGGAACCGGGCCCCGCACCGTTGCCGCGGCCGGGTGTCGCGGACGCGTACCCCACACCGACCCCGTCACCGGGCAGATGTCATGCGGTAGTTGATGACCTCCTTCGAGCCTAGAGGAACGGCGAGCAGGAACGAACAGGGTGCGGGTGGGGGAGTCGCCGTTGCTGATGAGGGTCCCGCAGGGCCAGGACGGCTTCCCCTCCGGGGACAGTCCGCCGGCTGCCGGTGATATCGAGACGGTCCGCCACCAGATGCCGTGCTGCTCCTCCACGATGCCGCTGGCGACCGGCCATCCGGCCTCGAGGGCCTCGTCGTAGGGGAGATAGGCGGCGTTGTTCTCCAGCTAGCGGCATGCCCGGTCCGCCGCACCCCGTTGATCTGCGGACAGGCCCAGTTCTGGAGGACCTCGACGATGTCCCGGTATGAATCCGGCAGCACTCCCACGGCCAGTCCGGGCGCCAAATGCGGCACCAGCCGCACCCCGACCGCCGATTCCGCCGGGGACCGGCGCTCTGCCATCTCCGCGTCGCCCGCGTCCGCTTCCGCCGCGGCAACCGAGACGCTCTCGTCGCCCGACAGGATCTCGGTCGTGCTCGCCCGCGTGATCTCCAGCCGGGAAAGCACCACCTCCCGCGTTGTTCGGCCGGCCCGGTCAGGCCGGTTGGGTTTGCGGTGTGGGCGGGGCGGGTTGCTGTGCGCGGCTGCGGATCCGGACGGTCACTGTGCTGGCGCAGCCGGCGAGGATGCCGAAGACGAGCGCCGCCGACACGCCTGAGCCTTCGGAGACGTAGTAGGGCAGGGGCCCACCGGTGCTGCCTTGATAGGAGAGGAGCGAGTGCCAGAGTTCGCTCATCACCATGCCCAGGGTGGTGGCGACGGCGCCGAGCGAGTAGGCGGGGTAGGTGACGCGGTCGAGTAGGACGGGCAGCAGCCGCAGCCCCCACCAGACCAGGGCGAGTAGCACCAGGTCGCCGATCCGGTACAGCAGCCAGCGCCCGGGAGCGGAGCCAGTGGGCAGGGTCCAGGCGCCAAGCTGGATCCACTGCCGCAGCAGATCACCGGGCTCGGACAGCCGCTCGTTGCCCGCGAACCCGGTCTGCATCCGCCCGGCCACCCGGTCGTTGGACAGGACGGCGAGGGCGATGGCGACCACGGCGGTGCCCAGGGTCGCGGCGAGCGGCGCGGTGGCCGCGGTCGGCACAGGCCGGCCAGGTGGGGGTGTCACTTCGGGCCGCAGCAGGGTCATGAGGCCGACGGCGCCCGCGGCGGCGACCAGGGCAGCACCCACCGGGAGTTCGCGGCCCTGGGACATGGCACTTGCGAGGCCGGGCAGCAGCCGGAACGCGGCGGAGCCGCCGGAAGCGACCATCCAGGGCGCGGACACCGTGACGGCGAGCATGGCCGCAACGATTCCCCAGCCCCACAGGGCCGCCACGGCGACGGCCGCGCGCCCGGCGCCGCGGTCCGACAGCCGGCGCAGCAGTGGCACCGCGCCGCACGCGAAGAGCAAGACGAGCGCGGCGTAGCGCACCTGCATGGCGGTCTCCCTCAGGGCCGCGTAGTCAGCCCCGTGTCCGGGTGCACCTGCAGGGTCGGTGAACTGGGCTGATGACGGGGAGTCGGTCGACCAGGGCATCGTCCACGCGGTCAGGCGGTTGACAACGGCCTCAGATGTATCAGACATCCAGAGCGTGCTGCACCCAGGGACAGCACGACGCTCGGGACGCCTGTCCGTGGCCGGGCTGATCGCCATGCGGCGTGACTCCCACACCCGGCTGGCGGGGCTTGTGGCGGTCTCTGCGCCTCTGGCCAACCTGAAGGGTCGGCTGGATCTGGTTGAGGATCCCGCACACCGGCATCCCCAAGGCGGCATCTATGGCCGGCTGTTTCCGAATGGGCTCCGCAAGAACGGCCGCAGAGGAACAGCAAGCCCGGGCCGCAGCGCAAGATGCCGCTGACTGAGGTCACCACCCCGGGCCCCGTCCACGACAAGGCCCGCATTCACCGGCGTCAGGAGGGCGCCAGGATCAAGGCGCCTGTTCTTGCCCGCCGTGTCCAGTGCGGCGAATGTGCACCGTGCCGGCGTCCAGGTCCACCCGGAAGGGCGGGTCTTCCGCCGGCCTGACGTTCTTGCGCACGCGTTCCTGTTCCATAGCGCGTTTGACGGCCTGGGCTCCGGGGTCACTCTCCTGGATGAGGTCAACACCGATGGACGACAGGCCCTTGGTCTTGCGCGAGTAGATCCAGCCCCGAGCCTCCATCACCAGCAGAACCCGATCCGCCAGGAACACGGCAACGCCCAGCCCAACGACTGCTCCGGCAGCCCACAGCACAGTGTCCACCGGTCAGCGACCATGCCGCAGCCGATCGACCCAGCGGCCGAGCCCTCGACGTGACCGGCGAGGACGCGGCTGACGGGGCCGACGCTCCTCTGCCCCCGCTTGACCGGCTTGGCCAGGGCCTCGCCCCCAGTGGTCGTCAGGCGACAGAATCGGCGCCTTGCGTTCCGCCTGCGCTCGGATCTCAACGTGAGCCTCATGAGCCGTGATCCGGAATGCCTCCTCGTATGAGGCCAGGGCTGCACTCATGGCCCCGCCCGCGAGGCCCCGTCGACGGATATGCGCCGCCAGCCACACAAAGAAGCCCAGGACTGCGGCAAGGACCCCGACCAAGATCAGGAACGGTAAGAGCGCATCCATAGACACGAGCCTACTTCGCTGATTCTCGACATCCCCGACCACTGGCACCGCGGCCGCACCGGCCTGAAGCTCCAATCGCCCAGCCGCTACCGCAACAGCCACCGCACAGGCCTGGCGACAGCGTTCACGGCCTCGGGGCGATGTCCCCCGTCGATATGTCCGCCGTTCGGGGGTACGGCCAGCGCGGGACAACGCGACCCCGAGCCGTCGTTCCGTCGCGAGGGAGCGGCCAACGTTCCAGGACACATCACGTCAAGCCGAAACTCGCGTGGGCCGGTATCGCAGGGCTACCGCCCCCGACCGGAACTCATGGCGGTCCACGAGCTCGAGCTGGATGCGCTCGCGCAGACCGGCGAGCAATGTCGGCCCGTGTCCGGCAAGGACCGGCTGAACGAGGAACTCGTACTCGTCGATCAGTCCCAGATCTGCCAACGCCAGGGGGAGCGTCACGCCACCCACCCACAGGCCCTCGCCTGACTCCTGCTTGAGCCGCTGAACCGCTTGCCCCAAGTCGCCTCGCACCAGGTCGGCATTCCAATCGACCCCGCTCAGCGTGCTCGACACGACGTACTTCTGCGCCCGGTCGATGGTCTCGGCGAACGGGATCTGCCACTCATCCATCCAGTCAGGCCACGTGCCCGTGGCCGGCTTCCGCCACGCCGACTCCATCATCTCGTAGGTCACCCGGCCGAAGAGCAGGGCATCAGCTCGCTCCATCTCAGCGGTCCAGTAGCGCATCGACTCCTCGTCCGGGGGGAGCCCTGCCTCGTGATGGCAGCAGCCGTCGAGCGTGACGTTGATCGAGTATCGAAGTGGTCTCATCTCGTTGCTCTCCTTGATGCGCGCCCCGCGTTCACCGGACCCTACTCAGACGACTGTCGGCGCCATTTCTCATCGGCGCCCCGATCGCACCTACTTTGACGCCGTCGTGATGCGAACCTTAACGTCGTCGTGATGCGAACCAGACCGCAGACGGAGCGCGTGACCGATGCGGCGCTCGGGGCGTTCAGGTTCGCAACGGGGTGGCGCCCATAACGCTCGACTTCGATGCACGGTGCCGCGTCACCTACCGCCGGCTCAGGGGCAACGACGAAGGTCGCAACGTTGCCTGGACGCGGCACGAGTCAGTTCGGTGGTTGATCCAGTTGTTCCATCCGTCGGCTTGCCGCGTTGCGGACGCGGTGGGTTCGTCCCTGTTCGGCGAGCAGGGTGAAGGCGTCGGACAAGGTGATGATCTGCGTGGTCGCGGCTGTGCGTGGGAACCAGTCGGATGCGGCGGTAAGCGCCTCGGCGGTCCATGGCTCGTCCAGGGCGATGGTCCTCAGCAGGTCCACTCGCCCAGGCGGCGGGCGAGGTAGTCCCGGTCCCCGATGACCGCGGCCATGATGTGAGCCCAGACGGTGAACTCGGCGTCGGTCAGAGGCTGGGCTGCCCGGCGGTCCAGGTGGTGAACCACTGCCCCTTGCGCCATCGCCTCATCCTGATCGCGCAGCACTGCGGCCACCAGCTCCGCCTCCTCCGCCTCCGAGACGGCATCGAGGGGCTACAGGTAGTGCGCGTAACGCTGGTGCTCGGCGGGTTCACGGTCGTGCTGCGGGTCGGTCATGTCGGGCCGTTCGACCAGCTGGCCGCGTTCGAAGCGGGCGCCGGCACGGACGAGGGCGACGAGGTCCCTGCGGAACGTAGCGAGCCCCACATGGCGTCCGGCGGGCGGGGCGCCGGGGGTATGTGCGGATGCGGCAGTGGTGCCAGTCGTGGCGCCAGGCAAGGACGCTACCCGAACCGGCGGTTCGGACGGCCGGGGCAACGCTTTACCCAGGCCTCTGTGGACCCAGGCGGGGACCTGGTGGCCGTATCCGTAGTCCGAGGGCCGCCCGCCCCAGGGCATCAACGCGGGGTAACGGGATGCGTGTCCGGGCCCGGGCCGGGAGTGTCGTGCGTGGTCACCCTGACAGCTGTCAGGGACCTGCTCGTCCCAAGCCTGCCTAGCATGACGAACCAGCTGGACACACCTGGTGCCGGTCACCCGAGAGGACGTAGATCCCGATGACACTTCGACCCCGTCGCCCGGGCGTGCTCATCACCGCACTGGCCACCGCAGCCACTGTGCTGGGCCTGGCAACGCCCGCGGACGCCGCCATCCACCGGTGCAGCATCTCCGGGGACATGACGAACTGCACGACGGTGACCGGGATCGACCCGGGTTCCTGGCTGCAGATGCGCACCGGTCCCGGATACGGGTACGCCAACGTTCCCCACGGGACGCTCCTCAACGGTGACGAGGTCGGCCTCACCTGCTGGACGACCGGCGACGGAGCGGCGGACAACCCCAACTACCGCTATTGGATGCTCATCGACGTGGGGGTGCGGTCGGGCTACGTCAACGACTGGTACCTCAACACCGGCAACCCCAGCGTGTGGCAGCAGCAGATCCGACACTGCTGACCGGCGGGTCCCGCCCGAGTCAGCCGAGCAGGAGGAGAGACAGATGCGCGCAAGAGGACTCGCGGTCGCGGCCGCGCTCACGGCCGCGATCGCCGGCGGCCTAGGCACCACGGGCACCGCCCACGCCTCGTCCCACGGGCACAACGGCGTCTGTGAGGCCGCCGAGGTGTGCATGTACTGGGGAAGCGGCCTCACCGGCTCCTACCACGACTACTACCTGCAGCAGCCGGACTTCGCCGGCGACAGGTTCCTCGGTCCGGGGTCGGGTCAGGGCGAGCAGGTGAAGAACAACTCCGCCTCGGCCAGCAACCGCTTCGTGTGCAACGCACGGGTGTACTACAACGAGAACTACAGCGGCCCGTACGACACCGTTCCCTCCTACGGGTCGGCGAACCTCGTCAACGCCTGGAACGACAACGCGTCGTTCAACTGGGTCTGCTAGATCGCCGACGACACCAGGGCGCGCCCCGCTCGACGGGGCCGCCCGCAAGACGCCACGGGGGGATTCCTTGCGTACGAGAGCCGCGGCCGCCGGCATGCTCCTGCTTCTGGGGGCCGTCGGGTGCTCCCCTGACCGCGTCGACGCCGCACCGGCGCGGCCCGAGGTGACGGCGACCCCACGGGTGCTCGACCCCGTGGGCCTGCGTCTGCCGCTGGAGGAGTACCAGTTCAGCGACGCGCAGTGGGCCCGGGTGACGTCTGCGCAGCAGATTCTCGCCGCCGCGTGCATGAGGAGGTTCGGGCTGCGGTACGAGCCCGTGGAGAACGCGGGTCGCAGCCCCGTGCGCTCGCGCACGGACCGTCGCTACGGGCTGGCGGATCCCGGGCAGGCGCGGGCGCACGGCTACCAGCTACCCGCTGACAGCACCGGGCCCGTCTCGCGACCGGCGCTGTCCGACGATCAGGTGACGGTGCTGGAGGGCAGGGGCGTCGGTCACGGACCGGAGCGGTCGCCCGCTCCGGTCCGTCACCGCGGAAAGCCCGTGCCGGAGGGGGGCTGCATGGGGGAGGCGCGCCGCGCGCTGGTCCGCGACGGCGCCGTCGGTGAGGCGGAGGCGGTCCGCCGCATCGACACCGCCAGCGTGCTGCGGGCGATGGAGGACCCGCGCGTACGGTCGGCCTTCGAGCGGTGGTCCGCCTGCATGGAGAAGCGCGGGCACGCCTACGACGACCCGTGGCAGGCGATCAACGACAAGGCCTTCCGGGGCACCGGGGTCACGCCGCGGGAGATCGCGACGGCTGTGGCGGACGTGGCCTGCAAGAGGGAGACCAACCTTGTGGGCGTCTGGTACGCGGTCGACGCCGCGCACCAGAGACGGATGCTGGCAGCAGCCGGAGAGCGGCGGCTGGAGGCCCTCAAGGAGCGCAAACGCGGCCAGCTCGCCGCTGCCGGGCACGTCCTCGCCACAAGGAGCGCCTCCGGGCGCGACAGCTGACGGCCTGTCTCTCCGGTTGCCGCTGACCTCACTGGGTGTTCGGGTTCAGGTCAGGCGCCGGAGCGGGTGCCGCCTCCGTACTTGTGCTCCACCAGTTGGTATCCGGCTTGGCGTGCTCAAGCTGTTGACGGACCAGACGGGTCGTCAGAGGCGCTGGCGACCCGTCATGAACGGTCAGAGTGGAAGAACGAGGCATTGGAGGCCAGTGTTGCCGCCGATCGCCAGGTCCGCGTCCTCGACCGTGGCACCTACCGCGAACTGGCCGTTGACGCAGGCGATCTCGTCCGTCGGGGCCGCAGAGGCGGTGGGGACGGATCCCAGGGCGAGCAGTGCGGCCACGAGCATGGTGGTCATCACGGCGGCTGAGGTGTGGCGAATACGCATGGAGCCTCCCGGGATGGGCTGATGGTTGCCCTCCGGGCATGCCCGCACCGCTCATAGGCATGTCGTGTCACCTGACAGATCAGCAGATCGAGCGAGGCTTCGCACGCCTGTGCCCCTTATGGCGGCTGTTCGTGTGTGAGCGCGGGACCGCCGAAGCACTTCATGGCGCGCCACCTGCTCCAGGGGCCGGGGTGAGCGGCGGCCAGGTCTGTGCGCAGCAGCCAGGAGCCCGGCCCGCTCGCGTCCTTCGGCCGGCTGCCCGGAACGACCGGGAGCTGAGTCTCAACTGGACTGTCAGCGGCACGTGCTAAGCCATAGCAGTGCCCCGATGAGGGCTTGTGCAGGATAAAGCGGCATTGTGGGGGATTACTTGATCACGACGGATGCTGACGGTATCCGGGTCTGCTCGAAGGCCGAAGACCACCGCTGGCCGGACGACGGCCGCGGCCGGGGCTGCCCGTTCTGCGCGGGCCACCGTATCTCTTCCACCAACCGTTTTTCAGACCTCTATCCGGACGACGTCTCGAGGTTGGACATCGAACGCTCGGGCGTCACCGCAGACCAACTGCGCGTCGGCAGCAGTCAAGTGGTGTGGTGGACGTGCGACATCAACCCCGCGCACCCGTCGTTCCGGCGGAGCGTGAACGCCTTCACCGGGGGCAGGAAAGGTGGCGGCACCAAGACGTGCCGCGAGTGCCGCCTGGTGGGGACCTCGGTGCAGGAGCTCCAACTGAAGGCTGAGCTCGCCACCGTGCTGCGTATCGATCAGGACCGCAAACGGGTGCCGGACGCCGACGGGTGCAGCGCGGCCGTGGACATCGTCGCCGTCGATGCGCACGGCAACCCCTCTCTTGTACTGGAGTTCGACGGAGTCTGGTGGCATGAGGGCAAGGAGGAAAAAGACGCCGCCAAGGCTGCACGACTGCGCGCCGCGGGGCTGACTGTGGTGCGGATCCGCGAGGCGCCCCTGGCACCACTGGATCCGACGTTCGATGTGGTCATCGGGTTCCTGGCTGCCGCCGAAGACGCCGCCGCCGACGTACTGGACCACTTGGCCGGGCTGGGGTTGGTAGGAAAGGCCGAGGCCTACCGCTATCGCGAGGATTCCTTCGGCGGCCCACAGAACCGGCCTCTTGCCGCGCAGTGGATCCGCGACCGCCTAGGGGAAGCCGCGCTTCGTG
Source organism: Streptomyces afghaniensis (assembly GCF_044327915.1). NCBI lineage: Bacteria > Bacillati > Actinomycetota > Actinomycetes > Kitasatosporales > Streptomycetaceae > Streptomyces > Streptomyces afghaniensis. The sequence goes on from NZ_JBIRGJ010000013.1 coordinate 243,476, forward strand.
TCGAGCGGAACCTGCACAAGGAACGGTGGGCGCGGATGTATGCCGCACTCGTCAACTTCGAGGCTGTCGAGGGCCATTGCTACCCGAGCGATCGGGAAGTCACGGTCGACGGCGTCGATCTGGCCCGTTGGGTCCGCAAACAGCGCGCCTTGGCTGCCAGTGGCGGTCTGGACGACGAGCGCGCCCGACGTCTGTCCACCATCGACTCGTGGTCTACCGAGAATGCCCATGACGCCTCATTCCGCCGACAGCGCGACCGCTACCGAGCCGCGGTACTGAACGAGCGCGGCGCGATGGAAGCGCGCGAGGCGACCGTGTGGGCGAACAACATTCGTATGACTCGCAAGCGGCTGACTGACCAGGGTGAGGACCTGCCCGCATGGAAGCTCGAAGCCCTGGCATCGATACCTGGTTGGAGCTGGGACCCCTTCGAGGAGGGGTTCCTGGCCAAGGTCATGGTCCTTCAGCACTTCACCGCCGAGACTCAGCGCAGTGTGGGCAGCATCAAGCAGAGAGAAGAGTGGAGTGGCCACAGGATTGGAGTCTGGATCAACTCCTTCCGGAACCGGCGGGCCACCTATGACGCGGAGCGCAGAGCCGTTCTGGAGGAGTTGCCGGGCTGGGCGTGGACGCCACAAGAAGACGTTTGGAACGCTACGTTGGCCGAATTGCGCGTCTGGGCGGCCGAACACGGCCGGATGCCACGAGCGCACGCTTCCGACGCCATCGAACGGCGACTTGGGGTGTGGAAGCGGAACAACAAAAGCAAGCGCCAAGGTCGCACCGACGACGGCCAGGCTGTCCGGCTACGGGCTCTGCTGGCCGAGTACGGCGAGCACATGCCCTGACAGGGGTCGGCTACGCGAGCAGGAAGCGGTTGGAAGTGCAGGCCGTCCTGGCACGAGCGCTCTTCCACTGAGGCAGCACCCGACAGGACAGCCGGACAGTGGCCGGGTTCCCAAGCGGCCCGGCTGTGAAGACTGTCCTCACGCCTCGACCGGGAAGTAGTCACCCTTGCGCAGGTTGCAGATTCAGTGGGCGAGCTGCACGTTGTCCAGGGTGTGCGCCCCGCCGGCGGTCAAAGGGACGCGGTGGTCGAGCGTCGCGCACCACATGTCGGGCCAGTCCCGGCCATGGTCGACGGGGTTGCGGCAAATCTGGCAGATCCATCCGTCGCGAGCGTAGACGGCGAAGGGATCGATGCGTTCGACGGTGGCCTCGAGTGCCAATTTGCGCATCCTGGCTGCGTAGCTGCCGGCGGCACGCAATTCGCGTTTCAGGCGTTCGGAGCGGGCCGCGTACGCCGGTGTCCACATCGACGGTACGACCTGCTTCCCGCGCACGAACGCCGTCCTGGTCTGTCGATCACCGCGTTGCGGCACTACGACGACGTCGGGCTGCTCAAACCCGACTACGTCGATCCCGGTACCGGATACCGAGGGTGCCGGCCTGGCCAGGTTTACGAGGCGCGTCTGTACGCGACGCTGCGCCGTCTCCAGGTTCCCGTCGACGCGATGCGCGCGGTTGGCGAACACGGCGTCGGCGCCGTGTTTGCCGAGCACCGTGAACGCCTGCAAGCCAGAGCCGACTCGCTGACAAGGCTCATCGAGACCGTCGATCGCTACATCGAGAAAGGGCTGCCCGTGAAGACCCGCCGTATCAGCCAGGTCACCATCGTGGCCGATGACCTGCCCGCGTCGGTCGCGTTCTACCGCGAGGTCTTCGACGCCGCCCACCACGAGGAGATCAGCTCGTTCCAGTTCGGCACCTACCCTGACGACGACTTCTTCCTCTTGACGGTGGCCAACCGCGACTCGCACCCGTGGCCCGGCGGGCCGGCCAAATGCGGCCTGGGCGTCGAGGACATCGACACCGCGCACGCTCGGGCACTCGCCGCCGGCGGCGTGGAGATCGAAGCACCGGTCGACCAGATGTGGAAGCCACGGTCCTCCACGGTGCAGGATCCGGCGGCAACCACATCGATCTGTACCAGGGGTAATTCCAAAGGTCGCGCCGGTGTGTTATGCGAAAGGTCATGGGGACGCACCGCTCGATCAGTGATCAGCCGGACAGAACCTAGTGGACCGACGTCGTGGCCAACTGTGCTGCTAGCGTTGCCTCTTGAGCGAGGGGGAGACAGCGCGTGACGTCGACTGCGTTCCGTATCGGCGGGGATCTGAAGGTACGGCGGCTCGGATTCGGGGCCATGCACTTGCCGGCGGAGCCGAGCCCGGCCCGTGATATCTCTCTCGCGGTCGCCCGGCGGGCCGTCGAGCTGGGCGTCACCCTGATCGACACCGCGTATCTGTATGGCGGGGGAGCCAACGAGGAGCTACTGGCCGAGGCCCTGCATCCCTACCCGGATGGGCTGCTCGTCACTACCAAGGTCGGCGTTGCGCGTTCGGGCCCTTCAAGCGAGTGGAGGCTCGACGGGAGGCCGGCTGTTCTGCGGGCTCAGGTCGAGCAGGCTTTGCGCCGACTGCGTCTGGAGCGGATCGAGCTGCTGCAGTTGCACCGTATCGATCCGGAGACGCCGCTCGCCGACCAGCTCGGCACGCTGCGGGATCTGCGGACCGAGGGCAAGATCGGCCGGATCGGGCTGTCCGAGATAACCGTCGACGAGCTCAAGGAGGCACGAGAGATCGTGGACGTCGCGAGCGTGCAGAACCGCTACAACCTGCTCGACCGTGAGCACGAGCCCGTGCTCACGGCCTGTGAGGCGGCAGGGATCGCGTTCCTGCCATGGCGCCCCGTCGCCTGGGGGGAGTCGGGGGCGAGGTCGGAGGTCGCCGCTGTGGCGGCCGAGGTTGACGCCACGCCCACGCAGGTTGCGCTCGCTTGGCTTCTCAGCCGCTCACCGGTCATTCTCCCCATCCCGGGCACCGCGCGGATCGACCATCTTGAAGAGAACCTCGCTGCGGAACGCGTCCAGCTGACTCAGGCACACCGCGATCGCCTTGACCGGCTGCCCGGCTCGGCATAGGGCTCAGCATCAGGATGCAGAGGCGGGAGCCGTGCAACGGTGTTGCGCTCCAGGGAAAGAGGCAATGGTGCGTCGCCGGGCGGTGCGTATTCCATGCCAGAGGAGGAATGCGATCCGGTCATCACTTGGCTGCCGACGGCAAGTTGCTCAATCGGGGCATCCCGTCTGGACAGGAAACCCACGTGCCCCGAGATCATCGCCGGTGATCTACTACCGATCATGCCGTTGCTGATGCTGGACCTCGACAACACCCTGGTCGACCGCGACGCCGCCTTCCGTGACGCCGTCACCGCATTCCTCACCGAGCATCGCCTGCCCGACACCGACCTCACGTGGGTGATGGCTCTCGACGCCAGCGGCTATACCGCCCGCCACGATGTCGCCGCAGCAATGACCGACCGGTACCGGGACACGGTGTCCACCACGGCCATCCATGCCCTGCTCGACCATGGCGCTGCCGATCGCGTCGTACTTGCCGACACATCCCGCGAGGCCCTGGACAAAGCACAGACCGACGGCTGGACCTGCGTGATCGTCACCAACGGCCGCACTGCCCAACAGGAAGCCAAGATCCGTCACTCCGGACTCGATCAGCTCGTCCAGGGCTGGGCGATCTCCGAGGCGGTCGGCTGCAAGAAACCCGAACCGGAGATCTTCCACGCGGCCGCGGATGCCGTCGGAGTGCCCCTCATGGGCGCGTGGGTCATCGGCGATTCCCCGCATGCCGACATCGCCGGCGCCAACGCGCTCGGGCTTCGAAGCGTGTGGATGTCAAACGGACAGCTGTGGGCTCAGGACTCCTACCAGCCCACTCATGTCGCCGAGGATGTCGCCACCGCGATCGACCACGTCATCAGTGCGCCGAGATAAGGCACGACCGACCCTCTTCGTCGTCTCAGCAAGGCCGAACCTGTGAAACTTCACCAACACCTCGCACGGGTTCGCCCGAACATGTGCGCTTTGCCGAACGACTCGTTGGAGGCGATGGCGACGCTGTTCTTCTCCTCGCGTTCGGTCAAGACCTGAGGGTCAGAACGATCCGGGCGCTGTCGACGCTGCCCCACGAGTCGTTCCACGGACCGGTATCGGTGCTCGGCCGTGGGCTGCTTGCCCCCCACCAGCTGTGCATCATCGGCTTCCCACCCGCTGTCAGGATGAGGTGGAACCGCTCGTTGTCCACCTCACTCCCCTTCCCACCCGTCCTCGTCGGGTGTTCCCGGCAACGGGGATGGCCTCGCCCAGGCGCTCCGCGATCGCCGTGCGGGTCAAGGGCTGTCGCGGTACCCGGGGCCGTGCCCCGAGCCCTGGCGCCGGAGTTCGAGCTGGAGGCCGACGAGACGATGCACGCACGGATGCGGACCCTGGGGGAGAAGCTCAGCTCCGTATGACGGTCTTGCAGAAGAAGGTGGCAGCAACGTTGCCCCGCAACCGCTCCGGCATGCGGAAACTGGCGCTGATGCGCTGCACTTCGCCGTCGCCGGCCGTGAGCGTGAACTGGCCTGGCTCCGGGTCCGGGATGTCACCGAGGCCATCGGCGACGTTCTCACCCGTGTCGGCGCCCGGGCTCAGCTCGGCATCGGGCCCACCGGGCACAGCCCCCGCCGCGGGCAGACGGCCGAGTTCGGTGCGGTGGCCGAGCTACCGGGCCGGGGGGTGACTGTGGAGATGGGCGGCAGCCTTCTCGGTCAGGTCGTCGAGATGCTGGTACACGTTCGTCGCCTGCGGAAATCCATTCCCGTGGGCAGTTCGGGCGAGCGCCCGGTTCAGCTCCTTGAGTTGCCAGACCGTACCTTGGGCGAGGGCGCTCATGTCGCGCGGCGACTCCAAAGACATGTCCAGAGCCTTCCTTTCGAGCCGCAGAATCGCGCTGCTGAACCGTTCCCGGGAGTCCCGGCGTTCGTCGTCGGTGACAGAAGAGTCGATGGTGGCGGCGCGCAACGTGAAGTCCCCCATGTCGTCGGCGAGGACGCGAGCATCATTGAGGAAGGCGGTGTAGACCTCGCGTCGGATCTGGCGGAGCCATTGTTCATAGGCACTGGATGCCTGCTTGTCCGCCTGGTACATGGCGCCCTTGAGGGCGATGCGGGCCGCGCCCCAGGCACCGCCCGCGCCGACTACCGCGCCACCGAGCGCTCCGACGAGACCGGCTATCGCTGCGTCCATCCCAACTCCCCGGGTGCAGATCGATCACGCCGCGTGAGCCTATCGGGTGGCGTTCAAGCGGACGGACAACGTGTGCATGGGTGCCGGTAAGTGACAGATAGCCCGGTACGTGCCGCGGCACGGTGGGGTTACCTCCTGGGTGTCGATGACGTCTGGGTGCCGATAACGTCGAGTAGTTGCAGCCTACTGGCGGCGTCGCTGCCCGGTGGTGCGGTGAGGATGACGATGCGCAGGTCACCGCGGTGTTCAGTGAGGATGTCGCAGTCCAGGTCGAGCGGTCCGACGTCGGGGTGGTGGACCGTCTTCGTGTGCAGGGCGTGCTCGCCGACCTCATGGCCGTCCCACAGGGCGGCGAAGCGGGGACTGGCGGAGCGCAGGTCCGCGACGAGGCTTCGCAAGGCCGCATCCTTGGGGTAGCGGGCGCAGGTGGCGCGCAGGTCAGTGACCACCGCAGCCTCGAAACGGGCCTGCTGTCCCGCGGTGTGCCGCACGCGGCCGGGCGGTGCGGTGAAGTGCTGCCGTACGAGGTTGCGTTCCCGGTGGGCGAGCGTGGACGGATCGCCGAGCAGGGCGGCGTAAAGGCGGTTCCAGGCGAGGAGCGTCCAGGCCGCGTCGTACACGCCGACGGGCGTGCCCGGCAACTGGTCGACCAGCCGCTGCACGCCTGGGGTAAGCCGGATCGGCAGGTGGCCCTCCGGTGGCTCGGGCTGCCCGGCCAGGGCGAACAGATGCCGGCGCTCGGCCTCCGACAACTGCAGTGCCCGCGCCAGCGCCCCGAGCACCTGGGCGGACGGGGATGTCGCCCGGCCTTGCTCCAGGCGGACGATGTATTCGGCTGAGATACCCGCCAGCAGGGCCAACTCCTCACGCCGCAGCCCGGGTGCGCGGCGGTTCCTCCCGGTGGGCAGTCCGACGTCGGCTGGGGGCACGCGGTCGCGCCAGCGGCGTAGCGCAGCTCCCAGGTCGCTGTTGCTCTGCGGCGGATGCCCGCCGCCGGTGCCGTGCGCGCTCATGGGTCCAGTATCGGCGCGGCGGGGCAGACCATGCTGGTACTGGCGTTACCAGGAAGAACAGTGAACTGCCCGGACAGCCGCCACTGGGCGAGGCTCTTCGTCATGACGACGACGCTCATCACCGGGGCCAACAAGGGCCTCGGCTTGGAGACCGCCCGCCGACTCGTCGCGGCCGGGCACACCGTATATCTAGGCGCCCGTGACGCCCGCCGTGGCGAGGAGGCCGCTCGGCAGGTCGGCGCCCGTTCGCTGCTCATCGACATCACCGACGACGCTTGCGTACAGGCGGCCGCGCAGCTGGTGCGCGAGCAGGCCGGGCGCCTCGACGTCCTGGTCAACAACGCCGGGATTGCCGGCTCGGTGCGGCCAGCAGCTGAGATCACCGCGATGGACATGCTCGCGGCGTTCGACACCAACGTGTTCGGCGCCGTACGTGTCACACATGCTTTCCTGCCGCTGCTGGAGAAGAGCGCGACGCCGGTCGTGGTGAACGTCAGCAGTGGGCTTGGCTCGCTGGCCATCGCCTCGGATCCGGACGCCCACGCCTTGCTGGTACCGCTCTGGGTGGCCTCGCTGCCGTACAACTCCTCCAAGGCCGCACTGAACATGGTCACGACGCTCTACGCACGCGCCTTCCCGAAGATGCGTATCAACGCCGTCGACCCCGGCCACACTGCCACCGACCTCAACGACCACACCGGCGCCCAGACCGTCCAGGAGGGCGCCGACATCATCGTCCGGATGGCCCTGGTCGGCCCCGACGGGCCGACCGGCAGCTACGTCTCGGCCGGCGGCCCTCTCCCGTGGTGACCGACAGCCTCCCTCTGACCTCAAGGAGCACGAACATGACGAGCCCACGCCGCGTCGAGGTCGTCCTCGACTTCGTCTGCGTCCACTGCTACATCGGCTTCACCCGCTATGCCCAGGCCATCAGCCAGTACTGCGCCCAAGGGGGTGCGGTCGAGACGGTCTTCCGCCCCTTCCAGCTCCAGCCCGAGGCATCGCCCGCCGGGGAGCCGCTGGTCGATGTGTGGGCGCGCGAGCGCGGCGCGTCCGTCGCCGCGAAGCTCGCCGCCGACACCTCCTTCGGCGCCGCTGACGCTCTCACACTTGATTTCCGCCGCGCGGTGTTCACCAACACCTTCGAGGCCCACCGACTTGTAGCCCAGGCCGCCGTACAGGGCACCGGTGAGGAAATGGTCGAACGACTGTTCCGTGCATACTTCGCCGACGGGCTGAACATCGCGGACCCCGGCACGCTCGCCCGGCTCGCCGCCGAGACGGGCGTCACGGACACCGGCGACGGTGTGGACGAACTGCGCGCCGAACTTGCCCGGGTCCGCGCGCTTGCCCTGCCAGCGCCGCCGGTCTTCCGCTTCGTCGGGGGAACCACCTTGTCCGGAGAGGTTGGCGTGGATGACGTCCTCGCCGCACTGCATTGCATCCCCCTCGACCTCCGAGAGCCGTCTCCGCGCCCGCGGGGGTAGCTCGATCGCGCGCAGGTGCCCCGCTGCACCCTCACCTGACCCGTCGGCCGGCCGCATCCCACGGTGCTACGAGCGGAGCTCCTGGCGCACGTCCAGGTAGCAGCGCAGCCGTACGCCGGGCTCGCCGGGGTGCCCGGGTCGTACGGTCCGCGGGCGCGGTGGCCCACCGCCCGACGAGCAGTTCCTGAACGGCGAACACGGCCTGGTAGTCACATGCAGCAACGTCGATGACGGCCAGACCCGACTCCGACAGGTGCGCTTCGTTGATCGGCTTCATGCCTGGCACTACGCGCCGGTGGTCCCGGAGGGCGGACCGTCTGGGCGCCAACCCCGCAGCAGATCTCCAATACCCGGCTGCCAGACGGATAGGCCGTGCCCGCGTGCACCAATGCCGCCAAAGTGTCCGCCTGGTCGCCGAGCCGAGCCGCCTCGCGTTCGGAGTACCCGTGCACATAGCCGGCACCCGAGTGTCCAGAAAATCTGGGCGGCCCAGGGCTTCGCTGGCCGTCTCGTCGATTGGACGGTCACGATCCTCGGCCGTGGGCTGGAGATCGTCCGCAAGGACCCAGGCCAGCGGGGCTTCCAGGTCCAGCCGAGACGGTGGGCGATCGAGCGGACCTTTGCCCGGCTCGCCGGACACCGGCGCCTCGCCCGGGACTACGAGGCCAGTCCGGCGCGTTCCGAGGCCATGATCCGCTGGGCAAATGATCGGGATCATGGTCCGCCGGCTTACTCGAGGTCGACCAGCAAGCCGCCCAGGCCCAAGACCTCTCTCGCGCACCAACCGGAGAGACCCTCAAGCGCGTCTCAGCGGCCGCGCGGCTGACGGCGTGCCGCTCGGCCTGATGGCCTAGCATCGCTGAGCCACGGTGTCTCGGGCGACGTATGGTCCGTAGGGGGCCGACGGAGGCACTGATGACCGAGCACCCGAACATCGCTGCGTTCCATCGCACCATGGCTGCCTTCGCGGCAGGAGACATGGAAGCGCTGGCAAAGACCTTTCACCCCGAGGTGGTGTGGCATATCGGGGGCAACAACCCGCTGGCGGGAGAGTACCGGGGCCGCGAGGACACCTTCGCGGTATTCGGTCGGGAGTTCCAGCTGACAGGCGGCACGTACCGGCCGCAGCTCCACGATGTGCTCGCCAACGATGACCACACAGTCGCGCTGCTGCACGTCACGGCGTCACGTGAAGGCAAACAGCTCGATATGGACTACGCCCTCGTCCTGCACATCAGGGACGACAAGATCACCGAGGGATGGGTGCTGATGGCCGATCCGCAGGCGTACGACGAGTTCTGGTCGTAGGAGCCCCCGGACGGCAGATCTCAAACGCGGTCTGAGTCTGGCGACTCCTTCCACGTCTTCGTCCGTTGGAAGGTGACCCCGCGGCGGACGAGCAGGCACCGTAACGCCTCGCGTCCGATCCTTTTCAGGCGGCCGTGCACTTCCGCAGGTAGGCGGCGAGTTTGCGGATGGACCAGCGAGTGAAGGGCTGACCGAGCCTCCTTGGTGTTCACGGTGTCAGCTTCGCGCTCAAGGTGTCGCGGTGGGATGGGACGGTCCGTGGTTTCAGGCTGGGCGACAAGCCGGTGTCGTGGCTGGGACGGTCAGCTGGAAGACTGGACGCCTGTGACACATTCTGATCTTGCTCGCCGCATCCACGCTGCCTCCCATCTGACCGGGCAGTTCACGCTCCGGTCCGGACGTACTGCCACGGAGTACTTCGACAAATACCGGTTCGAGGGCGACCCGGTCCTGCTGGACGAGATCGCCCAGCGGATGGCCCCGCTGGTGCCCTCTGGCACCGAGGTCCTGGCCGGCCTGGAGATGGGCGGCATCCCGGTGGTGACCGCGCTCGGCCGGCACACGGGTCTGCCCTGTGCATTCGTGCGCAAGCAGGCCAAGCCGTATGGCACCTGCCGTCTCGCCGAAGGCTCCGACATCGAGGGGCGACGGGTACTGGTCGTTGAGGACGTGGTCACCAGCGGAGGACAGATCGTTCTGTCGACCGCGGACTTGCGTGGCCTGGGGGCTCAGGTGCAGGAGGCCCTGTGCGTGATCGACCGTGAGCAAGGCGGCGCCGGTGCCCTCGCGGCCGAGGGCATCACGCTGCTGTCGCTGCTGACGGCCGAGGACCTGAGGGCCGCTGTCGCCTGACCAGTAGGGGCTGGTGGTCACTCTGTTTCATGCGTCTCGGTGATGGCGACTCGGGTGGAGGACTCGTCGACGATGCCCCTCTGCCGGCGTTGTCACGTTGTTGGGTGTGGGGGGCTGACGGTGTGCTGGGCCGTGGCGGAGTCGGGCTCCGGCTGAGTGCTCAGGCCGTGGTGGAGAGGTCGGCGGCGCCGGTGATCTGCTCCCAGATTGCGAAGCGGACGGTGGCTGTTCTCGGCCCGGGTGTTCAGGCCCTTGTGTGAGCGGTGGTCGGCGGAGGGCATGACCTCGCGGTGGGCCGCTCCTAGGAGCGGAGCTTGTCGGTGATGATCACCCTGGGCACCGTGCGGGTCTTCTTGAGGAGGAGCCTGCGGAGGAAGCGCCTGGCCGCGGCCTTGTTCCGGCGGCTCTGTACGAGGATGTCCAGTACCGTCCCGTCCTGGTCGACGGCCCGCCGCAGGCACTGCAATCGCCCGTTGATCTTGATAGCAAGAACCCTGCGACCGTAGCCTGCCGTTCTGCCCATGGCGCCCTCCGGGCCGTCCCGACCATGAGCAGGTGGGCACCCGATGACGACCGTGGCCTCCCTGCGGCGGACCCCATCGGCCCCAGCCGTCGTCGGCTACGTCCGCGCGGGCGCAGACAGAGCCCGTCCCGCAGATCAACAGGCTCATGCGGGCGGCCGGCGTTGCCGAGGCCGGCCAGCTGCCTCCAAGTAGCCGCGGAAGGAGCTGTTCTGCCGACCGCTCAGACGCAAGCCAGTAGCCTGAGCGAGCGGAGTCCGTGAGACATGGGGGTGGTGAGTGCAGGCGCCTGCGACCGTTGTGCAGCTCGCTCTGCTCGTCCTTCCGGTGCTGCCCGGGGTCACCTATCAGTTCGTTCGGGAACACCGCCGTGGGCCGGTGCCCGGTGAGTGTGATCTGGGTGAACGGGTGCTGCGGGCGGTCGTCGCGTCGCCGTGGTGCTGTGCCTCGGCGTGCCGGCCGTGGCGGCGGTCACCGTTTCCCTGGTGGATCGGCAGCGGCGCAAGGCTCGGTTCCTGCGCACGCCCAGCGCCTGGGACCACGCGTTCCGCGACCGCGAACCGTGCTTCGTGCGCGTGCGGCTGGTACGGCAACCGGTCGTACGCCTCCTCGTACCCCTACCCGGCCGAGCTGTACCTCGAATCGGCGCGCGTGATGGGTGCCGACGGGGCGTTCGGCGCGCGCGTGCACGGGACTGCGGGCCTGCGGCTGCGGGCGGAAGACTTCGATGTGCTGGAGTTCGTCGAAGCCGGAGAACCGGCGGCCGTGCCGGGGGAGGAGCGATAATGGAGCACGAACCCGAGCTCTCGCACGAAGAGGCGGCGCTGCTGCAGGAGGCCGCGGAACGCGGCTACACCCCGGAACGCGCGGTCGCCGAGCCGGACGAGCCGCCCGGCGGCCCGGCCGGCACCTCGAACGGCAACGAGGACTGACGCGTGGGCGGCGGGCCCGCGAACGGTCTGGCCGAGCGGTTCTGGGAGGCGTTCCACGTGGCCCGGCACAGCGCGGATCCCGCGTCGGTCGAGAAGGCGATCGACCTCGGCCATGCCCTGCTGGCCGCCGAGGACGTGGCCGAGCGCCACTCGATCCTGTCCAATCTCGGGGGCCTGCTGCAGACCCGCTACCACCAGACCGGCGACTTCGAGTTCCTGCAGGAAGCCGTCCACAAAGTCACGGAGGCTTACCTCCTGGTGTACGAAAGCCCGGAGGATTCGGCCAGCTACGCCAACAACCTCGGCATGCTGCTGCACACCGCGTTCCAGCAGAACCAGGACCGTGGCACCCTGGCCGACGCGCTGGACTGGAGCCGGACGGCCGTTGACGAGGAACCGTCCACGAAGAAGGCGTTCTACCTGGGTAACCTCGTTGTCGCCCTGCGGACGGCGTTCACCGTGACGAAGGACCTCGCCCCCCTGGCGGAGGCCGCCGCGCACGCGCGGGCCGCCGTCGAGTGCTCCCCCGATGACGTGTCCACCGCCAGGAGTCTGCACTTCCTCGCCGTCGTCCTGCGCGACTGGTTCCATGAGACGGGGGAGACCGGTGTCGTGGAGGAAGCCGTCGACGCCGCGCGGCGAGCGGTGGAGCTCACGCCGGCCGGGTCGTCCGAGGTGCTCGACCGATTGAAGATCCTCGCGTACCTTCTCGACGACCGCTACCGGGCTCGCGGAGCGCGGGATGATCTGGCCGAACTGCTCCGGGTTCGGCAGACGTTGGTGGCCCATACTCCGGTCACCGATCCGCGGCACTCGCAGAACCTCGGCGAGCTGACGACCACGGAACGAGCCTGGGCCGCGCTCACAGGCGAGCGCCCGAAATCGACCGGCGGCTGGGAACGCGCCGATACCGAAGCCGAAGCGTGCGGCCGGTACGCCGCCGAGTTCAAGCAGACCCGGGACTCGGCCCTGCTCGAGCGGGCGATCGAGCTCGGGCGCTCTGTGGCGGCCGCGACCCCCGCCGGGCACCCCCGCCGCGGCGTGCGGCTGGACCACTTCGCCTCGGCGCTGGCCACCCGCGGTGAAGAGTTCGGGGACCACGCCGCGCTCGCTGAGGCCGTCACCATCGAGCGGGAGGCGGTCGCGTGCACGTCGGCGGGCCATCCGCTGCGCGTCCAGTTCATGGGCAACCTCGCCGTCAACCTGAACGCGTTGTTCCACGCGACCGGAGACCTGGCGCACGTCATGGAAGCGATCGACGTCGCTCGCCGTGCCGCCGAGGCCACCGCCGGGCAGGGTGACCACCCGCGTTCGCTCGGGATCCTCGCCGCCGTGCTGCACAAACGGTTCCGGGTGACTGGCGAACTGCAGGTGCTGTCGGAGGCGGTCGACCGCGCGAGGGAGTCCGTCCGCCTCGGCGCGAGCCTGGTCGCCGGGCAGGCAGAGCGGCTCTCCAACCTTGGCGCCATGCTGTCCGACTTGTTCATCAGGACGGGCGAGGCGAGCGTGCTCGACGAGGCGATCGACGCGCACCGCGCGGCCGCGGATGTGACGGCGGACGACGACCCGGACCGGGCAGTGCGGCTGGCCAATCTCGGCGGTGTGCTGGGGATGGCGTACGAGAAGTTCGGCGACCGGAACGCGTTGCGGGACGCGATCGCCGCGCGCCGCGCTTCCGTGGCCGCGACTCCGCAGGACAGCCCGCACTGGCCCCGGTACACCGCGAACCTGGCCGCCGCGCTTGCTGACTGGTGCACGAACCCCGTCGCACCCGCCGGCGCGCGACGGGAGCCGCCGGACCCGCAGGTTCTCGCCGAGGCGGTCGGCCTGGCACGGAGTGCGGCGCGGAGGCCCGAGCAGGACGCCTATTCCCGGGCGGGTTTACTGACCCGCGTCGCCAACGTCCTGGCGCTCGGCTTCCGGCACCCCGGCGACGGCGAGGCGCTGACCGAGGCACTCGGCTGCTACCGGGAGGCCGTGGCGTCCGCCGGATCGCCGGCGGAGAGCCGCGCGGAAGCGGCGGACCGGTGGGGCGATCTGGCCGCCGAGGCGGGGCAGTTCGACGTGGCCGCCGAGGGGTACGCCGCTGCGGTCCGGCTGTTGCCCCGGCTCGCCGGGCGCCGCCTGGGCCGCGAGGACGCCCAGTACTGGCTCGGCCGGTTCGCCGGCGTCGCCGCCGACGCGGCCGCGTGCGCGCTGGCCGTCGGCGACGAGGTGAGCGCGGTGACCCTGCTCGAATCCGGGCGCTGCGTGCTCGCCGCCCAGGCACTCGACAGTCGCGGCGATCTCTCCGACCTGCGCGAGCGGGCACCCGAGCTGGCCGAACGCTTCCGGACGCTCACCGCGGAGTTCGAAACCGACACCACGAGCGACCGCGTGGCCCTCGCCGACGAGCTCGACGCGGTGACCGACCGGATCCGCGCGCTGCCCGGGATGGAGCGGTTCCTACGACCCCCGCTGCTCACCGACCTCACCGCGCAGGCACACGAGGGCCCGATCGTGTACGTCAACGTCAGCCGGCACCGGTGTGACGCGCTGATCATCACTCCGGACGGGGTCCGGTCACGCGCGCTGGACCGGCTGAGCGAAGAGACCGTGAGCCACCGCGTACGCGCTCTGCACACCGCGTTCACGAAGGGGCGGCTGGCCGCCGAGCAGGCGATCCATGAGACGCTCGAGTGGCTGTGGGACACCATCGTGGGCCCTGTGCTCGGCGAACTGGAGCTGACGGCGGAACCGGCGGCGGATGGTCCGTGGCCAAGGATCTGGTGGGCCCCGGTCGGGCCGCTCAGTCTGCTCCCCCTGCACGCGGCGGGCCACCACCGCGACGGCGGACCTGTGCTCCTCGACCGCGTCGTCTCCTCGACGACGCCGACGATCCGCGCCCTGGGTCACGCCCGCGCGGGCCGCCGCGACGACCGGAACGAGCCGTGGCTGCTGAACGAGCCGCGGCTGCTGGTGGTCGCGATGCCGCACACTCCGGATGCCCCGGACCTGCCCGGCGCACAGGCCGAAGCCGACCACCTGGCCGCTCTCGTACCCGGTGCCACGGTCCTGGTCGGCGCGGACGCGACTCGTGACGCCGTTCTCGACGCCTTGCCGGCCAGTGGCTGGGCGCACTTCGCTTGCCACGGGTACAGCGACCCGGACAACCCTTCGGACAGCCATCTCGCGCTGCACGACCACGACCGCGCGCCGCTTCGGGTGCTGGACCTTTCCCGGCTGCGTCTGCGGAACGTGGAGTTCGCGTTCCTGTCGGCCTGCGACACGGCCCGCACCACTGAGCGCTTGTCCGACGAGGCGATCCACCCGTTGGCGGCTTTTCAGATAGCCGGTTTCTCCCAGGTGGTCGGCACGCTCTGGCGCGTCGACGACGTGGTGGCGCCAGCCTTCAGCCAGCAGCTCTACGGCGAGTTGATCGCGGACCGATCCGGCGCGTTGTGCGCGTCGGCGGCGGTCCATCGCACGGTCAGGCAGCTCAGGGCGAAGTATCCGAACCTGCCGTCGGTGTGGGCCGCACACGTCCACGCGGGCGCCTGATGACGCGCAAAGGTGAAGGCGAGGGTCAAGGCGGGCCCGCTTTTGGGCCGCGCCGGGCTGCCCTGACGTGGGAGGAAACGATCATCGCCCGAGACCAGTCCCGCTTCTTCGCCGATCGCACAGCGCCTGTCGGTCCGGCACCCGCGGCCGCCCCTCCTTCAGCTTCGGACCCGGCTGCGGCAGCAACTGCTCGATCAGCGACCACAGTTCATCGGACACGATCCACGGCTGCGACTGACGTTTCCCCACGACCAGACAAACGAGCACACAAGTCGGACAGTGACCCCAACGCCGGTTTCTGGCAGGACCTCTTAGAGGTCCTAACAGAAGTTGTTGATCAAGTGACCGTCGGCTTGTCTGCTCGTTGGTCGGGTCGTGAGGAAACGTCAGTCGCGGCCGTGGATC
>NZ_JBIRGJ010000014.1:0-65654 GCF_044327915.1 Streptomyces afghaniensis
ATGGGAACGACGCGACGACATCCACGAAGCCTTCCTTGGCCTCGCCACCTGCCTGATCACCTACCGCCACGTCCAACGCCTTTGTTAGGACCTCTAAGCCAGGTTACGGAGACCGCACCGAGGCCAAGGCAGCCCCTGCGTGGGTGCCCCCTGGCCGGGCAGTACGACGCCCGGGCGGTGTGGACCCGGCGATCGGTGAAGCCCTCGAACGTCGGCACCGCCGGGCCGAAGCACGACGGATCCTGGAACGTGACCCGGCCCTTGCACGGGAGCTGCGGATCGGCCGACCGGACCTCCCACGGCAGTTCGATGACGGAGGCCTGGTCGACGTAAATCACGTACCGGCCACGATTCTCGCCACCCTTCCTGGCTTTACGCCGGAACTGGCCGACCAGGTTGTCCGGGCCCGCGACGAACACCAAGGCTTCACTTTCGTCCAGGAACTCGAGGCCTACGCCAACCTGCCGGAGGGGCTCACAGACGAACTCACTGAGCGGTTGCTCTTCCTCCGGTAAAACACGGATTCTCTGGCGAGTTCTGCATCTGCTACCCGGCGAGTCGGGCCTTACTTCAATGAGCGTCTTGGAGTCGATGCGGTGCTCGGGCTTGAGTTCCCTGGGTACCCCCAGTGGGTGGTGTCCGTCGAGTACGTGGTTGTCAGTGGCTCCATGAGCGTCTTGGAGTCGATGCGGTGAGAGCCCGTGGGCCGCGGTGGTCCGCGAATGCCGTGAGGAGCTGGGTATCGAGGCCGTGGCGTCACCGATCACCGGCGAGCTTCCCCTCTTCCTCACCGTTACCCGGACCCGGGGGGACAGCCTGAACACACCGACGTCTCGCTCTGGCACCTTCTCAATGCCGACGCTGACACCGCCACCTCCTACGACCGCGGGGAGTTCCAAGCAATCCGGTGGTTGACCGAAGAGCAAGTGCTCGAAGAGCCGGTTGGGCTCTTCGACCCTCATATGCACCGCTTCACGGGTAAACTGCGGCACGCTCGCACCAGTAGGCGCGGGGGATGGCCTCCTCCGGTTATCCCCCGCTGCTGCGCGACTCGGCCACGCCAGGGACCGACACCAGCACAGCTCACGTCCGATCCCCATGGGGTGTCGTGACCGCGAGGGTGAGGAGTAATGGGCTGGGTCGCTTCAGTCGCTCGGTAAGAACTCGGCCGCCTGAGGCCCACCTCCGACCGAGACGAACGGCCGCTGGGGCCGTGCTCCCGCTGCGGAGGTGACCTTCTCCTTCAGTGGAACGGCCCGTGGGGGCCGCCGCGTAGTGATCTTCCGCCATGCGAAGGACGACCGGAGCGCCGAAGCAGACCACGACCGTCCGCTCGCGGACAGCGGTCGCAAGGACGCGCCCGTCGCCGGCCGCTGGCTTGCAGGCTCCGGCATCGCCCCGGACCTGGCTTTGTGCTCAACGGCTGCACGCTGCCGCGAAACCTGGAAGCTCGCGGTTCCCGAGCTACCGCAGCGGCCCAGGACTGTGTACGAGGACCGCCTGTACGAAGCGTCGATCGGGGAACTGATCGCCGTCCTGCACGAGATCTCTGACGAGGTCAACGACCTGGTACTCATCGGGCACAACCCAGGCACGCACGGTCTCGCTGATGCCCTCGCAGGCGAGGCGGAGGGGGACCTCCTGCCGCGAATGAACCGCAGCGGCTTTCCCCCCTCCGCGATGGCCGTACTCGCATTCAACGGCTCCTGGCGGGCCCTCGAGCACGGCGTGGGGCGACTGGTTGCCTTCTGGGCTCCGCATGCCTAGTTGAGCGCCGCCTGCCGACGTGTCAAGCCGCTGCCTCGGTGGCTGGGTACCGAAGACCTTCCCGCCGCACCCGGCCCGCAGGCGGCTCATCTTCCGGCCCCGCCTCCGCCCTATTCCTCATGGGAGACCGCTAGACATGCCCGACCTCCTGTTCCGGTCACCCGAAGAGATCGAAGCCGCCCGTGCGCCCGCCGGCGGGCTGGACGCGTGACCAGTTCGCCGCCTGGGGCGTTCCGTGGCCCCCGCCCAAGGGATAGAAGGAGGAGCTGACCGAGCTCTGCCCCCAGCCCAGCTCCGGCCGACTTCGCACAGGAGATGCTCGACTTCGGCTGCCCCGACGACAGCGGGGCCGGACAGGATCACCTTGTCCGGCCCCGCTGGTCGTTCCCGGCTGCTCACCGGCTGAGGCGGATGCTCGGCCCCCACGCGAACTCGAGGTCGTCCAGCAGGACGTCCTCCAGCGACTAGGCCGGCCACCCCTCCCCCTGTTGGAGTCACGCGGGCTCACTGTTACAACCTGTTTGTGATCGAAAACTTCATGCGCCGCGGTCTGCCCACGCTCGCCCTCGCCGCGCCGTCGCCACGACGAAAGTCTTCGTCGTCAGTGCTGGGCAGGCGGGGACGACCTCCCGCCCACTGAGAGTCCAGACAGGCCAGGCCTATCTCGTTGAACCGATGGATGACGTTTCGGACGGTGTACTCGTCGGCTTGGACCAGCTGCGCAATCACCGGCACCCGGTTCCCGCCGACCGAGGCCAGCAGCATCATCGCCCGCCGGTAGCGCACCGAACTTGTGCCACCGCGCCTCCAGATCGGACGTCACCGTATATCCAACCGCCACGACCACCAACCCGGCGAACCTACGCGGTCAGAGCACTAAGCGTTGTCCCGTAATTGATCACGGTCGTGCTTACTGACCCGCCTGCTCGGTTCAGCCGGTGATGGTGAGGTTGTGGAGGCGAGCGACGCCGAGCATGGCGTGGTGAACGCCGTTGCCTTTCAAGCGGCAGTCGCGGAGGATCTTCCAGCTCTTCATCCGGGCGAAGGCGTGCTCGACGCGGGCCCTGACCTTGCGGTGCGAGGCGTTGTGTTCCTCTTTCCCACTCGGCAGTTCGGCCCGGCCAGGGTCACGGCGGTGAGGGATGATCAGACCAGTGCCCCGGTAGCCGCCGTCAGCGATCACGGTGGTCCGGCCGATGGCGTCCTTCGTTCCGGATAGCTCCCATGCCTTGCAGTCGTTGCGGTTGCCCGGGACCGGTCGGCCGACGACGACCAGACGGGTGTCGGCATCGATGACGACCTGGTGGTTGGTGGAGTACCTGTAGTTTTTCGACTGCTCGGCGATCGTGTGGTCCCGGGTGGGGACCAGGGTGCCGTCGCCGATCAGCACCGTGTCCTTTCGGAACCTCGTGCGAGGCCGCAGGGCGAGCAATGGCCCAAGGTGGGCGATGATCCGGTCCGCGGCGGACTTGGAGACCCCGAACAACGGGGCCAACTGCCGCAGGGTGAGGTTCGTCCGCCAGTACGCGGCCACCAGCAGGATTCTGTCTTCCAGCGGCAGGCCCCAGGGCCGGCCTCTGCTCACCGGGTCGGCGCCCTCCCGCCGCAACGCGGTCACGAGCTTCGTGAACTGTCGTGGGCTCAGCCCGGTGAACGGGGCTATCCAGGAGGGTTCCGACGCAGTGATCACACCAGCCACGGCGAGATCGTCTCACCTTGATCATGGTCCGGGGCCCGCAACCTCTGGGCGGGAAATATCTCGATCGCCCGGACGGCTTCCGCGTGAGATCCTCCGCCCGTGGCTACGGAGACCGAGGTGGGAGAGCTGTTGCACCAGCGCGGCTGGCGGACGGCATTTACGGTCACTGAAAGGGTGAACGCGTGGGCCGCCCTGGTGCGCGTCATCGAGCGCGGCTACAGCGACGACATCTACGAGTACACCAACGACCTCTACTGGCGAAACTGGCTGCACGAGGCATGGCTCCTGCTGGACGAACACATCGTCCAGCTCTGGACCCCGCGGATCAGAGCTCTGGACGACCGGTACAGGGCCGCGACCGTCGACGACGACGGCCAAGCGCTCGACCAGTTCCACCGACTGCCCGGCCCCGACCTGTGGTGGTGGCGGCGACACCCGCGCATCCTCACCGGAGACCTCGGGCGTTCGCTCCGCTCGGCCGGTGCCATCGGCACCGACCCTGACGCAGCATGAACCTCAGCCTCATGGGGTTACGGGACAACTCTTAGGTGGCTTTGTTCACGAGTCGTGACAGCGGTTGTTCACGGGTTTGGGAGGCGGCCCGATCTGCCCAGGGTCGATGTTCACGAGGACGGGAAGCCCCCGCGGCCGGCCGCCTCCCCCGTGCGGGGGAGGCGGCCGCGACCTTCGGACGATCCCCGGACACCGGATCGGCGGCGACGATCGACGCACATGCCATCACACGTCAAGATCGGAGCATCATCGTGCTGAAGTGGACCCTGCGCGGTGCCGCCATTCTCGCCATCACCGCCGCGATCGCTACCCCGGTCGCTGCGCCCGTCCCCGAAGCCGCCGTCGCCACACCGGCTGCCGCCGTCGTCGCGCCCGCGTCTGGCCCCGACGCCCCGGGGGCCAAGCGCGCCTCCGCCGTCAAGGTAACGGCGAGGTTGGATCACCTCGTCGCCTAGTTCCAGAGGCAGCCGCCGGTCCTGGTGGAAGGCACCGAGCGAAACGAAGACGAAGGACCTGGAGGAGCGGGGCGACGGCCGCCCTCTGCCCGCCAGGGAGGCCAGGCGCTGTCGGAACTTGCGAACATCTTGCTCTGGCCCGACACCTCAGTGCCTCCCGACCGGTGTCGCAGTGCTGCTCCTTCTCGTGTACGAAGCCATGCTAGGCCCCTGTTGCCGGTTGCGGGCCGGCTCCGGTCAGTTGGCCGCGCACCTCTCAGTGGTGGTTCGTGTCGTTTGTGTTCGGCTCGGGCCGCCTGGTGCAGCCTTCCACACGGCCACGCCGCCGCCCACTCCCCCCCGAGCTCCGCCAGCTGCTGGAGCTGGTCGGGGGTTGACGCGCCTACCAGTAGGCCACGCTGCCCTGTGGGGTAGCTACCAGTTGGGAGGCAGGAACAGCCCAGCCGGCCGAGGGTGCCCGCTTGGCGGAACCAGGCCAGTCGGCGCCGAGCCGATGGATTGAGAGAAGTCGACCAAGCCGCCGGTGAACCTCGCCCCACCGAGGTTGACGGTGCTGCCTGAGAACCTCACCTCGCGGAAGTAGACGGAGCCACTAGAGAACGTTGCTCCTCGGAAGTCGACGGTGCCGCCTGAGAGCGTTGCTCCTCGGAAGTAGACCGTGCCGCCGGAGAACCTCGCCTCGCTGAAGTAGACCGTGCCGCCGGAGAACATCGCTTCGCTAAAGATGACGGTGCCGTCGGAGAACGTCGCCCCGCTGAAGTAGACCGTGCCGTCGGAGAACGTTGCCCTGCGATAGTCGACGGTGCCGTCGGAGCACGTCGCCCAGCGGAAGTCGACGGTGCCGCCGCTGAACCTTGCCTGGCTGAAGTAGATCGTGCCGCCGGTGAACCTTGCTCCTCGGAAGTCGACGGTGCCGCTGGTGAACCTTGCTCCGCTGAAGAAGACCGTGCCGTCGGAGAATGTCGCCCCGTGGAAGTCGACGGTGCCGCCGGAGAACTTAGCCACGCTGAAGTCTGTCCTGCCGCCGGAGAATGTCGCCCCGTGGAAGTCGACGGTGCCGCCGGAGAATTTCGCCTCGACGAAGTCGATGGTGCTGTCGGAGAACTCTGCCCCGCTGAAGTCTGTCCTGCCGCCAGAGAACCTTGCCCCCCGGAAGCTAACCCTGCTGCCGGAGAACGTCGCCTTGGAGAGGTCACCACCGTCGAACGTGACTTCTGTGAGGTCGAAGTCGTGGCCCTGCCAGGAGTGCGGGTGCTCGGGTTCCAGACGGAGGTGGTCTCGGATGAGCCGGATGACGGTGTGTCGGACTTCCCGCAGAGCCAAGTAGGTGTGCCGGGCTTCCGCGTCACCTGCTGGCAGGTCAGTCTCTGCGGTGTATGGCAGGCGGAGGTAGGCGCACAGGACGTCGATGCAAGTTTGGCGGAGTTCTCGGGTGGGGGCGTCGTCGGCGAGTCCGGCCAGGGCGTGCACGCCGCCGAGTCGGACCGCGGCGGAGTCGTCGCCGAGTTGGGATACAGCCGTCGTGAAGCGCTCGGTGTGCAGGCGCGTCGCTTCCCGCAGGGCGCCGTCCTCGTCGACCCGCTGGCGTCGGTAGGCAACGATCAGGGCAACTAGAGCGCCGGCTCCAGCCACGACACCGAAGGAGAGCTTCACCAGGTCGAAGAGCGTCTTGGAGTCGATGCGGTGCTCGGGCTTGAGCTCCCGGGCGCCGAGCAGGTCCCACCCAGTGAAGAACACGCCGACGGCGACGGCGATTGCAGTGACGAAGGCCAGGGGCAGGACGATCCAGACGTGCCATAGGCGCAGGCCGCGTCGTTCAGCCCGGAGCCGGGGCATGGAGAGTCTCACGGTCAATAGGACAGGCTGGCACCTGTTGCCGGTTGCGCCCCATTCGGTCGCAGTGGGGGTTCGTGTTGTCTGTGTCCGGGCACGGACCCTCGCGACCAGCCTCCCATGCGGCTCTATGCCGCTGCCCACTCAAGTCCGAGGTCGGCCAGCTGCTGGAGCTTGTCGGCGCTCAGCTTGGCGCGCCTGGTCTTGCTGTTGCTCAGAAACACCCCGAGCCGGACCTCTGTGCCATCTGACAGGACTTCGATGTGGGAGCGGCTGATGGGCCCTACGGAGCCCGTACGGGCCTTGTACTGTGTCAGGGCCGCGATGCCCCGCTCAAAGGCCCCAGAGCCGCCTTTGCGAGCCTTCGCAGGCGTCTCCTGCTCCGGTGGCAGCGGCGTGATGCCGAGCTGCTCCAGGCGCTCGCGCTGCCCGTCCATGAGCCCAGTCCACACTGTGTGCTGACGGTTCCTCTGGACAAATCGTCCGACGTCCATCCCGTGCACGGTGACGCCGGGTAGGACGTCGGTCTGGTCCTCGTCGCGCAGCAGTTCCCGTAGCGCGGCGTAGTGGCGTTGCCAGTCCGTCGGCCATGCGGGGTGCCAGTGCTCGTCGACGGCCTCCAGCGCTGCCTTCCACTCGGGTGGCCGTCGAGTGCGCCGGCGCGGCGGAGGTTGGACAGCCATTGCCCCACCGGCCTGTCAAGCGCTGTCGCTGACCTCGGCGCGCAGAGCGTCCAGTGCTGCTCGTAGTACGCGCGGGCGGCTTCCAGGTTTTCCTGGAACCGTTCGTCCGCGAGTGACCAGATCATGCCGAGTTTTTCCAGTCGCCGTGCGCGCTGGCCGCTCATCTGCCCGGCCTGGTAGGCGCGTCGCTGTTCTGCCACCCACTGTCCAAGGGGGTAGGGGCCGGGGGGCTCCTTGTGGCCGTAGGGGACGCGGGCGTGGCCTTCGCGTTCGGTGAACCGTTTGAGGGCTGCCCAGCCGCGTGCCCAGTCCTGCCGTTCGGTGTCGATCACGTTGAAGTTCACCCAGTTCGCGACCATCACCGGGTCACGGGGAGCGGCGAAGCGGAGCAACAGGCGGGATTCTTCCTCTCCTTCCTCGGGGGGCGGACCGATGAACGTGGACGGCTGCGCGACGTCCTTTTGCGGTTCCTGGGGGATCGCGAGCAATTCCACGGCCTCTTCATCGTGAGCTCGCAGCCCCTCAAGTACTTTCACCAAAGGACGATACGACCCCGAGGTGAACATTTCCTCGGGCCGTTCTTCGGGCTGGAGAAATACGGGCACGATCAAAGAAGCGACCTTTCCCTGTCCAGGCTTCTGACGAAGCGCCCGGCCGATGGCCTGCACGATGTGACTCACCGACCGGCTGGAGGAGATCGGTGGCGACGCCCGGGTGCGCAGCCCGTTCGGATGGATCACCCGGCGGGGCCTGGTTCAGCGGCCGGCCTGCTCGGACATGCGCTGCGACGACGGGATCCGGCTGGATACCGGCGGCGACTGCGCCAACTGCGGCAACGTGATCCACATCCGCCGTGCCCGCCGCGTGCGGATCGCGGCCGACATCGACCGGGAGCTGCCCGGCATCGGCCAGGGGGAGCGCCGCCAGGTCCTCGAGGACCGGCTGCGCGAACACGCCGCAGCGGAGGCGGAGGACTTCGTGTGGCGCCGTGAGCAGGCGCTGGCGGAGCAGGCACGGCGGGATGAGGCCCGTGCGGCTGCCCGGAAGCGGGCGGAGCGCGAGCGCCAGGCCGAGGCTGCCGCCGAAGCGGTGCGGCAGGCGCTGCCGTGCGAGGGCTGCGGTCAGCAGCGGTCAGCCGGGCTGTGCGAGACGTGCGGTCTCCGGCGCCGGACCGAGGCGGCGATCACGGAGGCCGGTCTGGTCGCGGCGACCTGGGCGGCCGAAACCTGGACGACGCCGCCGACGTTGCCGCGGTGGCCGCGCACGTCCGCGCGACGCTGGAAGCCGACATCGACACCGCCCTGAAGCAGTTCCTGGAGCTGATGGAGCCGGGCGAGCTAGAGGCGGACCCGGTCGCGGCGGCGTCCGTACTGGCTTTCAACGCCCTCCAGATCGTGCAGCAGGCCCTGCAGGAGTGCCGCAGCAGCGCCCTCGGGCGGCTGGGCAGCACTCCGGAGGCCGACGAGGAAGCCCGCCGGGCGTACAAGACCGAGCAGAACCGCAGGTGGTTCCGCGCGAACCCGAACGGCGCGGACGCGGTTGCCGCCGCGACGAAGGCCGCCGACGCCGCCCGAGAGCGCACTGCCAAGTACCTGCTCACGCTACGGCTGGAGCAGCTGCGCCGGATGGCGGAGCGCACAGAGACGGCCGCACCCGCCCCGTGGTCGGCCCGGCTGACGGAGCTCGCGGCCCGGCCCCTCGATGGCGAGACGGCCGAGGCGGTGATCGCGTGAGCAGCGAGGTGAGCGGGGTTGACCTCGCGCGCCAGGCCCTGGCCGCGGCCCGGGAGGCGGCGAAGAAGAACGGGGGCCGCCGCCAGAGAAGCCGAAGCGGTCTGGGACACAGGTGGTGCGAGCGACGGCTGCGAGCCGCTCGGGCTCGGCACTGCGATTCAACTGGAACCCCTGAGGATGCCCCCGGTCTGCAGGCTGGAGAGGAATCGGGACCCCTGCGGAGCAGAGAGGAGGAAGAGGTTTCACCACCCTGGGCGAAAGACCGTCCGTCCCGAGGCGGGGTGAGATCGCCCGCAATGATTAAGAGCTCTCAACTGTCAGTCCTCCCCGGTAGGTTCGTATATGACGACGGACACCCAGGACGAGACGGCCGCGCACGCGCGGTACACGTTCCGGTTGCGGGTGTCTGCCGGCGCGGCGCGTGCGAACATCGCCCAGGCGGTGGAGCGGCAGACCGCCGCGATGCGGGAGCTGTCCCGCCGCGCGTTTCCGGAGTCCGACACCGTTGCAGACGATGCGCCCGCCATGATCGAGCAGGCCCACGTCCGGCGCCGCCGCCCTGCGCCGGGCACGAGAGGAGAAGGCCGGTCGCCAGCCCCGCTCAGTTCAAGGTGACAGCAGGGCCAGCTAGTGCTCTGACCGCATAGATTCGCCGGGTTCGTGGTCGTGGCGGTTGGATGTGCGGTGAGGTCCGATCCGATCGCTGGAGGTGCGGTGGCTGAGCCTGTCCGCGTGCGCAGACTGACCGACCAGGAGTGGCAGCGGCTGCATGCCGACTCCGGGTCGGAACGGCGCGCCCGCAGGGGTTTTCCGCCGGTTTGGTGAGGTCGAGGTCTAGGACGACTTCCCGCCCTCACCGCAGTGAGAGGCCTTCTTCGCCGTCGGTGGCGGCCCTGCACCCAACCATCCCGTATCGATCTCCCACGGGCCAGCTTCGGCGGGTGATAGGAGGTGGCTCTGCAGGCGAACCCATTTGTTGCCGTAGCGATCGGTGAAGGCGAGACGCTGGTTGTTGATGATCCGCCAGGCGTCCGCCAAGCCCCAGACCTTTTCGTCGCCATCCTTCCTGTACCTCATAGTCGATGGATTGTAAATGAGTTCGGTACATGGCGGGATGGCGCGCAGCCACTCCTTGAACACGATCACCTCGCCCCATGATCCGTCTCGGGCAGAAGCCTGGAGCGTGAAGTTGGCGACAACCTCGTTCACAGGATCAGGTGACCTGTTCATGATGTGCAGCGTGTGTCCCCCGCTGTAGCCCTCAACCCAAAGCGTGACAAGGGACGCATGCGACCGCGACTCCCTGGCAGCTTCCTGCCGTGACTGCTCAAGCTGGTCCTGGGCGGTCTCAGCTCCGTAGTAAGTTGCGACTCCCGTAAAGATCACACTTCCAATGCCGCCGAGGACCGTGGCGACTGCGCCGATGGTGACCCAGGGAACGCGCCGCCACCAACTCGTCTGTGCATCCTGCGGCTCCGGCTCGCGCAGCGGCTCTGGCTGCGGCTCGGGGGACTCCTCCCGAACACGCGCTCGCACCCTGCCCGACGCAGTGCGCCGTCGGGCAAGCCGTAGCCGAACCTGCCGCTGTTGCCCGCTGGTCATCCGTCCCCCTTGTGTCATCAGAGTCACAGACGCTGACACAGCACGCCTGGCTCCCCCGGTTCACTTGCAGCTGCGGTGGCCGTACGCTGCCGCCCCCGCCCGAACTGGCCGGCCTGCGTCGCGGTCGACAGCGGCGCGTGCATGATGGCGCCCTGATTGACCTCGGGGATGAGGCCGTACAGGATGCACGATGCGTCGATGCGGCCGGGACTGTCGGAGTCGGTCGGCTGCCACGTCGCCCACTCGTTTTCCAGGTCGACGAACGCTCCGCACAGCTGGACCTGGTCCTCTCCCATCTGCTGGACGACCGGCTTGGCGCGCAAGAGTTTGCCTTGTTTGGCGTTGATCGGGTCGACGCTCGGCATGAGCGGACTACCCCCGCGCAGGCGGGGGCGACCGGGAAAGGCGTACCCGGCCGGGAAGCCCGAGGGGACTCCCCCCGCCCGCAGGCGGGGACGATCGCCCGCCGATATCGCACCGAACTCGCGCTGCCCCGGGGTCGTCAATGCGTCGAAGTTGAGAGCTGGCCAGGCGGTGCGGCAGAGCGCCGCGAGGATCAAGGTGCCTCAACTTTCGCGGGCGTGTGGTCCAGGGAGTTGAGGAACTCTCCGAAGGTGATCTTCTCTTTGTCGTAGTCGAAGATCATGGCGGCGGCGAGGGCCGCCCACCTTTCGGTGCTGCGCCCGCAGTGGTCCAGCAGGATCTTCACGGCAATCTCGGGTTCGTGGCGGGAGAGGATCTCGTCGGCGGGGATCTGGAGCAGGTGCTCCAGGGTGTGGTGGCGGGAGGCGACGACAGCCCGGTAGACCTCGGAGCGGGAGAAGTGCTCATCGGCGGCGGGGGAGTCGAGCCAGGACTGCAGGACGGCCACCGGGTCGGGGTGCTGGTCGAGTTCGTCGTCGCTGAGTAGCCGCAGCACACCGTCGTCTTCGTCCCCGGCGGCCGGGACGGCGGCTGCCGCGTGGAGGAACCAGTCGGGGCCTTCGACGCTCTCGGCGATCCAGGCCAGCTCGGCGGGGTGCAGCACGTTCAGGGCGTCGTTGACGGCGCTGTGCGGGGTGTGCGGGTTGGCTGCGAGGGCGGCCAGGGCCTGGACCCGGCGGTGCTCGGAGTGGCGTTCCAGCAGGCGGGCCGGGCGGTCGTGGTCGGGGTCGCTGTTGTCGAGGATGCGGATCAGGGTCCGGCTTGGCGTGGGGGAGACGACGGCCGGCGGATCCAGCAAGGCGAGCTGAGCGCAGGCGCCGGTGAGGTGGTCGGGGTTGGCGCTGAGGAGGGCCAGGTCTTCGGCGAGGCTCAGGACGCGTCCGTCAGAACCGTGGTCGTCGGCTTGCTTGTCGGGCGGGCTGAGGAGCTGGCCGCGGGTGATGAGTGCGTCGGTGGCCGCGTGCAGCTGCTCGGCGGCGAGGTCGGCCAGGAGCGGGTTCTTGTGGACGCGGTGAGCAATGTGGTGCAGGGTCCGGCGTGCCGTCACCTGCGGGTTGGGCAGATCGGCCAGCTCGGGAACGCACAGGGCCGGGAGGCAGGCCCGCAGCAGGTCCTCGCTGAGGGCGGGGTCCGGGTCTTCGGCGGGGGGTTCTTCGCCGGGCGGGTACGCGCTGGCGGCGTGGAGCCGGGCGTCTTCCGCAGCGCGGATCTCCGCCTGGTCCAGCAGCAGGTGCTGGACAGCCGCCCCGAACGTGGGATGGGCGACGAGCTCCGCCCACCGCTCGGGACACCTGGCCAGCATCGCCCAGGCACTGTTGTCGCCCAGTTCCAGCGACCAGTCCTTCGAGAACGCGGACACGGCGTCCCAGCCCTCTTCAGGATCCGGGTGGAGCAGGTACGCGGCGAGCGGAGTGAGGCAGGCTTCCAGGACGGCGTCGAACAGTGCCTGCGGCAGGGGCGGGGCCGGCTCGGTCTCGGCGGTGCGGGTGTAGCGGTCGAGATCCCAGTCCCGGACGACGTGCTCCACCTCGTGACCGGGGAGGCGGGGCAGGAGAGCGATCGCCGCTTCGACCTGGTCGGGGCGTCGTGCGAGACCGGCGACCAGTCCGGCCCAGACCCGGCGGGTGCGCAGGATGGCGGGCAGGTCGGCGGTGGTCACCGTGCCGTCGGCCGCCAGGGCGGCCAGCATCTTCTCGTCGGCCTGCACCAGGAGCCGGTTCCGCAGCCGCTTGGCAGAGGTCCGGGCCAACAGCGCAGGCAATGCCGCCTTGAGGGCCTCCTCTCGCCACCGGTCGGCTGGGAGGTCGATGCCGTCGGGGCTGATCGCCGGAGCGCACAGAACTTCGACCACCGTCTTGAGGGCTTCCTTGGGGAGGTCCTCGCTCATCGCAAGATCCCGCCACAGCGGGTACGTACGGGCATTTACCATCCTCGATTCCTCCCATCCCTGACCCGGCGTCACAGCCCGGTCGCCATCCGTGGAACGACCGTATGGCGCGCCCGGGCCCGAGCGGGGCGCGATCCACGAAGTCGACTCCTTGCGCGGCCCTCAGCTGCCGCTACGCCCAGCAGGCGTCAACCCCGCTGACGCTGCCGGCGCCATCACCCGCGCCCGCTTCAAGAGGAGATGAACCGGCGCACAACCGGCCCGAGCGGTGACCGGGCCGGCCGTCCGTCAGTGGTGCCGCCAATACTGGTGAACCTGCTGTACATCAGCTTTGAGGACGTCGCGTAGGTCGTCGTCGCCCGCGGGCACGTCCAGACCGAGCGCGGCGGCGACTTTGCGGTAGGACGTCGCCATGTCCGGGTCTCCCGCGGCGACCAGGCTGGACAGTAGGGCTTGGTCGGCGGGTGTCGCCTGGTCGACGAGGGTCAGGACCTGGACGCGGTCGGCGAGCGTCATGTTCGGAGACGGCCTTTTCAAGGTCGGCGAAGACGCGTTGCTGGTAGCCCTCGTGTCCGGTGAGCCAGGCGCGTGCTTCGTCGAGGGCTTGCTGTGCTTGGGTGCGGGCCGGGCCAGTCAGTGTTTCGAGGAAGGGGCCGCTGCCGGCGTACAGGCGGCGTACGTGTTCGACAGTGCCGGAGCGCTGGGCTGCCTCGAGGCCGCGGATGAACCGGATGACGTTCTCTGGCAGGGCTCCCGTGCCCTCTGCTGCCACGCCGACCTGTGAAGGTCCGGTCGTAGGGGGGTGCTGTCGCAGAATCTCGGTGGCGGCCGGGGTGATCAGGCCGTCGTCGGTCCAGGAGCAGTCGGCGAGGGGGACCCATTTGGTGGGGTGGGCCAGGCTTTGGGTGCCGATCCACACTTGGCGGCTGGCGCCGTCGCTCTCACACCGCACCCGGTACACATAGGGACAGCGGGAGAGCACCCCGGGTTCCGGCACCACGCCGGGTCCGAGAACAGGTATGCGGCCGTCGTCCCAGTCGGGCGGCACCGCGCCGTCCATATGGACACGCAGGAGGACGCCGTCCTGCAGGTCTACGTCCAGCAACGAGCCGATCGGCTGCGGGAAAGCGAAGGAGCCGGTTCTGCCGTGCTCCAGCAGGGACCGGGTCATCGCCGACTTCACATACAGGTGGTCGGCGCTGGACTCGCCGACCTTCGGCCTCCGGCAGGCGTGTGGGGCGCCGTTGGCCTTCGGAAAGTGTTGGAAGTGACGGACCTTCCCTGTTGAATCAGCGTGTTGAAGCCGATCAGGGGGCGGTTCAGGGGACTGGCGTGTGTTCTGGGTGCCACGCGACACGGTTCGAGGTGGGATGTCACCTCATCCCGTTCCCGACCAGGAAACGGTCCAGGGGCAGACTGAGCGCCTCCACAACGAGCGGCGTAGCAAAATGCATGGGCCGGGCGACAGGCACCGAACTGTCATGCCGAGGTCTGGTGCGCTCGGTTCGCCGGGCGGGGTTCGGCAGCCCCCTGTCGCCGACCCTCGTGGCGTGTTCAACCATCGTGGCCGCCAGCGGACGAGGCACCGTTCTCGCTTTCTGCAAGTCGGAAACGAGATAGGTCGCGGGCAAGTCGGATGACCTGACCGATGGTTAGCGAGTCGGGCGTGCCGGTGTAACTAACGTTCTGTGTACCCAGGGTGAGTTCGTCGTCGGTGACGGCCATCTCCAGGCCGATATTGACCCCCTCCCTAGTGTCCGGGACAAGCCTGACTAGAGTGACACCTTGCCGTCCTTCGGTTGCGAGCCAATCCAGCTCGTCAGGCAACGGCAGTGTGTCACAGACGATCAGAATGTGGGGAAGCTGCCGTGAACCGTCTCTACTAAAAGGCGGTCGGTCACCTACTGCTGCTACAAGCCGAGTGAAGCTAACCGCGTCGTCGGCAAAGGCGGTTGTGTTTGACGGGGTCTGATGGCCAGGAAGACGCTGCGCGTGCGGCAGGTAGTCGATCCATTCCCATTCGTGGGACTGTTGCACGGGCCCGTAAATCATCAATCGGAGGTCGTCAGGCCCGTGAAATGTCACCGCCTGCCCAACGATGCTTCGCACGAGGTTGCGAATACTTTGTTCGTCAGTGCCGCACACGTGGATGTGGTGAAACGCCTTGAGGCTGACGGCCATGGGCATCTCTGCCATGGTTCCGTACTCGTAAACGAGTGAGGCCAGACCGTCAACACACACAGCATCGGCCCCTGCTGGAATAGTTGGAGATTCCAGATCCGTGGCGAGCCGTTGCTCTCCGGATCCCACTCGTACTTGTAGGAAATCGGGGTCATCGGCTGTTCTCTCCCACAACTGACTGCGGCGAGACACGACGGAACGCAACTCCGATGGCTCTGGGTTCAACCACAGCTGGGCTTCTCGTTGCTTCAAGGCTGTTCGATGCAGCTGGCGGCGTACGTCGGTAAGGTAGCGGAGATAGGCCCGCCGTTGTTGCGTCGCATGGGTCACCTCCCCGGCCGAGCCGCGTACCGAAGCAAAGCAGGTGACGGCGATACCCACCCCTAGGGTTACGAACCCGACTGCCCTTCCCATGCTGCTGTCCACGAAGAGGAGCAGGAGGCAGGAGGATGCTATGCCTGGGGAAGTTAAGAGGGCCGACGACAGCCACCTATGGCGCCAAGTGCGGTCCGTGTGGACGGGAGGCGGCCGGAGTGGCACGGGATCGGTAGGGACGGGTGCGGGAAGGAACCGCGGCTGACGGACGAAGGCTTGAGTGGGCGACGGGGCTCCGGAGAAGGTGCTGGAGGGATCCGGATCAGGATCCGTAGTTGCGATGCTCAATCAATTCTCCGTCATGTGATCACGATGCCGCTGCCAGCACCGTTGGTCGGGCCGAGGTCGTCCAGAAGATGCGCGAGACCCGCCGGCAAACGAGTTCTCTGGCCCAGTACCGCAGAGCGCAATTGCTCGAGGGTGAGTGAACGAGCAAGCCTCAGGTCTGCGGCGACGAGGATGGTGCCCGACAGATCGGCACCGTACAGGTCTGCCCCCGACAGGTCTGCGCCCGTGAGGTCGGCTCGCCCAAGGCGCGCGTTGATCAAGGTAGCGTTTCGCAGATCCGCCCCGTCCAGACGCGCTCCGTCAAGCCGGGCGGAGAAGAGATCAGCTCCGCGAAGGGAGACGGACGATGCCCAGGCGTCCTCGAGCCGTGCGGAAGACAACAAGCAGTCGCTAAACGCTGCACCCTTCATCTCGGCCCCTCGCAAGTCAGCGCGTGGGAGGCGCGCCGCAGTCAGATCGGCCCGTTCAAGGCGAGCGCCGCGCAAATCTGTGTCTTCGAGTTCGGCTTCGCGTAGGAAGGATCGGCGCAGGTCAGCGCCTCGCAAGAGCGATCGGCTGATCTCTCCGCCTTCGAATGCCAGGCCGTCTAGCTCAGCGCCCCTCAGGTCAGCCTCCGAGAGTTCGACGCGAGTCCTGCGGCCGAGCGAACCGAGCACCGTCAACGCCGCGTGGACGTCAGGCTCCGATCTCGGCGGTTGAGAGGTCCGATTCGGTCTCTCGGAGCCCCGAGCCTGCCCGCCCGGTGCTGGCTCGGCTATCGGACAGCGACGTACGACAAACGACGAGAGTACTTGTGCAATCGAGGCGACGTCGTGCCGAGAATCCCGGGCTAGTCTCTCCAGGGCGAACACGCCGCCAAGGCGTGCATCCAGGTTGTCGCTGCTCAGCTGGCTGACCGCACCCGCGTATCGATCCGTGACCTGGCTCTGGCGCGACAGTACGTATCCCCTGCCCGTGTAGACGAGCCCCCCGAGAACGGCGAGCCCAGCGGCGGTCTGAAGCACCGTGCCACGAACGGTGTTGAGATGCACGAGGCGTTCGGCTGGCTTCAACTGCTTCGCCTCCGGATCAGCAAGCTGATGCGGAATCCATTGCAAGAGTAGGAATCCGAGAGCAACGGAGACGGCCAGCACCGTGATCAACATAAGTGCCGGTCGTAAGTGCCTACCACCACGCATCATCACGTGGGCTCCTCCCCAGGGCTCAGTGACGAGCAACCTATCGATGCGCCAGAGCTCCAGCAAACGTTGACCTCCTAAGCGCAGACGGCCGCGATGCCTCCTGTCCGAAGCGCAGAACCTCGACTTTAGCCATCCGGTGGTAGAGCGGACTGCCAGCGCCACCGAAGTCGTTTCATTCATCTCTCGGTGGCCTACGGCACAGGGTGCGAACACTGCCGTTCTGGCCTCGCCACCGAGGGGGGAGCGGCTGTTCGTGGTCACGTTGTCCGAGTCGGCGAGGACGCGTGACTGTCTGGTCCCCCCAAAGGCGATCGCCCGGCCAGTCGCGTCCTTGGCGGGCGACTTGAGTCCGACACGCTGACTTGACAGGGAACACTGCCGGTCGACGTACAGCTTGTGCGCGAGCCGGGCTCCGCATCCGCCGAGCAAGAGCCCACACCAGAACGTGTCGTGGGCATGAGAGCGGCGGAACCCGTCCAGCTCGATGGCCTCGGTCGGCAGGACGATGGGCACGTCCGAGTGCTCGTCTCCGATCACTGCCGTCTGCACCAGCCGCGTGTCCCGCACTACGACGACCCCCAATCGCCCGTGGTCAACGATAGATGCCGCCACGCCACGGGGTATGAGCCCGAGCAGGAACGTCTGGCGATGTGGCTGATGGAGCTACCTCCCGTCGACGAACTGGATCTGGCCGAACCAGGCCCGGAAGGCGTATGCGAGCGCGAGCATTCCGGGCGAGAAGAGGCTGACCCACACCATCCCCATCACGACGGGGTTGATGTCCGCCCCGTGCAGTTCGCTGAACATCAGCCCGAACCCGACCGTCATGAGGAGGACCACGGGCGGGGCGATCAGGATGGCGAGGGCGGCGGGCAACTGCCGTTGGCCGTAGAAGCTGCCGATGAACAGGTGGGCGCAGATGATGAACGGCGGCAGGAGCCAGAAGGACGGCTCGCTGGAGTAGTGGGAGAAGTAGGCGACGTTGCCGGTCACGAAGGCCACGAAGCCCAGGTGTGCGAGGGCGACGGCGGTGAGGGCGGTCCGCGCGGCCCGGCTGGTGATCGTATGAACGACCACGGTGGGTCGGGGTGCGTGCGGGTCGGCACTGGCTGGGACAACGGTGGCGTCGGCAGGATCGCCGTCTCCGTCGGCCGCCACCTCCCGGTTCTCATCACGTTCGCCGTCGTCGGCCGGGTCCCAGTCGAGGTCGTCTTCGTCGGACGCGTCGCCGTCGTCCTTCAGGCCGTCGTCGGCCTCCGGCTCCTCTGCGGGTGGGTCTCGTGGCGGCTGACACTCGGGGGAGTTGAAGTAGTCGCCCAGGCCGGTTTCGACATGAGTGAGGGATGTGCTGACCAGTTCGGTGGCCCAGGTGACGAGGTCGGGATCGGCGTCCTGCTGTGCCCGCTCGTCGAGGGCGTCTTGCACACCGTGTAACCAGTGCCGGGCGATGTCGGTGTCGAGTTCGGCGGCGACGGTCCTGGCCGCGAGGGGCAGGAGCTTTTCGGGTGCGGCGGCCACCGCGCGGGCTGCGCTGGCGGCGAGCACGGGCTGGGTGGGGGCGGAGCGGGCAAGGACCGTCAGGGCGCGGTGCTGTTGCTCTTCTTCCAGGTAGGGGTGGGGCAGCAGGCTTTCGATGAACTGCCCTCCGCTTTGCTCTTCGACTTCCGCCGCGAGGGCGGTGCCGAGCAGGTCGGGGCCCATGGAGCCCCAGTGGGCTCCGTCGCCGGAAGGGTAGGCGGCGGTGAGGATGTCCTCGTACGCGGCCAGCAGGCGCCGGTCGTTGGGTGCGGCGTCAGGGAAGCCAGCGTGGTGGACGTCGAAGCCGGCGGTGACCGCGGCCTGCGCGTTGTGGAGCTTCGTGGCGCCGGTGACGGCCTGGACGGCGACGAGGGTGCGCATCAGCTTCTCGTCGAAGTGCTCGCCACGTGCTTCGACGATCCGTTTCCAGTAGCTCACCTCGTGGGCGATCAGGACGTCCATCGGGTTGTCGTAGCGGGCGAAGTCGTCGTTGAGGGTGGCGAGGACGTCGGCGAGGGCTGCCATGTGCAGGGAGATCACCGTGTCGTCGGCCGGTTTGGCGGCTGCGGTGAACACGGGGCCGGTGCTGGTGTCCGGGCGCAGGGGAGAGGTAGCCCAGTCGTCGCCGAGGCCGGCGCTTCGCAGCGTGCGGATCCGTTCGGTGAAGGCGTGCTTGGCGGCGTCGAAGGCGTGCTCGGTGGCGGTCTCGGCGAGCGCGTCGGCCGGGTCGACGTCGATGGTGGCGCCGGTGCTCATCACGGTGGTGCCCTGCCGGGCGCGGCGCAGGGAGGGCCACCAGTTGTCGCGGCCGCGGGCCAGGAGCAGGACGCGTACGGGCTGGCTGGTGTGGCGGGCGGCAAGGACGTCGAGGACCTGGTCGACCTGGTCGCGGCGGGTCTCCGCGTAGTCGATGGCGAGGAGCAGTGGGTATTTGCTGGTGGCGAGCATGCGGTAGTGGGGTGGCTGCTGGAGCGGGTTGTCGGCGAGGAAGCCGCCGGTCCATCCGCGGGCCGTGGGGCTGCCGGGGCGCGGCTGGCCCAGACGGTGTATCAGTTCGGTGATCAGGCGGGTCTTGCCGATGCCGGCGATCCCGGTGACGGCGGTGACGTCGGTGGGGCGGCTCGTACGGCACCAGGCCTCGAGGGCGTCGAGCTGGGCGGTCATGCCGGTCAGCGGTACGACGGCGGACTGCGCGTTGAGCAGGTAGGAGGTGGACAGCTGGGGGTCGGGGACATCGTCGAGCAGGAGTCTCAGGTCGGCTGGCTGAAGCTGGGGGGTCATGCCGGTCACCGCGGTGACCGTGTCGGTGAACCCGGGGGAGGCGAACAGGCGGGCGGCGGGCATCAGGTGGAGCAGGCCGCCGTGCCGGAAGTCGGAGGCGAAGGTGGCCACCCCGACGAGCCGCTCGTTGCAGAAGGCTCCGGCGCCGGACATGCCCTGCCATAACTCGGCTGATTCCAGCGATGTGTTGATCAGCTCGAAGCCGTAGTAGCCGCGCCGGGAGGAAGTGGCCGGCTTGATGTTCCCGTCGACGGCCAGGAGCTCGTCCACGAACGCGTCCGGGAGCGTGGGGTGCGGCCTGCGCATGGCCCGGGGGAAGCCTGTCATGGAGCACACCGGCCGCGCGTCCGGATAGTCGCAGGTCAGCTCACCCCAGCGGACGACAGGGAGGCCGGCCCCCAGCACAGTACGGTCCGTCTGCAGCAGGACGGCGTCCAGGTCCGCATCCGCCCACGTGATGGTGGCTTCGGCTGCCCGGCCGGTCTTGTCCCTGACCTTGACGGGCTCCCGGTCACCGCCAGGACAGGCGACGTGGTAGGCGGTCAGGACCAGCCCCGGCGCGACCAGGGCGCCCGAACCGAACATAGGGACGCGGGGGTTGATGACTTCGACGGTCCGCGCTTCCACCAGGCTGTCCCTGCTCCGGGACTACATGCCGGCCGGGGGAGCGGGCACCGGGTCCAGGCCACGGCCCGCATCGCCGATGAGTACGTCCCGGCCGCCCGGGCCCGTCTCGACCTGGAGGGTGACGGTCATCCGGTGCGTCGCGGTGCTCGCGCGTTCGCCGCGGGCATCGGCGGAGACGACGAACGCCTTCACCCCGCCGCCGGCCGAGGCGCTCTGCCGCAGTTCGATGCCGAGATCCAGCACGATGTCCTTGACGGTGAACCGGATCGGGGAGCCGTCCCCGTCCTGCTGCGCTGCGGCCAGTCCGGCGCGAACCGCCTTGATGGCATCGGACAACTCCGTGGGCTCCAACTCCATGCATCCCCCCTGGTCACTTCACCGGCGGCCCAGTCTGCCGGGCGGTTCTCGGTCACGGAAGACGGTTTGTCGCCGAAGATCACCGCCCGCTAGGCCATGGCTTCAGAGCAGGTCGACGCGGGTTGAGGACCCTGGCGCGGTTGGCAAGGCCATGGACAGCCCCGCCCATCAGGCCAACTCCAGGGCGAGGCTGTCGGCGTTTCGGGTGGGTCTCTTACCGCATCACTGCGTAGTCCTGCGGTGCCTTGCGGAGGATCTCGACCATCTGGTCAGCGGTCAGCTTCCTGAAGGCCACCGCGGAGGAGTTCGCGATCTTCCGGAACAGGACCTCGGCGGGGATCGGCGGCAGGTCGGCGAAGAGAGGGTGATGCTCAGCTCCGGCGCCTTCGCTGAACTCGCGGTGCAGCAGCCACACGGCCTCGGCGAACATGGGGTAATTGGTCTGGTGCTTACTCCACAGGCACCGCAGCGCGTCGCCGCCGAAGTCCAGGTAGTTCGCCCACCGGCTCCTGGGGAACAGAGCCAGGTGCGGCGCCAGCGTGCCGGTGATCATCCGCCGGAAGGCGGTGAGCTTCTCACTGATCCAGACGCGCTCCCACTCTTCGAGCACGCTCGCGCAGAAGTGATAGCCGTCGGCCCTCGTCCAGATCAGCGGGGGCCAGCCCCGCTCCCCGCACAGATCCCGCATGGCGGTCAGACCGCTGCGGGTCTGGTACTCGCTCAGCTCGCAGGCGGCCATCAGGCGTCTGAGAGGCAGCCCCGAGGGGGCTGCCTCCATCAGCGCGATGCGGATCAGTTCGGCGTGACGCTCCGCAGCCGGGAAGCGTTTGCGCACCCTCACTCACCCCGCAGCACGCGGGCGAGTTCCTCGTCCATGTCGACCCGGCCGGTGGAGACCGCGGTCTCCATCCAGTCCAGCACCGCCCGGGCGCGTCCGATGTTCGACAGCAACACCTCACGCTCGTCCCCCGACCAGCTGCGATCCCGCATCGTCGGCACCGCCTTGGAGGCCTCGCCGACGAACCGGTGGAACGCGCCGAGCAGGTCGACGAACTCCTCGGTCCGCTCGGTGTGCCTCACGGCCGGCGCGACGGGCGATTCGCGGCGGAAGGCTTCGGCAGCCTGGCGGGAGCGTTCGGCCTGGGCCCGGTTGACCGCGTGACGGGCGGTGGGGTCGGCCGCGACCCGGGCAGTGACCTCCGGCCGCCTGAGCACGTCGGAGGCCAGCTTCGCCGCAGTAACATCATCCTTGACCACGCTCTGCACCGCCTCGACCCGGTGCTCGGGCTTCTGGGCCTCGGTGACCACGCGGCGCACCTCGGGTGTCCTCCATCAGCCGGGCCGCGACCTGCGGGCGGCGCAGGACATCGCGCGCCACCTCCACCGCGACCTCCTCGTCCACCGCCAGGTCGTGGATGCGTTCCACCTTCTCCTGGACCGTCCCCGGCCGGGGCCGAGTACAGTTCCTGCAAGATCTACTTCACTTTCTTTTCAGCCCGAGAGCGGCACGTACCGTGGTGCGTGAGTGGCCCGTCAGCTGCGCGATGCGGACCTCGGTGAGGCCAGCCGCCTTGGCTCTACGGATCAGATCGTCACGGGACTCCATACACCGCCTGTAGGCCAGCAACGCATCCTCACAGCCTTCCATCGTGTTCTGGGTTTCACTCTCGACGGCTACCGCTGCTGACGGTGATCCCTGATGCAGCGCTCGTCTGCGGGATGGAACTCCTTGCACGGCAGAGTCCGGCGCAAACAGCCCCTGCAATGTCTCGTCGATCACTACCACTTCAGGCATGTACAGAAATATACATGTCCAGTTCCATACACCGAATTCCGTTGATAATCATGTGCGAACAGTCGTGTAAATAGGCTCTCCGGGTTACTGGAACGGGCCGACGAGTATGGCGGCTTGCCCGAATCAGGCAATGGCTATGAAGCTTCCCCCCGGCGGCGCACCCCGCGTCGCACATCTGCGGTCAGGGGTGCTACGCCTCTCCTGGCCTGGGACGCGGAGGTTGACGTGGCAACACCTAAAGTCGTGATCGGAATCGACTTCGGCACCCATGGATCTGGGATTTCGTGGTGCACCTATGGGGGCAGGAATGACGATCCCGGCGAACGGCGCATCAATTTCTTCAACACGTGGGCGGGGCAACCCGTCGCCTCCGTGAAGAACCTGTCCGCGCTGCTGGTCGATGCGCAAGGCGAAGTACTGGGATGGGGATACGACGCGCGCAGGCGAGCCCTCGCCAACACACACGGAGCCGATGAGCCTCGCTACTTCAACGGCTTCAAGATGGGGCTCATGGAGCAAGCAGTCGCGGAGCGCGCAGGCCTTGGCCGAGAAAACGAGGTGATCGAGGAGGCCGCAGGCGACGACGAAGAGGACGACGAGGACGAAGACGAGGACCAAGGCGATAAGGCGACACCTGAAAACGTCGCCGAAGGTACCGGAGAGGAGGAGGGAGCGCAGGATGAGGCCACCAGCGATCTTGTCGTTCTCTCCGGCTCACGCCGACAGAACGCAGAGTCACTCATCTCCGCCTACCTGCGGAACCTCTACGAGACGGCCCTCGCACAGGTCACTGCCAGCGGGTACGACAGGGACGACATCCGCTGGTGCCTGACGGTACCCGCGATCTGGACCGATGAGCAGAAACAAGTGATGCGGGACATCGCCGGGCGAGCGGGCTTCCCCATGGAGGACGGCCGGCTCATCCTGGCCCTGGAGCCGGAAGCGGCAGCTCACTACGCCCTGGTCAGTGGCGTCAAAGTGGCTGGCGGCGCCTCCGACGGCGCCAGCTTGATGGAGCCCGGCTGTCGGTTCATCGTGGTTGACTGCGGGGGCGGCACCGTCGACCTCACGGCCTACGAGACCGATGCCGAAGGCCGGATGGTGGAGATCGGTCTCCCCATTGGAGGTCCGCATGGGGCAGAGGAGATCAACCGTGCCTTTCGCGATGAGCATCTCCTCGACCGTTTCGGCAAGCTGGAGATCCTTCAGGACCTCGCCGCTGATCACCCCGAGGCGCTGCTGGACCTCACTGAGGCCTTCGAGAGGGCCAAGCTTCACTTCGGCCCCGGTGAGACCGACCCGATCTACCTCACGTTGCCTACAGCGATCGACCGGCGGATCGGTGCCACGGTACGAAAGCGTCTCGCCCGCAAGCAGAACGGTGTCACGGACGCCATCGTCGTGACCGCAGACGAGGCGCGCAGCCTGTTCGACAACGTTGTGCCCGACATTCTCGACCTCATCGACGAGCAGCTCAAAGAAGTGCAGAACACGGCGACCGCCGGGAGCCGCGAGCCGGTCGTACTTCTTGTCGGCGGGTTCAGCGCATCCCCCCTGCTCCAGCACGCGGTCAAGGAGCACCTCAAGGGGCGTGCGAACGTGCTGGTACCGCCTGACCCAGGCGCCGCCGTCCTGTACGGCGCCGCGCACTACGCCTACGAACCGCACACGCGCGCACGGCGCAGCAGACTGACGTACGGGACCTGCTACTGCCCGGAGTTCGAGGAAGGCGTCGATCCGGAGGAGTACCGCTTCACTCTGAGCACGGGTGAGGCGCACTGCAAGGCGCGCTTCTCCAAGCTCGTCACTCGAGGTGATCTGGTCAACACCGACCAGGAAGCGCATCTCGCCTACGTTCCCCTCGAGGGCACGACGCGCAAGCTCACCTTCAGTCTCTTTTCCTCCACTGAGCCGGACCCTCGCTACGTCACTGATCCCGGGTGCGCGTACCTCGGCAAGATCACGGTTGATCTGAAGAAGGTCATGGCCTTCGCTCTGCAAGATCGCGGCGTCACTCTGTACATGCGCTTCGGTGAGACGGAGATCAAGGCGCGTGCTGTCGTACGAGAAAGCGGCGAGGAAGCTGCGACCTCCCTCCGCTTCCAGACGAACTACTGAGCTGAGGCTAGACGTGATCTTCCCCGGAGACAGACCCGCAGTGGCACAGCCGCACCAGTCCTTTAACCATCCGGAGTTCCCCGTGGCGGATGATCTCCCTGCGGGGGCTCGGCGTCTGGAGACGGAACTCCGTGAGGGCGCCCGCAGATTGACCACACTTGAGCGCGACTACCGCGCGTTGCAGCAGGCTCACAACCAGTTGGCGGGGCGCCTGCAGTCCGTGGAACGACGGCTGGATGCCCTGATGGCAGCGCAAGCCGAAACGCGCAGTGACTTGCCGTCCAACGCGCACAGCGTTCATCACGTCATCGCCCGTGAATACGACGCGCTCGTTGAGCAGAAGGTTCAGGGACTGTCCCGGGCTGCCGCCCATCAACAGCCCAGGGACGCTCCTGGCGCTGTTCCCAGGATGCTCTGGCACATGGGGCAGATCTGCTCCGTCCTCTTCGGCCCCGATGAGCCGGACGGCAAGGCGATCCTGTCTGTACTTGGTAGGAGCCGCCTCGACCCATTGGCGCCGCAAGCCGGTCGGTTGAGCGACAGTGCCTTCGATCTTCGGCAGCGCTCGGCGCAGACAGGGTTGCCAGCCCACTGGGACTTCGAACTCGTGCCTGGGGAGCACCTCGACCAGGAGTGGCAGGAGCCCTGGCCGTCATGCGACAGCGAGCTGCCCGGCCAGTTCGTGATCGCTCCTGCCTACCTTGTAGCTGACCAGGTCTTCAGTCGTCAGCGAGTGTGCACTGGCTTGTCCATCCCCGGTTGATGGGCACAACCGATCCGTAGAGCGACATGATCCGTGCAGGGCGAGCTGGGGATCGTGCGAGCCGAGCGCCTGGAGCTCGTCGCCGCGATGATGCGGCTGTTCTCGGCTCCCCACACCGCAGAAAAACCCGTCCCGACCGACGCGTCCTCACAGACGTAGGGCGTTGAGGCGGCACGCGCCGGTGACCCGAAGATTCGGGTTCAGACGGGTTCCAAGAGGTCGACGACGGAGAGCCCGGTCTCACCATTGACGAGGTTGAGGGAGACTTCTGCCCGGGCGGCCAGGTCGAGCGGTTCGAGGCCTTCGGCGTATGCGGCGTGCACGATCCGGTCCAGGCCCGCACCGACGAGCGGTGCGGCGGTACGCAGCGAAGCCTCCAGGGCTACGCCCTGGGTGGCTCCGCCGTGCAGGATGATGTTCCGGTGCGGTACAGCCGACGCAGAGCTATCCGGAAGGCGCCGGCGACATCGCCCAGCACAGGGCGGGGAGCCTGCACCAGGTCGGCCATGCGCTGAGCAGCGGGCCAGTCGCTGTACTTCGTAGGAGCCCTGGTGAAGTCCAGCGCCGAGGCCCCGCCTCGGTACAGCGTGTCGGCGACCACACGGGCGCGCTCCTGATTTGTGGCGCAGGCCGCGATGCGCCGGGCGAGTACGTCCTCGGAGCGGGGCTTGTGGCGGTGGGCAAGGGCGGTGAGCTCAGCGCGGGGCCACGAGCAGGCGATGATGGCCGCCATCCGGTCTGCCGCCACCGCCTTACCGGACCGTTCGTTCTCTCCTCTGGGATCGTCCGGGTGCGTAAGCAGCGATTCCACTGCGGCCCAGGCGCCGGCAACGGCCGGGGCCATCGGGCCGCGGTTGACCACGGCCGCGAGCTCCAGAGCGTCGTCGATCCGGCTGCGGGTTCCGGCGACCCGGTAGAGGTGCCCCTCGTTGACCAGGGTCAGGACGTCAGCGCACCGCGCAGGTGGATCGAGCGGGACAGACCGACTGTGGCCGGCGACCCAGATGTAGGGGAGGGGCTCCACTCCTCCGCGGTCCTTCCGCAGGAACTGGGAGCGAGCGGTCATCCGCTCCACGCCGGGCCTGCTCGGCAGCGCTGAACGCATCCAGCGCCGTGAACCGGTAGACGAACCCGCCTCCGGGCCAGACACCGTCGGTGTCGTACCCGTGTTCGCGCAGCCAGGCGATGACCTTGCTGTTGCCGTACCAGTGCTCCAGCGGTTCGGCGAGCTCCCGCCGGGGCACCTTCTTCAGCGCCACCAGCACCTCGTACGGACGGGCTGGCGTCCGCGCGAGCTCCGCGGCGCTGTCCGCTATATCCGCCGTGGCAGCCCCCGCATCGGACCCACGGCCAGCCAAACCCTCCCCGGCAGTGGTCCGGTCCCGCTACCGTGGGGGCATGGCCAGGGAAATCCGCATCGAGATCGATGACGAGCAGTACGCGCAGCTGGAGCGCGAGGCACACGAGCTGCACGAAGACCCGAGAGTGTACGCGCGACGCGTCCTGGCCGATGGTCTGAACAAGGCGAGGTTCCTCGAGGGCTGCGTAGACTTCCTCGCCATTCCCGGGATGCGCGACGAGTTCGCTCGCCGCTTCGGCCCGGAGCCCGGCACCAGCGCTACGGCTGCGTGAGGCCAGCCGCTCACAATGGACCTCACCGTTGATCTTGCATGGCTGCTGGAGCTTGCCCGCACTCACCTCGGTGACCCGGACGTGACCGATTGGGGTGCGCTGGAGGGTGCTCGCGCGCGGCACTGTTTCCGGGTGATGGACGATCCCGTCTACGACCAGCCCCATCACAGGGCGGCCGCCCTGTTCCAATCGCTGTGTCGCGTCCCGGCACTGGAGCACAGCAACGCCCTGTTCGGTATCACCATCGCTGCCGGCTACCTGCATGCCAGCGGCCGCTCGGTGCACTTCACCGCCAAAGAGGACGCCGACCTCGCAGAGCAGGTGACCGCAGGGGACGTGGACGTGCGAACCCTGGCCAACACGCTCAAGGAGTGGACCGAGCGGCGCTGAACCCCAGCACCGGCTCGCGGGCCGTCTGGGCCGACACGCTTGCTGGTCGGCACGTTCCCCGATGCCCAGGCTGGCCCGAAGGCCTCCAGCAAACTGATGTCAGCTATGCGGCGGCACACGCTCTAGCTGAGTTTCCGCAGCACCTCGGCGATGGTGGCCCGGTATGTCCGCAGCGCCTGCAGCCCGGCGGCGTAGCGGTCACGGTGCCTCGAGATGTCCACGGTCTGTTTCCGCGCCCGGACAGCGTGCCAGAGCTCGGCCGTATGGTGGCGGCGCTTGCAGGTGACGTCCGTAGCGGCGGTGTTCCGCTCCCGCGACGTATGCCGGGTGTTGCCGTCGCTGCCCCGCTGCCAGGCGGTGTCCGTGTATGCCGCGACGGGGTCGGGATAGCGCGTGAATCCTTGTGCTGCTACACAGCGGGACCACTCATCCCACGCCGCACGGAGGCGCGGGTCGCGCTTGACGGCCTTGTCGATCTCGATCGCCCGTGTACTTGCGTAGAGCCAGTCCCGCTTGACGTCGATGCCGCGCATCAGCCGCCGGCTCGCCTCTGCGTTGCAGGCGGGGAAGTCCGCATACTCGGCGTTGGTCATCCGGCGGCCCTTCGGTCTCAGAGCCCGGGACTTTGCCGGGTCCCAGCCGTAGCCCCAGCGGCGGGCGGCGGCGAGATCCAGGGCACCGTAGTCGGTGCTGACCGCGGTGGCGACGATGGGATCGGTGGGGTAGCGGGGGTCGAGCGGGAAGTCCGGGTGGCCGTGCTCTGCCATGCACTGCCGGACCAGCAGCGCTGATGCTCGCTGCGATCGCTGGTAGTCCTGCGGCGTGTAGTCGTAGCGGTCGGCCGGCAGGGGGCCGAGGTCCGACGCCGTACGGATGACCTCCGGCTGTCCTGGACCGGAGACACAGAGCGCCGCCAGCACCGCCACGACACCCAGTCGCCACCCCCGCATTGTCATGCGCAGGGATGGTAGCGAAGAGCGTGCAAGGGCCGACCATGGCCCCAGCAACTCAGCCACGCTGAAGGTCACCAGATCGGGTCGATCGAACCCGCTTCGGCACTAACGCGCTGGGGCTTCATGGCGTGGAGTCAGTCCGGTCGCCCTTACCGAACGCGTCCGTGGGGCATGCGGAGTTGTGGGTTGAGGCATTCGGGGCGTCGGCTGGGACCGGAGCCAGGCGGCCGCGGATCACCTCAGTGCCGCTCGATCGGGCTGGGGGCGGGATCGGGTCGTCGACCGGCCGGAGCCACCGGTAGCCGCACTGGAGTGGGATCCCCGCCCGTAGACGTCGTGAGGGGTCAGGGGCGGCGGGCGATCAGGACGTCGAAGCGCGCGAGCTCGTTCAGGCCGCCCCTGTAGTTGTGTTCGGTCAGCAGGGCGAGTGCTCGCTCCTCGAACTCCTCCAGCCGGTCTCCGAACAGGGGACGAGAGGCGAAGGACGTCGAGTACAGGTAGCCGATGACCGTCTGCGGGGTCCAGGGCCGCTCGACCGGGATCGTGCGCTCCTCGACGT
The DNA here is from genome assembly GCF_044327915.1 of Streptomyces afghaniensis. NCBI lineage: Bacteria > Bacillati > Actinomycetota > Actinomycetes > Kitasatosporales > Streptomycetaceae > Streptomyces > Streptomyces afghaniensis. The sequence continues at coordinate 28,615 of NZ_JBIRGJ010000014.1, forward strand.
CCGGGAACGGGGACTCGGCGAGGATCTCCCGGTAGGGGCGGTCGTGCGCCGCGTAGGTCTTGCCCTTTCCAGCCCGGCGTTCGCTGCCGGTGTATTCCTGGATCAGGGACCGCAGGGCGTCCGTCCACGTCGAGCGGGCCGTCCAGAGGCTGCCGTCTCCCATGACGACGACGGCAGCGTCTTTTGCCGTGCAGCCATCCAGCAGCGACAGTACGGCGGGCTGGTCCATCCAGTGGAACGCGCGGCAGACGGTGACCATGTCGGCCGCCCAGTCGGCGTGGGGCGGGACGAACTGCTCAGCCGGTTTGTTGTGCAGACGGATCGTCGTGTCGGACAGACCGGCCAGAGCCTTGCCCGCTTCAGCCAGCATGCCGGGGTCCCGTTCAACGACGTCAATCTCGGCGAAGGCATCGTGCAGGGCGGCAGGCACTTGCCCCGTTCCTGACCCGAGGTCGAGGAGGACCGGGTGCTGCTTGCCGGCGACCGTCTGGCTGAGCAGGCGAACAGCAGCCGCGGGGATGCCGGGGCGGTAAGCGGCGTAGTACGGGGCGGTGTCAGCGAACTCGCTCATGACGGTCCCTTTCTGGTGGGCGAGCCCTCAGGTGGCCTGCTCGACGTGGGCGACCACGCTGTCCAGGTCGGGCGCGCTGCTCAACCGTCCCTGATGGGCAGCCAGCAGGACGCCGGGCCGCGTGGCCTGGCGTGACTGGCTGATCCAATAGCGCTCGTGCGCCGGGCGGCGACGGCGCCTTGCACGTCGCGGCAAACTGTTGGTGCCCTCCGGGCTGTGTGCGGTCGGCCAATGCCAACTATGCGGCGGCAATTTGGAGGAGTTCCGCAACGCCTTGGGCACGGGCGTAGGGCTGGAAGCGGGGGAGCAGGTCGTCGACGAGGCGGACGCAGCGAGGCGCTCCGATGCGGCGGGCCAAGAGCAGGGACTGGGTGGCGGCGGCCGCGGCGGGCTCGGGTTCCTTGAGATCGAGGTAGCTCGCGGCGCGGTAGGCGAGGAACACGCCCTTCGTTTTGTCCCGGGCAGGCGGTAATAGGCGTTCGCCTTCGCTGATGAGCTGGTGGGCGCGGCCGACGTCGCCAAGGTCCAGGAGCGCCTGGCCGGAGTCGACGGCGAAATCGGCTTCGGACACCCAGGCGCACCAGGTGGGTCGGTCGGTGCCGGCGTCGTTGAGGTGTTGCTCGGCCGCGGTGAGGGCGCGCAGTACGGCGCGGCGTTCGCTCTGGTCACCCCGTGCGGCCAGGGTGCGGGCGAGACGCAGCTGGAGCAGGCAGCGGGCGGCGGGGTTCTGGGCGCGGGTCAAGGCGTGGTTCAGGATGTTGGCCGCGGTGGTGTGGTCGCGGCGCCAGGCGGCCTGGTAGGCGAGGTCGCCGAGGAGGCCGGCGCCCATGTCGTGGTCTCCTGCAGCGTAGGCGTTGTGCAGACCGGCGACCCAGTTCCGGCTGGCTTGGGTGTGGCGGCGCAGGTCGAAGGCGTGCCAGGCGACGGTCTGGGAGAGGGAGGCCGCCAGAGTGTGCAGGCGCAGCCCGAGGGCGGGCGTGCAACGGCCGTTCTCGAGTAGTTCGGTCACCGTGACGAGGTGGGCGTTCAGCAGGGCGGGCGTGTACTGCCGCTCCTCGGTGGAGAGGCCAGCGAGGTGCTGGGCGGAGTTCTCCAGGAAGACGACGAGGTCCTCGCTGATCGGTTTGCCGTCGTGGGCCTGGACGAGCGCGTCGTGGTAGCCGCTGGCCCAGGCCGCTGCCAGGGCGGAGACGGCGGTGCCAGTGATCGTCAGGAAGTCTCGGTGTTCCATCGCTGTTCGCAGGGCCTCTCTCAGGGCGGGCACGGAGCTGTCGGGGCCTAGGGGCACCACCCCGTCGGCGGTGAGCGGCAGCCAGTTCGGCCAGTCGTCGGGGCGGACGATGTCGGCGGGCCAGCCGAGTGCTTCGGCGATGTAGACCTGGGATTCATCGCTGGGTTTGACGCCTCGCTGCCACTTGCGCACACGGGCCTCGTCCGTGCCTGACCGCAGTCCACGTCGGGCGGCCGCGTCATGGATGCCGGCTACCAACTCGTCCATCGTCTTGCCAGCCGCACGGCGCGCAACTTCGAGTGGGTGCTGGATGGTTGCTTCCACACCTTCAGTCAATCACTGAGCGCACAGGTGCTGTGACTCCTTGGTCGAGACGGGACCCCCCAGGGACCCCCTTCAGCTGGTCGACTGGATCGAACGGTTGAGCCCATTGTTGGTGTCCAAGGCACTGCTGCCAGGCCCAACGCCGAACTGCGCGGGTCCGGGTCCGGCAGGGGAGTACCCGGCAGTGGATCCGACCGTCACTACACCTTTGAGCGAGGTCTCACGTGACAGATGTCCTGGCCTGCGCATCGCATCCGTGTGAAATCGGAGGGTGCTGATATGGGCACCGCGACGCTGGTGGCCACCAGCGACTTCCATTCAGCCGTCCCCACTGGGTCGGCGGTGCTGGCCGCCGTCCGCACTCGGCGAGACCAGGGCGCACTGGTCGTCGACGCGGGTGACTTCTTCGGCGGCAGCGCGTACCACGAGCACTCGGGCGGGAGGGTGGGACGGGCATGGCGATCGAACTCGGGAGCGGCGGCGCGTTGCGGCTGCCGCGCGCCCGGGTGGTGCCCCTGTCCGCGCCGCCCTCGTCGTACACCGCGGCGGTCGAGCGGTACCTCACCGGTGCGGGCATCGCGAAGTCCTCCGCGCCGATCTACCGGATCTCGCTGACGACGTGGGGGTGGATGCTCGCCGGCGAGGCGGCGCCGACCGCTCCGGCGCGCCGGAGCGCGAAACCGCCCGTCTTCCCCGTCGCCGCGATCGACGATCCGGCGCTGCCGGAGGTGCTGGCCGAGCTGGCGGCGGCGCGGGCGGACGAGATGGACGCCGACACCGTCAACCGGGAGCTGTCCATCGCGCGCAAGGCGATCGGCTGGTGGCAGCGCCAGGGCTGGATCGACTGCGACCCGACGATCGGCATCGAGCGGCGGCCGGCACCACCGGACCGCACCAAGGCCCTGGCCGAGAACCAGATCGCCGCCCTGTGGCGCCTGGACGTCGCCCTGCGGCAGAAGACGTTCTGGAAGCTCCTCTACGAAAGTGCAGCACGGGCCGATGAGGTGCTGTGCCTGAACGTGGAAGACCTGTACCCGCAGGACAAGCGCGGGAAGATCACCGCCAAGGGCAGGGCGACGGAATGGATTCACTGGCAGTCCGGCACCGCCCAGCTGCTGCCCCGTCTGATCGGCCGCCGCACCCGCGGCCCGCTGTTCCTCACCGACCGCAAGGCCCCGGCTGGCACGCCGACGCTCGACGTGTGCCCGGAGACCGGCCGGGCCCGGCTCTCCTACCGGCGGGCTGAGGAGATCTTCGAGGAGAACACCCGGCTGCTGGCCAACCCGCTCGCCTCACCCGAGGACATCGAGGACCTGGACGGCTGGACCCTGCACCGGCTACGGCACAGTGCTCTGACACACGACGCTGAGGACGGCACCTCCACCCCGATGCTGCTGGCCCGCTCCCGCCACGCATCCGTTCGCTCCCTGGAGCGGTACGCCCACCCCGGCGTCGACGCAATCGCCCGACACGTCGCCGGCCGGAACCCCGCTGCCCGCCGACGGGGTTGAACCGGGTTTCGGCGGCTGCCCGCCAGAGGCTCCAAGATCAACTATTGGCGGCTTCTGGGCTCACCTCGGCGCCGCCCCTTGTAGAAGGTGACCAGGCCAGGAGGGACGACACTCGCTTCGGCAAGCGTGCGAGCCGCGGCCTGATCGCCGTGGTCGGCCGACCGGACCTCATTGGTGCCCGGGGAAAGCCGTGACGGCGCTCGAACTCGTCCGTCATTGCGTTCAGAGCCTCGGAGACCCTGCTCGCCCACGAAGCCAGCCAGGCGGAGGAAAGCGAACGGTCACTCATGAGGCCGGATCATGGCATGAGCCGCGGACATCCAGGGGCGACCAGCAACTTTGCTTCCCAAGTCAGCGCAGTGTCCTGAGCTGTCGGTAGATCATGAGGCACCAGGCGAGTTTGAGGAAGGCTTCGTGGATGTCGGCACGCTGTTCCCAGCGGTTCCGCAGGCGTGGGGAGCCGCGCAGCCAGGCGAAGGTCCGCTCGATCACCCAGCGGTAGGTTCCCAGTCCTATGCCGTGCAGCGCGCCGCGCCGGGCGATGGCAGGCACCCTGCCTCAATTTCGGACCTGGTCACGGTAGATGTCGTGGTCGTAGCCGCGGTCTGCAAACAGTGAGTCCGGCTTGCGGCGGGGACGGCCGATCCTGCCGCGGACTGGTGGGATCGCGTCCAGCAGCGGCAGTAGCTGGGTGACGTCGTTGAGGTTGCCGCCGGTCAACTGGACCGGCACCGCTTGCCCGTCCAGGGCAAGTGCTAGCCGTGCAACCAACTGCCGTAAGGCGCAGTGTCCACGAGCTGGTACAGCCCGAGAGCAGCAGCTCCGAGGACGCTCAGGAACAGCCCCGAGCGCAGGAACGCTGGACCCACGACGGTGACCGAGGCGGCCTGGCTCGTGAGAGTGCGCCAGTCCCGCACGCGTCGGATGTCCCCCGCACTGGCCCACCAGAAGCCGGCACCGACCACAATCAGGCTCACACCGAAGAGTCCGGCAAAAGCACCGACGACGGACAGGAACTCTTTCCGGTCGCTGTGGCCGCTGATACTCAAAGTCGCCACCATGAGCGGCACCACACCCAGCAGGCCGAAGGCCACCCCTCGCCGCGCAACGTCCGTCGGCCGCAGTCGCGGCAGCATCACGCCGTCTCGGTCCAGAGTCATGGCCAGCACCCTAGCCCGCTCAGCCTGAGCAGCCGCAACGCCCCTTGGTCGCCATCGGTGACGGCAGGTTGCCCCGCCGGGATCCCAACGGGGCAACGGTTCCGACAGCCCGTGGCGCCACGGGAGCCAGTTCTCGCCTGCGGGGGTAGGTGCGGTTCGCGCGAGAGCCGTACGCCTTGTCGGCGCGCACCTTGTCCGGCCTGGTACGTGGCCGGCCCGGCCCGATGCGGACCACTCGAATGCCCTCCAGAATCGGCTGGAACTCCGGGCTGTCGTTCCGCTGACCGGCGGTGACGAGCAGGGTGAGTGACGGGGCCCCACGCACCTGGCCCGCTGGGCTCGGGCAGCACGAGGTCCGACACGAGGAGGTCACCTCTCCAAGACACTCATCGATGGTGACGCCGTCGCGACCCAGGCCCAGAAGATCCTCTAGCCGTGCCAGGCCGACCAGGGCACAGCCTTGAGTAGGTACCTGACAGCCGTGAGCGCCTGCTAGTGGAGATTTTCGGCCGTCTGTACGGCTGCATGTCTGGGAGGTTGATCGGTGTGGGTAACTACGACGCGTGATCGAGGGGGAGAGTGTGCCAGAGAGCGAGCGTGAGCTGCGCGAGCGGCATCGGGACATGATCAGGGATCTGGGCGTGCGCCACTCGCGGATCAGGCAAGCCGACCCGGATGACGCGACGTTCGATGATCTGTATGAGCAGCTCGTGGCGGGTGCTGAGAAGCTGTTGGAGTTCGAGCGAACTCTTCCCGCCCGTGTGGCGCAACCGAAGCGGGAGCGCGCAGCACGGGTCGTGAAGTGGTCCTGGCGCGGTCAGAGCGGGATGGCGGTCGCGCTGATCACCTCACTGTTTGTCCTCGGGCATACGGCCTGGTGGCTTGTGCTGCTCATACCCCATCTGATTGGCACGTTGATGGGCTGGTCGATCACCGTGACCACGGAGGGCTACAAGCTTCAGCGCGGTATCGCGATCGGGCTGCACGTGCTGTGCCTGCTGGTGGCGCTGGTCGCTCTCGGAGTGGTCTCCGCATGGTGGATCATCGCCGTCCTGGCCGGCTGGGTCGTGGTCGGCGTGGCCTCGGAAGGCAGCAGCCAGCAGGGGGCGAAGTGATGGAGGACGTCGACCGCCGCATCCGGGATCTGGACAGCCGGATCGATGACCTGGAGGGTGAAGCCGGGAGCCTTTCTCGCAAGCTCGGCTACACCGAGGACCTGGATCACGAGCTGGGCAGTATCCGCAGTGACATCCGAAGCTGCGAAGCGAAGATCGAGGAAGTCGACGAAGAGCTCCGTGACCGCGTCGACGACACCCAGCAGGCCGTCAACCGCCTGGTGCAGCAGGTGCGGCTCCTGGAAGGCCAGCTCCTGGCATCCGGCGGTGCACAGCAAGCGGATCTGGACACCTTCCCCAAGGACCAGCACGACCTTGCTCGCACCATGGAACGCGGCCGGCAGGCCCGCGGCCTGCTGCTCAGCGACCACGAGCGCTCCACTTTCCAGCACCGGCTGCGGTATCACCGCGAGAGCGCCGAAAAACTCCGTGCACACCGAGCCACGGTCACCGATGCGGTTGGCGCACTGCTCTCGACCAGGTTCGGCTCCCGCGCCCGCATCGAGGCCGCCGACAAGCTCCGTGAAGCCGTCATGGTGGAGCGGCGCCTGCGCCAGGATCTCGACCGGCAGGCAGCCCTCGCTGCTGAAGCCGAAGATGCCCTGGCCAACGACGCCAAAACCCGCGCCGAGAAGCAGTCGGTGATGGCCGCGGGGGCCAGAGCCGAGAAGGCCCTCACCGTGGCACTGCGCAGCCGTCTGGCCGATGCGGTCCACGAACGGGCCCTCCTGCCCACCTGGTTCGTCACCGTTTTCGGTTCAGCACCGCCAGCCAGGTCCACCCAGAAGTGGCTGGAGACTGCCACTGAAGTATTGCTGTATCGCCTCACTTACAGCGTCACCGACCAGGTGGTCGCGCTCGGCGAGAAGCCGCCAGACACCGCTCAGCGCCGACAGGCCTGGTACGACCGGCTGCGCAAGGATCTGCAGCGCTGGTAGTGAGCCTTTTCCAACTGGATGTGGGCCGTTACGAGCGTGACGCCACCACCAACCACAACGCCCACTAGACCGGCGCGGCGGCGAGGAGCTCTGCGGTCATTAGCCCTTCCCGTGTCCTGTCTGGGTGTCACGCATCTGGTGCCCGCTCGTACCGCGGTTTGTCTCTTGGCGGGACGGCTTCCTAGGCCTCCGACCGGTTGTCGATCTGGTTCTCGATGCGGGTGACGCGATCGGGGCCGGGATGGTCGACGCCGGGAACCATGGGGTTCGCGTAGTCGAACTCGACCCTGCCGAACGAGTCGTCGGTGATGGGCGGGGGGTCGTTGTCGGCGACGATCAGTTGCAGGCGGTCCCCGTATGCGTCGGCCAGAGTCCTGAACCGGCTGTAGATCTCGGCAGCACGTTGCTGGTCGGAGGGGTTGTTGCCGAAGGCCTTGCGCGGTGAGTCGATCACGAGGAGGGACGGGACCAGGACGTCGGCGTGGTCGAGTCCGGAGGTGAGGAGGGTGAGGCTGTAGGCGAGGTTGACGGAAGTGGCGAGGCCGCCGCCGGAGGCTTGCATGCTCTCGAAGGGCTGGTCGTTGACGACGGGTAGGTAGGTGTCGCGGTCGGTGACGGCCCTCTCGACCCAGGGAAGGTTCCAGCCGGTGAGGAGCCGGCCGAAGTCGTCACTGAGGTCGCGCAGCAGTGACTGGCTGGCCTTGAGCTGCTCGGACTTCACTTTGATGTCCCTGTTGACCTGCCGCCGCTCATTCTTGATCGAGCGGATGTCCGCGTCGATGGCGCGCACCCGGGCCCACGATTCCCGCAGCTGAGTGATGGAATCGATGCTGGCTTTGAGCGCGGCGACGCGGGAGCTGGCCTCGGCGATGGCGTCGAAGCGAGGGGCGACCGCATCGCGGGTCTGGGCGTCGAGCTCCCGGCGCAGGCTGCTGATGGCGAAGCTGAGCTGCTGCGACCGCTCCTGGGCAGCCTGCAGGTGATCTTCGTCGGCCTGCTGGATGCGCTGTGCGTCCTCCAGCTGGTGTTGGAGGACTGTGCGTGTCTCCTCGATGGCGGCCGGGTCGATGTCGGCCTCGACGAGGTCGGGCTGGAGGCAGACGAGGCAGTGGCCGTCCTCGACGGGGCGGGCGGCCAAGGACTGCATGCACCGCGGGCAGACGACGAACTCGAAGGGGGAGAGCTGGTCGATGGCCGTGGCCGACCGGGCGAGACGGGAGAGGTCGAGCTGCACCTGGGCGACGACGGCCCTCCGCGCGTCGACGAGGTCGGTGGCCGCCGATACTTCTTCGTCGGCCTGCCGCGCGCCGCGGATGGCGTTCTGGAGTTCGTCGCGCAGTGCAGTGTCGGCGGCGGTCTGCTCCTCAAGTTCGGTCCGGAGACTGGCCAGCGCGGCCTCGGCCCGGCCCAGGGTGTCGCGCAGCTGCGTAAGCTCGGCCCGCAGCTCGTCGTCACTGCGGGGGTCGGAGGCCGCCAGGAAGGCACTGACGTTCTTGTGCTCAGCGTCTCTGGCAGTCAGCCTCTCCAAGAGCTGGTTCCGGGTGCGCTTGAGCTCCATGAGCGCACTGTCGGTGAGCCCGAACATCAAACGGAAGAGTTCTTTGCGCTTGACCTCGAACCAACGGTCAAGGTGGCCGACGACCTGGCGGTCGATCTCGCGGGCCTGGAGATAGACGTAGGCGTACAGATCGTTGAAGGTGAGGTTCTGCGGCCGCGCTGCGCCCTCTCTCCGTGCGGCGATCTGTTCGCGCGGGAAGCCGAGTGCGTCCAGCAGGTAGTCGGAGAGCGTGGTGGCACCCTCGGAGGCGCGCACAGGCAGGGAGCGCTCCAGGGTGAGGGAGCGGGGGTCCAGGAGATCCACGGTGCCGGCGGTGTCTCCCTCGATGGTCCGCCTGAGGACGACATGTTCGTCGCCGGCCACGACCTCGGCCTGGACGGACAGCACGTGCTCGCGGACCGCAGGGGTGAGCATGGCACCGCCACCGAGGGCGTGCTTGATGAGCATCAGCAGGCTGGACTTGCCGGTGCCGATGAAATGCCGTTTGAGCAGCTTGATCCGGCTGTCGACGACCGCCCATTCCGGCGTTGCGGCCAGACTGGCCGCGGCGTCGGCCCCCTGCCGTGTGGCACGGAACTCGGCGCGGGCGCTGCCGCTGTAGGTGATCAGGCCTCGGGCGGCGAGCGAGCCGAGGATGCTGTAGTAGCGCTGGTCCCAGGGCCCGTACTTGTAGCGGGTCATGCGGCTCTCGACCGCGAGGCGCTCGGGTGGTGTCGGCGCCGTTCCCTCCGGCCACGACGCCTCGCCCGCAGGCAGGAGACGCTCCAGCATCCCCGGATAGCGCAGCAGGAAGTCGAGCTTGGCGAGTTTGGTCAGGCCCGAGAGACCGCCCTTGGGGGGTCGTGAACTGCGCGATGAGCAGAAGGATGCGGGCCTCGTGATAGTGAGTCTCGCGCTGCTCGGCTTGCCGGCGCTGAGTCCGCATCCTCGCTGCGGCGGTCTCGAAGTCGGCGTTGTGCGTCATGAGGCTTCCTCGTCCGCGTCGAACGGCTCGGAGAAGAAGAAGTGGCACTCGTCGCACAACTGGTAGGCCAGCCCCCGCAGGTGCAGGTGGTTGAGCTGGAAGGGCGGAGGCGAAGGCAGAGCATCGACCTTGAGCCGCTCGGCCAACAGGTCGTTCATCTTGATGCCGAACTCGCTGCCGTCAGCCACCTGCGCGCGTGCATGGCGCCGGCAGTCGAAGGCCATCTCCAGCACGTCCGTGGACAGATTCAGCAGGTCGGTCTCGTCCCCGGCCAGGCCGGAGCGCCGCTCGGACCAGGTCGTGTACCACGCGGACCGCAGCCTCTCCGCGAAGGCCGCCTCGTCCGAGGGCACCCGGCCCCGGCGCATCTTGCGACGGAGCTTGGCACCTCCCGGTGCCACCACGGGCGCCTGGCCGCGAGGGAACGTGGGCAGCGGAACCGACGTGAACACGATCTCCCGGCGAATGATGTCGCGGGTGATCCTGCGCCGGCCGATGCGCTGCTGCATCTGCGTGCTGTGCCGGACCCGGCTCGGGTCGGCGATGTACACGGCCAGTTGGCCGCGGTCGCTCTCGTCACGGTTGGCGCGCTCGATCCGGTCCACGATGGCCCGGTAGGTGTTCTCAAGATCGACGTGCGCCAGCTTCAGCTGTTCGACCGCAGGAACCAGAAGGCGTTGGATGTTGACGTCGGTGATGTTCTCGCGGTGCGGTGGCTTGCAGGAGATCTCCAGGACCGCGAGGAATCGTACGACCTTGTCCACGAAGCCGTCGGGTATCTGGATGTCCGCGACCTTGCACACGGGAGTGTCCGGGACGTTGGGATAGGGCTGCTTCCAGCGGACTCTGAGCATCTGGCGTGCGATGTCCTCCGCCATGACGGTCAGCCCGGCCGTAACCTCCGGCTCCGGGCCGCACATCCGGGCCAGGACGCCGGCATTGCCCTTGCCCGGCTTCAGCGCCGCGTTCGTCGCCAGTCTGAGGCGGACATTGGCGGCACACTCGCACGCGCACCAGCGGTCGAAGAGATGGGTCAGACCGCCGCTCTTACACAACTCCGCGAGCGTCCAGGGGCCCTGGGTTCCTTCGCGATGCTTGACCGACACCAGTTCCACTGAACCATCGGTCCACGTCACGACGAAGTCCTCGTGCCACTCGCAGACGACGGAGTCGATGGCGTCCTGCGTGAGCATGGCCAGGCAGTCCCGTACGGCTACCTCCGCCTGATACCGGTAGCGGCCCAGCGTGTCCGAGCCGCTGTCTTCCTCCGGAGCGAGGTCGAAGATCGTGAGTTCTGAATATGTCGGCCCGTCCGGCTCAGAGGGTGCTCCGGCGCCTTCGGCCCCAGCGCCCGTGCCCGCCGTATCGGCCATGGACGTCCCCCGCTCCGGCCCCAAATGAGAGCACGCCCCCCGTTGCGTTGCGACGGTGGGGCTTTGAAGATCTCTACCCGTATCACACTCCAGCATCAACGCGTAACTGTGCGTCGCGACTTCAACCGCGGAATGGGCCCCCGGGAGGTCCTTCCATACAAGAGAGCAGGCGGCATCCAATGACCTCGCCAGGGCCCCCGCCACGTGCCGCCTGCACAGCTGGGCGACGTACTGCGTCGGCGAGAGCACCGCGGCATTCGGGTGGTGCGGCGGCGCGTCACCCCGGCGAGCAGGATTCGTCCCCGTCCGATGTGGTCGAATCCAGGGTGGTGGGCCCGGCGGGGCCCCTGCCCCGTGCTCGACCCGACATCGAGCACGCCCGTGGAGAAGCCAACTCGGCTGGCACCGCAGCATGGTCCGGATGATCCTCGTGGCTCTCTGCTGCGCGTGCTGTGTCGGGACGGCTCCGCGGTAGTGAGGGGCTCCGAGTCATGAAGACAACCGTCATCGAACGTCGCGCCGAACTGCTACGTCTGTACACCGGGCTGCCCTGGCAGTCCGCCCGCCGCCGTGTCGAGGCCGCCGAGCCTGGCTCCCTGCTGATCCCGCACCCGGACGCCGACCAGCTGCTGCTGGAGGCCCGGGTGATGGCCGCACTGGCCTGGCGTCGGATCACCTCTGTGCACCCGTGGGGCATCGAATACGTCGACCCGCGCTCCGACCGCCTCCTGATCCGATTCGAGGCCGACCCGGTCGAGCGGCCCGCCCCGAACGATACCCAGGCCCTGGACCTGGCCGAGGCACTGCTGCCGCGCGCCGACGAGGACGGCGACATCATGGGGGTGCCAGGGGCCCGTACCCACATTGAGGACGGGCAGGTTGTGCTCCGCGTGCCGGACCCTTCAGCCTCCGTCATCCTGTCGGGTCTGGCCCCCGAAAAGTGGCTGCGCGCGGCCAACGTCCAGGACCAGCGGCTGGCCACCTACGGCATGACGCCGTGTCACCGCGACCGGCCGACCAGTTGGCACCCGGCCGAGCGTCCCTACCGGCGCCCGGGACGCCGAGGCACCGCGGCGTCAGCCTGGCTGACCAGCGGGCTGCTGCGCCGGGTCGGACTGATCCGCACCCTAGGGGTGCCACTGGCCGTGACCGGCTGGCTCGGCCACCATGAACGCGACGGCGGGGAACGCTGGATCATCGACCCCACGTTCGCGGAAGGTCACGGCGCCACCGGCCACCGGCGGCTCATGGCGCTGCTCGCGGCCCCCGGCTGGGGCCTGCCCGTCACCCCCTGGGACAACCACTGCAACTGCCATCTGCCGCCTGAGTGCAGCGACCAGTGCACCACCATCACCACCGGGGTGGCCGGGCAGCGGGGATCGCTGGAAGTGCGCACCATCCGCCGCAGCGGCAGGCGCCTGAGGTGGATCCAGGAGGACCGCCCGGCGATCTACGCCGCGAAGCAGCAACTTGCCCAGCCCGTGCCGGCATGGGGCGACGGTTGGCTCGAACGCGATGGATCTCCTTCTTCGGACGTGCAGGGCGGCGTGACGAGGGCTGGATCCTTGGACCATGGCTGGTGATCTCCTGCCCGCCGACTGCAGCCGAGCGTCGCCCATCCAGCCGGTACGGTGTTGACGCGGCAGGTCAGCGCGTCTTGGGTGGAGGGCCACGCCCGGCGGGGCGCGGCGCCGTTCCGCACTGTCCGTACGGCGCTCAGCCACCCCATTGCTTTTGGTGGTGGCCGGTCCGTTCCTTAAAGTTCAGTCGCGGGCGGAACTGGGCGCTCAGCTGCTCACTGGGACGTCGAACATGGGCGATGTGCCCGTGTCCGTAAAGTGGAGCGTTCCCTTGCCTTCCGGGACTTCCACAACCGACGTGCCGATGGCGTACTTGCCGGGCGGGATCTCTCCGACGAAGTCCTCGTATTCGTGGCCTACCACAATCACGGAATTAACCAACCGGCCGTCCTCGCTCTCCCACGTGCCTCCGTCCAGAAGTGAGGAGAGGAACGGGACCGTACCTGTGTTCTCTACGCGGAATGTCATCGCGTAGCTCGTTTTTCCGGGTGTTTCGTTGGCTACCTCGGCCAGGTCTTTCAAGGTGACCTTGACCGGCTGATCTGGCTCGTCATACGCGGGCTGGTAATAGGCCGTAACGGTCTCACCGACGCGGAGCGTCGGGGGAGACTGCCGAGTGCGCTGTTCCTCGGTCGTAGTCACGGGGAGGTCCGCCGTCGTAGTCACGGGGAGATCCGCCTTGTCCTGAGCAGGGGTACCGCCGCACGCGGTAACCCCTCCCACGGCCAGAACCGCCGCAATAGCTGCCGTGACGGTAAGGTTCCGGGTTCGCATTCTGACCACCTTCTATCCCCTCAGTATGAGGGTGTGGAGCCCGGCCGAGCAGCATCACCGGGCCCTCCAGCCGGGGCCGTCACTCCCGGAGCCGGAAGGGGCCCGAGACGATACTCGGTCGGGTGCGGGCGGTTGGTGCGGCGCGGTCCCGTACGGCCTCCAGCGCGGCCGTGGCGTCCTCTCCCTGGGCGGTCACCCCGGAGCAGTGAGCCCACCCCGGTAAGGCCGCAGTAGAGGTACACGGGCGCCTCGTCGTCGGCGGGCAACGTCGATCGTGTCCGTCATCCGAGGTCCTTCCGTGGGACCGACCATCCGGGGATGCCGGCGGCGAGCGAGCAGTTCTCGTCGTGGCTGAGCTGGGAGGGCTCCGTACGTGGAGCGCTCTCGTACCAACAGAACGGGCGGATGCCGTCGGCGGCCATCGTGACCGGGCCTCGGCGGCGGGAACGCTGTCCTCAACCGCGCGGCCCCGTCTAAGGAGGCGAGCAGGCGCGCGCCGTGGTGCTCGCACCCGGGTACCTCGGTGCCGGAACTGTCGATCACGGTCACCGCGTCGTGCGAGCCGTCGCATGGCGTCGGGTCCTCCGGGCGCGCGGCCGTCCGGGGAGGCCGGGCCGGTCACCCGGCACCCGGTGCAGCGGTCTCGTCGTCGCCCAGCTTGCACGGCGCCAGGAGGGCGGCGTGCCGATCGTCGTCCGGCCCGAGCGGCTGGGGCCGCCCGTCCGCGACGTCGCGGCGGTGGAGGTCGTGCTGCAATGTCCGCCCACGCGCGCAGGAGCTCGTGGGCCTCGTCGGGGTCGACGTCCAGGGCGTCCGCGACCTGGCGCCGGGTGGCGCCCAGCTCCATCGCCTGGCGGACGCGGACGCCCCGGCCGCGCTCGATGTCCCGGCGGATGGACTCGCGCAGGGCGAGACGGCGAGGGCGTCGCCTACGTCTCCGCGCTGGACGTCGTACGGGAAGTCAGCGGGGGAGGGCGAGGTTCATCAGCCGGTCGTTGTGCTCGGTGTCGCCGCGACGAGCGGCATCACCGGCGAGGTTCCTCTCGACCGTGCCTGTGGCCCGCCGTCCCGTCCATATTCACGATCAGCAAGGTGTGGCAGCGGCTGCTGGAGACGTACCGCGGCTGAACGGCGACGCACAAGAAGACCGGGGAGGTCCCCCGGGCTACGCTGAGTGGTGGGGCCGATCTTCCCGGAGGGCCGAGCCGTGGCCTCACGCTCGCACCGCTTCCTGACGTCGGACGACCTCGGCCCGCTGCTGCTCCTCGCCGTCCATGAGGTCAACCGCAGCCTGCGCGCTGAAGCCCTCGCGGCGTGCGCCGCGCTCCCGCTGGACGAACAGGCGGCGGAGGAGGTCGCGGAGCTGGTCCTCAGCCGTTTCCGGGCGGATCCCTTGGTGCCGGACTCCCTGGTCGAGGCGGCCGGACACCTCCCTGTGGTCGAGGTGCGGGCCGTCCTGGAAGGGTGGGCCGCTGACGACGGCTCGGCCCACCAGGACGCGGCGCGGCGGGCGCTGGCCACCGGGGACCGGCCTGCCGTCACCCCTCCGGCACGGGGCGATCCGGGCGAGTTGCTTTATGCAATGGGCGTGGAGATGGCCGTGACCCACCGCCTCCTGGACGGTCGTGGCTTCCCGTCGGACCTGTCCCCGCTCGCCTCCCTCTTCGAAGATGGGAGGCAGCGGCTGCTGTCGGCGCTGATCGCCACCCTTGTGGATGCCGTAGACGAGGACGACGAGACCCTCCGGGTTGCCACTGAGCGCCTCGGACAGGTCGTCGAGGTGCTGCCGGACACGCTCGCGGCGGATCTCCCCCAGCTCCCTCGGGCGGTGCCCGAGGGCCGGGCCGACTGGCTCGGCGCGGTGCTGAGCCTCGCGCCGCCCGCCGAGGTGGTCAGCCGTGCCGTCGCACGGCTCAGGGACGAGGACCCGGACGAACGCCTCGCCACGCTGCGAGAACTGTCCAGGGCGGCGCCCCACCTGGGCCACCCTCCCGTGCGCTGGCCGGAACCGACCTCCCGCCCCGGCGAACTCGCCCACCTGACGTGGCTGCTGCAGCCGGAGACCGGATACGGGGAAGCCGACGAGCCGGGGAGGGTGGGGGCCGCCCCGGGCTCCTCACCTCGCCCCCGCGGGTATGGGTTCTCTCGAGCCGCCCCCGCCCCCGCCCCGAAGGCCGCGGCCCCGCAGCCGTCGGGCCCGCCGACCGGGCCCCCTGCGCCGTCCCCGGAGTACGGGGGCGAGGGAGGGCGGGCAAGAGATGAAACGACAGGCCGCCACCTAGTGCCTGGTCGCCTCCGGAACTGGTTCAGGCGCAGGCGCGCCGAGCCCAGCCTCCACATCTCACTCGAGGGGGCTGAGCTCAAAATGGCCGCCGCCACCCGCGAGGCCTACGCCTGTCTCCTCGAAATGGCCGCCCCCACCCGCGAGGCCTACGCCCGTCTCGATGCCTCCCAGCACGTCGTGCCCGACGAAGCCTTCGAGCTGCGCGTCGGGCTGGCCCCGCTCCCCACACCCGAGGTCGTCCAGCCCGCCCCCTTCACCGTCCCCACCGGCGTATTCACGCTCGACGTCTCCGTCCTCGCGCACGGCTTCGCCGTGGTCGGCGAGGACCCTCTCACCCTGCGCATGCGCGCCGGTCCGGACGACCCGTACCCGTACCGGATGCTCAGGCTGCGCGCGGTGGACGATCCGTCCCTGGCCGCGGAGCGGGTGATCACCGCGGTGTACGCGGTCGCCGGCAGCATCATCGGGGTCGCCCACCGGACCGTACGGGTGGGGGAGGCGCCCGGGGAGCCAGCCGGTGACGAGCCACCGCGGAGGCAGGCGGCCGGAGGCGTATGGGTGCTGCCGGAAGAGGCGGACGCCGACACCCAGCCGGACCTGGAGATCGTCGTGGCCCCGGGGAACGACAGCGACGGGCGGCAGCACTGCTGGCTGTACCGCTCGCCGCACCCGGGCGTCGGCGCCTGCGACAAGCCGCTCGTGACCACGCTCGGCGGTGAGGCCGACTGGGCCCGCTCCGTCATGCGCGGCGTGCAGGAGCGCAAGGACGCCTACGACCTAGCCCACTACCTCAAGGGAGTCGGCCGTGAGGCGAGCGGCGCCGTGCCGGAGGAGGTGTGGGCCGCCCTGCGGGCCGCAGGGGAACATGCCGGTCCGCCGAGCGTGCTCCTGGCCACCTGGGACCCGTACATCCCCTGGGAACTGGCCCTGCTGTCCGAGCCGTTGGACCCGGCGGTGCCGGCCCACCTCGGCGCCCAGGCGGTCGTCGGCCGCTGGATCTACGGCGACCGGCAGCGCACCCCGGCCCCGCCCGCGCATCTGCAACCCCGCACGATGTCCGTGGTGACCGGGGACTACGCCGTCGCCGAACTCAAGGAGGCGAAGGCCGAGGCCAAGCACCTCATCCGGCACTACCGCGCGAACCCCGTCGACGCCACCACCGACCAGGTGCTCATGGCCCTGGAGGGCGAGCGAGGGCCGGACATCCTCCACCTCGCCGTGCACGGGAAGTTCAGTACGGAAGAGCTGGAGGACGGTCTGCAGATGGTGGACGGCACGTACTTGAGCCGACGGTCCGTCACCGGAGTGGAGGCCAGCGGGGTGCGGCTCGTGTTCCTCAACGCCTGCCAGGTCGGGCAGGGCCGCAGCGAGCTGGGCGCCTACGCGGGCATGGTGCCAGCCTTCCTCGGCATCGGGGCGCAGGCGGCCGTCGCCCCGCTGTGGAACGTCGACGACAAGGTCGCCAAGAACTTCGCCCAGGGCTTCTACAAGGCCGTGCTGAAGGGCGGCACGGCCCCCGCCGAGTACCTGCGCAGGCGACGTGCCGGAACGCGCGGCGCGGCCGGGGCCGAGCTGTCGACCCCGCTCGCCTACGTCTTCTTCGGCCACCCACGGCTGACCGTCCAGTGGACCGCAGAAGGCGCTGCAGCGGAACGGGAAGGAACGGACGATGCCTGATCTCGAACGGGACGGACGCAGTGAACTCCCCTACGGTCTGGTCCTGCGCTCCTCAGCGGTCGGCGGCCGCATCGGCGAGGTCCGCCGATGGGCCACGGCCGGGACGCCGGTGCGCGACGCGGCCCCTGGCGGGCTGCCCGAGCAACTCCTCACCGACCACGTCCCCGAGCCCGCCGCGCGCCTGCTGGGCACCGCGGCGCAGGAGGCCGGGATGCGGCCGGTGCTCACCGTGCCGCTGAGCGACTTGGCCGTGCCACGCCGCCCCGGCGGGCCCGACCGGAGCGACGCTCCCGGCCCGCACCTCCTGCTGGAGGCACCCGCGCCCCCGCCAGACGAGGGGCAGGTCCTGCTGGAGGCAGATGCGACCGGCGTCGTGCGCTGGGTGTTCCCCGAGGCGGCGGTGCGGAATGGCCGCGCGGACCGGGCCGCCGGGGCCCAGACGTTCCGTGTTCCGATGGAGCAGTTCGCACTCCTCGCGGGCGGGCCGACGGCGGACCGGGGCATCCTCGGGTTCGGTGTCGGCAAAGTCCTGCACCTGCTGCGGTTCCCAATCGAGCGGGCGGCCGGTCTCGCGGCAGACTTCGCGGTCAGCCGGTGGGAGAAGAGGCACCGCCCGTACGGGCTCCGGCTGACCACCCCGCAGACGTTCCTCAAGGCAGGCGAACAGGCGGGTGACGGGGCCGGCGAGCGGCCCGGCGTGCAGGTGAGCACGGGCCAGCTCGCCGAGCTCGCCGACCGGCCCTTCCTGCTCTTCGTCCACGGCACGTTCAGCAGGTGCCGCACCGGCTTTCGCGGCATCGCCGACGACGAGCCGCTGCTGCACGACCTCCACCGGCGCTACGACGGCCGCGTCCTGGTCTTCGACCATCCGACCGTCCACCTGGACCCGGTCGACAACGCGCGCTGGCTCCTGGAGCACCTGCCCGCCGACCGGCGACTCACCCTCGACGTCGTCACCCACTCCCGGGGCGGTCTCGTCGCCCGCCACCTGAACCGGGACGGCCTGGCGGGCGCAGGACGGCCCGCCCCTTCCGTCCGTACGCTCGTCCACGTCGCCACCCCCAACGCGGGCACGGCCCTCGCCGAGAAGCAGCGACTGAGCGATCTGCTCGGAGTCTTCACCAACCTGCTCGGGCTGTTCCCGGAGGAACTGGTGAGCACCACCCTGGAGGTCGTCCTCGAAGTCGTGAAGCACGGTGCGACTGGTGTCCTCGGCGGGCTGGACGGTCTGGCGGCGATGGACCCCTCATCGGTGGGGCTCGGTGAACTCAACGCCTCCGCCGTCCCGACCGAGGGTTCGGTGCGCGCGGTGACGTCCGACTTCGAGCCCGCACGGGACGCGGCGTTGGCGATGCGCGCGCTCGACGTGCTGGTGGACCGGCTGTTCGGTGTCGGCAACGACCTCGTCGTACCGACCGAGGGCGTCCACCGCGCCGGTTCGTACGTCGTGCATGATCCGCTCGTCGTCCCGTCGGCGAGCGCCGTCGTCCACAGCGGCTTCTTCCGGGACGCGCGGGTCCGCGCGGGCCTCTCCGAGTGGCTGCCGGGAAGCTGACCGCGCCCCGGACGTGCCGTTGCCGCCGCACGGAAGGATCCTGGAACGCAGGGGAGGGGAGACGTGCTGGGGCGCCCCGGCACGGGTTTGGGTAAAACCGTGAGACGCCCCGAGAGCATCACCGAACGAACAGGAACAGGGCAAGAGCATCGGTCAGCGTGAGTGGGTGGATGGGGTGCTCCGGGATCTACTTCCCCCTGCCCCAGCTGCCCGAGTGGCGGCAGCACGTCGGGAAGGCATGTGTGGCGGAGATGAACCCGACGTACGCGGTGCAGCTGGGCGATGCGGTTCTGCTACTCCAGGGCTCCGGCGTATTGGAGCCTCACCGTGGTCACCGCTGCGCGCAGGGTGGCGTCGGCCTGGTCCTTACTGCCTTTGCGCTGGATGGATGGGCATAGCTCCCCTTTCCACCCCGATGCGTGGGGCGCCCTCTGGCAGCCTTCGGCCGCGGCTGCCATCATTCGGTGAGGAGGGGGACTGCATTGACGGACAATCGCAATTTGCCCAATCGCGTTGACGGCGACTCCATCATGATGGGTGGCCAGAACCACATCTTAATAGTGGGGGCCTTGGCCGCCGCGCCCTTCCTGCAAGCGGTCGCTACGCACTTCGGAAATCGGTTTGCCGGAGCCCTGGATGAAGGAACGCGCACAGCAGTTCGACGCCTACTCCGTCGTCAGGTGGAGGAGAGTCGCGAGGTGCAGGGCCTTCAGGGTGACGTCCAATCGGTCACCCTACGCACGGAGCATGGTTGGTTGATCTCTATCAGTGAGGATCTTCCAGCCGAGGCAGTGGCACAACTGATCGTCTTGTGCAGCGCGGACCCACCCATGGGGAAGCTTGAGGGCACATATCGGCACGACGAATGGCGCGACGCTGAGTTGCCGCGTGTGGGAATCATTGCCTGGAACCGAAGTGTCTGGCGGACCGCGACGTTTGTAAGGGGACGGGTCAAAGCGTTTGCCTGGGATGCTGCGGAAAACTGCTGGACTAACGAGTGAGGGGGAAGTCGCCGACGGGATCCGGGGCTGCTGCTCCAGTCTCCGCGATGGGCGTGGCCGTGCATCCGCCCCGACCACGACCGAGAGTGTTCAGCCCCGTCCGCGCGGTGTGACGCCGGGTGGGGGAGCCGGACTCTCGGGAGGCTCGAGCTGAGGTGCTCGGGCCCAGCCGTGGGCGTGCATGATCTCGGTCTCCCAGTCCTCGAACAGCTGAGGGAGGGCCTTCGGGTCGCGGTCGGTGTCGCGGTACCAGCGGATGAAGGCGCGGGCGGCGGGGCGGTGTGCGTCGCAGGCCGAGCAGAGCTCCATCCATACGCCGGTCATCAGCGGCCCGTGCCAGTACAGAAGGAGGTCGCCTCCGCAGCGGGAACAAGGCCGGTCCGGTTGTTCCTCCTCGTCACGGTCGGCGGGATGCAGCCGGGCGAGTTCTTCGTCGCTGATGTCGTCGAGACTGCCGTTGATGTTGCCGATGCGGCTGAAAGAGCCGTCGGGCCGGACGAGGTAACGCCAGGTGAAGGACATATGGCCCCCTTCCCGTGGAGCGTGACGCGAATGGTCACGATCTGCCCCGCTCGTGACCGGAGCACTCCCTGGGCCGATCCCCCGGTTCAAGCGGTCAGGTCAAGCCGGCCTCTCGTGCCCAGACGGCGACGGCACCCCGATTGCTGCTGCCACGCCGGGGATGGCGCAGAGCGTCTCGTGACGGCTTCGTTGGAGGCGCAGTCACGGCGTGCGGGCCGGACGGGCTCCGCGGCACAGCGAGCAGCAGGAATCCGGTGCCTGGGGCATCGGGGTTGGGCACGGCAATGGCCTCGTACGGGACGGGCGGTGCGGTGTTGTTCGCGACGACCTGCCGAATGTGCCGTAGGTGTCGGTCGTCCAGGTCGACGTCGAACACCTTGCTGGGCACACCCTTGTCCTCTGCCATGCCGAGGACGAGCAGGCCGCCCGTGTGGTTGGCGAAGGCAGCGACGTCTTTAGCCAGTTCCTCGCGTCCCTTGTCGTCGGCGCTGTAGTGAGCCCGCTTGTAGTCGAGGTCCTCGCTCTCGGCGGCTTCGGCGTTCCCGACCAGCTCAGCGATGCTGCTGTAGTCGATGCCGTCGAGGCGTCCACCCAGCAGGCTCTCGAGCCTGCGCAGTCGCGTCACCATGCCCAGACCTTACTGCTGGCTCGCACAGCGATGGTCCTCGAGGTTGATGCGTCCTCGTACGGCGAAGACGGCGAGGCCGAGGAGGAGCGGCTGGATGACGCGCGTGACCATCTCAGAGGACGATTCGCGACGCAGCGAACGCTCGCTCGACTCGGCCGTTTCACGCTGCCCGCAGTGCCGTGAAAGCGCCGTGCAGCAGATCGGGCACGTCCTCGGGTGGTACGACGCGCAGGGCCACGTAGCTCAGGACGAGTGTCACGATCGCCGCGAGCGCCACCCTGACGATGCCGGTGACGTCGGTGTCCCTGGCCTTGTCCATGGCCCGCCAGGCGAGGAGCCCGAGGATGAACAAGGCCAGCATGAGGAGAAGGATCATCTTCCTGGCTTCCTTCGACGCAGGGTCTTCACCTCTCGGTCCCGGGATCCGGCCCTACCGACAAGGAATCTTGAAGAAGATGCCGGGCGCCCCCTTCAAGCCCGGCGTTGCTCAACACGGCGCCGCTGTTCGGCGGCCAGCCGCTTGGCCTTGCGCCGGACTCGCTCGCCGAGTGCGTGCGGGTCGGTGGCGCCGGCGGCGGCCGCGGCCTCGGCCCAGGTGGTGCCCTCGCCCACGGCGTACGCGAACACGACCCGTCGTTCGGTCTCGTTGAGGCCGCGCAGCACGGCGTTGAGCCGAGCGTCCTCAAACACGCAGCCCGTGGCGTGGGCGAGCAGGTCGGCGTCGGCGGCGACCAGGTCGTACAGCGAGAGCCCGTCGCCGAGGCCGGCGTCCAGAGACAGCACGCGGCCGTGCCGGGTGCGCCGGCGCCACACCGGCACCAGCTGCCGGTGCACCGCCCGGGCCTCCGCCTTCAGGGCTCCAAGCGCTGTGGTTGACAGGTGCCCGGTGTCGAAGAAGGGCTCGCACCAACTTCCCAGCGAGGCTGTGGTCACTGCTTCCCGCCAGCGTTCGCTGCGCGGCACCACCAGGACGCGAGAGGCGAAGCGGTCGACGGTATCGGGAGTGATGCTGTCCCTGATGGCCAGCAATGTCTCAAGTGCACCGCTGATCTGACCGCGGAGCTTGAGCGCCTGAACCAGTTCGGGCTGTCGGGTGGGGCCTCCCGCGAGAGACCCTCGTTCTCGGCCCCGCGCAATACCGTCTTCGGTGGGGGTGACGTGCAGCAGGTCAGGTGAGGCGGCCTGCGCGGAGGTTGGTGAGGAGGGCACGGGAACGACGACCGGGAAGTGCCGCCGCGGTCCATGTTCGCTGGTCACCGGTGCTGATCCCCCCTGCGGCGGTTCTACTTCTCGGCAGCGCCTTCGCCAGGCGAGTGTTTCGGCTTCGTCAGTCACGGTGTGCCCTCTTTCGCAGAACGGTAGCGGTCATCTCCCTGTCCCGGGCAGCGGTCCGACCGGCAATGAATCTTGCTCAGCGGCGCGTGACGCTGGTCACACTAGGGGCTGGGCGCGGAAGGACCGTGGTGGTCAGCGTTTGATGCGTCCGCGTACGGCGAGGACGGCGAGTGCGAGAAGGGCGGGCTCCAGGAGGCGGGAGCCCATCTCGATGTAGGTGCCGGTGGTGGTGAGGTCCTGGCCGCTGGAGCGGAAGATCACGGAGTTGAGGGTGACGTTGAGCGCCTTCTCGAACCGCTTCCCCGTGAACCGGTCGTGCGTCGGGTTCTGCGGCTCGTCCTTGTCGATCGCGAAGGTGACCCGGCCGCCCCCGGCCGGCACGGTCCCGCTCGCTTCCTGCCGCGGGGAGTTCTGGGGAAGACCGAATCCCATGAGCAGCACGATGGTGGTGATCATCGCGGCGATCAGCCACCCTGCGGCGCGGGAGGCGCGCAGGCCGTAGCCGGACAGGAGCCAGTAGGCGTGCAGCAGGCCGCGCTCGACGCGGGGGGTGTCGTCGTGGCTGTGGCGGCGCATCTCCATTTCGCCGTAGTAGAAGTCGGCGGAGCCGGGCTCGTTCTTGGCGTCCTCGAACGCCTTACGGAGCTGGCGGTAGACGGCCGCGATGTCCTCGCAGTCGGGTGTGCGTGCGGGATCGCCGTGGTGGGGGCCGACGCGCCAGAACTGGCCCGTTGGAGGGTGCTGGGGAGATATGGCGGGCTGGCCGGCGACCTGGGCTCGCCAGTGGTGCTCCTCGGCCAGCGTGCGGCGTTGGGACCACCTGACGGGCCAGATAGGGCCGCGGAAGTGGAGTCCTTTGGGGACAGAAGCGAACGTTGTGCGGCCTTCGATGTGGATCTGGTCGAGGTGGAAGGCGCCGGTGAACCGGCAGTCGGTCAGGTCGGTGTCAGTGAGGACCAGTTGGGCGGCGTCCACGCCTTGTACTGAGGCCACCTGCACCCCGCCGCGACAGCCTGCCAGCAAGCTCTCGTCCACGGTGCCCTGGGGGCTGGCGGGAAAAGGGGCCGGGTGGGCGACCACTGCTACCGGTGCGGACAACACCGCATCCGTGAGGTCTACGTTGGCATAGCGGAGGCGCAACGTCGCCGTCGACTCCCACCGAGTCCGCTCGCAACGCACCTGGCGCGCCGCGATCTCCAGCGTCACCGGCGCGTCAAACACAGCGCCCGAGAGGTTCACCTCTCCCGCGCATACGATCGGTCCCATTTCCGAAACTCCCGCGAACCGGGCCGTGCCGAACCAAGCGTCACCCGAAAACTGCGTCTCATAGAACCAGGCGTTGTCGGAGAACTGTGCGGCGTCGAACCAGGCGCGGTCGGCGAACCGCGCCGCGGTGAACCAGACAGGGCCATCAAACTGCACCGTGTCGAACTCGGCGGTGTCGGAAAACTGGGCCGCTGTGAACACGGCGCCGGTGGAGAACCTCGCCAGGTTGAAGTAGACACCGAGTGAGAACTTGGCATGGCTGAAGTCGGAGTGGCCGGAGAACCGCGCATCGTCGAATGTGGTGTAGTCAGAGAACTCCGTTTGGTCAAACTTGGCGGCGTCAGAGAACCGGACTGCACCGAAATGCGCGGGGCCGGCGAATCGCGCCCCGGTGAAGTGAGCGAGGGGGGAGAATTCCACCCTGCTGAAATCGGCAGGGCCTGAGAAGTGCACCCCGTCAAACCAGGCGGGACCGGAGAACCGCGTCCCGTCGAATTTGGCGGAGCCGGTGAACTGCGCTTCGTTCAACTGGGCAGTGCCTATGTGGGGCTTTTCGGTGGTGGGGTCGCGGAGCGCCCTGAGGAGTCGGTCCAGCAGGTCTTCGGTGAAGGGGGTACCGCGATGATCGATATCAGCACCGGGCGCCAGGCTGGCCAGGTAGGCGTCACAGTCAGTATCCGCTAGATGTGCCAGACATGCGGTGTGGCCGGGAACGTGAATGCCGTGGCATCCCACCGGGTTCGTGGCTGGGGCGGCGTCGTGGCCGCAGTGGGGCCATGGCGGGGGGACGGCGGAGGGCATCGCGGGCCTTTCTCCGGGGCCGTGGGAAGCGGGAGGTGCCTATCGGCGCTTCGGGGCATACTGGTGTGGACGCTTTCGCGTACAGGTGCAGAAGGCCCCGGCAATCCCGCCGGGGCCTTGCTGCGTTGTGGTGCTGGTCAGGCGACCGCGTGGAGGCCGCCCTTGCCGGGCTTGGGCGGGCGCTTGTCGTAGCCGGGGACCTTGATGGGGGGTGGGCCGCCGACGGCGAGCTGTTCGGCCATGGCCTTTTCCAGCTCGGTCTGGGACTCGTAGCCGGCCACGGCGGGGTTGAGGGCGTAGCGGTGTCCGCGGCCTCCGCCGGAGCGGAGCACGATGCCGCGTTCGACGAGGAGTGCCATGGCGCGGCTCATGGAGGCCTGGCCGACGCCGAGGATCGCGTCGATCTCGGACTGCTTCATGCCGACGTTGCCGCCGGCGTCCTGGTGCTTGACCATCACCGAGAGGACGTCGATCGCCGTGGGGGTGAGCTGCAGCTGGTAGAGCATGCCGAACAGCCCGGTGGTCTGGAAGAGCATGGCGAGGATCCCTTTCGGTCAGCCGACCTCAGACCTGGGGAACAGGCTGAGTTCGGGTGCGAGTTCGTCGGGGAACTTGGATTCCAGCGCGAGTGCCCGCAGCTCGGCCAGGAAGTCGTGCTGTTCCTGGCCGTTCCCGTTATACGCGACGCGGGGGTTGAGCTGGTAGGAGGACCGCTTGACCTTGCGTACGAGGTTCTTCTCGCACAGCGCGTCCAGTGCGTGGCCGATGCTGGTGCGCTTCACGCCGATCTCGTCAGCGATCTCGGCGTGGGTCGCGTAGATCTTGCCCTTCTTCTGCCTGCCGATCATGTTCGACAGGACGGCGGCCTGGAGCTTGCTGATGATGTTGTGCATCAGGCAGTACGGCAGGACTCGGCGCAGGAAGTAGTTGCTGACGAGGGAGTAGCCGTCGGCGCCCAGCATGTCGTGGGGAGGCCGGCGGTAGACGACGGTCTTGACCTCGTGGACGGGCCCTTTGCCGAACTGTTCTGCGATCAGCCGGGCGAGGTCTGCGCCGTCGCCCGCCCCTACTGACCGTACGGGGCGGGGTTGTTGGGATGGTGGCCCTGCGCGGCGCCCGCGCAGCGGCCGTGCCGCTTCTCCCATGTAGATGATCCTTTCACGTACAGGTGCTGCGCACTGTACGGCAAAAGTTGCGGCCAGCCGCATGTTACGCGCCGGAGAGTTGCTGACCGACGCAAGTTTGTGTCGGCGATTGCCGACACTGGCTCGCCGGTGGTGTCGAAAGTGGATCTGGTGCCGGATGGCGGTAGCAGGCGACGGCCTCAGGACCGTCGCTGGGCGGTACGACGGCGCTGTTCAGCAGCGAGTCGTTTGGTCTTGCGCCGGACTCGTTCGCCGAAGGTGTCGGGTGAAGTGGCGCCGGCTGCCGCTGCGGCCTCGGTCCAGGTCGTGCCCTCGCCTTGGGCGTAGGCGAAGACGACCTGCCGTTCTGCGGGGTCCAGGGCTCGTAGAACGGTGCTTAGCCGCTCGTCCTCGAAGACTCCGTGCGTGTTGTGAGAGAGCAGGTCGACATCGGCCGCGACGAGGTCGTGGAGTGACATGCCACCGAGGTCGGCATCGAGCGAAAGCACTCGGCCGTGTTGAGTTCTACGACGCCAGATCGGGACCAGTTGCCGGTGCAGGGTTCGGGTTTCCGACTTCAAGGCGCTCAGTGCGGTGCTCGGCAGCTGGCCCGCATCCCACAGGGAGTCGCTCCAAGGTCCTAGGAGGGCAGTCTCGAGGGCTTGCTGCCAGCGAGGGCTAGTGGGGAGCACGAGGCACCGTGCAGCGTCTCTGGTGTACATCTCAGCGTCACGCGAGGCCGGGTTCAACGGGTAGGTAAGAGCGTCGCGTACCTCGACCAGCCGCAACAGGTCGTGAGCGGGCTGCTCACCGTGATCGTCCTCATGAGGTTGGTGGTCTGCAGGCATGAGCACCAGGCGGTCGCCCGCTGTCACGACCTGCGACAGCTTCAGGTTTGTTGCATGGGCGAGGTCCAGTGGTCCCAGGTGGGTAGTCCATGTCTTCACTCGTCGAGTCCCCGCGGCCTCGATCAAGCGCTCCGTCATCTCTGCTCCATGTGTGATTGGGCGTTGTGGTGGCATTGGGTGGGCGTCAGCGGGCTCGTGATGTGGGTGTCCTGGTAGCGGGTCCAGGGCGGGGTTGTGGTTGCTGTTATGGGGTGACCAAACGGCTGTTGTGGTGTGGCTAGCAGGTTGGTTGCTGGCTGTCATGGGTTTCGCTGTTCCTGTGTGAGGGGTTGGCGGGGTCGGGTGGGCTGGCCCGTGTGACGGTTCTGGGGGTTTCGGCGGGTGAGTTCCGGGCGGGGTCGGCTGGGGCTGTGCTGGCCGGGGGTGCGTCGTTGGCGCGGGGTGTGGTGGTACGGCGGCTTCTTGCGGTGGATGGGGAGGGGACGCTGACTGCGTTGCATGTGCGGATCGCGGCGGAGCTGGCGGGTGTGTCAGAGCGGACGGTGTGGCGGTGGCTGGCCGATGGGCGCCGGGGTCATGTCGAGGCGCGGCCGCGGCAGGACGGGTTTTCGCTGAGTGACGCCTTGTGGGAGGTCCTGGCTCAGGCGGGCGGGAACGTCGCGGAGTTGCGGCGCAGGATGCTCCGGGCCCAGGAAGAGGGGGCGTTGGAGGGTGGGGTGCGCAGTGTGTGCCCTCGCTGCCGACGCTGCACCGGGTGATCAAGCGGGATCTGGGGGCGGGCCGGGTTCTTGAAGTAGCTCGTCCGGCAGGGGCGCGGGTGGGGCTGGAGCCGAGCCGGTATGACCGGGCACTGGCGGAATGGGGTCTCGTGGACGGTGAGGGTGGGCCGCTTGTTGTCGACGGGCCGCCCGCCGACGTGCCGGTGCCGGAGGGCGCCGCGGATGCGGGGGTGCGGGGCGGCGGTGTGCGGTTGTACGTCCCGGGCGCCCGGCTGGTGTCCACACGGCAGGTGGCCGCTGTGGCGGAGGCTGTGGGGCATACGGTCGCGGCACGCGGGATGTGCTGTGTATACGGGGACACGGGCCTGGGGAAGACGGTCGCCGTCGAGCAGGCTTTGCATCTTCTGCCCGGCCGGGTGCCGGTGTGGCGGGCGGTGGCCGGCGTGGCACCCGGTCTGCCGCAGCTGCGGGCCTCGCTGTGTGAAGCGCTCGGGCTGCCGTCGGGGGCGCTGCCGCACCGGGCCGGGCCGGCCAGCCAGGCTCTGACGCGGGCACTGGCCGAGCCGGGTGTGCTGTTTGTCGATGACGCCCAGCGGCTGACGCCGCCATTGCTGGATTACCTGCGGCAGTTGTGGGACGCGCCGGGCTGTGCGGCGGCGCTGGTGCTGTGCGGTGCGGGATGCGAGCGGGCCCTCGCCCGTGCTTCGGCGCTGCGCTCGCGCGTGCTGACCTGGCACCAGGTCGGCCGGCTTGAGCCGTCTCAAGTACCGCAGACGCTGACTCTGTTCCATCCCGTGTGGGCGCAGGCGAACCCGGAAGACCTTGCGCGGGCGGATGAGCAGATGGCGCGCGGCAATTTCCGCACGTGGGCGAAGATCACGTCGCATGTCTACGCAGCCCGCGAGCGCGGCCCCGCAAGGCGTGTGGACCGGGAGCTGATCGAGCATGCCTGCGCGCGTCTTGGCCCCTACCCGTGACGGTCCGCGCTGCTCGGAGGGCTCGTGTACGGGGGGCCTTCACCTGTTCCGACGGGGTGAGCGGAGAGGGGCTTCACGGAAAGCGGATGCGAACGAAGGGGCATGGCGTGGACGGGCAGCCGATGGCGCCGCCGGAGGATCCGGCCGGTGTTTTGGGGGAGGAGTCGTTGACGGCGTTGCGGGCGCCGGCGGTGCGTCGTCTGCTGGCGCTGCGCGCCGAGCGGCGGCTGTCGCGGGAGCATGTGCGCCTGGCCGGGGAGTGCCTGGGGGTGTCGGAGCGGACGGTCTGGCGGTGGCTGGCTGAGGCCTCCCGGTCGCCCCGGGCCGCGATCCGCCCCGGGGAACGCAGCGGTGACCGGTTCGAGGTCACCAGGGAGATCCGGGTGCTGTTGGCGTACTGGCACGGCAACGCTTCCGCGGTCCACCGCCAGTTGGTGGCCCGGGCCCAGACCAGCGGCCATGAGGAGCAGCCGACGGCGGCGTCTGACTCCGCGGCTTCTCCCGCGGGCGCCCCGCCGGCTGCGGTGCCGTTGCTGGACCCGGTGCCGTCGTTGTCGACGTTCCTGCGTGCGGTGCGTCGTGATCTCACCGCGGGGGAGCGGGCCGGTCTTGCGACGGGGCCGGATGCGGCCCGCGCGCACGACGTCTTCGGTAAACGGGCGGCCTCCTGGCGCAATCACGTATGGGAGGCCGATCATGTCCAGGCACCTCTGCTGGTCGATGCCGACGGTGACCTGGTGCGCCCGTGGGTGACCTGGTTCATCGACACCGCCACCAAAGTCATCACCGGCACCGCGGTCACCCCTGGCGTTCCTTCCCGTGCCTCCGTGCTGGCCGCGCTGCGCGCCGCTGTTTTGCGTGAGGAGTCCTACGGCCCCGCGGGAGGGACACCGGAGCAGGTGCGGGTGGACCGGGGCAAGGACTTCCTGTCGACCACCGTCACCACCGCGTTCGGCGCGATGTGCGTGACGGTGAAGGACCTTCCCGCCTACAGCCCCCATCTCAAGGGCACGGTGGAAAACCTCAACCGGGCCGTTGACCGGATGCTGTTCGCGGCCCTGCCCGGCTACACCCTCACCTCCACCAAGCCCCGCTCCGGCCGACGAAGTAGAGGCGCGGGTCGCAGGCCGGAGACGTCCGGTGCCATGTCGTTTCAGGACTTCACCGCGGAGGTGCTGGCCTGGACCCACTGGTGGAACACCGAGCACCGGCCGCAGGCGCTGTCCGGCCGTACGCCGCTTGAGGCATGGCAGGCCGATCCGACCCCTGTCACGGACGTCCCCGCCGCCGACCTGTGGACGTTCACTCTGGAGGATGACGGCCGCCCGCGGAAGCTGACCAGCCACGGTGTGCGGTGGCGCGGGCGCACCTACATCGCCCCCTGGATGACCGGCCAGGCCGGCCGCACCGTCACCGTGCGCTACATGCCGCACCACGATCACGAGATCGACATCTGTGACGCGAGCGGCGGTTATCTCGGGCCCGCGCACCTCGCGGACGCGGCCACCCCCGAACAACTCGATGCCCTGCGCACAGCCCGAGCGGAGCGGGCCCGACGTCTGCGCGCCGAGGTGAAAGCCGCCGAGACGCTGCGCCGACAGCGCTTCGCCCCGGCCACCACGGCCGGGCCGGCCCAGCGGCTGGGAGCCCTCACCTCCGCTCAAGCCGGGCACGAACTGGCCGCCATCGAGCACACCGACGCCTCGAAGCTGGCGCTGCCGGACCTCATCCCGCCCGCCGCGCCACCGGCCGACTGGCGCACCCCGCCCTCCCTCGCCACCCGGACCGCGCCCGGCCGGCCTGCGCCCGTCCCGTCCGAACCTGCCCCCGGGCGTGTGCCCGGATCGACCGCACAGACCGCTGAAGACGGAGACGCCTCGTGACCGCGGCCACCTACCAGTACGTCGACCTGCCCGACGCGTCCGTGGTCACCACCCGAGCCCTGCTCACCGCCCGGGAGAACATCAGCGACACCGTCGCCGCCCGCGCCATGATGTGCATCCACGGCGGCGCCGGCTTCGGCAAGACCCTCGCCGTCAACACCTGCCTGCGCGCACTCGAACCCGGCGAGGACGTCCGCAAGATCACTTTCCGGGCCCGGCCCACCGCCCGCGCGGTGCGCTACGAACTGTTCACCGCACTCGACCTGGCCGGTGAACCACCGCGCCACCCCAGCGAGTTCGACCGCCTGCTGAAGACCGCCCTGGCTGAACGCCCCCGCACCTTCCTCGTCGACGAGGCCCAGTTGCTCAACGGGGAGGCATTCGAATACTTCCGCTACCTCTGGGACGAACCAGCCACCCAGCTCGCGATCATCTTCGTCGGCGGCGAGGGCTGCCACACCGTACTGCGCCGCGAACCGATGCTGTCCTCCCGT
This sequence comes from Streptomyces afghaniensis, assembly GCF_044327915.1. Classification (NCBI taxonomy): domain Bacteria; kingdom Bacillati; phylum Actinomycetota; class Actinomycetes; order Kitasatosporales; family Streptomycetaceae; genus Streptomyces; species Streptomyces afghaniensis. Next base: position 58,828 of record NZ_JBIRGJ010000014.1, read on the forward strand.
GTCTTCATCTGGCAGCAGTTCACCCGCCTCACACCCGACGAGGTCCTCGAGGTGATCCCGCTGTTCCACCCCATCTGGGCCGACGCCGAACCCGATGACATCACCTTCGCCGACAGCCACGCAGCCCACGGCAACTTCCGCGCCTGGGCCCAGCTGACCGCCCACACCCGCACCGCCCTGGCACGCACCGGCCGCCCCCGCGTCGACCAAGAGCTGCTGCGCTGGGCCTTCAGCCGCCTCGCCTGACCACACCGTCCATGCCTCCCGCCCCGCCGCTGCCGTCCGTCACCGTGGTTCTCGACCGCCACGACGACACGCTGCACACGCACACCGCTCTGGCCGCCCACCATCCGCCGTCCGGCCGGATCACCCTGCACCCCGGCCCGGGCACCACCAGCGAAACCGGCCTCGCCCACGACCTTCTCGCCGCCCTGGGCAAACCGCCCCTGCTCCCGGGCCGCTTCCCCGGCGGCCGCCAGCCCGCCTGGGAAGCCGCCACGGCCTGGATGACCGCCCTGCCCGTCACCCGGCTGACCGTCCTGCGCGCTCACCGCCTCACCGCCCGCCGCACGATGCGCCTTCTGCAGCTACAGGCCCGCACCGGTATCCACCTGACCCTGATCTGCCACCGCCCTCACCTTCCCGCCGCTCTGCACCAGGCCCTGCGGACGGCCGACTACTCCGTCACCGCCGACTTCGAGGCTGCCCGCCGCCGCTACTACGGCACGCCTATCGCCGAACCCCCGCCCGCAGACGAGCCCGCCGCGCCGGCTAGCCGGTGGCTCACCCTGCCGGCACTTGACCGCCTCGTCTCCTACGACAGCCCCCGCCCCTGCGCCGCCCCGTGCACGCCACCGCCGATCGTCTGGCGGCACCGCCCACCGCCCGTGCCTCTCACCGCGCACACCGCCCAGCGAGTCGCCCACCGGCTGCACGCGGCGACCGCACACCCTCGCCTGGCCGCGGCCGTCGTCGCCGCGCTGTTCACCGGCGCCTCCCTCCAGCAACTCGCCACCGCACGCCCCCGCGACTACGACGACGCCACAGCCACGCTCGCCCTGCACGACCGCGCCCGCTACACCGACGGCTGCGCCGCCCACCCCGTACCGCCCTGGGCAGGCGTCTTTTTGCGGGCTGCGGCCTGCTTCACCCGACTCGTGTCCGGCGAGGACCAGGAGCTGCTCGCCGCGCTAGGTGACCGTGGGCACCTGCTGCGCGTAGCGGAGACGGCCAGACTGCGCCCGCCACAGCCGCCCGCAGCCCGCCGCAAAGGCCCGGTCGGCCGTGTGGAGTGGGACTGGCGCGAGCGGCAGCAAGCTGAGAGGTACGAAGCGATGCCAGCCAGTCGTGTCAGGCCCTCCCGACGCTGAACACCCTGACGTGGTTACGCGACGGAGCAGGCTCAGCCGATCGAGAAGTCGGCGAACTCGACGTCACTGAAAGAGACCTGCAGACCATGGGCCCGGCGACCCCATTCGCGAAAGTAGGCGTGCCCCAGCGCACGGGCGAGTATCACCAACTGCTGCTGCTCACCCGCGACAGCATCCCGGGCGGCGAACAGCTCGCGGGCTACCTCTCCCGGCAGGGCCTGGGTGATCCACCGCACCCGCGGATCGTCCGAAGACCCTGCTGGCGCGGCGAACCCGAATCGCGCCCGGGTATGGAAGACGAAGCCTTCTGCCTCGGCCTGGGCACGTCGACGGGCCCGTATCCGGGGCTGCCACCTAGCCAGCACCGCTTCCTCAATCGCCCGAACCTGAAGCGGACCCGGTGGACGACGTGCTCCCGACTTCTTCGTTACCCACCGCTGCACAGTGCGCTGCGACACTCCTAGCACCGTGGCCACCCTCCGGGTGGAACCTCGGTGCATCGTCAGCAAAAATCGCAGGCGGGCCTCAGCGCTTGAGGGAATGGGCCGGGTGCGCAAAGCGCGCTCAAGCCCCCGCTCGATCTGTCCCACGTCCGCCTCCCCAAGCGACCAGCCGGCACGGCCGGCGCCACACAGGCCGTAGCGTCAGTTCTCCCGCATCGCCCGCCCCTTTCTGCCAGTCTCTGCATTCTCGGGACAGCGCCGGCTGACGCAGGCTACGAGCCCCTGGGGAGCACGGAGACAAGCTGGCAGCGTGGGTCAGGACGGACGTGACGTCGCCAGCGCCCCGGTGCTGTCCTTCGGACGCCGACCGGGAACCCCCAACATGAAGCACCCTGGAGCCAGGTGGAATGACGGCTATGGACGTGGGACCCCCTGCACCTCTTCGTTCACGCCAGCGGCCGACAGACCCTGCCCAGGGGCGGCGGAACAGGTCACAGTCATGGTGTCGCGGAATTCGCATGCTTCCAGCCATGTTGCGGCCTACCGTTTTCGCTGTGACGACAGATGCATGGCACGTGCTCAGCCGCTCCTTGCAGACGCTTCGCGAGGAATTCGACAACACCTACGCCCGGTACAACGGCCTTGCTGCGCCCGGGTCGCCAGGCTCTGTGGAACTTTGTGAAGACCGTGGTCTGGCGGGGGAGTGGGGGACCCGGCCGGTGCATGACGCGCATCTGGCCGCGATTTCGCCGGTCATGGCTGTTATGGATCACCTCGACAGCCTCGGTCTGCTGTTCACGTCGCCTGGCGGTCTGATGGCATCGCACACGGTTGCCCGGGGCGCGCTCGACATCGCAACCCAGCCCTGGTTTCTCCTTGAGCCGGGCATCGACGCCCGCGAGCGGGTCCGTCGCCATATGAACTACAGACTGCAAAGCCTGAAAGAGCAGTCACTCATGGTTGCAGACCTTGGGGCATCACCCGATGCCCAGCGGCATCTGCAACATCTGCGAGAACGCACCGAGCAGATTCTGCGTGCCGCCAGACACCACGGGTTCTCGGTCAAGGGAAAGATCGCGGATAAGTTCAGACCCTGCTACCTGGGCTCGTCACCAGCGCCCAGCACCACCGGCCTAGCTGGACAGATCGTTGCCCCGGGCGGCAGCCCTCTGGGCACTCTGTTGTGGCGGGCTACCTCAGCCGTCGCGCACGGGCAGGCTCATGGCCTGATGATGTTCTGTGCGGACGCGACAGGAGCCCCAGGCACCGGACCCGAAGATCACTTCGTGTATCAGCAACTGCAGTTCAGCCCTCAAGAGGCCGCTCAACGCTGTGCGGGTGCTCCGCTGGCCACCCTGTCGATGCTGCGACGCCTTTACGCCCACTGCGGTTGGCCAGCCGACAACCTCGAGAGAGCCGGCAGCGAACTTGCTCGGGCTTGGCTGCACATCAGCGGCATGGCACGAGCAACCGCCGCCTGACCCCTAATGCTCTCCTCTGGGATGTCGAGGGCTCTGCCAGGAGGCCGTACCCGCTTGTAGCGGACGTCTTCACCAAGCGTGTCGACTGCCTGCCGCCGACCGGTTGCACGACGCTGAACGCTTCCCGCCCAGCGGCGCTCACGCCCATTCCATGCCCAGCTTCCGTAGGGCGTCCCGCTGGTCCTGTGCAAGCCGGTCCCTTCTCGATTTGGTGTTCGATACCCATACGCCCAGCTTGACGGTCACGGGCTCCGCTTCGCCGTCAACGGTGATCTCTTCGCTGTGGCCGCGCGGGACGGGCCGGTGGGTGCCTTCCCGTTCCACCCACTGGGTGAGGGCTGTCAGGCCGCGCTGGAAGGCCTGTTGCGCCTTGCTCGGCCCCTTTGTCGCGCGCTTGGCCTCTGGGGCGGGAGGCGGCGTCTGGAGCGGTTTGATGCCGAGCGCTGTGAGTCGCTGCTGCTGCTCTGCGGAGAGTTCCGTCCAGTTGCGGCGTTGCTGTTGGAGCCATGTGCCGATGTCGTCGCGTTCGTAGAGGACGCCGGGGGCGATGTCGGGCAGCTGGCCGTCGGGTTCGTCGGCGGCGAGGTCGGCGAGGATGCAGTAGTGGCGTTGCCAGTTGAGTGGCCAGGGGCAGTTCCAGTCCGGGTCGATCGCGGCCAGCTGCTCCGCGCGCTCCCGGGCCCGCTCCGGGTCCTTTCCGAGGCCGCCTTTGCGTCGGAGGTTGGCCATGTGCTGCCCGATGGGCACCATCGCCTCGCCCTCGCCCCAGACCGCGTCCTGCCGGGGCGCCAGGTGCCCTGTGGTCCGCCGGTAGGACCGGAGCGCGGCGAGCTTGTTCTCCCACGCTTCTTCGCCTGGCTCCCACACCATCCCGGCCTCCGGCGCGTCCAGCAGGGTCTTGCGCCGCTCCTCCAGTTCACCTGCCCGCAGGGCCTTCCTCTGCTGGTGGACCCAGCGCCCCAGCGGAAAATCTTTCGTGACCCCCACTTCCACCTCGACGTCGTAGGGAACGGCGTAGAGGCCGGTGATCTCGTTCTCCTTCCGCCACCGGAGCAGGGCCTGGTAGCCCTCCAGCCACACCAGGGACTCGGGCCGGTAGACCCGGGTGCGCAGGAAGGCCGCGATGGTCGCGGCGTCGCGCGGGCTGGAGAAGTGCAGCAGGGCCGCTTCGGCGGCGGCCTGCGTGTCGTCCTGCTCCTGGTCCTCGCCGTCGCCCTCGCCGCCGGCCCCGACGATCCGTCCGTCTTCGTCACGCCGGATGTGGACCTTGCGCTTCCCGTGGGTGAGGGCGCGGGAGGCGAGTTGCTCGACGAGTCGTTCATCGTGGCTGCGCAGGCCTTGGAGGACCGCTACAAGGGGGCGGAACGACGCGGAGGCGACCATGTCCTGCGGGTCTTCGCCGGGCTCGAGGAAGACCGGCACGATGATCCTGGCCACCTTGGTGGAGCCGTCGCGGTTCAACCGGAGCGCGCGGCCGATGTTCTGCACGATCTCTACCTGCGAGCCGCGGGTGTCGGCGAAGCAGATCGCCTCCACGCCGCGCTCGCCGGTGATGTCCACGCCCTCCCCGAGCACCCGAACCGAGGCGAGGAACGCCCGGTGTACCCGGCAGCCAGCCGCGTTGATGCCGTTGGCGAACTGGCGCAGGACCTCGCGGCGTTCGGACACGAGGTGGTCGCCGCACAGCCATGCCGACCACACGCGGTCCGGGGATACGTGGCGGCCGGCCTCGAGCTCGTAGAACTCCGCGTCGATCGACGACTTCGGGAGCCGGTCCGCGGCCGCCAGGTCGTCGTCGGAGGCGTCGTTGACGTACAGCTCCGCGGCGGTCTCCGGCATCTTCTCCGCGAACGCCGCTGCTTCCTCCACCTTCTGGTGGAAGGTCATGACGGTGCGCAGGTTGTACGCGGCGGCGTGCTCCAGGAGGGCGGTCTGCAGGAGAGCGAGGCGCCGGCCTCGCTGCGCTTCCTCCGACTCGTCCAGGACGGGGGAGGGGTCGCGGATCTCCAGCACGTCGATCTCGAAACCGGCGAGGATGCCCCGCTCGATCGCCTCGCTCAGCCCGAGCTCGGCCAGCCACGGCCCGTAGGTCTCGGAGTCCTGGCCCATCGAGGCCACCTCCAGCTCCTGGCCGGCCGCGCCCTTTTGTGGCCGGGGCGCGGCGAGGATGCGGGGGGTCGCGGTGAGGTAGAGCCGGAAGTCGGCGGGGATGCGGGCGTTGTCGTGGATGGCCGCCCATGGCCTGCCAAGATCACCTGCGGTTGAGTGGGCTTCGTCGATGATGGCGAGCGAAAAACCGTCCATCTGCTGTCCGTACAGGCGCTCTCCGCCCACGAGAGCGGCCTCCAGCGGCCCGCGAACCTTCCGCTGGCCCCCGTGTGCGTCGATGTCCTCGCGGTCCACGAGAGAGGCGTATGTGGCGAACACGATGACCGGCCCGTGCCCGGCCCACAGGGCGAGTTGGATCGGGTTGGTGGTGGTGCGCACTCCCAGCTCGTTCAGCACCGGGTCGTTCTCCAGCGAGCACACCGCGACCATCGGGGCCCGGTGGCCCACCAGGCGCCACGCCTGGGCGGTCTGCACGATCAGGTCCAGGGTCGGCACGGTGACGAGGATCCGGCCGCCCGGGAAGCACTCCAGCGCGCACGCAGCCGCCGTGATCGTCTTACCCGACCCGGTCGCTGACACGATCGTCCCGCGGGCGCCCTGCGGGGGCACAGAAGACCTTGCAGGGAATCCCACCCACCGACGAAAAGCTGACTTCTGGTCGATCTGATGCTCTCGGAGCTGAACGACAGTCATAATGTCCATTTCTGGGGTGAGCTGGCATACATGGGACTTCGGGAAGCGTTAGGTAGTCGGTCAACTCTTAGTGGCCTTACGCTCTCTGCGTGATCCGTTCCGTCTCAGGTCCTCCTACGTGGAAGCACTTACTCGCCTCCCTCATGCTCGTGCTCCTCATAACGGTCGGCTGGTACGGCATGCAGCCGGTCTACCCAGACTGCGCAATCTTCTCTTTCGGAGATCCGGTGAGTCCGCGTCGTGCTCACCAACAGGCAATTGAAAATGGACAGTGCGACCCGGCCTACCCTCGTTGGAAAGACTGGATCAAATAATTTCAAACTCTCCAGGGCCTATCCCACGTTTTCGCCAACAGTACATTCTGCATCAACCTGAGGCAGGCGCTACATCGAAACCCGCCCCGAACGAGCGACCCCCACCCCCGTAGCCAGCCCGGCCCGCGTCAGCGGGCCCCAACGGTTCTGGAGGCGCAGCCGGAAGGACCGTCAGGCGGGGGAGCGCAGCGGACCCGCCGGCCAGGCTAGAGCGAAGCGAAAGTCTGCGTAGCGGGACGAAGTCCCAGCCGGTCCGGGAGCGCAGCGGACGGACCGTCACCCCTCTTGCGCAGCAAGAGGGGTGAGCGGGTGGCGCAGTCACCCGCCAGCGCTCCCGCGGAGCGGGAGCGCAACACCCGTGCGCAGCACGGGTGTTCGCTTGCACATCGCGCAGCGATGTGGTACCCGCGCCGCGGG
>NZ_JBIRGJ010000015.1:0-46264 GCF_044327915.1 Streptomyces afghaniensis
GCACCGCTCGCCGCAGTGCTGACGGACTTCTACCTCAAGATTCAGGAGGAGAGCAGGGAGAGCCCGTACCCGTTGAAGGCACTCCGCCGGGTCCTGGAAGCGGACAGGTCACGTCGTAGCTGAGCAGGCCTACGGCGCGGAAATCGCCCACTGATTGTTCTGGCAGAAGAAGACCACGGGGAGTTGCTGGGCGGCGGCCCATACGAACGCCTCGTTGGTCTCTCCCTCACTCAGCGCGCCGTCACCGAGGAAAACCAGCAAGGGCCACAGTCCAAGCTCGCCCTGCCGCTGCAGAGCGATCGCCTCGGTGTCCACCCTGCGCGCCAGCACCATGTCGCGGTAGGCCGAGCGCAGATCCAACGCCGCTTCTCCCGTCGGCACGCCGTCGGGTCGAGCACCGACCACAGATCGGCGGGCCTCCCATCGTCTGGAACGCAGTCACCGTGCCTCGGCTTCCCCCCTGGCCTCCGACCCGGTTTCCACCAGTCGTTGCTGAGGTTCCCCGACGGTATCCGACCTGGGAGCGAGCGCACCGGTCAGGCTGGGCGGCGACGGCCCTCACCGTCGCCGCCCAACCGCCAAGGGCCTGAGCCACCCTTGCGGGCAACTCCGCGGACGTCCCCGGCAGGCCGGGCACGTGGCGAAGCTCGCGCAGTTCCGGGGAGCCGGAACTGCCACTCGGCCCCTGGCACGGAGCTGAGGGCCGCCGCCGCAGACAGCCCACAGCGCCATCCATGGAGGTCAGGACCGCGCAGAGACCTCGGCGTGGGCAGCGCGCAGCGAGACCTTGTCGATCTTTCCGACCGCGTTCTTCGCGATGGCATCCACCACGAAGAACGCGGTCGGGCGCTTGAAGCCGGTGAGGCTGTGCGCGCAGAGCTCCTGCAGTGCCGTCGGATCGACGGTCCGGCCCGGTCGGGGCTGGACGTAGGCGACGACGACTTCTCCCCATTTCTCGTCGGGCACGCCGATCACGGCGGCCTCGAGCACCGACGGGTCACCGACGAGGACGTCCTCGATCTCCTTGGGGTAGATGTTCTCCCCACCCCGGATGATCATGTCTTTCGAACGTCCGACCAGGGTCAGGTATCCGTCGGCGTCGAGCCGGCCCACGTCGCCGGTGTGCAGCCAGCCGTCGACGATGACTTTGGCTGTTTCTTCCGGGCGGCCGAGATAGCCCCGCATGACGTTGGGGCCCCGCACGACTACCTCACCGTCCACGCCCGGCGGCACCTCGCTGCCGTCGGCGTCGACGATCCGGATCTCCTGGCCGGGGAAGGGCAGTCCCACGGTTCCGGCGCGTCGAGGGCCCGCGACAGGATTGATGGTGGATGCGCAGGTTCCCTCGGACAGGCCGTACCCCTCGACGAGCGGAAACCCGTAACGGGCCTCGAACCGGGTCAGCAACTCGGCGGAGGCGGGTGCCGCGCCGCAGACTCCGAAGCGCAGGGACGAAGTGTCGGGGCGGACCTGCTCGGGGAGCGCCGCGAGCATGGAGTAGATCGTCGGCACGGCGCTGAAGAAGGTGGGGCGCTCGCGCTCGACGACATCGAAGAAGGTCTCGGGATGGAACCGGTCGGCGATGACGACGCTCGCGCCCGCCAGCAACGGGATGAGAGTGCTGACCACGATGCCGTTGACGTGGAAGAGCGGCAGGATCAGCAGGCACCGGTCGGCCGGACCGACCTCCAGCGCCCGACGCCCCATGTCCGCCATGGCGTCGATGTTGGCGTGATCGAGCATCACCCCTTTGGGAACCCCGGTCGTGCCGCTGGTGTAGATGAGCAGGGCCAGCGCGGACGGGTCCGGAAGGAGGGCTTCATCCGTCTCCGCCGCTGCGTCGTCGTGCAGTTCGCCGACGGCGAGGACGGCGGTCCCGTCCGCCGCTGCGGTCCCGCCGTCCTCGCCCACCAGCAGGCGCGCGCCGGAGTCCTTGAGCTGTCGGGCCACTTCGACGTCGGTCATGCTCGGGTTGACCGGCGTGATGGTGGCCCCGAGCCGCCAGGCGGCGAACAGCAGGAGCACGAACTCGACGCGATTGGTCAGCTTGAGGGCCACGACGTCGCCGGGGCCGACCCCGAGGTCCTTCAGGTGACGTGCCGCCGCCTGGACGCGGCGCAGCAACTGGACGTTGGTGAGGGCCTGGCGGCCGTCCGAGACCGCGGCCCCATCGGGGTCGAGGGCCGCGCGGCGGTCGGGCAGAGATGCGAAATTCATGGCGAGGGCGTACCTGTCTCGGTGTGATGCGGTCCGGTCACGCAGCTGACGCGGCGGCTGCCGGGTTCAGCTGGCGGGTGAGGAACTCGATCTGGTCGCGCACCAGTACTTCGAAGGTCTCGCCGGTGTAGAAGTCGAAGTGGCCGGCGTCGTACCTCTTGATCTCTCCCTTGGGTGCGGTGCGCGCGTAGCGGAGGGTCTGGGCGGGAGGCGTGACGGAGTCGGTGTCGCTGACGCAGAAGAGGATCGGCATGGCGATCTTCTTGGCCGCGCGCCCGGGCCGGTAGGTGAGGATGGTCGGGATGACCCTCGCCGCCACCTCGTTGCGGAACGTCGTTCCCGGTGGCTGGAGCGCCTGGTATCCGGGCAGGGCGTCCGGGGCGTTCATGAGGGCCGACGAGCCGGGGGTGGCGGCGATCGGCACCATCACGGGCGGCTTTCCGCGGCCTCTGGCCGCCAGGTCGCGGGCGACCACGGGGAGGACCTTGAGTGAGGCGACAGGGCCCAGCGCGAGCGCGGAGGCGAGACCGTCGGTGAAGGGGCACTGAGACACTGCCGCGCGCAGTTCGGGATGGCGGGAGGCGACGGTGATGGCATGGCCGCCGCCGAACGAGCTGCCCCATACGGCGATGCGGGTGCGGTCGACGTCCGTGCGTGCCTTGACGTAGGCGATGGCGGCGTCCCAGTCGGCGAGCTGACGCCTGATCGACAGGAGCTGGCGAGGGTGGCCGCCGCTGTCGCCGAAGTGCCGGTAGGTGAAGGCCACCGCGGCGATGCCGGCCTGCGCGAAGCGCTCGGCGAAGGCGTCCAGGCGCATCTCGCGGACGGCGCCGAGGCCGTGCCCGAGGATGACGACGGGCGGAGACGTGACGCCTGTGGGGAGGTAGAGCCAGCCGGCGCAGTTGCTGTCGCCGGAAGGGAACGTGATGTCGTGACGGGTGAAGGACTGCTGAGTGGTCATCGTCGGTTCACCGCCCGCTCGTCGAGCGACGGCCCGGCACGCTGCCCGAGGCGAGGGCTCGTGCGTAGGTGCCCGGTGTGTAGAGCGGGAGTTCGCCGGTGGCGGCGGTTGTGGCCTGGTAGTCGAGCATCAGCCTCTGGCCTTCCTTCGACATGACCTGGGCGAAGAACTCGGCGCGTTCGACGTGCAGACCGTCCTCCAGTGACATCGAGCCGCCGAAGTACACCGACCTCTTGGCGGCCGCGACCGACGCCTTCGACCGCTTCCCGAAGTGCTCGGCGAGTTCGACCGCCTGCGCGACCACCTTGTCCTGCGCGACGACTTTGTCCACCGCCCCGTTGGCGAGGGCCTCCTCAGGCGTGAACGGCTTGCCTTCGAGGATCGCGGCCAGGGACCGGTGGGTGCCGATCAGGCGGGTCAGCCGCTGGGTGCCGCCTCCGCCCGGGATGATGCCGAGGAGGATCTCCGGCTGGCCGATGAAGAAGTCCCCGTCGGCCATGACCCGCAGATCGCACGCCCAGGCGAACTCCGCGCCGAGGCCGAGAGCGGAACCGTTGAGGGCGGCGACGTAGAGCACACCGCTGGCGTTCATCCGCAGAAAGGTCGTGTGCAGACGTTCCAGCTGCAGGGCACCGCGCATCGGGGTCCTGCGCATCAGGGGCCCGAGGAGGCGGGACCGGTCCACGTGCTTCGCCATGCGTACGACGGCCGCGGCACCGCGCCGGCCGACCGTGGGGCTCGCGGCGCCCTCCTCCTGCAGCCACCGGACCGCGGCATGGCTGACGAACCGCTCGGGATGCGCCCCGGTGAAGACGACGGCACGGACGTTCGGATCACCGTCGGCTCGGGCCACCACCTTCTCCAGCTGACGGGCGATGTCGAGGCCGAACTCCTGGTGCGGACCGCCGTCGACCCGGACGATCAGGACGGCACCGCGATCTTCGATCGTCAGACGGCCCTTGTCTTTGTATGGCATGAGTTCTGCTCCCGTGCTGAGTTCATGGGGGTGGGGAAGTGCGTGGGGACAGCCGCGGATGCGTGCCGCAGCGATGAGGTCGGGTTGGCCCCGACACGCTGTGCCCGCACGGGCGGCAGGAGACTGGACCAGCGCGTGATGACGTGTCCACGGGTGGACGCGTCTATCCGAGACGGCACGTCACGTGCGATGTGTACTATTGCCGTGAAGAATTACATAACCAAGTTATTTCGGGTGTGTCAACGGTGGAGGCGTGCGGGACATGGCAGGGCGGGCGAGAGTCGATGACGCACCGGAACGGCTTGTGCGGGCAGCCATCGGGCTACTGGCCGAGCAGGGTCCGTCGGCTCTGAAGGTGCGTGCGGTGGCGTCCGCGAGCGGACTGTCGACGATGGTGGTCTACAGCCACTTCGGCGGGATCCCCGAGCTGATGAGCGCTGTTGCCGACCACGGGTTCAAGGAACTCGGCGCAGCGTTTGGCAGGGTACCGGTGACGGAGGACCCGATCGCGGATCTCTTCGCCATGGCCTTGAGCTGCCGTCGGCAGGCCCGCGAGAACCCTCACCTCTACGACCTGATGTTCGGCCTGTCCACTCGGGCGACGTACCGGCCTCTGCCGGATACGGACCGTCGCCTGAGCGGGCATTCCCCGGCCTTTCGGGAAGCCCACGCCCATGTCACCGCGGCGTGCGAACGGCTCGTGCACTCCGGCAGGGTCGAGCGACAGGAACCCGAACTCATCGCCGCCCAGCTGTGGAGTTTCGTGCACGGTTACATCACCCTTGAACTGGCTGAACACTTCGTCGAGGTCGACGATGCCGTGGCGCAGGTGCTCCTGCCGATGGGCGTGAACTTCGCTGTCGGACTGGGGGACCAGCGGGAACGCGCCGTGGCCTCCCATGAGGCCGCCGCGCGCCTGTACGACTCGATCGTCCAAGGCCGCTGAGAAGCCGGGCGGTTGGGCGCTGCCCCGTGTGCGGCTAGGACGACCTGGTCTCCGCGGCAGGGGCATCTGCGCCCGGCGTGAGCTGGTCCTGCCTCCCCAGCGCCGCGACCTCCCGTTCGAGGGACGGCACCGCCCGGGCTGCGAAGCGCCTCGCCCAGGGCCAGGCCAGCGGTGAATTCAGCGCCGCTTTGGCCCAGTTGGCCACGGCGACCGCACGCGGGACGTACACGCGGCTGCGTCGGGGCACGAGCCCGTCGACGATCGCGGCGGCCGCCCGGTCGGAGCTCGTGGTGACATTGCCCGGATAGGGGAGTCGCGCGCGCAGGTCCTGGAACGAGGGGAGGTCCGCCTCGGCGCCTCGGACGAGGTCCGTGTCGATCCAGGAGGGGTGCACCACGCCGACCGTGACCCCGAGATGCGCCACCTCCTGACGGTAGGTCAGGGCGAGCAGCTCGGCCCCGGCCTTGCTCGCGCCGTAGGAGGCCATCGCGGCCAGCGGCATGAACGACAGCGCGGACGCCACGACCAGCACATGGCCCCGGCTGCGCTCCAGGTGCGGCGTCGCGTACTTGAGGGTGCGGAACACACCGTTCAGATTGATGTCCAAGACCCGCTCGAACGACGCCTCGTCCGTCTGCCGCACCGTCCCGTACGCCACGACGCCGGCGTTGGCGACCACGAGGTCGATGCCGCCCATGACCTCGGCGGCCTCGTCGATCGCCGATCGCAGAGCGGCCCCGTCGCGCACATCAGCCTCACGCCACGAAGCGGCGGGACCCAGCTCGTCGGCAAGAGCCCGCAACCGATCCGCTTCGAGGCCGATCACGGTCACTCGGGCCCCTCGGGCGGCGGCCAGGCGGGCCACCTTCTCGCCGATGCCGCGTGCCGCACCGGTGACAACCAGTTTTCTGCCCAGCAAGTCACGTTTCATGGCGGCAACATAACTTCGTTATTGATGGAGCACAAGAGACCGCGCACCTCGGTTACCTACGCCCGGACCGCGCGAAGTTGACGGGGCTCGCGGTCGGTGACGGCTGCATGGGCCTACGACGTGGCAACAGGGCGCTGAAGCCTGGGAGTTCGTCGCCGTCGTGACGACCTGGAAGCGGGCAGACTGCCTCGAAGCCGCCGACGACCGCGAAGGCGAGCGGCCTCGAATCAGTGGACCGGGGCGGCTGACTGGCCATGCAGCCCGGCCGTCACAGCCGAGGCGTATCGCCCCGGACTGTCGAGATCTCCTACTGCCGTTAAGCCCTTTTCGCGCCGCTCTGCTCGCGGACGGCATCGAACATGGCGGTGAGGGCGGGACTCCCGGCGAGGCTGCCCAGCAGGGCGTGGAGCGAGTGCCGCTCAGTGGTGCCCAGGTCGGCGAGGATTTCGCTGTCGAGACCGACGAGTGTGCGGTTGAGGTCGGCCAGGACCTTGCGCCCGTCGTCGGTGATGTCGACGGCGTACCGGCGTCGGTCCTGCGGATCGCGTGTCCGCTCGGCGTATCCGGCCCGCTCCAGGTCGTCGAGACTTGTCACCATCGTCGCCGGGTCGATGCGCAGGAACGAGCCGAGCGCCAGTTGCGGCATGGCTCCACTGTCGGCCAGGGCCTGCAGCACGCTGTAGTGACGCACTCGCAGGCCGGTACCGCTGAGGCCGTCCTCGGCGATCCTGAATGCCACCTGCCCGAGTTTGACCAGCAGGCAGATGGTGTGTTCGGCCACTGTCCCCGGTACCAGCGGAGCCTCGGACATCGTTTATCCCGCCTATGGTTAGCCCTGCGTATCGTCTGGGTCCATCGTACGAGAGGGCCTGAGGTGGCCGGACCCATGAGGTGACCGGACCGGGGCAGCGATCTCGGTGCGCTGAAGCGGGGCTCGAGGGCAGGGAATGCGCGGGGCCGTCAGCCGACGATGGTCCGGCCGAAGATCTGCCGGGCGATGACCCACTTCTGGATCTCGTTGGTGCCCTCGTAGATCTCACCGATCTTGCTGTCCCGGTAGATCGCCTCGACGGGGCCGGGGCTTCCGTCGGCGCCCAGTTCGCGCGCGAAGCCGAGGCCTCCGAAAGCCTGGACGGCGTCGCGCGCCATGTCCACCGACAGCTTGGTGGCGTAGTACTTCGCCATCGCGGCCTCCGGTTCCGGGGACGGGTTGCCGGCGTCCAGGCGCAGGGCGGCCTTGGTGACGAGGGTGCGGGCGTTGTCGATCTCGGTGGCCCGCTCGGCGAGCAGGAACTGCCAGTGCTGGTTGGCCGCCACCGGCTTGCCGAAGGCGTGTCGCGTCGACAGGTGGGCCACGGTGTGGTCGAAGGCGGCCTGTGCCATGCCGACCCCGGCGGCCGCGATGCCGATCCGGCCGTAGGTCAGTGTGGACAGTGCGTGGCGCAGTCCCTGTCCCTCGGCGCCGCCGAGGAGGTCGTCGTCGGACAGGTGTACGTCCGTGAAGCGGACGTCCGCGGTGAGCTGGCCGCGGTTGCCCATCTTGCGGTCGGCGAGGCCGACTTGAACGCCCGGAAGGGCTGTGTCGACGATGAACATGCTCAGCCGCTCGCCGGTACGGGCGAGAACTACCACGAAGGCGGCCACGGGCGAGTTGGAGATCCACCGCTTGTGGCCGTTCAGCACCCAACCGGTCTCGGTGCGTACGGCCTCGGTCTGAACGGCCTGCGGAGACAGGTCGCTGGAGGCGTCCGGCTCGGTGGTGGCGAACGCGCCGACCACTGAGCCCTCCGCGACCTTGGGCAGCCAGCGCCGCTGCTGCTCCTCGGTGCCCTGCCGCAGGGCGTTGCCCGCCAGGATGCAGTGCACGTCGAAGACGGCCGCGACGCTGCTGGAGTAGTAGGCCAGTTCTTCGATCGCCGCGGCGGTGGCGGTCGCCGGGTGGGTCAGACCGTCGCCGCCGACCTCGCCGGGGAAGGGGATCCGGAAGACCCCTGCCGATGCGAGCGCGTCGAACACCTGCCGGGGGAAGCCGTCGGTGCGCTCGTCGCCGTTCGCGATCGCTGCGGCGTGCGGAGCCACTTCTTGCTCCGCGATCCGGCGCACGGCGGCGCGCACGGACTGGGTCTCCTTGGGGGCGAGGAGCTCGTGGTAGAGCCGGTCGCTCTGGCGTGCGGGAGTGAAAGTCATGCGCGGACCATATCATTCGTACCACATATGATTAGTTCACCAACTTATTTTGGAGGTTCGACCATGACACGGACGCTGGCCGGCAAGACCGTCCTGATGTCGGGAGGCAGCCGCGGCATCGGACTCGCCATCGCCCTGCGCGCGGCCCGCGACGGTGCGAACGTGGTGATGCTCGCCAAGACCGCTGTACCGCACCCGAAGCTCGAAGGCACGGTCCACACCGCGGTCGAGGAGATCGAGCGCGCGGGCGGCAAGGGGCTGGCCGTCGTAGGTGACGTCCGCAACGAGGACGACGTACGCACTGCCGTCAACGCTGCGGTCAGTGCCTTCGGTGGCATCGACATCGTGGTCAACAACGCCAGCGCGATCGACCTGTCGTCGGCGGAGCAGCTGGAGATGAAGCGGTACGACCTGATGCAGGACATCAACACGCGAGGCACGTTCCTGCTGAGCAAGGCCGCGATCCCACACCTGCGCGCGGCGGACAACCCGCACATCCTCACGCTCTCGCCGCCGTTGAACCTGGCGCCGCGCTGGGTGGGCAAGCATCTGGGTTACACGCTGTCGAAGTACGGGATGAGTCTGTGCACCATCGGGCTCGCCGAGGAACTCGCCGCCGACGGCATCGCCGCCAACTCGCTGTGGCCGCGAACCCTGATCGACACAGCCGCCGTGCGCAACGTGGTCGGCGGCGCCGGACAGGCCCGCAGTCCGCAGATCATGGCTGACGCCGCGTACGCCGTCCTCACGCGTGACGCACGCACGTGCACCGCCAACCTGTTCATCGACGACGAGGTCCTGCTCGACGAAGGCGTCACCGACCTGTCCGTCTACAGCCCGGCCGGCTTCGAGGGCGATCTCGCGCTCGACATATTCGTCGATCCGGCCTGATCCGGCTCAGTTTCGAGGCGTGGGCGGGCCTCAATTCCCTTGTATCGCGCGAGGGCCGGCGCATAGCGCGGCGTCAAGCCGCAGCGGTGAGTCGGAGGAGAGCGCGGTGTTTTCGTCGAACAGGCTGCGGTGCTGGAGGCAGTGGTAGAGCTGGTCGAGCATGTGGTTGAAGGGCGAGCCCGTCACGGACGCCTCCCGCCCCTGACCTTGATCGGCAGGCGCCGCATCGATGCGGCGCCTGCCAATTCGGGGGACCGCGCCTGGATAACCGCTCGGCACTCGGCACGGACGAGAATGGACGTTCCCCTCACACCGGCCGGCGCTGTATCCCATGACAACGACCGCGGCTACGTCGTCTCGCGCTGGATGAGGGCGAGGATGTCGCCCGCGTCAGGCCGGCTCCCGACTGCCGGGGCCGCAGCTCCGACCGTTGAGAGGATGCCGGCGGTGAGATTGCCGGCCGCCGCGGTCAGGTCCATCCCTATGGTGGTCAGGGCCGGTACCGCGAGCGAGCTCACGGGCAGGTCGTCGACGCCGATGAGCGCCAGGTCGTCCGGCACGTCGATGTGCTGCGTGCGGCAGCTGGCCAGGACGGCGAGAGCGGTCAGGTCGTTGAACGCGGCGACCGCTGTGACCGGGGTGGCGCCCCGTGTCCACTCCGCGACGGCGTCCCGGGCGCTGGCCCGCGAGTAGCGCATGCTGACCACCTGCGGCGCGGGCAGTCCCAGATCACGGCAGGCCCGGGTGGCTCCCTCCAGGCGCGGCAGACAGAACGGCCGCTCCCGGGGGTCGTCCAGCGCGGCATAGCCGATGTGCCGGTGTCCTCGTGCCGCGAGATGCTCGATCTGCAGCCATCCGATGTCTTCCTGGTTCAGCCCGGTCAGGCCGGTGCCATCCGGGGTGAACACGCCATCCAGCAGGGGGATTTCCGCCCGGCGCAGCAACTGTGCGTCGGCAGGCGGCAGGCTGCCGAACGCGACGACCACCGCAGGCTGGACGTGCTGCCACAGCTCGGCCAACGGCGTGGCCGTCCCGGCGTGGTGCAGGTACACGCAGGCGTACCCGGCCTCGCCCAGCGACCGGCCGAGGGCCAGCTTGAACTGCTCCATGGCCTCCGCAACGGGGAAGTCAGGAACAACGCAGAGCACGACATTGCTGCGGCCCTTGCGCAGCGCACGGCCGGCCCCCGACGGTACGTAGCCCAGCCGCTCCGCCGTCTCCAGCACGCGACGACGGGTCTCCGCGGAGAGACCGTGCTCCTCCCTGCCGTTGAGCACGAAGCTCACGGTGGTCTGTGAGACCCCGGCCTCGCGCGCCACGTCCTTGCTGGTGACTCTCGGCAACGCCCCTCCCCGCCTCTTGCCACGACTTCCACCTCTTGCCACGACTTCACACACAGGCTACGGTACGGCGATCAGCGATCTAATACGTATTAGATTCCATTAGATCGCCGCATCGGTCGCCGCAATGGCCTGCCGGGGACACCCCGCACCCGTTTTGCCCGAGCCGCCCACCCCAGCCCATCGCCGCCTTCCTGCACGCCCACGGGGTGGATCCACACGAAGAGAGATCTGTCATGGACGACACGATCCCCGTCAGCACCGACACGACACCCGGCCGCGTTCTCGCCCCCGCCGATCCGGTCCGCCTGAGCCGCCTTCTCGCCTTCGTCTTCCCGGCGACCACCGCGATGTACGCCCTGTTCAACGGGATCGGGGTCATCCTGCTCCCCGCGCAGGTGGCCGACCTCGCGCCCGACTCCAAGGTCGGTGTGCTGGCGCTGCTGACGACACTGGGCGCGGTGGCCTCGATGATCGCGCTGCCCGCCGGCGGAGCGCTGTCGGACCGTACGCGCTCCCGGTTCGGACGGCGCGCCCCCTGGCTGGTGCTCATGGCGGGCGTGTCCGCGCTTCTGACGATCGCCATGGGTCTGAGCACCGGACTGGTCACTCTCGCGATCCTGGTCCCGATCCTGTGGTTCACCTCGAACTTCTACGGCGGGGCGATCTCGGCGATCCTGCCCGACCGCGTGCCCGTGGCCAGGCGGGGCATCGCCTCCGCTGTCATCGGTCTCGGCACCCCCGTCGGCATCCTCTTCGGCGTCAACCTGGCCGGCCGGGTCAGCCAGCTCTGGGCGTACACGGTGCTCGCGCTGGTGCTGTTCGTCACGACGCTTGCTCTCGTGGCCGGCGCGCGCGAACCGTCCTCCCTCGGCCTGGTGACAGAGAGACCGAAGGAGCGGGGCAACGTGGTCGCGGCCGTCCGCGCGTTCTTCCGCGCGTTCGGCCACCGGGACTTCGCCCTGGCCTTCGCCAGCAGGTTCGGTCTGTTCCTGGCCTACTTCACCGTCTCCGGCTACCTCTTCTTCGCCGTGCAGGACTACGTCGGCGCCGAGAACGTCCCCGGCGGCGATGTCGCCCTCGCAGTGAGCACTCTCTCGACCGTCTCGTTCGGCACCTGGATCGCCGTCGCCACACTCTGCGGCTGGCTCGCCGACAAGCTCGACCGACGCAAGCTGTTCATCGCGGTCAGCGCGATCGGCCTGGGCCTGTCCCAGGTCATACCGATCGTCAGCCACAGCTGGGGCGCGATGCTCGTGTACTCCGCGGTGTCGGGCGCTTCGCTGGGGACGTACTTCGCGGTCGACCTCGCCGTCATGTCGCTGGTCCTGCCTGACAAGGGGAGCGAAGGACGCGACTTCGCGATCCTCAATGTCGCCACCGGCCTGCCCCAGCTCGCGGCGCCTGCCATCGCGGGTTCCCTCATCGGGCTCGGCGGCTACGGCTCACTGTTCCTCGTCAGCGGCGTGTCCGCCCTGGTCGCCGGTGCGCTGGCCATGGCCATCCGTTCGATCCGATAACCGTAGGGACCCCCCATGACCATCGTCACCACACCCGCCGGGGTGACCCTCGACCACGACACCTTCGGCGACCCCGACCACCCTCCGCTGCTGCTGATCCAGGGCCTCGGGGCTCACATGCTCGGCTGGCGCGTGGACCTGTGCCGGCAACTCGCCGACCAGGGCTTCCACGTCCTCCGCTTCGACAACCGGGACGTCGGCCTGTCGCAGAAGTTCCCGCAGGGCGGCTACACCCTGGCCGACATGGCGAACGACACCGCGGGTCTCCTCACCGCGCTCGGCATTCCCGCGGCACACATCGTCGGACAGTCGATGGGCGGTATGGTCGCCCAGCAACTCGCCCTCGACCACCCCACGCGCGTGCTCACCCTGGCCCTGGTCTACACGGCTCCCAGCACGGCCTTCATCGCCGGCCGTGACCTGGTCGACGAGCGGACGCAACGCCCACCGGCCCGCAACCGCGACGAGGCGATCGCGCTGTACCTGGACAACGAAGCGGCGTGCGCCTCCCCCGGATACCCCCAGGACGTCGCCTGGCTGCGCGAGCTCGGAGGCCAGATGTACGACCGCGACTACGACCCCGACGGCATCCTGCGGCAGATGGAGGCGCTCGACAACTCTCCCGACCGCACACCTCGACTGCACCGCATCACCGCGCCCACCACGATCCTGCACGGTGACGGCGACCGTTTGATCGACCCCGAGGGGTCCAAGGTCCTGCACGAACTGATCGCGGACTCGAAGCTGACCCTCTACCCCGGCATGGGCCATGAGCTTCCCCAGCCGCTCTGGCCTCAGATCATCACCCAGATCCAGGACAACACGGCATGAAGGAGCGCCTGACATGCCAGCAGCACTGGTGAAAGGCCACGTGGCCGGCGGCTTCGAACCGGTCGCCGACGCCTTCGCCGACAACTTCCGCCACCGCGGCGACACAGCCGCCGCCTGTGTCGTGTACGCCGGGGGAGAGCCGGTGGTGGACATCTGGGCCGGGCGGACCGCCCGGGGCGCCTGGACGCCCGACGCCCGCACCGTCATGTTCTCGGTCAGCAAGGGCGTCACGACCGTCTGTCTGCTGATGGCCGCCGAGCGCGGCCTGATCGACCTCGACGCCCCGGTGGCGAAGTACTGGCCGGACTTCGCCGAGAACGGCAAGGGGGCGACGACGGTACGGCACCTGCTCGCACACCGGGCCGGCCTGGTGGCACCCGAGGCGGATCTGACGCTGGGGGATCTGCGTGCCTGGGAGCCGGTGGTGAACGCGCTGGCCCGGCAGGCGCCGGCCTGGGCGCCCGGGACGGCGTACGCCTATCACGCGCTCACGTTCGGCTGGCTGGCCGGCGAGGTGCTGCGCCGGGCCACGGGCCGGCGCCCCGGTCAGTGGCTGCGCGAGCACATCGCCGATCCACTCAGCCTGACGATGACGTACGGCGCCGATCCCGCGTCCGCCGACTTCCATCCCCTGGCGGACCCGCTGCCCAGCACCGACCCCGACGCCATCGCCATGATGGCCGAAGCCCTCGCCGCACCCATGGTCGAACGCTCCATCAGCCTGGGCGGACTCTACGACGTGACCCGGATCGCCGAGATAGCCAACACGGAAGCGTGGCTGTCGGTCGAGATACCGGCAGGCAACCTCGTGACCGACGCCCGCAGCCTGGCACGGCTGTACGCGGCCACCGTCGGCGAGGTCGACGGGGTCAGGCTGCTGGGCCCGGACATCGTCCGCGATGCCCTCGTGGTGCGCTCCGAAGGCCCTCCGTTCGTGGGCGCCGACGCGAACAGCGGCTGGGGCACCGGCTTCATGACCAGCTCCACCCACCGCCCGATGATCGGCCCCGGCAGCTTCGGCCACGACGGCCTGGGCGGCTGCCTCAGCTTCGCACACCTGGAATCAGAGATCGCCTTCGCCTACCAGACCGCACAGCCCGGCGGCCTCCCCGACGACCGGGCCAACGCACTCAGCCGCGCGCTGCGCGACTGCCTGTGACGCCCGACTCCGCCCCTTCACGCCCGAACCAGTCCACCGAAGAACCAGAAACCAGGACATGACCACGACACTTCCACGTCACACCACCTTGGCACCCCCGGGCCTGGCCGCCCGCACGGCCGACCGGCTCCTGACCCGCCTGATGCGGTTGCCGGGCACCCGGCACGGCTACCGGGTCGAGCGGAACCTGCCGACGCCCGCGCGCGACGGCGCTGTCCTGATGACGGACCACTATGCCCCCGTCACCGGCCGGCCGAAGGGCACCGTCCTCGTGCGCACACCGTACGGGCGCGGCTTCCCGCATGACCTGGAGGCAAGGGCCTACGCGGACCGCGGGTATCACGTCGTACTGCAGAGCTGCCGCGGCACCTTCGGCTCCACGGGAGCCTTCTACCCGATGGCGAACGAGGCCGACGACGCCCAGGACGCGGTGGCCTGGCTGCGGACCCAGCCTTGGTTCGACGCGCGGCTCGCGACCGCCGGGTCGTCCTATGTGGGCTGGACCCAGTGGGCGCTGCTGATGGATCCGCCCCCTGAGCTGCGGGCCTCCCTGATCGCCGTAGCCCCGCACGACGTGCACGACGCGGCCCACGGAAGCGGAGCGTTCCGCCTGGGTGACTTCCTGACGTTCGCGGAGATGGTGGTCAATCAGGAGAGATTCCCCGGGCTGCGGGGTGTGCCCCGGCTGCTCACTCTGAACCGGCGGCTGGCCCCGGTCTTCGGCGCCCTCCCGCTGGCAGACGCGGCCGACGAGGCGACCGGCCACCGTGCGCCGTGGTTCCGGGAATGGCTGACCACCCCGCAGCGAGACGACGCCGTGTGGGACCGGCTCACACTCGGCGACGCCCTTGAGCGGGCGAACGTCCCGGTGCGGCTCACCGCCGGCTGGCAGGACCTCTTCCTCGACCAGACCCTGCACCAGTACGAGTCGCTGCGTACCCGCGGGGTCGACGTCTCCCTCACCGTCGGCCCGTGGACCCATCAGGAACTGGGCCAGAAGAGCATGGGGCGTCTGCTCCGCGGCAATCTCGCATGGCTTGAGACGCACCTCGCGGACGAAGCGCCGGCACAGCCACGGTCCGCGCCCCCCGTCGAGGTGTACGTCACCGGGCAGGGCGCCTGGCGACACCTGCCCGAATGGCCACCAGCGACGGGCGAGACCGTGCGCTACCTGCAGCCGGGCGGCAGGCTCCTGGCCGACGAGCCGAGCGACGGAGCGCCGTCCACGTACGTCTACGACCCGGCGAACCCCACGCCGACGCTCGGCGGCCCGCTGCTCACCCTCGACGGCGGAAGCAAGGACAACGCGAGACTGGAGAGCCGCTCCGATGTACTCACCTTCACCACCGACCCACTGACCGCGCCGCTGGAGATCATGGGAACGCCCGTCGTCGAGCTGGCACACACCAGGAGCAACCCGCACGCGGATGTCTTCGTACGGCTCTGCGACGTCGACCTCGAAGGCGTGTCCCGCAACTTCGCCGAAGGATTCCTCCGGCTGGGCCCCACCTCGCCCCTCGACCAGGTGCAGTCCGTGCGCGTGCGGCTGGACGCCTGCGCACACGAGGTGAAGGCCGGACACCAGATACGCCTGCTGATAGCCGGCGGCTCCCACCCGCGGTACGCACGCAACGAGGGCACAGGTGCGGTGCCCGGCACCGGAAGCGAGCTGCGGTCGTGCACGCACACCATCCACCACGACACCGGCGCGGTGTCCCGCGTGGTCCTGCCGACACCGTCCGAGCCAGGGGATTGACAGCTGACCGCACTCTGCAGTTGCCCGGTGCACGCCGTTCCAGAGGGACTCTCCGGTGAAGAAAAGAACGGGGCGGGACTACGCGGAGCTGACGATGAACGAGATCGCGGCGCGAGCCGGAGTCACCCCGAAGCGACCGCCGAGCTGCGCGAGAGGTACATCGACGCCCAACGCGTCGGCGACTGAGCCCATCACGAGCTCCTGACACCACCGCGCTCGGTTCACTCGGCGGGCCTCAGACGAAAGGCCGGGCCGGGGATGCTCTCGATGTCTTCCGGCTGTACGGCGTGGCCCCGGTCGCAGCGGATCTGGGCGTCGACGTGCGCGCCGCATCCACGGTGCCTGGAGAGCATGGCCGGGCCCTCCGGGTCGGCGCGGTAGCGGTCGCCCCACTGCAGGAGCCCCATCACGGCCGGGACCAGATCCACACCCTTGGGGGTGATCACGTACTTCGGCCGGCTCCGCGAGCCCGGCTCCTTGTAGGTCTCGGTGGCCAGGATCCCTTCCTCCACGAGCATCTTGAGCCGCGCCGCGAGGAGGTTGCGGGGACAGCCGAGGACGCGTTCGAACTCGCTGAAACGGGACGAGCCGTACCAGACCTCGCGCAGGATCAGGATCGTCCACTTCTCGCCCACGACCTCAAGGGTCCGGGCGATCGAGCAGTTCGACGTGTCCCGGTCGAGACGGGGGTCCACGCCGGCGTCCTGCAGAGCTTCGGTCGTTGCGTCCATGGGGTGATTCTAACCTCATCTGAGTTTACTTTTCCATACTCAGCCAGTAGCGTCATGGGTGGCACATCAACCCGGCCGCACACGAGAAACGGGCGCGCAGGGGGACCTGCCGGAAGAATCACATCAACCACCCGGACACCCACACAGGAAGGCCGCCGGCATGAAGGCGTTCGTCGTCGAGAAGTACGGCAAGGACGGCGTACGCGCCGCAGAGGTACCCGAGCCCACCGTCGGAGACCGCGACGTCCTGGTCAGAGTGAGCGCCGCCAGCATCAACCCGCTGGACAAGATGGTCCGCAACGGGGAGTTCAAGCAGCTGCTGAAGTACAAGCTTCCGTTCGTGCTCGGCCACGACGTGGCCGGCGTCGTGACGCGGGTCGGTTCCGCCGTACGCGGCTTCGCGGTCGGCGACGAGGTCTACGCCCGTCCGCGCGACCTGCGGGTGGGGGGCTTCGCGGAGTTCATCGCGATCGACGCGGACGATGTCGCGCCCAAGCCGGCCTCTCTCTCCCTGGAGGAGGCAGCCGCGGTGCCGCTGGTGGCCCTGGCCGCCTGGCAGATCCTCGTCGAGCGCGCGCACGTGAAGCCGGGCCAGAAGGTGCTCATCCACGCCGGAGCCGGGGGGCTCGGGTCAACGGTCATCCAGCTCGCCAAGCACCTCGGCGCCACGGTGGCGACCACCGCGAACGCCAGGACCGAGGAGCTGGTCAAGAACCTCGGCGCCGACCTCGTCGTCGACTACACCAAGGAAGACTTCTCCAAGGTGCTCTCCGGCTACGACCTGGTGCTGGACTCCGTGGGCGGGGCGAACCTCGAGAAGTCGCTGACCGTGCTGAAGCCCGGCGGCCTGGCCATCAGTGTCGTCGGCCCGCCGGACGCCGGTTTCGCCAAGCAGCTCGGCGCCCCCGCCGTCATGGGTCTGGTCATGAGCACGCTCAGCCGCAAGATCCGCAAGCGGGCCAAGGCGCTGGGCGTGCGCTACGAGTTCCTCTTCATGGAGGCCAACGGCTCCCAGCTGCGCAAACTCGGCGCCCTCTACGACAGCGGGAAGCTCCGCCCGGTCATCGACAGCACCTTCCCCTTCGACCAGACGCTCGAGGCGATGGCATATGTCGAGCAGGGCCGCACCAAGGCCGGCAAGGTCGTGGTCTCAATGGTTCCCGACAACGACTGAGACCCGGCCGGCAACAGCCCCTCCGTTCCGGCACGGTCAGCGACTTCTCGAGGTTCGCCCCGCCCACGGAGTCCAGCACCAGGTCGAACCCGTACACCACTTCCCTGGAGACAACCTCACGCGCCACTCCGATCGCCTCAGTGCCGGGCGGCCCGCAGGACGGGGAGGTCGCCCCCGCGGGGCCGGGTGTGCGACAGCGCAGGGACGAGCGTTCGCGTTCCCGGCCCAGGAGCTCGGCGAACTTGATTGTGGTGAGGTCACCACCGCTCGCCCCATCGCCTGCGGCCCGACGGGCAATTGCATTTGATGGTGCGAGCAAGCACGAACCGTGCTGGGCGGAGTGACCTTGGTGGGCCGGATTGTCGATCAGCGGCCTAGTAGTACTTCGGCCGCGCAGCGGCAAGTTCCCGTCCGCTGATCCGGGTGGTGATCAATGTGTCCGGAGGCCGGTGGTGCGCCGATGCCCCGCCTGCGACCGGGCAGCCGTCAATCGATGGTCATACGGCGCGGCCTTCGCGTCGAAGGACAGGGCGCAGGGTTTCGATGACGCCGGGGTCGTCGACGGTGGAGGGGATGGGTTCTTCGTGGCCGTCGGCGATGCCGCGCATCGTCTTGCGCAGGATCTTGCCGGAGCGGGTCTTGGGCAGGGCGGCCACGACCGCGACGTTCTTGAGGGAGGCGACGGCGCCGATGCGCTCGCGTACGAGCTGGACGAGTTCGGCCTCGACCTCTGTCGCCTCGCGACTGATGCCGGCTTTGAGGACGACGAAACCGCGCGGTACTTGCCCCTTCAGAGTATCGGCGACGCCGATGACGGCGCATTCCGCGACATCGGGATGAGCCGCCAGGGCTTCCTCCATGCTGCCGGTGGACAGCCGGTGTCCGGCGACGTTGATGACGTCGTCGGTACGGCCCATGACGAAGACGTAGCCGTCGTCGTCGATGTGTCCGCTGTCGCCGGTGAGGTAGTAGCCGTCGAAGGCGGAGAGGTAGGAGGCGACGTAGCGTTCGTCGTCGTTCCAGAGGGTGGGAAGCGCGCCCGGCGGTAGGGGGAGTTTCACGACGATCGCGCCGTCGACGCCCGGGGGCACCGGCTCGCCCGAGGCGTCGAGGACGCGGACGTCCCAGCCCGGGAGCGGGCGGGTGGGGGAGCCGGGCTTGACCGGTGCGGCTTCGATGCCCACCGGGTTGGCGACGATGGGCCAGCCCGTCTCCGTCTGCCACCAGTGGTCGATCACCGGGATGTCCAGAAGGGCGCTCGCCCAGTGGTACGTCTCGGGGTCGAGGCGCTCGCCTGCGAGGAAGAGGTGGCGCAGGCCGGACAGGTCGTGGTCCGCGGTGAGCAGACCCTTGGGGTCCTCCTTGCGGATGGCCCGGAAAGCGGTGGGCGCGGTGAACATCGTCTTGACGCCGTACTCGGCGGCGACGCGCCAGAACTGGCCCGCGTCCGGGGTGCCGACGGGCTTGCCTTCGTACAGGACTGTGGTCGCGCCGACCAGCAGCGGGGCGTAGACGATGTACGAATGGCCGACGACCCAGCCGACGTCCGAGCCGGTGAACATCGTCTCGCCCGGGCCCACGTCGTACACGGCTCCCATCGACCAGTGCAGGGCTACCGCGTAGCCGCCGCTGTCACGGACCACTCCCTTCGGTTTCCCGGTCGTTCCGGACGTGTAGAGGATGTACAGAGGGGCGTTCGCCGGGACGGGAACGCAGTCGGCCGGTGGTGCCGCGGCGACCAGGTCGGTCCAGTCGAGATCGTCGGCCCCCAACTCGGCCCGCTCCTGGGGACGTTGCAGGATCACGCTCTTCTCCGGCTTGTGGACCGCGAGTTCGATGGCCCGGTCGAGCAGGGGCTTGTAGGCGATGACCCGCTTGCCCTCGATGCCGCAGGAGGCGGAGACGACGACCTTGGGGGTGGCGTCGTCGATGCGCAGGGCGAGTTCGTGCGGGGCGAACCCGCCGAAGACAACCGAGTGCACGGCGCCGATCCGCGCGCAGGCGAGCATCGCGATGGCGGCCTCGGGGACCATCGGCATGTAGATCACCACTCGGTCGCCCTGTTCCACACCGAGTTGCGCCAGCCCTCCGGCGAAGGCCGCCACCTCGTCCCTCAGTTGGGTGTAGGTGTAGGTGCGCCGGGTGCCGGTGACGGGTGAGTCGTAGACGAGCGCGGGTTGATCGCCGCGGCCCGCGTCGACGTGCCGGTCGAGCGCGTTGAAGCAGACGTTGAGCCGTCCGTCGGGAAACCAGCGGTAGAAGGGTGCGCTGGAGGCGTCCAGGGCGCGTTGCGGAGCGACATCCCAGTCGATGCTCTCCGCCGCCGTCAGCCAGAATTTCTCCGGGTCTTCGGTGCTGGCGCGGAAGACGTCCTTGTACTTTCCCATTGCGCACTCCTTTGTGGCATCCAGGGACCGGGGGAGGGGGCGGCGTGCAGAATGCCGCCTCAACGCATGCCTCAGGTTGGCCGAAGTGGCCGAGCCGGATGCCGAAGACCGGATTCCGGTCACCGGCATCGCGTCGCGTTGCTGTCGGCGAGCCCTGTGGGCGGGCCCCGTCCTCAGGCCCTGGTCAGGCGCCGAGGTGCGTGCGGAGCCACTGACCCATCCGCCCGATCGCCTCGTTCACCTCGGGCACGCGGCCCGCGCCCAGGACGAACGAGTGCTGACCCTCGGGAACCCCGTGGGTCTCGGAAGTGACCTTGAAGTCGGCGAGCCGGCGCCCGAGTTCGGCACCGTCGTCGGCAAGGGTCTCGTACTCGCCGTAGTAGACGAGCGTGGGTGGCAGGCCGGTCAGGTCGGCGTTGGCGATGCTGATCCGGGGGTCGGCGGGGTCGATGGCGGGGTCCTGAACCCAGGCTCCGCGGAAGAGCTCGAGGGTGGCGCGGCTGAGCATCTTGTCGTTCGCCTCGTTGGCGTCCACCGACTTGTTCTGGAGGGTGAGGTCGGTCCAGGGCGAGACGCTGACGATCGCACCGGGGGTGGGCTCGCCGTTGGCCAGCAGACGGAGCGCCAGCATGATCGCGAGCGTGCCGCCGATGGAGTGGCCGGTGCTGCCGATGTTGCGGGGCTCGTAGCCCTGGGAGAGCAGCCACCGGTAGGCCGTCTCGACGTCGTCGAGCTGAGCCGGATAGGGGTGTTCGGGTGCCAGGCGGAAGTCCACGACCAGCGAGCGGGCGCCGGCCGCCTTCGCGATGTGTCCCGCGGCCTTGCGGTCGGAGTGCATGGAGGCGGTGACGGATCCGCCGAAGTGGAAGTGCAGCAGCGCGCGGTCGGGATCGGCACCCTCGGGGATGGCCCACAGCGCGGGGACGCCGCCCGCGTCCACTTCGGCGTAGGTGACGCCTTCCGGCTCGCTCGACGCCTTGTGGTTGGAGTCGACGATGTCACGGATGACGGCCAGGTCGAGGCCCGGTGTCGACGACTTCGCGCTCACGCTCGCGAGGAACTCCGCGAACTCGTGTGCCTCTGGGCTTACTCCCATGGTGGTGCTCCTTCTCAGGCGGGTGCCGTGCCGGGTTCGCCTGCGGCAGCCGGGTCGATGTGCCGGTCATGACGCTACTGGCTGAGTATGGAAAAGTAAACTCAGATGCGTGATATCAGCCTCATGGATGCGAGGAAGCCCTTCAGGGCATCGGAGATGGGCCCTGTAGTCGTTGAGGTGCTCGGTCACAAGGCGGCTGCTGGAGGGAACGCCGATGACGAGAGCAGGATCGAAACCGGACGGGCGCAGGGCGAGCTGCCGTGTCGGCAGCCGAAGGACATCGAGAGCGTCCCCGGCCCAGCCTTTCGTCTGAGGTCTGCCGAGTGAACCGAGCGCGGTGGTGTCAGGAGCTCGTGATGGGCTCAGTCTGCCGGGGTGTGCTCACTCCGCCTGGCTCGGGCCTGGTGGAGGCGGACCTTTGTGCGGTTGCCGCAGCGGGACATGGAGCACCAGCGGCGGTTGCGGGCGGGGGAGCGGTCAACGAAGCGCAGGGCGCATTCGTCAGCGCCGCAGACGCGTACCCGCTGGATCTCGGCGGACAGGAGCAGTTCGACGGCGTCCTGGGCGATCAGCGCCAGAGCGGCTGAGGCATCGGTGGCGATGTTCGCGGTTCCGTCGGGCTCCAGGCGCCCGTCCGTGACGGCGATCTGCAAGGCGGGTCGAGGAGCCCTCGCTGCTGATCGGTTGAGCATGGTGATGTCGCCGGACAAGGGCAGCCGGTTGTCGGCGACCGCGAGTACGGCCCGGTCGACCGTCTCGCGCAGTCGTCGGCCCGACGCCAGGACGGCGGCAGCGCCGGGGTCTGGGATGTCCGGTGTGAGCAGGCCAGCCTGCTGAAGCCAGAGAGCCAGGTCGCCCGGATTCCGGAGAGTCTCCTCCGGCGTGGTCCGCCACCGGTAGCGGAGGGTGTTGGTGAAGTCCAGGCAGACCCGCCCGCCGTCCCAGATCCACATGTCGTCCGTTGCCACTCCTTCATTCTGCACGTTAGCTTAACCGTCTAAGACGGTTAGTCATGCCGAGGAGGCGCATTGATGGGACAGCCGACAGCGACGACCGGGGTGAAGCAGGTGGACGGGGTCCGCCTGCACTACGTCCGGGCGGGATCCGGCCCCCTGCTCGTGCTGCTCCACGGCTGGCCGCAGACCTCCGACTGCTGGCGGCCGGTGCTGGCGGATCTCGCGGCCGACCACACTGTTGTGGCGCCCGACCTGCGCGGCTACGGCCTGAGCGACAAGCCCACGGCGGGTTATGACAAGTGGCGCATGGCTGCCGACATCGCCGGTCTCGTTGAAGCGCTCGGCTTCGAGAAGGCCGCGGTCGTGGGGCACGACCGCGGCGCCCGTGTGGCGCACCGTTGGGCGCTGGATCGCCCGGAGCAGGTGGAGCGGCTGGCCGTACTCGACATCGTGCCCACCCGGGAGATGTTCCGTCGCTTGGATGCCTCCCTCGCCTCCGGGTACTGGCACTGGCTGTTCCAGATGCAACCCGACCTTCCAGAGCGCCTCGTGGGACGCGACATCCGCGGATATCTCGAGTACTTCTTCGAGCGGTGGACCTACAACCGCCACGGTCTGACATCCGAAGCAGTCGACGCCTACGTCCGGGCGTTCTCCCGTCCGGGTGCCCTGCGCGCGAGTTTCGACGACTACCGCGCCATGGAGCAGGACGTCGCCCTCGACGACATCGACGCCGCCGAGGGTCGTCGTCTCACGATGCCGGTACTGGCGCTGTGGGGTTCCGTGGGGCTGCCTTCCCGCCTGCCGACGCTGGAAATCTGGCGCGAGTACGCGGACGACGTCACCGGTGCCGAGATTGCGGAGTGCGGCCATTTCATCCCGGAGGAGCAGCCGACAGCGCTGCTGGCGCATCTGCGGCCTTTCCTGGCTGACGGAAGGGCTGTTTAGCGGTCAGCGCTTGGGGTGTCGGGTTCCCTGTGTGAGGTCTCGGGGAGGACGGCGATGCCGTAAGAGCTTCCTGCGCACAGGCCGATGCTTGCGCCCATGCCGAGACTGCCGCTGAGGAAGCCTACGAATACCGGGATGCCGGCGCGACCATGCGGCACCTCGCCGCGAAGAACGTGATGTTCCTCCGGCGGCCCATGCGGTCGGCCAGGGTTCGCGGACGAGGCGGCACGCTGACGACAGGCCACCGCGGCCGAGGCGGGTCGTCATACGCCGACGCCGCCCGTCAGGCCTCGGTTCAGGTCAACCGCGGGCGCTGATGTTGTCGGCCGCCAGGCCCGACATCAGCAGGGTGAGTGCATGGAATGTCCTGGTCAGGGCTTCCTCCCGGTCCGCCGAAGCGGCGATGATCTGGTTGCCCTCGCACAGGCCGGCCAGCAGCAGCCGGGCGACAGTGGCGACGGGAACGTCTGGTTGCAGTTCACCGCGTTCGGCCAGAACGGTCAGCAGCCGTTCGATCGGCGGCTGGGCGACAGTGTCGTTGATGTGCCGGTACTGCCCTCCCAGGACCGAGGGCGCCTGGGCCATCAGCTCCCGGTGCAGGGGGTCGTCGATGGTCCGCCGCAGGAAGGCGTGCGTGAGGTCGGCGACCGCGGTCATGGCGGGCTGGTTCGGCCTTGTCGCACGGATCGCCTCGCATGTCGAGTCGCTCAGGGTGCCGACCTGCTCAAGCAGCTCCGTGTAGAGCTCGGCGAACATCGCCTTCTTGTCCGGGAAGTGGCTGTAGAAGGTGCCCTTGCTCACCCGCGCCGCCCCGGTGATGGCCTCGACCGACGTGTTGGCGAACCCGTTGTCCACGAACAGTTTCCGTGCGGCCGTCACCAGGTCCGCCCGGGTCTGCTCCGCATACATCTGGCGTCGGTTTGGCCCTCGCATGCGCACCATCGTATATTCAATGACCCGAGGTCAGTGAATGACCTAGGGTCAGTGGAGTCGTGACAGTGCCCTCCGGAAGGCAGGCGGAGCCGTGGAAAAGCGCAGGATCGTGTTGCTGGGTGCGACGGGGTACACAGGGCAGCGCGTACTCCGGGAACTGCTCGCACGAGGCGAGAAGCCGACCTTGGTCGGGCGGAGCCGGACCAGGATGCTGGCCCTGGCCGACAGCTTCGAGGCGGACCTGCCGGTGGCCGAGGTCGACGTCACCTCGACGGCCGACCTCACGCGCCTCCTGGAGCCCAGCGATGTCGTCGTCTCCACGATCGGCCCGTTCATGCGGCTCGGTATGGCCGCGGTCACGGCTGCCGCGAGGGCGGGGGCCCACTACTTCGACTCGACAGGGGAGGGGACCTTCGCCCGCCGCGTCCTGCTTGAGCTGGACGCCGTCGCGGCCGTCCGGGGAGCGACCCTCGTCCCCGCGTTCGGCTACGACTACGTGCCGGGCAACCTCGCCGGCGCGCTCGCCCTGACGCGGGCGGGCGAGCGGGCACGCCACGTGGAGGCCGGCTACTTCATCACCCGCTCCGGACACGGGGACGAACTGCTCTACCGGAGCACCCTGCGCGACGCGTACACCCTGACCACGGGAGGCACACGTCAGACGCTGGTCGCCGCGGCGGCCGAGGACGGGTTCGCCTACCGCAGCCCGCGCCCCTGGGAAACCGCCCGTGTGGTCGACGAGCGCGTAGGCAAGCGGGTGCGTACCTTCCACTACGGCGGCGTGAAACGTGCGGCCATGACCGTCCCGGGCACGGAGCATCTCGGACTGCCGGAGGTCTTCCCCCAGTTGGAGAGCGTCGAGGTGGGCCTCGGGTGGTTCGGACGGTGGACGCGCCCGGTGCAGATCGCCGCCACGATCCAGGCACCCCTGCTTCGCTCGGCGAAGGTGCGGGCCGCCCTGGAGCGGTGGTCCGAGCGGCTCCCGGGATCCCAGCGCGAGCCGGACCCCGACGGGCGTTCCCTGGTGATCGCCGTCGCTCGCGACGGCCACGGCCGCCCCCTGGCCACGACGGCGCTCACCGGACCCGATCCGTACGAGATGACGGGATCCCTCCTGGCATGGGGCGCCGTCCACGCGGCTCAGCCGGATGCCGTCCTCAAGCCCGGTGCGCACGGCCCGGTCGCCGCCTTCGGCCTCGACACTCTCAGGCTCGGTGCCGCCGAGGCCGGAGTACACGAAGCCGACGGGGCGTCGGCCCGCCGTCGATGATGACTGGGCGGGCATAGATCGCCGCGCCGCGGCGCTGAAGCCGCTGCCGAGATGGATACGGTCGCCTCCACCGGTTCCTCGCGGCGGGCGGCGGCGGATGCCGCCGGCGTGTGATGAACAGATGGTTCGATCGGGAGCGCGTCCGCCCTCGCGGGGGCGGGCCGCCCAGGCGGAAAGGAAGCCGTCCATGGACGAGCAGGGTGAGCACTTCGACGTAGTCGTACTCGGCGCGGGCCCCGGCGGATACGTTGCCGCCATCCGGGCCGCCCAACTGGGCAAGAGCGTCGCGGTCGTCGAGGAGAAGTACTGGGGCGGCGTCTGCCTGAACGTGGGCTGTATCCCCACCAAGGCCCTGCTGCGCAACGCCGAGCTCGCGCACATCTTCACGCGCGAGGCGAAGACCTTCGGCATCAAGGTCGAGGGTGAGGTCTCCTTCGACTACGGGGAGGCCTTCCGCCGCAGCCGGAAGGTCGCGGACGGCCGAGTAAAGGGCGTCCACTACCTGATGAAGAAGAACAAGATCACGGAGATCAGCGGTCGCGGCACGTTCGTCGACCCGCACACGCTCCAGGTGGCCGACTTCGACGGCAACACCCGCACCATCGGCTTCGACCACTGCGTCATCGCCGCCGGCGCGACCCCCAAGCTGCTGCCCGGCACCCGCCGTACCTCGCGCGTCGTCACGTACGAGGAGCAGATCCTCGCCGAGGACCTGCCGCAGTCGATCGTCATCGCGGGCGCCGGCGCGATCGGTGTCGAGTTCGCGTACGTGCTGCACAACTACGGCGTGAAGGTGACGATCGTCGAGTTCCTCGACCGTGTCGCCCCGCTGGAGGACGCCGAGGTCTCCGCGGAACTGGCCAAGCAGTACCGGAGGTTGGGCATCGACGTGCTCACCTCGACCCGCGTCGAGTCGATCGACGAGTCCGGTCCGCAGGTCCGGGTCACGGTCACCGGCAAGGACGGAACCCAGCAGGTCCTTCAGGCCGACAAGGTCCTCCAGGCGATCGGCTTCGCGCCGAACGTCACGGGATACGGCCTGGAGAACACCGGCGTGCGTGTCACCGAGCGCGGCGCGATCGACGTCGACGGCCGCTGCCGCACCTCCGTGCCGCACATCTACGCCATCGGCGACGTCACCGCGAAGCTGATGCTCGCGCACGCCGCCGAAGCCATGGGCGTGGTCGCGGCCGAGACGATCGCGGACGCGGAGACCATGGAGCTGGACTACGCGATGATCCCGCGAGCCACCTTCTGCCAGCCCCAGATCGCCAGCTTTGGCTACACCGAGGCGCAGGCACGGGAGAAGGGCTTCGACGTCCAGGTCGCCAAGTTCCCGTTCACCGCGAACGCCAAGGCCCATGGCCTGGGCGACGCGAGCGGGTTCGTGAAGCTGATCAGCGACGCCAAGTACGGCGAGCTCCTCGGCGGTCACCTCATCGGCCCCGACGTCACCGAACTCCTGCCCGAGCTGACCCTGGCCCAGCAGTGGGACCTCACGGTCCACGAGGTCGCCCGCAACGTCCACGCCCACCCCACCCTCGGCGAAGCAGTCAAGGAAGCCGTCCACGGCCTGGCCGGCCACATGATCAACATGTAGGGGGATGCTCGCCGCAGCGGCAACAGGGCCCGTTGGGGCTCGGACGGCTTCGCGCCCTCGAGCTTCCGAGGGCCCTGATCCTTTGGTGCGGCGCGATCCGGGGCGGGGGTTCTCGGAGGCATTTGAGAAGCTCAACGCCGAGACGGCTTCGGGCCCCTGCGGGAAGGCGCGTCCGTACGGGTGTGGCGCACCGAAATGCCGACGGGGCGAGGACGGTCATGGTCGCACCCTCACGGTCGGCGGCGAAGTCCACGAAACCCGGACCGGTCGGCTGGTCCTCGCGGCAGACGACGCCCGCGATGTCGTGCCTGGGCGTAGGGGGTGGACGGGGCCGCGTGCAGGCTCCGGGTGTCGAGTGGACGCCTTTTCCCGTAGGGGTGTCGCGCCGCAGGTGAGGGGTTGGCGCGGGGTGGGCGGTGCGCAGGGCGCTCCGCGGTGTCGGTGTGTACGCCGGTCAGTGTGCCGTCCTGGTGTCCCCTTCGTGCTCGATGCCCAGGAGCGCAAGGGCGTTGTGGATGCCCTGATCCAGAACTTGGTCGGCGAGCTGCGGGTCGGCGAGGGCCCGCGAGAGCTGGAGTGTGCCGGCCATCATGGCGTAGGAGCTGAGTGCCATGGGGCGGACCGAAAGCGGGTCGTCGGGCGCCAGGCGGGCGGCGATGCCGTCGGCGACCACCAGTACGCCCTCGGTGTAAGCCTGCTTGGTCGGGTGTGTGCAGCGCCCTATCTCGTCGAGCAGGGCGGCGGAGGGGCAGCCGACGTCACGGCTGTCGCGGTGCCAGGGGGACAGGTACCAGCGCACGATCTGTTCGAGGCCGGCGCGGCCCGGTTGTGCGTGCGCGACGATGCTCGCGTTCTGGGCCTGCAACTGGTCGGCGATCGTGGTGGCCACGAGGTTGTCCTTGGATGTGAAGTGGGTGTAGAAGGCGCCGTTGGTCAGCCCGGCGTCCTTCATGAGCGCTGTGATGCCCGAGCCGTCGATGCCGTCCTCCTTGAAGCGGCGGCCCGCCGTCTCGATGATCCTCCGCCTGGTGGCCTGCTTGTGCTCTTGCCTGTATCGCACCGCACACTCCTCTGCGCGCCGGGTGGGCTCGCCCTCCGCCGGCTCCTCCAACGTATTGTATTGTGAACGTAATTCAATCATCCCGGATTCCGGTGCCCTCGCGGCCGGTGCGGCACCGCCGCCCCTCGGCCCCCGCCGCGCCGGACCGCTTGCGCCGCCGGCCCGCAGGCGGTTCCGCGGCCGGGCCGCGGGCTCCGCTCACCATGGGAACCCCCTTGCGCGCCCGAGTCGTCCTGCTTAGTATTATGAGCATAATTTAATTGTTCTGCGGCTCGGCGCGGTGGATTCCGGGGTGATCGGAGCGAGCCGTGACCGAGCGATCCGAGCAGATCGTCGGCCTGATCCACAACCCTGGCTCGCCGCATGGGGCGCCGGCCGAGGGCAGCGACCCCGCAGACCCGGCATGTCTTGGTGTGCTGCGTGAGCAGACCCGCGAGACATGACGAGCACCCGCCCACAAGAGAAGGACGTCATGAGCACCTATCTGGCAGACAAGGCCGAGAACCTCACCGTGGAGGGGCCCTCCGCGACCTTCACCTACCGGCGCATGGGTCCGCAGGGCGGTGTCCCCCTGGTCCTGCTGCAGCGTTTCCGGGCGACCATCGACTGGTGGGACCCGGAGTTCCTGGACTACCTGGCCGCCGACCACGACGTGATCGTGTTCGACAACGTCGGCGTCGGCTACACCACCGGCGAGCCGCGCGACTCCCTCGACGGATTCGCCGAGGGCGCCGCCGAGTTCATCGAGGCCCTCGGCCTCGCGCGGGCCGACGTGCTCGGCTGGTCGCTGGGGGGTTTTGTGGCCCAGCGCCTGGCCGCGCGTCGCCCGGAGCTGGTGCGCAAGATCATCGTGGCGGGCAGCGGCCCGACCGGCTGGGTGCCCGGTGCGCCGGAGGCGAGCGAGAAGGTCCTGGGCATCATGGCCAAGCCCGACGCCGACCAGGAGGACATGCTGTACCTGTTCTACCCGGAGACGGACGCGGCCCGCGCCTCAGGGCACGAGCACTTCGCCCACGTCGCGACCCGGCTCGCCGCCGGCGGCCCCGCGGTCTCCGAGACGGCGGCGCAGGGCATGCTCGCCGCGATCGGCCAGCTCCTGGCAGCCCCCTTCGACGAGGTACGGGCCGAACTGGAGTCCATCAAGCACCCCGTCCTGTACGCCAACGGTCTGCACGACGTGATGGTCCCCGCCCACGCGTCCTACGTCGCCGTCCAGCACCTGGCCGACGCCACGCTCCTCCTCTACGGCGACGCCGGCCACGCCTTCCTCTTCCAGCACGCCAAGGCCTTCACCAAGCAGGTGGCCGACTTCCTCGCCGCCTGAAGACGCCGACCGCGCCGCCGATCCCGACCCCCCGGGCGGCGGCCGGTCAGTCACCGTGCAAGGGCCGCCTCACAGCCGTGAGGCGGCCCTTGCACGGCTCCGGCCGTCATCACCGCCGAGCCTGGGCAGTCGGTGCGTACCGGCGACGTGACCTCGTAGCGCTCCTCGACACGACAGGCGGCACGCATTACTGGTCGTCCGCCGCCGTCCCCCCGCGCCTGTCCTGCGGACAGGGGTCCGCGGGTCTGCTCCCGTCGTCGGCGGTGTCCGGCGACCTGGACTCCCGGCGGCACGCAATTTTGTCTCGGTGCCGGGTCTCGCGAAGAGACCGTGAAGCGTCCCGTCCCACGCGCTCACAGTGAAACGATCACACGCTTCGGGCATCACCGCGTTGCCGGGCCCGTCCAGAGGATGCCGTAGCGCTCGCTCCGCGCAGGTGGTCGACGGTGAAGGCGGCGGCGCGGAGGTCCTCGATGCGTGAGCTGCTGCCGAGCAGGAGATCGAACTCACCCGGTCCGACGACGCGGCGTCCCGAGCGACGACGACGGTGCAGGCACCGGCGAGAACGAGGTCATCACCTCGACCCATTCGCCCGGCTCGACGCCGCCCTGGGTGAAGGCCTTCACTTCGCGATCGGTCCACGTCACGCTCGTGACGCGGTCGCGGGCATACGCCTGCACAGTCTCCCGTGCCGGACAGCGGCCCGCCCTGGTCAGCGTCACCGGGGCCCGCAGCGCCCCGTGGACGTGACAACGGATTCTGGATCGTCGGGTCCGAGTCGTGCACCGCTGTGCAGCTGAGGCCCTCGCCGAAGGCGAACGGCGGATCCTGTGTCAGATCGGCGCAGCTGTAGTCGTGCCGCCCCCGGCCCTGGTTGGTAGTGGACCGGCGGCCGCCCGCTCGGCTCGGTGCGCCCGAGCAAGAGCTCGGCGACCGCCCGACGGCCTGCATCCCCGGGGTGAAGGCCTGGACGATGGCGTCGGCGCCGAGTGCCCGGGCGGGCAGGGTCGAGGGCTTGCCCTGGACCAGGACGACGAAGGGCCGGTCGAGCTTCCGGAGGGCGTCGAGGAGTGCGATCTGACGTCCCATGAGCTCCAGCGCCATGGAGCGGCCTTCCGCGGTCAGGCCTGCGGTGTTGCCGACGAGCGCCGCAAGCGCTGCACCAGGTCCGCTGCGGGTGCAGGCGGGAGTTGCGCCGTACCGGTGGCCGGGGGGGGGCGGGGCTGAGGCGGGCGTCGTCGTGGTCCACGGTGTGCACTCCGGCCCAGTCCTCGTCCTGAAATCGGGGGCGCAGCCAGGCGTCGTCCTCACGCCGGGCATCGAAGTCCTGAAACCGTCGTACAGATCGTCGGCTGTCCCCGGTCCGGGGCCGGACCGCCACGACTTGCCGGTCACGACCAGCGTCTCGTGGCCGCCGGCGTAGGTGAGCCGCTCTGCCCTGGTGGTTCGCTGTGCTGGTGCACCCCGACGCCCGGGGAACCCGTGATTCCGCCGCTGTGCATTCCGTTCGGCCCGCCCACTTGCACCCTGATGGAATTATGGTCATACTTCAATGGTCGACGGGTTGTTCAGGGACCTGATCCAAGGGGTTTCCCGCTTCCTGGGCCTCCTCTGACCGCCGACCCCGGGCTGCGGCCGCAGCCGGGAGACCCGGGAACCGCTCTGCGCCCACCTGCGAGGAAGCAGAGGTCGGCGCACAGTGGCGGTAATCCTCACATCGAAGGGCACGACCATGAACGCACGCGAAACACGAGGCGACGTGGTGACGTCGTACAAGAACGCGCAGACCCGCACCGTCACCGCCGATGGAGTGACCTTCGCCTACCGCGACCTCGGCCCCCGGACCGGCATGCCGGTCATCTTCATC
This sequence comes from Streptomyces afghaniensis, assembly GCF_044327915.1. Taxonomy (NCBI): domain Bacteria; kingdom Bacillati; phylum Actinomycetota; class Actinomycetes; order Kitasatosporales; family Streptomycetaceae; genus Streptomyces; species Streptomyces afghaniensis. The sequence continues at coordinate 31,062 of NZ_JBIRGJ010000015.1, forward strand.
ACCCACCTCGCCGCGGTCCTGGACAACTGGGACCCCCGGGTCGTCGACGGAATCGCCGCCAAGCACCGGGTGATCACGTTCGACAACAGGGGCGTGGGCGCGTCCAGCGGCGAGACGCCGAAGACCATCGAGGAGATGGCCAAGGACGCCGTCACTTTCATCCGGGCGCTGGGGTTCGAACAGGTCGACGTCCTCAGCTTCTCGATGGGCGCCATGATCGCCCAGGTGATCGCCGAGACCGACCCGCAGCTCATCCGCAGGCTGATCCTCGCGGGCACCGGTCCGGCCGGCGGCGAGGGCATCAAGAACGTGACCCGGATCTCGCACTACGACACCCTCCGGGCACTGCTCACCCTTCAGGACGTGAAGCAGTTCCTCTTCTTCACCCGCACCCCGAACGGGATTCGGGCCGGCAAGGAGTTCCTGGCCCGCCTGAAGGAGCGCACCGAGGACCGGGACAAGGCGATCCGCCTCACCTCCTACTTCTCCCAGCTCAAGGCCATCCACCGCTGGGGGCTGGCAAAGCCGCAGGATCTCTCCCGCATCCAGCAGCCCGTACTCGTCGCCAACGGCGACAACGACAGGATGGTTCCGACGTCGAACTCGCACGACCTGGCCCGGCGGCTGCCCAATGCTGAGCTGGTGATCTACCCCGACGGCGGCCACGGCGGCATCTTCCAGTACCACGAGCAGTTCGTGCCGATGGCTCTCGAGTTCTTCGGCCGGCCGTAGGGCCGCGGTGCGGTCTGCGTACGGGCCGAGGACGTTTGACTCAGAGCCGTGACGCCCGGCGGGCGCCCACGGCTCTCGTCACCTGTTCGGCGTAACTGACCTGTTCGCTTCTCGGCCATACGCCGCCGAGGCGCGCCATCGGCGGTACGAACGGGGGAGCGCCGCGTCGGTGTCGCTTCCGAGATTGCAGTTTCCCCCAGGGACCACCCGCTCACGCTGACGGCGGAAACGCGGGTGCACAGCGCCGGCATCCTGGCTCTTGCCAGGTGGTCACCCAGCCGGTATCGACCGGCACCGCGCCAAGGCGAGGACGTTCTCGACTCCCTGCTCGAGGACCTCGTCGGAGAACTTCCGGTCGGAGAGCGCGCGGGACAGCTGCAGCGTTCCCACGGCCATGGCGTAGAGCCCGATGGCCTGACCGCGGGCGGACTGCGGATCCTCCGGATTCAGGCGGGCGGCGATCTCGTCCACGATGGCTTTGGCGCCGTCGGTGTAGGCGTCCTTGGTCGCGTCGCCGCAGCGGCCGATCTCGTCGAGCAGGGCTGCGGACGGGCAGCCGTCGCCGGGGTTGTCCCGGTGCTCGGGTGACAGATACGCGCGGATGAGGTCTTCGAGTCCCTCGCGGCCGGGCCGCAGCGTGCTGTACTGCTCGACCTGCGTGCGCAGCTGCTCGGCGACGACGTTGGCGACGAGGTCGTCCTTGGATTCGAAGTGGGCGTAGAAGGCTCCGTTGGTGAGTCCGGCGTCCGACATCAGCGTGGAGATGCCGGAGCCGTCGATGCCGTCCTGCTTGAACCGGTGGCCGGCCCGCTCGATGATCCGTTGCCGCGTCACCTGCTTGTGCTCCTTGGTGTAGCGCGCCACAGGGTTCCTCCCTCAACTCCGCCGGCCATTGCGTCGTGTTCCATCCTAATCTGTGATCTGACGCATGTAATATTACGGTCGACAGGTGATGGTGGGACCGATCTGCCGCCCATCGGACGGCAGGCCCTGGGCCCACGTGGCGGCCTCGTCCGTTGCCCGGCTCGACCGCCCCCACCCGCAGATCAGGAGCAATGATGCTCAGCCCGAGCCGCAACATGTCACGACTGCTGACGGAGACCGCGTCCCGACACCCGGAGCGCACCGCGATCGTCTCCGGTGACGACCGCATCACATACGCCGCCCTCACCGCCGCCAACCGTGTCGCGAACCTGCTCGCCTCGCGCGGGATCCAGCCGGGCGACAAGGTCGCGTTGTCCTGCCCCAACTTGCCCTAGTTCTCCAGCGTCTACTTCGGCATCCTCAAGGCCGGCGCCGCGGTCGTGCCGCTGAACGTGCTGCTGCGGTCCCGCGAGATCGCCTACCACCTCGCCGACTCGGACGCGAAGGCGTACTTCGCGTTCGAGGGCACGCCGGAGCTCCCGATCGCGCAGGCCGCGCAATCAGGCGGCCGAACCTGGGGTGTGTCCGGATGCGATGGCATCGCGCACGGACCCAGCTCGGGGAGATCACCCGGTACCCGGTCCCCGGTGCAGCGCTCACGCGGCTGGGTGGGTCTGTGGCGTCAGAACATCGTGTTGTCGTTGGCGGAGGCCTCCGGCACGTTCTGTCCGGCGAGCCAGTGCTCGACGGTCTTCTGGTCCCGCACCCGGAAGAGGCCGACGACTGCCCGCCCGCGCGTATCCGGCGCCGCGGTGCAGGGGCTGTGGTACTCCGAGCCCACGTACGCATCGACGGCGGTCAAGTCTTTGCGGAACGGCAGCTGGTCGACGTAGGCGGTGACCAGTTGCTTGTTGTACGAGGTGAGCCACCGTTGTCCCGGCGACGAGGTCTGCGGATGGCTGAGCGTGGCGCACACGTCTTCGCTGTCGGTGGCGGTCGGCACCTCCTGGAGGACGTCCTCGTGCTCGGCGATCCTCCCGTCCTGGAAGCGGAAGATGTCGAAGACGGTAAGGCTGCCGACATGGCCGCCCTCAGCACGGACAGCGGGGCCCAGCGAGCCAGCCGGATCAGGCGGGGTGAACGGTGTTCGATGGTCTGCACGACGGCTTCGGCGGCCTGGTCCGGCTGCAGGCGCTTGAGCAGCGGCCGCGGCGATGTCCTGGGGGCATCTCAGTGATCGCGGGATCCGCGTCGACGCCGTTTCTGATCATGTCCGTCTGGATCAGAGAGAAGTAGGCGGTGGTGGCGGAGGCGCCGTGGAGGGTGAGTTCCACGCGCAGTCCGCGCCCGAGCTGCTCGACCGCGGCCTTGCTCATGGAGTAGGGAATGGCCCCCACGCCGTTGAGGAAGGCGAAGACCGAACTGATCAGGACGACCTGGCCCTGGTTGGCGATGATCTGCTCCATCGCCGCGTTGACGGTGTTGACGACTCCGTTGATGCTCACGGCCAGCACCTTGTCGATCGCGGGTGCGGGCGTGGCACGAAGTGTGGAGCCCTGCCCCATGATGCCGGCGTTCGCGATCGCGATGTCGACCCGCCCGAACCGCTCACACAGGTGGGCCACGGCATCGTCGAGCGCGCTGCGGTCGCAGACGTCCGCGGTGAACCCGACGACGTTGGACGACGAGCTGCGGGCTGCGATCTCCGGCGTGTCCGGACGCAGATCCACGATGCCGACCCGGGCGCCGCGGGAGAGGAGGGTTCCGGCGGTGGCGCTGCCGAGTCCGCCGGTGCCGCCGGTGATGAGGACGACCTTGTCGGCGAGTTCGTACGCGGTCATGCGGATGCCTCGTCTTCAGTCATGGGACGGGGCCGGGTCCACGTCCGGTGCGGCGAGTCCGGATTCAAAGCCGCGGGGCGGGACCTCGTGGTCACTCGACGGCATACCGCTCGCGTCGCGAGCACATGTTCACCCCCGCCTGGCTGTGGCGTGCGTACGCCGAAGCGCCCGAGGAAGGCGATTGCCTCGGGCGCCGGGCGCTTGGGTCAGGCGGCGTAGGTGGGGTAGTCGGTGTAGCCGGCCGCGCCGCCGCCGTAGAAAGTGGCGGGGTCGGGGGTGTTCAGGGGTGCGCCGGCACGTACGCGCTCGACCAGGTCGGGGTTGGCGAGGGCCATGGAGCCGACCGTGATGACGTCGGCGATGCCGTTCTCGATGTCCTTGGCGCGGGTGGCGATGTCGGTGCCGGCGCGGTTGAGGAGCAGCGTGTTGGGCCACAGCTCGCGCAGTGTGCCCAGGAGTTCCTCGTCGCCGCCGTGGCCGATGTGCAGGTAGGCGAGGTCCAGGGGCGCGAGGGCGCGCACCAGGTGCGGGTAGAGCTCGTGAGGGTCGTTCTCCACGAGGTCGTTGAGCTGGAAGGGGTTGCCGGGGGAGATGCGGATGCCGGTGCGGCCGGCGCCGATCTCGTCGGCCACGGCGGTGGCGACCTCGACGGCGAAGCGGATGCGGTTGTCGAGGGAGCCGCCGTACTGGTCGGTGCGCTGGTTGGCGCTGGGGAAGAGGAACTGGTTGACCAGGTAGCCGTTGGCGCCGTGGATCTCGACGCCGTCGGCGCCGGCCGTGATGGCGGCCGCGGCGGCGCGCCGGAAGTCGTCGACCGTCGCGGCGACCTCCTCGGTGGACAGTGCGCGCGGTACCGGCATCTCCTGCATCCCGGAGCCGGTGAAGGTGAGGCCCTGCGGCTTGATCGCGGAGGGAGCCACCGGCTGCCGGTGGTGCGGGGTGTTGTCCGGGTGGGAGATGCGCCCGGCGTGCATGAGCTGGATGACGATGCGCCCGTCGGCCTTGTGCACGGCGTCGGTGACCTTGCGCCAGCCGGCGATGTGCTCGTCGGTGTAGATGCCCGGGGTCACCGGGTAGCCCTGGCCGTCGGCGGAGGGCTGGGTTCCCTCGGTGATGATGAGGGCGTGCGAGGCGCGCTGGGCGTAGTACTCGGCGTTCAGCTCGGTCGGCACGCCGTCCGGGGTGGCCCGGCTGCGGGTCAGGGGGGCCATGGCCAGCCGGTGCGGCAGGGAGATCTTTCCGGCGACGGTCGGGGTCCACAGGCTGTCGAGCATGCGTGATTCCTCAGGTTGTTGGTGGCGGACATCCGGCAGACCTGCCTTCCGGGCGGTGTATCCGATGAGGCATGTGAATCCGATGAGGCATCCGCCATGAGCATGGCAAATTAAATTACGTATGTAATGCTTTACTGGTGGTGGGCGGCGCAGGAATGCCCGGGGCGACCGCCGACCGGGGACGTGCCGTTCGCGCGCAGCCGCCTACTCGTCGAGGAACTGAAGGGCGTGCTGCAGGAACCGCTCGGGATACTGGAACTGCGCTCCGTGCCCGGCGTCGGGGTAGATCAGCAGTTGGGCGTCGGGGATGTTCTGGGCGAGGTGCCAGGAGTTGATCGAGGTGATCATCACGTCGTTCTCGCCGTTGAGGACCAGCGTCGGCTGGGTGATCGCGTTCAGGTAGGCGTAGGGGTTCTCGCCCGGCAGCGGCTCCGCATAGGCCATGGACGCTTCGAACTGCGCCTGGGCGACTGCGGGCGAGCTCGGCGGGTCCTGGTCGGCCCGCTGGTGACGTCGCTCCCAGAAGGCCCGGCCCGCTTCGACCGCGGCCTCCGAGCGGCCGAAGAACAGGAAGAGGAAGTCCTCCAGGGTGGGGACCGGGTTCAGCGCCACCTCGGGCACCTTGGGGTCCATCGTCGGGTCCCCGCCGCGGAGGCCGGTGCCGAGCAGGAGGAGCTTGCGCACCAGCTGGGGGTGGCGCAGCGTGACCTCCTGTGCCTGGTAACCGCCGAGCGAGAAGCCGAGCAGATCGACCTTCTCCAGCCCCAGCGCCCGGATGACGGCGGCGATGTCGTCGGCCATGTCCTCGACCCGGTTGCGCGGCGTGCCGGATGACGAGGCGATACCGCGCCCGTTGAACAGGATGACCTCACGGCCTTCGGCCAGGCCGTCGGTGAGCAGGGGGTCCCAGTTGTCCATTCCCCCGCGGAAGTGCTGGACGAGGAGGATCGGGACGCCGGAGGGCTTGCCCCAGCGGCGGTAGGCGAACCGTTCACCGTCCACCTCGATGTACTGGGTCGGTGCGGTCACATGCGTGTCACTCACGGCCTGAGCCTTTCAGGAGGGGGTGAGCAATACGATGACGGTCGTAATTTAAAAAGTCAACCTCATAGATGTCGATCGACATCTATGTATGCTTGACCGTCGAGCGTCGACCGTGGAAGGGAGCTGGACATGCGGGTCACCAGGGCCCAGGCGGAACAGAACCGTGCGCACATCGTCGCGACAGCTGCCAGGCTGTTCCGCGAGCGCGGCTATGACGCTGTCGGCGTGGCGGAACTGATGGCAGCCGCCGGGTTCACCCATGGCGGGTTCTACAAGCACTTCCGCTCCAAGGCCGACCTGATGGCCGAAGCGTCCGCGAGCGGGCTCTCGCAGACCGCGGCACGGACAGAAGGCCTGGATCCCGCCGAGTTCGTCGAGAGCTACGTCTCCCGGGAACATCGCGACGGGCGCGGCGACGGCTGCACCATCGCGGCCCTCAGCGGCGATGCCGCACGCCAGCCGGCGGACATCAAAACAGAGTTCGCAGCCGGGATCGAGAACCTGCTGACGGCCCTTCAGGCCCCAAGCGACACGCCGGGGGACGCGAACCAACGCGCGGCCCGCACCATGGTGATCGACATGCTCGCCCATTCGGTCGGAGCGATCATGCTGTCGCGGGCGTGCCCGGACGATTCTCCGCTGGCGGACGAAATCCTCGATGCCTGCCGCAAGGAGATTCTCGCCTCGCTGGCGCACGACAACAGCGATCAGCCGGCAGCACTGGGCCCAGAAGCCTGACCGCCGCCGACCGACGCAGGGCCGACCGCCCGAGAGTCAGACACTGACGCAAAAGCCTGCGATTTCGAGCCGTTGGTGCGGCATCGCAGCAGAAACCCTCTCAAAGGATGGTCTGCGCGGCTGCCGAGAGCTGTTCATGTGCCGTCGGCGAAGTCACGGCACCGGACGCGAGAACGGTCGGTCCACTTGCACGTGACGACGGTGGGGCATTGGCCGTCACGTTTTCCGTGTTCGGACCCCGGCGGGTGCGGCGGGGCCCTCCGGGAGAGCCGGCGACCGGGCTGCCGTTGAGACGTGCCCGGCCGCCGTGGGAACCCTGATGGGTGGGGGATGGAAGCTGCCCGGGGCGTTGCGGCGCCTACGGGCCCCCTGTGGGGCGCTGCGGTCGTCCGGGGTGATCAGAGGGCTTCGTTCACCCGGCCGATGTACTCGCCCAGCTGGTACTCGACGTCGAGGCCCTTTTCGGCGGCCAGTGCACCGAGCCCGACCGCACGCGCGGCGAATCCCGGCTGCGTCAGGGTGCCCGCGAACTCGCCGAAGGAGGCGACCAGGTGGGCGTCCGGCGGCAGTGTCGCCCGGTTGACCTGGGACTTGGCGGTCGCCAGTGCCTGCCGGTCGAAGGAGGCGAGGCGGGCGACGGTCGCGTCGACGAAGGCGTCGAGTTCGGCGTCGGGCAGGGTGCGGGTGACCCATCCCCAGCGTTCGGCCAGGTCGGCGTCGTAGTCGGCACTGCCGAGGATGGCCTCGAGCGCCCGGTCGCGGCCGATCGAACGGGGCAATCGCTCGGCTCCCCCTCCGCCGGGGACGAGGCCGAGGCCGACCTCGGGCTGGCCGAAGAACGCCTTCTCGCGGCTGGCGTAGCGCAGGTCGCAGGCCAGGGCCAGCTCGTTGCCGGCGCCGCGGGTACGGCCCCGGATGGCCGCGATGCTGACGAACGGAGCCTTGCTCAGCCGCAGGACCATGTCGGTCCACAATGGGTTGTCGTCCTCGTGCTCGGGCACGGGAAGGTCGGCGGCCGCGGCGGCGTCGAAGTGGTTGATGAAGAAGTCGGGAAGTTCGCTGGCGAAGACGACGACCTGGATGTCCGGGTCGTTCTCCAGCTCCGAGACGATCTTGTGCAGCGTCACGATCGACTCGGGAACCACCAGGTTCACGGGAGGATTCGAGAACGTGATCCTCGCGGTCCGCGGAGTCGTCCGCTCCAGGCGGATCGTGCTGGGCTGGCTCATGGCGTGGTTTCCATTTCCTGAGGGGGTGGGCTTGCGTGGCCGTGATCGCGTCCGGCGACCACGGAGCTGTTGCGCCTGGTGGGGTGCGGGTGTCGCCGACTTGTCACTCGGAGCTGCATCGGCTGGGCCGGCCCCGCCTGCACTTGCGCGGCATGGTGTGGGCTCAACGCATGGCCGACCGACGAACCGTAGATGCTGTGCCGTGGCGTTCCCTTGGCGGACGTGCCTGGCGGTTGGCCCGTGGGGGTGGGTGCTCCTCAGGGGAGCTGCGGGTAGAGCACCGAGACGCCCCCGGACAGTGCTGCCTGGGCCTGGCGGGCGGCGTTGTCGGCGAGGATCTCGTAGGAGCCGGCGGCGATGCCGTCCACAGCGATGCGCGCGATGTCGGCCGGGTCGGACTTGGCCGCGTCGACGGTACGGACCATGTCGGTGTCCATGTAGCCCACATGCAGACCGGCCACGCGGATGCCGTGGTCGGCCAGTTGCAGGCGCAGGGTGTTGGTGAGCGACCACTCCGCGGATTTGGCGGCGCAGTAGGCGCCGAACTCCGGGAAGCTGACCCAGGACAGGCCGGACAGGACGTTCAGCATGGCCCCGCCGCCGTTGGCCGCGATCTGGGGTGCGAAGGCGCGGGCCACCGTCAGGGTGCCGAGGTAGTGGGTGTTCATCTCCAGGCGGATGTCGTCCAGGTCCGCGGTGAGCAGGTCGGCGCCGGTGGAGGAGCCCGCGTTGTTGACCAGGATGGTCACGTCGCCGGTGGCCGCGGCGGCAGCCGCGACGGAGGCGGGGTCGGTGATGTCGAGTGCGATCGGCTTGGCGCCGAGCAGGTCGACCTTGTCGGGATTGCGGGCGCCGGCATAGACGGTGGCGCCGCGGCTGAGCAGTTCGGCGGCGAGGGCCCGGCCGAAGCCCCGGTTCGCTCCGGTGACAAGGGCGGTGCTGGCGGAGAGGTCCATGAAGGTTCCCGGTGAAGTGGAGAGGAGATGACCAGAGCACGGACGGCGTGGTCCGATGCGGCCCAGGTCCATTAAATTACGATCATAATAGTAAGTAGGTTGAGTCAGTGATCGCAACCAATCCGCCTGGTGAACGACGCTGCGCCAGGCACCTTGGCCGGAGCACTGTCAAGGAGACGGGCGGATGGCGCCCTAGATCCGCCGCGCTCTACCGCGACATAGAGGACCCGGGCAAGGCGCCCACCGAGCCCGTGGCGGACCTGATCCTCAATCCGGGGAATGTCCGTACGTCCCGCGAGGCCTGTGGCACGCGGCTGTGAGGTCGCACTGCTGTTGCGGTGGCTGCATGCCGTTGGCCTGCGGTGCCGCAGATGGATTCGTGCCTCGTTTCTCACCGCGATGCCGGTCATGCCGCGTTACCGCATCACGTCGCCGCCAGCCTCCGCCGCCCTGGCCGGGCCGCTTGCTCCGCGACGCCGACTTCCTGCTCCTGGACGAGGCCCAGGACACCAATCCCGTCGTCGAACAGAGTTTCCTCAATCAGCGCAGCCACGCCCAACTCGTCATGGTCGGCGACTCCGCCCAAGCCATCTACCACTGGTGCGGAGCCAAAGACGTCATGACGGACTTCGACGGCACCCAGCTCACCCTCTCGCAGTCGTGCCGCTTCGGACCCCAGCTCGCCGCGGAAGCCAAACGCTGGCTTGACCTGGCCAACGCCCCCATCCGCCTGACCGGAGCCAAGACCGTACCCACAGAACTCGGCTTCGTCGCCCAGCCTGACGCGGTACTGTGCCGCACCAACGTCGGCGCCATGACTCAAGTCATGGCCCTGATGGACGCCGGATGCCACGTCGGCTTGGTCGGAGGAGGAGACAGCCTGCGCGCCCTCGCCCAAGCCGTCCGTGACCTGAAAGAAGGCCGCCGCACTCTTCACCCCGAACAGGTCCTCTTCCCCACTTGGGGTGAACTGCAGGACTACGCTGCCCACGACCCAGCTGGACGAGACCTGCAGCCGTTCGTCGATCTCGTCGATACCCACGGTCCGGTCGCCATCCTCGCTGCCGTAGCCCGGCTCGTCCCCGAAACACAGGCTCAGGTCAGCCGACTCCACCGCGCACAAGGCCAAAGGGCGCGAATGGGCGTGTGTGAAAATTGCCGACGATTTCACCCCACCCCGGGAAACAGGCCCACCAGACCCCGGCCACACATTGCCCCGTACCATCGACGCCAGTGAAGCCCGTCTGGCCTATGTGGCTGTCACCCGTACCCGCAGCCCCTCGACCTCGGTGGCCTGTCCTGGATTGACCAGCACCAAGGCGGAACTGGAACCTGCCTAGTGCTCTGACCGCATAGACACCTCAGGCGCCTAACTCGTCAAGCCGAGCAACTGTGGGCGCCTGAGGAATCGAACACATCGGCTCGCCGTCTTGGCTTGCGTGCGCGTCTCCGGTCGCGCAAGAGTGCGGTTGACGCGGAGCTTGAAGCTCATGGCGACGGGACGGGGGACAGACAGGTGTGCGGGATGGACCTGGCCGCCAAGGAGGCGGCGATCGCTCGGTTTCTCCACGAGTACCCGCAGGCAGCTGATGCTGGCTGTGGGCATCCTGCCCTCCACGGGTGTGAGGAGGTCCGCTGGTCCGAGTTTCCCGGGTGTCCCGCCGCGATCCCGGTGCTGCTGCATGCCCTTCTCGATCGGGCTGCCGCGGCCGAGGCCCAGCGTGTGCTCACCAACACCATGTTCAGCATCGCCGAGATGAACGCGGCCATGCCGGAAGTCCTGCCGTTTCTGCTTCGTCTCGCAGGCGACCCTCAGGTTCCTGAGCGGTCGGGGTTGCTGGAACGTCTGATCACGGTCGCCGAGTTCTCCGAGCCGGTTGAGGTGGGCAACGAGGCCATGGTGCTGTGGTTTGGCAGCGATAACGATCACCTTGAGCGTGAGCGGTGCAGGGCTGTGTTCGCGGAATACGCGAGTGTGGTGGCGATGCTGCCGGAGGGCCTGATCAACTCTGCCGGTCAGGCGAAGCTCCGGCAGGCCGCCGGACTCGTGTGAGGTCTCCGCGTTCAGGCCACCTGCGCGACCGCAGAGGTGGGACGGGAAAGGCCACGGCCTCATCGAAGCGGCGGCCGTGCTGAAGGCAGTGGTAGAGCTGGCCCATCATGCGGTTGAAGAGGTTGCGCTGGGCGGCTGCGTGCCAGTCCCCGTGGTCGTCGCGGCGGCGCCGGTAGTGGGCCTTGGCGCCGGGTGAGGCGGTGATCGCGGAGAGGGCGCAGAGGTAGCCGGCGTGGTTGAGGCGGTCGTTCTTCACCCACCGGCGGGTGATGCTCGACTTCTTGCCGGAGGCCCGGGTGATGGGTGAGGCGCCGGCGTATGCCTTCAGGCCGCGGGCGTCGGCGAACCGGTTGCGGTCGTCTCCGGTCTCGGCGAGCACCCGGGCGCCGAGCTGGATGCCGAGGCTGGGGAAGCTGAGGATGATCTCAGCGTCCGGGTGCTGGGGGAAAGCTTCCTCCACCGCCTCGGCCAGATTGTCGGCAGCGGTGCAGGCGGCCTCCAGCTGGACCAGGAGCGCGAGCATCTGTTTGCCGAGCGCGTCCTCCACCAGCGATGGCTGGTGCGCCCAGTCTGCGCGGAAGATCTCCCGGAGCCGTTCGGCCTCGGCTTCGATGCCGCGTTGGCGGCCGGCGCTCTTGAGGGCGGCCTGCAGCTGCGTGCGCGTCAGCCGCGAGGCCCGCGCCGGTGTCGGAGCCGCCTTGAGGAGTTCGTGCGCCTCCCGGCGGCACAGGCCGTTCTTCCAGCTCTCGAAGGCGGCCAGCGCGGATGGGTAGTACTCCCGCAGCAGCGACCGGAGCTGGTTGGAGATCTGCTGCCGGTTCCACGTTGCGTCCTGTTGAGCCCTGGCAAGGACGGCGACCGCGCGGGCCAGGTCACTGTCCTGAGGCAGCGGTCGGTGGGCATGCATGTCGGTGCGCAGGATGTTTGCCAGGACCAGAGCGTCTCCGGGGTCGGACTTCTTGCGGGAGACGGAGTGCCGGTCGCGGTAGCGGGCGGCGGCCATCGGGTTGATTGCGAACACCTGCCGCTTGCCGGTCCGCAGCACGGCGACGACCAGGCCGCGGGAGGTCTCGATCGCGACGGGGATCGGGTTCTCCTCGGTGTCGCCATGTTCGGCGAGCAGGTCCAGCAGGATCTTGTAGCCGGCCGCGTCGTCGGTGATGTGCCGCTTGGCCAGTAACTGGCCGCTGTCGTCGACCAGGGCGACGTCGTGCGTGCGTTCGGCCCAGTCGATGCCGCAGTAGATCAAGTCTTTCCCCTCCAACGTACCGTTCCTGCTGGTCACGAGCTCATGTGCGCCACGCAGCGACCTAATCCCAGGACTCAGCCCTGCGGCCGGTCCGCCACCTCAGTAGCCGTTCGTGGCACCAACTCGTCCCACGGGCCTCGGTCTCTGCGGGAGCTCGTCTGGCTCGGGCTTCACAAGAGGTCACCGTGGAGCGGGCTCGGACCACCATCACCAACGAGTGGTCTTCCGGCGGGTGTTGACGCCAGGCGGCGCTGGACGGCGCCGATCTTTCGGGAGGCATCGCGTGCCGGGAGGTCGCCCGGCTGGGTTGGTAGAGACATCCGTTCGGCACCCGCGCAGCCCCCACGCCGCTCAGTGGATCCAGCGGTGGCAGCTGCGGAGACGCCGGATGCTGCCTCTCTATGACTAGGCGTACGTCGGGCCGGCGTGCTCAAAGGCATACGTCCGGCGCCCGCGCAACTGCCACGACCATGAGTACGAGGACCGCGCGCCGCTCTATGCGGAGGTCTCAGCAGACCCGGTTCGCCGTAGGCGTCGCAGCCTCTACTCGAACATCCCCAGAAGCTTCCGCTCCCTCGGGACGCCCTTGACTACGGATTAGGAGTGCTCACCGAGCCCCCGACTCCGACCTGGTGGAAGGTCAACCGCCACAAGGTCTTCGGCGCCACCGGGCTGCTGATCGGCTACCTGATCGGCACCCACCTGCACGGCGGCCCCGAGCAGCAGCCGGACACGCCCCGGCCGGGCCACACCACGCCCGCGCCGGACAAGCCCGGTGAGCACCCCACGCGCACGGCCCACGGCCTCGCCGCATGACTCAGCCGCACCACCCGCTGTGCCCCGCGACGCCAGCACGACGTCGGCGGGGCTCAGCACTGTCTACCGACGACTGGAGGAACTGCTCGTGCTCATCCCCCGCTCCTACCGCCGGATCGGCCGGCCCCGCCCGCAGCGTCCCGGCCCCCGCTACCCGCACCGCCCCGACCGGCTGCCCGGCGCCTGGGCAGGTGATGCCGCGCCCGAGGAAGAAGCGCCGCCGCGAGGTGAAACGGGTGCCGCGCAGTGACGCGATGCTGCCGGAGTTCGACCGGCGCTTGTCCTCGCCGACTTCACCGGCACCAGCATCAGCAACTCCACTCGCTGGACCGGATATACCAAGCGGGACTGGCTCGACTACATCGCCAGCCGCGCGCAGGACCGTCCATGAAGCACGCCTGCATCCATCGTCTGCCTGGACTCAGCGCATCCCAGGCAGGCGACGCAACTCGTTGACCTTCATCAGCCGGGCGAGAAGGAGGTACCCCACGACTGTTGCCAGCGCCCCAGTAGCCAGCGCGACGGCCGTAGGCCACGTTCCACTTCCCAGGCCCGCACCCGCAGGCGCTGCAGCCCAGCCCAGCCGCCGAGCCCGCGGCGCAGAACAGTTTCACGTAAGTGCGGCGCAGGTCGCCGTCGTCGATGCGGCCCTCAAGCCTCCTGCGCAGCAGATGCGCGGTGAGTGCGAGACCGGCCACGTAGGAGAGGGTGTAGGCGCCGGCCATCCCGACGACCGCCCAGCGGGCGGGCAGGAGCAAATGACACGCGGTGGCCAGGGCGATGTTCACGCCCGCGATCCAAGCCGCCATGAAGAACGGCGTGCGCGTGTCCTCGAAGGCGTAGAAGCCATGCAACAGCAGGTACTGAGCGGAGAACGGGATGAGCCCGAGTCCGAACGACTGCAGCATGTACCCCAGCGGTCGGACCGAGTCGGCGTCCGCCGCCCCGTGGGCGAACAGCAGCGTGGAGATCTGCGGCTCCAGAGCGAGGAAGAGGAACGCGGTGGGCACGATGACCACGCCGCTGACCCGTAGCACCCGGGACAGGTCCGCGCGTAGATCCGGGATACGCCCCCCAACGACGGCCCGGCTCATACGCGGCAGCAACGCCGTCACCAGGGACACCGTCACGATCGACTGCGGCAGCATCCAGATGGTCTGCGCGTAGGTGTAGGCCGAGTAGCCCGCACCGGCCTGCGGCAGCTCCTGGTCGGCGGCATTGGCGTAGTTCGTGACCACCGTCATGGCGACCTGGTTGGCCAAGACGAACAGCAGCGTCCACTTCGCCGCGTGGACGCTGTTGCCCAAGCCGGTGCCCCGCCAGTCGAACCGCGGGTGGAAACGGAAACCGGCCGCCCGCGCGAACGGGAGCAGCGCCAAGGCCTGCACGGCGATGCCTGCCGTCGTCCCGATCCCCAACAACTGCACCTGGTCGGCGGTGATGTCCTCCACCCGGTCGGGAACCGTCATCAGCCCCAAATAGGCGGCGAACATGCCGACCAGCACGACATTGTTCAACACCGGGGTCCACATCATCGACCCGAACTTCTCGCGGGCGTTCAACACCTGCCCGTAAATGCTGAAGAGCCCATAGAAGGAAGATCTGCGGCAACAGGAACCGCGCAAACGTCACCGTCAGCTCGAACGCCTCATGACTGTCCCGGGTGTCCCGCATATACAGGCCCACGATCTGCGGCGCCGCCCACACCGCCAGCGCCGTCCCCACACCCAGTACACAGACCACGAGCGTGACCAGACGCTGCTCGTAAGCGCGTCCGCCATCGGGCTGCGTTGCCCTGGCTCGGACCAGCTGCGGCACCAGCACGGCGTTGAGCGCGCCACCGATCAGCAGCGTGTACAGGCTCGTCGGCCCGTGTTCGTCCTGTTGTACGTACTCGCCAGCAAGCCTGTTCCCAGCGCTGCGGCCTGCAGCACTTGGCGGATCAGTCCCGTCGCCCGTGACACCACCGTGCCAACAGCCATCAACAAAGACGAACGAACCAGCCCGCCCTTGTCCTTCTTCCGCCGGGCGGCATGCCGCCCCCTTGTCTGCAGCTTCTGCGGCATGGTCTGCGCCGCGGAGTTCGCCCCCTCCACCATGCCGTCAACCTCTGTCCTCAAGGTTCCACGGCCCCAATCTGCCGACGTCACGCAGCAGACCTCATCCCTGGTGCTGCTGGCCATTCGCGGCAGCACTGGCGATGCTCTGCGCCAGTAAAACGGGAGCTTCGTCAGGCGCAACCGGACTGACTACATCGCCAACCGCAAAGACCGCTGAGGCCTGCTCAGCTACGACGTGACCTGTCCGCTTCGAGGACCCGGCGGAGTGCCTTCAACGGGTACGGGCTCTCCCTGCTCTCCTCCTGAATCTTGAGGTAGAAGTCCGTCAGCACTGCGGCGAGCGGTGC
>NZ_JBIRGJ010000016.1:0-37486 GCF_044327915.1 Streptomyces afghaniensis
ATGGGAACGACGCGACGACATCCACGAAGCCTTCCTTGGCCTCGCCACCTGCCTGATCACCTACCGCCACGTCCAACGCCTTTGTTAGGACCTCTTAGTCGTGTGCAGACCGCCGAATTGGGCTGACTGGGTTGGATGTCAACGCCTCTGCTCGTGCTGACGCTGTTCGGGATCGTGTGGTCCCACCTCCGATGTTGGCCCCAATCTCAAGTGATCGGGTCCGATTCGCCGGCGGTCTCCGTGAGGTTCGCTGACCTGCTTGGAACTCAGGGGGCGAGTGGGTCCCCCTCCGCATCGCCGTAGTCGAGTGGGTCTGAGTCATAGAAGGCGATCTCCGCGCGGACAGGCCAGTCGGTAGCGGGTGGCTTGGACCACGCGGCGCGTGGGTTCAGTGGCCTGAAGCAGTGTGGGCCGCTCTTCCGACGGGCGAGCGTCACGCCATCCTCGCCGGGAAGGACGGTGACTGAAATAATCAGCACAACCGCCGCGAGGGCGCTGGGCAGGAGAGTTTGGGATTCCGTCCCCGCGTCGCTGCGGATCATCATCCCCGTCAGCATGATGAGCACCGTAAGGGCCGCTGCTGCGGTGAGCGCGATGGCGAGCCACAGCCGTCGGCGTGTCTTGGCACGTGCCTGACTGTGTAGCCGGAAGCCAACCATGTCACCGCAGGTGGCGCACCGCAGGTATCCGATTCGGACACCCTCGGGTGGCCGGTCGACCCAGGCGGTCTGGATCTGGTAGTAACGGTAGGTAGTTGACCCACGGTGCTCGGTGTGGGTGATGTGGATCAGCCGCATTCCGACCCTTGGCCCGATCTGCTGCACTCCGTCCTCCGCTCGCCTTGAGCATCCTGGTTAGACCAAGGTAGTGACTGAACTCGGGAGAGGTCCCGACGGTTCGAAGGGGAATGGGCTGTCTCTCGTGGGGGTGCAGAGCCGAACCAGATCAACTGCGACACGATTCGACATCCACTCGCCGAGGACCAGATCAACCGAGATTTCCCACCGTCCCTACGTCGCAGCCGATCTGGTCGTCCCAGATCGCAACTCCGGGCCCGGTCCAGATCGTTGCGACAGGACACGTGTGAATCGCATGTAGTGGCGGTTGCTGTCCTATGTGACCAAGTACTCGTGGTGGCCCATGAGTTCTGTCCAGATCTGCCTTCCGTTGAGCCCTTCTGCTGATCACGCTCTCGACCAGGTCGGCGAGTTCGCCTATGACCGGCTCGGTCAGCGGACCCGTCTCTGCGGTGGGCAGGCGTGGTGGCGCCTCCAAGGCGAAGCGGACGTCCCAGCAGCGGAGGTTGTAGCGCATTGCGCGCGTGCGGATTTATGCGCCTTTGAGCGCATCTTGGGCGACGGGCGGGTCAGGCCCCGGCGCCGGGTGGGGTGGTCCGTGCGTGCCGCCCAGGGCGTTGGCGTCAGCTAGTACTCCAGCCGGAGATCGCTGGTGCGACGTCCGACCGATCGCGCCTACGGGTGCGTGTCCGTGATCGCGATGACCTCGTCGAGGCGGTCCAGGGCACCCTGCAAGTCGTCGATCTTGGCCTGGATGCGGTCCCGCTCGGCGCGCAGCATGGCTCGTTGCTCGGCGTCGGTATGCCCGAAGTCCCAGCACGGAAGGAGCTCCGCGATCCTTCGGCTGGTCAGGCCAGCGGCGAACATCTGCTGGAAGAAACGGACCAGGGGGACGGCATCCTGCCGGTAGAGGCGCTGGCCGGATGGGCTGCGCTCCGCGATGAGCAGCCCCTGCTGCTCGTAGTAGCGCACGGCGCGTACCGAAACGCCGGCATCCCGCGCCACCTCGCCGATGCGGATCAGCCGCTCGCCCGCGGCCTCTGTGACGGTCATGGTGATTCCTCTCACCTCGGCCCTGAGGACCAGCACTTGCCCCTGACGTTAACGTCAGGTTTTAGCGTACCGGGCATGGACATCAACAACTCAGTTGCCCTTGTCACCGGAGCCAACCGCGGCCTGGGCCGCGCCTTCGCCCAGCGCCTGCTCGAACGGGGCGCCCGCAAGGTCTACGCGACGGCTCGCCGGCCCGAGACTGTGGACCTGCCCGGGGTCGAGGTGCTGCCCCTCGACATCGCCGATCCCGCGTCCGTGAGGGCCGCAGCCGAGGCCGCCCCGGACGTCTCGCTGCTCATCAACAACGCGGGGATCCAGACGGGGACCGACCTGGTGAACGGTTCGCTGGACGCGGTGCGGCACGAGCTGGAGACCAACATGTTCGGCCACTTGAGAATGATCCGGGAGTTCGCGCCGGCGCTCGCCAGGCACGGCGGGGGCGCGATCGTCAACGTCCTCTCCGCCATGTCATGGTTCGGGGGCAAGGGCGCCAATGCCTACCATCTGACCAAAGCCGCCGCCTGGGCCATGACCAACGGCGTCCGTCTGGAACTCGCCGAGCAGGGCACACTCGTGACAGCGGTGCACCTCGGCCTGGCCGACACCGACATGGCCGCGGGCTGGCCCGTGGCCAAGATCGCGCCGTCGGACCTGGCCGACGCGACGCTCGACGGTGTCGAGGCGGGCTCCGCCGAGGTTCTCGCCGACCAGTGGAGTCGGGACGTCAAGTCCCGGCTGCCGCTGACGCCGGAAGAGTTCAACGCCGCGATGGA
Source organism: Streptomyces afghaniensis (assembly GCF_044327915.1). NCBI lineage: Bacteria > Bacillati > Actinomycetota > Actinomycetes > Kitasatosporales > Streptomycetaceae > Streptomyces > Streptomyces afghaniensis. Next base: position 2,624 of record NZ_JBIRGJ010000016.1, read on the forward strand.
CCGCGCCCTGGCGGCGCTAACGGCGGCATGAGGGACCCCTCGGGGCGCACTGCCTTCGGTCGGTTGCTTCTGAGCTCAGTCAATTAATACTCCATCCGCAGTTGTGGATCTTCATGCTGTGGCCTCGCGTCGGCGGTAGTGGCAGTCGCGGGCGCGGGCCATGGTGTCGATGACGCCATAGGGACCAGTGCAGGTGAGGGCGATGAGTCCGGCAGGGGCGGGGTGTTCGTAGTGCTCGCCGGCGCGGATGACGGCCAGGCAGGCGTGGGCGAGCATCGCGAGGGTCACCCAGCACAGCCAGGGGGTGTGGCGGCGGACCTGGTGCTCATCCAGGCCGGCGAGGCCCTTGCCTGCTTGGAAGGTCTCCTCGATCTTCCAGAGGGGTTCCGGCGACGCGTACCAGGGCGGGCAACGCTACCGTCCGTGGGCTGAAACAGTTGTCGTAGGCCACCTCGCCGGCGGTGCGGTTGCGGCGGATCAGTAGCTGCTGACGTGGCCGGCAATGACGGCCATGCCTCCTTCGGGCTCGCTCCAGGCGCACTGGTTTCGTCTGCGCGGAGCGCTCCTGTCCGCGCAAGACGTTCGCCGAGCAGGTACCCGAGCTCACCCGCCGGTTCGGCCGACGGACCGAGCGATTGCCATCGACATTGGTCTCGGTCGGTCTTGCACTCGCGGGCCGGGCCGGCGACCGGATGACGGACGTCTTTGGGGTACCGGTCAGCCGGAACACCCTGCTGAGGCTGATCGCCTCGCTGCCGGACCCGCCCATCGCTATGCCCCGCGTGGTCGGCGTGGGCGAATACGCCCAGCGCAAGGGTCGGATCTACGGAACTGTGCTCCTCGACGTCGAGATGCGTCGTCCGATCGACCTTCTGCCTGACCGTGAAGCAGACACGCTGGCGGCCTGGCTCGCCGAGCGACCCGGCATCGAGATCGTCTGCCGAGACCGTGCCCCCTTCTATGCCGAAGGTGCCACCCGAGGCGCCCCACAGGTTCTTCAGGTCGCCGACCGGTGGCACCTCTGGCACAACCTGGGGGAGGGGAGAGAAGTGCGTATACCGGCACCGCGGCTGTCTGCGCCGTATCTCGACACCGCCCGACGAACCGGAGGAGGCTGCGCCGACTGCGTCATCGCCGTGGCCGACGGGCCACCGCTTCGCCGAACGCACACGCGGGAAGCACGCCGCAATCCACGCGCTCCTGGCGGCCGGTCACAGCAAGCGGTCCGTCGCAGGCAGCTCGGCATGTCCCTCAACACCATCCTGCGTTTCTCTCGCGCCGCCACCCCGGAGGAGCTGTTCACAGGGCAGTGGCAGAGCCGCGCGACGAGACTCGACGCCTACAAGCCTTACCTCGACCAGCGGTGGCGGGAAGGCTGCACGAACGCCTGGAGAATGTGGGAGGAGATCAGGGAGCAGGGCTAGCCGGACGGCTACGGCAACGTCCGTAACTACGTCAGCAGGACCCTGCACGACAAGGCCCCAGCCGGTTGGGCCCCGGCCGACATCGGGCCCGCGCTGTCACCCGGTGGATCCTCACCCACCCCGACGCCCTGCCCGAAGGCGACCGGCTCCAGTTCGAGGCCGTCTTGGCCGCCTGTCCCGAACTGACCACACTCGCCGAGCACGTGGGCTCCTTCGCCCACATGCTCACCCACCTGCAAAGGGACCAACTGCCGGCATGGATCGGAGCGGCCACCGCTACCAGCGAGCTGCCCAGTCTCCGCCGCTTCGCCCAACACCTCGAACGCGACCTCGACGCCGTCATCGCCGGGCTCACACAACCGTGGAACTCCGGAGTCGTCGAGGGCCATGTCAACCGGATCAAAATGCTCAAGGGGCAGATGTTCGGCCGCGCGGGATTCGAACTCCTCCGCAAGCGAGTCTTGCCACAGCCGTCGTGACCTCCTTACTCAGCCTCCTCAACGATGCAAAAGGGGTGCCCAACCGGATCGGTGAGAACGCGCGCCCTGGCCCCATGAGGTTGATGATCGGGTTTGCCCGCACCGAGCTCCAGCAACCGGGCTTCGACCTCTTCCAAGTCCTGCTTGACCTTGAAGCACATGTGAAGCTGCTGAGGAACAGTCTGTGCAGGCCAGCGCGGAGCCCGGTAGTCATCGACCCGTTGAAAACCGATGAAGACTTCGTCCTCACAGTCGAGACCGGCGAAGTCAGCGTTCGACTTGGGATGAAGTTCCAGACCGGTGGCCTGCTGGTAGAACGCCGCCAAAGCCAGCGGATCCGGGCAGTCGAGGGTTATCGCGCTCAACCTCATCTGCAAGGGCATGATGCCTCCAGGACGATCAGTGGACTTCCGTGATGCACACCCTAGAGACGGCTGCCTACGACTGAGTGAGAAACCAACCCCTACATGCCCCAGGCGTAGGCATCGCAGGTCGGAACCACACGTTGCCCGCAGCTACCTGAGCCAGGTCAACTTCACAAGAAGTGGACCAGAACCGCTTGTCACCGACACAATCATGGCGCGTCGTACCGCCGCAGCATGTCCGCTATGTGGTCACGGGCTTCTTCGGGTTCGATGAGATGCCGAGGCTCGCCGAACTCCAGCCGCACCGGAGCACGGTGGAAGCGCCGGGCGTTCTTGGCCAGGACGCCGGCCGTGCCGACGATGGCCACCGGTATGACGGGCACACCGGCGATGCGGGCCAGGTCGAAGGCCCCTCTGTGGAAGCGGCCGAGATCCGACCCGGTGCCACGTGTTCCCTCCGGGAAGACGACCACGATGCCGTTCCTCCCGAGGAAGTCGACCGCCTTCAGAAGATCTTCGTGGCCACCGCCAGCTCGCCGTACCGGAAACCCACCGACGAACCAGCGGCAGAAGTAACGGCGCCGCCGACGGACGAACCAGTAGTCGGCCGCCGCGGCCACCCGTGGTCTGCCGCGGGCCGACAGGGCGGCCAGAAGCGCCGGGGCGTCGGCGTGCGACCGGTGGTTAGCCACGACCACACAAGGGCCGGCAGGAGCGAAGCCGGTCACGGACAGCCCGCCGAGCGCCATGACAGTCGACCACCACAGCGCCCGGCGCACCGCGGAGATGGTGATGCGCACAGGACGCAGCGGCCGGGAGGACCGGCGGAAGACGGCACCGTCGGTACGAAACGCCCTGCCCCATAGCCCAGTCTCCCGAAGGCGTACCGCCGACTCCACGACGGCAACCGTCAGAGCCAGCACCAGGACATCCTGCGACTGCTCCACGAACCACAGGCACAGAGGGCTCAGCGAACCGAAAAACGAACGAGCGGTGGTGTGCGCCGGTGTGGACTGTGCGGGAGTCCGGCCCCGCCGAGATCTGAACATGTCACCTCCAGCATTTGCCCGCGGTGCTCGAAAGCCCGTCCGAGCACCGGATGAAAGACCACGAAATCACCACCGGGCGGCGCCGTGTCAGGGCGCACGAGGGGGCTCAAAGCGCTACTTCTGGGCCCAAACCGCGGTACCGGGCGGCACACTTGTGTCCCGGACACGAGGGCGGTGATCTCGTGAGTACTTCATCCGAACCCCGCGGCGACCGTCGGCAACGGCCCCCGGGGACGGCGGCTCCCAACGGCCGACTTCTTGAACTGCTGGAGCTGTCGGGCATGAGCCACAAGGCATTGGCCAAGCGTGTGAACGAACTGGCCGGGCTGCGTGGTCTGTCCCGTCGCTACACCCACACATCCGTCGCCAACTGGTGCCACCGAGGGATGGTGCCCCGGCATCCGGGTCCCCAGCTGATCGCCGAGGCGCTCTCGGAACGTCTTGCACGACGGGTGACGGTAGTCGAGACGGGCTTGATCACCGCCCCCGACGCAAGCCCGGCGCCCGGCGACGGGCTCGGCTTCACCCGGACCAAGACCGCCGCACTGACCGAAGCGGCCGACTACTGGAGCCACGTGAACAGACGCGACTTCCTCACCAACACGCCCTTCGCCGTCGGGGCATTCTCCACACCCTTCCTGCGTTGGCTGACCCAGCCTGCGGACAGCGACTGCGCGCCCGGTAACGGGACCCGTGTCGGTATGGAGGAGGTGAGGGAACTGCAACGCGCCGCGGACGAGGTACGCCGCTGGGACTCCCGCTACGGCGGCGGCAGTTGGCGTACCGCCTCGGTACCGGCTCGTCTGCTCGCGCAGTCTGCCCCGCTGCTGCGCGGCTCGTACTCCCACAAGGCCGGAACCGAGCTGTTCGCCGCCACGTCCCAGCTGGCCAGACTGGCTGGTTGGATCGCTTTCGACGCGGGCCAGGACCAGGTCGCGCAGCGGCACTTCATCCAGTCGCTGCGGCTGGCGCGCGCGGCTGGCGACCGTCCCCTCGGGGCATATGTCCTGACTACTATGGCGATGCAAGCGCTTCTCCGGGGCCATCCGCATGAGGCGCTCGACATGACCCAGGGCGCGTATGCCCGGGCCGGCGGCGCCGAGGCTGCGTCGGTACGGGGTTTCGCCAAGCTCATCGAAGCACGCGCCCACGCCCGCCTCGGCGATGAGCTGGCGGCTTGCCAGGCCCTGGCCACCGCTGAGGAATTGTGCGGCAAAGGGCACGGCGCACCGGATACTCCTCAGTGGATGGACTTCTTCGGGCACGCCCGGATCGTCACCGACGCTGTCGAGATCTTCCGTGACCTCAGAAAGCCGAACGCCGCACTGCGCTGGGACAGCCTGGCAGCCCTTCCGGCCAACCGCTTCACGCGTTGCCACGGCATGCGTCTGGCTGTCGTCGGCACGACGCACATCCAGCGAGGCGAGCTGGATGCGGCACTGCATGCCGGGCGGCAGTCCCTGGACGTGCTCAGGACGGTCGACTCCGAGCGGGCGAAAGAACACCTGCGTACGCTCAGAAACCACCTCGCACGATGGCGGCCGGCCCCCGAAGCGCGCGCGTTCCTCACTGAGCTGGCAGCCTGTGGCTAAGCGAGTTGCAGCCCGCCGTGATCAAGCGGGCTCAAGTAGTCGGTGGGCCTGTCTGGTCATGCGGGAGGGCGAGGCTGTGCATGCGGGAGACGGCCTGGACGGCGTGGTGGAGACCGTCGCCGCGCTGTCGGCAGTCGCGGAGGATCTTGTTCTTCATCCGCCTGATCACGTGCTCGACATGGGCGCGGACCTTGCGGTGCTCAGCGTTGTTCTTCCTCGCCCATCAGAAGGGGCAGTCCGGGACGCTTACGGTGCGTGTCGATCAGACCCTTGTTGATGTAGGCACCGTCGGCGGGCACGGTCACGCCCTGGCCGGCATCGTGCTCACGGGGCCGCGACGGCCGCCGCGCTGCGCGACCTCAACGACGGCGAGCTGCGGGCTCTCCAGGACAAGCTCGACGCCCCGAACTCGGCCAGGAAGCCACTCCCGATCTCACCCTCGCCCCTGTCGCAGACGGCACCCTGATCCCGCTTCCCCGTCGCCGATACGTTCGTCCGGGGAACGGCTTGAACCGGTGCCGCTGCTCCTCGGCTTCACTCACCACGAGTTCAACGACGCCTTCCGGCCCGGCGTCTCGACGGAGGCTGTCCGCCCGGCACTCGCCGGCCTGAGGCTCTCGCCGTGGGCCACCGGCTCCTACCTCGCCGTGCACCAGGGCCGAGGGAAGGGCGTGCACGATACCGCCGCGTGGCTTGGCGGAGTAGCTGAGCAAGGCGATCTTCACATGCGGGTCTCTCGCTATGCGATGGGTCGGCGTTCGCCGACGTGGCGCATAGCGATGCGGCTCCTGGGCGCGACGCAGGTCGGCGGCCTTGGGCCGCCGAGCTGCTGGTGGGCGGCGATCAGCAGGGCCCGGTAGTCGCGCCAGGAGAAGCTCTTACGCCCACTCACGGGCCGACCGCCGCGTGTCCCCGGGCGCCGGCGTAGACGAGGTAGACCGCGACCTGGGAATTCTCGGTCCGTCCGGCCGTGCCGGGGTACTGGTGCTGGCCCCCGACGGTGTGGATGCCCTTCTTCACGTCGACGGTCTCGTCGACGACGAGCACCGCGGCTTCGTCGTGGAGGTGCTCGACGACGTATTCGCGCGCGTCGTCGCGGACGGCCTCGGCATCCCAGGCGGCCCGGCACAGCAGATGCTGCATACCGTGCGGGCTGACCTCCCCGGCCCACTCCGCGATCGTCCAGCAGTTCTTGCGGCGCAGGTCCGACAGCAGGCCCAGCACCAGCCGACCGGCCCGCAGGCGGGGTTCGTATCGGGCGAACCGGCCCGCGATGCGGCCCATGGCCGCCACGAACGCCTCCCGCCACCGGGCGAGATCTATGCTGTGACCTGCGGCCACCATCTCATCGTCAGTACACACAGCTCACGATGATCAATGGTGGCTAAACTCGTCCACCTACCGGACCTGGCCAGCACCATCACCTCTACGAGCGTTCGGTGAGCAACTCCGCCAGGCGGTCGGCGAATTCGGTGAGCCAGTCCAGCCGTGGTCCGCTGCGGGCGATACGAAAACCGTGGCGCCGGCCCCAGAACGCGGCCTGGACGGCATGGAACTGGGCCCACCGCTGGACGCGTTCACGGTCGAGTTCCGCGGCCTCGGCGAAGACGTCCAAGACACGGTGGACAGCCTTGCGCAGGTCATCCGCTTCGACGAGGGTCAGCGCGCGGGACTTCAGCAGTGTGCCGCCGTCGTAGGCGGGATCTCCCACGTACCCCTTGGGGTCGACAGCCAGCCACGGCTCTCGGCCGGCACGCAGGATGTTCCGGGCATGAAAGTCGCCATGGATGAGGGTGTCCGGCTGGGCCCGACCCAGCTCCCGAACGGTCGCCACGGCGGCATCCAGCACCTGACGCGGCAGCGCATGCGGCAGCTCCTCGGCGTCCATGCGCAGTTGCTCCTCCCAGGCATCGGCCTGCTCACGCAGTCGGGGCAGGCCGGGCGGGGCGGGGATGGCCAGGCGGCGATTGAGCCGCCCGGCGACCGTCACCACCTCGTCGCCGTCTTCGACCTCCGCCAAAGTCGACGGCTGAACCCGCTCCAGCAACATCGCGAACCGCTCGTCGTCGCGCTCATGCAGCAGGACGGCGCCACACCCGCCCCACGCAACGAACGCATCCGGCTCATAGACATTGCCGGGATGCGGAAACGAAACCTTCAGCACGGCGCTCTCCCCAGCCCCAGCCCCCCGCCGGACCGGAACGATGACGCCAACGCCCCCGTGCATGACCTTGCCATCCGGCACACACCCCCAGCGCCCCAGCAACTCCTCGACGATCCCGGGCAGCTCGGCGATCCACGCCGCCCCGGCCTCCCCCTCGCGGTCGACGGTGCTCAGTGCGAACTCCTCTGGCATCGCAATCATCCGGGCACCCTACGCGCCAGCCCCCCGCAGCCACCCAGCCCAACCCGGCACTGCCGACGCCTGGCAGACCGCGCATTACGGATCGCGATTTACACAGCTAGAGTATTAGTGGATGGTTTGCAAGGTTATGTCCGTTTCTGCTTGAGGCTGGGGCAAGGCCGCTGGACGGCTCTGTCGGCTATTGCTTTCTTGCGAAGTTTCCGGTGTCGGCTTCGATGAAATCCCAAGCTTGACCAGGCGTTTCAGTTTGGCACGGGTGCCTTCGACGTTCTTCGGTAGCAGTTCGTGCCCCAGGGCTTGGCAGACGTCCCGGGCCCGTAGTGGTCCGGTCGTGTGATTGAAGACGGCGAGGATGCGGGGGTAGTCGGGGTGTTCACGGAGGCCGTCGGCCACGGCCCGGGCATCCTGTTCCTGCAGTTCCAGGGCTTCGAGTAACGGCTGGATGTTCGCGCTGCGACCCCCAGCGCCTCGCGCCAGGTGGGGGTGTTCGCGCCGGTGAGCTGGCGGGTCATGACATGAGTCATCGCCCGGTAGACGCGCGAGGCGGAGGGGGAGGGGTGGTACTCGTAGTCGCGGACCGGCGCCGGTGCAGTATCAAGATCCCGTAGGTCTACTCGACCCTCCACCGCTTCGGCTGCGGCACAAGCCCTTTGACCTGCGGGTCGCGGGCGACGATCTCGACGTCGATGCCCAGGCCGGCACCGTGTGCGACGACCTGATTCTTGAAGCCCTGGTCGACCAGGGCCTTGCGGACGGTTCCGCCGGCCTGTTCCGCGCCCTGGTCCAGCAGGATGCCAGATCAACAACAGCGAACCAGCGGATTCCGCCCCACCGCCACACCATCAGGCGACAGCAGCACCACTCAGAAACTCGTGAATCGCCCGCTACGGCTTCTACCTCACCACCCCCGGCGACGGCTACACCATCGATCCCAGCATGAAGCCCTGCGGCGGCTGGACCTGCGCGCCCGGCGCTCCGACAGTGGCGGGTTGGGATTCCAACCCGCCCGTACTGGCTCTTGTATCACGTTCCGCGGCGAGGCCGGCGTATGAGGGCTCAGCCGAATGGGGATTACAGCTGGGTGAAAAGCAGGGGGTACGGCAACGTTTGGTACCGCGGGCGGCTGCCCCACTGGTTACGGGGGTTGCTCGTCCTCGCGGCCGGTTGGGGAGTCCTGCTCTGCGGTCAGCAGGTCGCTGAAGGCTACGGAGCGACCATGGAGTACCGCGACGCACCGGTCTGCCAGGGCGGGGGCCGGAGCGGAGACGGGGATGAGGCGGAACTGTGCGTGCGGCGCGAGGCGGGCACGGTGCTCGACCGGCGGACGGGCGAGCGCTGCACGTCCAACGGCACGAGCGGCGGCACGACGGGAGGCATCACCACCGGAGGCATCACGGCCGGAGGCGGTATGAACACCGCCGGTGGCGCTATCGGCGGTGTGACGGCCGGCGGAGTGACCACCGCAGGCGGCGGAGGCGGCGGTACGACCTGCACGACGTACCACGACCTGAAGGTCCAACGGCCAGGGGATACAACCTGGTTGGGCGTAGGGCCGGAGACGTACGACGACGCCAGGAGGGGTGACCACGCCGAAGTCCGGCTGTGGCAGGGGGACGTCGTGGAGCTGAGGGTTCGCGGCCACATCGACTCCTACGCGCCCTCCTCGCAGCAGGCGGTTCTCCCGTGGCTTGCGCTGGGCTGCCTGATCCTGGCGGGCGGCGCATGGGCATTGCTGAGCGGGCGGCTCTCCGGCCTCTTCGCCTTCCCCAACTTCGGCTTGCTGTTCGTGGCCGTTGGGGTTGGCTGGCTCGGCTCCATGGCACTGTTCGGCGGCCACCCCGTGGTCTGGGTGTTCGCCATCGTGTGGACGTGCTTCGCGGTCTTCTGGACCGTGGGTGCTTGGCAGGACGGGTAGCGACCCGTTCGAGCCTCCAGCGACCGGACCGCCGCCGGTGAGTCAAGTCGGTGCAGGGGTGCGCGGGGTGCGTGAGCTTAGAAGTCACTCGAATACGGCTTGCGCTCACTCGCCCGGTCGTGGAGCCGCTTCTGGTCCGTGCACTGGTGCCCAATGAAGTGCTTACAAACAGGCGGCGGCCACCAGGGTCATGCCCTGGCGGCAAGCCGTGGGAGTCTCCACTGCCCGTCGTCGACTTCTAGTGGCAATTGGCGTCGAGACTCGTGCGTGCTGACGTCCCGGTGATGAACGGGATGACACCGGGCGCGAGAGCCAGGACGCCCGGCATGCGGCTCATGGCTCGGTGAAGCCCCGCACGAGGGCGCCGAGCCCTGCGCCACACAGTCGCTCGCCGTCAGCAGCAGGGATGGCTGACGTGCCGCCGAGCTCCAGTCCGGCAAGCCCGTCGCACAACGCGCGAGAGTGCACGGTCGCTTCCTCGACGCCGGCGGCGCCCAGCAGCCCCGCGGCTGCGAGCCGCGCCACCTTCGCCTTGAGGACATCCAGGGCGCGGGCGGGCGAGGAGCGGACGGCGGGCTGGCTCCGCATGAAGGGGTCCGCCGTGTTCCGGAAGACGACACGGAACAGGGAGGGGTGCTCGAGGGCGAACTCACGGATCGCGAGGCCGGCCTCGATGAGGTCGTCGTCGGGCGCCGACGTTTCGGGCACTTGCTCCATTCCCGTGCGCAGCAGGTCGAAGGCGTGGGCTACCAGGGCGGCGACGAGGCCCTGCTTGGATCCGAAGAGGCTGTAAACGGCGCGGGTGGTGGTGCCGACCTCCGATGCCAGCTCGCGGATGGAGACGGCCTCCGGGCCGGACTCTTGGATGGCACGCTCCGCCGCTTAGAGCAGGGCTTGGGCGGTGTGTTCGTCGTGCTCTCGTGGTCGTCCCAAGGGGGCCACCTACGGCTCGCACCGTAGGACTTCCTGCGTCATCTCCGACGCCCGCCGGGAGTGACCCGTTGACGGGTGGTCGGGGCGGGCGCCGAACCGCCCCTGCGGCAATTCTTGCTTTCAAGTCCGGGGCCTCCCCTGCCTCATATGCGCCGCCGCGCACTGCGGAGTCGGCCGGCTGGAAGCTTCCCGAGGCTGGCAGGACACCGATGGCGATCATCGATACGACTACGCCACCACGCCGTCGACGAGATCGCGAGGTCGGGCCGTAAGGCCGGTTCCTTCATCGGTCTGCATCCGCTCTCATCCCCGCCATCACTCTTGCCGCAGGCTTGTGACTAGATCGCGAGGCAGACCGTGGGTGTCGTGGAGGTACTGGAAGTCCTCATCCGTCAGCGGGCCTTGAAACCGGGATTGGGCAAGCAGCCGCCTACCTCGTTCAAGGAGCCGACTGAACCGGCACTCCTCCTCGAGCAGCAGTCGGCGCACGTCGCTGGGATCTACTTCCTGGCGGAAGTGGTCCAGGGTGTGTGAGACCAACTCGTCCGGCAGGTCTCCGAGACCACGGGACGGATCGTCCCGCCACAGAACGGTGAGCGCCCGTCGCAGCAGGCGGCGGAGTACGTATCCCCGTCCAGTGTTGGCCGGGCGCACTCCGTCGCCGAGTACCACGATGGCTGAGCGCAGATGGTCGTAGACCAGGCGCAGCGACGGTTCGCCAAGTGGCCACAGAGCCGGCACGATACGGCGCCAGGGGTCGAAGACGTCACACTCGAACACTGACGACTGGCCCTGCAGCAGAGAGGCCAGCCGCTCCAGGCCGAGCCCAGTGTCGACGTTGCGTTGGGGAAGCGGTACAAGGGAACCGTCCTCGAGTCGACGATGGCGCATCATCACGTGGTTCCAGACCTCTACCCAGCGGTCGTCGCATGTGGGTGTCGACTGGGGTGGGGTGTCACCGCTCCACAGGAAGATCTCCGAGTCGGGGCCGCACGGGCCGACCGGTCCGTTGGACCACCAGTTGTCCTCCACGGTGAGCTCGACGGGAACGCCGAGGTCCTGCCACAACTGCAGGGAAGCAGTGTCTGGCCCGGTCTGGTCATCGCCGCCATAGACGGTGGCATGCAGCAAGCCCGGGTCTACACCCAGTCCATCGATGAGCAGCCTGTACCCCCAGTCGAGACTCAGTGAGCCCTCGTAGTCGCCCAGCGACCAGGTGCCAAGCATCTCGAAGACAGTCAGATGGGTGGCATCGCCGACCTCCTCCAGATCCGTGGTGCGCAGACAGCGCTGCACATTGAGCAGTCGCTGGCCCAGCGGATGGGGGCGCCCCTCCAGATACGGGGTGAGCGGATGCATGCCGGAGCTGGTGAAAAGCACCGAGTCGCCAGGGGGTGGCAGCAGCGTTGAGCCGGTGATCCGGCGGTGATCACGCTCCTCGAAGTACTCGACGAACGTGCGGACAATCTTCTCCGTGTTCATGAGGGTGGCTCCTTCGCGTCACAGCGGGGAAGGCACCGGATGACGGGACCACGCTGGTCATCGCACCGGGGCAAGAAGCCAAGAACGCCACGGGACCACCGACGGGCCGTTTCCGGTCGCCGGTGGGAAAGGGAGAAGGTCAGATGGCGGCAACCGGCGAGCTGGTCGCTCGCGCGGTCGCGATGATGCTTCGGCCGATGACGTTCATGCGGTCGACAATAACGCGCCCAGTCCTTTGAGGCAGACGAATTTTCCTGGCCTCGCGCGGGGCCCGTCAGGCAGGCGGCCGGGAACTCGATAGTGGTGAAGCTGCCTCGCCACCTCTGATGCTCAGAAGCGCCAACACGAGCGCTCAGGCATACCTGTTCCCGGACGTCAGGAGCAGCCTGCGGGTCTGAACAGAAGAACTTGGCCGGGAACTGCGCCGAAGCCTGGATTGCCGCGCACCCCACAGAGTCCCGCCTGGTCCGGTTCACCTCCGACCCTCGCGCCAAGCGGGGCGACGAGACCACGCCTGACCAGACCGGAGAACCGAGATGAAGCCGGCGGTGGCCTAGCAGCGGGCGGGCTCCGCTCGTGATGCGGAGCCCGACGGTTCAGTCCTGCCAGTCCAGCTGCGGTTCGGGGATCCCGATGGAGCGCGCGTAGTTCTGTGCCTGCTGGCGTCCTTCCGCTTGTCTGCGCGGATAGCGGAAGACCTTGTCGGCGAAGACGACGAACGCCTCGGTGGCTGTGTTGTAGTTGACGTACCAACCCCCCGTGGGGGCCAAGCAGGCAGCTAGTTGCTCGGCCAGACGCTCGGCGTCGGCCTCCTCGGCAGCGAAGTCCAGGAGAGTCCACTGCTGTGGCTGCTCAGCCGCCGCGCTGTTCACCTCCACTCTCGCAATCTTGGTGATGTGCAGCGTGACTCCGGCCAGTTCGGCCCCGACCCGCAGACTTTCGGCGATCAGCACGCCTTCAAGCACCCGATCCTCCTTGATCTCGACGCGGTGAGAGTAGCGGGGGCCTGTGACAGCAGTGGCGGTGGCCGGAGACTCACTCGATAGCCGTTCGGGGATTTGTCGGGCTTGTCGGTGGGGTTCCTCGGTCGCTTGTTGGGCCGGTAGCTGGGGCCGTTCATGATGACCTGGTGGCTGGGCGTTGATCAGCCGGTCCAGCAGCGACTCGGCGACGACGGGGTTGGGGAAGAGGGGATACCAGTCGCTGGGCGCCCGGTTGCTGGTGATGATCAGGGATCGGGCCTGTCGCTCGCTGACGAGTTCGTAGAGGTCGTCGGCCTGGGGTGCGGTCAGCTGGCGCATCGCGACGTCGTCGAGGATGAGCAGGTCAGGGCAGATGAGTTCGCGGATGCGGTTGTCCCAGGTGCGGTCCGCGTGGCCGCCGGCGAGCTCGGCGAGGATGCGGCTGGTCTTGGTGAAGAGGACGCCTGCGCCCCTGCGGATGGCGAGGTGGCCGAGGGTCTGGGTGACGTGTGTCTTTCCGACGCCGACCGGGCCGAGTAGGGCCGGAGAGACGACCGAAATGCAGGGCGGCAGCGCGGGCGGGGAGGCCGCGGACGACCTCGCCACGGCCACCGAAGCCGCCTTCCACCAGCACGCCGACAGCGAGATCCTGCTCAGCTTCCCCGGCCTCGGTCCCCAGCTCGCAGCCCGCGTCCTCGCCGAGATCGGTGACACGGGACCCGCTTCGCCGACGCCAGAGCGCTCAAGTCCTACGCCGGCTCCGCTCCCATCACCCGTGCATCCGGCAAGAAACGCTCAGTCGGCCGCCGCTTCGTGCGGAACAACCGGCTCATGCACGCGGGTTTTCTCTGAGCCTTCTCAGCCCTCCAAACCTAACCCGGAGCGAACGCCCACTACCGGCGCCGACGCGAACACGGCGACTGGCACAATGCCGCACAGCGCCACTTGCTCAACCGCTTCCTCGGACAGCTTCACCACTGCCTCCAGACCCGGCAGCCGTTCGACGAACAACGCGCCTTCGCGCCACTCCTGCCAGCGCCTGCCTGACCCGCGAACCCGCCCGGCTCCGTCAACGAGAACAACAGCACTTCGACAAATCCGAACTGTCGAGCGCGAGCTCAATCGGAGGGCGGGACCGGGGACCGCAGGCCGAGCCACTGCTCAGCGTCCCAGGCCCGGAACCGCTCCACCTCGGTGAACCCCAGCTTTGCCGCGAGGCGCATCGAGCCGACGTTGGCGGTCTGGGTGGCGAGCACCACCGGCTCACCGGGAAGCACGCTTTCGAACCAATCAAGTGCCGCCGCGCACGATTCGGCGGCATACCCGAATCCCCACGCCCGTGGCAGGAACAGGTAGCCGAGATCGGCCTTCCCCGCGGCAGCCGGGCGGCTGCGCTCCGGCGCTCTCCTGAGCAGGATCTGGCCGATCATCGCCCCATCGAGATCCACGACGAAGCTCCCGGGCCACCGCTCGGGCACCTCGGGCAACTCGCGCTCAAGCTCATCACGCGGGCGGGGTCCACCGAGGTAGGTGTGCACTTCTGGCGACGCCAGCAGTTCGATGAACACCGCACGGTCCCGGGCCTCGGGCTCACGGAGCACGAGCCTGCCGGTCCTGATCGGTGCAGGCGGCCAGGCAACGGGTCCGAGATCAGTCATGTCGGCCAGCCAATCAGCAGGCTCAGCAGCGATCAAGACTCGCGGACCCTCTTGACTTCTTAGCCCCCTGACATGTCTAACGGGACTCGTGATCGCCCGGACAGCTCCTCAGCTTGACTTTTAACCTCCGCGCGCGTGCGGAGGAGGCTGTCGTAGCGCCCTGGCAGACTGCCCGCCATGGATACCGAAGCGTTCTGGCGTGCGCTGGACGCCGCTAAGGACAGTGACAAGCCGCTCGACGTGGCCGTCGTCGACCATCTGTCGGCCCTGCCCGCGGAAGAGATCCTCGCCTTCGAGCACCGCTTCTCCCGTCTGCGCGACGCGGTCTACCGCTGGGACGTATGGGCGGCTGCCTACCTCATTGGCGGGGGCTGCTCCGATGACCGGTTCAGCGACTTCACAGCGGGTCTGGTGGCGCTCGGACGTGAGTGGTACGCACGGGCAGCTGCCTGCCCTGACGCACTCGCCGAGCATCCTGCCGTGCGTATCGCGGCGGCCGCCGGGGACCAGGACGTCATCTTCGATGAAGACTTCAACTTCGTAGCCTCCAGGGCGTATAAGCGACTGACCGGTGACTCGGACGCCTTTTGGGAGGACTGGGAGGCCTACACCGACGCTCTCGCCACGACCGAAGAGGAGGACGGCGAGGGCATGGGCGAGTCGTTCGACTTTGGAGATGCCCAGCAGATGCGCCGGCGTCTGCCGCGGCTGGCTGCGCTCTTTCTCGGTTCTGGACCAGGCTGACTCACACGGGGCCTGCAGGTTCCGGAACTCCCGTGCGACGAGCGCCGTATCGGCCCGTGTCCCATACCCCAGGCGACGGCCGATCACGGCACGACGAGCCGCCGCTCATCAGGAACTTTGCGCCTACAACGAACGCCAAGGGCTGGTCTGAGGTTAGAACTCAAGCTAAGAAACGACGTCTTAGGCTGTTCGATGTCAGTCGGCCTGGGCGCGGTGCCGCGTCCTGGCGCCGTACTGGACGGCGAGGCGGAGCGCGAGGTGGATCTGCAGGCGCTGTTCGCTGAGGGGAGCGGGCAGCAGCTCCTCGATGCGGTGCATCCGGTAGACGATCGTGTGCGGTGCACATGCTGCTCCTCGGCGGTGCGGATCAGGCTCTGGCCGGTTTCCAGATAGCTGAGGAGGGTGGCCCGGTGCTCGGCGGCGGTCGGGTCGTCCTTGGCGAGGGGGCCGAGCGTCTCCTGGACGTACCACCGGACGCGTTCCAGATCTGTGGAGACCGCGGCCGGCAGGCTGACGGTGTGCCAGTCGGTGACGTCGTCGGGTGTGGGCGTGGCTTCGACGACGCGTGCGGTGTCGAGTGCCTGCAGGTGGGTGCGCCGAATCCGTCGGTACCGGGTGCTGACGGCCCGATGACCGCGCGGGTGCCTGCGAGCGCGTGCCGTACGGAGGGCAGAGCCTCCCGCTCCCGGTCTCCGGGGCGCAGGGCGCGACTCAGCCAGGCCCAGAGCCGGTCTCCCTCAGCGGTGACCGTCAGCAGGGTCGCGCCGGGCAGCCGGTCGGCGAACTGGGCGGCCACGCGGTTCAGCCATGGGCCGGTGGCTCCATCAGGCCGCCACAGCACGATGCCCGTGTGGTGGTGGCCGAGGGTGAGGCCGAGGTCCCGCTCGGCGCGGTCGATGTCGAGGGGCGACGGTCGAGGATGGCCTGGACGGCGACCCGCTGCCAGGCCGCCCTGCCCTCGGCGAGGCGCTCGCGTTCGGCCAGGTAGTCCCCGACCACCAAGGTGATTGTGCTGTCCATGACCTCGGCGACCGTCAGCGGTACCGCGGCCAGAGCCTCGGCGGGCAGGGTGGGCCCCATGCGGGCCAGCAGCTGCTCCAGCCAGAGCCGCTGGCATTCGCGCATGCTGCGGACGACCGTGTCGAAGGGAACCGCCTGCTCGGCGGCGGAGGCCGCGATCTGCCGGTAGGTGTCGGTGACCTCGTACTGGAAGTCGTGGCCGGCGAGTCTGGCCAGGATCTCCAGCAGCAGGGCCTCGCAGGAGCGGTGGATCGCCTGGACTGGCAGGTCGGTTCGCTCCGACTCCTTCAGGACGACCGTCTGCAGAGCGCGGGCGCCCCATTTGACGGCCCAGGCCACGGGCTCCGGGCCCAGGGCACGAGTGGCTTCCTCCAGGGCGTCCGTGCTCAGGGCGGCACGAGCCGATGCGGCCCTGGGGCGCGGCCCGGGACTGAGTGCCGCGATCGCGGCGGCGATGTCTCCGGCAGCTGGCTTCCGGACGGCATTTCCTCGCTTCTTCCCAGTCAAACGTGCTGCTGCCAGAGCTCGGCCGGGTCGCACCCGAGTCGGTCATCGGGAAACGTGAACGCCGCCACCCTCGGCCTTCAGCCGCTGGCCCCCGCACCGGAGGATGTGGTGGCCAAGCTGACGGACCAGGAGCGGCAGCGCCACGGGGCGATCGGCATGTTCGCCGCCGTCGGCTCCGGCTCTTTGGCGATCCAGCCGACCCGCCCGCAGAGCCTCGCCTACGGCCTGACCGACTCCCCGGCCGGCCAGCTCGCCTGGAGCATCGAGAAGTTCAAGGAGTGGTCCAACCCCGCGGCCGAGCTGCCCGAAGACGCCATCGACCGGGACACCCTGCTCACCAACGTGATGCCGTACTGGCTCACCGCAACGGGCGGATCGGCGGCACGGATGTAATACGAGGGGGACAAGCACGCCCAGGACGGATGGTTCCCCCTCTCCCGTTCCGAGGCGCCCACCGCGGTGGCGAACTTCGCCGGCGACATGGCGATCCGGCACCGGGCCGAGGAAGCCAACACCATCGTCCGCTGGAACGAGTTCGACCGCGGCGGACACTTCGCCGCCCTGGAGGCCCCCGACCTGCTCACCCACGACGTCAGAGAATTCTTCCGCGACCTGCGGTGAGTCCACACCAACGAGCCGACCGCCGCGACGGCGAGACCGCACGACGGCAGGCGCACCGCACGTACGGGATCTTGCAGGCCAGAGGGCAGCTGTCGCATGCCGGGTGGATCACCGCGATCGCGGTGTCCTCAAAGGGTCTACTGGGTCAGGTGGCGCAGTTCGCTCTCGTACAGTTCGGCCGCGTCGAGGCCCATGCCGGTGAAGTGGCCTGCCAGTTCCAGGGAGAGGATGCCGTGCAGGCGGGTCCAAAAGCGCAGGGCGCGGCGCAGGGCGGCCGGCGGTGCGGGGTGGTCGGCGGCCCACTGCCGGTGTTCGGCGAGGTGGGCCTCCAGACGGCGGTCGGGGTGGCCGTGGTCCGGCGTGTCGGAGGCAGTGTCGGCCGGCTGGGCGGTGTCGAGGAGGGCGTCCATGATCTCTGAGGCGATCGCGGTGACGTCGTCGGGTGCGTGGTAGCCGGGGACGGGTGTGCCGTAGATGAGGAAATAGCGCTGGGGGTCGTCCAGTGCCCAGGCGCGCAGAGCGTGCCCGAGTCCGGCCAGATCCGCACCCGACGCGGCGGCGGCGCGGATGGTGTCGGCGAGGCTGCGGTAGGCATCGCGGATCAGCTCGGTGATCAGTTCGTCCCGGCTGGCGAAGTACCGGTAGAGGGCGGGGCCGCTCATGCCCATCTGCTTGGCGATGGCGTTCAGGGACAGCCCCGGCGCCCCGGCGGCGGCGATCTGCTCCCAGGCGCGCTCCTTGATCTCGGCCCGCAGTTGGGCCCGGTAGCGCTCGCGTGGGGTCTCCTTGCCCGCGATGGTCATGTGCTCATTCCGTCCCTTGTGTGATCACCGGATCCTGGGAGCCGGGACCGGCTGCTCGGCGCCCACCTTCAGTTAGACCCTATTACGAACGCTCTTGACTGTCACTCCCGGTGAGTTATAGCTTCTAACGAAAGCGCCAGTCACTAACTGCGCTGGTCGGGTCGATGGAGGACGTCATGAACGCCGGAGAAATGATCGAGGTCGTGCTGCCGGGCAGGGTCGAGCCGGAGGGGCTTGAGGTACGGCAGGGCGCCGTCCCGGCCCCCGGACCGGGCCAGGTCGTCGTCCGCATGGAAGCCACCGGCGTCTCCTTCGCCGAGCAGCAGATGCGCCGGGGCCGCTACTACGACCAGCCGCCCTTCCCGTTCGTCCCCGGTTACGACGTGGTCGGCACCGTTTCGGCGACCGGGGACGGTGTCTCTCCGGGCGTGGTCGGCACCCGGGTGGCCGCGCTGCTGAAGGTCGGCGGTTGGGCCAGCCACGTGGTCGTCGACGCCGCTGACGTGGTGCCGGTGCCGGAGGGGATCGGCGCGGCGGAGGCGGAGACCGTGGTGATCAACGGCATCACGGCCTGGCAGATGCTGCACCGCAAGGCCCGCGTCCGGGCCGGGCAGACCGTGCTGGTGCATGGCGCCAACGGGGGAGTCGGCACAGTCCTGGTCCAGCTCGCCCAGGCCGCCGGCGCGAAGGTGATCGGTACCGCTTCCGCGCGCCACCACCCCGCCTTGCGGGAGCGGGGAGTGACCCCGATCGACTACCGCACCGAAAACATCCCTGCCCGCGTCCGCCGGCTGGCCCCGGGCGGCGTGGACGCCGTCTTCGACCACGTCGGCGGTCGCAGCATCGCCGACTCCTGGAGCCTGCTCGCACCCGGCGGCACGCTCGTCTCCTACGGCAGCGCCTCAACCCGCGACGACGAGGGCTCCAAGCAGTGGCCCGTCCTCAAGCTGCTCGGCCGGGTGTGGCTGTGGAACGCGCTGCCCAACCGCCGCCGCGCCTACTTCTTCAACGTCTGGGCCGGCCGGGCCCTGAGCCGCGGCCGCTTCCGGGTCCGACTGCGCGCCGACCTCACCGAGGTGTTCGAAGCGCTGAGGCGCGGTGAGATCACCGCCCAGATCGCCGCCGAGCTGCCACTCACCCAGGCCGCCGAGGCGATGCGGCTGGCCGAGTCCGGCACCGCCGCCGGAAAGATCGTCCTGCATGGCTGACGATCCACGCAGAAGCCGGCGAGCACCCGCCCACACCCCGCCGCGCCGCCCTCGCCGCATCGTCCCGGCACCCCCCTCTGCGCCGTCACGGCGCGAAGACGTACAGGAGAGTCCTGCCATGTCCAGACGCCACACGTATGTCCGGCGGGCCTTCATTGCCGCCGTCGCCGCTACGGCCACCCTCGCCACCCCGGCGGTCGCCGCCCCCGCGCGGACCCAACCGACCACCCCCGCGAGCCGGATCAGCTGGAGCGCCTGCCCCGACGCGGAGTTCGAGGGCATGCAGTGCGGCACGCTGCGGGTCCCGGTCGACTTCACACACCCGCACGCCGGCAGGCTCACCCTCGCCCTGGTCCGCCGCCCCGCCGACGACCAGGCCCATCGTCAGGGCACGCTGCTGCTCAACGACGGCGCTGGCGGATCGTCGATCGAACAGCTCCGGCTTGCAATGCAGATCGGCTTCCCGTCGTTCGCCGGCGTCATGAGCCGGAACTTCGACCTGGTCGCCGTCGACCCGCGCGGAGTGGGCCACAGCACGCCGATCCGCTGCACCACGCCCCTCAAGCCTGCTGGCGTCAGCCACTTCCCGCACAGCCAGGCGCAGTTCGACAGGCTCGTGGCCCACAACCGCGCCTTCGCCGAGGACTGCCTGCGCCGCAACGGGCCCCTGGTCGCCCACGTCGACCTGGCCAGCACCGCGCGGGACTTCGAAGCCGTGAGAACCGGTCTCGGGGAGAAGCAGCTCAACTGGTACGGCATCCACTACAGCACGCTGCTCGGGCGTACCTACGCCGACCTCTACCCCGGCCGACTGCGCACCATGGTCCTCGACACGGCGCTGGACGACACCACCACGCCCGCCGAGCGAATCCGCAGGGAAGCAACCACAGCGGAAGAGGCGTTCCGCCGTTTCACCACCTGGTGCGCCACCTCGACGGACTGCGCCCTGCACGGCAAGGACGCCGCAGCCGAGTACGACGCCCTCGTCGCACGCGCCGACCGCAGCCCGATCCCCGTCACCGGCGGCGGCCGACCACTGACCGGCGAGGACATCCGCAGCGCCACCCAGGACTACCTGACCCTCTCCGGCGTCACCTGGCCGGCTCTCGCCCGGGCCGTGGTCAAGGCACAGGCCGACGACGCCACCGACTTCACCTACGAACCCGACGACACCCTCGACCCCGTCCAGGTCCAGGTCCCCGCCTGCCTGGACACCGCGCGCCCGGTGACCACGTTCGACCAGCTCACCCGGTTGCGCAAGGACCTGGCGCGCATCTCCCCGCACCTGGGTGGTGCCGTGCGCTCATGGACCGCGCTCACCGGCTGCCTCGGCTGGCCCGTCCCCGCCCGCCCCGTGGCGGCCGGCGCTCCTGTACACGGGGCGCCGCCCACGCTCGTCCTGCAGTCCACCCACCAGGCCCTCGCTCCGCACAGCGCGGGTTTCGCCATGGCGGCCCAGCTGCCCGGCAGCGTCGTCCTCAGCCGTGAAGGCGACGACTACAGCATGTTCCTGCTCTCGCAGTGCGTGCGCGACGCCACCAACCGCTACCTCACCACCCGCGCGCTGCCCGCTCCCGACACCACCTGCACCGACTGACACTCGTCCCACTGACCAGACATCCGAGAGCCATCATGACCACCACCTCGTCCGCCACCACAGCCGAACATGCAGTCACGGCACAGAGGCACCAGACCCCCGCCAAGGGACCCAAGGCGATGCTCGACGCGTGGCTTCGCCTCTGGAACGGCGACTTCACCCAGGCGTCGGGCATCATCTCGCCGGACTTCAAGGTCACGCCGCCCTCTTGGACGGAGGGGACGGCAACAGCATCCGAGGCACGGACGGCCTGGTGGCCTGGATCGCCCAGACACGCACCGCCTTCCCCGACCTGCGCTTCTCACTGCAGATCGACCCTCTGATCGCCGGACACCAGGCGTGCGTGCGCTGGACGGCCACCGGCACCTACGCCGGCGGCTTCCCCGGGGCGAAGGCCCAGCCCGGCACCGTCGTCACCTTCACCGGCACCGACACACTGCGGATCAAGAACGGCAAGTTCGTGGAGTACTGGCTCAACTCGGACACCCTCCAACTCCTCACCCAGCTGCGCGCACCGTGGGGCAGGCCATGAGGTCCTGGACACCCGTCGAGTGACCTGACCTGGCTATGCGCCGACCACACCTCCAAACTGCCAGACCGGCGGTGGGCTACGCGCTTCTTTGCGCCTTGGCGGCGCGGGAAGGCGGCTGACCACGCTGCTCGGCTGGTTGCCCGATGCAGGTCTTCATCGGCCTGCTGGTCCGGCCGAGCGCCTAACGCGTAGTGCGCTCGGGGTGGGTCGTGTGGTCGGAAGGACGCTGGCCACGATCAGGCGGGGGATTTCCGTGGCGCTCCGGGCATGCCGGATGATCCGAATGCTGTCTTCGATGTCGCGGTGACGAAGCGGCTCGCAGGTTCGGGCACGGGTGTGTGTTCAGGCGCGGGGGCTGGATGTCTGGAGTGTGGGGAGTCGGCGCCGGGCGGTGGAGGACCATCTTCGGTTCGCTCGCAGCAGCGGTGCGGCAGGCGAGACGGAGCGCATGCTGCTGGAGGCGGAGTTGCCGGAGTGGCAGCGGATCGAGACGCAGCTGCAGTCCTCCGGGCAGGCCGGGTACGACCCCGAGACCGATCCGGTGGCTGTCGCCCGGCGGAGGAGATGCGCTGGCGCGCGCGGGCCGCTGCTGACGTCCGGGAGGCGGCCTGCCGGGCGGAGCGTGAGCGCCGGGAGGGGGCGCTGCGGCGCGCGGAGGATCTCCTGGACCTGGACCTGGACTTGGACCTGGCCCAGGCCGGGAAGCTGGACGCCTCCGTGCTCGTGGAAGCGGACGACCCGCACGCCTGGCGGATGCTGTGCGGGCGTTCCCCGGCCGCGGTGCGCCAGGTCCATGCCTGGATGGCGAGGGCGCTGGCCGCCGGCTCCGGCGCCCTGGCCGACCCTGATGTCCGGGCCGCGGCCTGGGAGGCTCTGCCGCAGCAGGTGACCGCCCACGCCCTGCTCCTTCAGGCCCTGGCCGACGTACCGCAGTCTCCGTCAGCGAGGACCCCCTGCCGTTCGTCGGCGTGCTCGCCGAAGCAGCCCCCGAGGCCACGGAGGAACTCGCCTGCTGGCTCGCCGCCACTCCTGGCCTTGCCTGACCGGCGTGTGGACCACCTGATCGATGACACTCGCGTTCAAGGCGCTCCTCAAGGCCCCGTCACGTTCTCCGCGCCGACACAGCACCACCTCCGTGTCCAGGCCTGCCGCCACTCAGCGCCGACCGGAGTGCCGACGGCTTCGTGGCTAGAAGTCCTCGTACCTTGGCCGGGTCGCGGCCCTCGCGTGTTGCGTAGATGCCCTTTTTGTAGGTGGGGACGGCTTCGCCGGGTAGGTCGGTCTCCTCGAAGCGCCAGGTCTGGTTGGGGGCGCTTCCGCGTTCCGCTACGACGGCCCAGTGCCCGCCGTTGCCGGAGGGCAGCAGGGTGGCGACCTTGTTCTCGTGCGGGCCCGGCCAGAACATCCCTTCGCGGGCCGTCCACTGGGTCTGGCCGGGGTTGCCCCAGCCGTACAGGCCCAGCCCGACCGGCTGGGAGACGCCCCCCAGGGCCCCGACGTGGAGGGCGAACGTGCTGCGGTTGTCCTTGTTGGCGTTGACCAGGTGCCACCACGCCTCCCCGTGGCTCTCCAGCTCGCAGAAGAACCAGACCTCGGCCCGGTCGCCCTTGGGCTTGCGTACGGTCAGCACCTGGTCGTTGGTGTGGGAGTAGGGGATGAAGCCCTCCTCGCCGGTCAATCTGTCATGCGCCTTCTGGGCGCCGTGGGTGGTGCCCCCGTGCGCGGCGGCCAGACACTTCTCGGTGTCGGCGTTGATGATGCGGAAGAACTTCGCGGTCGGAAATCCGTGGCCCATGTGACTCCTCGCATGCGGAACATGAGATGCCGTTTCGTGCCCTGCCCCGGTGTTCTTACAGGTACTCGAGCACCCAGCTGACCGGGTTGTCGTCCACGCGATCGGCGGCGCTCTGCTTCCAGCGCCCGATGGCGATCTTCTCCGCCCCGGCGGGGAGCTTCTTACCGGCACGGGGGCCGTTGTTCTTGACGTCCCACGGCTGGATGCCACCCCACGCCGTGCCGCTGAACACGCTCACGCCGAGCTTCACGTCCCCCCAGGCGGAGCCGAAGAGCAGCCAGAGGTCTCCCCAAGCCCGTCTGGAAATGTGGCATCGGTGCTCCTTGTCTTGTCGCCCCGCTGAAAGCGGCGCAGATGGGGAAGCTGTCCGTGCGCTTGCGGTCGCCGCCGGGAAACTCGTCCAGGACCGGCCGGAACTCTCCGGCCGGCACCCAACTCACCACCGTGCGCGGCGAGTTGCACGCTATATGCGGCTTCAGGAGCCTTCGCCCGACTTCATCGGCAAACCCCCCGGATGGCGGTAGTGGAGGCTCTCGCGGTACCTCTGCTTCGCTACCGCGCCTGCCGTTGAAGCGGGCCAATCCAGAGGACGCCCGGCGCCCACACGCACTCCAGCGCGATGCCGCTGGCCCGGGACAGCGAAGGGCCCCGGGCCGCACGCAGCGTCCGGGGCCCACCCGCCAGCGTCAGGATGCCGCCCAGTCGAGTCCGAGGTCGGCCAGAGTGCTCGGGGCGCGGCTGCCGTGGGGGAGCGCCTCGCCCGTGACCGCATGTGCGACCGGCGCGTGCCCGGATGCCGTACGCAGGCCGGTCATGCGACTTGCCTCAGTAGGGCACGTGCAGGTGGTTTCGGGCTGGAGGCTCTGGCTCTGTCGGGGGTGGGTGTGGGCTGAATGGTGTGTGCCCGTCCGGGCAGGGCCTTCCGCACCACCAGGTCCGCCGCAAGGGCGCGCGCCTTTCGGTATTGCCCTATCCCGGAGGACTTTCTTGCACGCGGACACGACGGCCTCCCGCGACATGTTGGACCACTCTCAGGCGAGACTGGCGGGACGGGCGGTGGTCGTCGGCGCCGGGATCGCGGGGCTCGTTGCCGCCCGGGTGCTCGCCGACCACTTCGAGACGGTCGTCGTCCTCGAGGCGGCGCCGCTCCCCTCGACGCCCCTGCCTCGCAGGGGGGTTGGCCAGGCTCGGCATCCGCACGGCCTTTTGGTCAGCGGTGCCGCGGAACTGCAGCGCCTCTTTCCAGGGCTGCGGGAGGAGTTGTCCGCTGTCGGGGCGCCGTCGTTCGACTATGGGCTGCGTACGTCGGTTGTGCTCGGGGGACGTCGGGTGCCGCGCGCTCCCGCGCAGGTCACCGTGCAGGCGTTCTCCCGCGACCTGTTGGAGTGGACCCTGCGCAGACGTGTGCT
This sequence comes from Streptomyces afghaniensis, assembly GCF_044327915.1. Lineage (NCBI taxonomy): Bacteria > Bacillati > Actinomycetota > Actinomycetes > Kitasatosporales > Streptomycetaceae > Streptomyces > Streptomyces afghaniensis. Next base: position 27,084 of record NZ_JBIRGJ010000016.1, read on the forward strand.
GGAGGACTTCGCGGTGACCGTTCGCGACCGCAGCCGGGTGGAAGGGCTGTGCTGGAACCCTCGCGCCTCACGGGTGACCGGAGTCCGCCTGGAGGGCGGGCGCACGTTCGACGCACTGCTGGTGGTCGACGCCTCCGGGCGCTTCTCCTCGCTCCCCGCCTGGCTGGAGGAGGGTGGCCATGTGCGCCCGGTGCAGTGGGTTACGGACGCGTCCCTGGTGTACGCGACCAGGACGCTGCAAGCGCCCGCGCAGGATTTCGACGCCCTGTTCCAGCCGTACAGCGCCCCGAGGCAGTCGCGGGGCGGTTTCGCCGCGCGACTGGAGCACGGGCATTGGCAGGTCACCCTGTACGGTGCGGGCGGCGATCACCCGCCCGTGGACCCCGAAGGCTGGCGGCGATTCGCTACGAGCTTGGGCAACCGCGACCTCGACCGCCTGCTCGCCGGCGCCGTCCCCGTCCCGGGCGGCAAGGTGCACGTGTTCAGACGCACCGAGAACCGCCTCACCCTGTATGCGCGGGCCCGTGACTGGCCCGACGGGCTGGTCGCCGTCGGCGATTCCATCGGCGCCTACAACCCGGCCTACGCGCAAGGCATGGCCACGGCCGTGCTCCACGCCCGTGTCCTGTCGGACCACTTGGTGCGGGCCCGACGTCCCCGCCCGACCAGGAGACGCGGCACCAACCACACCCGCATGGTTCAACGACAGCTCACTCGCATCGCCCGCAAGCAGTGGATCGTGGCCGCAGGCGACGACCTTGTTTGGCAGTACCGGATGAAACGAGGCTCATTGCCCTTCTGGCTGCGCCCGCTCGCCTGGTACAAGGAGCGCCTGTTGCGGTGCGCGGCGACCAACGCAGATCTTCACCGTTTGTTCGTCAGTGTTTTCCACATGCTCAGGCCCCTCTCCGCGCTGGCCCACCCCATGACCCTCATAAAAGTCCTGCGTGCCCGCTGAATCCTCCGGTTCCAGAATTCCAGCCCATCGATTTCTATGGTGCGATAATTCGATGCACAGAGTAATTCGCCCAAGGTTTGGCAACAGTGCAGTCGGAAATGAATCCAGCGTCCACCGTTCGGCATTCGCCGGAAAAAGCATGCATGGAGGAATCGCGATGACCACGGAATCCGTCCTGCGGAAGTACGACCTGATCTTCGACCGACTGGACGCCGATGGGAACGGGGTCCTGGAATTCGCCGACTGCGAGCACATGGGCCGAAAAATCATCGACTCGGGTCACGCGCCCGAGGGCTCGGCCAAGGCGGACGCCCTGTTCACCGCCTATCGGCAGGCCTGGGACCGCCTCGCGGCGGCGGCCGACGAGAACGGGGACGGCATCATCACCCGCGAGGAGTTCCACTCCGCCATGGCGGACACGCTGGGGCGCAGGGAACAGGTGGTCGCCGGCTGCCGAGCCGTTCTGGACGCCGAGTTCGCCGTCATCGACGAGAACGACGACGGCCTCGTCCCGGTCGCCGACTTCCAGCGCTATCTGGAGGCACTGGGCTCCAGCTCGGCGCAGGCGGCGGAGACATGCGCACTGCTGGACGTCAACAAGGACGGACAGGTCTCCCGGGAGGAATTCCACGACGGCTGGGCGAAATACTTGCTCAGCGACGACCTGGACGACGCGGGAAGTCGTTTCCTGGGCGGCCTGGCCTGACAGAAATGCCCGCGCCACAGGGACCCGTGCACCGCTGAAATTCCCGTCACGTCCGCTATTTGGCAATAAGGGAGCCAAGGCGTGACGGCTCAATGTGCTCCTACATTCCCTGGGGGGGAAATGAAGGCAGAATTTGCACTGCACGCTTCCACATCGAAGATTTCTCTTTTCGAGTCCGAAAGCACCCTGTGGCACTTGTTCCGCCGGCGCGCGGAGGAACGGCCCGCAGCGCCCTCCGTCACCGACGCGTACGAGAGCCTGACGTACGCCCAACTCCTCGCCGAGGCCACCATGTGGGCCCGCTCCTTGCGCGCGGACGGCACCGGGCCGGGGGAGCCGGTGGCGTGCGCGGTACCCCGGAGTGTGCGTGCGGTGGTGGCGCAGCTCGCGGTGTTCGCGGCGGGCGCGGTGTACGTACCGGTGTGCGCCGACGACGCCCCCGACCGGCTGGGCGCCCAGCTGGCGGGGGCGGGCGCACGGCGGGTCCTCGCGCTGTCCGGGCAGCGGCTGCCCGACGGGCTCGACAGGATCGACCTGGACGCCCCGGGGGCCCGCCGGCGCGCGGCCGGGCTCGCGGACACCGTACGCCTGCCGGGCCCATCGCCGGAGGCGACGGCGTACCTCATCCACACCTCGGGCACCTCGGGCCGCCCCAAACCGGTCGCGGTCACGCACCGGGCCATCGCCCACACCATGCAGGCCTACGCGCACCGGTTCCCCACACCCGTCCGGCACATGGCAGCCGTGTCCCCGATGACGACGGACGCGTCGTTCCCCGGAATCTGGTGGACGCTGCTGGCAGGCGGAACCGTGTGGCTGGCCCCGGCCGACCCCCGGCAGGCACTGGACGACCTCGCCGCGCAGCTGTCCCGGGGGCCGGTAAGCCACGTGGTGCTCACGGCCTCGCTGTACGGGGCGGTGCTGCCCCGACTGGACGGGCCCTCTCCGCACCTGCGGCAGGTGCTCCTGGGAGGCGAGCCGTGCCCGAGCGAGCTCGCCGCCGAGCACCACCGCAGGCTGCCCCATGTCGAGCTGGTCAACGCCTACGGGCCCACCGAGGCCGCGGTGTGGTGCACCGCAGCCGTACTGCGGCCCGGCGAACCGATCACGGTCGGCACCCCGCTGCCCGGCACGCCCGTACTCGTCATCGGCGGTGACGGACTGCCCGTCCCGGCCGGTGAGAGGGGCGAGGTGTGCATCGCGGGCGCCGGACTGGCGCAGGGGTACCGGGGAGACGACGAGCTCACCGCCACCCGTTTCGTGGCCCACCCGCACCACAGGCACGAACGGATGTACCGCACCGGTGACCTTGGCTGTTTCGACGAGCACGGCAGGCTGGAACTGCTGGGCCGCCTCGATGCCCAGGTGAAGATCCGCGGCTTCCGCGTGGAGCCCGACGGCGTCGCCCGGGTACTGCGTCAGGTTCCGGGAGTGCGGGACGCGGTGGTGGGCGTGCACCAGGGGCGTCTGGTCGCCCACGTGGTCCCGCAGTGGGACGAGCAGAGCGCGGCCGGGCAACTGCACACCTCCTGGAACCGGCTCTTCAGCGGGCTGGACTTCCGCGACGAACGCACAGGGTGGACCAGCAGCTACACCGGTGAACGGCTCCCGGACGCGGAGATGGACGAGTGGATCGGCGCCACCGTCCGCCTGGCCACCGAGGGCGCGCCCCCGCGCAGCGTGCTGGAACTGGGCTGCGGATCGGGCATGGTCCTGGTCCGGCTGGCCCCGGCGGCGGAACGCGCGGTGGGCGTGGATGCCTCCGCCGAGTCCCTGGCCGCCCTGCGCGCCCGCCTTGACGGCCTGGGCCTGTCCCGGGTCGAACTGCGCCAGGGCGATGTGACCTGTGCGCCGGACGTCTCGGGAATGGACCTGGTTCTGTGCAACTCGGTCGTGCCTTATTTGAACGGCGAAGCGCATCTGGCCCGTACGGTGACAGCCGCGCTGCGGTCGGCCGCGCCGGGCGGCCGCGTGGTGTTCGGGGACGTGAAAGACCGTTCCGTACAGGACGCCTTCCACGCGTCGGTCGTCCTCGCAGGTGCCGACGACGCCGTGAAGGTGGAGGCCCTGCGCGCCCAGTGGCGGCGGCGGGTCGCACTCGATCCGCACCTCCTGGTGGACCCGCGCTGGTTCACCCGTTGCGGCGGGGCTCATGCCGAGGTGCGACCACGCACGGGGACGGCCCGCAACGAGATGAACGACTTCCGCTTCGACGCAGTCCTCTTCCCGCGCCTGCCTGCATCACGAGAACTGACCGGAAAGCCGGAACGCGGCGGCCCGCCCGCTGTCGTCGAAGTGAAGCAGTGGCACGCTTGGCCCGGAACCATCGAGACCCTGCGCGAGCTGCTGTCGGACGAGGCGGGCGCGTGCGGTGTCCTGCGGATTCCCAACCGCCGTACAGCGGGGGCGTGCGCAGTACGGGACGTCCTCGCGTCCGGCCAGGCCACTGCCTCCGCCCACGCCACTGTCCCCGGCCACGCCGCCACCGCCGCCGACCTGCGCGCTCTGGCCGCCCGCGCGGAGGAGGCAGCCGTCCACCCCGCGGCCCTGGAGGAACTGGCCGCGGAACTGGGACGCCCGGTCCGCATGTCCCGCGCGGCGGGCTACCCGGACGGCGCCTTCGATGCCGTCTTCCTCCCCGCAGCCCCCCTGGCTTCCGTCGCCCGGGACGGGGCACCGCAGGCGCTGGTCCGCTGGCCGCAACCGGCATGCGACGGTGAGCTCCTCTCCGCACCTGTACACCGGCATGTGCTGGCGAAGGCGTCCGAGGAACTCCTCCCGGCGCTCCGCCGTGCGGCCGAGGCACTCCTGCCCGAGCAGGAACGGCCCGAGCGGTACGTACTGCTGACGGAACTCCCCTTGGGCGGCAACGGCAAGCTGGACCGTTCGGCCCTGCCCGCGCCGTCGGGTGAGCGGCCTGCGGTGTCCACCGCGTACCGGGTGCCCGAACTGCCGGTGGAGGAGACCCTCGCCGCGATCCTGGCGCAGGCCCTGGAGCTCGAGCGGGTCGGTGCGGACGACGACTTCGTGGAGTTGGGCGGAGATTCACTCAGAGCGGTCAGGGCTGCCACCCAGATCGGGGAAGCCCTGGGCAGACGCCTCCCGGCCCGCACCGTCCTCGAACACCCCACCGTGGCGCGTCTGGCCGCCTACCTGGCCGCTCTGCCGGCAGACCCGACCGCACCCGCAGCGGCACGGGCGGCGGCACCTGTGCGCGCGCAACGGACCGTCCCACCGGCGGCGGACGCCCTGCGAGAGGTCGGTCCGGACGGGGTGCGGCTCGCCGCCGGGCCCACCCACCAGTTCCTGCGTGTCAACGACGACCGGGCAGGCGGCATCCTGCCCAGTCACGGCCCGCGCTTCGCGCTCGCCTGCCACTACCGCATCCGCGGCCCCCTCGACGTGCGCGCGCTGTCCGCTGCCGTAGACAGGCTCGTCGCCCACCAGCCCGCGCTGCGCACCGCCGTGCACCTGACGGGCGAAATGGACGCACTGCACCAGACGGTGCACCCCGCGCGCCCCGGAATCCTGCGCCACCACCCCCTCCGAACGGACGCCTCCCGCACTCCGGAACAGGTCCTGGCTGCCCTGGACGCCGCCGACCCCCTCGACGCTGCCACCGGGCACGTCTTCACAGCGACGCTGCTCACCGTCGGCCCGCACGACCATCTGCTGGGCCTGCGACTGCACCACCTCACCTCCGACGGCTGGACCCTCAACCTCCTCGAACAGCAGCTGTCCCTCCTGTACACGGACATCACCACCGGCACCAACCGACCCCTGCCGCCCACCGACTACCCCGGCCTGAACGCCCCCGAAGAACCCCGCCCCGAAGACGTCTCCTTCTGGACGGACCGCCTCTCCGGCGCACGCCCCAACCTGCTCATCCCGCCCGCACACTTGGGCGCCCACACCGACGTCCATGACTGCCTGCTGCGCACCCGGCGCGTCCCCGCGGCCGCCGCCACGGCGTTCCGGGCACTGGCCCGCGCCGAGCGGCTGACCCCGGCCAGCGCGCTGTACGCGTTGTTCGCCAACGCCGTGGCCGCCGACACGCGACAACCCGAAACGCTGCTCCTCGCGGTCAGCGCCGCCCACCCTCAGCACACCGCTGACACCGCCGGCCTGTACGCCCAAGCCGTGCCCGTACGACATCAGGTCCCCCAGGAACCCACGCTGACGGCCCGTCAGGCCATGCATGCCGCCGACACGGACCTGCGCCAGGCCCTCGCACACGACAGCGCCTCCCTGCTCACGCTCGCAGGCGCGCACCCACCGATCGGGGAACTCTTCGCCGCCTCCCAGTTCGTCTTCTACGACTACCTCCCCCCGGTCGAGGGCCTACGCCTGCGTGGCTGCGCCATCCAGCGAACCGACCAACTCGACCCCGCCTTCGCCGGCCAGCTCTTTCAGCTGCCCTGCGACCTCGGCCTGTTGGCGCGCGACAACGACGGCGCCCTGGACCTCGCGGTCATCTTCGACCCGGCCTACGCCCCACCCCACTACGCCGAGAACCTGTTGCTCCGCCTCGCGGACGGGCTCACTGCCGTCGCCGAATCGGCCGACCGTCCATGGCGGGACCTGATCCCGGCGGACTCCTGGCTCTCAAGCCTGCGCTGACCGCCGTCGGCGCGACCGCGTCAACAGCGAGTGCGGCACGGGAACGGGGGAAGCGTCTGTCTCCCGGGGCCCTCCTGGGGGCTGCGGCGGATCGTACGACTGCCGGAAACATGGGCCATGGGGCTCGCGTGCCGGAAGGCCGGGAGCCCGGGCGCCACGGAAGGCCGGGAACCCGGGCGCCCGGAAACCGGGGCACCCGCGCAGGCAGCCACCCCCCGACAATGGCCGGCTCCGGAGCCCTGCGCCCCACGCCGCGTGCACGAAAAGGGGGCCTGTCCCCAGGGCCCCGGCCCCGACACCACACCCGCCCCTGGCCGCCCTCGGCCCCGGACCGCACGGTTCCCGCCCAGGAGAACCGGAGGCCTCAGCCATACCCCCACCTGCTTGCCCTGCCCCCGCCTCCCATCCCGCCGAGAGAGGACACACCTATGCCCCGTACTCAGCACATCCATGACGAACGCCGCGAAACGAAGATCGCCGGCTGGATCGGGATCGTCATGGTGGCGCTCTTCCTCGTCCCGCTGCCCTTCGTCCGCAACCCCCTGAGCCGCCCCTTTCCGTACTGGAGCGACTCCTCCGACACCATCGGCACGTGGTTCGCGCAGAACCCATCGATCTCCGGCTACACCATCGACATCGCCTTCGGCATGCTCTTCATCTGGTTCGCCGTCGGGCTGAGGCGGTGGCTGACGTCCCCCGGGCGGACGCCCCTGGAAGCCGAACTCCTCGTCCCCAGCGCCCTGTCCGTAGGCATCTGCTGGATGATGTCCAACGCCGCGTTCCTCCTCGGCCCGGTCGCCGCCGAGCGCCCGGCCGCAGTCAACAGCGCCTACCTCCACCTCAGTTACGACCTGTGCGTCACCTTCGGGTACGCGGGGTCGCTGCCGCTCGCCCTGTTCTCCTACGCCGCGGGCAGCCTGATCCTGCGGAACACCACCCTGCCCCGCTGGACCGGCCGGGCTTCCCACATCCTGGCCGTGGCGCACTTCGCGTACTTCTTCAACGTCCTGACCACGACGGACACGCCGTTCACGCCCTGGGGCTGGGGCAGCTTCGGATCCTACGTCGGGTTCGCGCTGTGGGCCCTGGCCCTGTGCACCAAGATGATCCGCTCGTCGCACCCGGCGGCACACCTCGCCCACCTCCCCGCGCCCGCCACGCCGACAACCACACCGTCCACCACCCCCTGAACCCCCGCGACGCGCCACCCGGCAAGGCCCTCCCGGGGCCTTGCCGCCCCCACCACCCGGGAGTTCCCATGGCAACCGGCACCGACACACCGCTGACCGTGCCACCCCTGTACTGCCCCTTCCCGCCGCGCCGCTCGCCGCACGCCGAGGCCGTCGACGCGGCGAGCCTCACCTGGATGCAGCGCTTCGACCTCTTCCAGGACGACGCCCACCGCGAGTACACCCGCCGTGCGCACGTCGGAGAGTTCGTCGGCTTCGGTATCCCGGACGGCCGCGCCGACACCCTGCTGACCGGCACCAACTACTGCAACTGGCTCTTCGCCTTCGACGACGCCCTGTGCGACGAGACACTCGGCGGAACCACGCCCGACACCCTCGCCCCCTACCTCTCCCGCCTCAGCCGTGCGCTCCAGACCCCAAAGGCCCCGCTGATGCGGGACGACAAGTGGGCGGCCTCCCTCCTCGACATCCGCCGCGACCTCGCCCGCCAGGGCACACCGGCGCAGGTCTACCGGTGGACCGACCAGGTCGACGCGTACTTCTCGGGCTTGGTCTGGGAAGCCGCCATCCGCCGGCAGCCGCGCTCCGCGAGCCTGGACGACTACCTGATGATGTGGCAGAACAGCAGCGCCGCCCTGTCCGCCCTCGCGTTCATCGAGATCGCCCAGGACTACGTCCTGACCGCCGAGGAGTACCACGACCCGCGCGTCACCGTCCTGCACGACCTGTGCGTCGCCCTCATCGCCTGGCACAACGACACGACGTCCTACAACAAGGAAGCCTTCCGGGAACAGCACTTCGGCTACCCCGAGGCGATGAACCTGGTACCGGTTCTGGCCCGTGATCACGCGTGCACCCCAGAACAGGCCCTGGCTGAGGCGACGTTGATGCACGACCGGGCCATGCACCGCCTGCACCGGCTCTCCCAGCGAGTGATCGACGGAGACAACCCCCGCCTCGCCCGCTACGCACGCGCCCTGACCGACTGGGTCGCCGGCAGCCTGCACTGGCACCTCACCAGCGGCCGTTACAACAACCCGAACAACCCGGGCCAAAACGTGGCCCCCCGCATCCCCATGCCCCGCATCGTCACCCGCCCGGCCGACCCGGCACTCCTCGACCAACCCCTCACCACACCGGTTGCCGCCTGGTGGTGGACTGCCTGATCCACGCACCCCACGAACCACCTGTCCCACAACCACCCCCCAACCCCCCTGAGAACCGGACCGGCTGCACACTTCCGCCACATCATCGCTCGCGCCCGCCGCTTGCACGACGCCCTCAGCCACCCCTGCCGCCACGCTGCCGCGCCTTCTGCAAGCCGCCGCGCCGGCCGCCCTCTCCCTCCACTGATTCCTCCATCCCAGGAGAACCGTGTCCCACGCCGCTTCCGTCACCCCTTGCACCCCTGCGCGACCGCCGCTGCTTCCCGGCGCACTGCCGCTGGTCGGGCATGCCCTGCGCCTGCTCGACAACCCCGCCCGCTTCCTGACCGCAGCGCCCGCGCACGGACCGCTCTCCCGGGTACGCCTCGGCCCTCTCACCGCTACTCTGGTCGCCGATCCCGAACTCACGCGACAGGTGCTCCTCGACGACGTCCTCTTCGACAAGGGCGGTCCGTTGTACGACCGGATCGCCGATGTGATGGGCAACGGCCTGCTGGCCTGCCCCCACGCCCGCCATCGGCAGCAACGGCGACTGCTCCAGCCCGTGTTCCACAAGGACCGGCTGCCCGCCCACCTCGACCTGATGGCCGCCGAAATCACTCACGGCATCGCACAGTGGCAACCGGGCCAGAGCCTCGACATGGCCGCCCAGGCCCAGACCCTGACCGCCCGCGCGATCGTCGCCACCCTCTTCGACGGCACGCTCACCCCCGCCACCGCCGCCAGCATGGTGGAGGACATGTCGGCGATCACCGCCGGCATCTACACCCACGCGCTCCTCCCCGCCGCTTACACGCGCCTGCCCCTGCCCGCCAATCGCCGCTACACCCGCGCCCAGAAGCGTCTGCGTGCCACGTTGGGCCGCGTGATCGCCGCACACCGCTCCCGCACCACCGATCACGGCGCCTTCCTCACCCTCCTCACCGAACCCGCCCCGGACACTCACCCCCACCCACTGTCGGACAAGGACATCAGCGACCAGGTCATCACCTTCTTCATCGCCGGGATGGAGACCACCGGCAACGCCTTCGCTTGGGCCGCCCACCATCTGGCCCAGGACCCCGCACTTCAGCAACGCGTCCATGCCGAGGCGGCAGCCCTGCCCCGAGGCCCCCTCACCCACGCCCACCTGCCCGGCCTGGAAGTCACCAGCCGCGTCGTCACCGAAACGCTGCGCCGCTACCCGCCCGTCTGGTTCCTGACCCGCACCGTCAGGCGCGACACAACACTCGGCGGCCACCCGCTGAACGCCGGAGACACCGTCGTCATCAGCGCCTACCTCGTCCAGCACCTCTCCTCCGCTCACCCCCGCCCCCAGCATTTCGATCCCGACCGCTGGTCGCCCCCGCACTCCACGCCCCCCGCCCCCGGCTCCCTCATCCCCTTCGGCCTGGGCGCCCGCAAATGCATCGGCGACACCCTCGGCATGGGCGAACTCACCCTCGCTCTCGCCACCCTCACCCGCCGCTGGAAGCTCACCCCGGCCACGACGACACCGGTCCGCTACGAAAAGGACATCGTCATCCGCCCCCACAATCTCCACCTGCGCCTTCAACCACACCCGAGCAACAGCGCCGACACCTGACCGTGCCTACGCCCGGTGCGCCCTCTGCTTTTGCGAACGCGCTGCAGGGACGCGCCGTCATGCGGCCGCCTGTACACGCTGGTCTTAGAGGTCCTAACAAAGGCGTTGGACGTGGCGGTAGGTGATCAGGCAGGTGGCGAGGCCAAGGAAGGCTTCGTGGATGTCGTCGCGTCGTTCC
>NZ_JBIRGJ010000017.1:0-35273 GCF_044327915.1 Streptomyces afghaniensis
ATCCACGGCCGCGACTGACGTTTCCTCACGACCCGACCAACGAGCAGACAAGCCGACGGTCACTTGATCAACAACTTCTGTTAGGACCTCTAAGTCGCCCCCTGTCCGTCCGGTACGGAGCACGTCGACATCCGTCCGCCTGGCCTGGTGGCGTCTTGGTGTCACACCGCACCGCGGGGTGTGGAGGATGGAAGGGAACGAAATGGAATCTATGCTCGCCGCAGTGATCATGCCCGTGATCGTGGTGATCATTGTTGCCGTCGCCGCCGTGGTAATGGTCCGCTACACGATGAATGGCACTGAATCGGCGCATAAGGCCTCACTCCTCAGTGCCATCGCCGAGGTCATTCGCGCCATCCGTGGAAAGAAATGACCGCCGGCGCCCGCCGCACGCCTACCCCGACCACACCTCACGGCGGCGTGGCTTTGTCCATGGGAAGGGACAGCACTTCGACGTTGGCTTGGCCGCCAAAGTCGGACTGGACTGTTCACTACTTCCGACAGCACTGGACCTTCGTGCCGGCGCCAAGACCGGCCTTGCTCGGCCGTTCACAGCAGCGGATCAGCGGCCTGGACGGCCCGGACGGCCGCTCGTATCGGTTCGCCCGCACTGTGGGGCTGGAGGTGCTGGGCCGATGCACGGGAACGTAAGCACGACGAAGCCGGCACGCCGGTAGCGGATGCCCGCTTCGTGCGGACAGATCACGCGCCAACGCAGATCCGCCGGCCAGTCACCCCCGAGGGCGACCGCCAGGACGCCCGCACGGTCAGCGCCCCCGTGGTCAGGTCGTTGCGATCCTCGGTCGCCCCGGAGAACGACCGCCAGGTGTGGCCCACGCCGCTGTTGGTGACGCCCACCATGTTGCGATTCTCGGTCGCCCCCGAGAGCGAACGCCAGGCGCAGCTGCGCGATGGAGGTGGTGCCGTCCGCCTCGTTGCGATCCTCGGTCGCCCCGGAGGGCGACCGCCAGGACCCACACGGTGTCGGTGTCGGCGCGGGAGGTGTAGTTGCGATTCTCGGTCGCCCCGAAGGGCGACCGCCAGGGCCTGCTGGCCGGTGGTGACCTCGATCGCGTCGTCGTTGCGATTCTCGGTCGCCCCGGAGGACGACCGCCAGAAGGAGAGCATGTGGGCCAGCCAGCCCACACCGTAGTTGTTGCGATCCTCGGCCGCCCCGGAGAGCGACCGCCAGCCGGGAGGGCGAATCCTGCAGCGTCACCCCGGACCCCGTTGCGATCCCAGGTCGCCCCGGAGGGCGACCTCCAGCGCCCACGTGCGGGCCGAACCCGTCGTGACGATCGTGTTGCGATCCTCGGTCGCCCCGCGGCGGCCTTGCCGCCGAAGACGGCGAGGCCGGTGTAGTTGCGATCCTCGGTCGCCCCGGAGGGCGACCGCCACGACGCCACTGTCCCGGAACAACGTATCGATCGGTGGGACTTTCAACCGATGCCCATCTCACTACACGGCGGGTTCGATTCCTCGTTGGGGGTGGTACGGGCCTGTCCACTCGTATAGGTCACCGGCGATTTCGACGGCGTGTCCAGCGTTGATCGCTGTCTCTAGTTCTCTTTGTGGGATGGATGCCATGTGGTCCTGGAGTGTGCGGTAGGTCTCGGGGGTCGGTACGTCGCTACGGAGTTGTTCGATGGCGTTTTGGGCGGCCTGTCGGTCGTTCTGGTTGAGCTGGGGGCGGATGACAACGACGGCCACGGAGTGCTCGTTGTCGATCACGCGCATTTTGCGGGCGGTTTCCGGGTAGTCGAGCTTTTCTCGCAGCGCTTCGATGGCTTCTCCGGTGGCTCCGTTGGGGTCTGTGGAGGAGCGTCCGGCTTGGAGTCGGTAGCGGTGCTGGTAGTAGGAGCGCAGTGTGTCCAGGTCGTCTGGGTCTGCGAGGCCCTTGCCGAAGCGGCGGGATGCTGCGGCGATGCCGCACCGGTTGTAGATCACTTGCGGCTGGAGACCGTCCATCGGTTCGAAGACGGTCATGATGCTGTCCTCGGTCGGGCGGTGCCCTTCGCGGTTGATGCGCCCGGCGGCCTGCTGTTCGGACTCTGGCAGCGATCTGGCGCGGTATCCGCGCGGGAAGTCGAGATCGACACCGGCCTCGATGAGCGATGTCGACACCAGCAGCGTGTCCAGGCCGGCGTCAAGGCGCTGTTTTGTCGCTTGAATGGTCTCTCTGCGGTGGCCGCCGGTCATGCGGGTCGACAGGTGCAGAGTGCCGGGGTTCTCATCGCGGTCGCCGAGCCAGACCTTGTGTACGTGGCTGGCGTCTTTCGTTCCGTTGACCACCATCAGAGCCTGGTCGTGCGTTGCGGCCTCTGCGGCAATGCTTCTGAGGGTCACCTCTGAGCCGGTGCGCCAGTCGTACCGGACTCGGCGGAGCCGCTGGAAAAGTGGTGCGGGGTCGGTGACGATGTCGCGCTGGGGCAGGCCGGTCTGCCAGGGGTTCAGCGCGGCGAGTTCCGGTTGTGTGGCCGAGGACAGGACCAGGGTGACGCCGTAGTGCTCAACGAGTTCGCGCAGCCCTGACAGGATCGGTGTCAGCAGGGCGTCGGGGAGGGCTTGGACCTCGTCCAGGACGATGACGGAGTTGGCGAGTCGGTGTAGTCGGCGGGTGGCCGATGGGCTGTTGCCGAACAGGCTCTCGATCAGGCGGACGGTGGTGGTGACGATGAACGGGGCGTCCCAGTTCTCCGCGGCCAGCTTCGCCCATCGGTTGGGGCGGGCACGCTTTTGATCTCGGCGGGTATCACCTGAAGCGCTTGAGGACCGCGCTGCTCGCCGGTCGGATGCCTCGAAGTTTGCGGCGGAGTGGTGTTCCAGCACCGCCTGCGGCCCGTGTTCTGGGTTCAGCAGGCTCCGGTAGACAGCCGCATTCTGCTCTGTGATCGAGATGAACGGGACTGCCACGATGACGCGTCGCAGCCCGTGCAGCGCGGCGTGTCGGAGTGCGAAGCCTCCGCCGGTGAACGTCTTTCCCGCGCCGGTCGGCAGGTGCAGCCGGTACACCCCCGGCTCACCGGCTGCGGCTTCGAGCGCCTCTTGGTAGACGTCCTCGCGGAGCCTGTCCAGCCACGAGGGCTCTTTCCGGCGTCGGCGCTCGGCGAGGGCCTCCTGACGGCGGGTCTCGTATCGCTCCCACAATTCGGGCATGCTCACGTCCGGCCGAGAAAGCGGGCCGGGCCGGAAGTGCGCGGCGGTGTCGAGCCGGTCGGCGTCGACCACGGCCGAGTAGGTCATGCGGACCAGCATCTCCACGCTGGTTTGGTTGCGCAGGTCGAGCCAGCCCGGAACGGTCGGGCAGGTTTTGTCCAGGATCTCCGGCATGATTTCGGCGACCCGGCTGATCGCCTCGGCTACCTCTTTGGGGTCCAGCATCAGGTTTTTGAGCCGGACGCTGAGTTCCGACCAGGCGGACAGGCCGGTGTGGTGTCCTTCGATGACGCCGGCGAACGGTGTTAGCACCGGATGCTGCCGGGCTACTTGAGCGAACAGGCACGCCCCGGCGGCATGGTGCGCAGGGCGGCGGACCTTCCGGCCAGTTGTGGCTTCTTCGATCAGGCCGTCCTGCCAGGCGCATGCGCCCTTGCCGGTGTCGTGGTCGCGTCCCAGCCGGTAGGCGAGTTCTCCGCCTCCCCACGGGTCGGCGAAACGCCGGGCCAGCTCGCCGGTGCCTCGGGCGTGGTCTTCGTACCAGTGCCAGATGCCCCGATGGCCCGGTGAGTGGGCTACGAGCCTGCCTTCCGGAACGGGCATCCATCCCGATATCGCACCAACTGCCTTTTTTGCAATCATACTTGACTTACCATCACTTATATATTGAGATCCTGCTAGATCGATGCAGTTCACAACCGGCCCGCGTACCGCAGGCCGTGGAGCGAGGCAGTGCGACGACGCTAGCCGCCGGCACTGACAACGGGCCGAGCCGGCCAGGGCATGAAGGGGGAGGATGCATGATTTCCGGACAAGGGCGGCAGCGTGGGGAGAGGGCCGACCGGCCGCTTCACGTGCAGGTGGAAGCGTGGGGGCCGCTGGCCTGCTTCACCCGCCCGGAACTCAAAGTCGAACGGGTCTCCTACCCGGTCATGACCCCCTCGGCAGCAAAAGGGCTGCTGGAGGCGATCCTGTGGAAGCCGGAGATGACCTACCGGATCACGCGGATCGAACTGCTCAAGCCGGTGCAGTGGACCAGCTTCCGGCGCAACGAGGTCAACAACTCGATCATCACCAAGAAGACCTTCGAGGACCTGCGCACCAATAACGGCTACCGCTACGACGTCGCCGAGGACCGGGGACAGCGCGTCACCGTCGCACTGCGCGACGTCGCCTACCGCATCCACGCCACCATCAACGCCACCGACCGCTGCACCGCGCCACTGCCGAAGTACCGCGACCAGTTCGACCGCCGCATCAAGCGCGGTGCGTGCTTCGAACAGCCCCACTTCGGCTGCCGCGAATTCGCAGCCTTCTTCGGCCCCTGCGGATCAGCGCAGGAAGCTGGCGTCGTCACCGCCGCTGACCAGGCAGGCATCCCCCCGATCGACGAACTCGGGCTGATGCTCCACCACATCGAGTACCTGCCGAACGGCAAGGAGCGCTACCACTGGTTCCGCGCCCGCCTTGAGCGCGGTGTTCTCCACGTGCCGGACCACCCGCTCGACCCCACGCAAGTCAGCGGCATGCCCGGGGCCGAGGGCCGAGTATCTGCCGATGGGACGGCCTGAAGTGCTCCTGCACAGCCTCGTCCAGCACGCCGACAGCCGCGAGGATGCCGTCCCCGACTACTACCAGCGGCGTCAGATCATGTGGCAGATCGACCTCTCCAGCACCGGCGAAGCCGAACCACTGATCATCGACCTGCGCCCCGGCAAGGGGGAAGAGCCACGGAAGGTCACCGCCCCCTACACCGGCCGCTCCGGGAAGAACCCGCCGCCGTTCCTGCTCGCCGACAACGCACTGTACGTTCTCGGCCACCCCGGCCTGGTGAAGGCGCCAGGCGAGAAGAAGGTTCCGTCGACCGACCCGAAGGACATCACCAAAGCCGAGGAGCGTCACGCCGCTTACCGCGCCATGGTGACCTCCTGGTGCAACGAGCACCCAGGCCTTCCTCAGGCCCGCACCCTGGCCCAGTGGCTGGACAGGCCCTTCGCGCCGGACGGCTGGCCGGGGGAGATGGATCAAGGTCACCTCGTGGCCATCAGTGTGGACGGCGAGTGGATCCACGACCTTCCCCAGGCCCAGCGCTGGTGGGCGGAAAAGGTCAAGAGCGCCAAGAGCGGCAAGCCAGGCAAGAGCCAGGAAGGCCTGTGCCTTGTCTGCGGGCGGACCGGAGCACTGCTGTCCACTCTCCCGGTTCCCGTCAAAGGTCTGCCCAACTCTGGGATGAACACCCAGCTGATCTGTCTCAACCAGCCCGCCCACTACCGGGCGGGCATCAAGCAGCTCGGTGCCACCCCGGTCTGCGTCGACTGCGGAACCAAGGCCACCACGGCCCTGAACGCACTGCTGGCCGACCCCGAGCACCACGTCCGCGCCGGCGACTCCGCCATCGTGTGGTGGACCCGCAACCCCACCACCGAAACCGGCATGTGGACCCTGGACAACCCCGAGCCCACCGAGGTTGCCCAACTCATCAACGGTCTCCACTACCCCTACAAGGGACGCGACGCGCTGACCGCCCTCGACGACGACGCCTTCTACGCCGTCACCTTGCGGGTGAACACCAACAGGGTCATCGTCGCCGACTGGATCACCATCCCCGTCCCCGAGCTCAAGCAGCGGCTCGGGGCTTGGTTCACCGACCACCAGACCTGGGACGGCTGGAACAGCACCTACCGCTACTGGCCGGTCTGGCGCCTGGCCCTGGCCGCCGCCCGCTGGGACAAGCGCAAGAACACATACATCGACACCACCATCCCCAAGCATCTGCAGGCCGACCTCACCCAGGCCGCACTCCACGGCACACCGCCACCGGCCCACGTCCTGCCGGTTCTCATGCAGCGCATCCGCGCCGACCACCACATCGACCGGCCCCGCATCGCGCTGCTGCGCCTCGCCCTGACCCGTACGACCACCCGCCACAAGGAGCTGTGCGTGCCCCAGCTGAACACAACGTCGACCGAACCCGGATACGTGTGCGGGCGGATCATGGCCATGCTCGAAGCGATCCAGCGCAAGGCCATGCCCAAGGTCAACGCCACCATCACCGACAAATATCTGACCACCGCCGTCGTCTCGCCCCGAGCCGTCCTCACCCGGCTCCGCATCGGCGCACGCCCCCACTTGCGCACCATCGCCCGCAAGAGCGAACCCGCGGCCAAGGCCATGGAAAACCGCCTGCGGGACGCCTTCGACCTGCTCGACACCCTCCCCGCCCACCTCAACGCCGAGCAGCAGGCCCTGTTCATCCTCGGCTACGAACACCAACGCGCTCACTCCGCCCGGGCCGCAGCCGAAGCCATCAAGGCCCGCGAAGCCGGCAAGGAACTCGCCGCCGACCAAGCCGCCGACGCCCTCCCCGAAGAAGCGGCCGAAGACGCGAACGCAACCGACGAAACCCTCTGGTAAGCGCCCGACAGCCCGCACCCTGACCACCCCGGAAGGACACCGAACACAGCCATGAGCGCCGCGCACCTGGACCCCACCCGCAAGCACGACTACGTCTTCCTCATCGACGTCAAGGACGGCAACCCCAACGGCGACCCCGACGCCGGCGGCATGCCCCGCATCGACCCCATCACCAGCCAGGGCATCATCACCGACGTCGCCCTCAAGCGAAAGATCCGCAACACCATCACCCTCGCCCACCAGGGACAGCCCGGCTTCGAGATGTACGTCGAGGAAGGCGTCGCCCTCAACCCGCAGATCCAGCGCGCCTACCACGAAGGCGGCACCACAGAAGGCGACACCGCCACCGCCCAGCAGTGGATGATCCGCAACTTCTACGACGTACGCCTCTTCGGCGCCGTCATGTCCGTCGGCGACCAGAAGAAGCACGCCGGCAAGGCCCGCGGCCCCATGCAGCTCACCTTCTCCCGCTCCATCGACCCCATCACCCCGCTCGAGGCCGGCATCACCCGCGTCGCCCCGAACAAGCCCGAAGACCTCGCCAACGGCAAGGTCACCGAGATGGGCAACAAGCACTACGTGCCCTACGGGCTCTACCGCGGCCACGGCTTCTACTCCGGCGCCCTCGGCGCGAAGGCCGGCGTCACCCCGGACGACCTGGCCGCCTACTGGCACGCCATGACCATGATGTTCGACCACGACCGCGCCGCATCCCGCGGCGAAATGGCCATCCGCGGCCTGTACGTCTTCACCCACGACGACGCCTACGGACGAGCCCCCGCCCACAAACTCTTCGACCTCATCCGCATCAAGCCACTAGGCCACAGCGAAGCACGCTCCTGGGACGACTACACCGACCGCATCAACATCGACGAAGACCACATCCCCGACGGAGTCACCCTCACCCGCCTCATCAACTGAGCCGCCCCAGGAGCACGGAACGCGGTTCAGGACTACGTACCGTCTGGTAGCGGTCGCCCGAGGGACGACCGAGGATCACAACGGCACTCAAGCTGAAGATCTGGGAAGCGCCCTGTTCACGCTGGCAGTCGCCCTCCGGGGCGACCGAGGATCGCAACGGCACGGCGTAGCCGAAGCCGGGGATCGGCTCCGTCTGGCGGTCGCCCTTCGAGACGACCGAGGATCGCAATCGAGTGGTGTTGGTCGGGGTGCCACCCCCTCCCAGCTGACGGTCACGCTCCAGGGCGACCGAGGATCGCAACTGAATAGAGCCGGTAACGGCACCCACCGGCAGAGCCGGGTGGCGGTCGCCCTCCGGGCGGTCGAGGATCGCAACATGCGGTACGACAATCTCGGCGACGCCTGTCAGTTCGTGATACGAGACGAGTGGGTCACTCTGGCCTGGCAGTCATCCTCCGGGGTGGCCGAGGATTGCAACTATGCGGCCACGACCAAGGCGTGGCAGCGCTGGGCCCTGGCGGTCGCCCTTCGAAGCGCCTTGCCCTCGTCGGCCGAAAGCCCTCACCGCGTGAGCACACGCCCCCGAAGAGGCGGCTGTGTCGTTTCTCCGGTACGACCATTGCACTCGCAAGAGGGGCGCAACCGCCATTCCCGGCACGTGCGCCCGGGAACGGCCGCTACCAACAAGTGCATGCGTACCGTTCTGCTGCGCGGCCTGCCCGCCGCCTTCCCTCACCCACCGCCCGACCGGCACACGCCGCGGAGACCGTTCCGCTCGACGAGGCCGTCGCGAGCTTGCCGCTGGCCACCGAGTCCCGCGACGGCTACGCCCGCGAGGCGTTCAAGCACTGGAACTCCGGCGACGACCCGGCCGACGGCTGCACCACCCGCAACGAAGTCCTCATCTACGAAGCCGTCGAAGTGCCAGCCGTGGGCCCGAGGTGCCGGCTCACCGGCGGCAGCTGGTGGTCGTACGACGACCAGACCACGGTAAGGTCCGCCTCCGGCCTGGACATCGACCACATGGTGCCCCTGGCAGAAGCCTGGGACAGCGGTGCCTCCGACTGGACCGCGCAGCGCCGCGAGGCCTACGCCAACGACCAAGGGGCCGAGGCCAGCCTGGTTGCGGTCACCGCCCGCTCCAACCGCAGCAAGGCCGACCAAGACCCCGTCCAGTGGATGCCCCCGGCCGGCGAGGTCCACTGCCGGTACGCAGCCGAATGGACCGCCACCAAGCTCTGCTGGAACCTCACCACCGACGACACCGAGCTGGCCGCCCTCAACGACCTCGCCACCGCCTGCCCCGACCAGACCGTCACCTACGAACCCGCCACGTGACGACGGGCCTGGGCACCGGCCTTCCACCCAGGACGGAGATGGCGCAGACGCCGGTGTCCGTCAGGAGGTGAGGCCGAGCAACGTCTGGCAGTCGTGCGCGGGGCAGGTCCCAGCCAGGCGAGAAGCCGCAGCTGCGCGTCCTTGCACGTGCGCGGCTGCCTACGGGCCCCGCTGGCTGGACCGGTGCCGGGCGTGCTTCCTCGCGACGCCGCCGACGCTGCGGGTGCCGCCGGGGCGGTTCCTTGAGGAGCTGCGCGATGCTGCGGCCGACACGCGGCTGAGCCTCAGCACCTACACCGACGAGGGCGGGTGGGAAGGTGAGTGACGTGGACGACGAGCGGTTCCACCTCATCCTCACGGCGGGCGGGAAGCCGATGATGCACGGCTGGTGCTGGCCGCAGGGCTCGGGTCAGCCGCCCGTTGTTACAGGCCGATGATGACGAGGGCGATGTCGTCCGGGGCGCCGCCGGCGACGTCGAGGCGGGCCAGCAGCGCGTCGGCCAGCTGGTCAGGGGTGAGGATACTGTCCTGGGCCAGGGCAGTGGTCAGGCGGGCCAGGCTGGCGTCGATGTCCTCGTCGCGGCGCTCGATGAGACCGCCGGTGTACAGCACGAGGGTGTCCCCCGGGGTGTAGGTGAGGCCGGCCTGGGGGCGCGGGACATGGTACGGGCGGGCGCCGAGCGGTGGATCGGTCGCCTGGTCCAGCGGCTCGCAGGTCCCGTCGGGATGGAGCAGCCCGGGCGGTGGGTGCCCGGCGCTGCTGTAGATGATCAGCCTGCTGCGAGTGTCGATGAGGACCTTGACCGCTGTTGCGGCCGTCGCGCCGTCCAGGGAGCGGGCGTACAGGCCGAGGACCTCCAGGGCCCGGGCGCGGCTGGGAACGGCGCGGACGGCTGCGCTCAGGGCACTGCGGAGCATGCCCATGACGGCCGCGGCCTGCAGGCCGTGGCCCACGACGTCGCCGACCGCCGCGGAGTAACGGTCGGGCGGCAGGTCCACGACGTCGTACCAGTCGCCGCACACGTTCAGTGCGGAGGTCGCGGGCAGGTAGCGCACGGCGATGTTGTCGTGCCGGTCCAGGTCGGGGACGGAGAGCATGACTTCCTGCAGGGCGACGGCAACCTGCCGTTCGCGTGCGTGGGCCTGGCGCAGTTCCAGGTTCAGCCGGTGCAACTCCCGGCCCCACACATACAGCTCGGCTGCCATGCCCTTCTCCCCGTTGGTGAACTCCTCGGTGAGCTCGCGCGCGCGGCGCGAGCGGACGAAGTCGGTGACGTCCTCGGACCGCTGGACGATCCACTGCACCGCGCCGTCCGGGGCCGGGATGGGGGTGTGGACGTCGGACCACCCGGGCGCTGATCTCCGCCCTCGGGCTGACCAGCGCCGCCCAGGTGGACGACCTGCTCGACGTCATGGAGGAGTGGCGTGACAAATTCCGACCCGTGGCTGTCGGTGTGGGGTGTGAAGTTCGGCCTCGACGGCGGTCTGGAGGCTGGGGCCACCGAGGAGCCGTACGCCTGCGACCACGCCTTCTCCGGAATGCTGATCTGAGAGCCGGACGCGCTGGTCGAGGCCGTCGAGGCTGTGGTCCGGCGCGGCTGGCGAGTCGGCACCCACGCTTACGGCGACCGCGCGGTGCGCACCCTGCTGGACGTCTACGAGCGCGTCCTCGAGCGCAATCCTGGGCTGCCCGCCGGCACGCTGGTAATGGATCACGGCCACCTGGCCGGACCCGAACAGCAGGCCCGCGCCGTCGCGTTGGGCATCCCGGTCACCATCCAGCAGCTCGCCGACCACCGTCTCGCGCGGCACGCTCCCTTTGGGGACGTCGGACGGCGAGGATGACGAGTCATGACGATCGTGTTCCGGGTGCCTGCCGGTGGTGCGGAGCGGGTGGGGTTCGCCTACTCGCCGGCTATGGAGGCCGTACTGAGTCTTCATGTGCTGGTGGAGCCCAAGCACCACCCCGTCCAGCACAGCTGGGTACGCGCGATGCGCAAGCTGTCGCCGGCCCTGAAGCGGGAGATCGAGGCGTTCTCCTACGCGGTGCGCTCGTACTTTCCCGAGTTCCTCTTTCCGCGGCCGACCGGTGGGCTGGTGGACTTCGGCAGCGAGCTGGCCGGCCTGCGCACGGCGGCCCCGGAGCTGGTCCGGCTGGAGTTCGCCATCCCCCTGCTTTCGCCGTGGCGGGGCGGCGGCGAGGGCAGGGATCCACACGCGCTGCGGGAACCGGACGTACGCGGCCTGCTACGGGAGCGTGTCACCCGTGAGAGCGACGAAGCGATGGCCGCGATGCTCCTCGACGACCCCCGCGCACTCCTCGAAAGGTTCCTGAGCATGCTGGAACGCTACTGGCGGGAGGCGTTCGAGGAGGAATGGGCCCGGATCGAACCGGAACTGGCCGCCGGGGTGAGCGAGGCCGGGCACCAGATCGAACAGCGCGGACTGTACGGCATGCTCCGCGGCCTGTGGCCGGAGGTGCGCAGCGACCGGCAGGCCGAACGCTTCTGGCTGGAACGCCCGCACGACCACGAGGTCGCCATCGGCCCCGACGACACCCTGCTGCTCGCCCCCAGCGCCTATGTGTGGCCGCATGTACGGGTCAACTGCGACGGCCCCTGGCCCCTCGGACTCGTCTTTCCCGTCTCGTCGATCGCCCGGGAAGCCCGCCCCAGGATTCCTCCCGCACAGCTCGTCGGCATGCTCCGCGCGCTCGCCGACGACACCCGCCTGCGCGCCCTCCGGCTGATCGCCGAACGCCCGCGCAGCACCCAGGAGTTGGCCCCGCTCGTCGGCGTCAGCGAGGCCGCCCTGTCCAAGCACCTGCGCGTCCTTGCGGACGCGGGCCTGCTCGAACGCCGCCGCGAGGGCTACTACGTCCTGTACCGGCTCCTGCCCGGGCAGGTGGCGGGTCTCGCTCCCAGCCTGGAGAGCTTTCTGCACACCACCGACCCCATTGATTAGCCATCTGCCTAATAAGTGGATCAGGTGCCCGAGGAGATCCGACAGTGGCGGCATGTCACTGCTCAGGGACCGCAATTTCCTGCTTCTCTTCGTCGGCCAGGCCGTCTCACGCTTCGGCGACGGCCTGTACACCGCCGTGACCGCTTGGCTGGCCTGGTCGCTGACGAAGGACCCGACGGCCGTCGCCGTGGTCGGCGTGTCTGCGTTCGCGCCCGCGTTCCTGGCCACGTTCGTGTCCGCCTCGTACGCCGACCGTTACGACCGCCGCAAGCTGATGATCGCCACCGATCTGGCCCGGGTCGCCGTGGTGGCGGTAGCCGCGGTGCTGCTGTCCCTCGGCCTGCTGAACCTGTCCCTGCTCGTGGCGACAACGGCGCTGCTGGCCCTGATCGGCGCCCCGTTCGCCCCGGCCCGCAACGCCATCGTCACGCAGATCGTCCCGGCCGACCGTCTCCAGCAGGCCAACGGGCTGCTGCAAGTCGCCTTCCGGGCCGCCTTCTTCGTCGGCCCGCTCATGCTCGCGCCGCTGCTGGCCTACGGCTCCATGCGGGCGGCGCTGGTGGTCAACGGACTGACCTTCCTCGGTTCGGCGTGCGCCGTGGCCGCCATCCGCGTGACCCGCCCCGTCCTGGCCGCAGGGCAGGTGGGGCTGTGGGCCGATCTCGCCGCCGGGCTCAGGGCCGTTCGGGCCGCTCCCGACGTGCTCGTGGTCATCGTGACCTTCGTGCTCGCCCTCGCTCTGACCAGCGGTTTCCTGACGGTGGGGCTGGTCGCCGTGGTGGGGCAGGGCGGCCGCTACGGCCTGCTGCTGGGCATCGCCGGGGTCGCGGAAGTGGCGGGGGCGCTCCTGCTGGCCGGCCTGCGGATGCGCAGACTCGCCCTAGCGGCGGTGCTGGCCTGGGCCCTGCTCGGAATCTTCCGTGCGCCGCTCGGAATCGTCACCTCCACTGCCGGGGCCGCAGTGCTCCTGATCGCCACCGGGCTGGCCTCGGCCCTCACGGACATCCCGCTGATCGCGCTGGTGCAGCAGCGCATACCGAGCCACCACCTGGCGAAGGCGTTGGGTCTGTGGGAGGCCGGAGTGGCGGGAGCCCTGGCCGTTTCTCCCTTCGTGGCCTCGACCACCATCGCACTCACCGGAGTCAAGGACGCCTTCCTCCTCTCGGGCGCCGCCCTCGTCGTTCTGGCCATGACCGCCGCGCTCACTCTGGCCCGCATAGCCAGAGCACGGCGGCCCGGGCAGGCGCGCATCGGCGTCCCGTCTGGTTCCCAGGCCGAACAACCGGCAGTCGCGCCGCAGTCCGCCCGGTGACTGACCCCCGCTGTCGTCCAGCCAGCCCCGATTCCGGACGGCCCACCGTGAGCGAGGTTCGCCGCCCCAGTCGTGAGCCGTTCGCACTGACAGACTTCCGCGCCGCCGCCCTTTCCGGTGCACGCGAAGACGGTGCCGCCGTGCGACTTCGCGACATCCCGCACGATGGCCAGGCCGAGGCCGAGGCCAGAGCCCGCCCGGCCCCCTGGCAGACCCGCACACCACCTGCCCGCAGCAATTTTCGGATCACGATGCCGGAGACCGGGACCGGCCTGCGCCTGACGATCGCGGCCGGCCAGACACGCCTCCTGGGCGCCCGCCTGACCGTCACCGCCCTCGCCAAGCGGCCGGTGACACTACAGAGGGGCACCGGCTGCTGGACGATCCCAAAGCTGCCTGACGGATCGTCTCCGGGCAACGTCCGCAATCCCGCCTGCCCCGGCAGGCAGCTCTTCGACCTGGTCACCGCCCGGTGAGCCGCCCTCGTCCTTGGTGGACCTCATCGACGGCCCGCAACGCTGGTCCGAGCTGCGCCGACGGGCCAGCGGCGTCAACGACAAGACTCAGTGCGCTCCCTCATACAGTGGAAGCGCGGTGACGTGCGTGCATTGAGCCTGCCCATTTTCAGGGTGTCGGGGCAAACCTCAGGACTCGATCACGGCCCGCCATCACTCGCGGTAGATGCACCACGGCTTCTGCCGTTGCCGGTCGCCGCCGACGGCGCAACCGTCGGCAGTCTTCGTGCGGGTCACTGCAGAACCCAGGGACAAGGGTGCAGATCGAAGCGGCACGACAGTCTACGGCGTGCCCAGGTGCGGACGCGGCCGGTCTGCGGTCCCGTCAGGCGGACGGGGCCGACGTGTCCGATCCGGCCCGCATGGCGTCCGCGCCCCAGCTGGCAATCAGCCCCAGGACCTCCGCGGACGGTGACCCCGGCTGCGCGTGATGCGTGATCAGGGCCTAGTCCCGCCGTCGGGCAGACTGAACATCTCGAAGGACAGGGTGAGGTCGCCGACGAGCGGATGCCAACCGAAAACTCAGTTGCCGAACGGCGGTACTTCGCCCGGTGTGAGGTCTTCTCGCGCCGCCGGTCGCTCCCTGGCCGACCAACTGGCCCCACCGCAGGACGCGCATCCGTGGACGGACTGGACGTTCTCGGCAGGCTGGGCAACACAGCGCACCCTCGATGCCATCCTGGTCCAGCCGGATGTCATGACGGAAGTCGACGTCGACGCCGCCCGCGACAGCGCCGGACGGTGGCGGCACCCGGCACGCCCTCACCGCATCCGCACGGACATCGACGTGGCGCAGGTACCGCTGTTCAGCGAGTGAGCCACGCCGACCGCCCCCACGCCGCAATCAGCGCGACGCGACCAGGTTGCAGACGCGGCGTTCAGTCGGCCTCTTCCTGGACCCAGTCGGCAGGTACGAGTGCTTGATCGGTGTCGTAGCGCCATCACTGGCTTACGCATGGGCTGAAGTCCCGGTGGTCCAGGCCGGCGTGTTCCATGACGATGACCTGAAACTCGCCCTCCAGCAAGCGCAGCGTGCCCGACCCCCGGGGCCGAACTGCCCGAGCTCCGTGAAGAGGGGACACCGTCGTCGATCTCCTCCGGCCTCCAGCCGGTGGTGTCGAGCAGCAGGCCGTCCAGCGGCCCGCCGACCAGTTCGGCGTAGTCCCGGTCCGGCCGCGGGCCCGGGTGGTCGTGGTCGGCGCCGGAGACCCGGCGGCGCAGCAGCTGCGGAAGCGCGAGATCCAGGTGCCGCCGATCTTCTGCTCGGGCACGGCCTGGTCGTCCTCCTGGTGCCCGTGCTCGGTGTGCTCGGCTTGGCGTTCGGCGGTGATCGCTCGCTGCTTGCAGTCGTCACACAGGTGCGGGTGGGTCTCCCGCGGGGCGTCCCACCCGGCGGGCTCGATGGCCTTCCACCGTTCGTCGGTGTACCGGGCACCGCAGTTGGCGCACGCGGGGCGGCGGGCCTCCCGAACAGCTCAGGCGTAGTCATTGCCGCATTCGGCCCCTCGCCACGGCTTAACCTTGGCAAGATGAGCGCCCAACGACGATGTGGGGGGGGGCTGTATGGGGATGGTAGATAAGGCGGTCCAGGCGGCGGACTCGATGGCTCGACTCAGAGGCATGTATGAGCCGATCCTCGATTCCCTAGGGCTGTCCGTAGAGGCCATTAAAGGCTACGTATTGCAGGACTTGGAGCTCGCGCTCACCCGGGTCAACGAGGCGATCAGCCATCCGGATCAGTTCGGCATGGTGCCTGTACGGGGCGCGGTAAAAGTATGGGTGGTAGAGCAGCCAGAGGTGACGATCGGCATCCTGCCGTTTCTCTTGGAACGTAAGCGCCTGATCCTGGAACGCATCAAGGAACTGCGCAGCGAGGAAAAACTGGGCGGCTTGCAGGATCTGATTGATCGGCTTGCCGCCGGTCCCGAAAGGGATGCGCTGAAGCAGCAGCTGGCGGCTTTGGAGGCGGAGGCTGCTGCGGCCCGAGAGCGGGAGCGGGACGCGGCCCAGGTGGACAGTGCGGCTCAGGCCATGGTCGTCGAGGGTTGGCAAGAGGCCAAGGACGAACTGAAGAAGATCCGCGAAGAGCAGCTGCTCAAGGAGGAGATCGCAGAGAGAAAATGGAATCGGCGGGTCTCCCGTGAGCCGATCGCCACGCTCGTCGGTGCCATTCTCCTCATCGCCCTGACCACAGTTTTCGTGGTCTCCATGTTCCTCAAGATCGTGCCTTCCACACTGCTATCCAATAGCTTCCTTATCATCCTGGGCTACTTCTTCGGCCAGAGCGCCGGCAGTACTACCATCAGGAATCAGGCAGTTAAGCCAGCAGCGATCGGCGGAAAGAAGAAGGCGAAGTCCGCTCAAGCCCCCACAACTTAGCGCTCCTGGCGTGGGAGCGACCGATGCCCTATAACTGATCGTTTCAGAATGCCGTCTTGCAGAGTCGCTGACTGCCCCATGGAACAATCCGTTCATCCACAGGTTCAGGGGGATGACGTCGTATGCAACGGGTTGGTGCGGCTCGAGACCTCGTCCTCGGTTACGTCCGCGCTCTGAACTCGATTGACGAGGCCATGAGGGTGGCGATCCCCTCGCTTGAGCGACTGGCGGACGTCCCTCGAGCTGGCCCGATCGCGCCGGATCAGCCGGAGTGGGCACATCGGCACCTACTCCTGCACGGTTCGGCCGGGCGGCACTCCGGCGTCCTGCTGCGCTTCTTCAGCGCTTTGCGGGCCGGTCGGCGGCCGTCGCCGACGAGGACCTGGCGCAGGTAGTAGCGGTACATCTGCCCGACGGTGATCAGCGCTATATCCATCACGCAGACCACGCCACACGGCCCTCCCGCCTGGCGGGAGGAACGGCCGAACTTTCTTTACGGGTGCCCGTCAGACGCGAAGCGGCTCCGGCGGTCAGCCAGTGTCAACGCTCTCCATCCAGTCCATCCCCTCAGCCACCACCGGACACCCGCTAACACCACCCCAACGAGCACGGCCCACCGCACCCCACCGGCTGCCGGCTCGCGTTCCTCTACCTGACCGGCAGCGGCGCCCTGGGCGCCGACGGTCGGCCCCAGCACCGCGGCGGCATCGCAACCACCGTGCCCCTGCTCGGGTTCGTCGGCATGGAGGGCCAAACGCAGCTTCTTCTCACTCGACATCGATCTCCACATCCTCGACTGATCACTGGTGATCGCTCGCGGACGTGCTGGTTACGGGGGAACGTCTACTGCTGGTGGCCTTGTCGGCCGTGACGATCTGACTTACCGCTCCTCAGGGTGATGGTGCTCCTGGTTCCCGGGCGTGCCGCAGCGCGGGCTCGCTACGAAGAGTGACGACCTGTTCGTGCTCTTTGCCAAGGAGCCGCCGTGCGCCCTGCCCTGACCGTCCTGACCGCACTGCTGCTCGCCGTCCTGCCCACCGCGATCGCTCCGGCCGCCCAGGCCGCGCCGGCCGCCGACACCATGCCGCTGGCCGAAGCAGTAGCCCACCTGCCCGTCGCTGCGGAGGACCGCACCGGCTACGACCGCGAGCAGTCCTTCGGCGACTGGATCGACGCCGACCGCGACGGCTGCAACACCCGCATTATCTGCACTACCGGACCGGGCTGGAGCACAACGTCCTTGGTGCGTGGCGACTCTACCGTGTTGACAGATTTGAGGTACATGAGGCACTGGGGCCGGCTACGTTCAAGCTGATCATTGTCCGGCGAGGCCATCGATGGCGCAGGTCCGGGTGGCAGTCGCGCCGAGGTGTCGGCGGTGGAGTAACGACCCCGGGGGAAATTGAGGTCCGGACGTGCTGGCCTGCCGCGATATCGAGCTCGCTACATGTAGCCAGTGTTTAGAAAGTGGCCCTGGCGTCGAATGCGACGACGTAGGCAGGATCGTGAGTCATGCGTGCAGTTGTGTTCGACATGGATGGGACGCTTCTGGATAGCGTCCCCACGGTGTCCCGCGCGTACGCCGACGCGATTCGCTCGCTCGGCGGCCCGCCGGTCTCGCCGGATGAGGTGGTCGCCGGCTGGCATGTCGGCCACACAGAGCTGGTTCTCGCCCACTTCCTCGGCCGCACCTGCGGCCCCGCCGAGGTCGAGCGCTTCCACGCTTACCTGGATCCGGCCGTCGCCGAGCTGCGGCCGTTCCCCGGCATACCGGCCCTGCTAGACGAAGTCGCCGATGCGGGCATGCGGCTGGGCGTATTCACGGCGGCCACCCGGCGAGTGGCTTCGAGCATGCTCGCTGCCGCCGGAATCGACGCGCGATTCGACGTGGTCATCGCAGGCGACGAAGTCGACAGGCCCAAACCGGCGCCGGACGGGCTGTTGCTGGCGCTGCGGCAGCTTGGGGTTCCGGCCGAGGCAACTGCCTATGTCGGTGACGCTGAAGTGGACCTCGACTGTGCCAACGCCGCGGGATCGCTGGGAGTGCACGCCAGGTGGGGTGCACGCGCCGGTGTCCGTGCCGGGGCCCACCCGGTCGCGGCGCGTCCGTACGACGTGCTCAGCCTGCTGGTGACGCCTCGCAGGCGTACGGGCGACGGCACGGCCCGCCAGGGCGGCTCCGGGACAGTGTCCCGCAGATCGGCAGATCAGTTGAGGCTTGCGAGTGAGGATGGGCAGTCGTGACCACCATTGGTTCGTTGCGCGAGGAGGATCGCGCCGCCTGGGAAGCGCTGGCGCGCGGTTACAAGGAGTTCTACCGCGCCATGGTGCCGGACGAGGGCTACGAGCAGACTTGGCAGCGGTTACGGGGTGACGCCGAGTTCCACGGCATCGGCGCCTGGTCGCACGGGGAGTTGGTCGGCATCGCGCACTATCTGTTCCACCCGACGTTCTGGATGGAAGACAGTTGCTACCTCCAGGACCTCTTCGTCGACGAGGCGGCACGCGGCCGAGGCGTGGCGCGGATGCTGATCGAGAAGGTGGCCGATGCATCGCGGGAGCAGGTGGCATCCCGCTTCTACTGGACCACTCAGGAGGACAACACCGCCGCCCGCGCCCTGTACGACAAGGTGGCGAGCTTCAAGGGGTTCATACGCTACGACTACCCCATTGCCCTGCGACCTGGGGGAAGTGCTGGCGGGGGTCGGTCGGCAATGACGTGAGAAGGGCCGCGCGGGTTAGGTGGGTTGTGAAGCTGACCTGGGCACGCACGGCGTGCTCCCATCCTGCTCTGTCCGGCGTTTCCCGCACACACTTCGGCGAGTTGTTCGCCGAACTCGCCGACCCAGGGGAGGCGGCCCGACAGTCCACGCTGCGCATGGCGCGGGGTAGTGAACGCAAGCGGGCGGCCGGGGCCGGACGCAAGCCGAAGCTGGTTCTGCACGACAGGCTGCTTCTCACGCTGGTACATCTGCGCCATCAGCTACCGCACGAGGTCCTGGCCGAACTCTTCGATATCGACCCGCGCCTCGGCGGCGATCCGGCAGGTCCGCCCGCCGCTCGCGGCGCGCGGCTTCGCGGTGCCCGACCGGCCTGGGGTACGACTGCGGACGCTGTCCGACGTCTTCGCCTACGCCGAGAGCCTCTGGATTAACCGAGCGGGCGCCTCAAGTGGACCCGGGCGGCATCCGGGGCTGAAGCCTCGGACAACTACTTGGATTTTCCAAGTTGCCTGGTTATGCTGCCGCCTCGTGATCACTAGCAGGAGCGACGGATACGAGCTCTCCACAGACCCGGATCGCCTCGACGTGGCGCTGGTGCACGAATGGCTGTCGACCGACGCGTTCTGGGCTCTTGGACGCACTCGGGAAACGGTTGAGGAGTCAGTGCGCGGCTCATTGAACTTCGCTGTCTACGACGCCTCCGGTGACCAGGTCGCCTATGCGCGCGTGGTGACCGACCGCGCCACCTTCGCTTGGCTGTGCGACGTCTACGTTGTGCCTGCGCACCGCGGCAGGGGGCTCGGCACCTGGCTTGCGGGAGCGGTCCGCGACCACCTCGCCCCGTATCGGCTCAAGCGTGTGCTCCTGTCGACCCTCGACGCCCATGAGGTTTACGCGAAGGCTGGATTCATGCCGGTCCCGAACCCCGAGAACTTCATGATCTTGAAGGTGACGGGATGAACGAACCAGGGGCGGGCCGCTACGGGTAGATGGATAGTCGCTGAGACTTCTCCCCATTTGGGCAGATCGGCAGCCTGACGATCATGGCGGGGATCGTTGAGCTGCTGGTGCCGGACGAGTTGTGGGAGATGTTTCAGCAAGTGCTACCGGTCGCGGACCCGATCGTGCTGGTGAACATCACGTCGGCGTTGTTCGCCTCGCTCATGCCCTGCGCGGACAGCAGCACCGTCTGAGCCCGCCGTCAGGTCACCACCCACCTAAGCGGTCTCGGTGAAGTCAACTCTCTGTGGGGGTAGGAGTTTTGGTGGGAAGTGGTGGTGATGCCGAAGATCCTGACGGTGGAGTTGACGTCCGGGCAGCAGTTCGAGGTGCGTCGGCGGCTGGCAGGGCGTGATCTGTCGCGTAACGAGCGGCGGCGGTTGGAGTGCAACCCGGTCATGGTGCGCGATGCGGTGCACCGTTTCACCGGCGGCGGGTTCGATGCCCTGGCCGATGCCCCGCGTCCGGGACGGCCCGCCTCCGTCACCGATGATGGCCTGAAGATGGTGGGTGCCTTGCTGGACGCCTCGGCCGAAGCGGGGGTGACCTGGACCGCGCCCGAGCTGTGCGACTGGCTGGAGAGCGAACGGGGCGTGCGCGTGTCGGCGGCGTGGTTGACCGAGCTGCTGCACCGGGAGGGGTTTCGGTGGAAGCGGACCCGCGACAGCCTGCGCCACAGGGCCGACCCCGTCCTCCAGCAGGCCGCACGGGCCCGGCTGGAGGACTTGCGGACTTACGGATGGAGGCCGACGCGGGAACGCACGACCTGATCTTCGTCGACGAGTCCGGATTCGCGCCCACCATGCCCACCGGCTACACCTGGTCACGCATCGGGCAGCGCGCAGTGGTACCGCGCGAGGACAAGAGCGACCGGCACATCAACGTGCTGGGCGCCCTGGTCGTGGGCACCGGTCCCGATCTGTTGTGGGAGCATACCCCCGGCAAGATCGACGCCAAGGTGCTGCTGGAGTTCGTCTGCTGTCGGCTGGCCGGCCTGCCCGGCGGGGCCGGCGCGCTGGCCCTGGCCGCGGACGGAGCCCGTCTGGCGGCGCTCCCGGCCGTGCACGGTGGTGCTGGACAACGCCTCCGCGCACCTGGACAAGGCGTTCAAGGGCCGCAGCGACTAGCTGGGATCGGAGTGGAGCTGTTCTACCTGCCGCCCCGCAGCCACGAGCTCAACGACATCGAACGCGTCTGGCGCTCGGCCAAGTACGAGGACTACCCCCACCGCGCCCACACCAGCGTCGACGCCATCGCCGCCGCCGTGGACCAGGCGCTGGCCCGCCAACGAACCCACATCCAAGGATCAGCAGCGAACTTCACCAGAACCGCTTAGTACGGGCGAATGATCCGCAGCAGGCGCGGCCCTCTCAGCGTCGCCGATTTCCCGCACCCGCACCCGCACCCGTTCAGCCACGAGTCCAACATGGCCGGTGGCCACCGCCGTACCCGTAGCCGGACGGCACGTCACACCCTGCACGACGCTTCTCAGCTCGGGCTCATCTTGGCCGGGCCGAGTTTCTCGATCACCTCACGCATGTCCTCCTCATCGGCCTCGTAGACCGTCTCGCCCACGCGGGGATCACGGGCATGAAGGGTGTGAATAAGCGGTCCGTGGGGCGTGCCGAGCCGGACCAGGGAGGCCGAAGGACCGTGCACGGCGCGCTCGGTGCCGGGCTGGGCAGTCAGGTCGATGCGGCTGACGATGCCGGGCGTGACCCAGACCGTCGCCTGATCCAGGCGCCCCAGGATCTGAAGATGGAAGTGACCGCAGAGGATCAGCTGCACGTCGGTTCCGCGGATCACCGCACCCAGCTCATCGGCATCCTGCAGCCCGAGTGCCCGTTGCACCTCGACCTCCAGTGCGACCGGCGGGTGGTGGAAGGCCAGGAGCGTGCCATGCGCCGCGGGCATGGCCAAGACCTCACGAAGCCAGTCCAGCTGGGCCCGGCCGATCCTCCCGTAGCCCTTGCCCGGCACGAGAGAGTCAAGAGTGACCACCCGCCAGCCATCGACCGTGCTCGCGGCGGCCCGCTCGCCCTCGGGGCCGTCATACACCGCGTCGGGGCGTGCATGGCCACAGCCGAGCACCTCGCCGAACGCCGCCCGCTCATCGTGGTTCCCGGTCGCGTAGAACACCGATGCGCCCCGCTCCTGGGCGTAGCCGCCCACGAGCTCATGCGCCCGCGCGTAACCCTCGCGCGATCCATCGTCCGCCACGTCTCCCGTGACGACGAGTGCATCGAGGTCGCGTAAATGGACCAGGTCGGCGAGCATCCGGCGAAGCGCCGCCGTGCCATCGGCCCCATCGGCGTCCGGGCCGCCGGCGCGGTCTAGGTGTGTATCGGACAGATGCAGAATCTTCATCCCGTCAACCTAACCGCACATCAGCTGCTGCCAGCCTCGGAGCGAACGAAGATCCGGGCTCACACCACAAGCCGTCAGCCGCAGGCCCACGAGCAACCGATCGCGAGACGCGTTGTCAGTTCTCATCGACTTTCCCGGGCCGTCTGATCGCTAAGTGCTGCCCGAAACCGTCGACAAACGTTGCCAGCCCCTGTTTACGAAACCACCGTGTTGGTGTGCCCCCGGGCCAGGGCCCCGAGGGCACTGCGTTCGCAGGGGTGGGACACACGGGGCTTGTGCATAGGACCGTCATGTGTTGGCGCCACGGGCTGCTACCGGCCAGCGGTCGACGACGTTGCCCTGTCGGGTGACGACCAGTTCGTCGGCAAGATTGACCGCCGTGCAGACGTGGTTGGGGGCGACGGCTACGAGCGCGCCCAGGGGCGGGGCCTCGCTGCCCTCTGGGAGGACAACCGTGGCGTGGTGCTCGGAGAGCGCGGTGACCGACGCCTCAGGGAAGTCTGGTAGGTGCCCGTGGCCGGCCACCCACGGGGTGGTGTCGGTGCCGAGGACCTTGCTGCCCGCGTCCAGTACGAAGCGCTCCTTGGTCGAGGCGCTGACCACCGTCGCGGCGGCGACGAGGGCCACGTCGTCCGGCGTACAGGAGCCGAGGGCCAGCTGGGTGGCGTCATTGAAGACGTAGACGCCGGGCCGGAGTTCGTTGACGATGCCCGGCTGCCAGCGGCCGGCGGTCGGCGTCGAGCCGCCGCTGATCACCCGTGCCGGGAGCCCGACGGCAGAGAGTGCTTCGGCGGCCTCGCCGAGTTCCCGCTCCTCGTCGCGAGCCGCTCGCTCGCGGGCCTGGGCGTCGTGACCGTAGCCGTGCCCGGGGAAGGTGAAGACGCCGACGACGTTCAGACCGGTATCGGCCGCAGCCTTGCCGACGGCAACGGCATCTTTGGGAGGGACGCCGGTACGGTGGTGCCCGCTGTCGATCTCGACCAGCAACTCGACCGACCGGGCCGAGCCCCGCACGGCCTCCCCCAGGCGCCGTGCGCCCTCCGGGGAGTCAGCGGCCAGGCGCAAGGCCACTGTCTCCGCGAGCCGCCGCAGCCGCCGGGCCTTGTCGTTGTCGATCCACAGCGGGTAGGCGATGAACAGGTCGGTGACGCCGTGGCGGGCGAACGCCTCGGCTTCGGCGATGGTGGCGACCGTGAGGCCGACGGCGCCGGCCGCGAGCTGGCGGTCGGCTATCGGCAGGCTCTTGTGGGTCTTGGCGTGCGGGCGCAGCGCGAAGCCCCCAGTACGGGCGTGCTCGGCCATCCGCGTGATGTTGCGCTCCAGTACATCGACATCGATCACCAGCGCGGGCGTGGTCAGGCCAGCGGAAAGACTCGTGAACACGGGCATGCCTCCGGTGTCGGAACGTCTCCAGGGGATCACGGCGGGCTCCTGGCCCGTCTCACAGACGACCCGGTGAGGGTGACTCATGCGGTGATCTCCCTCGCTGCGGTCCGGATTTCGTCCAGCAGGACGGTGAGGTCGGCCTCGGTGGTGTCCGGGTGGAGGACGCAGGCGCGCAGGGCTGCCGTGCCCGAGAGCCGAGTGCCGGTCAGAAAGGCCCGCCCGCGCCGCTGTACTGCGGTCGGGATGGCCTGGTTCAGTGCCTCTGTCGTGCCGGGGCCGAGGGCCGTGGGCCGATGGCGGAAGGCGACGACGGAGGTGACGGCCGGGGCGAGCAGGTCGAAGTCGTGGGAGGCTTCGATCATGTCGGCGAGGGCACGGGCGAGTTGGGTGGTGCGCTGCACCAGGTGGGCGATGCCGTCGCGGCCGAGGTGCGCGATCGTGGCCCAGACTCGCAGTGCGCGGAACGGACGGGTCTGTTCGGGGCCGTACTCGGAGAACCAGCCCAGGTCGTCGGCCTCGTCGTCGCGGAGGTAGGGCGGTACGAGGCTGAAGGTGTCGCGCGGGCCGACGGGGTCGCGGAAGAGGACACAACCGGCGTCGACGGGTACACCGAGCCATTTGTGCGGGTCCAGCGCGAGGGAGTCCGCCCGTTCCAGGCCGACATAGACGGGGCGGGTTCCTTCATCGAGGACCCCGAGCACGCCGTAAGCGCCGTCGACGTGGAACCACAGATCGTGTTCACGGGCGATCTCCGCGATTTCCTCCAGAGGGTCGACGGCGCCGGTGTTGACCGTTCCGGCGCTGGCCGCGACGAGCATCGGACGCACGCCCGCCTCCCGGTCCGATGCGATCAGGCGACGCAGTGCGCCGGTGTCCATGCGGCATGCGCCGTCGACCGGGACCGTGCGGAGGTAATGGCTGCCCAGGCCAAGGAGTTCCGCTGCCTTGCGCAGACAGCTGTGCCCCTCGGCTGACAGGTAGACCGCCAGCGGAGGCTGTCCGTACAGGCCCGTCTCGCGCACGTTGTGGCCCTGTTGACGGATCGCCCGCTGCCGGGCAGTGGCCAGCGCGATGACGGTTGCCATGGAGGCGCCGCTGGTCAGCAGTCCGGCACCGGGTGGGTGCGGGAAGCCGACCAACTCCGCCAGCCACCGCACGGCGGTGCGCTCCAGCAGGACTCCGGCGTGGTCTCCTCCGGCGCAGCTGGGGTTCATGGCTGCGGCCAGCGGGGCGACCAGGACTCCGGCCGGCGAGGGCGGGGAGTTGACCCAGCCGAAGAACCTGGGGTGCCCGTTGCCCATCGGATAGGGCAGCATCCGGTCCCGTACGTCGTGCAGCAGTTCCGCCACTGGGCGCCCCGCCCTGGGCAGCGGCTGCTGGGCGAGCCAAGAGCGGTCCGCGTCGGCCACCGGTCGCCACACCGGCCCGCCGGCTACAGCGGCCAGGTGACCGACTGCCATGTCCGCGGCCGATCGGCCCGCTTGTCGCAGGTCATTCATCGGGGCCTCCGGACACGTGATGGTGGTGTGGGTCGGCTGACTGGCCCAGCGCCATGGCCAGGTAGTACACGCACACGTCAGCGGAGTCGTTGGCGAAGGCATGCCGACGGTTGCCGGGGAAATAGGCGGCGTCCCCGGAGGCCAGACGGTGCGGGACACCGTCGACGGTCAGGCGCAGTTCCCCCGTCTCCACCGCCACGTACTCGTGCGAGCCCGGGGCGTGCGGGGAGAACTCCCCGGCGTCCACGCCCGGTTCCAGGGTGGTGCGCATGAACTCGAACTCGACGCCTGGGAGGACGGGAGACAGGATCCGCCGCTCCCACCCGGAGGGATCCCGCACCACGTGCTGCTGGGCGCGGTGCAGGACCACCACACCGGGGCGTACGGGTTCGTCGAGAAGTCGAGCGATCGAGGTGCCCAGCGCGGTCGCCAGCCGGTCGAGGACCAGCACGCTCGGCGTCTTGGCACCGCGCTCCACCTCGGACACCATGCTCCGGCTCACCCCGCTCAGCTCGGCGAGCCGCTCCACAGCCATGTCCCGGGCCCGCCGCTCGGCTCGGATCCTGGCCCCCAGCTCGGCCATGGACAGACCACTGGACAGGGCGTTTCTATCACTCATGATTCCACTATAGCGATTCCTCTCCCCCATAGTGGATTCCGTTGGGTCGGGCTGCCGACGCCCGTGAGAAGGACGCTCTCGCCCGCCCTGCCTCCCCCGACGCCAACGAGCCGATCACGGTCGACTCGCCCTGAAATGAGGCGTGGTGGCTCTGCCCTGCGGAGCCACCACTTCTGAGTCGGACATGGCCGTCTTCGGCTACACCGGCCACATCTCGTTCGCGCCCGTGCTGCAGGAGCCGCTGCGAGAAGCAATGAAGATCTGGGTCTACGACGACCTGCCCCGGCGCCGGAACAAGAACGCGGTCCAGCACACCCGCGCGATCATCGCGGCCGTGGGCATGATCTCGGAGAGCCTGCGTGTGCAGCGCCAGAACCGCGGCACGGTGCCCGCCGCCTGGGGACGCAGCGACTTCGTCGCCTTCACCAACCGCATGGGCCACTTCACCTCGACCGGGAGGATCAGCCCATCCCGGCGGCTGTCCTTCACCCGGTTCGTCCGCCGCGTCCTGCTCCGCTTCCGCACCCTCGGCCTCACCGCGCCCGGGCAGCTGCTGGAGGGCATGGCGGCCGACTTCACGATCGGGCCGGAGGACATGCCCGACGAGCCGGAGGACACCGAGGCCGGCCGTGACCCGCCAGAGGAGGTGCTGCGCGAACTGTGTGCCCACCTAGACGAGTTGGAGGCCATGAGCAGCCTCGCGGTACGCGTCGCCACCGAGCTGCTCATCGACACCGGACGGCGTCCAGATGAGATCAATACCCTGCCCCTGAACTGCCTGGAGCAGGACCCTGACGGCTCTGACGTCCTGGTCTACGACAACCACAAGGCCTACCGGCTCGGCCGACGCCTGCCGATCGGCAAAGAAACCGCCGCGATCATCCGCCGCCAGCAGCAGCGTGTCCGAGAACGATTCCCTGAAGCCGCCGGCCCAGCTGCGGCTCCTTCCGCGCCCCAAGTCCAACCCCGAGGGCACCAAACCGCTCGTGGACATCTCCGGCCAGCACCGGGCCTGGGTGGCCTCCCTGCCCGACCTCCTGGTGCCTGTCGTCGTCGCCGCAGGAGACACCCGCGCCACACAGCTGGTGCCGTTCGACAAGACCCGGATCTTCCCCTACGCCTACCGGCACTGCTACGCCCAACGGCACGCCGACGCTGGCGTCCCGGTCGACGTCCTCAAGGAGCTGATGGACCATCGCCTGATCCACACCACCCAGGGCTACTACCGCGTCGGCGACGAACGCCGCCGCGAAGCCGTCGACCGCATGACCGCCCTGCAGTTCGACCGCCACGGCAACCGGGCCTGGCGCACCGCGAAGAGCCTGCTCGACTCCGAACACGTCCGCCGCGCGATCGGGGAGGTCGCCACCCCCTACGACGTCTGCCGCGAACCAACGAGCGTCGCCGCCGGCGGCCACGCCTGCCCGCTCCGCTTCCGCTGCCTGGGCTGCGAGCACTTCTCCACCGACGTCTCCTACCTCCCCGACCTCCAAGCCCACCTCGCCGACCTGCCGCAGCCGCGAACGCCTCATGTCCGCCTTCGAAGCAGACGACTGGGCCCGCACCCAGGCCATGCCGGCCGAAGAGGAGATCCGCCGCGTCCGCCGCCTCATCGAACGCGTCCAGACCGACCTCGACAACCTCACCCCTGAGGACCGCGCCCAGATCGAACAGGCCGTCACCGTCGTACGCCGCAGCCGCACCGTCATGCTCGGCATGCCCCGCGTCCACCAACCCCACAAGGACCGCGACGTGACCTCCCCGATCAACGACGGCCGGGTCACCGGCACCGAACGGCGCCGACGACGCGTCCAGGACGCCATCACGACCGCCGTGCACCACGGCACCCCTCTGACCGCCTCGGCAATCGCCCGCGCAGCGGGTGTCGACCGCACCTTCCTCTACCGCCACCGCGACCTGCTGGAGCACCTGCACACCACCGGCAGCCGCTGCGCTGAAACGTCAGGTGGCGGCCCGGCCGCCACCCAGGCATCCCTGCAGGCCGATCTTGCCAACGCCAACGCACGCGCCGCTCGCCTTGTCGCACGGGTCCAGCAGCTGGAGGCCCATCTCCCGGCAGCTCGGCCAACGGGCTTGGCAAGAGTCCGGACTCGGCGCCTCGGCTGACGTCTCCGCCCTGCAGACCACTGTGACCCGTATCGAACAGGACATCGTGGAACTGACCGCCGACTGGAGGAGCAGCAGGGCGATCTCGACGCGGCCAGATCCGCCAACCGGGATCTGACAAGAGCGCTCAACCAGCGGGTTTAGCCCCCCTAGTGTTCCAACGGGGACTGTGCGGGGCGACGGGGTGCGCGGGAGGCAGGAGAGTCAGGTCAGCGGGTACGCCGGCTGATGCGGCTGCGTATGGACCTTGGAGTAACCGAGCTGCTGATAGGCATCGGCACCAGCGAATGCACCAAACTGCCAGATCCGCTGCCCCGCTGGCCCTAACGACGCCGCAATGGTGGTGCGGGCTGGGGCATCGCTGGCAGAAATTCTGCTGCTGACCACGCGTGGTTCCGCGACCATCGGTTCTACGAGATGTACTGCATAGCCCTGGCTCCGGGCGCCGCTGCCGTGCCATCGATCACCTCAGGCTTCCCCTCTGGTCGGGCGGCCTTCACCGACCGGGTCCTGTTGCGTGCTGTGCTGTGCGACGCCGTTCTGCCGCATGATGAGCGTGCCGGAGATCCAGTCCGTGATGTACGCGCTCATGCCGTCGCTGTGCCGGACCCAACGGAAATGGTCCAACCGGCGGCCGCCGGCAAGGGCCTCGGTGTAGTGCCACCGGCTCACCGGGGCAGCCGTGATCTTCTGCAGCAGATGATCCGTCGCGCTTGGCGGCGCCAGAGTGTCGTTGTCCACGCCGACTGCGAGGACGGGAAGCTTCAGCCGGGCGAGCGCCGCCTCGTAGTCGGTGTCGCTCCCTCGCAGCGTGTAGCGGCCGGTGCGGCCCTGCCGCGCCCAGTCCCGCATCACTGCCGTGGTTTGGGTGCCACCGAAGCCGAGCCGTTCCCCAGGCCAGTAGCCGAGCACCGTGGCGAGCGCCGCGAACAGCTGGCTGCCGACCAGATTGCGGAGCCCGTGCACCGAGCCGAACCCCCGCCACCAGACCGACCCGGCCGCTGTCAGCACGACGGCGTGTACCCCGGGGAGCCCGGTCGCGCTGCTGAGCAGCGCGAGCTGGCCGCCGAGGCTGTGCCCGACGGGTACCACCGGCGAACCCGGGAACGCCGCGGAGACCGCACGGACGACCGCGGGAAGGTCGTCATCGACCATCTCCCGGTACCCGTACGCCACTCCGCGGCGCGCTACCGGGATGCTCTCGCCCTGGCCACGGAGGTCCGTGATCGCCACGTGCAGGCCGCCACGGTGTAGCCCGCGGGCGAAGGGGGCGTAGAACCGCGCCCGCGCCCCCATCGCCGGTACCACGAGCGCCACCGGGGCCTCCGGCCGCTCCGCACGCAGTAGCCGGACCACGAACTCCGCGCCTCCCGACGACCGCACCCGTACGGACTCCTCGGCAACCCAGTCCCGCTCCCGGCCCGCCGCCGGTCCCCCACCGTCCGCCTGCGCCTTATGCGAGATCGCCCTGTCCGGCGCAGTGTGTCGATCCTGACCCGTCATCTTCGTGCTCGTCCTCTCATCGATGTCGACTTCAGCTTGTTCTTTCACTGAAGATCGGTCTGGTACATGACCGGATCGGCGTGGGTGTGTTCGGCGGTTGCTCAACTGTTTGGGTGTCGAGTGGGTGCCGCCTGTGGTGTTGGTGCTTGCGCCGGGCGTGAGGCGGTCGTGTCGTCTCCTTCCTGGTGGGCCGGGCGCCGGGGCAGCCGCGACGCGGGCAGCAGGCCGAGAGCGGCGAGTGCGGCCAGGATCAGCAGAGTGGAGCCCATGGTTGACGCAGCCGTGCCGGTTGCGCTGGCCGCGACGGCGATGCCGAAGGTCGGCCCGATGTTCATGGCGGTCTGCTTGAGTCCGCTGACGACCCCGGCGTACCCGGGCGGCGCGTCACCGACGACGGTCCCGGTGGCGGTGACCATCACGGTGGCGAACCCGGCACCGATGGCGGCAAAAGCTGCAGCCATGGCCATCCATGTGCTGGCGGGACCGAGCCGGGACAGCCCCGCGATGCCGACCACGACGAGGACCGTACCGGCGATCGCGGTGCGGCGCGCACCGTACCGGCGCAGTGCGGCGACCGCGACGGGTGAGCCGAGGACCATGAGCACGGTCAGCGGGAGTACGCGCAGACCGCTGTCGAGTGGGTCGAGTCGAAGTACGTCCTGGAGGTAGAAGGTGGCCCTGAACAGCGCGCCGAACAGGCTGGCGGTGGTGACCAGCAGGATCGCCATCGACGCGGTCACCGGTACGGACCGTGCTACGGCTGGTGGAACGATCGGGTGTGTGGTGCGGCGTTCGTGGCAGGTGAGCACCGTTGCGATGCCGATGACGGCGAGGAGTTCGAGCAGCGTCGGCGCGGCGGTCCACCCCCGTGCGGGTACGTCGACCAAGGCGTGGACCAGGATTGCGAGCGCGACCGCCAGCAGGCCCGCGCTGGTGAGGTTGAGTCGTGGAGAGTTGGCACGTTGAGGTGCCGGCGTCCGTACGGCGAGGGCGAGGACGGCGATGACGAACGCGAGGGGCACGTTGACCCAGAAGACGGCGCGCCACCCCAGGTGAGCCACGAGAACACCGCCCAGGAGCGGACCGGACCCTGCCGCCACCGCGATCGCACTGGTGCGGATGGCGATCGGCTTGCTGAGCCGGTCCGCGGGATACGCCAGCCGTAGCAGCGCGAGCGTCGCAGGTTGCAGGAACGCGGCGAACCCGCCCTGCACCGCGCGCAGGACGATCACCCAGCCGACCCCCGGCGCGAGCGCGATCCCGGCCGAGGCAGCCCCGAAACCGAGGACGCCGACGAACAGCAGGCGAGGGTGCCCGTACCGATCCCCGAGGCGCCCGGCGATCACGAGTAACGCGGCCACGGCGACCAGATACCCGGTGCTCGTCCACTGGATCTGCGCCACGCTCGCGCCGAGATCACGCTGCATGCCGGGCTGCGCCATGAGCAGGATGGTTCCGTCCAGCGCGACGATCACCGCGCCGACCACGCTGACCAGAAGTGCAATCTGCCGCTGTGCGGGTGCGGTCATGAGGTCACCGGGCCGAGGTGGGCGTCCAGAACTGCCGCGATGAGCCGGTCGCGTTGGTTGTCGTCGGGGTCGCCGCCCAGCGGTGGGGCGCCGAGGGCGAGTTGCAGGCTGCCCCAGGCCCACAGCTGGGCCATGCCGTGCAGGTTCGACCACAGGGCGGCGGCGGTCACCGCAGGCGGCGGTCCGGCCTCGTTCGGCCCGTCGGCGTTTCGCGCGGCCTCCCTCTCCGATAGGCATCGGGCGACGAGTCCGGTGAAGTGCCCGAACAGCGGGAGGGTCGACTCGCGCAGCCTCGGTTGGTCCGATGCCTGCGCCGCGCCGTCGAGCAGGTCGTGCCGCCACATGAGCTCGAACATGCCGCGGCGTTCCAGTGCGTACCCGACGTACGCCCGCGCGAGGGCCTCCAGCTGGCCGCGCGGTGTGGTCGTGCCGGCGACTGCGGCCTCGAACATGGCTGCGAGGTCCTCGAAGCCGCGACGGCCGATAGCCGAGAGCAGCGCGTGGTGCGTGGGGAAGTACCGACGCGGCGCCCCGTGCGACACCCCCGCTCGACGGGCTATTTCCCGCAGACCCACAGACGCGGAACCCTCGGTCAGCACAAGGTCGACCCCGACATCGATCAACCGCTCCCGAAGAGAGCTCTCATCAGTCATAGACAGTGTCTACCACGCTCCGTAGACACTGTCTACTCATTGGGTGAGTGATCATTCTGCTCAGCGGGTGGCGGGGTCCGCCTCGGCTCGCTCGCTCACGGCGGCACGCTGACGGGAAATGGTCACGCCCGACAGGTCGAGGCGCTTGTTCATGTCGAGGCGGAACGTGCCGTACGGGTTGATGTTCGGCGAAACCCGGCCAGCACAGGTGCCATCACCCCACCGGGTGATGGCACCACACCTGTTGCGCCATATACCGTCCACAGCACCGTCGCTGAGCTGCAGCGGACTACTCCACCCGTCCTCGCGCCACGGCTGCTGCCCCAGAGAACCCTCTGTGCCAGTGGTGCATGGCCCCGGCCATGGAGAAGTGGGGCCCGGGCGTGCGTTACATCAACACACGCTCCTGACGAGCTGTAGGGCCCCATCAGAGCTGACGGACTCGGCGAATTTCGTCAAACGCAACTGGACTGACTACATCGCCAGACGCGCGCAGGACCGCCCATGAAGCTCGCCTCCTTGCATCTCTGCCTGTTCAGCGCATCCCGGGCAGACGACGCAACTCGTTGACCTTCATCAGCCGGGCGAGAAGGAGGTACCCCACGACTGTCGCCAGCGCCCCGGTAGCCAGTGCGACGGCCGTGGGCCACGTTCCACTTCCCAGGCCCGCACACGCGCGCGCTGCAGCCCAGCCCAACCCGGCAGCCGGGCCTGCGGCGCAGAGCAGTTGCACGTAGGTGCGGCGCAGGCCGCCGTCGTCGATGCGACCCCCAAGCCTCCTACGCAGCAGATGCGCGGTGAGTGCGAGCCCGGCCACGTAGGACAGGGTGTAGGCGCCGGCCATGCCGACGACCGCCCAGCGGGCGGGCAGGAGCAAGTGACACGCGGTGGCCAGGGCGATGTTCACGCCCGCGATCCACGTCGCCATGAAGAACGGAGTGCGGGTGTCCTCGAAGGCGTAGAAGCCGCGCAACAGCAGGTACTGGGCGGAGAACGGGATGAGACCGAGTC
The DNA here is from genome assembly GCF_044327915.1 of Streptomyces afghaniensis. Taxonomy (NCBI): domain Bacteria; kingdom Bacillati; phylum Actinomycetota; class Actinomycetes; order Kitasatosporales; family Streptomycetaceae; genus Streptomyces; species Streptomyces afghaniensis. The sequence goes on from NZ_JBIRGJ010000017.1 coordinate 32,416, forward strand.
CGAACGCCTGCAGCATGTACCCCAGCGGGCGGGCCGAGGCGGCGTCAGCCGCCCCGTGGGCGAACAGCAGCGAAGAGATCTGCGGGCCCAGGGCGAGGAAGAGGAACGCGGCGGGCACAATGACCACGCCGCTGATCCGCAGCACCCGGGACAGGTCCGCGCGTAGATCCGGGATGCGCCCCTCAGCGCCACCTGATTGGCCAGGACGAACAGCAGCGTCCACTTCGCCGCATGGACGCTCTTGCCCAAGCCGGTGCCCCGCCAGTCGAACCGCGGGCGGAAACGGAAACCGGCTGCCCGCGCGAACGGAATCAGGGCCACGGCCTGCAGAGCGATTCCTGCCGTCGTCCCGATCCCCAGCAACTGCACCTGGTCGGTGGTGATGTCCTCCACCCGGTCGGGAACCGTCATCAGCCCCAGATAGGCGGCGAACATGCCGATCAGCACGATGTTGTTCAGCACCGGGGTCCACATCATCGCGCCGAACTTCTCGCGAGCGTTCAGCACCTGCCCGTAGATGCTGAACAGCCCATAGAAGAAGATCTGCGGCAACAGGAACCGCGCGAACGTCACCGTCAGCTCGAACGCCTCGTGACCGTCGGGGATGTCCCGCATGTACAGGCCCACGATCTGCGGCGCCGCCCACACCGCCAGCGCCGTCCCCACACCCAGTACACAGACCACAAGCGTGACCAGACGCTGCTCGTAAGCGCGTCCGCCATCGGGCTGCGTTGCCCTGGCTCGGACCAGCTGCGGCACCAACACGGCGTTGAGCGCGCCACCGATCAACAGCGTGTACAGGCTCGTCGGCACGGTGTTCGCCGTGTTGTAGGTACTGGCCAGCAAGCCCGTACCCAGCGCTGCGGCCTGCAGCACTTGGCGGATCAGTCCCGTCGCCCGTGACACCACCGTGCCAACAGCCATCAGCAAGGACGAACGAGCCAGCCCACCCTTGTCCTTCTTCCGCCGGGCGGCATGCCGCCCCCTTGTCTGCTGCTCCTGCGGCATGGTCTGAGCCGCGGAGTTCGCCCCCTCCACCATGCCGTCAACCTATGCCCCAAGGTTCCTCGGCCCCAATTCGGCAGTGTGACCGCAGAGTTCAGCGAACGTTCCCCGGCCGTGACCGTGGCCGCAGGAATACGACAGCCATGGAACAAGTGCTCTGCGCCAGTAGAGGACCGTTCAGCCGCAAGCTCGGTACCGCCGCTCTTACCGGTTCCAGTTGGTGAGGTGTCCTTCTGCGACGGTGTTGGCGGCCCAGGCCTTCTTTCCCTGACCCAGAGTGCAAAGTTGCAGTTAGGGCGCCTCACGCCGCTGAGTGTCGACTTCTTGGAGTATCCCCTCACCTCCGGGGGCGGCCAAGACGGTCCAGCCTGGCGGCCACTCGTGGGACAGTTGGCTGCCGACTGGTGGCTCCGGGACTGTGACCCGGGCACCGGTGAACAGGGTGTCGCCTCCGAAGGTCGCGTCCTTGAACGAGGCGATGTTGTCGAAGGTCGCATCCTCGAATCGGGCGTTGTCGTGGAAACCTGCTCCCCTGAACCAGGCACCTTCCTTGAAGGTCGCTCCCATGAACAAAGCGGCGCCGTCGAATGTCGCGGGTCCGTGAAGACGGCCATGCCGTCGAATGTCGCGTCCGCGAAATTGGCGACGCCGTCGAAAGCCGCGTCCTTGAACAGGGCGAAGCCGGTGAACGTGGCATGCCTGAAGTCCGCCTGCGTCATGTGGCAGTGGCGGAAGTCCAAATCGATGAGCGCGGCGTGGGTTAGGTCGATGCGACTGCCCTCCCAGAAGCGCTCGTTGGGCGGAGCGACCTCTCGCTGGTTCGAGGGCCGGGTGTCCCGGAGGTGGGCGGCGAGGATGCGCTGGGCTGTCACCCGCACCTGGAGTTCCTGACGCCGCTGGGCGTTCTGCTTGCCACGAAGAAGCACCCAGGCCGCCCGTCGGGCGTGAGACAGCCCACCTAGCCGCGATTCGCCTTTCGGGGTGGGGTCTGTCGGCGGGGTGTAGGGCATGCGCAGGTAGGCGCAGATGACGTCAACGATGGTCTGGCGGTGAGTTGGGGCGCTCTCGCCAAGCCGTTCCAGTGCGTACAGGCCGCCCAGGCGGACAGGGGCCTGTGGGTTGCCAAGCTGTTCAACGGCCTTGGTGTAGAGCTCAGTGATGCGCCGTTCAATGGCGTCGTGTTCAGTCTGCTCGGTGGCCCTCTCGCCGTGGTGCTGGCGACGAAACGCCAGCAGCACCGTGACCGCGGCACCCGCGCCAGCCCCCGCAGCTAGGGAGGTGCGCACGACTTCGATCCGCTGCTTTGTCCGTTCACGGTACGACCGGATGCCGTCGGTCTGGGGCATCAGCAGGGCCGTAGTGATCCACACTGAGGCCGCCACAGCCGCAAACGACAATAGCGCCCACCACCAGCGGATCGGCGGGGCAGAGCGGCTGGCCTTTTGTGGCCGCGTGCGCCCGTACAGTTCGCCGGCCGCGGCGCCACACGCCACGGCAGCGATCACGAGGAGCAGCGGGACGATCTGGATGCGGGCAGCCAAGGCGGCCAGCCGATGCCAGGACACAACAGCCACGATCAGAAGACCGACTGAGACCGCGATCAGCACGTGGGCGGTGCTTCGTCTCCACCTAGATCGGCCCATCTGTCCTCCCTCCTGGCCAGTCAAGAGGCTTCAGGCTCGGGACACCGTGAATGACGTCGATCATTACAAGGGTCGCCGACTCGCCGCCGCCCGTGTCCGTCACCCGAGCAGACTAAGAGGTCCTAACAGAAGTTGTTGATCAAGTGACCGTCGGCTTGTCTGCTCGTTGGTCGGGTCGTGAGGAAACGTCAGTCGCGGCCGTGGATCGTG
>NZ_JBIRGJ010000018.1:0-16304 GCF_044327915.1 Streptomyces afghaniensis
GATCCACGGCCGCGACTGACGTTTCCTCACGACCCGACCAACGAGCAGACAAGCCGACGGTCACTTGATCAACAACTTCTGTTAGGACCTCTTAGGGCCGTTGGTCATCGGTGAGTCCTCGCCCTGCGACACAACGAACGCCTCCCCAAGGTGGCGTGCGAGAAGGCTGAACAGGGAAGATCGCACGCGGACGCGGCTCCAGGTGGATCTTCGGTCTCAAGACTCTGGATCATCTGGCGTCGAGTCCGTCGTTTCCACTCGGGCGTGCCACCCACACCACGGGTGGTCGGGCCTGTGTTGCCATGTGACCCGTCAAGTAGCCCCGCGGTGCGGATGTCCGCGCCGGAAGGGCGGGGAGGTCAGCTCTGCGCGGTGGGCCGGACCGGATGCGCAAGCGGCTCGCCGAACTGCTTGGACGACCCGGTGCTGCTCGCCCGGTACGCCGCGGCGATGGAGGGCCAGGCCGTCGGCCGCATGGTGCCGAGCCTGCCGTACGTCGTCCGCGTGTCCGTCGATCCGCACCTGCGGGTGCGGCTGACCACCGCCCGCGCAGTGCGGGAGGTCGGCGAGGACATCGTGGCTCTGTCCGCTGCCGGGTGGGGAGCCTGCTGTGACCACGCAGCTCGCTGTGGGCACCTGCCGGTGACGGGTGATCCCGGAGGCGGCTGCCCGTGCGGCCGCCTCCGGGGCGCGGTGGATCGACACCCCCCCACTGCGCCACCGGCCAGGCGCAGGCGCTGCTGGCTCCGGCCCTGGCCGCCGGCTCCGGAGTCCTCGCCGAGCCTGATGTCCGGGCGGCGGCCTGAGAAGCTCTGCGGCAGCGGGTGCCCGCTCACGCCCTGCTCCTTCAGGCCCTCGCCAACAGCACCGCAGGCTCCCTCCCCGAGGACCTGCCGTTCGCCGGCGGGCTCGCGGAAGCCGTCCCCGAGGCCATGGAGCAACTCGCCTGCTGGCTCGCCGCCACTGCTGGCCTTGTCTGATCCCGGCTGCATGACGGGCCGCGAGGCGGAAGGACATCGTCGGGGCCCGGCATGTGGAGTTGTGCTGCTCGACGACAGCGCGCGTCGCGTGTCAGGGGGTGCCTGGCTGTGGTTCCACCAGCACTTCGGGGACGTAGGTTGAGCTGAGGCGTTGAGGCGGACTGACAGGGGGCCAGGTGGATGTCGTCGAGCGTGAGCTGACCGATCCCTGGGAAGGCGTTTTGGTCGCTCCCGCCCGCGGCAGCGACATCGGTGTTCTGGTTCTGGCGGGTTCCAGCGGGCGCGTCGATCGGGAGAGAGCACGCATCCTCGCCGAGCAGGGCATGGCGGCCTTGTCGATCCGGTGGTTCGGCGGGCCGGGGCAGGCCCCGGGAATCTGCGAGATTCCCCTGGAGACTTTCACCGCCGCCGTGGACTTGCTGCAAGCGGATGGGGCGGAACGCATCGGCATCCTGGGCTTCTCGAAGGGGGCTGAGGCAGCTCTGCTCACAGCGGTGCACGATCCTCGCGTGGACGTGGTCATCGCGCTGTCGCCGACATCTTTCGTCTGGTGCAACGTCGGACCAGGCCGTGACGGAGTGCAGCACCCCTATCGATCGTCCTGGACGTGGCGAGGGCAGGCGCTGCCTTTCATCCCGCTGGATGATGCCTGGACTCCCGCAGAGCCAGGCAGCGGGCCGGTCGCCATCCGTGGATGGTACGAACGCAGTGAGCTGACCTTCGCGCACCTGCTCCCTGCAGCGGAGATCCCCGTGGACAGGTCACGGGCTGACCTCCTGCTGGTCGCAGGCGGGGACGACGCGATGTGGCCGTCCCTTCCCTTCGCCGAACAACTGGCCAGGCGCCGGCGCTCAGCCGGGACCACCGTGCGTCTGGTCGCCCGCCACCATGCCGGCCACCGCCCGCGGCTTCCAGGCGAGAGCCCCGCATCGCCATCCCCGCGATTCCTGTACGGAGGCACGCCCGAAGCGGACGCGCTCTTGGGGGCGGCTGCCTGGCCCCACATCCTCAGCATGCTCCGTAACGACGGCTGACCCTGTCGTCTGATCGCGTCTGATGTTGAGCGGTCGTTTCCGACGGCGTCCCGTTGTGCCGGTCCGCCTTGGTGCGGGCCGGGCGGCAGGACGCGGTGCCGGTCTCAATCAAGGGGGCCTCGAAGAACGCCTGCTGCCCGCATGGGCGCGAGACCCGGCGCACCGCCCTGCCCGAGTAGGCCAGCCGGAAGACGAACAGGTGGCACTTCACCCGCTGCCCGGCGTCGGTCACATGCGGCTGCTGATGCAGTCCTCCGGTGTCACGGTGCCCGCCGACAAGGTCGTCCGTGCCCTGCCCGACGGGCCGGATCTCCGGCGCGGGGCTGACACCGTCTGGCCCTGATGCGGGCCCGCCGGGGCCGGGGCCGGTCCCGGCGGTGCGCCGTGCAGCAGGTCGGGGCGGGCGTCGGCCACGACGGCACTTCAGCCGCCCTGGCGCGCGGCCGGGGCGGCGGTGACGTAGGGCTGGAGGAAGGCCGGGGCCCGGTGTTCGGCCGGGCGTGTTCTTCGTCGGTCAGGGCCCGCCGTACGCGCAGTTCGGTGACCTCGACGTCGTATCTGGGGTAGTCGTCGGCCGGCCGGGGCAGCGGCACGGGGTTACAGGTGTCAGCCGTGCGCGGTGGCCCCCCACAGCTGCCGGTCGGCTTCCGCGAGGGTGCCGTAGTGGTCGAGGAACATCTCCACGACATCGCGGGAAACCTGCGCGCGTCTTGCGTTTCAGGTCGTCTGCCTGGCCAGCCTGTGCAGGGCCCGCGAGGCAGGTGATCCGGGGTCGGCCGTGATCAGGACGACTTCTTGGTCTTCCTCGGGTACGAGCAGGACGTCACAGTTCAAGCGCAGCGTGCCGGCTTCCGGGTGGTCGAAGGTCTTGGTGCGGTGCCCGGGAGCGTGGACCGGACGTAGCTGCCAGATCTTCCGGAACTCCTCGCTGCTGGCGTGCAGTTCGGCCAGCAGGGCGGTCAGCTGCGGGTCCTGCGGGTAGCGGTCGGCGGCCCGGCGCAGCCGCGCCACCACGATGTGCCCGAACTCCTCGGCGCTCGCGCCTTCGTACATCCGTCCCTGACCTAGGAAGCGGCGCCGGGCCAGGTTTGTCGTCCCGTCTGCGAGGTCGCCGCCGAGCAGTGCCTGGGCCAGGGGGTTCCAGGCGACGACGCCGTACGCCGCGTCGGTGACGATGGCAGCGGTCTGCGGCAGTCGCTCCAGCATCCGGACCACGTGCGGGCGTACCCGCCGCACAACGTTGCTGCCGGGCGGCGCGCTCGATCCCGCCAGGCGGAACAGGTGGCTGCGCTCGGCCGGGGTGAGCCGCAGCGCCTGAGCCAGCGCGTCCAGGATCCGGGCCGACGGCCGCGGTCCGCGGGCCTGCTCCAGGCGCGTGTAATAGTCGACCGACATGTGGGCGAGGTCCGCCACCTCTTCGCGGCGCAGGCCAGGCGTGCGGCGGCCGGTGCCCGTCGTCGTCAGGCCGATCTCGTGCGGGCGCAGGCCCGCCCGGCGGTCCCGCAGGAAGCGGGCCAGTTCCTGCCGCGCCATGCCGCCTCCCGCCGCCTGCCTGGTACAGGTTGTCCCTGGCAGGGCGCCCACCGCCAGAGGACCGTAGTTGCCATGAACGATCGCACAGCTCTGGTCACCGGTGCCAACAAGGGCATCGGCAAGCACATCGCCCGGCTCCTCGCCGCTGAGGGCCTCACCGTGTACGTGGGCTCCCGCGACCCGGGGCGCGGACAGCGGGCCGTCGAGGAGATCGGCGCCGGCGCCCGGCTGCTGGTCCTCGACGTGACGGATCCCGACGGCATCGCCCAGGCCGCGGCTCAGGTGGACCGCCTGGACGTGTTGGTCAACAACGCCGGCATCGCACCATCGCTGGCCCCGCCGGCCGACACCGGCGTCGAGGAGTTCCGGCGCGCATACGAGACCAACGTGTTCGGGGTGGCGGCGGTGACCAATGCCTTCCTGCCCGCCCTGCGCCGGTCCCCGCACCCGCGCATCGTCAACATCTCCAGTGGCACCGCGTCGCTGACCTGGAGTACGAACCCCAATCCAAAGTTCACCCCGGGAAGCGGTGGCGCCGCCGCCTACCGGTCGTCCAAGGCCGCCCTCAACGCCCTCACCGTCTTGTACGCCCAGACGCTGGCCGAGGACGGCTTCAAGGTCAACGCGCTCGCCCCCGGCCTGCGGGCCACCGATCTCACCCCCGGGGCCGCCGCTGCCGGCGACGACCCGGCCGGGGCCGCCCACGGTGCCCTCCGCCTGGCCCTGCTGCCGGACGACGGCCCAACCAGTGGCTTCTTCTCCTGGGACGGAACGCCCGTGCCCTGGTGAATTGGTGATCAGTCATGGGCAGCGCCGGGGGCGGCTCTCCCAGCGGTGGGTGGTCCAAGCTCGGCGGATGAGGCTGCGGACGGTGGAGTCGCCGGCTGCCCGACGCCGTAGACGACGCGGGCGAGGCCGGTGACCGAGGCGGTCAGCGGGGTGCTGTCGATGTCGCTGCGCCCTGCGGGCTCGCTGCGCACGTACGCCAGCACGGCCCGCTGCACTCGCCTCAGCCCTCGTGACACACCTCCAGGCCACCGCGCCACGACGGCAGGAGCCGTCGCAACCAGCCGGGCAAAAATGCCTGCTGAGCGCGCACCGGGGGCGTGGGGGCATATGGCTATGGGTGAGGATGGGGAGGCTGACGAGGACGAGTTCGAGGACGAGGATCGGACTGAGGATCAGGAGGCCGGCGAGTCCGAAGACGCCGACCTGACGGACTCGGTCGATCTGTCGGGCTTCCACGCGGCGGTGCTCAAGCCGCTCCAGGACCCACATCCGCGCGAAAAAAAGGGGGCGAGGCGACCGGCCCGTCACCGGTCGACCGCGCAAAGACGGGCAGTAAACACCAGCTGGTCTGCGACGGGAAGAACACCCCGTTCAAGGTCATCACCACCGCGGCCAACGGACCGCCTTCCGGCCTCGCGCAAAAGAAGAGCTGCTCGCCCGGCGGCATCTTGAAGCGGTCGAGAGATCCGTTCAGCCGACGGTGAAGCGCTGGTTCTGGGCGTTTCGGTCGCAGCGGGCAGTGCGGTAGTAGCCGTTGTCCTGCTGGTAGAGGCAGAGGCCCGTGCCGACGCTTTGGAGCATGATGGCGCTGCGGGGGGCGGGCTGGACGGTGCGCCACTTCTGGTATGAGCCGCCGTTACAGCGCAGGGGGTAGACGTCGCCTCGGTCATTGCTGTCGAGGCAGCGGCCCCAGTAGTTGTTCTTGAGAGTGGTGTTGGTGTTGAGGCGGCCGTTCCACTGCCACAGGAGGCTGCCGCGTCCGGTGGTGCAGCGGTCGCCCTTGAGGCCGGTTTCGGAGGTCTCGCGCAGGCAGTCACCGTAGCGGTAGTTCGCGAAGCGGCTGGTGGTGGTGGCAGCCGAGGCGGGTGTGGGGGTGAGGAGGGGGAGGGCGAGGCCGGCTGCGGCGATGAGGGCGGCGAAGGCTTTCCGGGTGGGGCGGCGCACTGGGGGTCTCCTTACCGTGGTTTTCAGAGGTACCTCGACAGGATCCCCGAACACCACCGCCTACGCCTGAAAAATGGGGAAAACCCCGGATCGAGCCGCTCATGCCAGCCGATCCGGTCCGGGGACGGCGCTGGGCCGATCACCGCGGCACGCTCGAGGCCACCGCGTGGAAGTACCGCACCAACTCGCCCTGGCGGGAACTCCCCGAGGAGCTCGGCTCGTACCAGACGGCCCATGAGCGGCTGATCAGGTGGGCCGTCCACGGCACGTGGGAGAAGATATTCGCCGCCGTCCTCGCCTCAGCGGATGCCGTCGACGACATTGGCTGGACCGTAGTGATCACTAATCGGACAGACACATCCGATCAACTGACCAACCATCAAAGAGACACGCTCTGAAGGGTGTTGCAGAAGGCTTGGTGGCGGGCAGGCCGGAGTTGTGCTTGACCTGCTGTTTCACCCAGCCAGGCCGAGGTTGTGCATGGTGGCGACGGCTTGGACGACCAAGCCCCGGCTTCGCAGCTCAGGGGCGGCTGACCGGTGGACGTGGCTGGTGATCGCTGCCTATGCCAGCTCCGGCTTGCCCGGCCACTGGCCACTGGCCACCGACCTCCGGTGCCCCTGGGAGAGGCCGACCGGGCCGAGCAGGCTTACACCCGCCCGTGTTCGCAGGGGGTTCAGGAACTTGTGCACGAAGACCGGCTCTCCGGCCGGTGCACCGAAACCGTCTCGTCCCGGGCCCGGCCGGCCAGCAGGTGCGAAGAACTGCCGCCCAGCCACCCGTCATGACGTGGGCAGAGTCCTCGCGACCGGCGAGGCATACAGCCGCCTGCCCACCATAAGAAGGGCACGAAACCGCGCCGCACTGGATAGACGTGTCGGCTTGTCATCGACCACGCATACGTCGGTGGGATCCTTAGGCCCGTGGCTGGAGACGACACGCAGCATCAAGGTGACTCGCAGGGACACGTGACGCCTGTTCGGACCGAAGTCGAACGTCTGCTTACTGAAGCGGAGCGTCGAGGACGCGCTGCCCACCAACGCGTGCGCTTTTGGGGTGTCATCGACATTGTGCTGGGCTTTCCCGCTGCAGTTCTTGCTGGCCTCTCCGGAGCTGCCGGGCTGGCTTCGCCGGATGCCCGTGTCCCTGCGGCAGTGCTGGCCCTCATCTCTGCCGGACTCTCAGCAGGGGCGGGCTTCCTCCGCAGCGATGTCAGACGCGCCGAAAACCGGCGCAGCCGATTGGCATGGGCTGAGGTCGAAGCGGGAGCCCGTCTGCTTCTGACACAGGAGGATCATGTGGATCGCGAAGCCATCCAGGAGGCCCTCCGGCTCTTGTTCGACAGCCGGACAAAAGCCATCGCAACCCATACAGAGGGTGCCTCGAATGAGTCAGTCTCATGATCCAGCAGCATGCAAGCACCGATCATGTCCGAGGCTCGCTCGACGGCGGACGTTGAACGACAAGCTGAGTACCTGTTCCTGTTCCTCTCGGGGACCTGCGGGAGGCGGGGGAGCCTGGGGATGTTGGTGCAGGGCCGTGTCGTTGGCGGGCCGGTCCGGGGGTCAGAAGCTGTACGGGCCGAAGCGCCCCCAGGCCACCAGGGCGGCCAGGATCAGCAGGACGGCGTTGAAGGCGATCGCGCCGGGTTCCTTGCGGCGGGCGTGGGTCGTCGCGGCCAGCACCATCACCACGGCCAGGCCGGTGGCGGCCAGCGGGGTCAGCACGGGGGCGATGCCGGTGGCCGCGGGCAGTATGAGCCCCAGGGCCGCGGCGAACTCCACGATGCCGATGAGGCGGACGGTGCCCTGGGAGAAGTCGGCCGTCCAGGGCAGCTGGCCGACCAGCTTGTCCTTGGGCTGGGTGGACTTCATGACGCCGGCTATGGCGAACATGGCGGCCAGCACGGCCTGGGCTGTCCACAACAAGACGTTCACGTACGGATTCCTTGACAGAGGGGACGGAGGGAGGGAGCGGATGCCCCCTCCCGACAGCGGGGTGGGCGGGCCGGACGGTCAGGCGTTGAAGACGGCCTCGGAGCGGTCGCGGTTTTCGTGCAGGTCCCAGTAGACGGGGGCGATCTTCTCGGCCGCGGCTGTCGGGAAGCCCTCCGGGCCGCCGTCGCCGATCCACACGTTGATGGCCACGTGTGCGGCGTGCACACCGCTGTCGGCCAGCTCCTTGTTCAGGTTGATCACCCAGTTGCGCAGGGCCGCGCCGGCGGCGTTGACGTTGCCGAGCATGGGAACGGGATCGACCGAACCGCCGCCGCTGGTGAACAGCAGGGTGCCGGCGCCCGCCTCGCGCATCGCGGGCAGCACCGTGCGCGCGGCGGCGACGGCGCCGTAGAAGACGTATTCGATCTGCGGCTGCAGATTGTCCGCCGTGACCTCGGAGGGGGCGACCAGGGTGAGGCCGGGCGTCGGGAAGTGCGGGGCCGGCGAGTACTCCAGTACGTCGATGCCGCCGAAGCGGGCCTTCACGGCGTCCAGGGCGGCGGTCAGGGAGGGCCGGTCCAGGACATCGGCGGTGAACGCCTCCGCGGTGATGCCTTCCTGGCCGAGTTGGCCGACCAGCGTCTGAAGCTTCTCCTTGGTGCGGGAGAGCAGGGCGACGTCGAAGCCGCGGCTGCCGAAGGTACGTGCGATGGCCAGGCCCATACCGGGGCCGGCGCCGACGATGGCGATAGTGGGCACGGTGGTTTCTCTTCCCTTGGACGTGTGTCAGGAGCAGGAGACGGTGATCTTGCCCGGGGTGCTGGCGCCGAAGGCGGCGAACGCCTCCGTGGCCTGCTCCAGCGGGTAGGTGGCGGTGACCGGCACGCGCAGTGCGCGGGAGGCGACCTGCTCGGCCAGCGCGGTCAGGATCCGGGCGTCGGGGTTGGCCATGATCGTGTGGACGGTGACGTCGTGCCCCTTGACGTCGTCCTGGGGCAGGCCGGTGGTGGAGGCGAGCTGTCCGCCCGGCCGCAGCAGCGCGGCCAGCGCCGGGCCGTCGCCCGCCAGGTGCAGCACCGCGTCCACACCGTCCGGGGCGATCGCGCGGACCTGTCCCTGAAGGTCACCGGTGAAGTCGACCACGTGGACCTCCGTGCCGGTCAGGCCGGCGACGAAGTCGGTCTGCATGCCGGGACGGGCGGTCGCGATCACCTTCGCGCCGCGGGCGGCGGCGAGCTGCACCGCCAGCGAACCCACCCCGCCGCCGGCCCCGGAGATCAGCACCGTCCCGCCCTCGGCCAGGGCCACCGCGTCCAGGCTCACCAGGGCGGTGGCCCCGGCCACGCCCAGCGCGCCCGCGTCCTCCACCGTCAGGCCCGCCGGGATGCGGGCGACTCCGTGTCCGGCGGGCACGGTGACGTACTGGGCCAGCGACCCGGCGCCCAGGTACGGCTTCAGCACGACGCCGAAGACCGCGTCGCCGGCCGCGAAGCCCTCCACGCCCTCACCGAGCGCCTCTACGGTGCCCGCGAAGTCCTGGCCGAGGACCAGCGGGAACCGGTGCTCCATAAACCCTTGCGTGTAGCCGGCGGCGGTGGCGATGTCGATGCCGTTCAACGAGGCGGCGGCCACCTTGACCAGCAGTTCCCCGGCCTCCGGGCGGGGAGTGTCCACCTCGGTCACGGCCGGGGCCGAGGGGACGGATTCGAGCGCGACAGCACGCATGACAAGATCCTTTCAATTAAGTGGGCCGGTCGTCCCACTTCCGCTGTCGCACACCGTACAGCAGAACCGGGCCACCCGTTCCACTTGGGTAGAGTGGGGGCATGACCTCGCCACCTTCCGACCAGACGCCAGGCCAGCAGCCCGGCACGGGACTGCGCGCCGACGCCGAACGCAACCGCTGCCGCATCCTGGCCGCCGCCCGCCGCCTATACGCCACCGAAGGACTCGGCGTCTCCATGGCCTCCGTCGCCCGCGAGGCAGGCGTCGGCAAAGCCACGCTCGGCCGGCGCTTCGCCACCCAGGAGGAACTCGTCAACGCGGTCTTCGCCGACCGCATGGACGCCTACGCCGACGCCGTCGCCGAAGCCCTGGACGACCCCGACCCCTGGCACGGCTTCATCGGCTACCTCCACGCCGTCTGCGCCATGCAGGCCGCCGACCGAGGCTTCGCCGACGTCCTGACCATGACCTTTCCCGCCGCCAAGGCGCTGGAGGCCCGCCGCGCCGAGGCGTACGACCGGCTGCTCGAACTCATCACCCGCGCCAAGGACACCGGGCACCTGCGCGAGGACTTCACTCACCAGGACGTCGTCATCCTGCTCATCGCCAACGCCGGAGTCGTCACCGCCACCGGCGACGCCGCCCCCGACACCTGGCGCCGCCTCGTCGGCCACATGATCCGCTCCTACGCCGCGCCCGGCGCACCGATCCCCCCGCTGCCCGAAGCCCCAGCGCCCACCGCCCTCTACCGCGCCATGGTCCGCCTCTCACAAACCGGCCCTGGCACCACCCAGGGTGGCGGCCCAGGCCAGTAGCACGCGTTCGCGCCGTGGCGGATGTCTGCAGACAACGGAGAGCCGTCCTGTTGACGAAATCTGCCATGGGAGAGTGGGAGAGCCGGGAACGCGGACCGCCCGTCCCGGCGCCACTGCCTGGCCCGACAGGCCGCCGAACAGAATCTCGCACGAGCTGGAGCACCCGGCCTCAACCGTCCAGAGCTCTCGCACACCCGCGCTACGGCATCCTTGGCGCCCTCGGGCACCAAGCCAGGCTAGAGCCCAAAGCTACCTAAACCCGAGGTTCAGGAACAGGACTAAGGGGTCTGGGGGCTCGTTCGGGTGCCCTGGCGGTGTCGGTTGGGTTGAGAACCGTCACACTGTGCCCGGCAGGTCGACGCCAGACTTGCGGCGGCCCGCGCTGGGGGGTTATCCCCTGTTCTGATCTTGGGGTGAGCCGGATCGCGCCTCCGTTGGGGCAAAACTAGCGTTCGGCCATGACTTCGACTCTGCGAAAGCATCTCGCTATGGCAATCGGTGTCGTTACGCTGCTCGCCGCAGAGCTGGGCACCTCCGTCGCCCAGCCTGCCGGTCCCTCCCTTGTGGAGCAGTTAAGCCGGGATACCGAGGCGATCCACGCCCTCGGTGTCAGCGGTGTGCAGGCCCGCGTCATTGCGTCTGACGGTCGGCAGTCGGTCACCACCAGCGGCACCGCCGATTTGAACACCGGCCGCCCGGTCCCTGCCGACGGCTACTTCCGCATGGCCAGCACGTCCAAGACGTTGGTCGCCACTGTGGTCCTCCAGCTCGAGGCCGAGGGCAGGCTGTCCCTGAACGACACGGTCGACCACTGGCTGCCTGGTGTGGTGCGGAGTAACGGCAACGACGGCAGCCAGATCACCATCCGCCAACTGCTCCAGCACACCAGCGGTATCCACGACGCCCTGCCCGGATACACGACCCCGGAGGAGTACTACCAGCAGCGCCACAACGTCTACGAACCCAAGCAGCTGCTCGACCTCGCCATGGCCCACAAGCCGGACTTCCCGCCCGGCGAGGGCTGGAAGTACTCCAACACCGGCTACGTCCTGCTCGACATGATCATCCACAAGGCCACCGGGCACCCCGCCCGTCATGAGATCGAGAACCGCATCCTGCGCTGGCTCGGCCTCGACCAGACCCGGTGGATGGGCACCTCGCCCACCCTGCCCCAGCCCCATGCCCAGGCCTACCAGCTCTTCGGCCCCGGGTCCCGGGTGGATGTCACCGACCAGATACCGGTGGACTACGCGAACCTGTCGTGGGTCACGACCACTCGGGATGAGAACCGCTTCTTCCGCGCGCTGCTCGACGGCCGCCTGCTACCGGCACGGCAGCTGGCAGAGATGAAGCAGACCGTCCCCGTGAGCGCGGAGGTCCAAAAGCTGTGGCCCGGCGGCCGATACGGGCTCGGGTTGGTCGAACGCCCCCTGAGCTGCGGAGGAATCTACTGGAGCCATGAAGGCGGGGACGGCGGTTACATCACCCTCAACGGAGTCACCGACGACGGCAGGCGAAGCGCGGTGGTCTCCATGTCCGAGGCACGCGGCGACACCCTGGATCACATAATGGAGCAGGAGAACGCGGCCAGCGCCCTGATCGACCACGCACTGTGCGCCGGGGACCGCAGCACCCGGTGAGTGGACACGTCGTAGCGGTGAGCCAGGCGCGATGCTCGAGGTGCCGCAGATGAACGTTGCGCACCCCCTCGTCTCCAGGCCCCTCTTGGCTCACCTCAGCGATAACCCCTAGGGACGTGGGGCGGTCAGCCCCCGGCAGACGCCGGTTTCCTCTGCCAGCTGGGGGTGGCACCTTTGCGGGCCAGGCGCCTAGTCATCAGGGTGATGGCGGCCCAGGTGATCAGGGTTTCGGCGTGTTGAATGAGCCGTTCGTAGTCCCTTGCGTGGCGGCGGGCGTTGCATCATCCACGCCACGCGACCTCTCGACGACCCAGCGGCGGGGCAGCACGACGAAGCCGGAGGCGTCCTTGGGACGGCTGACCGGCTTGATCGTGAGGTTGAGGTGCTGTTTCGCCCAGTCGACGAGCTGCCCGGCGCAGGCAGAGTCGGCCCACACGATCGTGATCTCAGGGTGCATCAGGCGGAGGCGGAACAGGACTTCCTTGGCCGCGGCTGAGTCGTGCAGGTCGGCGGGGGTGACCATGACCATGAGGGGCAGGCCACGGGTGTCGACGACCAGGTGGCGCTTGCGACCGTTGATCTTTTTCCCGCGTCGTAGCCCCGGGTTGCCTTGGAGACGGTCTCGGCGGCCTTCACGCTCTGGGAGTCGATCACGGTGGCCACCGCCCGGGGGCCTCTGCCCATGTCACGGCGGATCCGTCCCGCTAAGTGATCACGGACCTGGCCGATGATCCCGGCGGCCGCCCAGCGGGCAATGAACCCCCAGACTGTGCGCCAGGGCGGGAAATCCGCAGGCAGGGCCCGCCATTTGCAGCCGGTGTCGACGACGTAGCGGATCGCATCGACGATCTCGCGGCGGGGATGTTCAGCGCGACAGGCATCGACAAGCGGTGCCCGTCGATGGCCTGGTCGCCGTCATCGCCCCCGGCACCAAGGGCACCGGCGCGGTCGGTCTCGTCGGCACCGGGTCTACGACGTGAAGCACCACTGCGGTTCCGACCAGGCCGCCCGTCCACGGCAGCAGGCGACTTCGTCGATGTCAGGTGAGGGTCCCGGACCTGGCTGCAGTTTGCCCCGATACGCCCGGTAGAAGACTGGCTGTTCTGACGGCCGCGAATTGCTCGGAGTGAGGCGACGGCTGCGGTCGACTTTGCTCTCGCATACGATAGTCCACGTATAGGGCAAAGAGGCAGTCATGGCTGATAAACCGATCAACCCGTCCGTATCGGATGTGACCTCGTCAGGACCCGAGAAGGTTAGCGTCGGAATTCACGGCATCACCGAATCCGCGCGGTATTCCATGGCCGAAATGGGGCCGAAGCGGAGTCTGCAGACGCTGTTGAAGGTGAACCACGTCGACGGTTTCGACTGTCCGAGCTGTGCGTGGGGCGACCCCGATCCCGACCACCGGAAGATCGCGGAGTTCTGCGAGAACGGCGCGAAGGCCGTCGCGTGGGAGGCCACGCGCAAACGCGTCGACGCGGCGTTCTTCGCCGAGCACTCCGTCGCTGACCTGCGGGAGCGGGACGGTCACTGGCTGGAGTCGCAGGGCCGGCTGGCCCAGCCGATGCACCTCGCCCCCGGCGCGACGCACTACGCGCCCATTTCGTGGGAGGACGCGCTCGCCCTCACCGCCGATCGCCTGCTCGGCCTCGCCGATCCGAACCGTGCCGTCTTCTACACCAGCGGCCGGACGAGCAACGAGGCTGCCTTTCTCTACCAGTTGCTGGCGCGCAGGCTCGGCACGAACAATCTGCCCGACTGCTCGAACATGTGCCACGAGTCGAGCGGCGAGGCCCTGAGCGCGACCATCGGCGTCGGAAAAGGTCTCATCGCGATCTCCGACATCACCGATTACGCGGACTTGATCATCATCGTGGGCCAGAATCCCGGCACCTGCCACCCCCGCATGCTCAGCGCGCTCGAACAGGCCAAGCGGCGCGGCGCCTGCATCATCGCAGCCAACCCGCTCCCCGAAGCCGGGTTCGGCCGCTATCACAACCCACAGACGGCGCGCGGCCTGGTCGGCCCGGGCACGCAGCTCGCCGACCGCTGGCTCCCGGTGCGCATCAACGGCGATCTGGCCCTTTTCGCGGGCCTGAACCGTACCCTGGTCGACCGGGAGGACTCCCAGCCGGGCTCCGTGCTCGACCACGACTTCATCGACCGGTACTGCGACGGCTTCGAAGCGGCCGCCACGGCATGGCGTGCCCTGGACTGGTCGCAGATCGAGACGATGGCCGGCCTGCCCCGCCGCCTGATCGAGGACTGCGCGGCCGACGTGCTCGCCGCGGACAGCGTCATCGTCTGCTGGGCGATGGGCCTCACCCAGCACCGCAACGCCGTGGCAACCATCCGCGAGATCGTCAACTTCCTCCTGTTGCGCGGCAATATCGGGCGCCCCGGTGCCGGGCCCGCCCCGATCCGTGGGCACAGCAACGTCCAGGGCGACCGCAGCATGGGCATCTGGGAGAGGATGCCGCAACCGTTCCTGGACAGGCTCCGCGACGAGTTCGGGTTCGATCCGCCCCGTGCCCACGGCCTGGACACCGTCGGCTCGATCAAGGCCATGCGCGACGGTGAGGTCGACGTGTTCATGGGCCTCGGCGGCAACTTCGCCGCGGCCACGCCGGACACGCAGGTCACGGAGACCGCGCTGGCCAACTGCGCCCTCACCGTCCACGTCGCGACCAAGCTGAACCGGTCCCATCTGTGCCACGGCACCGAGGCGTTGCTTCTGCCCTGCCTCGGCCGCACCGAGCGCGACCGGCAGGCCTCCGGTGAGCAGTTCGTGACGGTCGAGGACACGATGGCCATGGTGCACTCGTCGCACGGACGGCTCCTTCCGGGATCACCACACCTGCGCAGCGAGGTCGCGATCGTCGCCGACCTCGGGCACGCGCTCTTCGGCGACGACCTCGGCTGGCGCGGCATGCGCGACGACTACGCCGTGATCCGCCGCCACATCGAGCACGTCTGCCCCGGATTCCACGCATACGAGGAGCGCGTCCGGCAGCCCGGCGGCTTCATGCTCCCCCGGGCACCGCGCGACTCCCGCACCTTTCCCACGTCGACCGGCAAGGCGCAGTTCACGGTCAACCCACCGACCGCGCCCGAAGTTCCGCCGGGACACCTGCTGCTGACGACGGTACGGTCGCACGACCAGTTCAACACCACCGTCTACGGCCTCGACGACCGTTACCGCGGCATCAAGGGAGGACGGCGGGTCGTCTTCCTCAACCGGAAGGACCTCCGCGACCTCCACCTCCACGACGGCGACCTGGTCGATCTGATCAGCGTCAACCCGGACGGTGAACGCCGCGCCCCCGGCTTCCGCGCCGTCCGCTATCCGACGCCGCGCGGCTGCGCCGCCGCCTACTACCCGGAGACGAACGTGCTGGTCGCCCTGGACTCCACGGCCGACACCAGTAACACGCCGGTGACCAAATCCATCGTGATCCGCATCGAACCCTCCGACGGGGGAGCTTCGGTGTGACGGTCAGGTCAGAGGCGGGACTCACCCTGCTGTGAGGTCGGGGCCTCGGTCCTGGCGGCCCGTATCCGGAGACCGAGCCCTTGGTGGAGGTCCTCGCGGCCGCCAACGACGGGGGGTTCCTCACCGAAGGCTACCGGAGCGTCCCTTCAGCAGCTCGCCACCGCCCGCCCCCGTGACTACGACAATGCCGCGGCTACGCTCGCCCTGCACGACAGCGCCCGCTACAGCGAAAGCGCCCATAACAGAGCGGTCAGGTCCAGCGCATGCCGATGGCGGAGAGTTGTTCGATGCGTTCGGGGGAGAGTGTCGCGGCGCGCGAGCGCTGGTTGCTGATCCATGCCCCAGTCGGAGGTCTCGGATCTCCTGGTCCTCGCCGTCCTCGCCGCGGACGACGATCGTCTCGATGTGCTTCCTGGGCACCTGGAGGTGGCCTTCGCGTTGGTAGAACTGCCGGGCGGCGGCCAGGTTGGCGGCCCATTTGTCGGCCTGGCTGGTCCGCGGTTTGGGTTTCTCGTGCTCGGTTGCGGGGTGGATGCCGAGGATGTTTTCGCACATCCACTGCTGGACGCCTGTGAGCTTGTCCCAGCCCAGACGCTGGGCGCGTACCCAACGCCCGAGGTCCTCGGACTGCACCAGCACTGTGCCCGGCTTGGTGGGCAGTTCGCCGCCCTGCTCGAGGTGCAGCCGGGTGAGGTGGAAGCAGCGCTGCCACTCCACCGGCCAGGCCGGGCACCACGACGGGGCGATCTCCTCCAGCTGCTCGCGCCGCTCCTCCGACAAGGCGCCGGCCGACGACCCGACCGGGAGCCCCTCGGCACGCCGCTGCTCGATCTCGGTAGCCTTCCGAGCGGCGGCCCTGGCGTTCTTGAGAAAGGTCCCAGCCTTGTAACCCTGGTGCGTGGCATCGAGCGGGGCGAGAGCGTGCCCGTGTCCGGCGACCCACCCTCGAACGGCAGCCAGGCCCTCCTCCCATGCGACGTCGTAGTGCGAACACACCATGCCGAGGCGCTCCAGCTGCTCGACACGCTCTTCGTCCAGCGTCCCGCGGGTGGTTTCGTAGGTGGGAGCGGACAACATTTGTCGGCGGTTTCCGGCAGCACTTAGAGGTCCTAACAGAAGTTGTTGATCAAGTGACCGTCGGCTTGTCTGCTCGTTGGTCGGGTCGTGAGGAAACGTCAGTCGCGGCCGTGG
>NZ_JBIRGJ010000019.1:0-10517 GCF_044327915.1 Streptomyces afghaniensis
ACAGCAACCACAACCCCGCCCTGGACCCGCTACCAGGACACCCACATCACGAGCCCGCTGACGCCCACCCAATGCCACCACAACGCCCAATCACAACAAACTCCAGCAGCTCGCCGACCTCGGACTCGACTGGGCAGCGGCATAGAGCCGCATGGGAGGCTACGCCAGGGTCCGTGCCGGACACACCCAGCACGGACCACCTCTGGGACGGAACGGGGCGCAACCGGCAACAGGCGCCACGCTGTCCTGTTGATCGTCCCGGCTCCAAAAGCGGGGACTCCGTCCCAGCACCGCCGCATACCAGCGATCCCCGGAAGTGCACCGGGCGCGGCGCGGTCCGCTATCTGACAGCCCTGCAGCTCAGACCCCCAGCCCAGACCAGCGCCCACACTCATCACGACCACCGAGACAGCAGCACCGTCCGACCACAGCCACACCCAACTGACCAGCCCAGCCCAGAACACCCACTACTGATCACAAACACCGCCCCCAGACAGGCAGGCGCTGGCCGGCCTCCGGTTTGAGTGGGCAGCGGTGTAGCCGCATGACAGGCTCGTGCCGATCCCACGGCGCGCTGCTGGCGCTGTGTTGGTTTGGCCTGGTCGTTCGGCCAAGATCATCCTTCTGGGAAGAGCGAGCGGCTTCTGTTGGGCCCGTGAGTCGTTTTGCGTTGCTGGAGATGCGGCAGCGGCCCGCCAGTATGGCGGGCCGCTGCCTCAACGAGTCGTTTGTGCCTCAGCGTGAGGCACTCATGATGGGTCTGCCTATAGGGCTGCTCCCGTGTCCAAGCATGGCAGAAGGGTGTTGCTCATCAGCGCCGCTTTCCGTCTGTCATGCGATCAGGGTGCTGCAAGTACTCTTCGATTTCCCTTACTAGCTGCTTTGCGTCTTCGCTCAGCTCTGGGTTGGCTGCAGCACTCAACGCCAGTTGCACGGCCGCGAATGTGTGTGATCCTGCGTTTGCTCCACTGGCTTTCCACACATACAGTGCCGCACTGTTTTCCAGTTCCGAAGGTGTTGGAGAGTCAACTGAGGGGTTCTCTTGTTCCTGCCTTTCGGCATGGAGCATTTCAAGATAGTCCCGCGCGTCCTCGTCGCCTCGTTCTGCTGCCCATTGCCACCAACGCAGAGCCTCTTCGTCCCGGTCGAGATATTCCAGGAGTTCCGCGATTCTGCGTGTTTCCTGTGCGGTGGCTTTATGCGCGCACTCGCGTGCCAGCAGCAGTACGAGTTCGCCCTTGGCTTCCGTTTGCTCTCGGTCGTCTGGGCAGAGGGCGGGGGCCGGGGGCCAGCCGGCAAGCTGGCCCCCCTCCGCCTGTGCCGAGTCCTCGGGTGTCCGCGAACTCTTCGAAAGTGCCTGCTCGGAGCGTTCGAGCAGGGCCCACACGGCGAGGAGCCGGATGGCGCTCTGCTCGTGTTCCTTGTCCCAGGTGCTCATGCGGTTCCCTCCTCGCCGGTCTCGTTGACGTACTTCTTCAGGTTCTTGATGGCCATGCGGATGTTGCGCTTCACCGACTCCTCCTTAAGGCGCAGGCGCTTCCCGGCGTCTTCAGGGCTGATGTCCTTGAGGACGCACAGGGTGATGACCTGCCGCTGCCGGTCGGGAAGTTTGGCGACTAGTTCATCGATACCCTCTTTGATCATTTCGTAGGCGGCATCGGGGATGCCGATCTGGGATTCCTGTTCGGGCAGGTCCTGCAGTGGTGCAGGAGTGATGCGCTGGTTACGCCGGAATTGGTCGATCACCGCGTTCCTGACTGCGGTGCGGCCGTAGGCGGCCCGGTTTCCGGGCCGCGCTACGATCTTTTCCCACGACGTGAACATGCGCATGTACGCGACCTGCACAGCGTCTTCCGCGCTGTGCAGGTCGCCACCTGCTTCGGCCCGGGCCACGCGGGAGAACGCCGCGCTGGTCTCGAGGACGAACGCCTCGAAGTCCGTGCCCCGGTCGGGCTCGGTCACGCAGCCTCCCGCGTGACGATCGCCGGCTGGCCCTGCTCCGAGTGCTTGTAGAACAGCCAGGCCGGCTGCCCTTCCTCGAAGCGGGCCGCGGCCCCGCCCTCCGGCAGCGCCGCTGCCATCGCGATCATCGTCGCGCGCTGCTCGCGCTCCGTGCGGGCCTGCAGGTACGCCTTCAGGCACATCTCCACCGCGCTCTTGGTACGGCGCAGTGCGTAGTACGCCAGGAACATCAGCGGGACCGAGATCCCACCCGCTCCCATCCACTCGAGCCAGGTCACCAGACCGGCCTCCCATCATCGACTCGTTGATGAGGGCCCCTACGCCCTCACCCCCTTACACGCGCCGAGGAGCCCGAATCCGGATGCCACTGACCAACTTTTTCCCCACGAACCCCAGTTGTCCCGCCAGACCCCCTCTGAGCAGCGCAAACATGAGTCTTCATCCATCAAGAAGTCAGCCCGCCCGCGGGACTCCCGCCTGAGGCCGGCGCCCAGCGCCCCTGCCGAGGGGCGGGCTACGCATCAACGGACGTGCCCGCCGGCGTGAGCGTCGGCGCTGCCGGTCCGGCCCGCGTGCCGGCGGGGGTGTTGTTGCATCACTTCGGTGAGACAACAACATCAAAATCACCTATGGAGCGCGCACGACTGACGACGGACGGCGCGCATCGGGCGGGAACGGTAGCGGCGTGGATGGCCCGGGCGGCCGCTCGTATCGGTTCGCCCGCACCGTGGGGCTGCTTGGAGGCGCTGGGCCGATGCACGGGAAGGTAAGCACGACGAAGCCGGCGCCCCGGTAGGGGATGCCGGCTTCGTGCGGACAGATCACGCGCCAACGCAGATCCGCCGGCCGGTCACCCCCGAGGGCAACCGCCAGACCGGCACTTCGACGGACGTGACGCTCCAAAGCCTCGTTGCGATCCTCGGTCGCCCCGGACGACGACCGCCAGCCCAGCGCCAAGGCACGACGCTGCGCTGCCGGGCATGGTTGCGATCCTCGGTCGCCCCGAAGGACGACCGCCAGCGCTTGGCCCCCAGTTCATGCTGCCGTCAGCGTTGATGTTGCGATTCTCGGTCGCCCCGCAGGACGACCACTAGGCGAACCACACGTGAAGTTGCCGCATCAGGGCGCCGTTGCGATCCTCGGTCGCCCCGGAGAGCGACCGCCAGGCCCGACCGTGTCCGCGAGCCTCCACCCACCGGGCAGGTTGCGATTCCCGGTCGCCCCGCAGGGCGACCGCCAGATCGTGCCGCTGTCCTCGACCGGCACGCGGCCGCCGTTGCGATTCTCGGTCGCCCCGCAGGACGACCGCCAGGGGGTGTTCTCGGACGGTTCGTCGGGCGTGTTCTTGGTTGCGATCCTCGGTCGCCCCGGAGAGTGACCGCCAGGGCGCGGACTGGTCGGCGGCGGGCGCCTGGACGGCAGGTTGCGATCCTGGGTCGCCCCAGAGGGCGACCGCCAGACTCACGTCCCCCCGTTGTCGGCCGCCGGAGCTGCGTTGCGATTCTCGGTCGCCCCAGAGAGCGACCTCCAGCCGCTGCTCATCCGTCAGCCGCGCATCCCTGTGCGATTGCGGTCCTTGTTCGCCCCAGAGGGGGACCGCCAGCGCCGACGATGCGGCCGTTGTAGACGGTGTCCACGATGTTGCGATCCTCGGCCGCCCCGGACGACGACCGCCAGCCGCCAACGGCGGGGTAGGCACGGTGACCGGTACGACGTTGCGATTCTCGGTCGCCCCGCAGGGCGACCGCCAGTCGAGCAGTGGCGCAGCGCGCTCCAGGCGTCCGTCTCGTTGCGATTCTCGGTCGCCCCGGAGAACGACCGCCAGACGCCCGCCTGACCACCCACACGAGGAGACACCGTGTTGCGATCCTCGGTCGCCCCGAAGGGCAACCGCCAGGCTCCGGCTCGCTGGCGCCTTCCGCCATCGCGGAGATGTTGCGATCCTCGGTCGCCCCGGAAGGCGACCGCCAGCTTCAGCTCGTCGTCCGTGGGCGCGTCTTCCTCGTCGTTGCGATCCTCGGTCACCCCGGAAGGCAACCGCCAGCCTGCCGGGAAGGGGACTTTCAGTGGCACGGTGCGCTGGTTGCGATTCTCGGTCGCCCCGGAGAGCGACCGCTAGGACGGGGCCGCTCGCCATCTACGACCGCGTCGCGATGTTGCGATTCTCGGTCGCCCCGGAGGGCGACCGCCAGCATGCGCGGAACCTCAACTATCTCGTCGGGCCCGTGGTTGCGATTCTCGGTCGCCCTCGACGGCGACCGCCAGAAGGCCCGCAGCGACCTCCGGTTCGCACAGGGCGAGTTGCGATCCCCGGTAGCCCCGGAGGGCGACCGCTAGCCGAGCCGTCAGGCAGGGCGCCGGCCGGGGAGTCGCGATCCTCGGTCGCCCCGGACGGCAACCGCCAGTCCGCGCCGTTGGCGAAGTCCCGCACCATCATGCGGTTGCGACCCTCAGTCGCTCCGGAGAGCGACCGCCAGCAGCTCGCCCGTGCGGTTGATGTACTCGAGCGTGCCGTTGCAATCCTCGGTCGCCCCAGAGGGCGACCGCCAGCCAAACGGGCGCATGGCGGTGCGGGTGACGCTGGACGTGTCGCGATTCTCGGTCACCCCGAAGGACGACCGCCAGTTGGTACCAATCCAGTGGTGAACTTCGTCCATCAGAACGTTGCGATCCTGGGTCGCCCCTGAGGGCAACCGCCAGCAGAATCTTCTCCCCATAGGCGCCCTTCACGGCGAGGTTGCGATTCCTCGGTCGCCCCGAAAGGCGAACGCCAGGGACGCCCCATACTGACACGCGAGTGGCTGGAGTTGTTGCGATCCTCGGTCGCCCCAGAGGGCGACCGCCAGATGGACGCCTGCTTGCGGTCCCACAGCACCGCCTTGCGGTTGCGATCCTCGATCGCCCCGGAGAGCGACGCCAGGCTGCCTGAGCAGCGGAAACAGCGTACCGCTCGTTCCTCTGTGGGCGAGCATCCGGTAGAGCATGGGCAGAGCGGCCGCAATGGGGATGTCAGTGATCCGACTACGGCCAAATCGAGGGATGATCTGTGCGAACGCGAGGGCGGCTTGTCAGCCACCTTGCGGATCGCCGGACACGAGGCGACGCGGCTGCGATCCTCGGTCGCCCCACAGGGCGACCGCCAGGGCTGATGTACCGGGGCACGATGCGCACAGCTCTGCTGTTGCGATTCTCGGTCGCCCCGGAGAGCGACCGCCAGGGTCATCCGCTCCACGCCGACGTGCTCGGGGAAGTGGTTGCGATGCTCGGTCGCCCCGAAGGGCAACCGCCAGCATCGGCTATCTGCTCTACCGCGAGATCCGGAAGGGGTTGCCATTCTCGGTCGCCCCCGAGAGCGACCGCCAGGCGCAGCTGCGCGATGGGGGTGGTGCTGTCCGCCTCGTTGCAATCCTCGGTCGCCCCACAGGGCCACCGCCAGGTGGGGCGAGCGTGTACCTGGCCGGAAGGCGACCGCCAGCGCCCAGCAATCTGTCTGGAGACCCGATCCGAGGCGTTCCTCGGTCGCCCCGGAGGGCGACCGCCAGTCTGACGGCACGACCGGCAGCGTGACCGGAATGACGTTGCGATCCTCGGTCGCCTTGTACAGCGACCGTCAAGCGGTCGATGTCGCCGGTGTCGACACGGAAGCCGTAGTTGCGATCCACGGTCACCCCGGAGGCGACCGCCAGCCACCGTGGCGCAGTGGCTCGCCGGTTTGTTGCGATCTCAGCCGCCCGGAGGGTGACCTCCACGACGCCACTGTCCCGGAACAACGCATCGATCGGTGGGACTTTCAACCGATGCCCGTCTCACTACACGGCGGGCTCGATTCCTCGTTGGGGGTGGTAAGGGCCTGTCCACTCGTATGGGTCACCGACGACTGCTTCGCCGTCTACCTGGCAGACCGGCGACGATGAAGACGCGCGTACTGCCTCCGAGGTTCTCGCAGCTGGCGCGCGACGCCG
Source organism: Streptomyces afghaniensis (assembly GCF_044327915.1). Taxonomy (NCBI): domain Bacteria; kingdom Bacillati; phylum Actinomycetota; class Actinomycetes; order Kitasatosporales; family Streptomycetaceae; genus Streptomyces; species Streptomyces afghaniensis. Next base: position 5,925 of record NZ_JBIRGJ010000019.1, read on the forward strand.
CTCATGGTGAGGGCTGGGTGGTCAGCTTCGGCTTCCGGCAGCCGGTGATGACCTGCCCTGGCTGCGCGGACGGCCGCGGTCCGGTGCGTGAACGCGGGGACTGCCGGCGGTGCATGGGCCGCGTCGATTCGGAGTCCAGGTGCGTGTACTGCCTGCACCAGGTAGAGGCCGTGCAGCCCGAGGCGTGACGGCGTCGTCCGGCCCTCGTTGAACAGCACGACTCCATACACCGGGCCCCGGGGATGCCTTCACTCCCCGGGGCCCGTGGTGTCCGGACGCGGGTCAGATCTCCCCGGCCGCGGTGGCGGTGAGCCAGCCGGCGGCTTCGGCGTCGGTCATCACCGGAATGGTCATCGTCGGTCGAGGGATTGCGCAGAGGGCGGGAGCGCCAGGTCGAGGAGGGCATTGAGGGTTTGGCGGTCGAGGCCGCTGTCGAGGTGGAGGGAGCGTCGTAGAAGGTCTCCGACGTCCTTGGGGTCGAGTCCGAAGCGCACACGAGCGTCCAGGCAGATCTCGCCGAAGAGTGCGGGGGCGAGTCGGGGCTCTCGCAGGATGTACCAGTCGATGAGGTGCACGACATCGCTCCGGATGTCGCCCAGGAAGACATCCTTGGAGTCGTCGAGGTCTTCGGCATCCCGGGCGAGTCCCCCGAGGACCGCTTCAACGATGGTGGTGCGCACGGCGTCGAGGGGGATGAAGCCGTCGGTGGCGTCGTTGATGGCGACGGCGGGCCACCAGGCCAGGTGCGCGGCCTGCTCCTCGCGCCTCGTACTGCTGCCACGGGTGAAGAGGCGGTTCTTCTTGGATTCCTCAGCGTCCTCGAGGCTGTCGGCGATGATCTTCGTGAGGCGGTTATGGTCCTCGACCAATCCCCGGGGCTGCTCGGTGCCGAATGCAGTCGTGGCGGACAACAGCTTCTCCGGGCCGTGGGTCCGGCGGTACTGCTCGGCCCAGTCACGGGCGACTGGTCGCGACCACCGTGGCCCCTCGGCCGTCTCGGCCTGGGGCGGGGGCAGGTCCTTGCGCCCGTGTTTCGGATGCGGCAGGTCCTCCAGCTTCAGTTCGGCGATCTGCGCCAGGCCGGCGCGGTCGACGAGACGGGCCGGGTCGAGTTCCGGTGCCTGGAGATCGACGGTGCACTGATCGAGCGGCCTGGAGCCGGGCGGACGGTGGGAGGCCCACAGGGCGAGATGCTCTCGCCAGTGCGGCAGCGGTTCCTCCGGGGCCGTGAAGTCGACGATCTTCACAACTCGCGCGGTGTGTGACGTCGCCGGGCGGGCCAGGACGTCGATGGCCGTGACGGTGACGGCGTCCGCCACCGGCCGCGCGTCGTACCCCTCGTAGGCGCGGTCCACGACCAGCTGGGGCCGATACCAGCGGGTCCCGTCCCACCAATAGCCGCCATGCCGGTACAGGAACCCGTTGTTCCCGTACATCCACTCGTGGTGCAGGCCGCTCATGTCCTTGTCGCGGATCAGTAGAACGGTCCGCCCGTGCTCGGGGTGCTGATGGACCGCCCAGGCGTAGTCACGGTTCTTCGTCTCGGTGGTGAACGCCACCCATCCCCCACCGCGCAGTCGGTCCGTGCGCCCCCACAGCCCCTCGCCCTGATTACGGCCCGTCCGCTCGATCGCGTCAGGATTGTCCAGGAGCAACCGCTCGTCGTTGATGAACGGCAGGCCGGGCACCGGGTGATCGGTGCGTAACCCGTTGGCAACCGGTTGGATCATGCTCACGAAAGTGCCTTCCTTCTGCAGCTCTCGGGCCACCAGGGCGGATCGCACCCCGGCACGCCTGCTCCACCCCGCGGCATCGACCTCCGTCCTCAGCACCCCTCGTATCGCTGTCGGAATGCCGCTCATAGGGGCCGCGCCGCCTGCTGATCCAATTTTGACGACACCACCCGAGCACGTCCGATGAATCACCGAACCCGCGCACGTGGGCCAGAGCTATCCAGCCGCCGGGGTGGTGAGCCAGTCGGCGGCTTCAGCGTCGGTCATCGGCGGCACCTGAGCCGGGTGGGCGTCGCCGTCCTGGACGACGTGGACGCGGCCCGGGAGCGGGCTGCTCTTGGGGGCGGGGTCGACTATCGGGGCGAGCCGCTGCCAGGTGCCGGCGCTGGCCCGGGCGAGGATGACGGTGGCGAACTGTTCGCGGGCGCCGGGGATGAGGCGGCTGCCGGTGGTGGTGGGTCCGTCGTCGGACAGGCTGACCAGCAGCGATAGCGAACTGCAAACTGGAGTATTAGTCGCCATGTCATCGGACCCAGTCATCCTCTTGCCCGGTTCACCACCAGGGTGGGGAGATGCTGCCGTCCGATTCCAGGCCGTACCGGAGCAGCCGCTGCCCCTCCTCACCCATGGTCGTCGCCGCCAGCGCTCGCAGAGGGCTGGCGTCGCCAGCGTCCGCAGCCTGGCGAGCGAGCTGTTCGACACCTTCCCGGTTCCCGGCCTTTTCCCGCAACTTCGCCAGCGCGAGCTGGTGTTCTCCGGTGGCGGTGGCATGGCGATAGATGAAGTGGGCGTCCTTACGGTCCGCGATCCGGTCCTGGTAGCGCATCCACCGATCGGCATAAGGGTCGGCGCGGAGGATGCGGTAGATCCGCTCAGCCTCCTCCGGGTCCCCGGCCTCTTTCCGTAGCCGGGCCAGGTTCCGCAGGGCCGTAGGGTCAAACTCGCCGATCTTGCGGTAGATCCTTTCGGCCTCCTCCCGGTCCCCGGCCTCCTCCCGCAACCGGGCCAGGTTCTTTCGGGCCCAGTGGTCGTGGTCTGGCGCCCGGCGGTAGATCTGTTCGGCGCTCCTGCGGTCCCCGACTGCCTCGCGCAACCGGGCCAGGAAGCGCAAGCCATGAAGGTTGCCGTTGTCAACCTCCAGCAGGCGGTGCAACAGACTGTCGGCGTAGCGCAGGCGCAACCGGAAGTAGGCGGCCCCGGCGAGTGCGCGGAGGTCGTCGGAGTCGGTCAAATGCTGTGCGGCAGCCTCCCAGAAGGCGGTGGGCGGCACGTGGCAGCGGCGTGTGGTCTCGGTGTACTGCAGCAGGTAGTCGGCCAGCCGATAGCAACGCTCGGCGGGGGACGGATGGCCCGGCGGCGGGATGTCCGGGGTGAGCGGTCCGGGCACGCCGCGCCACGGGTGGGACGTATATGCGGTGGCCTGCTCGTACCAGGTGGCGCGCCACTGTTCGGTTTGGGTGCGCCAGTGCTCGGGGTCGACGTAGGCGGCGGCCGCCGCACGGAGGAAGGCTTCGTGCAGGGCTTCGCCGTGCCCGAGACGGCGTGCGTCGGCGGCGACGTCCAGCAGGGCGCGGGCCTCGGGGCGGGCATGCTCGTAGCGGTAGACCAGCGCCCAGCCTCCCGCCAAGTACTGCGTGATGCGGCGTCCCCCGTGGCGGAGGGCTTCGTCGAGGCGTACGTCGCTCGCGGCGGCCCGGCGCGCCTCGGCGAGTGCGTCGTCGTCGAAGCCCTCCGCCACGTCGATGACGAGTCCTCCGGAGAGCAGGGTCCGGGCCTGCGCGTTGTCATCGGGGTCGAGGTGAGAGGCGGGCGCGGTGGTCAGCACGTCGTGGGCGTCGCGCCATAGGGTGCCGAGCACCAGCACGGGTCCGCGGCCGGGGGAGGCGAGCAGGTCTCGGAGCGCGACGGCTGCGTTGTTGGCGGCAGTCGGGCTGGAGCTGAGCAGATAGCGCTGGGTCTCGTTGAGCCAGATCACCGTGCGGGCCAGGGAGGCGTGCCGGGCTAGGCCGTCCACCAGTGCGGTTCGGTCGGCTGGCCGCCACAGACGCCACCCCGACAGGTGCTGAATTGCCTCCCACAGTGCCCGCGTCTTGCCGGTAGAGGAGTCGCCCACCAGCACAACCAGGCGGCTGCTGACTCGGGCTTGCTCCACTTCGTCTCGTAGTTGCCAGTCATGGTTGCGCGGCACGTACAACGGCAGCGGACCAAGGTCGCTCCCGCCCTGGCCAGCCTGAACGGCGGGGTGGACCTCCAGGTGCCGGATCGGGTCCAAGTCCTCAATGGGGTTGCCCAGCGTCGCCGTCTGCACCGCTGAAGGCTCCGTTGTACTGCCCCGTGCCCCGTCCCAGAGTTCTTGCCACGTCAGGCGTTTGGCGTGCATGCCGGCCTTGCCTCGGGGCGTGGAGACGTCCAGGCCTCGCCACTGGACCAGCACCTCCACCAGGGCCCATAGCTGGTCGAACTGCTTGGGCACGCTCTCGCCTCTGAACCAGTCGCTCACGGTCGACTTCGCCAGCGGCTTCTGCTCCTTCGGCAGTCTCTGATTCGCCGCCTTGAGGGCGTCTGCGCGGCTCCTGCCGCTGTGGCTCAAGGCGGCCGCCTCTAGCTCTCGTAATTGGTGTGTCAGAGCTGCACGGCCTGGATGCTGCCTGCCCGTCTCGCTCACTGCCGTGCGAACTCCTGTCCTCGGCTGCCGCCATCCACGTCCGGTGCTCGTCCGGTGCGTCCGGAACCTCTGACCCTGACTACGCCGCTGACCTGCGGCATAAGAGGTCCTAACAAAGGCGTTGGACGTGGCGGTAGGTGATCAGGCAGGTGGCGAGGCCAAGGAAGGCTTCGTGGATGTCGTCGCGTCGTTCCC
>NZ_JBIRGJ010000020.1:0-7637 GCF_044327915.1 Streptomyces afghaniensis
GGAACGACGCGACGACATCCACGAAGCCTTCCTTGGCCTCGCCACCTGCCTGATCACCTACCGCCACGTCCAACGCCTTTGTTAGGACCTCTTAGCGCACCGGGCAGGTCGGCCGGCCTGCCCGGTGCATGGGGTGGTGTCAGGCGTTGGTGTCGTCGTGGCCGAGGTTGCCGCCCAGTTCATGGGAGGCTTCGGCCTGTGCGAGGAGTTCCTTGGCCTTGGCCGAGACGCCCTCGATAGCGTCGGCGCCGGCGACGAAGCGCAGCGGCGGCTGGTCCTGGGCGGCGAGGGTCAGCAGGGCGTGGGCGAGCTTGGCGGGGTCGCCGGGCTGCTGTCCGTTGATGCTCTTCCAGGCTGCGACCGTGGCGGTGGTGCGCGCGGCGTAGTCGTCGATGGTCGGTTCGGGCCAGGTGGTGGAGGCGTCCACGAGCAGTTCGGTGCGGAAGTAGCCGGGCTCGACGATGGTGGTGCGCAGGTTGTACGGCTTGATGTCGTGGTGCAGGGCTTCCATCCAGCCTTCGACGGCGAACTTGGACGCGGCGTAGGCGGAGGTGAATTCCGTGCCGACCTGACCGGCGAGCGAAGAGAGGGTGATGACGTGGCCGTCGCGCTGGTTGCGCATGACGGGCAGGACGGCGCGGGTGACGTTCATGGGCCCGTAGAGGTTGGTCTCGATCTGCCGGTGAATGTGCTCCGGGGAGATCTCCTCGAAGAAGCCGGCGTAGAAGTTGCCGGCGTTGTTGATCAGGACGTCGATGCGTCCGAACCGGTCGATGGCGGCCTGTGCGGCGGCGTGCGCGTCGTCCCGGCTGGTGACGTCCAGCTTGGCGGCAAGGAGGTCGTCCTGCGGGCCGCCCAGGGTCTTTTCGACCTCGTCGGGTCGGCGGCCGGTGGCGACGACCTGGTGACCGGCCGCGAGGGCCTGGCGGGCGATGTCCGTGCCGAGACCGCGTCCGGCACCGGTGATGAAGATGACCTTGCTCATGAGGGATTCCTTTCGGGCGCCGGCTGAGGCGCCCCGTGCGTGCTGTTGCCGGGCGGGGATGGGGTCAGCCTTGTTCGGTGGGCATGATCCACAGCTCGCCGATGGCGGCGTGGCGGGGACGGGTGACCATGTAGGCGACGCCGTCGGCGATGTCCTCGGCGGCCAGGACCTCGGTCTCCTCGAAGTGGGGGTCGATCAGTTCACTGCGAACCTCGGGCTTGTTGTGTGTGCCCAGTTCGCTCTCCACGGCGCCCGGCTCGAGGACGCCGACGCGGACGTGGCGTTGGGTGACTTCCTGGCGCAGAGACTCGGTGAAGGCGTGTACGCCGAACTTGGTGGCGTTGTAGACGCCGAAGCCCTTGCTCGCCATGCGGCCGGCGACAGAGCCGATGTTGACGATGTCGGCGACCCGGCGCGGGTCCTGTTCGGCGGCCTTGAGCAGGTGCGGAAGGGCGGCGCGGGTGGTGTAGAGCAGGCCCTGGACGTTGATGGCGATCATGCGGTCCCACTCCTCGGCGTCCGCGCCGACGACGGGGCCCAGGAGCATCAGGCCGGCATTGTTGACCAGGGTGTCCAGCCGTCCGAACCGCTCGACGACCTGCTGTACGGCGTCCTCGGCCTGGATGCGGTCGGTGATGTCCGCTTCCACCACCGTGGCGGTGCCACCCGTCTGCTCGATCTCGGCGGCAAGAGCTTCCAGGCGGTCCTTTCGGCGGGCCACGAGCGCCACCGAGGCGCCCTGCTCGGCGAGCCGGCGGGCGGTGGCGGCGCCGATACCGCTGCTCGCGCCGGTGACGAGTGCGACGGCGCCGGTCAGCTTCGAAGCCATGGGAGGTGTCCTCTTCTCCAGACGTACGGCGTGAGGGGGCAGACGGCGGGCAGCGGCAGCGACGGTCTCTTGCGCGCCGTTACGGCGTGTACTGCTCGAAATGATCAGTGCCGTGCACCGGGCCCGCTATCCAGGCAACCACCCGCGAACGTCCCGTGGGCCGCCGTAATGGGCACCGCTCTTCCGGGGGTCTGCCAGTACCCCCTTCAGCACGCTGACCTGCCAGGTACCGGCCGTACGGTGGACCCATGGACCGCAGCAGCGAGATCCGTGAGTTCCTGCGAACCCGCCGGGCCCGGATCACCCCCGAGCAGGCCGGCCTCGTCCCGCACGGCGGTGCCCGCCGCGTACCGGGTCTGCGCCGCGAGGAAGTCGCCCAGCTCGCCGGCGTCAGCGTCGACTACTACATCCGCCTTGAGCGGGGCCGCACCCAGGGCGTCTCCGAAACCGTCCTGGAGGCCGTCGCCCGCGCGTTGCACCTGGATGGCACCGAACGCGCGCACCTCTTCGACCTCGCCCAGCCCACCGCCACCCGGACCCGCCGCCGGCGCCCCCTAGCCCCGCAGCGGGTCCACCCGGTCCTGTACCGGACCTTGGACTCGCTCAGCGTCCCCGCGGTGGTCCAGGGACGACGCACGGACGTCCTGGCCGCAAACCGGCTGGCCCACGCCCTCTACACCGACTTCGAAGCCCGGCCCCGCCGCGAACGCAACTTCGCCCGCTTCGTCTTCCTCGACGAGGCCGCCCGCACCCTGTACGCAGACTGGGACCGGGTCGCCGGCGACTGCCTGGCCATGCTGCGCCTGTACGCCGGACGCCACCCCGACGACCCGCAGCTCACCGAGCTGATCGGGGAGCTGTCCCTGCACAGCGACACCTTCCGGAGCATGTGGGCCGACCACGACGTCCAAGCCCACACCACCGGCACCAAACGCCTCCACCACCCGATCGTCGGCGACCTCACCCTCGACTACCTGGTCCTGGCCGTCGAAGGCGACCCCGAACAGACCCTCACCATCTACACCCCCGAACCCGCCTCCCCCTCCGCAGAAGCCCTCGCCCTTCTCGCGGCCTGGACCGACACCTCCGCCTCCCTGCCACAGGCACCCGAAGAGACACACAACCCGGCCGACTGACGCCCGCGCCCTTCCGCAACGCGAGTGTGCCGGGCGTTACCCGCTACGGGTCCGCGACGCGGAAACTCCACCGGCACGAGCCGGCTCCGGGGTCCTAGCTCGCTTCCCGGCACCCACGCGGTGGACATCAACGGCGAGCTGGCCAAGCTCGATGCCGACGGCAACCCGCCGCTGCAGCTACCCGCCCAGGGCTGACCTCTGGCTGCGTAGCTTACGGTGACCGACCTCAGGCGGGGCGGCGGATGGCCTGTACGGCGGTGTCGTAGAGGTCGAACATGTCGGCCTGTCCGCCCAGGCGTACCCATTGCTCGTTGGCTGCCTGCAGGCAGACGATCGCTGCGGCCGCGATCGCGCGGGCTTGCAGGGTGCCGCGGTCGGAGTCGGGCAGTCGCGGCTCGATGTGCGGTGCGAACAGGTCCTGCCAGCGGGCTTGCTTCTCGGCGTGTCCGGCACGCAGGGAATCGTTGCCGAACAGCAGCGTGATGAACTCCAGACGCCCTTCGGCGCTCATGTCGATCTCCTCGAGCACCTGGAACGCCGCGCGCAGCGCCGTCCAGGCATCCTCGTCGGCCGGGCGCTCGGCGAGGCGCGCGGCGATCAGCTCGCCCTGTTCGTCCAGGCCGCTGAGCGCCAGGTCTTCCTTGTTGCGGAAGTAGTTGAACAGGGTCCGCCGGGAGACGCCCGCGGCGGCGGCGACCTCATCGAGGGTCGTGTCGTCGAAGCCCTTGGCGGCGAACAGCTCGATGGCCGTCCGCGCCAGCAGTGATCGGACCACGGAGCGGGTCTGTTCCCGGATAGGTGTCGGTTTCTGCGCCATGCACCAATGGTACGCCGTCTCACTCGATGCAGGCACTTGCACTCAGTGCAAAAGCGTGCGTAGAGTGAATGCCATGAGCGACATCGACTACCACCGCCAGACCGTCATCGTCACCGGCGCCAGCTCCGGCCTCGGCGCCGAATTCGCCCGCCAGCTGGCCCGCCGCGGCGCAAACCTCGTGCTGGTGGCCCGCCGGGCGGACCGGCTCGAGAGCCTGGCCGCCGAACTCACCCGCGCCCACGGCGTCACGGTGACCACCGTCGCCCGCGACCTCGGCCTGCCCGACGCCGGCCGCACGCTGCGCGCCGAACTCGAGTCCCGCGGCATCTACGCCACTGGACTGGTCAACAACGCCGGCTTCGGCACCCACGACGCCTTCACCGACGAGGATCCCGACCGCCTGCAGAGCATGATCGCGCTGAACATCAGCGCGCTGGTCGACCTCAGCCGCGCCTACATCGACCCGCTGTCCTCCGCCGACACCGGCGTCCTGATCAACGTCGCGAGCCTGCTGGGCTTCCAGCCGACCCCGTACATGGGTGTCTACGGCGCCACCAAGGCATTCGTGCTCAGCTTCACCGAATCGCTGTGGGAGGAGACCCGCGGCACCAACCTGCGCGTCCTGGCCGTGTGCCCCGGCGCCACCCGGACGGAGTTCTACGACGTCGCCGGGAGCCAGTCCGCCGACTACGGCACGAAGCGGGCAACCCCCGAGCAGGTCGTGAAGATCGCCCTCGACACGCTCGACCGACGGTCCGCGCCCCCGTCGGTGGTCACCAACGGCCGGTCGCTCGCCCTCCTCGGCAAGCTCCTGTCGCGCCGCTCGATGGTCCGGTTCATGGGCTGGATGGCCCGCCGCCAGCGCCCGCAGCTCCCCGTCGCCCGCACCAGCAGCCAAGGAACACAATCATGACCAGCACCGACGTCACCAGACAGCCCACCGACGCGGAGCGCTTCCATCACATCCTCCAAGCTCAGCGCACCGCCTACCTCCGCGACGGAGCGCCCTCCCTGGAGGCGCGGCGCAGCGATCTGACCAGGTTCAAGGCGGCGCTGATCGCCCGGCGGGGCGCCATCGAGGAGGCGATCGACGCTGATTTCGGGCATCGCTCGCGGCACGAGACCGCGTTGATGGAAGTCGTGGGCGTCGTGCAGGGCATCGACTACCTGCACCGCAACCTTCGCCGGTTCATGCGCCCGACCCACCGCCACATCGAGCTGCTGCTGCGTTTCGGCAGCAACCGCATCGAATACCAGCCGCTCGGCGTGGTCGGCGTCATCTCGCCGTGGAACTATCCCGTCAATCTGTCGCTCATGCCGGTCGTCACCGCGATCGCGGCCGGCAACCGCGTGATGCTCAAGCCGTCGAAGCTGACCCCGGCGACGAACGCGGTGCTCGCGTCGATGCTCAACGAGCTCTTCCCGCCGGAGCAGGTCACGATGGTCAGCGGCGACGGTTCCGCGTTCTCGTCCCTGCCGTTCGACCATCTCGTCTTCACCGGCAGCACCGAGGTCGGGCGAGCCGTGATGAAGGCGGCCGGCGACCACCTCGTCCCCGTCACGCTGGAACTCGGCGGCAAGTCCCCGACCATCGTGGCCAAGGGACACGTCCACGACCGGGCCGTGGCCGACATCGTCTTCGGCAAGCTTCTCAGCGGCGGGCAGACCTGCATCGCCCCCGACTACGCCCTGGTGCACGAATCCGAGATCGACGCCTTCGTCGCCAGCTACGACAGACTGGTGAAGACCGCTTACCCCGACGGCCCGACCAGCGACGACTACACCTCGATCATCGACGACAAGCAGTACAAGATCCTCACCGACCTGATAGACGACGCCCGGACTCACGGGGCGCGGATCATCGAGGTCGGACACCGGCCGGGCGACGCGGCCCGCCGTCCGCACACCCTCACACCGACCGTCGTGCTCGGCGTCACCGACGACATGCGCATCGCCCACGAGGAGATCTTCGGCCCCATTCTGCCGATCTTCGGTTACCGCGACATCGACGACGCCATCACTTACGTCAACGCACGCCCGCGCCCGCTGGCCCTCTACTACTTCGGCGACGACGGCCCCGACCGCCGCAAGGTCCTCGACCACACGACCTCCGGCAACGTCACCGTCAACGGCACCATCATGCACGTCGCGCAGGACGACCTCCCCTTCGGCGGCGTCGGCGCCAGCGGGATGGGCAAGTACCACGGCATCGAAGGCTTCCGCACGCTCAGCCATCCCAAGGGCATCCACGTACAAGGACGCTGGAACGCCACCCGCCTGCTGCGCGCGCCCTTCAACAAGCGCACCGAGACCCTCCTCAACTTCCTGCTCCGGTAACGGAGCCATCCCCGGCGCCCGCCGCCCCCTCAGCACCCCCACACACACAAGTGCGGCCGGCCGTTTGTCGGGACCGATCGGCGGATCGGCGGAAATGGTGTTCATCCCGAGCGGCGACGTCGAGTACCAGAACGCACTACCACCCGTGCAGCGGCCAGGGCCTGGCCGAGTCGAACACCTCCGGAAGGAAGCCACCGATGGCTGATCACGACCTCGTTCTCATCACCGGCGCAGGCGGCATGGGCCGCCTCGTCACCGAGCGGCTGCGCGCGCAGAACGTGCCGGTCCGCGTCCTGGTCCGCCGCGAGGACGACCGCGCGGCCGAGGTGCGGGCATGGGGCGCCGAGGTCGTCACCGGGGATCTGACCCGGCCCGAAACGGTGGCGGCCGCGCTCGACGGCGTCCGCCGGACGTACTTCGGGCTCAGTGTGTCCCCGGACCACCTGCTGGCGGCGACCGTCATGGCCACGGTCGCGAAGGCGCACGGCGAACTCGACGTGCTGGTGGACATGTCGCAGATGACGGTGTCGCAGATGACCGCCACCAGCACCGCGGAATCCCACCAGCAGCGGCTGCACTGGCTGGCGGAGCAGGTGCTGGACTGGTCGGGCCTGCCCGTGGTGCATGTGCGCCCGACGACGTTCCTCGACAATCCGCTGTTCACCGCCCTCGCGGCGCGGTCGATCCGCGAGAACGGCACGCTGGCGCTGCCGTTCGGGACCGGACGCACCTCGCCGGTCGCTGCCGACGACGTCGCCCACGTGGTCGCGACCATCCTGCGCGATCCCGGGGAGCACGCCGGGAAGGTGTACGAGCTGACCGGACCGCGGGCGCTCGACATGAGCGAAGTAGCCCAGGAGTTCTCCAAGGCACTCGGCCGGACGGTGACCTATCTGGACGTCCCTCTGCCATGGTGGCGCACAGAGGTACTCGCGAAAGCGGGCCTGCCACAGCACACCGAGCAGCACATCGCGACCATGGCGCAGCTGCACCGCGCGAACCGCTACGACAGGGCGACCATCGACGTTGAGCGCATCACCGGGAAGCGGCCCCTGACCGTCGAGGAGTTCGTCGCCGTCCGCAAGGACTTCTACCTCGGCTGACTGCCCCAGGAATCCCAGTTATGGACAGGGTTTGGTTCTTGTCCGTCGTCCACCGTTTGCGTTCAGCTCAGAGGCTGCCCGGGCCGGTCCTCTTGACGCCGGTCAGATGGGAGTGACCTCGATGGCGGTGATGTGTTCGAGGGCGCTGACGGTGTCGCTCATGACCAGTCCACCTGGTGCGACGGTGATCCGCAGGAGCGCCCCGGGCGGCCCGCGGTCCACCGAGATGACGTGGGAGCCTGTGCAAAAACACTCGCGAACAGGGCGGAAACGAGGTCGGCGTTTCGATGCAGGTAGCAGTCGAGCATCTCGATATGCCGGAAGAAGCGCGCTTTGCTGCCTACAGCGCTGTTTCCACCTCACTCGCCCTGCGAAGTGATCACCGACTGGCCGAGCTTGTGGACGCCGCCGTGCCGCTCGGCTCCGGTAT
>NZ_JBIRGJ010000021.1:0-7452 GCF_044327915.1 Streptomyces afghaniensis
CGATCCACGGCCGCGACTGACGTTTCCTCACGACCCGACCAACGAGCAGACAAGCCGACGGTCACTTGATCAACAACTTCTGTTAGGACCTCTTAACAAGCTGTCGCCGAACCATGAACGTCGTTGTCAGACCGCCGCCGATCAGCAGGATGATCAATACTCCACTCGCTGTGCTGCCCGCATCATCCGACGCGCCGCTCAAGCTGAAGGCAAGAACAGTCATGATCAGTGCCACGACGGCGGCAACACCAAGAGCGCGTGACCGAAGCCGGTAGGCCCCCCACGCAAGGACGAACATCGTTCCCATCCCGAGCGTGAACAAAGGGATCAGCGCCCACACCACACTTCCCGCGGGACTCATCCTCCCGACCGGGACGTCAGCGCTGCCTATCCGTGCCACAACCTCAGGCTAACTCCCATTGTGCTGGAAATTCTGTGACCTCCGAGGACAAATCTGACTCCGAACCTCGTCATATGGCGCCGACCGGCCTATTGCCTGCCCGGGGTGCCTGGTGTCGGGAGACTTTTCTTCATTCCTAGCGAGTAGGCTGGTACTTGATATGCCTCCGTCATCGGGCAAGCGTCCCCAGAACCCATCGGAAGGCGGCTGGGCAGGGCAAGTGCTGTACTGGTAAAGCAGCATCTTCCTCCCCTGGAGGGCGCCATGTGCCCTTCTCCGCCACCCGACGCGAACGCCCGGCGAGACCAACCCTGGCGCCCCCGCCCGCGAAGCCCGCGCGGCCCCAAGAGACCCAAACGCCTCAAGCACCCCTGGATTACCGCAATCCTCGTAATTTTTGGTCTACTCCTGGGCCTGGGCTGCCTCGGGACGCTGCTTGATGAGGGCCAAGAGCGCACCTCCGGCACGGCTGAGCCCACGGATACCTCTACGAATCAGCCGTCCGACAAACCTCATCACGACTCATCCGCAGGTACGACGAAGCCGCCTGCCCAGCCCTCCGACAGCGCTGCCACCCCACCAACCATCAAGCCGAAGCCATCGACAGCTCCGCCGGGGGTAGTCGTGCTCCGCATTGTCGACGGTGACACCCTCGATGTGCGCGGCGACGGCGGGGTCCTGCCGAAGGACACCGTGTCCCGGGTGCGGCTCCTGGCGATCGACACGCCGGAGCGCGGTGCCTGTTTCGCAGACGACGCGACCGCCCGCACCACCACGCTCCTGCCGCCGGGCAGCCGCATCCGCGCCGAACGCGATGTCGAACTCACCGACCGCTACGACCGGTACCTGCTGTACGTGTGGAACGAGCAGGGCACCTTCGTCAACGAGTCACTCGTCCGCAGCGGACACGCCGAGGCGGTCCTCTTCCCGCCCAACGACAAGTACTGGCCCAGAGTCTCTGACGCCGAGGACGCCGCCCGGCAGGACGGATCGGGCTTGTGGACCGCCTGCCCCGAGCAGCCGGAGACCTCCAGCGCTCCCCCGGACCCGCCGGACTCCCCTGCCCCAGACACCCCGGCACGCCCAGAGCTCCCAAACGGGCCTCCCGCTGGTGTCCCCGATGTGGACTGCTCGGACCTGTCAGGCCCCGTCTGGGTCGGCCCCGACGACCCGCACCGCCTTGACCGGGACGGAGACGGCATCGGCTGCGATGCCAATTGACCCACACGCGCCGGGCCCAGGCCGAACAGGGGCCATCCCCTTGTTGGAACTGACGGTTGCTCGGGCACCTTGTGGTGTGCGGCTCCACGCGGCACTCGAAGGCGGGAGGCCGGTGCAGCTCATCGACGGGATGGGGGTGTGCGGGCACACGTTCCGTACGTTCGGTTACCCGGCTCGCGCTGACGACGGCGTGTGGGCCTCGGGCACGCTGCGCGCTGGGCGTGGCTCTGGATGGCTACCCCGCCAGGGAAGGCCTTCGATACAGGCAGACGATGACAAGGCGCTCGTCCCGCTTGCTGCCTAGTGCTCCGATGACATTACCCTCGGCGACCGACATGTGATCCAGCCTCCAGCCAATAGACTCGATTGCCTCCATCTGGTCGTTCATACCAGTCATGGCTCCGCTCATCAGACTGTTGGTGTGTGCCTCGATGAACTTAAACACCAAGATATTCCGCCCTTTGTCCCAGGCGTGCTGCGCCTCCTTAAGAGCCGCATCTTCCTTAATAGTGTTGATCCAGCCCATGATTTCTCTCCTCCATGTCCAGAATCGCCTCCCGTCACCTAAAAAGGAATGGCGGATCGGCAGGGAATACGGCGAGCGGTCCTGGAGATCTGCCTGGACCCATAGGTCAGGCGGCCGGCCTCAGCACGGGGCCGGGCGCGTACTTGCGGGCGTTGGTGACCAGCTCACTGAGCCTTTTCAGCGCAGGCACTGATCGGGTGACGAGGTCGCAGGGCGTAACGCACAAGGCTCCCGTGCCGTTGAGGGAGGTGTTCGACGTCTCACGCGCAGGAGCCCTGTTGGTTCTCCCGGCGCTGTCACGTTGTTGGGTGGGTAGGTGCCTGATGGCACTCCGTGGCGTGGTGGAGCCCAGTTCCGGGCTGTGGTCAGGCCGTGGCGGCGGGGCTGGCGACTCCTGTGATCTGGTCCCAGATTGCGAAGCGGACGGTCATCTCGGCGCGGTAGTGGTGTGCGGGCGTCAGATGGCGGCGGGGCCGGCATTGGGGCGAGATGCCGCTGAATGCTGTGCTCCGCCCACGGAGCGGAAGTTTTTCATCGCCCGTTCGCGTTGCCTGGTTGGCTGGTGGCTGTTCTCCGCCCGGTTGTTCAGGTACTTCGACTGCCGGTGCTCGACGCACGGCATGACCTCGCGGAGGCCCGCGCCGTAGGAGCGGAGCTTGTCGTTGACGACCACCCGCGGCACCGCACCGGTCCTCTTCAGCAGCCTGCGAAAGAAACGCCTGGCCGCGGCCTTGTCCCGCCGGTTCTGCACCAGGATGTCCAGGACGTTGCCGTCCTGGTCGACGGCCCGCCACAGGTACTGCAACCGCCCGTTGATCTTGACGAAGACCTCGTCCAGGTGCCACTTGTCCCCGGACTGGGGCTGTCGGCGGCGCAGCGCGCCTGCGTAGGTCTGCCCGAACTTCGCGCACCAGCGGCGGATCGTCTCGTAGGAAACGGCGATCCCGCGCTCGAGCATGAGCTCCTCGACCTCGCGGAACGACAGCGGGAAGCGGAAGTACAGCCACACACAGTGGGAGATGACCTCGACCGGGTACCGGTGACCCTTGTACGACTGCGACGCACTCCCCACGGACGACCCCTCCCAGCCTGATCGAAGCGAAGATCATCCCACCGGTATCAGCCAACGTGACAGTGCCAAGACGACGGCATCGTCGGCCCAGTCACCTGGGACCGCATGCGATGGGGCGTCTGAGCGACTGCAACCACCGCACGCACCCATCCCGCACGCCGACACGAAGCCGCTTGAACCCCTCCCCCGACGTGGCCTGCTTCGACGCCTGGTCCAAAGCCGCTCGGCACACAGGCGGGGTGGGCGAGACCCTCTAGGTCGTCACGTCACTGCAACCGAGGCAGAACCCGCCGTCGACTCGTGCCCGGCCGCCCTACAGGGGGAGTTGTATGCCGAGTTCTTGCATGGCGCGGGAGGGCGGGCCGCCTTCGGAGCGTTCGGTCTTGTAGCCCTTGACCCGGGGTTCGAGGGTGCGGGGGTCGACGGCTTCAGCGGGGGCACTCTTGGCGTACAGGCCGTCGGGCTCGGTGTCGCGGTCGTGGGGCAGCAGCCAGAGGACGCGGCGGCGGAAGGTGCCGGAGGCGCGGGAGGCCTTGGCGTCGGGGCCGAGGATGGCGTAGCCGACCATGCGGCCGTCACGGTGATAGGCCGGCTTGCCCTTGCGGGTGGGCAGCCGGTCCAGGCTCTGGCGCACATAGTCGAGCTGGTCGACATCCTCCAGCCACACGAGCTCGGCTTCGTGGCTGATCTCGTCCGCGCTGATCAGGGAACTCATACGCCGGTGTCCCTTTCCTCGTCGGTGAGCAGGCCGATGCCCGGGTAGTACTTGCGCTGGTTGGACACTTTCATCTCCTTGGGCGAGGCCAGTCCGACCAGTTCCCTGGTCCGGGAGGCGAACGCGCGGGAGGAGATGATCTGCGCGCCTTCATTGTGGCACCAGGCGGTGTAGGCGGCGTAGAGCGCCGTCTGCTCGGCGCGCAGGTCGGGGCCCAGGCGACAGCACTCCTCGTAGAAACGGCCGGTGTGGTCCTCGGTCTCGGCGTAGGCGGTCGTGGCGATGCGGACGCGTTCAGGGCCGGTGAGGTCGCGGTCGCCGGCGAGGTAACGGCGGGCGCCGTCGATGAGCCAGGCCAGAATGCCGGGGCCCTCTTCCATGACAAGGAGGTCGGCCAGGTTGTCGATCTTGCGGTCGTCGGGGACGACGCGATCGAAGGGGATCAGGCGCATGCGGCGCCAGAACGCGAAGCCGCCGGTGCCGACTTCGGGCTTGTGGTTGCCCAGCAGCCACAGCTTGTGGGTCGGTTCGAAGCTGAAGGGGTCCTGGCGCATGCGGCGGGCCTTGATGCGGTCGCCGCCGGTCAGCAGTTTCACCCGGGCTTCGTCGAACTTGTCCGCGGCGAGCCGCTTGTGCGGGGCGATGGCGTGCACGGCCCAGCTGGTCAACGGCACGGCGGCGGTGGTCAGTAAGAGCGTGCGCTGCCCGATTCAGGCCTGTACGCGCAGGACGGAGACCGTACTGGGGTCTCTCCCTCTCGTCTTGTACGGGCTGGGTGGGCCCGGGGCAGGCGGCTTGGTTGCGACGCCGTTGGCGCCTGTCCCGGGGCGGAGTCAAAGGTCGTTGTGGATGCCGAGCAGGCCGCCCGCAGACCGCCAGATCACGGCTGTGGCTCGCGCCCAGTCGAGCGGGCAGTCGGGCCTCAGGCCGCGGGCGTCCCAGTCAACGAGGCCGCCGCGGGGGATCTCCTGTCCGGCCCGGTGCAGCAGCGCAGCCTTGTCGTACGCGGCGTGCGCGGCCTGCTGGTCGGTCTGCCCGATCACGTGGTTAGCGAGCTTGTGACCGACGGAGAGAACCGCCCACACCGCCCGAAGGTCGCCAGAGTCGCGATCTGCTCGGTGGAGGTCATCGGGCACCTCCTGCCACCGTCAGGAGACCGTGGTCCAGAATCAGGGCATGGACATCCCGAAGCTGCTGGAAGCCGCTTCCCTGCTGGTTCCTGAGAAGAGCGCCACTGAGAACGACATCACGGTGAGCGACGTCTGGGAGTACCTCGCTCACGACGAGTGGGAAGTGGCCCTCAATCTGCTGGAAGAACTCGGTGACGTCCGCCCGCTTCCGCTCAGCTTCTGGGAAACCCTGACCACCGCTGCCGAACAGATGAGGCTGGAGAAGAGCGCGGCTTGGTGCCACTGGCGCGCCTTCGAGACCCGCCACGGGATTCTCCGAGCCGACCTCACCCTCCGCCCGGCCACCGAAGCGCGACGACAGACGCCCATCTCTGGCGCTGGCGTCCTGCGACCGATGTGGAACATCGGCCACCGGACCGCGACCGGCGAACCGGTTCTCAACGTTGCCCGGCTCTGGGTGGAGTTCACGCCTTTCCTGGAGCCCGGGGGACATGCCTCGGTACGACTCGCGCCCCTGGACCCCTCGCAGTGGCAGCACCTTCAGCCCGGCAAGGTGATCACCATGCACGAGGACCGATCCGTAGCAGGCACGGCAGTTGTCCTGGAGGTCCAACAGCCCCCAGCCGCGTTCACCACATAAGAACGAGCGCAGTCGACTCGTGCTGTTGCTGCAGAGAAGGTCGGTCAAGTACATGCCGTTCATCCCGACCGCCTTCAGCGCCGCCCTTCGATCCGACGACTCCAGAAGCCAGCTGCCGCCAGCTCGCTCTCGGCCCGAGGCGATGTGGAATGATCGAGAAATGTTGGGGACCAGCAGCGAGGACGGGCGAGCCATTCGGCGTGAGGCCGAGCGAGTCGTCAACGAGGTCGCGCAAGGACTCCGCACGTTGGACGACGGGACAACCTGGTTTGCCACGCTCTCCCCGGCAGGACGGCAGGTGGTACTGCAGGAGGTCGCCGGCTATGCGATGCAGGCGCACATCACCACGGCGGACGGCCACGCGGGAGTCGCTCGGTCCGGAGTGAAGCCCACCGCTAACCCTTCAGTGATGATTTGCATGGACCCACCCCGCTACAGGTTCGCGGCCCTCCCCGCTGACGAGCACATCAAAGCGTTCCGTGTCCTTGTCTCGGTGTTCTCCGTCGCCGACACCCGCCGCAGGCAGACCTACTGCAAAGGCTCGTGCGGACACTCCTGGCACAACCTGCTTCCGCCAGTTGAGAGGCCGTAACGCAGGAGACCGCAATGTTGAGAGCCGGTTCGTGCATTCGACTCGTGCCGTTGGTGCAGAGAAAGTCGAGGTGGAACGCGCCGTTCATAACCGAGGTCGGCCAGGCGGTAGAAGTCGCCCTTGCCGGACTTGGTGGCGATCTTCTCCAGCAATTTCGGCAGCTTCGGATATTCAGACATGCGGAATAGGGCCGTGGATCGTGGGAGAGCCGCTTCTGGGCACGGAGGCTGGCCCTGGGCATGCTCCCGCCACGGCTACTGGGTAGCGTCCCCCGGGTGAATCTTCACCTCATCAACGATGTGTCCGATGGCCTGACCCGACGAGCGCGGTCCTTTGTCAGCACGCATGGCGTCAAGGTCGACTTTCGCCCCGTCGAGGGTCACAGGCAGTGGTGGCTTGAGCGGGACATCCCAGCAGAAGTGATTGATCGAATGGCGGCCTACCAAGAGCGATGGGGCGGTCTGCTCTTGCCACCCTCACCGCAGTACGACGGAGGCCCCAAGTACCTCGATCCGGACTCGCCCGAAGCAGACTCCGCGGGGTGGTGGTTCGAAGCCGGGATACAGCGGACCGCAGTCCCCTACTCATTCATGATCAGTCCGTCTGGTGAGTTCGGTATCCATGCAGAGAGGTGGGCACCCCTCCATGCAACCATCGAGGGCTGGGTGGAATCGCTCGCCTTGGCTCACCGCGCGTCTATGTGGGCAAAACAGGTCACCAAGCTCGTCGGCGATGACGTCGATGGCATCGAACTGAACGGCTACGTGCCCGTGCGCGAGGTGATGGGCCTGGCAGACACCTGGTGGAGAGGGCCCGACTCGCTGGTAGCCCTCTATAGCGGGGAAGCTACGTCACTCGGCTTCCCCAGGGGCCGGATCGCAGTGATCTACTCCGGCCTCGATGAGTGGGGACTGCGAGGAGGTGTGGAGGACGATGGCTGACCGTGTCGTTTAACCTCGTCCGGCAGCTGGTGAAACACTCGCGGACAGGGCGGAAACGAGGTCGGCGTTTCGATGCAGGTAGCAGTCGAGCATCTCGACATGTCGGAAGAAGCGCGCTTGGCTGCCTACAGCGCTGTTTCCACCTCACTCGCCCTGCGAAGTGATCACCGACTGGCCGAGCTTGTGGACGCCGCCGTGCCGCTCGGCTCCGGTAT
>NZ_JBIRGJ010000022.1:1689-3526 GCF_044327915.1 Streptomyces afghaniensis
TGGTCGGGCACGCTGTTGGGTGTCTGAGGGAATGGATTTTTCCTCAGTGCCGGCCCCAGTGAACTCGGATCGAAGGTCCGGGGTGATGGGTGGCTGGTCGTTGTTTGAGAACTGCACAGTGGACGCGAGCATCTGTGGCCAAGTTTTTAAGGGCGCACGGTGGATGCCTTGGCACCAGGAACCGATGAAGGACGTGGGAGGCCACGATAGTCCCCGGGGAGTCGTCAACCAGGCTTTGATCCGGGGGTTTCCGAATGGGGAAACCCGGCAGTCGTCATGGGCTGTCACCCGCTGCTGAACACATAGGCAGTGTGGAGGGAACGCGGGGAAGTGAAACATCTCAGTACCCGCAGGAAGAGAAAACAACCGTGATTCCGGGAGTAGTGGCGAGCGAAACCGGATGAGGCCAAACCGTATGCGTGTGAGACCCGGCAGGGGTTGCGTATACGGGGTTGTGGGATCTCTCTTTCACGGTCTGCCGGCCGTGAGACGAGTCAGAAACCGTTGATGTAGGCGAAGGACATGCGAAAGGTCCGGCGTAGAGGGTAAGACCCCCGTAGTCGAAACGTCAGCGGCTCGTTTGAGAGACACCCAAGTAGCACGGGGCCCGAGAAATCCCGTGTGAATCTGGCGGGACCACCCGCTAAGCCTAAATATTCCCTGGTGACCGATAGCGGATAGTACCGTGAGGGAATGGTGAAAAGTACCGCGGGAGCGGAGTGAAATAGTACCTGAAACCGTGTGCCTACAAGCCGTGGGAGCGTCGGACATCAAGCTTGCTTGGTGTCTCGTGACTGCGTGCCTTTTGAAGAATGAGCCTGCGAGTTTGCGGTGTGTTGCGAGGTTAACCCGGGTGGGGAAGCCGTAGCGAAAGCGAGTCCGAATAGGGCGTTTCAGTAGCACGCTCAAGACCCGAAGCGGAGTGATCTAGCCATGGGCAGGTTGAAGCGGAGGTAAGACTTCGTGGAGGACCGAACCCACCAGGGTTGAAAACCTGGGGGATGACCTGTGGTTAGGGGTGAAAGGCCAATCAAACTCCGTGATAGCTGGTTCTCCCCGAAATGCATTTAGGTGCAGCGTCGTGTGTTTCTTGCCGGAGGTAGAGCACTGGATAGGCGATGGGCCCTACCGGGTTACTGACCTTAGCCAAACTCCGAATGCCGGTAAGTGAGAGCGCGGCAGTGAGACTGTGGGGGATAAGCTCCATGGTCGAGAGGGAAACAGCCCAGAGCATCGACTAAGGCCCCTAAGCGTACGCTAAGTGGGAAAGGATGTGGAGTCGCACAGACAACCAGGAGGTTGGCTTAGAAGCAGCCACCCTTGAAAGAGTGCGTAATAGCTCACTGGTCTAGTGATTCCGCGCCGACAATGTAGCGGGGCTCAAGCGTACCGCCGAAGTCGTGTCATTGCAGCAATACGGCCAACGCCGGCTGTGATGGGTAGGGGAGCGTCGTGTGCCGGGTGAAGCAGCACCGGAAGGTAGTTGTGGACGGTTCACGAGTGAGAATGCAGGCATGAGTAGCGATTCACACGTGAGAAACGTGTGCGCCGATTGACTAAGGGTTCCTGGGTCAAGCTGATCTGCCCAGGGTAAGTCGGGACCTAAGGCGAGGCCGACAGGCGTAGTCGATGGATAACCGGTTGATATTCCGGTACCCGCTGTGAAGCGTCAAACATCGAATCCAGTGATGCTAAGCCCGTGAAGCCGTTCCGGACCCTTCGGGGAAAGGAAAGTGGTGGAGCCGGTGGCCCAATCTGGTAGTAGGTGAGTGATGGGGTGACGCAGGAAGGTAGTCCAGCCCGGGCGGTGGTTGTCCCGGGGTAAGGGTGTAGGAAC
>NZ_JBIRGJ010000022.1:3621-4858 GCF_044327915.1 Streptomyces afghaniensis
CGGGGCGAAGCTGAGAACTTAAGCGCCAGTAAACGGCGGTGGTAACTATAACCATCCTAAGGTAGCGAAATTCCTTGTCGGGTAAGTTCCGACCTGCACGAATGGCGTAACGACTTCTCGACTGTCTCAACCATAGGCCCGGTGAAATTGCACTACGAGTAAAGATGCTCGTTTCGCGCAGCAGGACGGAAAGACCCCGGGACCTTTACTACAGTTTGATATTGGTGTTCGGTTCGGCTTGTGTAGGATAGCTGGGAGACTTTGAAGCGCTAACGCCAGTTAGTGTGGAGTCGTCGTTGAAATACCAGTCTGGTCGTGCTGGATGTCTAACCTGGGTCCGTGATCCGGATCAGGGACAGTGTCTGATGGGTAGTTTAACTGGGGCGGTTGCCTCCTAAAGAGTAACGGAGGCGCCCAAAGGTTCCCTCAGCCTGGTTGGCAATCAGGTGTTGAGTGTAAGTGCACAAGGGAGCTTGACTGTGAGACCGACGGGTCGAGCAGGGACGAAAGTCGGGACTAGTGATCCGGCGGTGGCTTGTGGAAGCGCCGTCGCTCAACGGATAAAAGGTACCCCGGGGATAACAGGCTGATCTTCCCCAAGAGTCCATATCGACGGGATGGTTTGGCACCTCGATGTCGGCTCGTCGCATCCTGGGGCTGGAGTCGGTCCCAAGGGTTGGGCTGTTCGCCCATTAAAGCGGTACGCGAGCTGGGTTTAGAACGTCGTGAGACAGTTCGGTCCCTATCCGCTGTGCGCGTAGGAGTCTTGAGAAGGGCTGTCCCTAGTACGAGAGGACCGGGACGGACGAACCTCTGGTGTGCCAGTTGTTCTGCCAAGGGCATGGCTGGTTGGCTACGTTCGGGAGGGATAACCGCTGAAAGCATCTAAGCGGGAAGCCTGCTTCGAGATGAGGACTCCCACCTCCTAGAGAGGGTAAGGCTCCCAGTAGACGACTGGGTTGATAGGCCGGATATGGAAGCACGGTAACGTGTGGAGTTGACCGGTACTAATAGGCCGAGGGCTTGTCCTCAGTTGCTCGCGTCCACTGTGTTGGTTCTGAAACCACGAACAGCCCCATGCCATGGTCACGGTATGGTGCGGCTGACAGTTTCATAGTGTTTCGGTGGTTATAGCGTAGGGGAAACGCCCGGTTACATTCCGAACCCGGAAGCTAAGCCTTACAGCGCCGATGGTACTGCAGGGGGGACCCTGTGGGAGAGTAGGACGCCGCCGAAC
>NZ_JBIRGJ010000023.1:0-3843 GCF_044327915.1 Streptomyces afghaniensis
GGAACGACGCGACGACATCCACGAAGCCTTCCTTGGCCTCGCCACCTGCCTGATCACCTACCGCCACGTCCAACGCCTTTGTTAGGACCTCTAAGTAGGTGATTTTCATGTGGTCGGGCACCGGCCGGGCATGCTGTGGTTTTGTAGGTTGGAGCTGACAACATTTGTCGACGGTTTCCGGCAGCACTTAGCGATCACTCAGGTCGGAAATGTCGATGAGAAGTGACAACACCGGAGGCGTAACCGATCCAGGCTGTGGGCCTGCGGGCGGTGAAGCGGGCGGTGCCTGTCCGCTCAGCGGCTCCGGCTTCGGCTACACCTGCGAGGCGGCCAGCAACTGCAGTGCTTTTTCCTTCAGTTGGGGACTGGCGACTGCGGCGTTGCCGGAGTCGAAGGGGGGCTGGGGGTCGTATTCAACGGCGAGTTGGATCGCCTTGGCCGTGTCATCGTCTGTGATGAGGGAGGCGAGATACAGGGCCATGTCCACTCCCGCCGACACCCCGGCCGCAGTGATGATCTTCCCTGAGCACACGTAGCGCTGCGGCAGATAGGTCACGTCGAACGTGGACTGGAGGTATTCGGCGGAAGCCCAGTAGGTCGTCGCTCGCCTTCCGTCCAGCAGCCCGGCCGCGGCGAGGACGATGCTGCCGGTGCACACGGAGGTCGTCCATTGGCTGTGCCGGTGGATCTGGCGGATCCAGCGCAGGAGCGCCTCGTTGTTCATCGCCGCGACGGTGCCGCGGTTGCCCGCGCCCGGCACGAGGAGGACGTCGAGACGGTCCACCGCGTCGATGCACTGCTCAGCGACCACGGCCACGTCTGCCGTGTCTGTGCGGACCGCGCCGCGCCGCTCGGCGATCATCGTCACGGTCGCGTCCGGCAGCCGGGACAGCACCTCGGCCGGACCGGTCGGGTCCAGCAGGCTGTAGCCGTCATACAGCAGGATTCCGATGTTCGGTCCCGCGCCGCCCCGCGGAACGGCGTGCGCCCCGGTCGGGACCGCAGCCGTGGCGGCGAGCGCGGCCGTGGCCACGGTCCCCCGGAGTACGTTTCTGCGTGTTGTCGAATGCCTCATGGCCCGGCAGTTTTCTGCCTCGGCGCGACGCGCGCAGCCGGCATGTCCGGCATCCTGCGAATCCTGTCCCCCGTGACCCCGTAGTGGTCCAGGAACGCCTGCCGCAGCGTCTCCGCCGACCCGAAACCGCAGCGACGGGCGACCGCCGCCATGGACAGTCCGCTGGACCGCACCAGACGCGCTGCTGCTTCGGTACGCGCCACGCGTACGGCCTGTGCCGGAGTCGTACCGAGGTGCCCGGTGAACAGGCGTGACAGGTGCCGAGGGCTGACTCCCGCCCGCGCTGCCAGGGTGGCGGGTGTGAGGTCCTCGGCCAGATGACCGGCGATATGGCCCACCAGGTCCCGCACCAGCCGGTTCTCCGGGGGCGGAGCGGCCAGGAACATGGAGATCTGCGCCTGATCGGCTGGCCGGTGCAGGTGCGTGACGAGTTCTCGGGCGACGGCACGAGCCAGCGTCGGCCCGTGGTCGTCCTCGATCAGCGCCAGCGTCAGGTCGAGTGCGCTGGTGACCCCGGCCGAGGTGTAGACGTTGCCGTCGCGTATGTAGAGAGGAGCAACGTCCACGGCCACCGCGGGGTGACGCTCGGCAAGTTGTTTCCCCCACCCCCAATGGGTCGTTACCCGCCGGTGGTCCAGCAGTCCGGCGGCGGCGAGCACATAGGCGCCGGTACAGACAGAAGCCACCCGTCGACTGAGTCCGGCCAGCCGGCGCACCTGGCCCAGTAGCGGCTCGTCCGACGCCGCGTCCTCACAGCCGATGCCGCCCACCACGAACAGGGTGTCCAACTGCCCCGCGACCGTCTCCAGCCCCTGCCCCGCTCCCATCAGGATCCCCGCCGAGCTACGGGCGACCCGACGGCCCAGGGTCCCCAGCTCGATGGAGTACGGCGGCTCGGCGCCATACCGGTTGGCGATGTCCAACGCGCCACTGGGACAGGCGATGTCGAGAATCTGCGCACCGTCGTAGGCGACGATCAGCACGCGCCGCTTGTTGTCCATGCCCTGATACCAGCACATCCCGCAACGCCACCTGCCGGCGCGCCAGCAAGAGCCCAAGACCGTCGACGGCTTCCTGGAGGGGGCCAGCGTGGCGCGGCCGGTCACGGAAGTCCCTCCGCCTCGGCTGCGGCCTGTAGGACTTCGGAATGAACGCGCGCACCACCCGCGGCCGGCCTCTTGGGCGATCTGTGGTCGTCGGACCGGAGTATCTCGTCCATCAACGGCTTGCAGGCATCCAGGCGGGTCCCGCGCGGTCACGGTTTCTTCCGTTCTCGCGCATCACGGCCCGGTACGACAACCCTGCCCGGGCGTCACAGCGGATCGCCGCGTACAAGTCGACCTTGGACATCGGTGGCGCCATCGCAGCCTCGTCCCGCGAAGCACGTGCATGCTCCCACCGCAAGCCCCCGGGCGTTGCCAGAACTCAGAGACATCGTCCTCCGGCGAAACCGGGCGTTCCCCGCTCTGAGTAACAAGTGGTGTCAGCTCCCACGTACAAAACCAATGCTGCTGGCCCAGGTGTCCGCGCGGCGCTGGTGGACCACCGAGACTCTGCACGGCTTCCTGCGGGATGCCGCGGTTGCGATCCTCGCCGCCCTCGTGGCTCGGTACCCGCAGATCACCGAACGGGACGTCACCGTCCAGGCCTTGCAGATCGAAACTGCACAGCAGATCCTCGCCGTAGATCCGCAACCGAGCGCCCGCACCGACCAGGCGCACCCGAGCCTGCGCAACAACCACCTGGTCCCCGACGGAGGCGGCGAGCCGGCACCGGCGGACGAACGCCGCCACGCTCTTGAACATCGACCTCACAGCGGAACACCGGCAAGAGGCGGTCAGGGAGCTCATGGCACATCTACGGGACCTGCTGCGCCACAAGCGTTCCTGGCCAGAGGAAGATGTGCTCAGCGGGCTCGCTGCGCACGAGGGACTTACTGCGGACGAGAGAGCCGGACTGGCGCTCCTGCTCCTGATCGCCGGGCATGAGACGACGACGAACATGCTTGCGCTGGGCACTTTCGCTCTGCTGGCCAACCCCGCACAGTTAGCCGAGGTCCGCGACAAGGAGGAAGACGCCCCTGCGGTGGTCGAGGAGCTGCTGCGTTACCTCACGATCATCCACCACGTGGTCCGCGTCGCGCTCAAGGACATCGAGCTCCACGGCTGCCTGATCAAGGCTGGCGAGTCCGTCACCGTCGCACTTTCCGCGGCGAACCGGGACGCTGACCATTTCGCCGCCCCGGACGCGCTTGACCTCACCCGCCCCGCTGCCGGACACCTCGCGTTCGGTCACGGCCTCCACCAGTGCCTCGGGCAGCGACTGGCCCGCGCCGAAATACGCATCGCCCTCCCCGCACTGCTTCGCCGCTTCCCGGCACTACGTCTCACTGTCGCGCCCGAGGAAGTGCCACTGCGGTCGGCCATGACGGTCTACGGCGTCCATGAACTCCCGGTCACCTGGTAGGCAGATCAACATCGAGAAGAACGACGTGTGCTCGACGCCTCGCAGCGCGACGCCTGTGAGTTTGAGCAACGCCCCTTCACTGCCAGCTCCCCACCGCCATCCGGCCCTTCAAGTCCGGGTCCAGACCAACTCACTCAGGCACACGCCATGGACCAGTTGCGGCCCCCGGTGTTGTCACTTCTCATCGACTTCTCCGACCCGAGTGATCGCTAAGAGGTCCTAACAAAGGCGTTGGACGTGGCGGTAGGTGATCAGGCAGGTGGCGAGGCCAAGGAAGGCTTCGTGGATGTCGTCGCGTCGTT
>NZ_JBIRGJ010000024.1:0-3170 GCF_044327915.1 Streptomyces afghaniensis
GAACAGGTGAGTCCCAGCGACGCGCTTCCTGGTCCCCGTCCGTGTCGGCGACGTCGACCGCTTCGGGCGTCACGGCCAGCAACTGAGCCAGCGCCTCGCGGAGCCGCGACGACTCTGTTTCCGCGACGGTGAAGAGATTCGCGATCACTCAGCACATTCAATGCGGTCCATGGCGACCAAGCCCGGCAGCAGCTTGGCACGCCCCTTCGCAGCGGCCACCGGAAGCCGGAGCCCCACGTGCAGGGAAGCTCTTGTGCAGGTGGGAGCAGGAGAGGCTAATCGTCCTTTCCCTCAGCTCCGCGCCTACTACCGCTCCGCCTCCCCCTCTCCATATCGAAGAGCTTCCCCTGTGCCGCCTCCGCATTGTCCCAACTCGCCGGACCACCCGGCTTCACCGACAGGCGATCCAGAGCTGCCCTGGCCTCAGGACTCCCCATCGCGCCCAACAGCTCGATGGCAGAGTCCGCGCCGATGTCCTCGATCACGCAGCGCTCGGCCGTATCCACCGCCCAGTCGGCGAAACGGCCGGGGTCGGAGTCCAGGGCCAGCCAGCGGAACACCGAGTCGGCGGTGTCGTCCCGCAGCCGCGGGATCATGGCGAGTATCGCCGCTTCGACGTGATCAACGACATGCCGCTGAAGCGGGTACAGCCTCTCCCGTCCCCGCCACTCGCGCACCAGCTCGTCCACACCGGCCCACGTCACCTGGCTCGTGCGGGGCATTCTCTCCCCCACCGCCTGGTGGAACTCCTCCCACACGTGCCACAACAGGCCCGGAGACGGCGGCTGAGGCACATCCGGCGCCAACTCCGGGTCCTCCAGCAGCTCGGTCACCACCTGCCGAGCCTCCGCCACCCGCTCATCGGTGCGCGGCAGGTCCCCGATCCGATCCCAGTCGCCCTCGTCCCAAGGCTGTGGCAAGGATCGAAGGGCGCGGGGCAGAACGTAGTCACCCTCCGGATCACGCCATCGCGCGACCTGCGGATCCCACATCTCCTCGGCACTCAGCTCCGCGTCCGACTCGCTCATTTTCGCCGTCCTGCCACGTCTCGTGGCTGTCGTCCACTCGTTCGTCTTATTCGATGCCCACGGCCCAACGGTTGCCGAACTCCTCAGGGTCTTCGCCTTGCAAGTCCAGTCCCAGCTGCTTGCACTCGCATTGATTCCTGAGCGCGGAGCCCCTGTAGATATTTCGGACACGGTGCGCAGGGAGGTGGACGATTTCGAGGGCCACAGTCATTCGTGGTTCTCGTGGCGTGATGTCGGCTGTCGACTGGAATGCCCCATGCACCGACGGCCCGTCTCGGTACTGGGTCCGCCGCTGGTCCCGTACCCACGAAGGATCCTTCGCGCCCGACGGATTGGCCGCGCTCCCAGATGAGCTGTACGACTCGGCCGCCGCCAAGTTCGGAGAGGGCAACATCGCTCCCTCCCGGTGGCCCGCCGACGGAGAGTTCCTGCTCGGCAACGATGTGTACCGACCTGTCCTCCCCGCCTATCGCGACCTGGTACCGACCGACGGACCATGGCGACCTGTGTGGAAAGTGATGGGCACGCTGTCCGAACTCCATGGTGAGGACAGCGTCCGCCTCGTCGTCTGGTTCGGCGGCTGAACGGAAAACTGGCGGCATCAGTCGTGCGTCACGGGGTGACGGCTTCCGAGCCGTCATCCTCCTTCTCGTTTTCACCCCGGCCTACTGTCATTCCAGGGTCAGGTACTCCAACGCCCCCTTGGGGTTGTCGTTCAACGCCTTCCAGGCCGTGAAGCTCGCATCACCGATACGAGCGTCAACTCCCTTCTCGTTCATGAGCTGAGCCGGAGAGACCTTCTGCCAGGCATTGACACCGAAGGCAACGCCTACATCGCCGTCGCCGGGCAGGAGGAGCATCGCCTGGCGGACAGCCGCGACGCCCTTCGCACGCTCATCCGGGACATCAAGGCGGGCAAGGTCGACCACCTGCTGTAGGCCGGCCGCAGGCGCGGCCCGTCGGTCGACCCCTCGGCGGAGCCGTCCGCCGGGGGCCTGCCCGGCCCCCTGGACGCCATTGCTGCGGTTTCGGGAACCGCCGCGCTCCGCGGCCTTGGAGAGCAGGCGGGTCGCATCGGTCACCGCGACGTTCCGGTCGATGTAACGCATGGCGAGGTCCAGGGCCCAGGGGGCGAAGCAGTCCTCGCGCCACAGCCATTCGAGCGTCCCCCGGGCCAGAAATGCGGCAATGCGGGCGGC
The DNA here is from genome assembly GCF_044327915.1 of Streptomyces afghaniensis. Taxonomy (NCBI): domain Bacteria; kingdom Bacillati; phylum Actinomycetota; class Actinomycetes; order Kitasatosporales; family Streptomycetaceae; genus Streptomyces; species Streptomyces afghaniensis. Next base: position 2,228 of record NZ_JBIRGJ010000024.1, read on the forward strand.
CCACCGTTCGGCGAACGCCTCGGGGGGTCGGGGTCAAGGGCCAGCCTTCTCGTCTTCGCCCCGGCCTGCTGTCATTCCATTCCAGGGCACGCCTGAGCCGTCGTCAACCGAACCAGACGACCACACGTACGTTGCCGTCCCCGTGCTCATCGGCGAGGTCCCGCATCGCATTCCAGACCCGGGACCAGGGTGCCTGGTCCGGAGGAGCGAGCATCCGCGCTGTGAGAATCACGGGGCGGTACACGGCGCCGTCCAGGTGGACCTCACCGCCCTGCGGCCATTCCGCTGGGCTGTACACATCCTCGCCGAAAGCATCGGCCGCGGCCTCATCCAGGCCGGGCGTGGCTGAAGCCCACACGATGTCGTGCTGGACGAGCTCGCCGTCGTCACCAGGCCGCCACAGGCCCGCCCAGTGATAAGCATGCTCGTCGGCGAGCGGGGCGTCCCAGTCGACCGCGGCGACTTCGGTCCAGGTGGCATACGTGTGGCTGTGCTGATAGTCCTCGAATCCGGTATCCCGTACCGGATCCGAGGGGTCGCTCGGAAGCCCGCGGTCGGCAAAGAGGGGACGATCCACACCCCCCGTCCCGCCGGAGTTGAAGAGACACCCCCACGCCTCGTGGTCCCGCCCCAGTTGCAGGTCCAGAAGGTCGACCGCCATCTCCCAGTGTCCGTCGGCCGAGCGAGTCTCGATCACACCATCTATGTCTGCGCCCACTGAGTTGATGCTAAGGCCCAGTGCAGGTGCGCAAGTGTGAGCGTCACCGGTTCATAACCGTCGGGGGAGGACAGTGAGCAGTTCCGCTCCAAGGGCGTGCCGCGCTCCTTCTCGTCCTCGCGGGCTCACCGCGGATCTCAGGCCGCCGGCGTATACGTCGTCGACCTCGCGCAAGAGACGCGCCAAAGTGTCCCGGGCCTCCAGATCACGCCGGAAGAGGTCTTC
>NZ_JBIRGJ010000025.1:0-1095 GCF_044327915.1 Streptomyces afghaniensis
CTCGAAGAACAACTCGCCTACTGGCAAACCGCCCTGGCCGGCGCACCACCCGCACTCGACCTGCCCACCGACCACCCCCGCCCGGCCACCCCCACCTACCGCGGCGCCCAACTCACCGACACACTCGACCCACACGCCGTCACCCGGCTGACCAACATCGCCCAGGACCGCGGAAGCACCCTCTTCAACGTCATGCAGTCCGTCCTGGCCGCGGTCCTCTCACGACGCGCCGGACAAGACGACATCGTCATCGGCGTCCCCGTCGCCAACCGCTCCCGCATCGAAACCGAAGACCTGATCGGCTTCTTCGTCAACACCCTGCCCCTACGCACACACATCACCCCCACCGACACCTTCCACACCCTCCTGGACCAGGTCAGCCGCACCTCCCAGGAAGGACTGACCCACCAGGACGTGCCCTTCGAACGACTCGCACAACACCTCGTCCCCGACCGCGACCGCTCCCGCAACCCCCTCTTCCAGGTCATGCTCGCCTTCCAGAACGCCCCCGCCACCGAACAGATCCTGGGCCAGACCCGCCTGACCCACCTGCCCACCGGCGACGGCACCTCCAAGTTCGACCTGATGCTCATCACCCAGCAAGACCCCACCGGCGAACTGTCACTGACCCTGGAATACAGCACCGACCTGTTCACCGAACACACCGCACACACGATCCTCAGCGACATCCTGCGCGCCTGCCACACCGCCGCGGACGACCCCGCCCAACCCGTCCATCAACTCACCGCGCTCTCCGAAACCGAACGCGAACTACTGCTGCACACCTGGAACGCCACCGACCGCGACGACACCCTCACCTGCGTCGTCGAACGGATCAGACACCACGCCGCACACACACCCCACGCCATCGCCGTCACCGACGACCACCAGTCACTCACCTACGCCGAACTCGCCGGCCGCGCCAGCCGCCTCACCCGCGAACTCCTCACCGCGGGCATCACCCCCGACGACCGAGTCGTCTACCACGGCCAACGCGGCACCACCGCCATCATCACCCTCCTCGGCATCCTGGGCGCAGGCGGCGCCTACGTCCCCCTCAACCTCCGCGCCCCCCACACCCGCCAAGCCGACATG